>NZ_JACIJK010000008.1 GCF_014199305.1 Sphingomonas aerophila
CGGCAGCGGAAGCCGTACCGAAGACGGTCATGATCGACGCGACCTACCTGAAGGCACACCGCACGGCATCGAGTCTGCGGGTAAAAAAGGGGATCCCGGCCGCCTGATCGGCCGCACGAAAGGCGGCATGAACACCAAACTGCACGCTGTCAGCGATGCGGACGGGCGGCCCTTGAGCTTCTTCATGACCGCCGGGCCGGTCAGCGACTACACCGGCGCGGCAGCCCTGCTCGACGACCTGCCGAACGCACAGTGGCTACTTGGCGACCGTGGTTATGACGCCGACTGGTTCAGGGACGCCCTGGAAGCCAAGGGCATCCAGCCCTGCATCCCGGGCCGCAGATCGCGCAACGAGCCGGTCAGATACGACAAGCGTCGCTACCGACGCCGCAGCCGCATCGAAATCATGTTCGGCAGGCTGAAAGACTGGCGCCGCGTCGCCACTCGCTACGACCGCTGCCCAACCGTCTTCTTCTCTGCCGTCGCGCTCGCGGCCACCGTCATCTTCTGGCTATAACCAATGAGTCCTGACCCTAGGGCGTAAACCCCTTCGATCTTGCTCTCCAAGTTCCTACCGCCGACGCCGGTATAGGAAGCAAAGCTGATGCCGCGTGGCTCTCCTTGCCCATGTCGTAACTGGCAGATTGCGTTCTCGACGTATTGAATCACCGCTGTTGCGCGGTCGTTTCTGTCAAGCGGCACCTTTGATGAGTCCGCTTTGGTGTATCCGCTTCGTCCAGACTTGAAGCGGGTAATCTCGATCTGTGCCATTTGGCTCTTCCTTTCGATCCTGGCACGTCCTTGTGCCGCCAATACTTACCCGGCCGGATCGAAAAGGGGGTCAAACAGGGCCAAAAGGTGACCCGTTCCTCTCTGAATATAGATATAGGGAACGACGGCAGGAATGCTTACCAAGGGCCGCTCAGGTCTTGCTTGCGTTTAGGCCCCGGTTACTCAGGTAGCTGGGGCTTCGCCGTCTTATAGTACAAATTGTGTACATCATTTGTACTGTGGCAGGACAGCTACACCTTGGTATCATCTATCCGTCATGGAAAAAAGAAATAGCCAACGCCGGATTTTTCTGACATAGGCATTTTCATCGAGAGCGCACTGGCGTCTCGACCATGGCCTCATTTGCCGCAGATCGAACCTCAAGCCGAGTTTCGGCACGACCCGTCGTGCGTCTTTGACATCTGTGGATATTTGATATGGCCAATTATGAAGCCGCTGCGCGCACCCTTGCGAATTTGACCGGCGCAAACTGTTCAATTCAGCAAGTAATCACTCCACGTAGGAAGATGCCCGTCAGGCATATTCGCATCGTTGTCGATGCGATTATCATGCCCCAGGAAGCATTCAGCGCGTTAGCGGCATAACAATCAGGTGGGGCTCCGGCCCCACCTCCTTTCTCCAGTGCCGATCAGATCGAACCAATTCAGGTTCGGACTGGAGAATAGACGTGAAGCATTTTTGGTTAACCGATGACCGGCAAGCCATCATGGACGCCGCTACATCGACGGCTGCTGATTACACCCACATCGGCCTGTTTGCTTGTGGGCAAGCCTGGAAGCGCAAAGTCGAAGGCATGGTCGGGAGCAAAGTAGACCCAGCCAACTACAAGCGTACATGGAAAATCTGCCGCGACAACCTGTTCCGGATGAATGGGCAATTTGTGCGGTTCGACGCAGCTATCCGCCTGACTGCCAGACAAGCCATGTTCTTCAAGCTGCGCTTCGGCGGCTCCGATGAAGCCGTCTTGGGTGAAGATCCGACGGGTGAGTACTGGGGCAACATGGCCATCGCTGAATCAGATTTGGGGAACAGCTGGCAGCTCAGAGGTCTTACCTTCGACTCCTTCGACAATTACGGTTCCATGGTGTGGTTTACTCGGGGCCAGGGTTATGGCCCGACCATCGCGAACGTGGGCAATCACCTCCAAGGCCTTCCACGTCCGTGGGCAAGGGCGCTCGTATGGGATCAGGCGAGGATGTGGCATCGTGCGTCGAGGCCGTTTGAACCTAGCAGCAAAGAAATAATTGAAGCGGTGCTTAGTGGTAAAGCTGAAGGTGAACTCGACTCCCCGAAGACTGAAGGTCAAGCCCAGGCTCGCGCTTGGTGGAAATCCTGTCAGTCGCCGCAGTTTCGCGAGCAGCACGGTTGTGAGCCTCTGCCCGGTGAGAGCAGCGATCCTTTGTGACGGCTGATCCTCACCGTGGCGTCTGACAAGCCGTGACTACCATGGCCCCGGCGAACCGGGGCCACTCTCTCCAGTGCCGATCAGATCGAACCAATTCAGGTTCGGACTGGAGACTTAGTTTGAAGCGCAAAATCACAAAGACGCAGTTTTTCGACCTTTGGTGGGACGAGTTCTGCGCGGACAAAAGCATGACAGGCGTTGGCTGTATGCTTTGTGGCAGCAATGGAAGCATCGACACTCGCGGCAAGGTATTCACTGCGGCAGGTGTGGAATGTGGCGGATTGGCGTTCTGTATCTGCCCCAATGGGCGGGCACTGAAGCGGGCGCACGAGATTGCGATTGCTCGTCAGGAGGTTGGCCAGTGATCAACAGGAGCACGTTCAACCGTCTGCTGAAAGTAGACCTCCACTTCATGGCTGGCGACCGTAAGGAGATGGCCGATTGGCTGAATACCAAGTGCCAGCATCCCTACATCCTGGCTTGTATGACCTACAAGGGGATGGTCTCGCTGATACGCACAACCCGAGTTCAGGGTGATCCCGGAGTGAGTTCACTTTGGCAGAAGGCGGGCATACTGGGCCAGGATTATACCTTCAGCAAACACGGCACACGAGACAACGCGGACTTCCTGACTGGCACGATGAAGGGCAGCGAGCCTCGTGCTTGGTATGTCATCTTCGACAATACCGAGGACAAGGCAGCTTTCCGCAAGGCGTTCAAGAAGGCCGGATGAGGATCAGGGACTGCTGGTGTGAGAGATCGCACTGGTAGTACCTTTCTATCCGAGAACAACCAGCCTTCTGGCCCAACCGCTCCCTGACGGCTCTGCCAGTTCGTGATTGCTGATGTGAGAAGAAGATAGGTCTGCGAAATATCGTCAGATTTTGCGCTAAAGTCTCTATAAGAGTTATTAGAGGATTAAGCGCAGAAAATGATCAGAAATCGCAGAGTGAACCCTAGAATACATGGCTGACGAAGACCTCTGAGATTTCTGTCCCTGTGGTCGTGGTTTCACCCACTCCTCGTTACTCACTCACAATCGGAATAAAGGCAGAGCCGCCAGGGCGATTGCTGTTCAAATATATAGACGCAAGCAGCGCCGTTCATGTATGTTGATCGTGTGGCAAGCCGCTTGAGCCCCCAAACGGGTAGATCGAGTAAATACAAGTAGACGCGCAGGGCACCACATCAAGCGCATCAAGAGATTTACAAATCCCGGCAGAACCGGGCGTTGTAGAGCCTGGGGGAAAGTGTGGTGCCTTCTCCCAGGCTTCTTCGACTCGAGGCACCACATGACGAGCACCACAACTTCACAGACCTTCTACTATGTAAGCGCCCTAGCGGGTACGGGTAAAACTCACTCTGCTCTTCGCCACGCAGCGCAACAGGTCGCGCTCGGCAAGAAGGTCGCAGTCGCAACTCCAAGCATCGCACTTTCGGCCGAATGGCATCGCAATGCGGTCGCCCTGAGTTTGAACGTGACCCTGATCGACAGCAGCACTCAGGCAGCGCCCTGGACGGCTTTGATGAACCATCTGCGCACGACCCCGACGAGCACGGGTGAACTGCTGATCATCACTCACAAGACGCTACTCACGATGGCCGCTGAATGGCCGCGCGCAGGCGACTGGCATCTGATCGTCGATGAGACCTTCCAGCCTACCGAGATGTCCGTTCCACGTCTCACGACCAAGCACGCAATCATCACCGATTACCTCGATGTGATCGCACTGGGATCAAACAGCTATCTCCCTGTGACCGTGCGCCATGGCTTTCATGGACAGGCACAGGCGCAAATGATCAACAAGGACGAGGACGGCGCACTAGCAATTGCGAATGGCGTATTCCGTGCCGTGTTCGATCCCCATGTTGATTTATTTGTGGATCGCAACTCCTGGCATCAGACCGTCCAGAACGTCTCACCTCGGTTGCTGTTTGGTACGCTGCTCAAGCCTAGTCTGCTTGGCGGCTTCAGGAACGTGACCGTGCTTGCGGCTATGTTTGAGGACACTGCCTTGTACCATGCCTGGAAGGAACAAGGCGTCACATGGACGCCCCACAAGCGGATCACCAAGGCCCTGCGCTACCAGACGCATGGCAACGGCAATCTGCTCACGATTGAGTACTTGTTTGAACGTAACTGGAGCAAGACGTTCCGGGACAAGACGATTAACAAGCAGTTGGTTTACGATCAGGTACTTGACATTGTTGAGCAGCGCCTTGGTGGTCAGCCCTACTTGTACGTGCCTAACCTAGACGAGGCAGAGGCAGCAAGCAGCAAGCTATCCGGTCAGAACATCAGCAGCGTATGTCACGGCCTGAACACATACTCGGGAACGCACAGGATCGCGTTCCTTGCTGCGCTCAATCCAACGAGCGACACGCAGCGCTTTCAGGGGCAGGTTGTGTTCACTGCTGGCGACAAGGAAGCCATCCGCAACGCCTGCTACCATCAGAGTGTCTATCAGGCCGTGATGCGTACCAGCTTGCGCAATCCTGACGACAAGAGCCCCAAGCACATTGTTGTGATGGATCGCAGCGCAGCTGACTACCTAGCGCAGTTCTTTCCTGGTGCGACGGTATTGGCCAACCCTGACACGGCTGGCGTTAAAACCACGCTGGGCCGTCCTGCTATTTGGGACTACAAGGACCAGCGTCGTAAGGTGGAGCAAGTTAGGCAGAAGCTGATCGCAGAGCAGAACGATGTAGCGACTGAGACGGCTTGGCTTAGTACGTTCCCAACCAAGCTACATGCGGTTGGCGAATGCGTCGATGGTTCGGTGGCTCTGATCGCAGAGGCTTACAAGAGCCTGATGCGCGAACCCTTGGGTTTGGACAAGGCAATGAACGTCCATCTAAGCCCCACGCTGTTTGATCCCGACAAGGCCGAAAAGACCAAGCGCGGCAAGAGTAACGCATTTCTAATCAGTGGCATCTTTCTCGACAATGACGGCGGTACAGTGACCGTCGACGTGTTCAAGGAAGTGCTGTCCGATGTGCGCTGGATTATGACGCCCACGTTCACGGGTAGCGGTCGCTATCGCGTTTACATTCCAACTTCCACGCCGATGACGCCGCAAGCCGATCAGGTTGTGAGGAAGCTGTTGCTCCAGCGCTTTGAGGACGCTGGCCATCCCGTTGCGGGCAGTGGCTTCGATACTTCCAAGCTGAACGAGGCTTCGCTGTTCATCCGTCCAGGTATCAATCCTGCCGGTGACACATGGCTTCTCGATTGGTTTCCCGACGACATCGCTGATCCGATCCTAAACCCACTAGCCATGCTGGAAGGTGTCCAGGGCACGGACATGCGGGTCTTCGATGCCTTGCTGCCTCCCGAGACGCCCAAGCAGGTAGTCGTTGCTGGTCCAGTTGGCGGAAACCGCCAAGCCCGCGTCGATCATGCGCTTGGGGAGTATCAGGCAACCTGTTCCGGTACTGGAAAGCGCAATAACGCATTCTTCGTCCTCGCGCTGAAGCTACAGAGGGCTGGTTTGGCCCGACATGAAGTAGAGCAGCACCTCCGCACCGTGGCAGCAGGCGAAGCAAAGATGGTCCGACGCATCAAAGGCGTGCTGACCACAATCCAATCACCCAAGTACGCAACCTAGCGCAAGCATGCCTCAGCCTCGATACGATGATCAGTGATCATCACGCTGGTCGTAATATACGCAGTTCCGCGTAGGCGTCAGTAGTTTTCTCACCATTAACCTCGACATCAAGCGCCTGCCAGTCCGCAATCGCGGTGTCCGTTAAATCCACATCGTACGTGGCAAACAGTCTCTCCACTGGCTCTAGTTTGCGCCAGCGAATATAAAGGCGCAGATTTCGGACTACTTTGGAACGCTGCTCGACGAGCCCAAAGCGTCTCAGCCAAGGAGCGAGTATCTTCCGCGCATCTTCAGAGGTAATTACACCAAGCTCGAGATAGATCCAGATCTGCCCCATCCGACTCAAGTAGTCCTCGAAGCAATCACGAATTGCGCTTAGCTTCGGGTCGAACCGATCGGGATAGATTGGATGTGGGATCAGAGCGAATTCCACCTCTGCCCAGGTTACGCGCACGTATCTCTTCTCAGGCGGCTCGTCTTGATCCCAAAGAGGGATCATCCGATCATGATTATAAAGCATCATAACGGCATTGCGAGCACCAGGCGTCTCGTTGAAGCTGCCTAAGCGCTCCATAAGTAGTTCTATCCGTTTGATGCGGCGGTCGTGCCCCCAGCGTTGGTAAGCGAAGAGGCCGCTGGCCGCTACTAGGACGTAACCTAAAAGCGTGGCGAAGTTGCTTGTTTCGTCGCTGAACAGCCATGGTCCAAGTAGCCCGTTCCAGCGGTACCCATCAATCAAGGCGATCGTTGCGCCCCCGACGAGCAAGCCAGCGGTAGACCATAGAAGGGCATAGAACAGGCCGTCGTCGTTCGTAGCTTTCAAGGCACCCCCCTTTATGAGTGAAGCGGCGAACGCTAGGCGGCTGACCCCGCCCCATCACGTGCGGTTATTGCCTGCGCGGAAGGCGCCCAACCGCCCGACAGCACAGCCCGCTTCTCAGACTCAAACTCCTCTGCCGTCAGTGCTCCCGCCTGCTTCAACTCCCACAGTTTAGCGATACGATCCGAGTTGGACGCCTCGGCGATTGCTGCTGCGATTGGCTGCTTGGCAAAACTGCGGTTGTCCGAGCGGATCGCGTTTGCGAGCAGCGCCTGAAATTGCTCCATCTGAGAAGCAGGGACTTTCAGAGTGCTACTTTGAGCATCTACACCGTCGCCGGCCATGCGGAAGAAGGTGATCCGATGTACAGGCGCGGCGCGATCATCGATCAGCACCTTCAGGCTGAGTTCGTTGATCCGCTCTCTCTGCCGCTTCGAGCCCGACATGCCGCCCATCAGCAGGCCGAGCGGACCTAGCAGGACGGCTCCAACGGCCGCTCCCATTACTTGCGAACCACGGTTCGTCTGAATTATCGACTGACCGTTCTTCTCGACCTCAACGGCCGAGATGTCGCTCCAAGGTCGTTCGATATGGTTGGACACTGTACCGATGGCGATGCGCCTATTGGCATGATCCAACGCGAGAACGCCGCGATTGTAAGCGGATTTGTAAATGTCCCATCCCTGATGCTCACCCGCGAACGTCGCATCTTCAGCGTCGCGCTGCTTCCTCAGCTTTATGCCGACGCTGATCGCCCAAATGACGACACCGAAGACGATGACCCAAACATCTGCCGACATGAAATCCCCCGTTTGCCCCACGTTATCTAGGATCTTTCCAAGATCAACCCGATTTGCGCGGGCGGGCGGTAGTAAGTTGCGGCGGCTCGACTGAGTTAGCGCGGGCCCGATTGCGCAGGCACGCTGATGCTGCGTTCAACCGTCGCCTTGCTTTCTAGGACCTGCTTGGGATGCGCGAGGCTCTGAACGCCAAAAAGAGTTCCGGCGCCGCCGAGAAAGGCAAACGCAGCCGCGAGCAGCTTCCACCCCAGGCCAAGACCTTGAACGGTGCCGTCCTGTGTGGAGCGCCAAGCCTTCAACTCTGCCACGTCCGCCTTAACGCCCTGGTACTCGACAACCATAAGCTCGCGTTGCGCCATCTTGGCCGCAATCTCCTCCAGCTTGCGTTCGTGATCGTCTACGCGGCCGATTACGCCGAGCTTCTCAGAGAGCCCGTCGATCTTGGTCTCAGAGCGGGCCGTAGCTGTCTCAATTCGGATCAGCATCTGCCACATGTCACTGGGAATCATCGGATCGTGAGTGCTAGGCATTACTTCACCGGGTCGCTGGTAACACCGGCGACGCGGACCAGATCACCAGTACTGCTAGGCAACAGTGCCACGACATCGCGCAGCTTCGTAGCCGTGTCGGGTGCGACTAGGCCGAAGGTGCTGGCCAATGCCAACGCAATCGCCAACGTGGTCCAGTTGATGTGAGGCTTGGCCGCTTTCACGACGGAACCGATGCGGGAGAGGACTGAGCGCTTCATTGTCCTATTTACCCCTCAGAGCCCTGCTGAGCGTCAGTTGGCCCGCACGGCTAGGCGAATGCCCCCGCGGCCTCAGAACTCGTCAAAGCCCGTCACGTCGATGACCTGAAAGGTGCCGCCTACGTTCAGGGTAGGTGAATTACTGCCACCAGGGCTGGTGGAGTACACGACGCCAGTTCCGTATATGTCGATGCCATTTGGATCGAGATACGCACCGATACATTTGGTCGTAGTCTGACCCGAACCAAACTGCCCCGAACTGTCGAAGTGAAAGCCGGGGTTGCTGATAATGACGGCGTACTTCTTGCCGTTGGTCTGCGCTGCCAGGTTGATCACCTGATCGCCGGAGTTGTTGCCGTTGGCGAAACCGCCAGCGCTGAACTGGACATTGGCGCGCACGATGCGCAGCGACGGGACGCTAGTGTCTCCCAGCACCACGCCATCTTTGCTCCAGCGCACACCCAGGCCGCGACTGTAATTGCTCGCTGGATTGTACTCACCAAAGGCGTACCATTTGACCGTGCCAGGAGCACCAGTCAGCTTCATCGACGTGCCGCCGCTCGTTGTGCTCATGCCGATAACTGCTGCCTTGCCGTAGCTGGGAGCAAACGCGATCAGAGGCGCTTGTCCTGGCGGATGCGGGACGAGGACAGGTGGATCACCCGTGCTTGTTCCTACTGTGCCCTTGGCAACGAGGTGCCAGCCATACAGCGTCTCGTCGATGACGTTCAGGCCATCCTTGGACAGCCTGAAGCCCGCGCGGTCGCCATTGTTCGTTATAGCGGGCCCACCGCCACTTACGCCGTAAACCAGAGTACCACCGTTGCCCGAGCCATCGGTGTACAGGGTGTTCCCCGATACACTGACACTGGCGTACGGAGTGCCTGACGGACCATACCAAAACGATGTAACGGGACGATCCGCAATCCTGCTGTCGGTAAAGCTGCTGTTCTTGGCCAAGTTGATCCTGCCCAAGATGGCAGTGAACCCGGTGTCGAATGTGTCCAGGTAGACGATGCCACTGGGCGTCGTGTGTCTGATACCTACTCCCATTAGTAGATACCAATATCGACTCGCCAGCCGCCCTTGGTTGCCGTGATCCCGTTATTTGTGATCTTGCTCGTGCCTCCACCTCCATCGGCGCCAACGACTTCGATGGCCCCGTTGAAAGTGGCGTTGCCACCAAAGAACAGCCTGCCGCCGTTTTGGCTGTCGGACACGATATCAACATAAGCGTCGCCACCCGGTGACGTCGTCCTTAGCTGGAGACGCGCTCCGGCCAGTTCAGTTTTTAAGTTGCTGACTGCCGTGGAAGAGATGCTTGCGGACGCGGCTGCGCCGTTTGCTGTTGCCTCGACACTATCAACGCGCGTGGCCAGTGATCCTGCCGCGCCACTTACACTCTCTGCGCTGGACTTGGCCTGTGCCGCCGCGCTTACCGCTTGGTCCCTGTAAGTAGTAACCAAACTGGCCGAGGATGCGGCTGCGGACGCTGATCCATCGGCTGCTGCCGCCGAGGTCGATGCCGCCTGGGCCGATGTTTGCGCCGAGCCGCTAAAACCCTGTGCCTGTTGCGCTGACTGACTTGCTGCCAGCGCACTCGTGCCCGACTGATCGGCCTTGGTGCTCGCAATGCTCGCGCTCGTATTGGAGGCAGTTGCGTAGTCCCTGCTTAATGTGCTCTCCGTAACATCGGTGATCTCGAAGTAGGCGATTGCCGCTGTACCGATAGTCGAGGTCGAATTGCTGATCTGTATCCAGGGGTTGATCAGCACCACACCTGCGGGCACGTCCGTCACGTAGTCGATCCACGTCCATCCCACGCGCGGCGAGATTAGATTGATAACGTAGTTGCGGCCGCCATCTGCTGTATCGGCAAAGAAGCCAGCACCAACAGGATGATCGGTGTTGATGGACGAGACGAGAGCACGGACGTGTAACTTGCGACCGCCCCACGCACGACGAATACCATCGCCGGGTTCGTAGATCAGGTTGTCACGACCCGCGACGATTGCGCGCCACGGATAGCCGGGGTTGGCAGGTATGCCGCCATCCATGCCGATATTGACGAAGGGAGTTCCAGCCCACCAGCCGGTTGAAGTACCGTCCGTGAAAGTAGGCTTGCGGACGAGATTACCCGATCCAAGCTGTGCGGCCTGATTTGCCGAAGTGGCTGACAAACTGGCCTGACTGGAAGCAGTGTTGGCCGATCCTGCCGAATCCTGCGCACTTGTGGAAGCCTGATCGCGATACGTGTTCGCCTGACCTGCGGCGGTCTGGGCTACTGTTTTGCTGCTCTCGGCTGCGCCAGCTGCCTGATTGGCCCCGTCCTGTGCGGCTGCTGCGGACGAAGCGCTGCTAGCTGCGGCCCTTGCTTCTGCTGCCGCGTCATTGTGCGCCTGGACCGCAAGTTCCGAATAGGACTTTGCCGCGTCGGCTGAGGTATCTGCGAGGTTGGCTGCGGTCTGCGCGTTCGTGGCTGCTACGCCCGCCGCGTCGGCACTTTTGGCGGCGTCGATGGTCTTGCCGTAGGTGGCTTCCAGATCGGTGACGGACTTCACCAGCGTACTGGATCGAATGATATGGCCGTTGTCGTCCGTGACAGCGTCCAGAGCATTGTCGGCTTTGCCGTTTGCCGTGTCGGCTGTGTCTTGCGCGTTGTCGGCTGCGTTCTGGGCGTTACCAGCCGCGTCACGCGCAGGCATGTCGATTGTATCGACGGGCGCAGTAGCGACACTGGTCATCACCCAGGGGCCGTAGACGGCGGTGGTCATGCGGAAGCGAGCACGGATTTCAATGTCGATGCCCGGCGCGTTACTGGTGAAGATCAGGCTACCAGCCTTGGGATCGAACAAAGAGGTCTGAACGGTCCAAGACTCGCGGCCAGCTGGTCGGCTCTCAATCTGAATGCCGGATACGCGACCGCTGTCCTCGGGCGTCCATGAGACGTGAACCTCGGAGACGTGGTAATTGTTGGCGCCGGGGTAGCTGTCGCTCGTGGCGGTCAGGTTCTCCGGCGAGAGGGTGTCCTTGGGATCGTAGCCCGCTGGACGGATGTTTGGTGGCAGGGGCTTCTCTTCGCGATCCCATGCGTAGATGGCTGCGCTCTCTTCGCGCAGCGTCATCTGGTAGAACATGTCGTGCGTCTCGGTCTGCTCCTCGACGCGGAACAGCTTGGCGTTCCAGCCCTCCTTGGGAATGGTGAGTGTGACCAAGCTGCCCACGGTGACCGCAAAGGCGTTTGGTCCGAAGGTCGCGCTGAACTTGCCGGGGGTCAGATACTCGCGAAGCAGAAACTGCTTGGCGATGCGCTGGCATGTTTCAGGCCTGGAGACGCAGCCCAGATCGAGCGTCATAGTGCGGGGCACGTCATCCGCGAGCGCCGGCTGCTCGATTGGGTCGCCCCACTCGCTTAGCTGGTAGAGGTTGGAAGGATCGGCAAAGCGACCACGAATGATGTTGAAGCGCTCGCGCGAGGCTGGAGCGGGCATCCAAACGTAAGGGCTCGCGCTGCCTGCTGCGCCAATTAGATCGTCCGTAGTGAGCGCGACTTTGGGACCGGCAGTGTCGTCGTAGCCACCAACAATCGTGTACGCCCCGCCAACGTCCACGAGCTTACAGGAGCCCATTGCGGCGGTGATGCCGCTGAGGACTGTTTCGTGGGTATCAGACGTGCTGTAGATGCCGTCACAGGTATAACGCTGGACCGTGCTACCGGCCTGTGTGGCGACAAGTTCTTCACAGAGGTTGGCGTAGGTGCGGAAGCTGTCGAAGTCGATGTTGGCGGATGGGATGCCCATACCCCAGACGATCTTGCCGTTGATCTTCCAACCGATCAGGTAGGTGAGCAGACAGAGCGCAGGGTTGCGCCCGATCTCCACACTGCCGTTGCGCCACGTCCAGCTGTTCTGATTGTCGAAGCGATGCGAGCCCGAGCCGCCGATGCTGCCGTCCAGGCGAGGATCGTAAACCGGGCAACCCTCAACGATTGTGCGGGTACTGCTTGGTAGGCCGCTGGGCCAGGCATCGTTGCTCAGCTTCCAGGTGATCGCGATGTATGCGCAGCCCGTGAAGCTGGCGGTGCTCTTCCAATAAGCGCCTGAGCCAACCGCGAAACCGCTACCCGGCCGCCCTTCCGTTACCGCTCGGATACTCTCGATGCCGTCAGCGTGGCTGAGCAGTCCAGCGCCGGTCCATACGAGGTCGTTCTCGGCGTAGTAGGCGGTGACCGCGTTGACCTTGTGCGAGGCCAGCGCGATTACCTGCGCGTTGCGGTCCTTCTTGTTTCCGTAAGTCTCGAAGTAGCGTTCATCGGCACCTGCTGCGGTACGGCCAAAGACGATCTTGCGAGGTGCCGTGGGATTGACGGACGCATTAAGCCTGTCCGCCATGCTGTTCGACATGTTGGGCGTCTTGCGAAACAGGCTCAGCGATGCGGTCAACGCCACGCTGATAGCCGTACCGATTAGCCAAGTGCTGACCGCCGCCGCCGTGACTGTGACACCTAGCGAGCCAGCGACACTGGCCAGAACGCCCGCGATCTGCGGAGCAAAGACGATAACGGCGACCGCAATAGCTACGATTGCGACGACTTTGAGGACCTTCGACATTAGCGGCCCTCCACGCTGGAGGGAGCCATGAAGGGCACCGTGAAGGCGCGTGAGCAGTCAGCAGTCGGGACGTGGACAAGGCCCTCTTGGCCGTGTTCTTCGCCCACGAAGTAGCTGTAGAGGCCAACACAGACGCCCAGCGTCGTGCGGTCCTTCATCACGATATCGCCGCGCTTGGCCTGGCTAACGTGCTTGGGCTCGCCCAGCCACGCCGTTACTGTCCTGAGCAGCGTACCTGCGCCATGCTTGCGCAGGGCTTCAGCGGACCCTGTACGGGTGTCGTACGTGCCCCTGAACGCTGCGGCCGGGTCTACGCCGGTTTGTGCTTTGACGGCGGCTGCGGCGTGGAGTGCGCAGTCGTGGACGCCCCATTCAAACCGCTCTTCGGCTACTCTGTCGAGGTAAAGGGCAAGGCGCTCTTCCCAATCGGGCGCGCGTACAATCGTGGATGGGTTGGCTTCCATCCAATACTTAGCAGGAGGGCATGCTGAGGTGGCACCTAGATGCTCGCGATGTTCGAACGATCTGCTACTGCGTTCGGTGGTGCCGATATTGTCAGGCAAGCAGGCTTACGAAGAGGGTTTATGCCGACTACTGTTACTCCGGCCATCGATTTGAGGGCATTCAACTGCCCGCATTGTAGCGTCCTTACGTCCCAGCATTGGTTTAATGTGGTCGTATCCGGAACGACCGACGACAAACCGCCAGTCTATCTTGCTGGTGAGCTGGAAGATCATAAGGTCCTTTGGGAGGACATGCGCGATGCTGACGGAATGAAGGCCTTCGTCGCCAAAATGATATCGGGGTTACCTTTTGTCGATTATAAAGAGCAGACGTCTTATGGCCGGGCTCTTCATAACGCCAGCGTAAGCCGCTGCTACAATTGTCACCAGTTCAGCATCTGGGTTTACGACAAGGTAGTCTGGCCGGTGGTGGTGACAGCGATCGAACCAAATCCAGATCTCCCCGAGCACGTCGCCAGGGACTTCGTCGAGGCTGCCAAGATCGTGGCATTGTCGCCGCGCGGCGCAGCCGCTTTATTACGACTAGCAATACAGAAGTTGTGTGAGCATCTCGGCGAAGCTGGCCATAACATCAACGCAGACATTAAAGCTTTGGTGGAAAAGGGCCTGGACCGCCGTATACAGCAGGCACTGGATATCGTGAGGGTGGTCGGCAACAATGCCGTACACCCCGGCCAGATCGATCTAAGAGACGATCGTTCAACCGCTAATCAGCTCTTTAATCTCGTCAACCTCATAGCAGAAAAGATGATTAGTGAGCCGAAGCATGTAGACGCGATGTTTAGCAGTCTGCCAGAGCAAGCCAGGGCTGCGATCGAAAAGCGGGACGGGAGTTAGGCGGCCCATCCATCACCGGAATGACCGATCTAACCCTTGGTTCTGCTGGATGATCTGACCAGCACGGACCAGACCCGTGCCAGCTGCCTTGGTTGGCGCTGGGTCACCATTGGCGCAGGCCAAAACATAGTCCTGACTCGTGTCAGCGGGATCAAGGGACTTCTGGCTCATGTAAGTTGAATTAGTGGCGTTGCTGATCAGACCGGCGTGGCCCTCGATGCCGAGAACGAACTTCTGCGTACTGCCGTCATTGGAGACTTCCAGCGTATCCATGCGGCCGGTCCGAATTCGACGGAATGCCCAAGTGGCTGGCGCACCCGGAATTGGGCTCTGGATCATGATCGCGCGCCAGAGCGTCGCAGGGCGAGCCTGATACTCGTCGGGATAGACAATCGCTGCCGTGATTGCTGCGCTGGGATCGGAGGGGATGCCTAACGTGATCTTGAGAGCATCGCTCCCGGCCATCGACATGTTGTTTTCGCCAATGTCGAGAACAACGCCGTGTACGAGCGGATCAAAAGTCTGATTGTTGAGCAGGCTGTCGGTGCTGCCCTGAACAGTCAGTGCCTCTGCGCCCGTCCAGATACAAACCGTCTCGCTTTTGAAATCGAGCCTGCCCATGATTGCGGTGGTGATGCCTTTGGCTGCGAGAGCAGCAAGCACCTCTGCGTTCATACCTACGCGCATTAGAGAGCCTCCTTTGCGTTGATGGTCGGGAAGCTGGGCTGGCGATCGGTATCGAGCGTATAAGCGTAGCTGTCTGCTGTGGTCAGGCGGAATGTGCCCTTAGGCTTCACGAACTCGACCGCCGTACCTGCGTTCTGCGTCTTACGGACCTGCGGGACGACTTCGATCAAGCAACGCCCACTCGCGTCCGCATTGGCCGGTGCTGACGTAATGCGGTGAAGCCGCTCGCCGATCTGGCAATACTGTCCGAGGAACAGGTCCGAGGGTGAGTTGCTGGCCCAGCCTCCCACGCTCACCGTGTCCGAGTAGCTGTAAGCAGCTAACGCCAGGGTGCGGCCGGTAAGGGCAGAGCGATAAGCGTTCCTGGGTGTGTAGGTGAACGTACCAATCTGCCCTTTGAGGCTGTCGAGCCATGCCGCGACACGGTCGGCATCACCATGCGACATGCGGGGCCAAACAAACTCCAGGACCCAATGGTCGGCGTTGCTGACTGTCTGCTGCGCAAAGGTGTGCGGGCTCTCCATGACGGCCTGTTGAAAGGCGACGCGGAGGCTTTCTTGGGCAGGTGATTGCGGTGGGAATGCGATGGGATAGGTGGCCATCGAATACTTAGCAGACTATGCCCCGACAAGCATTTGGGGAGCGCGGAATGGATCGGGACGATCAATCAGCACTTGATACTCTTACGGGACGAAGAGGCCGACCGGACGGCATCATTCCTGGTGAGTGGTCAGGAGGCGGCACGAGTCGCGGCGCTCACACCAGTGCGGCCGCTGACATCGGAAAGGCTGTGCTCGCCGGCGTTCTCTTTGTCGCCGTCCTGCTCTTCGAAGCGGTTTGGGCAGTGATTGGCCTGTTTATCGAAGGCTCTAAACGTCGCTGATCACATGTGTGGCCGCTGTAGCTTGGCCATGGTCGCGTTCATGGCGTTCTGCGTCAGCATTGGCGACATCTCGATTATTGCCTGAACGGCCATAGCCTTGACGGCCTCGGGATCGTTGCTCGTGATTGAGCCGAATGTCACGTTCACGTTGTTGCCACCGTTACCGCGTACAGCATCCAGCTTGTGATGCGGGATCACATTGGCATTCTGTCCAATATCCACCAACTCTGCGCCACGCTCGCCCACCACGTACCGGCCCGGTCGAGTAAGACCACCATTGGCCCTGAAGCCCGAGAAGTTCAGCAGCCCGTTTGAGCCTACGGAACCGATTGCTCCTGCCGACGAGCCCACACTCGCCAATGAGCCGCCAGCTGCCGCGCCACCAAGACCCGCAATGCCCTTGATCAAGCCGCCCAGCAGACCCCCGCCGCCGCTGCTCTCACCGCCAAACAGCAGGGAGCCAAGCGGCTTGACGAGCAGTTGCTGGAGCGCGATTTTAAGCAGGCCATCGACAACGGTGTCTGCCATCTTCGTGAACGCATCGCCCAGATTGCCTGCGCCCTTGATGCAATCAAGCAAGCCGCTCTGAAGCCCCTCAAGTCCGTCTACTTCTACGTTCTGAAGCGCCTCGTTGATCTCGTCGGCTGTCTTGGGAATAGCATCCAGGTACTGCGCCAGCGGTCCCATGGTTTGCTGTTCAACCTGCTTGCCCTGCGCGGCACGAAGCTGCGGCAGCATGGCCAGACGACGCTTGGCGACCTCCTTCTCCGCATCGGTGGCGTCCCGGGTAGCAAGTATCGCATCCAGCGCTAGCTTCTCCTGCTCGATCTGAAGATCGAGCAAGCGCAACTCTGCGGCACGGCGGTCCTTCGCCGTTTTCGCCATGCTGCTCTGAAGCTGGGCAATGTCTTCGGCGTTTTGGAGTGAGCCGCTCTTCAGCTTCAACTCCTCCTGCGCATTGAACTCGGACTCCTTGTAAGTGAGAGCCTGCTTCTTGTTGGCCGTAATGCGTTCTTCGATGCTCTTCAGTTCCGCGACCTGTGCCTCGGTATAGCGCTTGCTACCCTGGGGACCGTCCTTATCGATCTGGTCCATGCGGTTCTTGCGGTCCTGATCGAGAGCCTGCTGCTCAAACTCAAACCGCTCATGGCCAACCGTTGCCAGCGCAGCCCTGCTGTCTAGCTCTTCGCCGTCCGCGCGGTTCTTGTCTGCCGTGAACGCTTCCAGGTCACGACGGGATTTCTCGACAGCACGCTCCTGTTCGCGACGGGCCTTTTCGGCTTCCCGCTCGGCCTTGTCGGCGGCGCTATGCCCGCCCTTGTTCCTGGGAGGTGTTGGAGGAGGCGTTCTGCCCGTCCCGTGATCCACCGTGCGCCCTGCGCGAATGTCGGCAGTTACCCTGCGGGCAGTCTCAGATAGCTGCGCATCTGTGAGACCCTTGCCTGAGAAGTTGCGGTAGTCCTTGCCGCCATAGGTTCTGATGTTGCGGATGACCTTGTTTCGAGCTGACTGAACGCGAGATCGCTGCCAGCCAGCATCGTAGTCGTCGCCCATGTGCCAGCGCTCAATAAGCGGAGTCTCGACGAAGTGCTGACCGCCGCCGGAGCGGTCGATCATGCGATTGAGCACGCGCTTGGTCCCGTTCTCCGCGCGAGTGCCCAGATTGTCTGCCCAGGCGTAGGCGTTGTGAGCCTTGTCGATAAAGCGCAGCAGGTTGCCGATTGTCTCGCGGGTGTAGTTGGCGTCCCTTCTGATCCACTCCATGACGTTGCTGGCGTTCTCGCCCAGCGGATTGAAGACGTTGTCCAGACCCTCGAAGTTGGCACGTATGTCAGCGCCCGCTTCCTCGGCAGCGGCAACGATATTGTCCATGGCTTCGCTACCGTGGCTCATGCCGTCAACGATACTGTCGCTGATGCCGCTCCCTTGGTCGAAAGCACCAACCAGTTCCATGAGGCTATTTTCCATCAGCGTTTTGGCCTGATCGAAAGTCGCTGGCAGTTCCTGAAACTCGGAGTCGATCTGCGCAGTGATCTTTGTGTCCACGAACGCATCGTAGAGCATCTTCGAGGTCAGCTTGCCCTCGCTCGCCATCTGCTTGAGTTCGGACTTGGTCTTGCCCAGGCTGTCGGTGAGGATTCTGGTGATGCGAGGAGAAGCCTCCATGATCTGCCCAAGTTCTTCCCACTGGACGCTTGTGCTTGAAAGAGCCTGTCCCATCTGAAGCTGAGCGGACTGCTGCTCCTGGGTGGAAGCGCCGCTGATCTTCAGCGCCTTGGTGAATGTCTCGGTAGCACGGGCGTTGTCTGCTTGGCTTCTGCCCAGTTCCTTGGAGGTGGGCATGAACTTGGCATACAGGTCGCTGATGCCTGAGACTTCTGATCGGGTCTCCTTGGCGATGTCTTCGACATCGCGCATCGCGATGCCCTGATTGCCCATCTGCGCAGTGGAAAGCCTGAGCTGCGCCTCCATCTTCTTGTTGGCGTCGGCTAGTTCAAGGTACTTGCGAGCGCCCTCGATTGCCTTGTCGAACACCAGCGCGGCGGCAAAGCCCTTCACGGCTGTTGCCGTGCGATCCATTGCTCTGTTGATCGCTTCCGTGTTGCGCGTCGTGGCTTTGCTCGCGCGCTCCAGGCCATTGATGAAGTTGGCGCTTTGTAGTTCCAGGGACGCGGTCAATGCGCCAATTTGTTGTGCCATGCGGCCCTCCGCCGTTCTTTTAACTACTTAGCGGGAGGACTGATTTTCTCGGGTGTACTGGCCTTTGCCGCAGAGTCTCGCTTGGTGCCCTTGTCTTTGCGCGGTTTGCGCGGCTTCTTTGGAGGAGGCGTTTCCGCTTCCGCTTTGGCGGTTCGGCCGATGAAGAAGTCTCGTACCTTCTCGTCCAACTCTTCGGGAGTTGGATCGGGCTTGTAATTGTCCTCGGGGTCACGGTCGATGAACCGCGGTATTTTGGAACTCGCCACGCCATTGATGGAGCAGAGGACCTGAAGACCGAGTTCAGTCCGATGATCCTCAGCTTCACAGCCCCAGGGCTCAAGCTGGTAGTAGGCAATCCAGCGGACGAACTCGTCGCGAGGCATTGTCTCTAACTCGGAGAGCGTTTTCCCCAACTTGAGCGCCAGCCGCATTGCGAACCGAAGCTCATAGTTCTCCCTCAGCCTTTTTTTTCGGCCTCAACGGCAGCAGGAACGGAGCGCCTGATCTCGTTCAAGTTGATCATTTCCGAATACATGCGCTCGACGGCGGCATGCGCCCACCTGTTCATCTCGGGGAAGTCTGCCTCAGTGAAGAGCAGATCGCCGTTCTCATCAACAATGCTGTAAACAAGCGCCAGCAGCGAAACGTCCAAGAACTCGGGCTCTTGTAGGTTCTTGCGCTCCTCAACAGGTGCGTCCTGGTCGTCCTCGTAGGCATTTACAGCCTCGCGATACCTTCGAATACGTTCAAGGTAGGAAATCCTACCCTGAACGCTTAGCTGCTGAATGCGCGCCAAAGCGCCCTCGCCAAGTTCTGGGACGAGCACGTCAACGCTTGGTAGTTTAGCCGCCAGAAAGTCAGCGCGAGAGAACAGCTTCGTCATTGGCTTATGCCGCCGCCGTTTCGGTCACTGCGCCGGTGATTTCCAGCGTGGCAGTAGCCTTCACGTTCTCGTCCTGGCCGCCGCTGCGCTCGAAGGTGAGCACGAATGAGGTCATCTCGTACTTGGTGCCATCGCTTAGGGTAAGGCGGAACTTGGTTGCTGCGCGAGTGCCGCGCGCTGCGCGAAGCGCAAGCTGTCCTGCGTCCTTGGGCAGGAAGATCAAGGTGACGGAAAGCTGACCCTCGTCAGGCAGACCCATGCTCTTTTCCTTGGCAACGCTGTCGAAGTCCGTGTTGTCGATCACGGCAGCAGAGCCGCCACCTAGACCGCTGAAGTCGGTAAAACCCTTGACCTGAATGTAAGTAGCACCGCCTGCGCCGGTGCCGATTTCGAGCTTGGTGCCCGCAGTATTGATTCCCTGGGCCATTGTTGGCTTCTCCTTTTATTGGGCGCGACCCCAATAAGCGGGTCTCGCCATTACTTATCTGGTTGGCTCACTCGCGGTGCGTGATGCGAAACTCCAGCATGATGCGCGACAGATCGGGATTGCTGGTCAGGTCGCTCATGTCTTGTTCGTTGATCAGCGCGCAATCCTGGATTTCCTCATCTCGATAGCCGTCAAGCAGCGCGCGAATGCTGGTTGCCAGGGTGCGAGCAGCGTCGAAATCGGCGGCATACACATCGACCTGGAACCTGGGCTTCGCAGTACCAATCGGGCCGTCGAAGTCGCGCAACCTAGGGGTGCTGACGCGCGTGTAAGTCAGGAACGGCGCACTTTTGCCCTTGGGGACAACTACGGGATAACTCTGTGGACAAACGCTGCTGAGCAGCGCGGTTAGGGTCGCTTCGATCACTTTCGTGCCTTTCTGGCGGCACGATCAATCGCCTTTTTGAGTTCCTGGGAGAGCGCATCGACCACCTCGCCAGCTACCCGGTCGAGTGCTGGACGAAACCATGGCTTCGCGCCCTCATGCTCGGTGCCAAACTCGCTGAAGCGGCCCCAGAAAGCGCTGCCGGTGGTCACAACGAAGGCAATCGTCTGCCGCTTCCGCGACTTGACCTTCCGCGTCTTGATATTCTCGTGAAGTCGCCCGTAATCGGCGCTGTTCTGAGTGCCGTCCTTGTTACGCCACGTCTTTTTGGTCGGCTCAGTGCCGCGAGGTGCGGCATCTTTGACCGCATCGCGCATCACGTTCGCGGCTTTGCGCGTTCCTGACGCACCAGCCTTGGTTGCCACCTCGGGGCCAAGCGCCTTCAGGGCAGCATTTAGCTCTTTGGCTCCATCTAGCTTGAAGCTGCTTCGCGTGGGCATCAGACGGCCCTCACGATCAGGGCGAGCGCCTCGCGTCGGCCGATCTCATCCACGCCGACGACGCAGAACCGCTGTCCGTCGCACTCGATCTGGTTGGCTGTCGTTACGTCGCTGCGGTAGCGCACGACGAAGCGGGCCTCGGCTGCTTCAGCCTTGCCTGCCATGCGGTTTACTTCTGTGAGTGATAGCCTTTCGCGCGCTGCCCAGACCGTCGCGATTGTGTTCCAGCTTGGCTTTTCGACACCCGTAGGTGAGCGCTCCACGCCTGCCGCGTAGATCGTCACTCGGCGGTCCATTGATCCGGCCGCAATCATAGAACGCTCACGCGGTATGGGCTCAGGATGCGGTAGAAGGTCGCTTCGCCAACCGTCTTGCCCTCGCGATTGGTGTATAGGTCAGCGACAAATATGGCGATTGCCTGCTTGACGCTTACTGGACATTCCATGGGCAAGAATACCTTGCCAGTGTACGCTTCTGCCTGCTCCTGAGCAGTGGCGATCAGCGTTTCGAGCAAAGCATCTTCGGCAGTGTCGTCGATACGGCACCACTCTCGTACCTGCTGCGGAAAGATAACGGGATTAACCATCAACTACTTATCAGAAAGGAAGAGCCGAACGTTTCCGCCCGGCTCTCCTCTAACTGTCTGTGCGATTAGGCGCTGATCTTCAGCACCTTCACTGCTTCGCTGTCCTTTAGGACGCCACCAACGCGCTTCGTGGTATAAAAACCAACGTAAGGCTTGTTGGTGAACGGATCACGCAGGATGCGAATGCCGATGCGGTCGGCGATCATGTATGCCGACTTGTAGTTGCCATAAGCTAGGGGCAGCTTTCCGGCAGCAACGTCGTCCATGTCCTGACATTCCCAGATAGGGTCGCCAAGGAAGGTCGATGGCTGACCGATGATCAGGCTAGGCTGCCAGAGCGGACGGCCCTGGCTGTCTGCCTTGCTCATGAGACTGGCCAGCGTGGTGCTGTTGGCGAGAAAGCCTGCGCCGGAGCGGTATTCGCCCTTGAGCGAGTACTTCAGCTGATAGAACGCCGCGAGATCGGTGGGCAGTGCTGCTGCCTGACCGCTCACTACGTGCTGGATGGTGCCGTAAGGACGGGTCGCATCGCCAGTCAGTGCGGTTGCGCCAGCCAGCATACCCTTGGGCTTGTTCACGCCATCGCCGCTCAGGAATGCTTTTGCTTCCGCGCGAGCAAACTCCTGCGCAACTTCCGCTGCGATAAACGCCTCTACGTCGAAGCCCGCATCGTCGAGCAGCTTCTGCGTGACCATAGGGTTCGCGTAGACTTCGCCGAACGAAGGGGTGATCTCAACCAACTGCGAGGTATTGGTCGCTGTGCGAGCATCGGTTTCACCGACCCAAGCCGACGTGGTGCCCTTCTTGTTGTAGAGGAACTTCACGTTCTCGCTGGTGCTGGTCACAACGTCGCAAAGCGCGCGGAGTGGGTTGATCTGAACGACCTTCTCGATGATTGCGGTGCTCAGGGTTTCAGGAACCGAGTAGCCGCCGTCGGTGTCGCTGCCGACGCTCATTGCTTTGGCTTCTAGGTCAGCGAGGTTGCCCTCGATGCCCTTACGAGCGAACTTCAGGAAGGCTTCGCGATGCGCATCAACGTCCGCGTTTGCTTCCGAAGCGCCAACGCGATTGGACTTCTTGGCGAGGTCGGTGACAGTGCTCTGGAGGGCGACGAGGTCGCCTGCCATGTTGGTGATCTTCTGCTCGGTCAGCGGATCAACGCTGCCCTTCTTCTGAATCTCGTTCAGACGGTCATTGATAGCAGACTTGAACTGCTCAAAACCGCTGCCGAGGGCATTAATGTCATTGATGTCGGCCATTATGGGCTCCTTCATCGTGGTTGTTGTCTCGCAACCTCGACTCCAGAATCCCTCCGTGCTTGGCTTGCCTTTTACTTAGTCCAGGCGGTTAGAAACGCATTGCTGACTGTAGTTTGGTGAGAGCCGCATTCATTTCTGCCGTTGCGGCAATTTCGTTCTTGCTCTCGAACTGGCTCGCAACTGCGATTGCCTCGCTTTTCGATAAGCCGCATTCACGTAAGAGCTGCTCTAGGTCACGGACACTCATGTCCTCGCCCATGCTTTTCACAGCTTGAACACGCGCCTTCTGGTTCGCTGGCAATGTGACTACGCTCACCTCTACAAGATCAACTTCCTTCAGTGTCCTGCGGGGATCTTCGGGCTTGCTGCGCATGTCGAAGGCAACGGGACGAAAGCCGATGCTCAGGCCAGTAATCGCGCCTGCTTTGAGCGCCACGTAGGTGTCGCGTCCCATGCTGGTATCGAGCAACTCGCCCGACACTTTCAGGCCGTAACCATCTTCGCTCATCTCAGTCCAGCGACCGATAGGCAGACTGCCGAAAGCGTCATGGTTTAGAAACATGAGCGGCGAAGTGCCGGCGGATTTGTGTGCTGCTAGGCTCTTCGCAAACGCTCCAGGCGCAATCACGTCGCCATAGCTGTCCACATTACCGAATACCGCGCCGTACCCACTGAATACCTTTGTGTCGGTGTCCACGTCGGTGGTCGCGAACTTACATTCGAGGCGTGTTACCGCCTTCTGCTCGATGGGGTTCACTGATCTACCTCGTTTGTATCGTTACTCTGGGAAGAGCCCGGTGCGGGCTGGTTTGGCATCTTGTTCGCGCCACCGAATAGGTTTGCGGCCCCGTTCAGCTTGTCGGCTTGTGGGTCATCGCTGCGCGGCATGTCCTCCTTGCTGCGCACCTCGTTGGGGGTCATCACGCCGAGCGTGATCATCGTCTGGTAGTACTGACTTCGCTCAGCAGTGCTGCCGCGTAGGAGAGCATTGCTGTTCAGCTTGACGCAGTACCCCTTGCTGCGCTCGTCAGCGGTGAGCAGATGCGCGTCGGCACTCTGCTCAAAACGCTCGTACCATGGCATCAAAGTGTGGGTGAGATGCGCCTGGAATAGCTGCTCGACCGATGCGTAGCTGGTGCTGTTGTCGCTCTGGTTTACCATGATCGGCAGCACACGGAAGAAGCGGCAAATCTCTTCGATCAGGAAGCGCCGACTCTCGATCCACTGCGCATCATTGGCGGTTCCGCCAATGGCCGTGAACTCCATCTCAAACGGCATCAGCACCGTCTTGTGGGCGTTAGCGGTGCCCTGATGCTGCTCCTGCCACATTGCCTTGAGAGCGGCGCGCTGCTCGTTGTTCAGGGCTTGTGTACCAGACCTTGTAGTCAGGATTCCGCCGGGGCGTGCTCCGTTCTCAAACAGCTTGGCTCCGTACTTCTCTGTAGCAAGTGAAAGGCCGATGCTGCGCTTTGCGAGGTGAACAGCATTCAGTCCGCGATAGCCGTTCCAGCTAGGGCCTCGGATATGCCACATGTCCTCTGCCGGTACGTCAATGGCAGTCGAATTCGTGCCTTGAACACGATAGGCCAGTTCCATGCTGGAATTCTGGGTGACTGTGACGCTTTCGGGCGTGAAAGCATAAAGCTCTTTGACGACCTTCCCTACGCGATTGATGTAGACGAAGGCATTGTTGTCGAAGGTCAGGTGAAGTCCGATCTGCTCCCTGAACTCGAAGGAAGTCTGCCAGTCGTTTGGTTTGCGGTTCAGTAAGTCGTAAAGCGCATGATCTTGCGCTGGTACTGGCGAACCCTTGTCATCTTCGCGGAACACACGGCACGGGACCTGCGCTAAGCCTTCGCTGATCACTCGTGCGCAGGCCATGACGGCTGAAACCTCCATGGCCGTATGTCGATTGACCGGCTCTCCGGCGGTGTCGTGTGATGCCGCTAGATCGCGACGAATGTCGTTCTCGGAGGCGACTGGGATTTCCAGCGGTGCTGGATCGCTCTTGCGCTCTGGTGCGCCAAAGATGAACTGTAGTAAGCCTGCCATCCGATATTTAGCAGAAAGGGCAGAAAGCGGTTAGAGGACGTCCATCCAGACTTCGATAGCTGTAGGCTCTTCAACTGAAGCAAGACCAAGGGCCATCATCATTGCTACAAAGCCGTCGATCTTTGCCTCGTCACGGCGAGGCGGCTTCTCAGGCTTGATGAACTCTCCACGCTGTCTGGCGACGACATTCCCAGTCATCCAGCGCATCATGCGGTTGCCATTGTGCTTGAGCCTGCCGAGCGCGATCAGCTTTTCGAACCGGCTCATCGGTGTGTGTAGGTTCTGGAAGTTCTGTGGGTAGGTTCGGACCGGCAGGCCGCTCTCTCCCAAGCGCTGCGCCATCATCGCTGCTTGCCATTGGTCGAATGCTATTCCCTGGACGTTGAACCGCTCGCAGAGCGTACGAAGCTGCGCTTCGAGGGCCGCGAAATCAGTCTCATTGTCCGAGGTAAGCGTCAGGTCTTTGCTGTCCGACCATTCGCGATACGCGGTGGCGTTCTTGGGCTGTCGCTCGATGGCCATCTCGGGGAGGAACAGGAAGGGGTAGAAGTGTAGGACAGGCTCCGGCTCTGGTCCTTCCACCAGTAGGCCGATTGCGGTCGTGTCCACCACGCGCGAAATGTCCACGCCCATCCACGCCTTGCTGCCATCCGCTAACTCTTCGAACGGAATCGCGTCTGCGTTGCCGTCCCAATCCTTCATGTTGACCCAGGCTTCGTTGCTGGACTGCCAGACATTGAGGTGCTTGGTCAGCAGGCCGGGCTTCTCGCTCGGCACGTTCATGGCCGTCTGATACAGTTCGCGCAGTCGTGCTTCGGTGAAGCTGACGCCCACATTGGGGTTGGCCTTTTTCCAGACCTCGAAGTCCCGCCAGTCGTCGCCCTTGTCGATTGTGTAGATAGCGCTGAAGCGGCGCTCGTCCGTCATCTCGCCCGCGAGAACCTGCTCGCACTGCGCTTGAAGCAGTCGGCAATCACCGGCCTCGTTGAAGCCTGCCGTGGTGATCGTGATCAGCAGGGGCTGAGTACGGGCACCCATGCCCGTGAGCATCGTCTGTCGCTGGCGAGCGAAGTTGTGGTTCTCGTGCGCCTCATCCAGAATTGCGAGGTGCGGGTTTGATCCGTCAGGCGGATCGCCGATCATGGGCTCCAGGAAGCTGCCGTCTCGCGTCTCGATCTTCTTCTTGGTGACGCGCACGCCGTAGTGGGTGACGAAGCCGGGTGAGCGAGTGCCCATCTCGCGGCAGGGCTGAAAGCAGAAATCCGCCTGCTTGAGAGCAGTTGCGCCAATGTAGACCTGGGCTCGGGCCTCGTAGTCGGCCACCAGCATGTAGAGCGCGATCACGGCGGCGAAGGTGCTCTTGCCGTTCTTTCTAGGGATCTCGATGAAGGCTTCGCGGTGTTTGCGATGGCCATGTTGGTCCACGACGCCAAACAGCGCGGCCAGTATCCACACCTGCCAGGGCTCAAGGCGCAGGCGCAGCTTCTTGGCCGCAAGGGTGCCTTCAAGGTACGGGAACGTCTGAGCAAATAGGCAGACACGCTCGACCTTGGCGGCGTCAAACGTCCACCTGTCGCCTTCGACGGCTTCCAGGAACTGCTCGCAGCTTGCCTTGATCTGCCAGCAGGCCGCGATCTCACCGGCAACGACTTGCTTGGCGTAGCGAAGCGCTACGTCCGCGAAGTGCCCTTTGCCCTTGCGCATGGTCAGGCATCCGGCAGAGCGCCGTAGGGGTTAGCTTCTGCCGATAGAGGATTGGCGTTGGTGCCAGTAGTGGTGCGTGAACTTAGGCCGCTGATGCCAAGCAACTCGGCCAGCTTGCGCTTCTCGGTCAGGTACGCTCCGCGTGGCACATCGCCCTTGGCAAATGTCTCGCGGCAGACAGCCTCCAGAGAGCAGTAGGTCGCGAACGTGCTGGAATGACTGGCGTTGATGCCGTTTGCTATTACGTGCTCGATCACCTCAAACCACACATCCTGGGCGGAGGCGGTAAGGTAGTCGGGCATCATCGGCTTGCTTGCCGGTCCCGTATTGAGCGCTTGTGCTGGCTTAGGTCCTCTTTTCACAAGCTACTTAGCGCAAAACGAGAAAAGGCGGCGATTGCTCGCCGCCCTGGTTGTTCCTATCCTTCGCTCCAATTTGCCACAGCTTACGTTGCGGAGCGTTTACTCATTGCTTCGATGCTTAACCTAATGACTATGGGCGGCGCACATCTGCGAGCAGGATAGGCGTTACCAGGATCGTGACCAACGACCCTCTATGAAGCAACGTAGCTTGCCCTTCGTTCTACTTATCAGACTCGAACGGATCAGCAGGATGAGCCTTCAGTATCTCGGCGGCACATCGTTGAAGCATGGCCACAGCCTGCCCAGAGCCGTCTAATTTGAAGCCGCCAATGTAGTTGCCCTTGTACTCGAATGAGACACCCTGACTGTCTCTCATGTCGGCAAGGAAAACATCGCCTCCGAATTTCATTATCAACCCCTTGGACCCGTCGGTGCTCGAGGTTCCTTTGGCGGTCAACTCTGGCCATCCATCGTCTACCCGACCACGTTTCAGGAAGGCGACCTTGATCCTATAATCCTGGTCGTCCTTGATGGCTTTGAAGTCAGGGAAGTAAACAGCAAGGCCCCCAGCGTTCTCTCGGGGTCGCCACTGAAAGATCAGTTTGCCCTTCTCATAGCCTGATGCGGCTGAGCAGGCATCGTACTCAGACTCTTTAAACACCTGCCATCCCGCGATCTCGCCGTAGTAATGGGGGCTGGGGCTGCTTTCGGCGCTTAGCGCAGCTGAAGGGATCGTCGCTATCGGTAGCGCAATCCAGAGAAACGTCCGAACCAAAACCCTAACAACCCCCATTCTAACCTATTTGCGCGGCTTGCCTGCGTCAGAGCGCTTGGCCCTGATCCTCCCCGACTGCGTTCGAGTCCGATCTTTCCCATAGTTCGGTCCCGACTTCACCTTAGGCCACAAACCACGTCCACCAAACAAGCCCATGTTGACCTCCAAACAGTTCCAGCCCGCCGCCCTCAGGTAATTTAATTCACCCTGGCGCCTTTTTGAGGGGGTGGGTGTGGCTAGCGGGGCGTGATCCTCAGATTTTGACTGCCCCGTTGCCCGCTGGCCCTCAGAGACGCCCTGTGAGGGCCTGGAACTCTGAGGGGAAACAGGATGCTTCCCAAACCGGATTGGCCCGCAGAACGCTCCATAGGGGCAGTACGGGGTTTGCTCTGCTAAGCCACTGGAGTGTAAGCGGGAGCAGGAGGGGATCTGACTATGGCGAGATGGGGCGCGGCCGTTTTAGCTTTGGTACTGCTTATCGGGGCGTTCGCTTACTGGAAAGTCAGTGACGAGCAAGCGAAGCGTGAAAAGGCAGAGCTTGAGCTGGGTCTCGCAGCATCAAAGATGATAAACGTCAGTTTTCAGCAGAAAAGTGACCTTGTCGTCGAGACCTTGTCTGGCGACGTCGTGGCAAAGAGCGATTGTCAGGGCACGATCTTCCACCCGGAACAAACAACCAAGGCCCCAGTAACGGTCGACTACTCGGTGCCACTTCGAAAGATTGGTGCGTCAGCATACAGCTGGAGCAACAGTCAGCGGCGGCTAACCATCACGATCCCTGACGTGCGGATCGGATCGCCAAACGTCGACATCTCTCGGCAGGTGGTTCGTCAACGCGGCTCGTACATCTCGCGCGAGTGCGGCTTGGTGCTGGCCCGTAAGGCGGCAAAAGCTCTAGCGGCACGAGCAACCTCAACCGCAGAGAAAGAAGAAAACATGGAGCGCGCACGATCATCGGCGCGCGAGGCAATCACAAGGCTTGCCAATGGGGTTCTGAATGGGGCCGGCATGAGCAATGTGCGCGTTGCGGTACTGCTGGCGGGCGAAACTCCCAAAGCTGTTCAAGGCGAGCGATGGGATGAAACTCGGCCGCTCTTAGAGGTGCTCGGCTCCCAGAACAGCTGAGTAGCACTCGTGGTCAGGCGGTCATGGTGCGAGATCAGCTTGTGGGGAGGCTTTGCCTCCCCAGCTGCCTTACTCGTCTGAACCGAGCGCCTTCTTAGCCGCATCCAGTGCTGCCTTGCCGCTTTTGCGGACCGGCTTAGTAACTGTCTCGGCTACCTCCGCGACGGCTTCTTTGGGCTTGCGGCCCAGGCCGATACGCTTGGCCATATCCCGACGCGCATCGCTGTAGTTTTCAGCCACTATGGGGTAGTCGGACCGGAGGTTGTAGCGAGCGCGGTACTCGTCAGGGGTCAGGCCATTGCTGGACAGGTGACGACGCAAGGTCTTGTAGGGCTTGCCGTCAATCATGCTGATGATGTGATCCTTGGACGCGAGGCTCTTACGGACGCTCACCGCTGGCGTGTACTCCTGCGCTGGCTGCTCAGGTGCTTCCGGGGCCGCTGGTTCGTTCAGCTTATTCACTGCCTGGAACATGGACTGAAGGAACGTGGGTACATCCTCGTTCGACGTGCGAGTGTTGGGATTGCCCAGCCAAGCGATGGTCAGTTCCGTTGCTAGCTCGACGCTGTTGCTGTCGGTGCTCATAGTAATTCCTAGTAATCAGAAAAGGGGACCCGCCGCATACGTTGCTGACGGGTAGGGTCCATATGCTGATCTACCCGGCGTATTACCACCCGCGACGAATTCTTTTTACGTCTTCCCTGGTCTTTTCCACATGACAGGGCCGACATAACGACTGAGTGTTATCCCATTCGTCTTTGCCGCCCAACGCTTTAGGCTTAATATGATCAACTTCCTCAGCTGCCGTTACGTGGCCTCGTGCTGAGCAGCGTCGGCAGAGTGGTTCCGCATCTAGTCGCCTGTCGCGCAGCTTCTTCCATTCGGCGTTGTACCCACCTGTGAGATTGACCTTCACCACAGGTGTGATCGGTTGGATGCTGAAGCGCGGTGTTCTCTTAGGCATTCAGTATTTAGAGAGTAGCACCATGCCGTTATGGCACGGCTCTTAAACCAGAGCAGCTTGAGTGTTCCCCGAGTGGTTGCTAGGTAGCCCAGCAGTGTCGCGGGGGCGACTTGGGGGTATTGATGTCTTTTCGTTTGGCCTTGGGTCTTGCTGCCATGTCGCTTGCTGCGCTTGCCACGCCCGCAACAGCTAAGCCGATGAAGCATGTCATCTTAGGCACGATCAGCCCCGAGTCGTACGATGGCGACAATTTCTTCGGTGTCGGGCCGGATGTGTTTGGTCAAAAGATCAAGGTCGTTTTCACCTTTGATAGCGAGATGAAGCACGACTACTCGGGCGGTTGGGAGTACGATCAGTACTCGTTCATCAATACTGGCTCGGCGGGCACGACACTGTCGGTGACTGTCGGAGACAATGTACATTTCGCCACAGGCAATGCCTCGATCCAGTCTTGGATCTCGAAGAACGGGATCTACTGGAGTGTAGGTTACGTTCAGGAGGAAGATCTAAGCATCTATCCTTCCGACCCTAGGTGGCCGGGACACTTCGAATACGACGGGATCAGACACGAACAGAACATGAGCTTGGTGCTTGTTCCTGGGAAGCCAGTGTTCGACGGCCACGACTACGACGCCTCAGCAAACGTCGGGAACTTAGCAACCGATTTCAACGGACAGCTAGGCTCGGTCAGCTTCATGACCTGTAACACTCATAATGACGAGAACGGCGGCGGCGACTCCTGCGATGATCAAAAGGGTGGCAGCGTCGCCTTTCGCGTGGATCACTTCTATAGCGCGCCCGTCATGGCGCCCGTTCCCGAACCGGCTACGTGGGCGAGTATGACTGCGGGCCTCGGTCTAGCCGGGGTCGCTGTGCGCAGGCGTAAGAAGCGCCTCAGCCGCTCAGGATCCGTTTGCTAAGATCGGTGCCCTCGGTTCAGGACGCGGTCTATGCCATCAGACCGAGAAGGCGTAACCGTCTGGGCGCGCAACGAGCGCCTTTCTTGAGCGCTTTCTGCGAGCAACCGCGCCCGCTGCGAGAAGCCCAAAGCCCATCATCAGGTAGGTGCTGGGCTCCGGCACGGGCGCGGTGATCAGTTGATCCCCGGTTTCCGCGAATGCTACCTTGAGTTCTCCGGAACCGGGTCCCGTTCCGCCGTTCGCGTCCAAGAAACCGGGCAACTGAGATATGAACTCTCCGGCAGGAGTCCGAAGTCGCAGTTCGTCGGCTGTGAACTTATCCAGCGCATCGGACTGAAGCTGGAGAGCTGTGAAGTCGCCGGCTAGCAGGGCGGCTTGTCCTCTCTCCAGAGAAGCCAGTTGACCGCGCTTCGCTTCAAGCAGGCGGGCAATGTCGGTGATCCCTGCGTTCAGGAACATGTCCTGTCCCGAGCCAAGCCCCGTCACCACATTCGATGAGGAGTTCGTATAGGCGTACACTTCTTGGTAGTTCGGGTCGGGTGGATCGTTCGCCAGGCGTGTCTCCGTGGCGACCACCACCTGATAGTATGTGGTCATCAAGGCATAAGTGGAAGCTATCGCGAATCCAACGGGGCTGCCGGACGCAACTCCCAATCCTAGCCCGACGAGAGTGGAAAGGAGGTCACCCGCGCTGTTGTTCTTTGACCCAATCCACTGCCCGACCAGACTACCAGCTGCTTCCTTGATGCTCGCACCAAACCCCGAAAGCGCATTGAACAGGTCCAGCGTAGCCAGACTGAGCTTCGCATCGTTGGCGCGCTGTCTGTGTCTGGCCACTTCCGCAGGATCTTTGATAACGTTGATCGGGTTATTGGAAAGACGAAAAAAGTCGTTCGCACCCGACGTTCCGCCTTCGAAGACGGCTTGCTGGACGAACCTGAAGTCTCCCCCGGCATAGTAAGTGCCGGGGATCTTATAAGTGGTGGTGAACGCTCGGGAGACTGAGGTGGAACTGCCCGCCGCGCTAAACACACTGAAATTGTAGCCTGAGATTTTGCCGTTTCCGAGGCTGATCTGGCCGCTGACGGTTCCAGTGTCGTAGAGGAAGCCAGCGGGCGGTTTGGTCGTATCAAGGTTGAAGGTGAGGGTAGACGTTGCTTGCCGCCCGGCCACGACAGTTCCAGGGGACGTCAGACCGTATGAGTAGTTGTAGCCCTGAGCCGACGCCGCAGTGGCCATAAGACACGCCAGCAGTCCAATCCCGCTCGCAAGCTTCTTCATATCAGGCCTCCGCAGGGCACGCAGCTTCCTGCGTGTCGATGACTACACCACCGGCAATACCGTGTGCGCACAACAAGAGCCTGCCGCATCCTGTGCCGCAATAGGGCCTGGGAAGTACTACATCAGGGGTATAACAAACGTGCGGTTTCGGGCGCGAACCTCGACGTTCTGGCAAAAAGTCGTACCAAAGCCCGTCTCGCCGACGATCTCTGGTCGCATCGCGAGGTGGAAGGCGCTTTACGATTGATGTCGGGGCAACAGGCTCCGGCATAGATCGGAGTCAACTATGCCTAAGTTCAATCCCGCGATGCTCATTCCCGCAGTGCTCGTCAACGAAGCGTCGGCGAAGCGCTCCAGCAAAGACATCGCACTTGCGGCAATCAACAAGATGAAGGAGCAATTTGAGGCTGGCCTTGCTTCCGAGGGCAAACGCAACTTCAAGCACACCGACGGAGAGAGGGTTCAGTTCTCCATCCGAGTGGCGAACACTGCGCTCGTGCTGGAGCGCGTCAAGGTCAAGGACACCGAAGTCGAAGTTCGCGAGATGACCTGCCCGACCGTCGCGTTCCTAGATGCGCTTTCCTACTATGCTGATCGTATCAAGGCGGACGAGTATTCGGCGCAGTTCGCAGCCCTGGATGGCAAGAAGGAGCAGCGTACCGCGAAGCTGCGTAACACCAGGGCCGAGAAGAAGGCAGCAAAGCCCGCCTGAAGACTTTAGAGACTAAACCTAGGCCCGCTTCGGCGGGCCTTCCTGCGTCTGCTGCTCACCGCTTGTAGGGTCATGGAAAGGCCAGCGCAGTGGGTGTCCCGCGCTGGCCTTGTCGCTTCCTACTATGCGCTAATCAGGCATGAATGTACCCTCGCTTCCTGGCATCGTCGGCGTAGCCCGACAGTGTGAGGCGAGCCTTGAAGAACCGATCTTCCTCGATCCCAAGGTCGGCCAAGCCGCGAAACTCAGCAAGTTCAGGCAGGCTTATATAGCCAAGTTCTGGATAGCCTAAATCGGCTAAACCGAAGGCTAGTCCGTCTTCATCAACTTCGGTGATCAACCAGCATCCACCCCCTGTCGCGTTGAACAATTTCGAGACAGGCTCAAAATCGACTTCCCGCCTAGAACCCTTGAGCGGCAACTGCTGGCGATAGTTGGCTTGAAGCTGCGCGAGGCTTTCGGGCCTTAGCAGCGCTTTCCAGTCCTTCATGTGGGCAACTCCTCTTGTCCCACCAGGACATCAAGCGCCGTTCTGGACTTTGGGCAAGCAAAGACGTGATTAACTTGGAAGAAGAGCTGAAGAGCGACGAGCCGTTAAAGCCTGGTCAAGTCTTTGGTAGCAAGTCTGGTTAGCGATGCCAGAGTCCTCTTATCAACTAGGAGGACGCAATGCCCTACTATCCCACGCAAGAGCAGCTGATTGAGGACTGCCGAACCTTCTTGGACCTAGACCCCAGGTTCTTCGATCAGGACGTGGGCTGCTTCACGTGGTGGGGCAGGGTGGTCGAGTTCTTCAAGACCAACGACGAAATCACCCTAGAGTACGAGGGTGAGAGGATCACATTCTCGCGCCCCTAAACGGGGCCTACAAGGGGCGTTTAGCCCGGATAGGTCCAGGGTGCTAACCTGGGCACCCTCAACCTATGTCGCCCTCACAGACGTTCTCTGGGCAGTGCGGCGCAAAACGCTGTCCACTAGTGGAGCGTTGTCGCTCATAACACCCGATGTAAGCCCGTGGACGTGATCGTCACTCGTAGTGAAGTTCTGGCTGTAGGGTAGCAGCTTGCCCTTATTGTCGAACACACACGTCACGAGCCCATTAGCTAACGCAAGCTGTACCAGCTTCTCCTCGCCGTCCTGCTTACAGACAAGATGCGTGATGACCGCGCGAAATGCGTCTCGAACCCTCAGGCGGGCAGTGCGCCTGACTTCCTCGTCCTCATCGTCCAGAGCTTGTCGGAAGTTGTGGACCTTACGTAGGTGCTCCACGTCGCTGATCGCGCCCGATGCTTCGGCGAGGGCGGCGGACAGGCTGACCCGCTCCTGTTCCAGTGCTCGAACGTCTTCGCTAAGCCGCTGCCAGTCGCCCGCAAGCTGGTCGTCGCCGGGAAAGCGGCGGAGTAGGGCGCGCGTATTGTCCCGCTCCTCGCGCCTGTCGCCTAGGCGCTTCTCTTGCTCCGCTAGCGCGATCCTCAGTTCCGCGGTCTTGTCGGCAGCGCTGAAGAAGCTGTTGTCGAGTGTGTGATGTAGAACAGCGTCCAGTATGGCCGGTTCAAGCAGTCGGTAGTTGAACATGCCCTTGGCTTCGCAGCCCTTGCTCTTGCTGGCGTTGTCGCACTGTAGGTAGGCGTAAGCAGCCTCCTTGCCGCTGCGGTTGCGCAGGATCATAAAGCCACCACAGGAACCACACCTCGCCAAACTGGCCAGTAGGTTCTTGCCCACGTTGCTCTTTGGTCCACCTCCAGCCCGCTTCTGTAGCTGCGCACGTGCCCTAGCAATAAGGTCGGCGTTCATGCCCTCGATGATTGGGTAGTAGTCGCGATAGACCTCGCCGGTTCGCTCCCGCTTGCCGCTGGCTGTTGAGGTTGGGAAGTGGAGCCCCTCAACTGCTGGGCTTTGTAGCACGTTGAGGACGCTGGTGTGGTTCCAGCCCTCTCGCGTAGAACTCTCGCTTCGCTTGCCCCAGGGCGCGACACCGTTCTCATTTAGATATTTGGCGATGCCCCAGGTGCCCACACCATCGGCGGCTAGTTCGTAGACTTTGACAACCGTCGCCCCGCGCTCGGGTATGATCGTCCAGCTTCGGCGGTCGGTGGCGTTTTTGCCCTCCCAATCACCAGTAGTAGTCAACCAACGCGGGGCTGAAGCGGTCAGTAGACCTTTGCCCTCACCAGTGCGCTTGCGCTTTTCCTTCCAAGCGCTGGTAAGGCGCTGGCTGATGTTCTGGCTGTACTCGTGGCCTGCGTTGCTTTGATAAGCCATCTCGATCATCGCGGCCATGTTGGCACCATCGTCCAAGTACGTGGCGTCAATGACTGGCCCACCTGTTACCCGCGCAATCCTCAAACCTCGATCACAGGCATCCTCGATCCAGCGTCGGATGATGCGTGGCTTCTGGCGGCTAAGCCTGTCCAGCTTTTCAACCACTAGTGTTGTGCCGGGCTCGATCTCCCCTCGAACAATGCGCTGGGTCAGCTTGCCCAAATTGCCCATACTGAGGTGTTCGCCCTTGTAGGCGCTGCGCCCGAGGTCTTCGATGACCTCTTCTACCTCCAGGTTACGCTTTCGGCAGTAGTCCTCACAATCCTCTAGCTGCCTGCGCCTGCTGTCGCCCCGCTCCTGAACGCGGGTGCTGAACCTAATGTAGATAAGTGCCTTGCCCATGTGAGACCCGCGTAGCGCCGCTTCTGCTTTTGGGCAAACACATAACCATTTCGTGAATGAAGAGCCCCTGGATTGCGAGCGGCGCGTGCGCGAAGTCGTCGTACCAGATGTTGCTCTTGGGATGAAAATGGATGCAGCCGGACGGTGCCATCACCCGGTCGCGCGGCTGGAAAAAGGCCCATTTCGTGCGGCTCAGGCGTACGGCCGCATAGTCTACCGCGTCGCCGAAGACGGAGCGCGCCAGCACCGTTTCATCGACGGTGAGTGGTCGGCGATCGGTCATTCGGGCGCCGCCTCACCGGCCGCGTACACCTCTGCCCGGCGCTGCACCCGCGTGCCGTCGGCAAAGGTGAAGGTCAGCAGGACCGACCGGCCGTGCGGCTTCAGGGCGCTTGGCACGCCATAAAGCATGACGTGCTTGCCGCCTGGCCGGAAAACGACTTCACCGCCGGCGGGCACGGGGATGCGGTCGAGAGCGCGCATTGTCATCATGCCGCCGGGGCCGGTCGCGGTTTCGTGCAACTCCCCCCGCACGGTGACGTCGGAACTGACCGCGATCAACTGGGCGTCCTTGGGCCCACCATAAAGGGTGAAGTACGCGCCGGCCGGCCGGTCCGCCGCGGCAGGCAGGCGAATCCACGCCTTGTCGGCGCTTAACTGGTCCGGTCGGCTGCACCCCACGGTGATCAGAACCATCCCCAACAACAACGCGCGCATCCACACCTCCTCCCACATCGGGAAAACAGGTCGCGTCGTTAGGTTCCACGGGTTCTTGCGGCAAGCGTTGCTCCACCTATATCCGGGCCTGAACAGGAGGTTGCGTTGCCGTAACGGGACGCTTCCACCACGTTGTCGTATGTTACGTGAGGGGCTGAAGAGCACAGATGGCTAAAGTTATCGGGATCGACCTTGGCACCACCAACAGCTGCGTGTCTGTCATGGAGGGCGGCAAGCCCAAGGTGATCGAGAATACCGAGGGCGCGCGTACCACGCCGTCCATTGTTGCGTTCGCCAAGGATGGCGAGCGGTTGGTCGGCCAGCCGGCGAAGCGCCAGGCGGTGACCAACGGGGACAACACGATTTTTGCGGTGAAGCGCCTGATCGGCCGCCGCTTTGACGATCCCGTGACCAAGAAGGACACCGAGCTGGTCCCGTACAAGATCGTACGTGGCGGCAATGGCGACGCTTGGGTGAATGCGGGCGGCAAGGATTACAGCCCGTCGCAGATAAGCGCCTTCACCTTGCAGAAGATGAAGGAAACCGCCGAAGCGTATCTGGGCGAAACCGTTACGCAGGCGGTGATCACGGTGCCGGCCTATTTCAACGACGCGCAGCGCCAGGCGACCAAGGACGCCGGCCAGATCGCGGGGCTTGAGGTGCTGCGCATCATCAACGAGCCGACCGCGGCCGCTCTCGCCTATGGCCTGGAGAAGCAGGACGGCAAGACGATTGCCGTGTACGATTTGGGCGGCGGCACCTTCGACGTGTCGATCCTGGAGATCGGTGACGGCGTGTTCGAGGTGAAGGCCACCAACGGCGACACCTTCCTCGGCGGTGAAGATTTCGACAACAAGATCGTCGATTTTCTGGCGCAGGGTTTCCAGAAGGATGAGGGCATCGACCTCACCAAGGACAAGCTGGCGCTGCAGCGGCTGAAGGAAGCGGCTGAAAAGGCGAAGATCGAGCTGTCGAGCGCGCAGTCGACCGAGGTCAACCTGCCCTTCATCACCGCCGACCAGAATGGTCCAAAGCACCTGGTGAAGACGATCACCCGCGCCGACCTGGAGCGGCTGGTCGAGGACCTGATCAAGCGGACGCTTGAGCCCTGCAAGAAGGCGCTGGCCGACGCCGGCACCTCGTCGGGCGACATCAGCGAAGTGGTGCTGGTGGGCGGCATGACCCGCATGCCGCGCGTGCGTGAGGTGGTTAAGCAGTTTTTCGGCAAGGAGCCCCACACCGGCGTCAACCCGGACGAGGTCGTGGCGATGGGCGCGGCTATTCAGGCGGGCGTATTGCAGGGCGACGTCAAGGACGTGCTGCTGCTCGACGTGACGCCGCTGAGCCTGGGCATCGAGACGCTGGGTGGCGTGTTCACCCGCATGATCGATCGCAACACCACCATCCCGACCAAGAAGGCGCAGGTTTACTCCACCGCCGACGACAATCAGGGCGCGGTGACGATCCGGGTGTTCCAGGGCGAGCGTGAGATGGCGGCGGACAATAAGCTGCTGGGTCAGTTCGACCTGGTCGGAATCCCCCCGGCGCCGCGCGGCGTGCCGCAGATCGAGGTCACGTTCGACATCGACGCGAACGGGCTAGTCAACGTGTCCGCCAAGGACAAGGGAACCGGCAAGGAGCAGCAGATCCGCATCCAGGCCTCGGGCGGCCTCAGCGACAACGACATCGACCAGATGGTTCGCGACGCCGAGCGTTTCGCCGAGGAGGACAAGAAGCGCCGCGCTGGTGCGGAGGCGAAGAACAACGCCGAATCACTGATCCACACCACCGAGCGCCAACTGGCCGACAATGGCGACAAGGTGGACGACACGCTGAAGGGCGAGATCCAGGCTGCGATCGACGAAGCCAAGAAGGCCGTCGAGGGTGGCGACCCCGACCAGATGAACGAGAAGGCGCAAGCCCTCGCTCAGGTCGCCATGAAGCTGGGTCAGGCGATCTACGAAAAGCAGGCGCAGGCTGATGCGTCGCCCCAGGCCGGCGAGCAGCAGGCCGGTGGCGAGGACGTGGTCGACGCCGAGTTCTCCGAAGTCGACGACAGCCACAAGGCGTAAAGGCGATGCGCGAGGTCCTTCGAGACGGGACTTCGACAGGGCTTTGGTCCTTATGGGGACGAGCGGCAGGACCTTTGTCCTCCGCTCGTCCTGAGGGGACGCACAGCCGGTCGAAGGGACGTTTCGAGGGGCCAAGCGTAGCGGGGGCACGATGACCACCACGATCGATTATTACGAACTGCTCGAGTGCGAGCGCGGGGCGGACGACGCGACGATCAAGTCGTCGTATCGCAAGCTGGCGATGAAGTATCATCCGGACCGCAATTCCGGGTGCAAGGACTCCGAAGCCAAGTTCAAGGCCGTGTCCGAGGCTTATGACGTCCTGAAGGACCCGCAAAAGCGCGCCGCCTATGATCGCTATGGCCATGCCGCGTTCCAGGGGCAGGGCGGCGGTGGTGGGCCGCAGGACTTCAGCGGCTTTTCCGACATCTTTGAAAGCGTATTCGGCGAGTTCATGGGCGGCGGCGGTGGTCGCGGTCGGGCACAGCCCCGGCGTGGCGCGGACCTGCGCTACGACATGGAAATCACGCTGGAAGACGCGTTTCACGGCAAATCGACGGAAATCACCGTCGACGTTTCGGCGCAGTGCGATACCTGCGAAGGGTCGGGCGCAAAGCCCGGCACCAGTGTGCGGACCTGCCAGACCTGTGCCGGACACGGAAAAGTGCGTGCGCAGCAGGGCTTCTTCGTGGTCGAGCGCGCCTGCCCGGTGTGCCAGGGCTCTGGCCAGGTCATCGCCGACCCGTGCAGCGACTGCCGAGGCGACGGGCGGGTCGAGAAAACAAAGACTTTGACGGTCAACGTGCCGGCTGGCGTTGACGAGGGCACCCGCGTGCGTTTGTCCGGCGAGGGCGAGGCAGGACCGCGTGGCGCGCCGGCAGGCGACCTGTACATCTTCCTCCACGTCGCACGGCATTCGCTGTTCGAACGTGAAGGCACCACGCTGTTCGCGCGCGCGCCGATCAGCTTCACCACCGCTGCGCTTGGCGGGTCGCTGACCATCCCGGGCCTGGATGGGCGGGCGCACGAGATCCGTATTCCGGCAGGTATCCAGTCGGGCAAGCAGCTGCGTCAACGCGGGGCGGGTATGCCCGTGTTGCAGGGGCGCGGCTCAGGCGACCTCGTCGTGCAGATCGAGGTGGAAACGCCGACCAAGCTGAGCCCGCGGCAGAAGGAACTGTTGCAGGCTTTCAGGGAAACCGAGACGGGCGACGAGTGCCCCGACAGCCAGGGCTTTTTCGCCAAGTTGAAACAGGCGATCGGGGGCTAGGTTCTCTTTCCAAGTCGGAAAGAAACGACTTGCCACTCCGGAAAGTCACGGCTACCTCTTTCCACATTGGAAAGAGGAGCAGCCGTCATGAACACCGAAGCCCCAAGCGCAGCGGAAGCGCTGGCCTTTATTGATCAATCACGGGCGAAGCTGGCCGCGGCGTCGGAAACGCCGGTGTCGCGCCACCTGGCCTTTGCGGGACTGATCGCGCTGCTGTTCGCATCGCCCGTGCTTCCGCTGGAATGGCGCTTCGTCGCACTTCTGATTCCTCTGGTTGGCGTTGCGCTGATCGTCCGCTGGGACCGGCGTCGCATGGGCATGTTCATCAACGGGTATCGCGCCGGGCGGACGCGCTGGGTCGCGCTGCCAGTGTTGGTGGTAATCGAGGCGCTTTATGCCCTGAGCTATTGGCTGGTCGTGGAAAGGCACACCAATTGGGCAGCTGCGCCGCTGGCCGTCGTGGCGACGGTCGTGGCCTATGTGGGCAGCGTGTGGTGGTGCGATGTATTCCGTCGCGAGATGCTGGGCAGTGTCGCGTGAGCGGTCTTGACCCGATAGTCCATCCGCCCGCGCGCCTTCAGATCATGGCGGTGCTGGCTGAGGTGCGGGAGGCGGAGTTCGCGCTGTTGAGGCAAACGACGAGCGTCAGTGACTCCGTGCTGTCCAAACACCTTTCTGCGCTGGGGGAGGCCGATTACGTCAAGCTGCGCAAGGCAAGCGTCGACGGGCGCGTACGAACCTGGGCGTCGATCACCAGGGCGGGCCGCGCTGCGTTCAAGGGCCATGTTGCCGAATTGAGGCGGCTGGCGGACGCGGCGGCATCGGTCGAGCGTATCGCGGCCGAGTAGAGCGCGGGCTTGCCACCGGGCGTCGGTGCGACGACACCGGCGCACGTGGTGGGGAATGGTGGCCGATGATTGCAGGGTTACGTGCACTTGGCCGCAAAGTGCCAGCGCCGGGTTGGATGATCCTGGCGCTGCTGCTGGGTTTCGCGGCTGGCGTGGTGCTGGGGCAGGCAAGCTCGGGAGTGGTCGCGGCCGCAGGGCTGATCGGCGGCTTGTGGCTCGACATGCTTCGTATGACCGTGGTGCCGCTGGTGTTCGCGCTGGTGGTGACCGGGGTTGCAGGTTTGCGATCGGAGGCGGGCCGGCTAGGCGGACGTATGTTGGTGGTGCTGGCGGCATTGCTTCTATTGTCGGCAGTAGTTGCAGCCCTGCTGGTGCCGCCATTGCTGGCGATGTCACCCATTTCACCGACGGTGACGGACGCGCTCCGTGGCGCGTTTCCGCCCGCTTCCGTGTCGGTGCCGAGCGCGACCGAAGCGGTGCGTGCGCTGGTGCCGGTCAACATCGTGGCCTCTGCCGCAGCGGGGGCAATGGTGCCGCTGGTCATCTTCGCGCTGGTTCTGGGTTGGGCGCTAGGTCGGATTGAGCCGATGCGAGCTGCGGCGACACTCGCGCCGCTACAGGGGCTGGCCGACGCCATGGTGGTGATCGTCGGCGCGGTGTTGCGGGTCGCTCCGGTCGGGATTGCGGCACTCGCTTTCACGATCGGCGCCAGTGCTGGGACCGGCGCGATCGCGATGCTGGGGCACTATATCCTGGTTCAGTGGGTCGTGGCGATCGTGCTGGCCGCTGCCTGCTACGCGGTGGCCCGCATCTGGGGAGGGGCGCCATTGTGGAGCTTCGCACGAGCGGCAGCGCCGGCCCAAGCTGTGGCCGCCAGTACGCAATCGTCATTGGCGACGCTTCCGGCGATGCTGGCGGGCACGGCGAGATTGGGGGTGCCGGAAGCGGAAGCAGGAGTCGTGCTGCCGCTGGCCGTGGCCGTGTTCAAGATCACCGCGCCATCGAACGCGCTGCTGGTCGGTCTCGCCATGGCGTGGATGGCAGGGGTGCCCGTCGCGCCGACGCAGATAGTTCTGGCTGTCCCGCTGGCGATCGTATCGACCTTTGCCGTGCTGGGTATGCCGGGCGCGGTCAGCTTTGTCGCTGCAACTTCACCCGCTGCGATGGTGCTGGGCGCACCGCTGGAGCTGTTGCCGGTGATGCTGGCGGTGGACATGCTGCCCGACATGGTGCGGACGGTCGCGAACGTGACCGCCGATCTCGCCGCGACGCTGATGGTCGCGCGGGACAAGTAAACTCGACCCGGCCCGTGCCGCCCCCTCTCAATGAGGAGGCGGGGGCCGATGGGTCAAAGCGTGGTGAGAACCACGCCGACCACCAGCGCCTGGGCCGCGATCGCCAGCACCGAGCTGGTCACGGTCTCAAACATGCGCATGGTAAGGTCTCCGAAGCCAGTGCAATAACCGGCAACGGCGATATGGCGTTAGTTGCAGACCGCCGCAACATTGTTGCTTGCAGCCGCGATTGCGCCTGACGCAATCATCAGGGCCGCCCGAACACTCGTTCGAAGATCGTATCTACCTGGGCAAAGTGATAGCCCAGGTCGAAGCGCTCCGCGATCTGGTCCCGCGACAGTGCTGCGGTCACTTCCTGGTCCGCCTGGAGCAATTCGAGCAGCGACAGCTTTCCGTCCGACTGCCACACCTGCATCGCGTTGCGCTGGACGAGGCGATAGGCGTCCTCGCGGCTGACACCGGCCTGGGTCAACGCCAGCAGCACACGCTGAGAGTGGACCAGCCCACCCATGCGGTCGAGATTGGCCTGCATCCGCTCCGGGTAGATCACCAGCTTGTCCATGACGCCGGTAAGGCGGGCAAGCGCGAAGTCGAGCGTGATCGTGGCGTCGGGGCCGATGTAGCGCTCCACCGACGAATGGCTGATGTCCCGCTCATGCCATAGCGCGACGTTCTCCAGGGCGGGCGTGACATAACCGCGAACCATGCGGGCGAGGCCGGTCAGGTTCTCGGTCAGCACGGGGTTGCGCTTATGCGGCATGGCCGACGAACCCTTCTGGCCCGGCGAGAAATATTCCTCGGCTTCCAGCACTTCGGTGCGCTGGAGATGGCGCACTTCGGTCGCGAGGCGCTCGATCGAGCTCGCCACCACGCCAAGCGTGGCGAAGAACATGGCGTGACGGTCGCGCGGGATGACCTGGGTAGACACGGGCTCGACCGACAGGCCGAGCTTGGCCGCGACATGCTCCTCAACGCGTGGATCGATGTTGGCAAAGGTGCCGACAGCGCCCGAGATGGCGCAGGTGGCAATGTCTGCCCGCGCATGAACCAGCCGATCGCGGCAGCGGGCGAACTCGGCATAGGCCTGGGCGAGCTTCAGGCCGAAGGTAGTCGGTTCGGCGTGGATGCCGTGGCTGCGGCCGATCGTTGGAGTAAGCTTGTGCTCAAAGGCGCGGCGACGCAGCACGTCGAGCAGCGCGTCGAGGTCGGCCAGTAGCAGGTCGGACGCGCGGGCGAGCTGGACGGCCAGACAGGTATCGAGCACGTCTGACGAGGTCATGCCCTGGTGCATGAAGCGGGCTTCATCACCAACTTGTTCGGCGACCCACGTCAGGAACGCGATCACATCATGCTTGGTGACCGCCTCGATCGCGTCGATAGCGTCGACGTCGATGGCTGGATTGGTGGCCCACCAACGCCACAACGCCTCGGCCGCGCTCTTGGGGACGACACCCAGGTCGGCAAGCGCGTCGGTCGCGTGCGCCTCGATTTCGAACCAGATGCGAAAGCGGGTTTCGGGGGACCAGATCGCGGTCATGGCAGGGCGGGAGTAGCGGGGGACCATGTAAGTACCTTGTCGCGGGGGCGGCACGGCCCGTCTTGGCGTGCCCTCCTGGTGCTCCTAGCAGCGCATCCGCGGGGCTTCAAACTGTGGATGAAAGGGCTATCTGGACAAGTGATCGATCGACTCGGTCGGCATGAGATACAGATGATCCGGCATACAGCACGGTTCATCGCTGAGTTGAAGCAAAGGAAAGACGAAATGCTGAAATATGCTATGCTCGCCGGAGCGATGATGATCAGTGCACCTGCTTTTGCACAGGTCGCCACAACTGATCAGGCCGCTCCGCAGACTTCAAATCAGTCGACCCAGGATCAAACTGTCGGTACCGCTTCTTCCGCGCCGGCTTCAACGCAGGCGACTCCCGATGCAGCGGCCAGTGCCGGCGCTGCGGCGGCACAGCCCGCCAGCGGCGATGCGGTTGCGCAGGCCGTGGACCAGCAGTTCGCGTCCTATGACAAGGACGGCAACGGGACGCTGAGCAAGACCGAGTTTGGCGACTGGATGGTCGCATTGAAAAGCCAGAGCGACCCCACGACGAAGGCGGACAACGCCACGACAAAGCAATGGGTCGGCGCCGCCTTCGCCCAGGCTGACAAGAACAAGAGCCAGACCCTGACCAAGACGGAAGTGGTCGGCTTCCTGGCGGCGGCCAGCAAGGGCTAAGCCTTTCAGTAAGCGCAACAAGGGCCGTCGGAGCGATCCGGCGGCCCTTGTTGCGTACGCGCTAGATCAGCCCTTGCGCGCGCAGCGACACATGGCCGCCCGTGCCCATGATGATGTGATCGTGGACTATGATGCCCAGCCGCTTGCCAACGTCCGCTATGGCGCGGGTAACGTCGATGTCGGCGCGGCTGGGAGAAGGGTCGCCAGAGGGATGATTGTGCACCAGGATGATCGCCGCCGATCCCAGGTCGATCGCGCGGCGGATGACCTCACGCACGTGCACCGCCGCCTGGTCGATCGAGCCTTCACTCATAACCTCGTCGCGGATGAGCATGTTCTTGCTGTTGAGGTGAAGCACACGAAAGCGCTCAATCGCATGGTGAGCCATGTCAGCACGAAGATAGTCGAGCAGCGCCTGCCAGTTCGCCAGTACCGGGCGTTCCGCCACCCCGGCCTGAAGCAGGCGGATCGCTGCGGCATGGGCGATCTTGACGGCGGCGGTGGCCGTTTCGCCCATGCCTGCGACCCGACCGAGCGCCTCAGCATCGGCGGTGAGAACCCCGCCGATCCCGCCGAACTCTCGCAGCAAGGCCTTGGCGAGCGGCTTTGTGTCGCGCCGGGGTATCGCGAGCGCGAGCAGGTATTCGATCAGTTCGTGGTCCAGCAATCCGCCACCGGTCAGCAGTCGTTCGCGCAGGCGGGCGCGGTGGCCCTGGTTGTCCGACGCCGCCGGGGCCGTGCCGGCGTTGTCGGGGCTGAAGAGGCTGGGAGTGGAGTCGATGTCGGCCATGATAGGCCGCCAAGAGTAACGTGACCGGTTTGCATCGCAAGCAGCCCCGCGACTACAGCGGTCGGCAATGACCGGGGATGGGGCCGACGATGCGACAGCCACGCCCGCCACTGCCCACATGGGCTGGCGGCGGCGTCAGCGCTATGCCGCGGCCTCCGCGCTGACCTTGGTAGCAGCCCTGAGCGGGGTCTGGGTGGCGCGACGGCCGCTGGCAGAACACTTCATCGACAGGGAACTCGCGCGGCGCGGCGTGCCGGCTCGTTACACGGTGGTTGACCTGGGATTCGGCAGGCAGCGGCTGACCAACGTGGAGATTGGTGACCCGGCGCGGCCTGACCTGACCGCTGACTGGATCGAGACCGATACGGCGGTCGGCCTGTCTGGAGCGCACCTCAAGCGAGTGCGCGCCGGGAACGTGTTGGTGCGGGGACGATGGGCTGGTGGCCGCGTGTCGCTTGGCACCCTGGACCGTTTACTGCCTGCGCCGAGCGGGAAGCCGTTTGCCTTGCCTGCGCTCGACCTGGAGGTGGCCGATGCCCGGCTGGCGCTCGTCACCCCGGCTGCACCGGTGATGATCGGCCTGAATGGCAAGGGAAGGCTCGACGGCGGGTTTCATGGCCGCGTGCGGGCCGTGGCCGGCGACAGAGTTAATGCGGGGCCGTGCCGGGCAAATACCCTGCACGCTGATCTGGCGGTTGCCGTGCTGAGCGGGGGGCGGCCGAGGCTGACCGGGCCGATAAGCTCGGCCAGAGCCGATTGCGGTACTGCCCGGCTCCTGTCACCGCGCGCCGATGTGAACGTGACGCTGGCCGCGGCGCTCGACGGCTGGTCCGGCACGGCCAAGCTGTCCAGCGGCGTGTTGGGGGCAGGTGCCCAGGCGCGGCTGGCCGCAAGGGTCGATTTTCGCGGCGCGCCTGATGAGACCACCGGCAACATCTCCGTGGCGGGTCCTGCCGCCTGGCAGGCCCATGGCGTCACTGAGGCGGCACGTATTGCCGGGCGTTTCCAGATCGGCTCCGTCAATGCCTTCCAGGGGAGGGTGACCGTGGCGGGCGCAAGGATCGAGCCGTCGCAATTGGCGGCTGCAACGCGGTGGGCGTATGCTGGCTCAGCAACGCCGCTCGGCCCGCTCGCCACCCGTGCTTCCGAGGCGGTAAGGAACGCGGGGCGGCGGTTCGACGGGGGTGTCGACCTTTTGGTCCAGCGCGCGGGCGATGTTGGCACTGTGGTTATCGACCGCGTGGCGTTGTCGGCAGCAAGCGGATTCCGGGCGAGCTTTGGCGGTGGGCGCGGGCTTGCTTGGCAGGGGCAGGGTGGCGGCTGGACAGCCGATGGACAGCTCGATCTTGGCGGCGGCGGCGCGCCGACGGTGCGGGCTGCGATTACCCGCACCCGTGCCGGCGCGATCAGCGGAACCGCGACGCTGATGCCCTATGCTGCCGGCGGGGCGCGGCTGGCGCTGGCGCCTGTGAGCTTCGGGATCGCAAACGACGGCAGCGCGCGGGTGCAAACGGTGGCAACCTTGTCCGGACCGCTAGCCGACGGTCGCGTGGACGATGTCAGGGTGCCCCTGTCCGTTCAGCGGTCGAGAAGCGGCGCCTGGCGGCTGGACAGCGGTTGCACGCGGCTCGGGTGGCGGCGGGTCGCGGCAGGCGGGCTTGTGCTTGACCCCGCAACGGTGCCGCTGTGCGCCACTGAGGGCGCGCTGGTCAGCTTCGATGGCGGGCAAGTCCGGGGCGGGGCGCGCATTGCGGCGATCCGCCTGACTGGAAGGCTGGGGAGCAGCGCATTGGACCTGCGGCTCGGCGGGGCAACCTTTGCGCTTGGGGCCCGCACGCTGGTGGCGAGCGACGTCGGCGTGCGGATCGGCGATCCCGCGCGCCCGGTTCGGATCGATGCGGCCCGGCTCGACGCGCGGGCAGATGCGGGCGGCGTCGGTGGCCGTTTCCTGGGAGCAAGTGGTCAGATCGGGGCGGTGCCGCTGCTGCTGTCCGATGCCGTGGGCACGTGGCGGCTGGCCGGTGGCAATTTGGTGCTCGCAGGTAATCTTAAGGTTGCGGACACGCAGGTTGCGACCCCACGCTTTCGTCCTCTTGCCGCCAAGGACGTGCAACTGCGGCTGGTGAACAGCGCCATTGGTGCGACGGGCACGTTAATTGAGCCGGAAACGGGCACCCGTGTCGGTACCGTCATGGTCGATCATGAGCTTGCGAGCGGGCGCGGTGTCGCGACCGTGGGGGTGCCCAGCCTGTCCTTCACCCGCGACTTCCAGCCCGACCGGCTGACCCGGCTGACCTTTGGCGTCATCGCCGACGTTCGCGGGACGGTCAGCGGAGATGGGCGGATTGTCTGGGGGCCCGAAGGCGTTTCGAGCACCGGCGTGTTTCGGACGGCGGGTACCGATCTGGCGGCAGCGTTCGGCCCAGTAAGCGGGCTGGCAACGGAGATCCGGTTCACCGACCTGCTCGCCCTTCAAAGCGCGCCGGGGCAGGTGGCGACCGTGGCATCCATCAACCCGGGCATCCCTGTCACCGACGGCGTTGTGCGATACCAGACGCTCCCTGATTCGCGGGTGCAGGTAGAGGGAGCGCGCTGGCCGTTCGCGGGCGGCAAGCTGAGCCTCGCGCCGACGCTGCTCGACTTCGGCGGGGCGGGTGAGCGGCTGATGACCTTCACCGTCGACGGCGTCGCGGCCGATCGCTTTCTTCGGCAGTTCGACTTCGACAATCTTCAGGCGACGGGCACGTTCGACGGCGCGTTGCCGATGGTGTTCGATGCGGCCGGTGGGCGGATCGAGGGCGGGCGGCTGACGGTACGGCCCGGCGGCGGAACGCTTGCCTATTTGGGCGATATCAGCCGCAAGAACCTGGGGTTCTGGGGAAACCTTGCTTTCGGCGCATTGCGGTCGCTGCGCTATCGGGACCTGGGCATCAGCATGAACGGGCCCTTGGCGGGCGAGATGGTGACCGATGTGCGATTCAGCGGCGTCACGCAGGGGCAGGGGGCGACCAGCAACATCCTGATCCGACGCCTCCAGCGGCTGCCCTTCGTCTTTAACGTACGGATCAGGGCGCCTTTCCGGGGGCTGATCGATTCGGCACAAAGCTTCTACGACCCAAAGCGGCTGATCGACCGAAACCTGCCCGCCCTGCTGCAGCAGCAGAATGCGCCGGGTCGTCCCGTTCAGCCCCCTGCAAGCGAGCCTAAGCGATGATATACAGGAAATGGATGACGGGGATGATCACGGTCGGGCTGGCATTGGGAAGCGGGGGGTGCGTCAACATCTCCGCACCCGACAAGCCGATCGAGATCAACCTCAACATCAGTGTGACGCAGGAAGTGGTGTACCGCCTCGACAACGAGGCAAAGTCGCTGATCCAGCAGAACCCGGGAATTTTTTGACCATGACCAAGGCCCTGACCCTGTCGCTTCTGTCCGCCGCTCTCGTCCTGTCCGCGCCGGCGGTGGCGCAGCGTGACCCGGCCTATGCTGCCGCGCGCGCCGCGGGGCAGGTCGGGGAACAGCCCGACGGCTATCTCGGCATCGTCGGCGCCGCCGATGCGAATCTTCGCGCGCTGGTCAGCAATATCAACATCCAGCGCAAGGCCGCCTATACGGCGAAGGCGCAGGCGTCCGGCGCCACCGTGGAGCAAATGGCCTTTACCAGCGGCTGTAATCTGATCGGCCAGACGTCTGGTGGGGAGAAGTACAAGGGCCCCGACGGCGTATGGCATACCCGCACGGCCGCAGCGCCCGTCCGCGACAGCCGTTGCGTCTGACCTGATCGGGCCGGTCCGCCGCGTTCCCAGGAGGAAGCCGGCAGGCCGACCCACGGTTGACACGCCCGGACACCACACCTAAACGCCGGCCTGCCTTGGCGGGATCGCTCGCCGACTTGCGCGCTTTCTTCGTCCGGGATCAGTTTCAGGCGAGGGCAAGCGCGTGGCGGATGGTTCCGGGCAGGATTTTCGGGGTGCGGAGGATCCGCGGCTTTCCTCGCTCGATGAGCGGTTGAAGGAGGCCCGGCACCATGAGGCACTACGGTCCGGGCATGTGAAGCCGGCGGAAGACGCGGGCTACTCGCTCGGGAACCGGGTTCTCGCCGCGCTGATCGGAAGCCTTGTTGGCAGCGCGCTGATCGGCTGGTGTATCGACCGCTGGTTTGGCGTCAGCCCCTGGGGCCTGATCGTGTCGCTGTTCCTCGGAATTGCGGTGGCGTTCAGACAGATACTTCGGATCGCAGGCGGACGCCCGGGCTAAACCGGGCGTTTGTCGCATTTGGGAATAGGCACGTGGCGGCAGAATCGGGCGGCAAGATCGATCCCATGCACCAGTTCCTGATCGAACCTTTGTTCGGTCGGCACTGGATCGTGAACGGGTACGACCTGTCCTTTACCAATTCGGCGCTGTGGATGGTTATCACGGTGCTGAGCCTTGCCGTATTCATGGCGGGCGGCATGAGGCGTGAGCTGGTGCCCGGTCGCTGGCAGGCGGCGGCCGAGGGCTTCACTGGTTTCGTCCAGAATATGCTGACCTCGAACATAGGGCCAGAGGGCAAGCGCTTTGTGCCCTATGTCTTCTCCCTATTCATGTTCATCCTGTTCGCCAACGTGCTGGGATTGCTGCCGTTCGGCGTCGTGCCGGGCTGGCACCCCTTCACCGTCACGAGCCACATCACCGTTACCGGTGTGCTGGCCATCATTTCCTTCGCGATCGTGCTGATCGTCGGCTTCGGCCGGCATGGCTTCCACTTCTTCAGCCTGTTCGTGCCACATGGCACGCCCGTGTTGATGATTCCGCTGATTTTCGTCGTGGAGCTGATGAGCTTCCTGGTGCGGCCGTTCAGCCTGGGGCTGCGACTATTCGTGGCGATGACCGCGGGGCACATCCTGCTGAAGGTGCTGGCCGGGTTCGTCATCAATGGTTTGAACCTCGGCGTCGGTTATGCCGCTATCGTGACGCTGCCGAGCTTCGCGTTGATGATCGGCATCACGCTGCTTGAGCTGCTGGTCGCCGCAATCCAGGCCTATGTTTTTGCGCTGCTGACGAGCGTGTACCTGAACGACGCCGTCAACCTGCATTGATCCTTTCAACCTGAACCACTTACCACTGGAGTTTACGACATGGACGCAGAAGCCGCCAAGATGATCGGTGCCGGTCTGGCCGCGATTGGCATGGGCCTCGCCGCGCTGGGCGTGGGCAATGTTTTTGCCAAGTTCCTTGAAGGCGCGCTGCGCAATCCCGGTGCGGCGGACAGCCAGCAGGGCCGTCTGTTCATCGGCTTCGCGGCCGCCGAGCTTCTCGGTCTGCTCGCATTCGTGACGATGATCATCCTGGTGTTCGTCGCCTGATGATCCTTTTGCAGGCGGCCGGGCGTGATCCTGGTCGCCTGCGAACGGCTTGTTTCAAAGGGTAACGATGCCCCAGATTTCCCAAATCGCTGCCACCTACGCGTCCCAGATCTTCTGGCTGCTGGTGACATTCGGCCTGCTCTACTTCGTGGTAGGCCGGGGAATGGTGCCGCGCATCGTCGCGACGGTGGACGCGCGTGAAGCTCAGATTGCGGCGGACCTGTCCGCGGCAGAAGCTGCCCGTGCACAGGCCGACAAGACCGAAGAAGCCTGGCGACAGGCTGCCGACGCGGCCCGTGCCGCAGCGCAGGCTGAGATTGCCGCGGCCAAGGCACAAGCGGCTCGCACCACCGAGACCCAGCTTGCCCATGCTGATGCTGACCTGTCCGAACGACTGGCGCATCATGAGGTAGCGATCGCCAACGCCAAGGCCGACGCGATGGCCAATGTCCAGGACATCGCAGCCGACGCGACCCAGAGCCTGGTGGCCAAGGTCGCCGGCCTGAACGTCAGTGAAGAGGCCGCTTCCGAGGCGGTGAGAAGGACCAGCGTTCATGGCTAATCCTGCCACTCATCCCAACACGGCCGTGGCCGAGAACCTGGCCGATGCGGCATCATCGCAGGCGTTGAAGCCTGCCGACATCCGCAACGGCAGTGGCCTGGAGGGAACCCAGAGCGGCACCACTGCCGAGGGCGGGCCCGAACACGTGGCGGATCCAACCGCGCTGGGCCTCAATTCGACGGGTTGGGTCGGGATCGCGGCGCTGGTCGTGATTCTGCTCATGATCGTGTGGAAGGTGCCGCGGACCGTGGGTGCCATGCTCGACAAGCGCATAGCCGCCGTTCGTAGCGAACTGGACGAAGCCAAGCGGCTCCGTTCCGAGGCTGAGGCTCTGCGCGCCGAGTATGAGGCGCGCGCCCGTTCTGCCGAGGCGGACGCTGCTTCCATGCGGCAGCATGCCGGGCAGGAAGCCAATGCGATCATCGCCAAGGCGAAGACGGATGCCGCCGAACTGATGGAGCGGCGTGTCCGGATGGCGGAAGACCGCATCGCAGCCGCCGAACATAGTGCGATCGCTGAGGTACGGGCACGAGCGGCCGATGCTGCTGCGCGCGCCGCGGCACTGCTGATCGCCGAGCAGCACGGTGCCGACGCTGATCGCAACATGATCGACCATGCGATCGGGCGGATCGGTCGCCCGAGCTGATTGGCAGCAGCGGGCGCGACCTTCCCGCCCGCTGCCTGTTCCGCTAACAAGGATCGCGCGGTCCGCTGCGTCGGCGGACGGGTAGGAGCCGCGGGTCCATGTTCTGTAAGAACGCTGCCGTGGCAGGTGCACTGCGATGATTGCGGTCGCCGTGATGCTCGCCATCGTTGGCGTCAGCCAGGCACAGATGCCCGCCGGTAGCTCTGCTGCCGAATCCTCCAAGCAATTCTCGCTGGACCTTGGCGGCGTGCCGCAGGACGACCGCGTGACGGCTCCGGCGAACGTCCCGACTGTCGATCCGGCCGCGACGGCTCTGCAGCCTTCAGAGCCGGTTGGGGCACCCACGACGGCCGGTGCGTCGGTGCCTCTTACGCCGCCAGCGCTGTTCGATCTCGACACGCCGATTGCGCAGTTGATCGCCAGTCCTCAAGCGCGTGCAGTGCTCGACAAGGACCTGCCCGGCCTCAGCACAGACGAGAGCCTGCCCAAGTTCCAGGCTCTCAGCCTGCGCCGCTTCCAGCCGCTGACAGGCGGGCAACTGTCGGACGACCTGCTGTCACGGACGGCCGCAGACCTGGCCGCGATCGAGCCGTCGGCGCCTGGAAAAGGCCGCAATGCCAGCCGCTAAGGGCTAGCCGAGCAAGTCGCCGACTCCTACATGCCGGGTGATGGCAAGCTATGGCCCACCCGACCGTTTCAACGAGGAAAAAGCCGCCTTTACCGTCCGGGGGAGCGACACGCCGGACCTGGACGCCGGCGTAGCGGCGATCCGCAACGTTCTGCAAACGCTACCGAATCGATCTGGCGTTTATCGGATGCAGGACGCGAAAGGCGACGTGCTGTACGTAGGCAAGGCGCGTTCGCTTAAGCAGCGCGTGGCGAACTACACGCAGGTCAAGCAGCTGACGCAACGGCTGCGGCGCATGGTGTCGCAGACCCGGTCCATGACGATCGTCACGACCAACAACGAGGCCGAGGCGCTGCTGCTCGAAGCGCAGCTGATCAAGAGCTTCCGCCCGGCGTACAATGTGTTGCTACGCGACGATAAGAGCTTCCCGTTCATTCTCCTGCGCGCGGATACCGATTTTCCGAGGGTGCAGAAGCACCGGGGCGCGCGACGGGCGGTCGGCAACTATTATGGACCGTTCGCGAGCGCCGGGTCGGTCAACAACACCCTGAACGCGTTGCAGAAGCTGTTCTTGCTCCGGAGCTGTACCGACGGCTTCTTCAAGACTCGCGACCGGCCGTGCCTGCTGTACCAGATAAAGCGCTGTTCGGCCCCGTGTGTCGGCCGGATCGACAAGGACAGCTATGCCGAGATGGTCGATGACGCCAAGCGCTTCCTGGCGGGCAAGGCGACCGATGTGCAGGCGAAGCTGGCGGCTCAGATGCAGGCCGCGGCTGAAGGCATGGACTTCGAACTCGCGGCCGTGCTGCGCGACCGGCTGAAGGCGCTGACGTTCATCCAGGGGACGCAGGCGATCAACGCAGAGGGCGTCGGAGACGCCGACGTGTTTGCCCTAGCGTGCCTGGAGGGTGTGATTGGCATCCAGGCCTTCTTCATCCGCGGCGGGCAGAACTGGGGTCACCGTAGCTTCTTCCCATCGCATGTCGCTGACGTGCCCGAGGACGAGGTGCTGCTGAGTTTCCTGTCGCAATTCTATGAGGAGGTGCCGCCCCCGCGCACGATCCTGGTCGATCGCGGGTTCGAGGATAGCGAGCTGCTGGCAGATGCCTTGGGTGAGCGGGCCGGGTACAAGGTTGCGCTGTCGGTCCCGCAGCGGGGTGATCGCCGGCGGCTGATGGATCAGGCGAAGCGCAACGCGGTGGAAGCGCTGGAGCGTCGGCTGGCGGAGTCGACTACCCAGGCAAGGCTGCTGCGCGAGGTTGCCGACCTGTTCGAGCTGGCCGAACCCCCCAACCGCATCGAGGTCTATGACAACAGCCACATACAGGGCACCAATGCGCTGGGCGCGATGGTGGTCGCGGGACCGGAAGGTTTCCGCAAGGGCCAGTATCGCAAGTTCAACTTCCGCAACAAGGATACGGTGCCCGGCGACGATTTAGCGATGATGCGCGAGGTGCTGCAGCGCCGTTTTTCCCGCGCACAGGCGGAAGACCCGGATCGTGACGGAGATACCTGGCCGGACCTGGTGCTGCTCGACGGAGGACGGGGGCAGCTCAATGCCGCCAAGGCGGTGCTTGAGGATCTGGGCATCGAGGACGTGCCGCTGGTCGGCGTTGCCAAGGGACCTCATCATGGCCGGGAGGGGCGTGAGGTGTTCCACCTGATGGACGGGCGCGAACTGACGCTGCCGGTGAACTCGCCCGTGCTGTTTTACCTGCAGCGACTTCGCGATGAGGTGCACCGCTTCGCAATCGGCGCGCATCGGGAGAAGCGGGCGAAGGCGATCGGGGCGTCACCGTTGGACGAGGTGCCCGGTATCGGTCCGGCGCGGAAGAAAGCACTTTTGATGCACTTCGGCACCGGGCGCGCAGTGCGAAACGCGAGCCTGGAGGACCTGAAAAGGGCGCCGGGCGTATCGGCCGGGGTCGCCCAGCAGGTTTACGACTTCTACCACGCACGGTGAGCGGTGGCATAGCCGGGCGGCGGGCGGCGCGCGCTTCTGGGCCAGGGTCAATGTTTCTTCACCTGCGGGCGATAAGTCGGCCCGATGCCAACGCCCGTTTTCCTGACCGTCGACACAGAGTTCGCCTGGGGCGATCACCGCGTGGGGTTGCCCCTCGCTGCGATTTATAGTCGATCGATCGAGTCGGCGGGGGTCGGCCTGTCCTTCCACCTCGACCGGCTCGCGGCGCATGATCTGAAGGCGTGCTTCTTCGTCGATCCGATGCCGGCGGTGCCGTATGGCCTGTCGCCGGTCCAGCGGATGGTCGACGCGATCCTGGCGGCGGGACAGGAGGTGCAACTGCACTGCCACCCTAATTGGGCCGGAGCCAAGTCCGGGGACCGCGGCATGGCGCATGCGCGATTCTACCTGAACCAATATGATGCGGCCAAACAGCAGGACCTTCTGATTGCGGCAACCGAATTGCTGATTGCAGCCGGTGCACCGCGTCCGATCGCCTTTCGGGCGGGGGGCTATGCTGCCGACGATGCGACGCTTGCTGCACTCGAGGCGCTCGGCTTCATTTATGACAGCAGCCATAACGGCGCCGAGCCGCTCGACGACGTCGGAATCACGTTATCCGCCCGGCAAATCGCGCCGATCCGCCGCGGCGTGGTCGAAGTTCCCGTGACCTTGATCGAGGATCGGCCGGGACATCTGCGGCCCTTTCAGGTTTGTGCCCTCTCGGTAGCAGAAGCACGCGGAGCGCTGGACCATGCAGTGGTCGAAAAACATGCCGCCGTGACGATCGTCAGCCATAGCTTTGAACTGGCGAACCGGAGACGCAACCGGCCCAACGCAGTACATGTGCGCCGCTTTGAAGCGCTGTGCACGATGCTGGCGGAACGGCGCGACCTGTTGCCCACGACGCACTTCGCCGACAGGCCTGCGCTGGCATTGGGGCAGGACGATCGGCCGCTCGCCCCCGACTTGCTGCGGACACGCTGGAGGCAAGCGGAGCAGCTCTGGTCGAATTGGGTCGAGGAGCGCGCGGCGTGAATGACGTGGCCGTCCTGCCGCTGCGCTTTCAGGTCGGCGCGCGTACGCTCGCGTCGATCCCCCGGCGGCTGGTGCGTGTGTCGTACTCCTTGCAAACAGTACTTGCCGGACACGTAACGGCGATCGGCCAACCGACCCCAAGCAGTGACGGCTTCTTGGTGACGTCGATGCCCGAGAGCCAGCTGGAACGCGTCGGAACTGCCGGGCTGTTGCGGCATGTGCGGCAGCGCTACATGCGCTACTATGTAGACCTGTCGACAGGTATGGCGGGCTGGGAGGCCGCGCTTTCTGGCGCGACCAGGTCGGGGTTGAAGCGCAAGGCCAAGAAGCTGGTGGCGGCTTCAGGTGGAACGCTCGACGTGCGCCGCTACGTCTCCGCCGACGAGATCGCGACCTTTCACCCGCTCGCACGCGCCGTATCGGCGCTGACCTATCAGGAGCGGTTGCTGGATGCCGGACTGCCGAGCGATGCCGGTGAACTGCTTCGCCTCGCTGCGGCAGATCGGGTGCGGGCGTGGCTGTTGTTCCTGGAGGAGCGCCCCGTCGCCTATCTCTGCTGCACGGCGGACGGTGACACGATCCGCTATGATTACGTCGGTCACGATCCTGCCATCGCGTCGCTGTCGCCCGGAGTCGTGCTGCAGGCGGAAGCGCTGCGCGACCTGATGAAGGAAGGACGTTTCCGCTGGTTCGACTTCACCGAAGGCGAGGGGCAGCACAAGCGGAGCCTGGCGACCGGCGGGGTGGCGTGCATGGACGTGTTGTTGCTGCGTGCAACGCTCGTCAATCGGGTCGCGCTCCGTGCGCTCGGCGGCTTCGACAGCGCGGTGGCCGTAGCGAAGCGCGCCGCGGCGCATCCGACTCTCGCCCGCCTTTCGCGACAGGTGCGCCGCTAGCGAAGGGTGCCTACATGGGTGCGTGCACATCGTCGCGCCTGCCCTGATCCTGTCCGTACGAGCCCATGGCGAGCATGGTGCGGTGGTGCGTGCCCTGACGCGCAATCACGGCGTGCAGCCCGGCTATGTTCGGGGCGGGCGCTCTCGCCGGCTGCGCCCGGTGCTGCAGCCAGCGAACGAGATGATGGGCGAATGGCGAGCACGAACGGGCGAACAGCTGGCGGCGCTGACGGTGGAGTTGGTCGAGAGCCGCGCGGCGCTTCACGTCGAACCGCTGGCCGCAGCGGCACTGGAGTGGGTGACCGCACTCACCGCCGCTACGCTGCCCGAGGCGCAGCCTTATCCGCATTTATTCGACGCATTGGACGGCGTTGTTGCCGCAGTAGCGGCGGCGCCGAGCGCGCGCGGCTGGGCGCCGGCGCTGGTCCGCTATGAACTGCTCCTGCTGGCCGAGCTCGGCTTCGGGCTCGACTTGTCGCGGTGTGTGGCGACGGGAGCGGGCGAGCAGCTCCACTTCGTCAGCCCGCGCAGCGGAGGTGCGGTGTCGCGAGTAGGTGCCGCCGGTTATGAGGAGCGCCTGCTTCGCCTGCCGCCGTTCCTGGCGGTGGGCGGGCCAGCCGACTGGCCCGACGTGTTCGACGGACTCCGCCTGACCGGGCATTTCCTGACGCGTGACCTGCTGGTCGATCGGCGGGTGGACGTAGCGGCGGCACGCGAGCGGCTGGTGGAGCGATTGAAAAGGGCGGTTGCGTGAGCCTCTGCCGCCCGGCAGGAGGGCATCGTGGCTTTGATCGCGATCCTGCCGGGTGACGGCATCGGCCCCGAGGTGACGGGGGAGGCGCAACGCGTGCTCGAGGCGCTCGACCTCGACTTGCATTTCGAGCAGGCCCCGGTCGGCGGGGCAGCGTATCGCGCGGCCGGGCACCCGCTGCCGCCTGAAACCCTGTCCCTTGCGCGGCGTGCGGATGCGGTGCTGTTCGGTGCCGTGGGCGATCCCGAGTTCGACCGACTGGACCGCGGCCTGCGGCCGGAGCAGGCGATCCTGGGACTGCGGCGCGAGCTGAAGCTGTTCGCCAACCTCCGCCCCGCGCGGGTGTTTCCGGGCCTGGAGGACTTGTCGGCTCTCCGGCCGGAGGTTGCGGGCGCAATCGACCTGCTGATCGTGCGCGAGACGAATGGCGACGTGTATTTCGGGGAGAAAGGCACCCGCGTTACCCCCGCCGGCCTACGCCAAGGTTATGACCTGATGGCCTATGACGAGGTAGAGGTCGCGCGCATCGCCCGGGTCGGGTTTGAGGCGGCCCGGGGGCGGCGTGGACGGTTGTGCTCCGTCGACAAGGCCAATGTGCTCGAGACGTCACAACTTTGGCGCGACGTGGTGATTGAGGCCGCCGCTGACTATCCTGACGTGACGCTCAGCCACATGTACGTCGACAATGCCGCGATGCAGATGGTGCGCAGCCCTGGACAGTTCGACGTCATCGTCACCGGCAACCTGTTCGGGGATATCCTGTCGGACCAGGCCTCGATGTGCGCGGGGTCGATCGGAATGCTGCCCTCGGCTACACTGAGCGCGGATGGCAAGGGTCTTTACGAGCCGATCCACGGGTCGGCGCCCGACATCGCTGGGCAGGGCCGCGCCAATCCTTGTGCGGCTATCCTGTCGGCAGCGATGCTGCTGCGCCACTCCTTGCGCCAGCCCGAGGCTGCCGATCGTATCGAGGTGGCGGTGATCGCGGCGGTGGCTAACGGAATGCGAACCGCTGACCTGGGCGGCGAAGCGTCGACCCGCGCAATGGGGGACGCGGTGCTCGCCCGGCTGTGAGCCGGCAGCCGTAGGAACGACCGCGTGATGACGTTGCCGCTCCAGATCGCGGTGGTGATCCCGACCTTCAACGAGCGTGCAAACATCGTGACGCTGCTCGACCGGCTCGCAACGGTACTCGACGGGCGCGGTTGGGAAGCAATGGTCGTCGATGACGATAGCGCCGACGGTACGGCTGACATGGTGCGCCAACTGGCGCGGCAGGACCCCCGCATACGGGTCATCCAGCGCATCGGCAGGCGCGGGCTGTCGTCGGCCTGTATCGAGGGGATGTGCGCGACGGCCGCCCCGATCGTCGCAGTGATCGATGGTGATGGGCAGCACGATGAAACGCTGCTGCCCGCGATGCTGGATGCGCTCACGGCCGACCCTGCGCTCGACCTTGTGGTGGGATCGCGCTTCGTGACGGGTGGCGGGACGGGTGATTGGGACCGGGACCGGGTCGCCAAGTCGGCTCTTGCGACTCGATTGTCCCGTCGGATCCTGAAGGCCGGCCTGGCCGATCCGATGAGCGGCTACTTTGCGGTTCGGACTCATATTGTCCGCAGCCTCGCCCCGGACCTGTCGGGCATTGGATTCAAGATCCTGCTCGACCTCATGACGGCAAGCCCGCGCCCGCTTCGCTTTCTCGAGCTTCCTTATATGTTCAGGACGCGAGTGGCCGGAGAGAGCAAGCTCGATCACGTGGTCGCGATGGAGTTCCTGATCGCGCTTTACGATCGGCTGGTCGGGCGGGTGGTGCCGGTGCGCTTTGCCATGTTCTGCCTGATCGGGCTGATTGGCGTCGTGCCGCACATGGCGACGCTGGGACTAGTGCACTTCGCCCTCGACGCAAGTTTCAGGACTGCACAGATTGTGGCAACGGCTGTCGCTATGACGTTCAACTTCCTGCTGAACAACGCGCTGACTTATCGCGAGCGGCGGTTGCGCGGGCTGGGCGCGCTGCTGCGAGGCTGGGTATCGTTCTGCCTGGCCTGCTCAGTCGGAGCTATTGCCAATGTGGGAGTCGCCGACTTCCTTCATGACGCGCGCCAGGGGGCGTGGGTAGTGCCCGCGCTCGCCGGAATCGCGGTCAGTGCCGTGTGGAACTATGCACTATCGAGCCGCTTCGTCTGGGGTCGATATTAGATCCAGCTCGCAAACCAGGTCCAGCGATGGAAGCTGCCCGGGTCGTCCAACGCCGTTGCCGCGAGAACGGGGTAGAAGTTGATGAACAAGACCGCGGCGGCACCCAGCAACGCTTCATCCAGGTGCCATCCCCGCTTGTGCCAATGGTGGATGGCTCCGGCCAGCACGAGGGGCAGCCAGATACTTGGCAGGTAGTAATAATAGAAGAAGCTCGGCGACTTAGGAACCAAAGCCCAGACCAGGTAAGAAGCCACCCAAAGCCCGGCCAGGGCACCTGTACGCACGTCCCGTTCCCGTGCCCAGGCCCAAAGACTCGCGGCGACCGCGACGAGCCCGCCCCACATGATCACCGGGTTGCCAACGAAAAGGATGCCGCGCTGGGCGCCATCGACCGGCTCGTATAGGTACCAGATCGGCCGGATCATTAGCACCCAACCTTCCCAGCTCGACTGATAGGTATGTGGCGGAAGTACCTGTTCTTGTAGCTTAAACATGGCGAGCTGGTAGGGCAGCAGCGTGGAAACGCTGATCGGCTCAGTCGCGTAGAAGAAGGCGGGCATGAAGGTCGCGAGATAGGTCGCGACGCTGACGACCCCCAACATGATCGGCCCCGCCCACCAGGACAGACCGGGCCAGCGATGGGGGTTTCCCCTTTTTAGCAACAAGAACGCGAGGGCGGCAAAGAGGACATACGGTGCCGCTGCCCATTTGCACGCGACCGCGAGCCCCAGGAACATGGCCCCGCCGATCCAGCGCGCCCAGACCGCCTCGGCACCGTTGGCTTTGGCAGACCAAAGCAGGCAGGCGAGGGCCAGCACGACAAAGGCGGCCATGAACCCGTCCAGCATGGCGATCCGTGACTGGATGAACACGGTGAAATTGAGCAACACCAGCACGGCGCCAAGTGTGGCAGTCCAGACCCGGCGATAAAGCAGCCACAAGGCCGCGTAGCATCCAAGCACCGTGGCAGTGCCGGCCAGCGTCGACATCGCGCGCCAACCAACCGGGGTGTCGCCGAACATCCAGACGCCGAGCGCGATCAGTTCCTTGCCCAGCAGCGGATGCTCCGCATTTGCGGGATGCGCGAGCGTCAGCAGCGTCCGTGCCGCGGGGACATAATGTACCTCGTCGAATACCAACATGTGCGGCACGGCAAGGCGCCAGCAGAACAGCGCCTGGGTGATGATCCCCAACAGGATCGCGACAGGAAGGGGGCGGTCGAACTTGATCGGCACGCGCCGCGTTGTTCCCGCTGATCCGCTTTCTTGCAAGCGGGCACGGGCACGGGCAAAGCGGAACCATGAAGCGCAATACGGGGCAGGACCGGACCATCACCAGCGGCTGGCGGCCCGCCACGCGCGCGATACGCGGCGGGACCGCGCGGTCGGAATGGGGTGAAACCTCCGAAGCGTTGTTTCTGACGTCCGGCTATAGCTATGATCGGGCAGGCGACGCCGCCGCCCGGTTCGCCGGCGAGCAGGTCGGGATGACCTATTCCCGGCTGCAGAATCCCACGACCGAGATGCTGGAAGAGCGGATCGCCCTGCTCGAAGGATCTGAGGCGTGCCGCACCACGGCTACCGGAATGGCAGCGATGACGGCGGCGCTGCTGTGCCAGTTGCAGGCGGGCGACCACGTCGTCGCAGGTCGCGCCGCGTTCGGGTCGTGCCGATGGCTGACCGACACGCTGTTGCCAAAATTTGGTATCGGCTCAACGATCGTCGACGGTCGGGATCCGCAGCAATGGGCTGACGCTGCGCAGGCGAATACCAAGCTGTTCTTCTTCGAAACCCCTGCGAATCCGACGATGGACATTGTTGATCTCAAAGCGGTTTGCGGCATCGCCCGCGATCGTGGGATCAGAACGGTGGTGGACAATGCTTTTGCGACACCGGCGTTGCAGCGTCCGCTGGAATGGGGCGCTGACATCACCGCCTATTCCGCGACCAAGATGATGGATGGGCAGGGGCGGGTGCTTGCTGGCGCGGTATGCGGTACGGCGGAGTTCATCAATGGCGAGCTGCTGCCCTTCATTCGCAACACAGGGCCAACGCTGGCCCCGTTCAACGCCTGGGTCGTCCTGAAGGGGCTTGAAACGCTGGACCTGCGTATTCGTCGGCAGTCCGAAAATGCGCTGAAGGTGGCGGCCTTCCTGGAAAGGCGTGTTCCGCGGGTGAACTATCCAGGGCTTGCGAGTCACCCCCAGCACGCCCTGGCCATGTCCCAGATGGACATGGCCGGGCCGATCTTCTCTCTGGAGGTTGCCGGGCGTGAACAGGCGCATGCGCTGCTCGACGCGCTGGAACTGATCGACATCTCGAACAACATCGGCGACTCGCGTTCGCTGATGACCCACCCTGCCTCGACCACCCATGCAGGCGTTTCCGCCGAGACGCGTGAGCAAATGGGGGTTGGCGAGGGTTTGTTGCGGCTGAACGTCGGGCTGGAGGATGTCGACGACCTGGTCGATGACCTCGGTCGGGCGCTTGACCGGGTGGGCCTATGAAGGCGCTGTTCCCTCATGCGGCGACCACGCGCGGCGTGACCGTGCGCGTGTCGGTCAGCTACCTGCCCGAACAATCCGAACCGCGGCGCGGGCGTTGGTTCTGGGCCTATCATGTTCGGATCGAGAACGAAGGGCCGGCGGCGGTGCAACTGCTGACCCGCCATTGGATCATCACAGATGGTCGGGGCGCGCGCCACACTGTGGAGGGCGAGGGAGTGGTCGGCGAGCAGCCGTTGGTCGAGCCGGGCGGCAGCTTTGATTACGTGTCGGGATGTCCACTGGCGACGCCGACCGGTGCAATGCAGGGGACTTACCGTATGATCGACGAGGGCGGGGTAGTGTTCGATGTCGAGATCCCTCGCTTTCAGCTGATCGCTCCTGCGGTTGCGGAGTAGGCGCGAATGAAGCGCACTCACCTTCCGCTTAACGGATTGCGCGTGCTCGATGCGGCGGCCCGGCATCTGTCGTTCACCAGGGCCGCGGACGAGCTGGCTGTGACGCCGGCTGCTGTTGGCCAGCAGATCCGCGCGCTGGAAGATACGCTGGGCGTGGTTCTTTTCCGGCGCACGACGCGTGGGTTGGAACTGACGCCGGAAGCGGAGGCCGGCCTTGCCCCGTTGCGCGACGGCTTTCTCCAATTCGAGGAAGCGGTGCGGGCGATGCAGGCGGGCCAGTCCTCCAAGTCGCTCACCATTGCAGCGCCGCGTGACGTGACCGAGAAGTGGCTGATGCCGCGACTGGCCGAGATCGCGGCGCGTGATCCGGATTTGCGGTTCGCCTTGTTGGCCGCGGACGAGAGTATCGACTTTACCGAAGCCAATCTCGACCTGGCGGTGCGATGGGGCGCGGGTCCTGGCGAGCATGAGGGTGAGGCGCTGGGGTCGGCCGGCATGGTCACGGTGGCGTCACCGAACGGCGGCGGAGCCGGCGCGATCGCTTGGCCGGGCGCTCCATCGGAAGAGGGTGGATCGACGTTCCGGGTCGCAGACGCCGGGCTGGCGATCGATGCGGCGGCGGCGGGTCTTGGCCGTGCCACGGTTCCCGAGCTGCTCGCGGCAGCGGACATAGCAGCCGGGCGAGTCGTGGTGCTTGGGGAAGCCAAGGCAGTACGTGCGGGATACTGGCTGGTCGCGCCGCTTCCGCAGTGGCGACAGAAGAAAGTCCGCGCGCTGGTAGACGCCCTTACGGCTTGAGCTAACGCGTTTCGAGCAGTTGTAGCGTTCGCGTGGCGATTGGGATCAGCTGAGCCTCTGATGTGAAGCCATCAGGGCGGTGCCAACCGATCGCGACGGCGAACCAGTGGCCGGATTTGGTCTGGACCAGGAAGTTGAGGCTGAGCACGCCCGGCTCGGACCCGCCCTTGAAGCCGAGATAGGCGAAGCGCGCCGCGGTTGCGGGATCAACGCCGGGGTTGATCGACATGATGGCCCGCGCGGTGTTGCCGCCAGCCACCCTGATCCGATCGAGCAATGAAGCAGTCGAACGCGGGCTGGCGAACCATTCAACCGTATCCGTCGCGACAGGGCCATTGGCGAACACGCCCGTGCCGAGCGGGGTTACGGCAAATCGCGGTGCGTCTCGGGCCAGCAGGGCTGTCCGACCGGCCGGATCAAGCGCGATCCAGCGCGCTCGCAGCGCCACGTCTCCCTTCAGCACGAACGCCTCGCGGGTGGTGAGCACCGGGGTCGACAGTCCGGTGGCGGCCGCCGCGCGATCGATGGCGGTCCGCCCGAGTTGCCCCATCAGCGTGTCGGTCGCGGTGTTGTCGCTGATTGAGATCATCAGCGTGGCGAGCGTCTGGATGGTGACGGGCGAAGCCGGTGGCCAGGCTTGCAGCATCCCGGACGGCAGGGATCGTGGCCCGATCGTTACGACCTGACGCCAACGATCAGGCTGGCTTCCGGCCTGACGAGCAGCTTCCGCGAGCACCCACAGCTTGAACGCCGAGCCGAGCGGCTGCGGCCTGTCGCCTGCCACTTCGAGTAGAGGCGTTGGGCTGCCCTTTTGGAGCGCATAGACACCAATAGCAGCCGTACCGGGCAGGGCGCGCAAGTCGGCCTCGACCCGCGCCAGCGTGTCGTCGTGCGTAACCTGATCGACGATGCGCAGGCCGGTGATCTGGTGCGGTGGTGCCGGGTCCAGCACCATCTCCATCGTGGCGCTGCCTCGTTCGAATTCGACCGCCAGCTGGGCGTGCCAGCGAACCGGAACGGCCATCGTGTCGATCCGCACCGGCTTTCCGAGCGACGCGGTAAGGGCCGCCGTGATGGCTGCAAACTGTTCCGCGCTGATCGCGGCGCGGAAGCTGGGCGCAAACAGCTCGTCATAGCTGCCCGCGCTTTTGAGGAGGCCGAGCAGCGCATTGGCGCGCGCGGGAACGGCGGCGTCGACCTGCACCGCGGCTGCCGGCGGAGCGGGCGCCTGCGCTTCCGCCATTCCGGACAAGAGCGCCAGCGTGAAAGCCAGCGCCCGCATCAGCTCTTCAGCTTCCAGCCCCGGCGTAACAGCGCATAGCAGAGCGCCGCCAGGGCGACATCGATGGCGAAAATTACGAGGCTGCCCACCAATACGGGCGAGTCGGCGGTGCCCACAAATCCGTAGCGAAAGCCCGAGATGATATAGAAAAAGGGGTTGGCGTGGCTGAAGGCCCGGAACGCGGGCGCGAGCCGGTCGACCGAGTAGAAGGTGCCCGACAGCAGCGACAACGGCGCGATGACGAAGTTGGTCACCGCGGCCGCATGATCGAACTTCTCCGCCCAGATCGAGGTCAGCACCCCCAGCAGTGACAGGAACATGGCACCCAGAAAGCCGAACCACAGGATCGCGCCGGGGTGGCGCGGGAACACGTGGACGCCGGGGTACAGCGCCATCGCCAGCCAGCAGATTGCGCCAACGATAAAGGCCCGTGTCATGGCACCACCGACGAGAGCGGCCAGCAGCTCGCCCGTCGACAATGGGGGCTGTAGATAATCAACGATGGTGCCCTGGATCTTGCCTACCAGGAGCGAGAAGCTGGCGTTGGCGAATGCCGGCCCCATCATGCCCTGGCTGATGATCAGGCCGGGAGCGATGAAATCGGCAAAGGGAAGAACCGCGCCACCAACCTCGACCGGCCGCTTGGCCCCCGTCGCGACCGTGAAGACGATCAGGAACAGCAGAGTTGTGATAGCAGGCGCCCAGATCGTCTGGAGGTGGACCTTGAAGAAACGACGCACCTCCTTGATATAGAGAGTTCTCAGGCCGCCCCAGTTCACATTCCGGATAACTGGAACGCCGGGGGCGGCTCTTATTGCCGAACCATATTGGCCGATGGGGGGCTGGCTGCTCATAGCCAAAGCGGGTAACGGCTGCTGGCGCCGCCCGCAACCGGCCGCGATTTGATTGAGGAACGCGGGAATGTCCTGGAACGACGAGCGAATCGAAACGCTCAAGACGATGTGGGAAGCGGGCCAGACCGCCAGCCAGATCGCGGAAGCCCTTGGTGGCGTCAGCCGCAATGCGGTGATCGGCAAGGCCCATCGTCTGGGGCTGCAGTCGCGCCCGTCGCCGGTCCGCCCGAACGAGCCTGAAGCGAAGGTCGAGGTCGTGGAACCTGTCGTGGTGTCACCCGTGGTGGAGCTGGCGCCCGAGCCCGAAGAAATCGACGAGCTCGAGGAGGCCGAGAGTGAGTCCTCGCCGGCACCCGCCGCGGCTGAGCCCGCGGCCCGCCCTGCGGAGCCGCAGCAAATTCTTCGTTCCGTCGGCCCGGGCGGCTTTGTTCGCCAATCGCCCGGCGAGCAGCAGCCTCCGGCCACGCCCGCCCCGCCACGTCGGCTGGTTCCGGCCAAGCCGTCCGCCGAGATGGCGGGCAAGACCAGCCTGCTCGATCTCAACGATCGCATCTGCAAGTGGCCGCTGGGCCATCCGGGTGAGCCCGACTTCCATTTCTGTGGGGTCAAGGTGAACCCGGGATTCCCTTATTGCGTCGAGCATTGCGGGCACGCGTATCAGGCGCAGATGCCACGGCGTGACCGGCGCCCACCGCCGCCGCTGCCCTTCGGCGGCCCGCGAGTCCGCTAAGCTGACGCTCCCGCCGACAAAGGTCTGCTAATCTCGTGATCAGCGGGCCTTTGTCTTCTATGTCATGCCTTACTGGTCGCCCGACGCTTAGAAGCGGAGGCCAGTCTTGGCGCAAAGATCGCCAGCGGAACATGCCGTGCAAACGGCGGGAGTCGGCTGGCAGTCGTGCCAACGCCGCGACCTCACTCTCGTCAAAGTTTTTGCGCGTGTTCCAGTCCGATCGAGAAGGTGGCTCCGATCCGGTACTCGATGCCGTTACTCGCGTTGAGAATGAGCCGTACGCATTGCTGAAGCAGCAGTTCGCGACAATCGTCCGAGTGGCACGAAGCGCGAACATCCGCTAAGGCGGTGTCATGGCCGACGACTTGTTCGCTAATCCCGCCCCGCCCCCTTCCAACTATGACGCATCGTCCATCGAAGTTCTCGAGGGGCTGGAGCCGGTTCGGCGGCGCCCGGGCATGTATGTCGGCGGCACAGATGAGCGCGCGCTCCATCACCTTGCGGCCGAGGTGCTCGACAATGCCATGGACGAAGCCGTCGCAGGCCATGCTACGCGCATCGAGGTGCTGCTGGAGCCGGGCAATCGGCTGACCATCACCGACAACGGGCGCGGCATGCCAATCGACCCGCACCCCAAGTTCCCGGACAAGTCGGCGCTGGAGGTAATCCTGTCGATGCTGCATTCGGGCGGCAAGTTTTCGGGCAAAGCTTATGCGACATCCGGCGGCCTGCACGGCGTAGGCGTTTCTGTGGTGAACGCCTTGTCCTCAGACACGGTTGTGGAGGTCGCGCGCGACCGGCAGCTATATCGCCAGCGCTTCAGCCGGGGCGAGACGCTGGGGCCGCTGGAGAATGTCGGGGCGGCACCCAATCGGCGTGGCACGTCGGTATCGTTCACCCCCGACACGGAGATCTTCGGGCCAGAGCTCGGCTTCAAGCCCCAGCGCTTGTACAAGCTCGTTCGGTCGAAGGCGTATCTGTTTGCCGGCGTGGAGATACGCTGGCGCTGCGCCCCCGAGCTCGTGGCGGACACCGACGTGCCGCCAGAGGCCGTGTTCCAGTTTCCGGGCGGCCTGGCCGATCACCTGCGCGAACAAATCGGCTCGCGTGAGTGCGCCACCGCGGATTTCTTTGCAGGACGTCAGGACTTTCCGGGCGATCAGGGCAGGGTGGAATGGGCCGTGGCCTGGCCGCTGTGGTCGGACGGCAGCTATAGCTGGTACTGCAACACCATTCCGACGCCTGACGGCGGGACGCACGAGCAGGGTCTGCGTCAGGCCTTGGTTCGGGGCCTGCGCCAGTTTGGTGAGCTGGTCGGGCAGAAGAAGTCGAAAGACATCACGGCGGACGACGTCGTGGTCGGCGCGGAGCTGATGCTGTCCGTGTTCATTCGCGAGCCTCAATTCCAGAGCCAGACAAAGGACCGCCTGACCAGCCCGGAAGCAGCGGGTCTGGTTGAGCGGGCGATGCGCGACCATTTCGACCATTGGCTGGGCCACAACATGGACCGGGGCAAGGCGTTGCTCGGCTATGTGCTGGACCGCATGGACGACCGCCTGCGCCGCAAGCAGGAACGCGAGGTCAAGCGCAAGACGGCGACCAGCGCGCGCAAGCTGCGTCTTCCGGGCAAGCTGACCGACTGTTCGGCCGACGATCCCACAGGCACCGAGTTGTTTATCGTAGAGGGTGACTCGGCCGGTGGCTCGGCCAAGCAGGCGCGCGACCGCAAGACACAAGCGATCCTGCCGATCCGCGGAAAGATCCTCAACGTCGCATCAGCCACGTCCGCCAAGATAGTGGCAAACCAGGAAATTGCTGATCTGATCCAGGCGCTGGGGTGCGGCACCCGCAAGGAATGCCGGCCGGACACTCTTCGCTACGAGCGGATCGTCATCATGACGGACGCCGACGTCGACGGCGCTCACATTGCGACGCTGCTGATGACGTTCTTTTTCCAGGAAATGCCGGATCTGGTGCGTCGTGGGCACCTGTATCTGGCGCAACCACCGTTATATCGACTGACCGCCGGCGCGAAGTCGCTCTACGCCCGCGACGACGCACATCGTGCCGAGCTGGAGCGCACGGCTTTCAAGGGCAAGAAGGTCGAGGTTTCGCGCTTCAAGGGACTAGGGGAGATGAACCCGCAGCAATTGCGCGAAACCACCATGGACCCGGCGACCCGGGGCATGATCCGGATTACGCTGCCCCAGGAATATGAGGAGCGGGCGGGCGTCAAGGATCTGGTCGACCGGCTGATGGGCAATAACCCTGCGCACCGCTTCGCCTTTATCCAGGAGAATGCTGCACGGCTGGAGGACGAGGCGATCGACGCGTGAGGCTGAACTGACAGGTTGCCCCGAACGGCTGCCGTGGGGCCACGGGAGACGACAGCAGCCTGGCGCCGCGGTGCCCTCTCCAATGACCGCTGGCAGCCGCATCCAGCTATCTTGTGATGACGCAGGTTGGTCCTTGCCGGTTGCTCCCGTGCGCCGCCGCCGATAAAAGGCCGCTCCGGGCGGTCTGGATTGGGCCGCCTTCTCTCGTTTCGGAGGAGAAGCATCGTGTCCACCCCTGCGCTCATGCCCGTTTACCCACGGTGCGGGGTGCGTCCGGTGCGAGGCGAGGGCGTGTACCTGTACGGCGAGGATGGGCAGCAATTTCTTGATTTCGCGGCCGGGATCGCGGTCAACGCGCTCGGTCACGGGCACCCGCATTTGGTGAAGGCGATTGCCGAACAGGCGGCGACGTTGATGCACGTGTCGAACCTGTACGGCAGCCCGCAGGGTGAGGCGCTGGCGGAGCGGCTGGTCGCCAACAGCTTTGCCGATACCGTGTTCTTCACCAATTCGGGCACCGAAGCGATCGAGTGCGCGATCAAGACGGCGCGGCGTTACCACTACGCCAACGGCAACCCGCAGCGCACGACGCTGATCACCTTCAACAACGCGTTTCACGGCCGCACCATGGGTGCGATCAGCGCGACCAATCAGGCCAAGATGCGCGACGGGTTCGAGCCGTTGCTGCTTGGCTTTCGCTATGCGCCCTTCAATGACCTGGACGCCGCGCTGGCGCTGATCGACGGCACGACTGCCGGTTTCCTGGTTGAGACGATCCAGGGCGAAGGCGGAGTCTCGGTCGGGACCGAGGCCTTCATCACTGGCCTGCGCAAGGCGTGTGACGAGCATGAACTGCTGCTGGTGCTCGACGAGGTCCAGTGCGGCTATGGGCGTACGGGCAAGATGTGGGCGTACGAACATTATGGCGTCACGCCCGACATCATGGCGGTGGCCAAGGGCATCGGCGCTGGGTTCCCGCTCGGCGCGTGCCTCGCCACCGAGGAAGCCGCCAAGGGGATGGTGATCGGCACCCATGGGTCGACCTATGGTGGCAACCCGCTCGCCATGGCGGCCGGGCAGGCGGTACTCGACGTGATGCTGGAGCCCGATTTCCTGTCGCATGTGGAGACGATTGGGCAGCGGCTTCGCCAGTCGCTGGAGCAGATGATCCCCAACCATGACGGGTTGTTCGAGGAAGTGCGCGGGCGCGGGCTGATGCTTGGCATCAAGCTCAAGGCAGGCAACGAGCCGCGCGAGTTCGTGGCCCACCTGCGCGACAATCATCAACTGCTCACGGTGGCCGCTGGCGAGAATGTCGTGCGCGTCCTGCCCCCGCTGATCATCGACGAAAGCCATGTGGCCGAATGCGTCGAGAAGCTGAGCGAGGGCGCACGGACCTTTGTTGGGGCGAGCGATGACTGAGCTGCGCCACTTTCTCGACCTGACCGATGCCGGCGCCGACGCGATCGCCGCGATGCTGGCGGACGCGCTGGACCGCAAGGCTGCACGCCGAGACTGGCCAAAGGGCCGCGTCGACGCCGACGCCCCGCTCGCCGGGCACGTGCTGGCGATGGTGTTCGAGAAGAACTCGACGCGGACACGGTTCAGCTTCGACATGGCGATACGGCAGCTCGGCGGAACGTCGATCGTCGCCGATGCGGGTTCGATGCAGCTTGGCCGTGGCGAGAGCATTGCCGACACGGCGCGTATCCTGTCGGGCTATGTCGACGCGATCATGATCCGCACGGACGACCATGCCAAGGTTGAGGAGATGGCGCGCTACGCTTCGGTGCCGGTGATCAACGGACTGACCGACGCGTCACACCCGTGTCAGGTCATGGCGGACCTGCTGACGATTGTAGAGAGCGGCCGCGCGTTGCCGGGGTTGAAGGTCGCGTGGCTGGGCGACGGCAACAACATGCTCGCCTCGATCATCGAGGCGGGCGGCCTGATGGGCTTCGACGTCGTCGCGGCGTGTCCTGACGGCTACCGGCCGAGCAATGCCGACATTGCGCGCGGCGGCGGGCGTGCGCGGGTGGTCGATAGTGCGGCCGAGGCGGTCGCCGGGGCCGACGTTGTTGTCACGGACACCTGGATCTCCATGGGGCAGTCCCACGCGGAGGCGAAGCTCGCGGCCATGATGCCGTTCCAGGTGACGCCGGAGCTAATGGCCAGCGCGAAGCCGGACGCGAGGTTTCTTCACTGCCTGCCGGCGCACCGCGGCGAGGAGGTCGTCGAAGCGGTGATCGACGGGCCCCAGTCGCTGATTTGGCCCGAGGCAGAAAATCGGTTGCACGCGCAAAAATCTGTGCTGCGTTGGTGCTTCGGGCAGATCGGTTGACCCGCGCCGCTGGCGACACCATCTCGCGACTGTCCGAAAGTCCTAGCGCCCCTGGCCATCCGGGGGCGTCCTGCTTTTCACGCGGGAGGGCTTCGTAACGCTCAGCCCGAACGGATTGCATGGAACAGTTGACCACCGACCTTGATCGCGCGCTCGGTTTCGCGATCCCCTCCCGCAGCGCCCGGGGGCGCCTCGTCCGCTTGGGGCCGACGTTGGATGCGATCCTGTCCGCCCACGCCTATCCGCCCGCGATTGAGGCGTTGCTGGCCGAGGCGCTGACGCTGACGGCGCTGATCGGGTCGACGCTGAAGGACCCGGAGGCGCAACTCACCATGCAGTCGCGGACCGAGACGGGCGTCGTCACGCTTCTGGTCTGCGATTATCGGGGCGGTGAGGTGCGGGGCTATGTCGAGTTCGACGCCGAGCGGCTGGCCATGGCGCCCGAGAACCCGACGCTGTTCGCGCTGTTCGGCCAGGGTTACCTCGCCATCACCTTTGACCTGGCGGCTACGGGCGAGCGCTATCAGGGCATCGTGCCGCTGGACGGCGTGACGTTGGTCGACGCCGCGCAGAGCTACTTCGTACAGTCCGAACAGATTCCGACGCTGGTGCGTGCGGGCATCCGCAAGGGCCCGGATGGTCGCTGCGTCGCGGGCGGCCTTTTCCTCCAGCACCTGCCCGAGGGTGAGGAGGGGCGAGAGCGCCTCCATACACGGCTCGATCACCCCGAGTGGGAGCACGTGGCTGCGCTCGGCGAGACCATGGGAGCGGACGAGCTTGCCAGCGCGACAGTGCCGCTCGAGACGCTGGTGTGGCGATTGTTCAACGAGGAGCAGGAGGTACGGGTGCTTGCGTCCACGCCGCTGGTCCGCGGCTGTCGTTGCACACTCGAACATTTCGCCGCCGTGCTGGGCCAGTTCCCGCCCGACGAGCAGCGCGCCATGGCCAACGACGACGGCAACATCGTGGTCGATTGCCACTTCTGCGCGCGCCAATTTCCCATTCGCGTCGCCGAGCCTGCTTGAGCGGGATGGGGCGAGGCACTAGCGGCTGACCGATCATGACCGAACAAAAACTTGCCGTCGCCCTGGTATCTGGCGGGCTCGATTCAATGGTGTCCGCCGCGCTTGCTCGTGAGGCCGGCTTTCGGCTGCTTGCGCTCTCGGTCGATTACAACCAGCGTCATCGGGTTGAATTGAAGGCGGCGGCCCGAGTGGCTTCAGCGCTGGGCGCGGAGCGACATGTCGTGTTGCCGCTGGACCTTTCGGCGTTTGGCGGCTCCGCGCTGACCGCCGACATAGACGTGCCGAAGGACGGGGTGCAGCCCGGCATCCCGGTCACCTATGTTCCGGCGCGCAATACTATTTTCCTCAGCCTGTCGCTCGGCTGGGCAGAGGCGGCGGGTGCACGCGATCTATTCATCGGGGTCAACGCGCTCGACTATTCGGGTTATCCCGACTGCCGTCCTGAGTTCATCACCGGCTTTGAGCGGCTGGCGGAGCTTGCCACCAAGGCGGGCGTAGAAGGCGAGCCGTTCCGCATCCAGGCGCCGCTTCAAGCGATGACCAAGGCCGACATCGTGCGCGAGGGCGCGCGGCTGGAGCTGGACATGGGGCTGAGCTGGTCGTGCTATGACCCGGCTCCCGATGAGAAACACTGCGGCCTGTGCGACAGTTGCCGCCTCCGCTCAAAGGGGTTCGAGGAAGCGGGCGTGCCCGATCCGACCCGCTACGCCGCGCGTCCCTGATGGCCTATGCCGTCAAAGAGTTGTTCCTGACCCTGCAAGGAGAGGGAGTGAATGCCGGCGCACGGGCCGTGTTCGTGCGATTTGCTGGGTGTAACCTGTGGTCCGGGCGAGAGGCCGACCGGGCGAGTGCAATATGCCGTTTCTGCGACACCGACTTTGTCGGCATGGACGGGGGTGGCGGTGGCCGCTTCAACGACGCCAGCGCGCTGATCGCGGCGGTGGAGGAGGCCTGGGGACCGGGGCTAAAGGATCGCTTCGTGGTCCTGACCGGTGGTGAGCCGATGCTGCAGGCTGATGACGCTATAGTCGACGCGCTGCATGGCGCCGGCTTCCGGATCGCGATCGAGAGCAACGGCACCTTACCTGTCCACCCCGGTATCGACTGGGTGTGCATAAGCCCAAAAGCCGGCAGCACAGTGGTGCAGCAATCCGGCGACGAGTTGAAGCTGGTCTGGCCGCAGGCTGGTTTTGACCTGGATATCTTGGAGAGCTGGGACTTTTCCCATCGGCTGATCCAGCCATTGGACGATCCATGGGCGGCGGATCACCAGCGGGCTGCGATTGAGCTTGTGTTGGCGCGTCCACAATGGCGCCTAAGTATCCAGACCCACAAGCTGCTGGGCCTGCGCTAAGCGCAGGCCCAGGCATGATCAGCGTGCGGCCAGGCTGGTGCCGACCGGTGGCCAGCCCAGGGCGCCGCACTTCTTGGTCTGCCAACGCGCCTTCTTGTCCCAGCAGATAGCGTCAAGGCGCGGCACCGGCAGGCGGTTGGGATCGTGACCCACGTAGCGGGAGAACATCTGCTCACCCGCAGGCGTCATCGAGTTACGCAACTCGCGCATCCGCTGTTCCGCCAAGTCGCCGAAATGGCCGCGCGGTGTGAATACAGCGTCCCGGCCAATCTCCGACGCGGTCTCGCAAAAGTTAATCTGCGCCCAAACAGTGGTGACATTGGCATAGGTGCGAGTGCCGAACTGATCGAGCGCCTTCTGTCCCGCCGGCTTGCCCTTCGCAGTGCGGGCGAAATATTTGGTGAGCGTGTCGAAAGCCCCTTTCAGCTCGTCGCCATGATCCTTCAGCATCGCATTGTAGTTGCTGACCGTCAGGAGCGTCGGTTCAAATTGGCATTGCAGGGCTGCGACGTTGAGTGCCGCACGCATGGTCCAGATCAGGCCTGCACGTTGCTCCGCCGGGGTAGCGCCGGGCAAGGCTTCCATGATGCCGGTTTCAGTGCCGGTCACGGGCTCACCGCGCATGTCCTTAGACTTGAAATAGAATTGTGCGGACGCCGGGCCGCTTGCCAGCAGAGCCACCACGAGCGCCCCCGCGCCCGCTTTACGCCAACCCTTCATTACACCCTCCCGAAACACAGGCTGCGGAATCTACGTGGTTTTCCGGCCAATCCCAAGCGAAATTAACTAGTCCGCGCTCGGCGGTGGCCGGGATGCGGCGGACGGCCCAAGCATGGAGTAGCTCGGCGGAATCGAAAAGGGACCGCCCGGTATCCCGGACGGCCCCTTTAGAGAACCTTCGCATAAACGGAGCCCGAAGGCCCCGGATTACATTGCGTTGGTGGTCGTGCCGGTGTTCGACATCGTGCTGTCGTTCGACATCATCGAAGTGTCGTTCGACATCATCGAGGTGTCGTTCGACATCATGCCCGAGTTCATCGAGCTGTCGACGGCGGTCATGTTGTCGGACATCGTGTCCATGCCCTCGGTCGCGTTCATGTCGGTCACCGTGGTGTTGTCAGTGGTGGTCTCGGTCTTCGGGCCGCAGGCCGCAACCGCGAGCGCCGCGCCGGCGATCATGGAGCCGGTCAGGACCTTGGAAATCATTGCACGCATTGGAAGCTCCCTTGAGAAGAGGATTTGGACGGCTGGCTGCCCTTATCACCCAAATCGGAGTGGACATTACCCACACACGGCATCACCCTCAAGTCTCGTTTTCGCCGGCGCAAGAAAGAGTTTCAAGGAATGCCGGAAATGTGAACGCGAGGGCGGCGTCTAAAGTTGCAAGATCCGCGGCGATCCCGAGCGAATGGAGGCTGGTAACCGGGTAGTCCGGCAGGCCGCAGGGAATGATGCCGCCGAAATGCGACAGGTCTGGAGCAACGTTGACGGCGAAGCCGTGCATGGTGATCCAGCGACGGACCCGGACGCCGATCGCGCCAATCTTGGCCTCACTTCCGCCCATCCGCGTCCATATGCCAACGCGTCCTTCTGCGCGGAACGCCTCGACGCCCAGCCTGGCGAGGGCGGCAATCACCCATCCTTCCAGCCCGTGTACATAACATCGTACGTCCCGCCCACGACGAGCCAGGTCCATGATCAGGTATCCGACCCGCTGGCCCGGGCCATGATAGGTGTAGCGACCGCCCCGCCCGGCCGGAAATACCGGGAAACGGGGCGTGATCAGCTCGCTCGGGTCGGCGCTGGTCCCTGCGGTGTACAAGGGTGGGTGCTCCAGCAGCCACACAAGTTCCTGCGCTTCCCCTGCCAGCACAGCAGCGGCGCGTTGTTCCATGATGGACAGGGCATCGGGGTAGGGGGTGAGCCCTGCTGTTACGAGCCATTCGGGCGTTGATGGCGACATCATGGAGAGCCTGTGGGAGCGCCCCGCACGGGTTGCAAGACCGTTCCGTGCCGCTACGGGTGGCGCGGGGCAGGCCAACGGGGAGGGGAACGGCGCCATGGTGTCGATGAGCAACATCTGGGACCAGACGGTGGAGGTGCTGCGCGGACGATCCGGCATTCTCACGCGGATTGCGATCCCGGCCATCTTTGTCCCCGCCGTGGTTCGCGACGGGTGGACGGCGTTCAGCGCGCCCGCGAGCACCCCGCCGCAAGCATCGTTCGGCACCGTTGGCAGCGTGCTGGGGTTCGTGGCAGCCCTGCTGATGATCTGGGGGCAGCTGGCAGTCACGGCCGTGGCGTCCGATCCTGCGGTCACGCAGAGAGAGGCTGCTGCGCTGGCTAGCCGCCGTTATGCTCCCGCGCTCGGCGTCTACGTGGTTGCTGGCCTGGTCTTGATCTTGCTGGCTCTGCCGATCGTGATAGCTTTGGCCGGTAGCGGCATCGACCTGACGGCCATGGCAAGCGGTGTTGCTCCCACGATTGCGCCCCCGCGGATCGGCTTTGTCGCGATCTACTCGCTCGTGTTGGTCGTCGCATTGATCCTCATCGCGGTGCGGTTGTTCCTCCTGACCCCGGTGATCGTCAATGAGCGGGCAGGGCTGCGCGCATTTGCCCGCAGCTGGTCCCTGACGGGCGGAAACGCCTGGCGCATCCTCGGCATCTATATCCTGTTCACACTGGTGTGGATCGTGGTGCAAGGAGCCGCCACTTTTGTGGTCGGGTCGATTGCGCGGCTGTTGATCGGCCCCGACGCTCCGCAACTTGTCGCTTTCATCGTGGCCCTGATTGGCGCGATAGCAACCACGGCCTATTCAGTGGTGCTGGCTGTTTTCGCCGCGCAGCTTTATGCGGCAGTATCCGGACGAAGGGCGGCCGACGTTTTCGCATGACCTTGCATCCCGTGCGCGTGCTGCGCGCCACACGCGCGCTGTGGCGACGCGACCGTTCGTTGTTGTTGCCCATCGCGGGCCTGTTCTTGTTCGTGCCGCAATGGGCGATATTGCTGCTGGTGCCCGAAGCGCCGCCATTTGAGGGTGGGGCCAACGAGCAGGCAAGCGCCGCTTGGAGCCAGGCCCTGTCGGCCTGGGTCGCGACAAACGGGCTTGCGTACATCCTTGCGGCGTTGGCTGGCCAGTTCGGGACCCTGGCGATCGCGTCGTTGTACATGGGGCCGGGCGCGGGGCAGGTGGGAAGCGCGCTGCGTCGAGCGGCGATGACCTTCGGTCGCTACCTGCTGTCGGCATTGATCGTCTGGGCGCCGATGATCGCCGGTGCCACGTTGCTGGTATCGGTAGGCGGCCCTGCACTGGCGGTGGGTCTGGCCCCCGTGCTGTACATAGCAGCTCTGGCGTTGCTGACCCTGGTCGCCCCGTCTGTGGCGGCCGGACCGGGTAGCGCGGCGCATGCCGTCGCACGTGCGTGGCGTGCGTCACGTGGCAGTCGCGGTGCATTGCTGGCGTTGGCGGCGATGACCATGGTGGCCAGCCAGCTTGGCGCGATGGTGCTTCTGGCGCTGGCCCACTCGCTTCGAAGCGGCGCGGGAGATAACCCGATCGTGCTCGCCATGGTGTATGCGGGCGCGTCGATGGTACTTGCCAGCGGCGCCCTTGTGCTCGCGCTGGCAGGGCCGATTATCTACCGGGCTTTGGCCAAATAGGGGATTTGCGGCGCGGCCTCGGTGGGAAGCAGCCCGATGGCGCGTGGGTCGGTAAAGGTCTCGATCGTACGCGCCACTGGCCGGAAGCCCTGCGCGCGATAGAAGTTCAGCGCCGACGGATGGTCCAGCGTGCAGGTGTGCAGCCAGACGCGGCTGATCCCCGGACGCCATGCCAGCGTCAGCGCTTGTGCCATCAACCAACGCCCAAGGCCTTGTCCGGCCAGCTCGGGGACAAGGGCGAAATAGCTGATCTCCGTTTCGCCTGCCCGGCGCAGATCCAGTTCGAGCATCCCGACCTCGATCCCGCGCGAATCGATCGCGGCGTAGACTTCCACACGGGGGTCACGGATGATCTCAAGCAGCGCGTCCTCGCTCATCACAAGGCGCGAGAACCAGAGCCACCGCTCCCCAACGCGGCGGAACAAGGCTCGGTAGCGCTCCGGCTCAGGGCTGTGCCATCGCTTGAGCCGCAGCGAAAATGACGGAGCGGGCCGGAGTGGTGGCGACTGGCGCATCTCCAGGGTAGTTACAATCGTGGCCACGTCCGAATCGGCTACGCGGGCCAGGCTCATCGCATCAATCCCATGTCGCGACCGGCGGCAGGCTCATCAGGATGGCATCGATGTTGCCGCCGGTCTTCAGCCCGAACAACGTGCCGCGATCGTAAACTAGGTTGAATTCGGCATAGCGCCCACGCCAGGCCCGCTGAACCGCCAGGTCCTGAGGAGTGAATGGCAATGCCATGCGGCGACGGACAATGGCGGGGTAAATGTCGAGAAACGCTTCACCCACGTCGCGGGTGAAGGCGAACGCTTCTTCGAACTCGCCCTCAAGATGATCGTAGAAGATGCCACCGACGCCGCGGTGGACCTGGCGATGCGGAATGTAGAAGTAATCGTCGGCCCATTGCTTGAAGCGCGGGTAGTAAGCCGGATCATGCGCGTCGCACGCAGCGCGCAGCCGCGCATGGAAGTCAGCGGTGTCCTGTTCGACGGGCAGGGGCGGGTTGAGATCGGCGCCACCGCCAAACCATTGCTTCGTGGTGCGCAGGAAGCGGGTGTTCATGTGCACCGCCGGGACGTGCGGGTTCGCCATGTGGGCCACCAGGCTGATCCCCGTGGCAAAGAAGCGCGGGTCATCGCCGGCGCCATGGATGGTGCGCCCAAAGTCCCCCTCCAGCGTGCCGCCTACGGTGGAGACGTTCACCCCGACCTTTTCAAAGACGCGACCCTTCATGACACCGCGGACGCCGCCGCCGCCAGGCGCGCCGGACTGGTCGACGCGGTCCCAGGGAAGAAATTCGAAAGACGCGTCCGATCCCGCGTCACGCTCGATTGCTTCAAACGCGGCGCATATTCGCGTCCGAAGCGCCTCGAACCATGCGCGGGCGGCGGCTTGCTGAGGGTCGAGCTCGATCATCGCGGCGGTCTAGCGAGGAGGGTCAAGCGGGCCAACCCGTTTGGCGCAGCGCTTCTCCCAGCGCTATTGCGCCGGCTACTGCGACGTTCAGCGACCGAAAGCCCGGCTTGAGCGGGATTGCGACCCTGAGGTCGGCGCGGTCGTGAACCGAGTCCGGCACGCCGGCGCCCTCCGACCCAAACAACAGGACGTCGTCGGGGCGGAAGGCTGCGGCCGGCAGGGGTGTCGCACCACGCGTCGTGAGCAGGACGATGCGGCCCGTGAGAGTTGCGGCGAAGGCGTCCCAGTCCGCGTGGCGTCGTACCTCCGCATCGCGGGCATAATCCATGCCTGCGCGCGCCAGGGCTCGGTCGCTCCAGGCAAAGCCCATCGGCTCGATCAGGTCGACCGCGACGCCGAGACACGCGGCCGTGCGCAACAAGGTGCCGACGTTGCCGGCGATATCGGGTTCGAAAAGAGCGATCCGCATGCTCGGGCCTTAACGGCGGATGACCCCCGCCGCAAAATCCGGTTGGAAACCCGAGCAGCCGTCGTTATCAGACCGCGAGCCTGGCCGTGGAAGCGGCCGGCATTTGGGTGCGCGCCGTCCGTGCGGGCATTCCGGAACGCAAGATCAAGGGTTCGATTGAATGGCTTCTGTCGACAACATGGTACCTCCCGGCGAGAGCGCCGAGCCGTTCCACGACCATGAGCCCGATCCACGCCGTCGTGACTTCATCAACATTGCCGCCGTTGCCTTTGCCGGCGTCGGCGCCGTCGCGATCGTGTTGCCGTTGATCAACCAGATGAATCCTTCGGCCGACGTGCTGGCGCAGTCGACCACCGAGCTCGACCTCAGCAAGATCGCGCCGGGGCAGGCGATCAAGGCCAGCTTTCGCAAGCAGCCGTTGTTCGTCCGCAACCTGACGCCGCAGGAGATTGCGGCGGCGAACGCCGTTTCCCTGTCCGAGCTGCGCGATCCGCAGTCGCTCGCCGAGCGGACCAAGGAAGGCAAGAGGAACTGGCTGATCACGCTGGGCGTCTGCACACACCTGGGCTGCGTCCCTCTGGGCGCCGGCGAGGGTGAGAATCGTGGTCCATTTGGCGGTTACTTCTGCCCGTGCCATGGTTCCGCGTATGACACGGCGGCCCGGATTCGGCAGGGGCCGGCGCCAAAGAACCTGACGGTGCCCGAATATGTCTTCACGTCTGACACGACCGTTACGGTCGGTTGAGGTAGTACCAGCATGAGCTTTCCCTGGGCCAAGCACTACGAGCCAAAGCAGCCGCTGATGCGGTGGCTGGACGAGAAGCTTCCCGTTCCGCGCCTCGTCTACAATGCCGTGGGCGCGGGCTATCCGGTGCCGCGCAACCTGAACTATTTCTGGAACTTCGGCGTGCTCGCGGGTGCGGCGCTGTCCATCCAGATCATCACGGGCATCGTGCTGGCGATGCACTATGCCGCCAACGGCGGCGTTGCGTTCGGCTCGATCGAGAGCATCATGCGCGACGTGAACGCGGGCTGGTTCCTTCGCTACGCGCACGCCAACGGCGCGTCGATGTTCCTGCTGGTAGTGTACATCCATATCGGCCGCGGCCTCTATTACGGTTCCTACAAGGCGCCGCGCGAGATGGTCTGGCTGCTGGGCGTGGTCATATTCCTGCTGATGATGGCAACCGCCTTTATGGGCTACGTGCTCCCTTGGGGGCAGATGAGCTTCTGGGGTGCGCAGGTCATCACCGGCTTCTTCTCGGCGATACCTGTTGTGGGTGAGACGATCCGCATCTGGCTCCTCGGCGGATTCGCGCCCGACAATGCCGCGCTGAACCGCTTTTTCTCGCTCCATTATCTGCTGCCGTTTGTCACCGCGGGCGTGATCATCCTGCACATCTGGGCGCTTCACATCCCCGGCTCGGGCAACCCGACCGGCGTGGACGTGAAGGGCGAACAGGACACCGTGCCGTTCCACCCGTACTACACGGCGAAGGACGCGGTCGGCCTGGGCGTGTTCCTGCTGGTATTCGCGCTGCTGCTGTTCTTCAGCCCGAACCTGCTCGGCCACCCGGACAACTATGTCGAAGCCAACCCGCTATCGACGCCGGCCCACATCGTGCCCGAATGGTACTTCCTGCCATTCTACGCGATCCTGAAGAGCTTCACCGCCGACTTCATCCTGCCGGCGAAGCTGTGGGGCGTGCTGGCCATGTTTGGCTCGATCCTGCTGCTGTTCTTCCTGCCATGGCTGGACTCGTCGCCGATCCGCTCGGCGAACTTCCGGCCCGCGTATCGCAAGTTCCTCCTCATCCTGCTGCTCGACTTGTTCGTGCTGGGCTATGTGGGCGGGGCGGAGCCACGGCCGTGGGTGATCCTGATGGGTCAGATCGCGTCGGCTTATTACTTCGCGCATTTCCTTATCATCCTGCCGATCGTCGCCCGAACTGAGCGTCCACGTCCTCTGCCGAACTCGATCACCGAAGCGGTGCTCGCGAAGCACGCAGGGCTGGGGCCGCACAAGTCGGCGATGGCCAGCTAAGAGGCCGATCCGCGGCCCGACCGAACTGCCCATTGGGGGACTGATATCAAGATGGTTCGTTTAATTGCATCCCTGGTCGGCGCGGCGTTCGTGTTCGTGCTCGGGCTGGCGCTGTTCGGCACAGTGTCGGACTGGATCACCAATCCGCCGCCCGAAAGCGCCGAACATGAGTTCCACCGCGAGGCGCTCGACGCCGGCCTGCCGTCCAACGGCGTGCTCGGCCGGTTCGATCGCCGCCAGGTGCAGCGTGGCTTCCAGGTGTTCCAGGAGGTTTGCTCCGCCTGCCACAGCCTGAAGTATGTCTCATTCCGCGATCTGCGCCAGATCGGTTATAGCGAAGCTGAAGTGAAGGCGATCGCCAAGGGCTGGAAGATCGAGCAGCCCTCGATCAATGCCGAGACCGGTGAAGCCTCGACGCGCCCGAACGTGCCGTCCGACCGCTTCCCGTCGCCATTCGCGAACGAAGTTGCTGCTCGCGCTGCGAACAACAATGCGCTGCCGCCTGACCTGTCGCTGATGGCAAAGGCGCGTCACAATGGTGCGAATTACATCTATTCGTTGGTGGGCCATGGTTATGTGAACCAGCCAGCCGAGCTGCTGCGCAAGTTCCCGGGCGCCAAGACCCCGACGGGCCTGCACTACAACCAGTACTTCGCGAACCTGAACATCGCGATGCCGCCGCCGCTGACCCAAGACGGGCAGGTCACTTATTCCGATGGCACTCGTGCAAGCGTGGACCAGATGGCGAAGGACGTATCAGCGTTCCTGACCTGGACGGCGGAGCCCAACCTAGAAGCGCGCCATTCCGCGGGCTTTGCAGCAGTGATCTTCATCCTGATCTTCTGCTTCTTGGCGTGGGGCGCCTATCAGAACGTCTGGCGCGACGTGAAGCACTGATCGACGCGCAAGCATTCGTGTGATCCGGGCGGGGGCGAAAGCCTCCGCCCTTTTCATGTCCGGACCGCCGCCGGAACCGCCGACGTTCACGCGACGTTCCTCATTTCAACGGCGCGTATCTGCCGCGCCCGCGTTGACGGGAGAGACCGGATGTTGATCAAGAGACTGGCAGCGGCAGCCTTGGCGCTGGGTGCTGCCCTAGGTGTTGCCGGCTGTGCCGACGGCTATGGCTATGGCGGGCTGTCTGCGGGCTACAGCGGGGGCGGCTATTACGGCGACAGCTACTATGACGGCGATGGTTATGGCGACCCGTATGGATACGGGTACGGCTATGGCGGCTCGCCGGCCTATTTCGGCTGGTACAATGACTACTATTACCCGGGCACCGGTCTTTACGTGTATGACCGCAACCGCCGCCCATTCCGCTGGAACGACACTCAGCGTCGATATTGGGAAGGTCGCCGCGGATCCTATGCCGGACGAGACGGTATTCGGAACAATTGGAACGGCTTCAGCAATCGGCCCGGGCGCGGTAATCGCGGCTATGCCTATCGCGGAAACGGCAACGGCACTGGCCCAGAGGGACTGGTTCCGCCTCAAAATGGGCAGTCCTATGGCGACCGCGGCTTTGCCGGGCGCAATGGGCAGAGCTATCGTCAGCGCGGTCCGAACGGTTTCGACGGGCGCGGCACTGGCGTAACCGCCCAACCCAATGCCGGTGGCGTTCAGCCGCAGGGCGGTGCGGTAGCCCCTGGCACGCGTAGCTGGGACGGCAATCGTGCGTATCGTGGCGGCAACGGTGGCTGGCGAGGAGGTGGCGCGACGGCGCAGCCGAACACCGGCGCGGCTCAGCCACAGGCTGGCACGAGCGGTGGGCGAAACTGGGGTGGTAACCGCGGCTATCGCGGCGGCGGCGGCAATGGGGGCGGCTGGCGCGGGCGTCGTTGAGACAAGTGGCGACGGTCGGGCGGTCCTGGGTAAGGGCGGCTCGGCCGGGCTGCCGAATAGTACACTTGCGTTGGTCTAACCTGCCGGCCTGGTCGCGATCATGGCGTTGCTGACGAAGGTGGTGACGGCCACATCATCCTGATTGAACACGGTCATCCGGCTCTTGACCAACCCCATCTCAGGCCGGCTTGCGGAGGGGCGGGCGGCCAGCACTTCCGTTTCGCAACGCAGCATATCGCCCGGGTGAACGGGGCGCTGCCAGCGCAACTCGTCCAGCCCTGGGGAGCCCAGGCTCGCCTGCTCGAACGCCTTCATATGCTCGACCAGCATCGCCATCGCCATTGCGCAGACATGCCAGCCGCTCGCCGCCAATCGGCCGAAGTGCGTCGCAGCCGCTGCCTCATCGGACAGGTGAAAGGGTTGCGGGTCATATTTTCGGGCAAAGTCGAGAACCTCTTCTCGCGTCACCGGGTAGGAGCCGAAACTGTGCTTCTCGCCGACGGCGATATCCTCGAAGAATCGCATTAGCTCGCCCCGTTTCCGATCAGCACGGTGTGGAACGGGGCATCGTCACCGTCCAGCCCCGAGCCGGCCGGGATGCCTAGCAAGTGGCGAAGCAACGGCGCGATGTCGGTGTTCGGAAAGGAGGGTAGGACGCGCGGACCGCGGAAGGCCGGACCGTGCGCGATGAACAAGGCGCGCATCTCGGGCGCCTGGTTGTCATATCCATGATTGCCGCCGACCTTGGTCCTGGTCGGGGCAGTCTTGACCACCTCCCAGCCGACATCCGCCAGACAAAGGTAGGGCGGGACGCGCGGGTGGGTGCCGAAGCGGAAGCGCACAGGGATGTCTCGCTTGGGCCAGCACTGCATGTGCGGGTGCGGACGAAGCAGCGCCGCTTCCAGTTTCCGCTCACGCCCCGGCTGGGCGAAGATGGAGGCATAAGGGCCGGTTTCGAGGACGCGGTAGTCGGACGGGTTCGCAATCTGATCCAGGGGGATCGTCCGCGCGCTTGAGGTTGCGGCCATGCCGTGATCGGCGACAATCACCAGGTTTGCTGGCTGATTCAGCTCTTCCAGGCCCGCCATGAGCCGGCCGACAGCCGCGTCCACCTCCGCCAGCGCTGGACGCATTTGCGGCGCGTCGGGACCAAAGTCATGGCCGGCGTGATCCACGCTCTCGAAATAGAGTGTGACAAAGCGGGGGCGGAAAGCTGCGGGCCGGCGCAACCAGTCAATCACGGCGTCGGTCCGCTGGTTGCTGGTGATCGCGCCGCCATACTCGTTCCAGTCGGCCGGCCGCTCGCCACCAATCGTGGTGTCGTCGCCGCGTTCGCGAATGCCGCCCAACCCGACATTCGCGCCGGGCCAGAACTCCGTCGCGGTATGCTGCCCCGCCTTTTGCGCAGTGACCCAGATCGGTTCGGCTGCTGACCACCAGAACGGGTCGTCGGTCGCCATGGTGAACTTCTCGCCGGGGCGGGCCGGGTCTTCCATTGAGTTGCCGACGATGCCGTGATGGTCCGGCACAAGCCCGGTCACGAGCGTCCAATGGTTCGGAAAGGTCTTGGACGGAAACGACGGAGCCATCGAGGCGCTGACCCCCTCGGTCGCCAATCGGGACAGCACCGGCGTTGCTCCGCGCTGCAGGTAATCGGGGCGGAAGCCGTCGATGGAGACAAGGATCGTGACCGGCTGGCGCTGCTCAGCCGGCGCAGGCCCGGCCTGGGTCACGGGTGATAACGCGGGTGGCGTGTTGGGCAGGGCGGAACACGCGCCCACAAGCAACGCAGTGCCTGCTGCCAACAACCGCCGTGCCGCCATGTACTTACCCTCGCCCAGTCGCCTGCGATGCCGAACGCGATGCCACGTCAAAAGCCGCCATGGCCGGCAATTATGTCAGACGTTGAAGCGGAACAGCAGCACGTCGCCGTCATGGACGACGTATTCCTTGCCCTCCTGGCGCAGCTTCCCGGCCTCTCGCGCGCCGGCTTCGCCGCCAAGCGCGACATAGTCGTCAAAGGCGATCGTTTCCGCGCGAATGAAGCCGCGCTCGAAATCCGAGTGGATCGCGCCTGCAGCCTGGGGTGCCTTGCTGCCCGCAGGAATGGTCCAGGCACGCGCCTCCTTGGGGCCGACGGTGAAGAAGGTGAGGAGGTGGAGCAGCTTGTACCCCGCGCGGATCACGCGGGCGAGGCCGGTCTCCTTCAGCCCGAGCTCAGCCAGGAACTCGCCGCGATCTTCCGGCGCCATAGTGGCAATTTCCGCCTCGATAGCGGCGGACACGACCACGGCCTCGGCACCTTCGGACGCCGCCTTTTCGAACACGCGTGCGGAGTGGGCGTTACCCGTCGCGGCATTCGCCTCCTCCACGTTGCAGACGTAGAGGATCGGCTTGGCAGTCAGCAGCTGCGCCTGGGCGAGGTGGCGTTCTTCATCGGCGTCCTTCGCCTCGGTCAGGCGAGCAGGCTTTCCCTCGCGCAACAGATCCAGCGCGCGGGCGAGAACGGTGGCAGCGCTCTTCGCCTCCTTGTCGCCCTGCTGACCCTTCTTGATGAGGTTGGGGACACGCTTCTCAAGGCTGTCGAGATCGGCGAGCATCAGCTCGGTTTCTACAGTCTCGGCGTCCGCGATCGGGTCCACCTTACCCTCTACATGGGTGACGTCGCCATCCTCGAAGCAGCGCAACACATGCACCACCGCGTCCACTTCCCGGATGTTGCCCAGGAACTGGTTGCCGAGCCCTTCGCCCTTGGACGCCCCGCGAACCAGACCGGCGATGTCGACAAAGGCGAGCTGCGTTTCGATCACCTTGGCCGAGTTCCCAATCTGGGCCAGCTTTTCCAGCCGGGGGTCAGGGACCGCGACGTTGCCGACGTTCGGCTCGATCGTGCAGAACGGATAGTTCGCGGCCTGTGCCGCGGCGGTCTCCGTCAGCGCGTTGAAAAGGGTGGACTTGCCCACATTGGGCAGGCCCACGATGCCGCAGCGGAAACCCATAACGATGCCTTGCGAGAGATTGCGAAAGCGGCGTCCATAGTCATGCATGGGCGCAATGGCCAGCATGGGTATGAGCCCGACACCGTCGGGCGTCGTTCGGCCACGTTTCGACGCTCGATCCCGCGTGACTTGGTGACGAGTTTGAAGGAATATGGTCCCATCATGACCAAGTGCCCGCGATTCAGGGCACTTAGCGAACGGGGTGACTGTGCGGAGCAGATGCGCATGCGTGGTGGTTGGACTGTTTGCAGCCTCGCCCGCGCTTGCCGATGGTCCCGTGTCCACGCGAACTCTTCATCTGACCCAGCCAGTCAGCATTCCGATCAGGGCCGATTTCCGCCTTCGGGTCGCGGTGCCGGCGAGCGAGCCCAATTGGCGCATGATTGGACCGGATCCGCTGGCGCGCCGCAGCGCGAGCGGGGCGTTGATCGACTTTTTTCCGTTTGACGACCGCTTTCACCTGTCTGCGGGCGGGCGACTGCTGAGCCGCTCGTTTGCGCGATCGACAGACCCGGCGAGCCTTCAGCTGTTGCCTGCCATGCGGACGGGCTCCGCTCGTGCAGGCCGGCGGTTCAGCCCGGCGATGCTGATGGGGTATAGCGAGACGCGCCCCAACGGCCTGGCTTTGGGGCTGGATGCGGGTGTGCTGGTGGGGCAGACCGATCCCAGCCCCGACTTTCGGATTAGGGGCGGCGACCGCCCCCGCGCTCCGCGGGGCGTGAACGGCCTTGCCCGGATGACGGTGCGCTACCCATTCTGATCACCAGCGATAGTTGAAGCTGATGCTGATCCGTTCGCCCTTGGCAGCGTTTGCGACAACCTCATGCCGAAGCCAGCTTTCCCAAAGAAAGACGCTGCCGGGCGAAGGCTCGGCGTAGACGAAGCTCGGCTCAGAGCGCGGCGGGGCTGCCATCAACATGGGCAGCCGCGGGTCCTCCAGCTTCAACGCGCCCGCGCCGGGCGGCACGGCGATGTACACGGTGCCGGAGACTACGCTGTGTGGGTGGATGTGACCCGAATGCGCGCCGCCGGGCTTGAGAACGTTGACCCACAGGCTGTCGAGCTTCAGCCTCCGCCCGCCAAGTTGAAACCCGCAAGCCTCGGCAAAGCGGGCGACGTGGCGGTCCAGCTGGCGTTTCAGGTCAGCAAAGGCCGGGTCCCGATGCGGCAGGTCGTTGAGCGACGCGTAGGAGGTGTAGCCGCGATAGCCATGCTCTCGCGACCAGCGTACGCCTGCTCGATCCTCCTGCGCGAGGTCGCGGCACGCTTCCTCCAGCTCCGCGACCAGGGCGTCGTTGGCGAGCGTATCCTCGTAGAACAGGGTCGGGAACAGCGAACGGGTGCTCATGCGCCAAGCCTCGATGCGACATCATTCATGAACCGAACATCGTCGCCCGTGGCCAGCCACGATGCCTCGCCCGCCACCGCTCCGAGCATGTCGGCGAGCGGGTCCAGTTCCGCCTTGGCATAATTGCCGAGCACATAGCCGGTGACGCGATCCTTGTGGCCGGGATGGCCGATGCCCAGGCGTACGCGGCGGTAATCCTGCCCCAGATGCTGGTCGATCGAGCGCAGCCCGTTATGCCCCGCCGCACCGCCGCCGGTCTTTACCTTGACCCGAAAGGGGGCGAGATCGAGCTCGTCGTGGAAAACAGTTAGGGCTTCTGTGCCGAGCTTGAAGAAGCGCAGCGCCGCGCCGACTGCCTGGCCCGAATCGTTCATGAACGTCGCGGGCTTGAGCAGCAGGACCTTGGCGGTGCCGATGCGCCCTTCCTGGGTCCAGCCGGTGAACTGCTTCTTGATCGGGCCGAAGTCATGCACTTCGGCGATCGCATCCACCGCCATGAACCCGACATTGTGCCGGTGCATCGCATATTGCGGGCCAGGGTTGCCCAGGCCGACCCAGATCTGCACTGAACTGCCTTTCAATCGACCATCAACCAAGCCTCATTGGGCAACGTGTTGGTCCGTGAAGCAAAAAGGGCAGGGGACGTCGCCGCCACCTGCCCCCGATTGCTCCGCGCAACGATGTGTTACGTGGCCGGCGTCTCTTCAACCGCGCCATCCGAGCTGCGCAGCGCCGACGGCGCCACGATCGTCGCGATGGTGTAATCGCGATCGGTGATCGCGCTGGTCACGCCTTCAGGCAGCGTCACGGCCGAGATGTGGAGCGAGTCGCCCACGTCCAGGCCGGCGAGCGACACGTTGATCTCGCTGGGGATCTCGGCGGCGTCGGCGATCAGCTCCAGCTCGTGGCGGACGATGTTGAGCACGCCGCCCTTCTTCAGGCCGACCGACTCTTCCTCGTTCGTGAACACGACCGGCACCGCCACGGTGACGGCGGTGTGCTCACCGATGCGCAGGAAGTCGGCGTGAACAGGACGGTCCGTGACCGGGTCGAACGCGACATCCTTGGGCAGGGTGCGCGTGCCGTTCACCATGACGACCGAGTTGAAGAAGTGGCCGGTGTGCAGCGCGCGCGACAGCTCCTTTTCCTCGAGGTGGACGGAAGTGGGCTCCTGCCCGGCTCCATAAATGACGGCGGGGACGCGGCCTTGACGACGCAGCGAACGGGAGGCTCCCTTGCCAACCCGATCACGCGTCTCGGCAGCGAGCGTAATGGTGTCGCTCATGCTGATGCTCCGAAACAAAGGGATATGTTCTTCCGCCACGCCTCCAGGGATGACCATGGACGGAAGCAGGCGCGCATAGCGGGGAGAGGCCGATTTGGCAACTCAGTCCGCTATCGCGAGATTGAGGTGCGGCAGGTCAGTAGGCGACCCGTTGCGCCTTGACCCCGTCCTTCAGCAACTGCGCCTGAACCGAGTCACCGCCCGCAAGATGACCGGCGCCAACCGCGATGAACACGGTGCCCGGTTGCTTCAGCCGGTTCTCGATCCATCCAGCCCAGCGCTTGTTGCGGTCGAGCAGCAGAGTCTTGGCGACCTCTGGCGAATCCTTCAGGCTGTCGTTCATTTCCTTGGCCAGCGCGTCCGGCTTGCCGGCTGCCCAGTCCGCGACCATGCTGCCCATGGTCTTGTCGAGCGTCGGCAGCTCGTCAACGGTGCTGGTGAGGAACTGCATCTGCGCGGTGTCTGACAGGCCGTCGAAATAGCCAAGCTGCTGTTCGGCGGTTTCCAGCCCGATCACGGGCTTGCCGGCCTGTTTCGCGGCCTCCGTTAGCACCTCCTCGGGGCCAGCGCTGGTGTCATATCCGAGGCGGCTGAGCGGTAGCACGGACAGGTTGGTCGCCGCGAGCCATGGACGCATGCGATCAAAGGCGCCGGCTTGCAGGCCGAGTCCGGTCAGCGCCTGTGTGAACGCCTGACGCTTTGCCGCGGGCAACTGCTGCGTCAGCGTTGGCCCTGCGGTGGTCATCCCCTTTGCCATCACCAGCTTCTGCATGGCGGCCGGATCCGGCATCACCAGCTCCAGCACGACTTGGTCCGACTTATCGAAAGCGGCCTTCACGGCCTCGTCGAACCAGGTGAGGCCGGGTTTGAGCACATGGATGGTGCCGAAAAAGTAGATTGTCGTGTCCGGGTCCTTGACCACCCACAGCGCGGGATCGGCGTCGTTCGGATCGGGGGCCTTGGTCGCGACCGGCTGATCGGGCGTCGGCTGCTTCGCGCAGGCGGGCAGGGCAAGTAACAACGCGATCGCGGTGGCAGTCAGCTTCATGGGCGTGTTCATGGGCACCTTTGGCGGGAGATGAAAGGCCGGCTGAGGGTTCTTGCCGGGAAAGCGTGACCAAATGCTAGCATGGGGGCGGCACCCCGTCGGCACAGGGTTCCGCTTGCTTGACCGTCTTTGGCCCATCCGCCAAAGCCCCGCCGTGACCCAGCCTCTCTCGTTCCAGCGAATGATCCTGACGCTTCATGACTATTGGAGCGATCGCGGGTGCCTGATCCTGCAGCCTTATGACATAGAGATGGGGGCGGGAACGTTCCACACCGCCACCACGCTGCGCGCGCTCGGCCCGGAGCGGTGGAATGCCGCTTTCGTGCAGCCTTGCCGGCGGCCGACCGACGGACGCTATGGCGAGAACCCCAATCGGCTGCAGCATTATTACCAGTATCAGGTGATCCTGAAGCCGAGCCCGCCCGACCTGCAGGACCTGTACCTCGGCAGCCTGGCCGCGATCGGCATCGACACCGGCCTGCACGACATCCGGTTCGTCGAAGATGACTGGGAAAGCCCGACGCTGGGCGCCTGGGGCCTTGGCTGGGAGGTTTGGTGCGACGGCATGGAGGTGACGCAGTTCACCTATTTCCAGCAGATGGGCGGTTTCGACATGAAGCCGGTCGCGGGCGAGCTGACCTATGGGCTCGAGCGGCTGGCCATGTACATCCAGAACAAGGACAGCGTGTACGATCTGGCGTTCAACGACCAGGGCGTGACCTATGGCGAAGTGTTCCTGGAAAACGAGCGCCAGATGTCGAAGTGGAATTTTGAGATCGCCGATACCGAAACGCTTTTCGACCAGTTCCGCAAGGCGGCGGCGGAGTGCGAGAACTGCCTGGCGGCCGACTTACCGATCCCCGCGTATGAACAGGCCATCAAGGCGAGTCATACGTTCAACCTGCTCCAGGCCAGGGGCGTGATCTCCGTGGCCGAGCGACAGGCTTACATCGGCCGCGTCCGCGACCTCGCGAAGGGTGCATGCGGAGCGTATATGGCGAAGAACGGGTGGGCGGCGTGATGACCGACTTCCTTCTCGAACTTCGATCCGAAGAGATCCCGGCGCGCATGCAGGACAAGGCGCGCGACGACCTTGCCCGCCTGTTCACGGCTGAGCTCTCCAGGGCGGGTCTTTCCGCCAGCGCCGTCGTTACCTTTGCCACCCCGCGCCGCCTCGCCCTGATCGCCCGTGGCCTGCCGCTCGCGACTGATGCCGTGTCCGAAGAGGTGAAAGGTCCGCGCGCGTCCGCGCCGCCACAGGCGCTGGAAGGTTTCCTGCGCAAGACTGGGCTGACGCGCGATCAGCTGGTCGAACGCGACGGCGTATTCTTTGCAGTGACCAGCAAGCCTGGCCGTGCCACCGCCGACGTGCTGGTTGAGGCCATTCCGGCCATCATCCGCGCATTTCCCTGGCCCAAGTCGATGCGCTGGGGCGCGGCCTCCGCCAGCACGGAGTCGCTCCGTTGGGTTCGCCCGCTCCACGGCATTGTAGCGTTGCTCGGCGAGGAGATCGTTCCGGTCGAGATTGCAGGCGTGACCGCGGGCGCCGCGACGCTCGGCCATCGCTTCCACCATCCGGGCCAGATCACGATCGGGTCGGCGACGGACTATGAGGAGAAGTTGCGCGCCTGCCATGTCATCGTCGACCAGGACGTGCGCGCCGCGACTATCCGTGACACGGCGGACCGTCTCGCGGGCGAGGCTGGGCTTGAGCTGATCGCCGACGAGGGATTGGTGCGCGAGAATGCGGGCCTGACCGAATGGCCCGTGCCGCTGCTGGGCCGCTTCGACGAGGCATTCCTGGACGTCCCGCCCGAGGTAATTCAGCTCACCGCCCGGGTGAACCAGAAGTATTTCGTCTGCCGCGATACCTCTGGCAAGCTCGCCAACGCTTTCATCTGCACCGCGAATATAGAGGCGAGCGACGGCGGAGCGCGCATTGTCGAGGGCAACCGCAAGGTGCTCGCGGCTCGCCTGTCGGATGCACGCTTCTTCTACGACACCGACCTGAAGGTGCCGCTGGAGGACCAGGTGGCAAAGCTCGACCGCATCGTCTTTCACGAGAAGCTGGGCACGGTCGCGGACAAGGTCGACCGCGTCGCCCGGCTCGCGCGCTGGCTGGCGGCGGAGGGTATCGTGCCCGGCGCTGACCCCGACCATGCCGAGCGTGCAGCGCGGCTGGCGAAAGCGGATCTCGTCACCGGCATGGTGGGCGAGTTCCCGGAGCTTCAGGGTCTGATGGGCGGCTACTACGCTGCAGCGCAAGGTGAGGACCCGGCCGTCGCAGAAGCGGTGCGCGATCATTACAAGCCGGTCGGGCAAGGGGACGAGGTGCCGTCCGCACCCGTCACGGTCGCCGTCAGCCTGGCGGACAAGCTCGATACGCTGCTCGCCTTCTTCTCGATCAACGAGGCGCCGACCGGGTCCAAGGATCCGTTTGCATTGCGTCGCGCGGCGCTGGCGTCGCTGGCGCTGATCACCACCCACGGCCTTCGTTTGTCATTGGAGGCCATCATGCAGCAGGTCGGCGGCGCCGTGATCGAGCAGCATGGCCGCCGTGTCGCCTCACGTGCGGTGACGCAGGACCTTGCCGCGGCCGAGCGCCTGGGTGCCCCGGCCGACTTCGTCCATGAGGAAGGCTATGAGCGCAAGGTCAGCTTTGAGGGCGAGGGCGCTGCGCTGGTCAGCCTGATGGAGGAAGGGCTTCCGAAGTTCTCGCCCTTTATCCTCGACCGCCTCAAGGTGCAGCAGCGCGAAGCGGGCATTCGCCACGACTTGATCGACGCGGTATTCGCGCTGGGCGGGGAGGACGACCTTGTTCGCCTGCTCGCCCGTGTGCGAGCATTGCAGGCGTTTGTCGGGACGCCGGACGGGACCAACCTGCTGGCCGGTTACAAGCGCGCCGCCAATATCCTGAAGAAGGAGGGCTATCAGAGCGGTAACACGCCAGTCGCGCCGAGTTATTCGCCCGAGCCGGACGAAGCGGCACTTCACAGCGCGCTGGACACGGCCGAGCCCGCCGCCGTGGCCGCTATCGAGCGCGAGGATTTCGAGCGGGCGATGGCCGCGCTTGCCAGCCTGCGTGCGCCGATCGACTCATTTTTCGACACCGTCACGGTCAACGATCCCGATCCCGCGAAGCGCGAATCAAGGCTGGCGCTGCTGGAGCGTGTCCGCGCGGCCGTTCACCAGGTTGCAGACTTTTCCCGCATCGAGGGGTGAGATCGTTCACAATCGGGTAGAAACCACCTGATAGCGATACCTCGCTTGCGGCCCCTGTGCTGCCGTGCACAACGCTTGTCATAACAGTTGAGAGGGCAGGTGAGCATGGCATCGGCGAGCACCCGTGACAGGACGCAAGCGGACGAGCGGTATGTGTTTCGGTTCGGCGGCGGCCGCACCGACGGGCAGGGGCGCAGCAAGGAACTGCTTGGCGGAAAGGGTGCCAACCTTGCCGAGATGGCCTCGATCGGCTTGCCAGTGCCGCCGGGCTTCACCGTCTCGACCGCAATGTGCACGCGCTTCTATGACGAGGGCGAGCACTTCCCCGACAGCCTCCGTGCCGAAGTGGCTGACGGGATCGCGCATATCGAGGCAGTGACGGGCAAGCGCTTCGGCGACGCCGCTGATCCGTTGCTGGTGTCCGTCCGGTCTGGCGCGCGCGTGTCGATGCCCGGCATGATGGACACGGTGCTGAACCTCGGGCTCAACGATCAGACAGTGGAGGGGCTGGCACGCGCGTCCGGCGACGATCGATTCGCCTGGGATAGCTATCGCCGCTTCATCCAGATGTACGCCGATGTGGTGCTCGGCCTCGACCACCACGGTTTCGAGGAAGCGCTGGAGGTGGCGAAGGAGGATCGTGGTTTCACGCTGGACACCGAGCTGTCGGCGGCTGAACTGCGTGAGCTGGTGGACGAGTACAAGGCGCTGGTCCGGAACGAGTGGGGCCGCGACTTCCCACAGAATGTGCAGGACCAGCTATGGGGCGCGATTGGCGCGGTGTTCGGCTCGTGGCAGTCGGAACGCGCCAAGGTCTATCGTCGCCTGCATGACATTCCGGCGAGTTGGGGCACGGCCGTCAATGTTCAGGCCATGGTGTTCGGCAACATGGGTGACACCAGCGCCACGGGCGTTGCCTTCACCCGCGATCCGTCGACGGGCGCGAATGCCTTTTACGGCGAGTTCCTGATCAACGCGCAGGGCGAGGACGTCGTTGCCGGCATCCGCACGCCGCAATACCTGACCCGCGCCGCGCGTGAGGCCGCAGGCGCAAAGGCGGCGTCGATGGAAGAGGCTATGCCCGCCGTCTATGCCGAACTCGCCGACGTGTTCCGCACGCTCGAGACACACTACCGGGACATGCAGGACATCGAGTTCACGGTTGAACGGGCCAAGCTGTGGATGCTGCAAACGCGATCGGGCAAGCGCACGGCAAAGGCTGCGCTAAAGATCGCGGTCGACATGGCGAATGAGGGGCTGATCACGCGCGAGGAGGCCGTCGCGCGCGTCGATCCAAACGCTCTCGACCAATTGCTCCACCCTACACTCGACCCGAACGCGCGGCGCGACGTGATCGCCAAGGGCTTGCCCGCCAGCCCCGGCGCTGCCTGCGGGCAAGCGGTGTTCGATGCCGACACGGCCGAGAGATGGGCGGCCGATGGCAAGGCCGTGATCCTGATCCGCACCGAAACCAGCCCCGAGGACATTCATGGGATGCATGCGGCGCGCGGCATCCTGACGGCACGCGGCGGCATGACGAGCCACGCCGCCGTAGTAGCGCGCGGCATGGGCCGTCCCTGCGTCTCCGGCGCCGGCACGATCTCCATTGATGCCAAGGTGGGCGTCATGCGGGTCGGCGGGCGCGAGGTGCGGCAGGGCGACACGCTGACCCTGGACGGATCGACGGGCGAAGTCATGGCGGGCGAAGTCGCGACCGTGCAGCCGGAGCTGGCGGGCGACTTCGGCGTGCTGATGGGCTGGGCCGACCAGGTGCGCCGCTTGCGGGTGCGGGCCAATGCGGAAACGCCCAATGACTGCAAGGTTGCCCGCGACTTCGGCGCGGAGGGCGTTGGCCTTTGCCGCACGGAGCACATGTTCTTCGATGCCGCGCGGATCACGGCGGTGCGTGAAATGATCCTGGCATCCGATGAAGCGGGCCGCCGGGTCGCGCTTGCCAAGTTGCTGCCAGAACAACAGGGCGACTTTGCCGAGATCTTCCTGGTGATGGCGGGCCTACCCGTCACCATCCGCTTGCTCGACCCGCCGCTTCATGAATTCCTGCCGCATGAGGAAGCGGAGTTCGAAGAGGTAGCGAAGGCCACCGGCTTGTCAGTCGAGGCGTTGCAGCGCCGTGCCGCCGAACTGCACGAGTTCAACCCCATGCTGGGCCATCGCGGCTGCCGTCTCGGCGTGACCTATCCCGAAATCTACGAGATGCAGGCGCGAGCTATTTTCGAGGCGGCCATCGAGGTCGCGGAAAAGACCGGCCGCGCTCCGATTCCGGAGGTGATGATCCCGCTGGTCGGCACCCGGCGCGAACTGGAATTGATGAAGGCAGTGGTCGACAAGGCCGCAGCCGCCGTGTTCACCGAGCGCGGGCGCACGGTGGACTATCTTGTCGGGACGATGATCGAGTTACCCCGTGCAGCGCTGAAAGCGGGGGAGATCGCCGAAGTCGGGGAGTTCTTCTCCTTTGGCACCAACGACCTGACCCAGACGACGCTGGGCGTGAGCCGAGACGATGCCGCGCGGTTCCTGGGCGCTTATGTCGAACAGGGCATCTATGCGCGCGATCCGTTCGTGTCGCTCGATGTCGAGGGCGTCGGAGAGTTGGTGACGCTGGCTGCGGAGCGCGGCCGCGCGACTCGTCCGGGGATCAAACTCGGGATTTGCGGGGAGCATGGCGGGGACCCGGCAAGCATCACGTTTTGTGAGGCGGTCGGTCTCGATTATGTCAGCGCGTCACCATATCGCGTCCCGATCGCTCGACTGGCGGCAGCGCAAGCGGCTCTCAACGCCCGTCGATGATCGTGATCGGGGCGCGCCGGTCGGTCGCGCCCCGATCAAAGGTCAACGCCAGTCGAACCAGTTCCGCTTTGGCCGGTTCGCATACACGGTCCGCTCGGGATAGGCCGGGCGCGCAGCCGACGCCGGAGTGACGGTTGTTGCGGTGGTTGGCAATGTGGTCACCGTTGAGGTCGTCACTGGCTGTACTGGAGCAGGCGCGGCGTCGCGCAGCCGGGCATGGTCGCGCTCCAGGTCGGCATGGCGACGGTTTGCCTCCGCAAGCTGGGCGTCCGCATCTGCCCGGGCTTGCGCCACTCGCGCGTCGGCGTCCCTGCGATAAGCCGCGTGCGCATCGCGCTCTGCCGTGTAGCGATCCCGCCAGCGACGCCCGCCAGAATGGCTGGCCAGGCCAAACAGCCAGCCCGCGACAAACACCAAGGCCAGCACAGCGAACTGGCCGGGGGTTGAGAACAACATGGTCGGCATCCCTCCTGTTACGCACACTCAACGATCACGTGACGAGGGGGTTGCGCCTGCTGTCGAGGGCGGGTGCAAACAGGTGTGGTTGATTCACGGCCGCGGGGTTTGCCGGGCAAAGCCGACACCTTTTCGCTTCAACGACCACAGCACATCCCGAAAACCACGTGGGGGTGGATCAATTGTGACCCCGTTCGAAACGGGATAGCATCGCCTGCGGGGAAATGTGTCGGGGGGCAACATGGCCACGCTTGCACCAACGCGTCAGTCGATCTTTCGCGGCAGTCACCGCTTTTACCTTATCAGTGCTTTGGTCATGGCGGGGATCAACGTCGTCGCGTTTGCGTTTGCGAACGCGATGGGGCGGTCTAGCTTTGGCGCTCCCTTGATCGTCCATGCTCATGCGCTGGTCTTTTTCGGATGGGTGACGATCTACGTCGCCCAGAACGTCCTGGCGTCAAGCGGCCAATTGCACCTGCATCGCAAGCTGGGCTGGATCGCCGCGGGCTGGATGGTGGCGATGGTCCTGCTCGGGACGATCGTCACCGTGCGAATGGTCAGGGGAGGGCACGCGCCTTTCTTTTTCCAACCGGGCTATTTCCTAATCATGAACCCGGTGGGCGTGCTGACTTTTGCCGGCCTGTCGAGTTGGGCCATCGTGCTGCGGCGGCGGACAGAGTGGCACAAAAGGTTACATTTCTGCGGCATGGCCATGCTGATGGGGCCGTCGCTGGGCCGGCTGCTGCCCGCGCCCTTTCTCATCCCCTATGTCGGGCCCAGCCTGTTCGCGGTCATGCTACTGTTTCCGCTGGCCGGCGTGGTGGCCGATCTTCGCCGGACCGGGCGGGTGCATCCCGCATGGGCGTGGGGCATTGCCGTCATGGTAGCGGCGCAGTTGCTGATCCAGGTCACCCCTTCAACGCCAATCGGCCTGGCGATCTATTCTGCCGCGACCGCCGGCTCGCCGGGCGAGGCGCTTCTTCCGCTCGCCTATCCGCCGTTCCCTCCTCTCTGACGGACAGGTCTTGGAGGCCCGCGTCTTGCAATTGGGCGGCGGCTGACCCGCCGCCTTTGAGGTCCCGCCCTAGTTGCTGGGGTGCAGGAAGCTGTCGTTGATCGAGCAGGCTGCCGGACCCAGGATGACCACGAACAGGGTCGGTAGAATGAACAGGATCAGCGGCACAGTCATGATGGCGGGCAGCCGTGCGGCCTTCTCCTCGGCCCGCATCATTCGCTCATTCCGGAATTCGGCCGACAGAACACGCAATGCGGACGCCAGCGGTGTGCCGTACTTCTCCGTCTGGATCATGGTGGTGACCACGCCTTTGACGGCGTCCAGGTCGACCCGCTGCGCCAGGTTCTCGAAGGCCTGGCGTCGCTCGGTCAGGAAGCCCAGTTCGATCGCGGTCAGGGTGAACTCGTCGCCAAGTTCCGGGTACGCGCGCCCCAGTTCGCGTGCGACACGGTGGAACGCCGCGTCGACGGTCAAACCCGCCTCGGCGCAGATTACCAGCAGGTCCAGCGCATCGGGCAGACCCTTGCGAATTGCGTCCGAGCGTTTTTTGATCTTGTTCTTGAGGAAGATGTCGGGCGCCTTGTAGGACAGGATGAAAGACCCCGCGACGATCCCGTATTTCTTGATTGGTGACCATTCGGCCCAGCCGTCGGTGCCATAAACCCAGAACAGCATGATGCCGCCGAACACGATCGGCAGGACCAGCCGTCCAAAGATCACGGCCACCGCCCAGTCCTTGGACCGGATGCCGGCCTGAAGCAGCTTTTGCTGGGCGACCTTCAGCTGGCTGTCCTGCAAAACCTTCAAGCCCGACAGCAGCGACCGCATCCTGTCCGCCGTGTCGTTTCGCTGAACCAGCTTGGCGCGACGCTTGGTGGAGGCAGTGATGCCTGCCTTCAGCTGTTCGCGGCGGTCGTTCAGCGCTTTCACGCGCTTCGTCATGGGATCGCGCACGGTGGTGGCCGCGTAAATCGCGAGCATCACGGCAAAGGCGGCGACCCCGGACAGCAGGGTCGCGACCCAGAGAACGTCGACGCCGAGCAGGGTGGGGTGGGGAGCTTCCATCGGTGGGTGCCTTAGATCTCGAAGCTGACCATTTTGGCCATGATAGCGGCGCCGATGCCCATCCAGATCAGGCCGCCGATGCCGGCGACGATCAGCCGCTGGTCGATGAAGAAGTTCTGCATGTAGTCGCCGTTGATCATGTAGATCATGCTGAACACGATAAAGGGCAGGGAGCCGACGATGTAGGCGGACGCCTTTGACTCAGACGACATCGCCTTGATCTTGAGCTTCATCTGTCCGCGCTGGCGCAGGACAGTCGCCAGGTTTGCGAGCGTCTCGGCCAGGTTGCCGCCCGTTTCACGCTGAATCGCGATGGTGATCACGAAGAACTGAAATTCCGGCGTGCCAAGGCGGTCGGCGGTTTCCTGTAGCGCGGCGTCCATCGATCGGCCGATCTTCATCTTGTCGGCTACGGCCCGGAATTCCTCGCCTACTGGCCCGTCGACCTCGGCTGCGACCACCGACATGGTTTCAGTGATCGGAAGACCCGATCGCAGGCCGCGAACGAGTAACTCGATGGCGTCCGGAAACTTCGTCGTGAACTTTCCAATGCGTTTCTTGATGAAGAATCCGACTGCCAGGTGCGGAATGCCGCCGCCCACCGCTGCGCCAGCGAGCAGGGCGAGGGCGAGCGGCATGCCCTTGATGGTCAGCAGCAGCGCGACGACCAACGCGATGCCCGCAGTCGCCATGCCATATTGCCCCACGGTCCATGACTTACCGGTCATGGCCAGCCGCTTCGCGAGCAAGGCCTTGTTGGGCAGCAATCTGCCGAACGCGAGGTCGACCTTGGTATCGCGCGAGTTGGTGATCCGGCGAAGCTGCATGTCGGCCAGCGACACAGGCGTAACGCTGTGGCGTTCGCGAACGGCGCCAAGCCGGCGATTGCCGGCCCGCTGCGCGTTGGGGCCGGCAAAGGCGAAGACGATCATGCCGAGCACCGTTACCCCGCCCAGCGCGACAATCATCAGCGGCACAATGTTCATGTCCTGGCCCGTTCCCTCACGATGCTGCGCCGCCCTGATGGCCAGGGCGGCGGGCCGTCACTTCTTGTTACCGCGACCGGGCATCATCGACTTGAAGTCGAGCTTGCCCATTAGCGACTGACCCTTCTTGCCGGCGCCCTTCTTGTTCGAGGCCAGGTCTTCGCTTGCGGTATCTGCGACGCCGACCAGCTTCTGCGCGAGCTCCACCAGCGGCGCTGCGGTCTTGGAGTTCTTGCCGGCCTCGGATAAAGGCTTGCCAAGCTTGGCCGCCTGCGCTGCGAGCTTCTGATCAAAGGGGACAGTGTAATCGAGCTTGCGCTCGATGGAGCCCTCAAAGTCCTTGCGCGTGATCTCCAGCTGGCCGCCCGGATGCAGCTTGTTTGCCAGCGTGAAGACGTGAGTGCCCGGCGCGTTCGATTTGAGCCAAGACAGGATGCGGATCGTATCGCGCGCTGCCGCAAGGGTCAGCTCGGTAACGACGATCGCAACCTGGATGTCGCCGATCAGGTGCGGATGCTGAACCAGCATGGACCGCGGCAGGTCAACCACGGTCGCCTCAAAGGCCGCCCGCATCTCCTCCTGCAACTGGTAAAAGGCAGATCCGTCCGTGACCAATGGCGCGTTGATTGGCGCCTCGGCGCTCAGCACCGCCAGCTTCTCCGAAGCCTTCACCATCGCGCGCTCGATAAAAAGTCCGTCGATGCGGCTCGGGTTCTCGATCGCGTCGGTCAGGCCGCGACCCGGCTCCAGATCGAGCGCCAGCGCGCCCGTGCCGAAGTGCACGTCGAGGTCCAGGAGCGCCGTGGAGCGCCCTTCCTTTTCGCTCATGAGCCAGGCGAGGGAACTCGCCACGGTCGAAGCGCCGACCCCGCCGCGGGTACCGATCACGGCCACTGCGACATGGGGTCGCTCCACCGCCTGCTCCGTGTGCTTGGGCGCATTCAGCATGGCCTGCGCGTGGCTGAAGGATTCGCGCAACACGTCGGGATGAAGTGGTTTCAGAAGGTAATCCTGTATGCCGCTCGCCAGAAGGTCGCGGTACAGGCGCACGTCGTTGACTTGGCCGGCGGCGATCACCACCGTGCCGGGCTCGCAGACTTCGGCCAGGCCGTTGATGTCGTTCAGAGGATCGCCGCTTTCGGCCAGGTCAACGAACAGGATCTGCGGGCTGGCAGAGACCGACAGGGTCTGGACCGCATTGCGCAAGCCACCCTTGTTGATCTTCTCTGCCGACCAGCCAAGCTCCGTCGCGATCGGGCGCAGCGCCTCAACGGTGGTGTCGTCGCACACGAACGCCACAAAAGGTTCGCGATGGGCAACGCCGGCAGGTTTCCAGGGTGCGTTCATCACTTACCTCCCGCGTTCTCGGTCTTCACCGTGTTGCCACCACCGCCGGTAGGCGTGGCCTTTCGATATGCATCAATCGCGCGGTAGCCGGTCGCGGCGTCGTAATTGCCCGAGGACTGGCCACGGACGAGATCGTTGGGGCTGGCGACCATGGCGGCCAGATTGCTGTTGCTCGCACAGCCGAAGTTGGAGGAGGTATGCTGGTCGAAGTCGCGACTGGAGTTGCGCGACCAGTCCGGGCATCCCGGTACGCCGGCGCGCATGCGGCTGACCACCACCCGAACCGTGCCGGGGCTGACCGTGGCGGCCGTAATTGGCGCCTCGTCGGACAGCAGCAGGCCATAGCTGGCAACGACCGTTGACACCTGTTCGCGCGCGGTCAGCGCGTCGCCTGCGGGATCGTCAACCGCGACATGGTCGCCATAGCCAAGCCGCATGGAGCCGAACCAGCCAGCCAGCCGCCGCGACTCACCGGCCGCGAGCTGGCCGCCGACTGTGGACAGGTCGAGCAGGTAGTCGGAGCGCGAAATCACCGGCTGGTGAACGCTTTCCAGGCCCCGATTTTGCGTGCCGCCCGCACAACCTGCGAGCAGGACCGCCGGCAGGACCAGCAGGGGAAGGGACGTTTTCATCTTCATCGTGATCTGGCCCCGATCAGTTGGAGAAGCCGGGGGCGACAATCGGCGCTCCCTTGCGTGAGGTGTTGGGCGCCTTTTCGTCGCGACGCTTGTCGGCGGCGGGAACGGGCCGGGCCGGGGCGGCGGCGCCGGCTGCGACCGGCACGCCGGGTGTTGCCAGGGTCGGAACAGGTCGCCGCTCGCCGGTGGTGCCGCCGCCCAGCTGACCCCCGAACACGCGTTCGAAGTCCGTTGGCGCTTTCATTCCATCCGTTGGCAGGGCGATGTCCGACTGGTTGTCGACCGGCTTCACCAGGTACGGGGTGATGACGATCACCAGTTCGCTCTCGTTGCGCTGCCAGGCGTTGGACCGGAACAGTGCGCCCAGAACTGGCACGTCGCCAATGCCGGGTGTCTTGTCGAAATTGTTCGCCTGCTGGTTCTGAAGCAGGCCGCCGATCATCATCGACTGGCCGGAGCCGAGCTCCAGCGTCGTTTCCGCACGACGGGTGGTGAGGCCTGGCACGCGCGTACCGCCCATCGTGATCGCGTTGGCGTAGTCGAGCTGGGACACCTCTGGCCGGACGCGCAGGGAGATGCGGCCATCGGAAAGCACGGTTGGCGTATAAGAAAGACTGACCCCGTACTGTTTGTACTCGACGGAGATCGAGCCCAGTCCCTGGCTGAGCGGAATCGGAACCTCGCCGCCGGCCAGGAACGTGCCAGTCTCACCCGACAGTGCGGTCAGGTTCGGGTTGGCCAGAATGGATACCTGACCGGTGGTTTCGCCCAGATCGATCGCCGACAACAGGTCCAGGCCGAATACCTTGGTCAATGCGCCCAAAGTCGTGCGCTCAGCTCCTGGAGTCACATTGGTGCCGGGTTTCTGGATGATCTTGAGGGCGCTCTCATCGATAATGCCGCCAGGAAGATACTTGATTGACGTCGGATCAATCCCGTAGCCCTGAACCGCTGTGCCGACCCCTAAAGGAAGACCGCGATCCGTGGCGAAATAGCTGGCTGGAGAGCGGCTACCGCCAATCCCGAACTTGAACCCGCTAGTGCTGTCGATCGACGTCATGTTCACGCCGATGTTCTTGGCGAAGCTGCGGCGAACCTCGGCGAAGCGGACTTGCAGGTTGACCTGCAAGGGCGTCGCGGTGCGCAGGCGAGAGAGGACTTTCGTTCCATCTCCGACATAGGCCTGGACCAGTCGCTCGGCCTCTGCGGCGTCCTGTGGAGCGGCAACGGTGCCGGTCAGCAGCACAAGCCCGTTCATCGGCGTGGCGATGATCCGCGCTTCCGGCATGGCGAGCCCCAGCATCGACCCGATCGAGTCGAGGTTCTGGCCGACCCGGACCGTAGCGGCATAGACGACTTGGCCACCCTTGGTCGTCGCGCTTACCGTCGTCTCGCCAGACTTCTTGCCGAAGATATAGAGCTGGGTTGGCGAGCGAACCTGAACGTCGGCAACGTTGTCGTCGGCGACGAACAGGTCGCTCATCGGGCGGGCCAGCGTCACAAGTCGGCCGCGGCCGGTGTTGATCTGGACCAGCGGCGTGCCGGTTACGCTTGCCGTGCTGGCGGCTGCGGCGGCGGGCGCCGTCGGCCCGCCAGGTGCGGCGGCGACCAGCGCCGGCGCGGCAAGAGCCAGCGCGAGCGACAGCCCGGTCGTCATGGTGCTAACACGCATCAGTTCTTACCCCCCACGGGAACCACGGTGATCGAATTACCGCGCGCGATCCGGACGACCGGGCCGATGGCGGGCGCGGTGCCGCCGGTGTTTGGAGCCGCTACGGGCGTCATCTGGCCGACCGAGCCGTTGTCGCCGCCCTTGCCCGGCACAGACCGGCGAGCGAAGCGCGACACGTCGGCGCCCGTGACAAAGGTCGAGTTGCCGGTCTGCGGCTGGCTTGCAAGCTGTGTCATCATGGCCTTCTCGGCCTTGGGATCTGCGCCTTCGGGCACCTTGATCGACCCGGAGGCGATTGCCTGTTCCAGCTCGGACGAGTTGTCAGCGATCGACCGCAGCGATAGCGAAATGGTGCCGAGCTGCTGGGCGACGGCCACCTGCTCGGCGAGCTTGGGAGTCGCCTCGATGGTCACGGTGCCGTAAACCTGCACCTTGCTCTTGCCGTCCTCGCCTAGCGTGTTGTCGGTGCGCTGGTCGGTGGCGAGTACCCGGACGTTGCGCATGAAGGTTTCAGAAACCTTGAGCGGTGAACCGTCACCGCCGCCCGACACCGACTGGGTCAGGACCAGGTCGATCCGATCGCCAGGAAAGATGAACCCTGCCACGGCGTTCTGCTGCTGGACCGGGATGGTCACGGCGCGCATGCCCGGGCCGAGTGCGGCAGCCAGGAAGCCACGATCGCCGGGCTTTACCAGGGCACCCTGGGTCAGCGGCTGGCCCGCCGTCACCGCGAACCGAACCACCGTGCCCTGCAGCGACTTGAGGTCGGTCTTTTCCTTCAGGAAGTACGCTCCGTCGACCAGCTCCTTGGGCCAGGGCTGATATTTCAGCGCCGTGGCGTCCAGGATCGTGCCAACGGGCAGGGCGCGGGTGGCGACCAGCACTTCAGGCCCGTCGATCGGCGGAGCGGCGACGACGCCGGCAGCCGCCGCCTGCGGTGCCGCGCTGCCGGCGATCAGCGTGCGCGCCATGAACGCGGTGATGCCCGCGACGACAAGCGCCCCGACCAGGAGAAAGACCTTGCGAGTGTCCATGCCTTAGTTGCCCCTGGGGCGCGCCCTGTGCGGCCCGGTTGCGTGAGCGTTAAGCATCACGACAAGTGGTGAAGAATCGGTTCACGCATCGCGAGAAGCGCGGCGCAGGTGATGGCGACCCCGTATGGAACCTCGATCGGAGCCATCCGACGCGCGACATATCGATGCGCGAGCATCAGGATCGTCAGCACGCCGCCGATGACCGACATGGCGATCAGCATCCACGACAGTGAGTCGAGCGGAAGCCACAAGGCGAGCGCGCCGATCAGCTTTACGTCGCCGCCGCCCATCCATCCGGCCGCGAACACGCCGACGAACAATCCAAAGATGATCGTGCCCGTAACTAGCTGGAGGACCAGGTCCGGCCAAAGCGCCAGCCCTGACACCCACCACCAGGCAGGCGCTAGCAGCGCGATCGTCAGGTTCTTCGCGTTGGAGATGGTGCGCCCGCGCACGTCCTCGATCGCAGCCGCCAATAGCAGCGCGGCAAGGGTCGCGAGCAGCGCGACGGCCGGATTGTTCCACCCCATTGTTGAACACCGTAGACGAGGGGGCTTGCCAAACCGTAACCACGCAGACAGATGAAGCAGGAGACTTCCATCAGCCCGGCTCCGCTGCGCGCCCTGCCACCTCAGGCGCGGGTGGCGGGCTGGCTCGCGCCCGATGGCTGGAGGCACCGCAGGTTCGACTGGCGGGCCGACGGGGCTGAGCGAGGACGGCTGTTGTTTCAGCCGGGACGGTCGGATGTATTCGAGAAGTACCTGGACGAAATAGCCGAATTGCAGGCGGAAGGTTGGTCGGTAACGTCATTCGACTGGCGCGGGCAGGGCGGGTCCGGCCGGCTCGGCCGCGATCCCCGGGTCGGCCATGCTGACCGGTTCGATGCCATGGTGGACGATTTAGCCGGTTTCTGGCGAGCGTGGACGGCGGAGGGGGCGGGGCCGCGTGTCCTGCTGGGCCATTCAATGGGTGGTCACTTCGCGCTCCGGGCGCTGGCCGATAAGGTCATCGATCCCGATGCGGTGATCCTGTCGGCGCCGATGGTGCAGGTGCGCTCTCCGATTGGGGCGTGGGCCGGGGGCGTCCTCGCACGGCTGATGCTTCGACGGGGCGAGCCGACGCGCAGCGCCTGGCGGTGGAGCACCGATCCCGACTCGGTGGCACGCCGACGGCGTCGGCTGACCCTCGACAACAGCCGTGGGCAGGACGAGCGCTGGTGGCAGGTCCCAAACCCTGAACTGGAGTTGGGGCCGCCAAGTTGGGGCTGGGTGGTCGAAGCGTTCCGCGCAGGCGCGGTGCTGGCGCGTCATCCGGGGCTGGAACGGGTGACAGCGCCGGTGCTGATGCTGGTCGCGGACGGGGACAAGCTGGTCGACCCGCGGGCAGCACGGCGGGTGGCTGAACGCTTGCCCGATTGCGAGTTGGTCCGATTCGCCCCGAACGAGGCGGCGCACGAGGTGCTGCGGGAGGGCGACCCAGCGCGAGGTCGCGCCTTTGCGGCTATCCGATCGTTTCTGGACCGGCGAGTGCCACGCACATGAGTTTCGATGTTGCTATCATTGGGGCAGGCATAGCTGGTGCCAGCCTTGCCGCCGAACTTGCGCCGCACGCTCGGGTGTTGTTGGTGGAGGGTGAGGACGCGCCCGGATACCACGCGACCGGTCGATCGGCGGCGTTCTGGTCCGAAACCTATGGCGGGCCGGGTATCCAGCCGCTGACCAGTGCATCGGGGCCCACCCTGCGTGCAGGCGGGTTCCTCCAGCCGCTAGGCTCCATCCATGTCGGGCGTGAGGCCGATCGGGCTGCCGCTCATGCCTTGCTTGCGGCTTTCGCGGGCACGTCGGTAATGCTGGAAGCGGTCGATCCGGCAGACCAAATCCCAGGAATTCGCGACGGCTGGACGGTTGGTGTGTGGGAACCGAGTTGCGCTTACATCGACGTCGGCGGGCTTCATGCGTCCTGCCTTGCGCGCGCTCGCGCGGCCGGTGCGACGTTGGTCACCAGTGCCGGGCTACGCGGTGCCGATCGATCCGATGGACGTTGGCATCTCGTTACCGCGGCTGGGCGGTATACCGCGGAAACGGTGGTCAACGCTGCCGGCGCCTGGGCCGACCAGGTGGCGCGGGTATTTGGCGCAGAACCGCTCGGGATCGCGCCGTTCCGCCGCACCATGGCGCAGTTGCGAGTCGATCCGCCGGCATGTGCCGGGCTGCCGCATGTCGCCGCGTTGAACGGCACCTTTTACTTCAAGCCGGAAGCTGGCGGGCGCGTGTGGCTGAGCCCGCATGACGAGATCCCGACCGATCCGTGCGACGCCGCCCCCGACGAACTCGATGTGGCGATCGCAATCGATCGCCTGGAAAGCGCAGTGGACTGGCGTGTGGAGGCGGTGGAGCGCCGCTGGGCCGGGCTTCGCAGCTTTGCTCCCGATCGCCTGCCGGTGTTCGGCTTCGATCCGGTCGTGCCCGGGCTGTTCTGGTGCGCCGGGCAGGGCGGCTTTGGTATCCAGACCGCGCCCGCCGCCGCTACCCTGTCGACAGCACTTCTTCTTCAGCAAGGCGAGCTACCGCCGGGCGTCGATCCGCTGATATTCTCGCCGGGGCGTTTCCGTCGGGTCTAGCTGCTAGCCGCCCCGCTCCGCCCCGCTCCGCCCCGCTGCCACCGCGGCGTCGCTTGCCAGTCGATCTACGCGCTCATTGTCGGCGTTGCCGGCATGGCCCTTCACCCACTTCCACTCGATCTGGTGCTTTTGGGTTTCGGCAAACAGCGCCTGCCAAAGCTCCGCATTCTTGACCGGCTTCTTGTCGGCCGTCTTCCACCCATTCTTCTGCCAGCCGTGGATCCAGCGGGTCAGCCCGTCCATCACATATTTGCTGTCGGTGGACAGGGTGATACGGCACGGGCGCGTCAGGATGCGCAGTGCCTCGATGACCGCAGTCAGCTCCATCCGGTTGTTGGTGGTGTGCGCGTCGCCGCCCGACAATTCCTTCTCGTTCGTGCCAAAACGCAGCAGCGCCCCCCAGCCGCCGGGGCCAGGATTCCCCTTGCACGCGCCATCGGTGGCAATTTCGACGTGGGACATATCAGTCATGAAAAGGCGGTGATCCCGTGTTCCTGGTAGAATCCAAGCCGGCGCGTATAGGCGAGCGGATCCTTGCGCGTCACCAGTGCGTCGGCAGGCGTGTTCAGCCAGTCCCAGGCGCGGCTGAGTGCGAAGCGCAGGCAGGCACCCATGGCAAGGACGGGTAGCTGCTGACGCTCTTCGGCACCCAGCCCATAGCTGTCCGCGTAACCGTCCAGCAGCGCACGCCCCACGGCCAGATCATATCGCTCGCCCCGTACATCAAAGCTCCAGGCCGAATGCATGACGGCGAGATCGTAAAGGCGCAGGTCCGTGCACGCGAAGTAGAAGTCGATCAGCCCGGTCACCTGATCGTCCCGCATCAGGACATTGTCGGGGAAAAGGTCGGCGTGGATGACGCAGCGATCCCCGTCAGTGGGCCAGGCGTGAAGCACCCGATCCAGACCGCTTGCCAGTTCGTCGCGAAGCGACGGTGCAATGCTGTCCAGGTCGCTCCCGCAGCGCTCGAACAGCGGACGCCAAGTGTCTGCGCCCATCGAATTGGGTCGGGCCAAAGCGAAATCCGCGACCGCGCGGTGCATGCGTCCCATCATGGCGGCCGCTGCGTGCGCTTGCGCCGGGGTCGGATGGGAGAGCGACACGCCCGGCAGGAAGCGGATCAGGCAGGCCGGACGGCTTTCAAGCTGCTGTATTGCCCGGCCACCGCGGTCGCCGATCGCCGGCGGCACGGGCAGACCTTTCGCAGCGAGATGGTCCAGCAGGGACAGGAAGAAGGGAAGGTCGTCGGCGGAAACCCGTTTCTCGTACAATGTCAGAATGTACCGGTCGCGGGTTGTATCGACCAGGTAATTGGAGTTCTCGACACCTTCCGCGATGCCCTTCGCCGACACGAGCTCGCCGGCGTCGTAACGGCCTAGGAACCCGGTCAGCGCTTCGGCCGAAACCGGCGTGTACACCGCCACTAGGCGGCGACCTCCAGACCCCGCGGTAGCTTGAAGGCGACGGTTTCGCGCGTGGTTTCCACCTCACGCTCCGTGATCGTGTATCGCGTGGCAAGGCGGTCAACGAGTTCGCGCACCAGCAACTCGGGCGCGGAAGCGCCCGCCGTGATGCCCAGGGTTCGCACACCATGGAGGAACGACCAGTCGAGCTCGACCGCGCGCTGGATCAGCCGGGCAGGCGTGCCCTCCCGCGCGGCGACTTCCACCAGGCGGAGCGAATTGGACGAGTTGGGCGCGCCAATCACCAACATGGCGTCGCACGCCGTCGCGATCGCCTTGACCGCGGCCTGTCGGTTGGACGTCGCGTAGCAGATGTCCTCACCCTTCGGCGCCTCGATGCTCGGAAAGCGCTGGTGAAGTGCGTCGACCATTGCTGCCGTGTCATCCACCGACAACGTGGTCTGGGTCAGGAAGGCTAGGTTCTCCGGGTTGGCGGGCTGCAACGCTTCGACGTCCGCTACCGTCTCGATCAGGGTCATCGTTCCAGCGGGAACCTGGCCCAGCGTGCCGATCACCTCCGGATGCCCTTGGTGGCCGATGAACAGGATATGCCGTCCAGACGCGACCAGCCGTTCGGCCTGGCGATGCACCTTCGACACTAGCGGGCAGGTCGCATCCAGATATGCGAGGCCGCGGTCCTGCGCAGCGGCCGGCACCGACTTGGGCACGCCATGGGCGGAGAAGACGACGGGCGCGTCATCGGGCACCTCGTCCAGTTCCTCCACGAACACCGCCCCCTGCGAGCGTAGTGAGTCGACCACGAATTTGTTGTGGACGATCTCATGCCGGACATAAACGGGTGCGCCGTGCTTCTCGATCGCGAGCTCAACGATCCGGATCGCGCGGTCCACTCCGGCGCAAAAGCCCCTGGGGGCGGCGATGATCAGCTCCAGTGGGGGCAGGGCGGCGTCGGTGGTGGCCGGGTCGGTCATGACACAAGCGCTTACGCGATTGCTTGGCGGCGGGAAAGCCGTATGGTGCCGCGCGACCCGGTACGACCCCCGACAAAAGGTTTGCGTTCCCCGTGAAAGCCCCGTTTCCTGCCGCCGCTGCCATGCTCCTCGTGCTCGGCGGATGCGCCAATCGGTCGGGGGAAATCGACGCGACTGGTGGCATCACCGCCGTGCGTTCGGCCTGTCCCGCCGTGGCGATTCCCGCCGCCACCGGCGACATCACCCTGTTCAACCCGGTGAGCGATACCAGCGCGACCGCGATGGACGTCACCGCGACAATGACCAACGTCCGCTCCACCTGCAACGATGCAGGGGAGCAGGTGGCGACAACGGTGACCTTTGACGTTCTGGCCCGCCGCACCCGCACCGATGACGCGCGCGACGTTTCATTGCCCTACTTCATGGCGGTGGTGCGCGGCGGCAGCGCCGTGGTGGCGAAGCGGGTCGGGCAGGTGCAGTTGCACTTCAACGCCGGCCAGGCGCGTACACAGGCGTCGGGTCAGGCATCCTCGCAAGTGACCCGCGCCGCGGCGACGCTGCCCGCCGAAGTGCGTGAGCGCCTGACCCGGCGGCGCAAGGCGGGCGACGAGGATGCTGCGATCGATCCGCTGACCGCGCCGGAGGTCCGTCAGGCCGTGCAGCGGGCGACGTTTGAAGCGCTGGTCGGGTTCCAGCTGACCGACGCCCAGCTTCGCTATAACGCGACCCGCTGACCGCAAAGGCCTTTGGGCGATTGACAGCGGGCCGCCCGGCAGTCAGTTGAATGCTTGTTGATGCTGGTTCATCCGGCATGGGAACGCGCGGGAGAGGGCCCTGGAAACGGGGCCGCCGAAGGAGCAACCGCCCCGGAATCTCTCAGGCAAAAGGACCGCGCGGGTCTGTCGACACTCTGGAAAGCGCGGCCGCTTTTAGCGGGCGCCACCGAAGGGGTAACCTGGATCGCCTGATCCGGGGAAAGCTCTCAGGTTCCGTGACAGAGGGGGAAACCGGAACGAGTTGCGGCGTTGGCCGCGCGCGTCCGCCCTTTTGGAGACGGCCAGTGACCGACCTGAAGCATCTGCCCGAAGGGCTCGCGCTTGATCCCGACGCGCCCGATCCCGACGTTCCGGAAATCCAGCACTTGCCGCTTGATAGGTGGCACCGTGAACGCGGCGGCCGCATGGTGCCGTTCGCGGGCTATCACATGCCCGTCCAGTTCGAAGGCATCATGGCCGAGCATCTTTGGTGCCGCGAACATGCCGGGCTGTTCGACGTGAGCCATATGGGCCAGCTCGTCTTTACTGGCGACGGCATCGACGTGGTGGCGGTTGCGCGCGCGCTGGAAGCTGTGCTGCCCGGTGACGTCACGGGCCTGGGCCAGGGCAGAATGCGCTATTCGCTGCTGCTGAACGAGGGCGGCGGAATCCTTGATGACCTGATGGTGACAAGGCGTTCGGGCGACGGGTCGTCGGGCGCTGGCGACGAGATCTACATGGTCGTCAACGGCGCGACCAAGTATGACGACATCGGCCACCTGCTTGAGCATTTGCCCGACGAGGTGACGATCAACCTGCAGGACGAGCAGGCGCTGCTGGCGCTGCAAGGACCGGAGGCCGTGGTCGCGCTTTCCCGCATCGTGCCCGGGGTCGAGGCGCTGACCTTCATGACGGCGGGCGCGTTCAATTGGGGCGGCCACAACCTGTGGATAAGCCGCTCCGGCTACACGGGCGAGGACGGGTTCGAGATCTCGTTTCCGGCGGAAGCGGCGGCGGCGTTTGCCGATGCGCTGACCGACCAGCCAGAGGTCAAGCCGATCGGTCTTGGCGCGCGCGATTCGCTGCGGCTGGAGGCGGGCCTGCCGCTCTATGGCCATGACCTCGATCCCGAAACGACTCCGGTCATGGCCGACCTGGGTTTCGCCATTTCGAAGCGCCGGCGCGAGGCCGCGGACTTTCCGGGCGCTGAGCGCATTCTGGCGGAACGCGCCGATGGTCCGGCCGTCAAGCGCGTTGGCCTGCTCGTCGACGGTCGCCAGCCGGTGCGCGAAGGCGCGGCGGTGATCGACGATGACGATGGCGACGTCGGGCGCGTGACGTCTGGGGGCTTCGCGCCCAGCGTCGGCCAGCCGATCGCGATGGCCTATGTGCCTGCTGCTCTGGCTCAGCCCGGCACCCGCATCCGCCTTGCCCAGCGCGGCAAGATCCACACCGGCGTCGTTACCGCGATGCCATTCGTCCCCCACCGCTACGTCCGAAACGGGAGCAAGTGACATGGCCCGCTACTTTACCGAAGACCACGAATGGATCGAACTCGACGGCAATGTCGGGACGGTCGGTATTTCCGATTACGCCCAAGGTCAGCTTGGCGACATCGTGTTCGTCGACGTGCCCGCCGACGGGCGTGAGCTGAGCAAGGGCGACGAGGCCGCGGTGATTGAGAGCGTCAAGGCGGCATCCGACGTGTACAGCCCCGTGTCCGGCACGGTGATCGAGGGAAACCCCGCGCTCGCCGACCAACCCGACCTCGTCAACAGCGACCCCGAAAGCGAAGGCTGGTTTTTCCGCATCACCTTGTCCGACCCGTCCGAGGTCGACGAGCTGATGGATGAGGCCAGCTATGAGGCGTTCGTCGCCAAGCTGTGATGTTTTGCGTCACCTCGGCATCGGGCCGGGGTGACGGTTTCGATAGGGCCGTCGGCCGGAGATCCATGTTGCGCTACCTTCCCCTGACCCAGCCCGACCGGGACGCAATGCTGTCCGTGATCGGCGCATCCTCCATCGACGACCTGTTCGTGGACGTGCCCGAGGAGGCGCGACTGTCGGGCCCGATTGCTGGCCTGCCCAATCACGCATCCGAGCTGGCGGTCGAACGGCACATGACCAAGCTCGCCCGCCAGAACACGGTTGCGGGTGAGGTTCCGTTCTTCCTTGGCTGCGGTGCATACCGGCATCATGTGCCCGCCAGCGTGGATCACCTGATCCAGCGCGGTGAGTTCCTGACCGCTTATACGCCGTACCAGCCTGAGATCGCGCAGGGCACGCTGCAGATGCTGTTCGAGTTCCAGACGCAGGTCGCGCGCCTGCTCGGAACCGATGTTGCCAATGCATCGATGTATGACGGCTCGACCGCGTGCTGGGAAGCGATCGGCATGGCGCGGCGAATCACGCGGCGGGGCAAGGCAATCCTGTCGTCGGGGCTTCACCCTCATTACGTTTCGGTCGCCAAGACCATGGCGAAGTACACCGGCGATCAGCTGGAGACCTCCACCCCGACGTTCACCGCCGACACCGACATCGAGACGCTGATCGGTCGCATCGATGCCGACACGAGCTGTGTTGTGGTGCAATATCCCGACATCCTTGGCCGGGTCGCGGACCTGACCCCGCTGGCGGACGCCTGCCACGCCAACAAGGCGCTGCTGATCGCGGTGGTGACCGAGCCGGTCGCGCTAGGCGCGCTTCGCAGCCCGGGAGAGATGGACGCCGATATCGTCGTGGGAGAGGGCCAGTCGATCGGCGTCGGCCTGCAGTTTGGCGGCCCCTATGTCGGGCTTTTCGGGTGCAAGGAGAAATATGTCCGCCAGATGCCCGGCCGTTTGTGCGGGGAGACGGTGGACGCGAACGGCAAGCGCGGGTTTGTGCTGACCCTGTCGACACGCGAGCAGCATATTCGCCGCGAGAAGGCGACGTCCAATATCTGCACGAACTCAGGGCTTTGCGCGCTGGCTTTCTCCATCCACATGACGCTGCTGGGAGAGGCCGGGCTACGCGGGCTGGCGGAGATCAACCATCAGTCTGCCTGCGCCGCTGCCGATCGGCTGGCGAAGGTGCCGGGTGTCACAGTAATCAACGATAGCTTCTTCAACGAGTTCACCATCGACCTCGGACGCGAAGCGCGGCCGATCGCGCGCACCCTGGCCGACCGCGGCATTCTGGCCGGTGTATCGCTCGGCCGCCTCTACCCGGGCGAGGAGACGCTGTCGCAAGGTCTCGTCGTTGCGGTTACTGAAACTACCACGCCCGAGGATGTCGAGGCGTTCGCCACTGCGCTTGAGGAGGTGCTGGCATGACGATCAACCAAAGCGGCTGGCGCCCCGAGATGACCGGCGCCCAAAGCCAGGCACCCGCAACATCGACCGGCAACAAGGCTTTGATGCTGGAAGAGCCATTGATTTTCGAGATCGGTGACGAGACAACGACGGGCGTGGATCTGTCGGCCCAGACGACGGGTGCCGCGTCGCGCTTGGGCGGACTTGCCCGTTCCGCGCCGATCGGGCTTCCCGGCCTGTCCGAGCCAGAGACGGTACGCCACTACACCCGCCTGAGCCGTCAGAACTACGCGATCGATCTCGGCCTTTTCCCGCTCGGTTCGTGCACCATGAAGCACAATCCGCGCCTGAACGAGCGCATGGCGCGGCTGCCGGGCTTTGCCGACGTTCACCCGCTCCAGCCCGTCGATACGGTTCAGGGTGCCCTGGGCGTGATCAACGAACTTGCCTTCTGGCTGATGGAGCTCACCGGCATGCATGGCGTCGCGATGAGCCCCAAGGCGGGCGCGCATGGTGAGCTGTGCGGCATTCTGTGCATCAAGGCCGCGTTGGAGAAGCGTGGAGAGGGCCAGCGCAAGGTGATCCTGGTACCCGAGTCGGCGCACGGGACAAATCCCGCTACCGCGGCTTTTGCGGGCTTCACGGTGGAAAACATCCCGGCGACGACAGAAGGGCGCGTCGACACGGATGCGCTAGAGGCTCGGCTTGGGCCGGATGTCGCAGGCGTGATGATCACCAACCCGAACACCTGCGGCCTGTTCGAGCGCGACATGAAGCGTATTTCGGACGCGGTGCACGCGGTGGGCGGTTACGTTTACTGCGACGGCGCTAACTTCAACGCGATCGTCGGCCGCGTGCGTCCGGGTGACCTGGGCATCGACGCGATGCACATTAACCTGCACAAGACCTTCTCGACGCCTCACGGTGGCGGCGGTCCAGGTTCGGGGCCAACCGTGTTGTCCGAGGCGCTCAGCCCGTTCGGGCCGTTGCCCTTTACGGCGCGCTATCAGGACGGCCATATCGGCCTGATCGAGGAAGAGACCGCGGGTGAGGATCACCCGGACAGCTTCGGCCGGATGACGGCGTTTCATGGCCAGATGGGCATGTTCACGCGTGCGCTGACCTATATCCTTAGCCACGGTGCCGACGGTCTGCGCCAGGTCGCGGAGGATGCGGTGCTCAACGCGAACTACGTGCTGCGCTCGCTTGAGGGCACGCTTGATGCGCCGTTCGCCCACTCCGGCCCGTGCATGCACGAAGCGCTGTTTTCCGACGACGGCCTGCCGGACGGATTCTCTACGCTCGACATCGCCAAGGGGCTGATCGACGAGGGCTTCCACCCGATGACGGTGTACTTCCCGCTCGTCGTCCATGGCGCAATGCTGGTCGAGCCGACCGAGACGGAGTCCAAGGCGGCGCTGGACCAATTCATCGCGGCCCTGCGCTCGGTGGCGGAGCGGGCCAAGGCGGCGGACGCGAGCTTGAAAACCGCACCACACTTCGCGCCGCGTGCGCGCCTCGACGAGACGGCGGCGGCACGCAAGCCCGTGCTGGTTTGGAAGGAGCGCACCCCGACCGCCCAAGCGGCCGAGTAGGCGTCAGCGGAAAGTTTCGAGGGGCGGCTGGTCGAACGAGGCTGGCTGCCCCGCCTGCGCATAGATCGTCGCGCGAAGCTGTGTTGTAAGTGTTCGACCCGCAATCGCGATTTTCGCGGTTCGCACGTTGAGCTTGCGGCTGTGGTCATAAACCGGCCCCGAAACCCAGCGCAGCCCGGTCGCGACTTGGCCACCCACCGGAACGACCACCGGCCTTGTCACTGGTCCAGGATGCATTCCTGCCGGTGCGCGGCGAGAAAGCGGCAGGACCCGACCAGCAGCATCGCGCAACGTGACGGTGGGTAGTCCAGGCAACTGACACGCGCGCCTGCTCCTGTTGCGTAGCACCAGGTAAGTGCCACAATGCGACATGCCGTTGAAGTCTCCATTTCGCGCGTCCGTGGACAAGGAGAGATCCCGGCCCGTGCAGGCGGGAACGGCGGCAGCGGCAGCAAACAGCATCAGCATAGGTCGACTCCTTCGCAGGTACGTGTGACGTGTCCCCCCTGAACGCCTGCTGAGAAGGGGTGCGGCCAGACTGGCGGTCGCCCGCTGCGCTGCTAACCTGCAGGCCTACGAAACGGGGGGAGCATCAATGCAGCCGCACGCCGCACAGCCAGCCAGTTGGATCCAGTACGCGATGACCGCGGGCGTCCTCGCCATCGTGGTCGCGTTACGCTGGCGCCGGATGAGCCGGGTCACGCCACTTCGGCTGGAGCGCCTGTGGATCTTTCCAACCTTCTACGCGGTCGTTGCAGTTGCCCTGCTGGCGACCCGACCGCCGGTGGGTCTCGCTTGGCTGTTCTGCGCGGCTGCCTTGCTGATTGGGGCGGCACTGGGCTGGCAGCGTGGCAAGCTGATGCGGATCACCGTTGATCCCGAAACACATGCACTCAACCAGACCGGCTCTCCTGCTGCCATGCTGTTCATCCTGGCGATCATCGCGGTGCGGTCGGGCGCGCGCTATGCCCTTGAAGGTGACAACTTCCTGCACCTGAACGCCTTTGCCGTGACCGACATGCTCGTTGCGCTGGCACTGGGCCTGTTTACGGCACAGCGGATTGAAATGTTCCTGCGGGCCCGGCGCCTGCTGGATCAGGCGCGCGCGCAATCCAGGATCAGCTCGGTTGCCACCTAGGCTCGTCAGGCGATACCCTGGGCTGCAGCCTGACGGGTCTCCTCTCGCCGGCGGACATGCTCGCGCCAGACGATGTACAGGCCGGAAGCGACGATCACTGGCGCACCGATCCAGGTAGTGTTGCCTGGCAACGTACCGAACACCAGCCAACCGAAGCCAGTTGCCCAGATCAGCGCCGTATAGTCCATCGGCACGACGACACTGACCGCACCCCGCGCCAGGCTGCCGGTCATCGCAAGCTGTGCCGCACCCCCGAACAGACCAAGCCCGCCCAGGATCAACCAGACGTGGGCCGGATGTGCCCGCGCCGTCGCTGCATATACGAGCCCGAGCGGGACCAGCGACAACGTCGAAAACCAGAACACCGTTGTCAGCGGCCGCTCAGTCTGCCCGAGCTGGCGCAGCAGGATCGAGACCACCGCCGTCAGGAACGCGGCCGTGAGGCCACAGAGCCCACCCCAAAGCGGAAAGCGTCCGCCCATGCCCGGCTGTGTCACGATCAACACGCCGATGAACCCGGCCAGCACCGCGGCCCAGCGTCGCCACCCGGTCGGCTCGCCCAACAGCACCGCGCCCAGCACCGTTGCAAAGATGGGCATCGAAAAGCCGATCGTAGTCGCCTCGGCCAGCGGAAGCGCGAGCAGCGCGGCAAAGGTGAACGCCATCGAGATCAGCCCTACCGTCGCCCGGCTGACATGAGCGCCCATCCGCTGCGATCGTAGTGAGCCTAGCCCCGGCCCGGTCAGGACAACGGCGCTGACGAGCACCGATGCCCCAAGCTGGCGAAAAAACAGGATCTCCCCCAGCGCGGCCCCGCCCTGTTCAGCTAACTTGATCCCGGTGTTCATGCACGCGAACAGCGCGACGGAAAGCAGCCGCAGGCCGATGGCGGGGAGGATGCTGTCGACAGAAGAAGGGCTGGCGCTCACCCGCCGCGACTTACGACACCTTGCGCGGAACGCCAGACCCGGAGTGATTAGCGGCGCAACGGCGCTTTCTGGCGTGGTGACGATTGAGGCGGCTTGCTAATCTTCCGCTCCAGGCTGAGCTTGATCTGCGTGCCGTCAGGCGTTGTGACCGAGTAGGTTGCGCTTAGACTTGTGTTCATGAGGTAGCCTCCGTCGCCCGAATGGCGACAGCCCGCCTTACTCCTGCCCACAATCGCAGCACCCGCAACTCACTCCAATATGGACCTGTCAGCCCGCAACGGCGTCCTTTCCTGACTTAGAACGCCCGTCGAACATAGGCGGTACGGATCTGGATCATGCGGTTTCACCTGGAGGTCAAAGGCGAGCGTGCATGCTTCCGGCGGCCCGAGTTCAAGCGCGACCTGATCAGCTATGACGTCATGCCACCAGCGGCGGCCAGCCGCTTCTTGTCGTTGCTCTACTCGGCAGCCGGCATCGGGTGGTTGGTCGACCAGATCACAATTGCTGCGGAGATCAAACTGGGCTGGGGCGACTTGGCCGCAAGAGGCGGGCGGGAGGGCGGCCCGGCGTGGCTGATCCAGCAGCCGCGCTATGGGATCGCCGCGCGGATGGCTGCGTTAGACGCGACAGATGAGGGCGACCTGGAGCACCATGCAGCCCTTTTCACCCAGGCTGTGCTTGGGGGCGAAAGCAAGATGCGTCCGTTTCTCGGCCTTCCTGAATGTGCGGCGACGTTCAACCTGATGCCCACCGGCCAGCCTATCCAGCCGTACTCGGCGTTGATCGGGGTGGAGCGTGATCTTGGCTGGCTGCCGTATGATTCAGGCATTCCGGTCCGCTCAGCTGTTCGTTACTACCGCGGGATCGTGCGTGACGGCGTGCTGGACGTGCCGCAAAGCCCACCCGAACTTCTCGCCATGTGAACCCTTCGCCGGTACGCGCTGGCAAGTGCCGCCGGGCTTCGCTATCCGCCCGCCTATGATCAAGCATGCACTCCCCGTCACTCGAGAGGCGGACTTTTCCGCCTGGTACCAGGCCGTCATCGCGGAAGGTGATCTGGCCGAAGAGTCCGGCGTGCGCGGATGCATGGTGATCCGTCCCTGGGGCTATGGCATTTGGGAACGGATCCAGCGCCTGCTCGATGACCGCATCAAGGCCACAGGGCACGAAAACTGCTATTTCCCGCTCTTCATTCCGCTGTCCTATTTCGAGAAGGAGGCGGAGCACGTCGAGGGTTTCGCCAAGGAGATGGCGGTAGTCACCCACCATCGCCTCGTCTCGGACAGGAAGGGCGGGCTGGTCCCCGATCCCGAGGCGAAGCTGGAAGAGCCGCTGGTCGTCCGCCCGACGTCGGAAACGGTGATCGGCTCCGCCTTTTCTCGCTGGGTCCAGTCTTGGCGCGATCTGCCAGTTCTCATCAACCAATGGGCGAACGTCGTACGTTGGGAGATGCGCACACGCATGTTCCTGCGCACCAGCGAGTTCCTGTGGCAGGAGGGGCATACGGCCCACGCGACCGCACAGGAAGCGCGAGAAGAGACGCGCAAGATGCTGGAAGTATACCGTTCCTTCGCGGAGGACTGCCTGGCGCTTCACGTCGTTGCAGGCGAAAAGCCGGAGAACGAGCGCTTTCCGGGCGCTGTTGAAACCTGGTCGATCGAGGCGATGATGGCCGACGGCAAGGCGCTGCAGGCCGGAACCAGCCATTTCCTCGGCACCAACTTCGCGTCGGCACAGAACATTCGCTTCCAGAACGCTGAAGGTCAGCTTGAGTTGGCCAACACGACCAGTTGGGGCGTGTCGACGCGCATGATCGGCGGCGTGATCATGGTCCATGGCGACGACGACGGTCTGCGTTGTCCGCCCAAGATCGCCCCGTGGCAGGTGGTGATCGTTCCCATGCTGCGCGACAAGCCGGAAGATGAGGCGATCGTCAGCTATTGCAGGCAGTTGCAGGCCGATCTTGCTTCAGGCTCTGCTCTTGGCGAGCCGATCCGGGCTCTACTCGATCTCAAGCCAGCCAAGTCCACCGCCAAGCGTTGGGGCTGGGTGAAGAAGGGGGCGCCGATCATCGTCGAGGTTGGCGGTCGGGACGTCGAGGGCGGCAACGTGTCGGTCGTTCGGCGTGATTCGCTGTATCGTGATGACGGCAAGCTCCACGCTGCCATCCTGCCGCGCGCCGACTTCGTGGGCCAAGCAGGCTCCCTGCTGGAATCGATCCAGCACGCTTTGTACGAACAATCAACGCTGGCGCTCCGCTCCCGGATCGCGCCGGTGGAGGATTGGGCGGCGATCCAGGCGATGTTCGGCGAGGACGCGCGCAACCCTGGCTGGGCCGATGTCGCCTGGTCCAAGCCGACTGGCGCCGAGCTCGACTCCGTGGTGGAGCGATTGAAGGCGCTGAAACTCACCATCCGGAACGCGCCCGAGGGGCAGACCGGCCATGCTGGCGCGGCCTGCATCTTCACCGGCGCGCCGGCCGTGGAGCGGGTGCTGATCGGGCGCTCCTATTGACCGCCACTCACGATGCCATTGTTCTGGGAGCCGGTGCGGCCGGCCTGATGTGCGCTGGCGCGGCGGGGCAGCGTGGCCGGCGAATACTGCTGGTCGATCATAATCCGGCGCCCGGGGCCAAGATCCTGATCTCCGGCGGCGGGCGGTGCAACTTCACGAATATCGGGACCGCGCCCGACCGGTTCGTGTCGGCCAATCCTCACTTCGCTCGTTCGGCGCTCGGGCGGTACACGCCGGCTGACTTTCTGGCGCTGGTCGAGGCGCATGGGATCGCGTGGCACGAGAAGACCTTGGGCCAGTTGTTTTGTGACGGTTCGGCACGCCAGATCGTCGCGATGCTGATAGCGGAGTGCGATCGCGGCGGGGTGGAGCAGGCGTTGGGTGTGCCGGTTTCAGCCGTCGATCAGGCCGATGGCCTTTTTCGAGTTACGCTGGGCAGCCGAGTGGTGACGGCGCCTCGCCTGGTGGTCGCAACCGGCGGGCCGTCCATTCCAAAGCTCGGGGCAACCAGCTTCGCCTATGATCTCGCTCGCCGGTTCGGCCTCAAGATCGTGGAGCCGCGACCCGCGCTGGTGCCGCTGACCTTGGGAGCGGAGGAGGCGTTGTTCCGCACCCTTTCCGGGGTCGCGACCGAGGTGGTGGCAAGCGCTGGCGCCGGGCGGTTCCGGGAGGCAGCGCTGTTCACCCATCGGGGGCTGTCAGGCCCGGCGATCCTGCAGGTGTCGAGCTACTGGCGTCATGGTGACAGCGTGGCGCTGAACCTGCTCCCGGACCAGCAGGGCGGATGGCTTCGCGCTGCGAAGCGAGAGCAGCCCCGCGCGACACTGCGACGTGCGCTCGGCCGGCAGTTGCCTGACCGTTTGGCGGAAGCATTGGCGGACCGTATCGCGATCACGACAGAACTGGCCAACACGCCCGACCGCGCACTCGAGTCAGCGGAAAGACTGCTCTCCGCCTGGACCGTGACGCCCACCGGCACCGAGGGCTTCGCCAAGGCGGAGGTCACCGTAGGAGGGGTCAGTACCGCCGACCTCGACCAGCGAACGCTGGAGGCCAAGCGCGTTCCCGGCCTGCACGTAATTGGCGAGGCGGTGGACGTGACCGGATGGCTTGGCGGGTATAACTTTCAATGGGCTTGGGCGAGCGGTGTCGCGGCAGGGCAGGCGCTCTGATCGGGTCTGTGCTGAATAGCGGACTACACGGCTGACCGGCCTGTCGCTTGCCTTCCCGTCTCGTCGTCGCCACCTTTGTTGCACCCCGAAGTGGAACCATGCGTTCAGCTTTCCACTTTTTCACCTCACCTCGGAAACCTGATGCCCAAGCGCCCGCCGCCCGGCCTGCCCACCCGCCAGCAGATCCTCGATTTCATCGCCAGCTCTGACGTGCCCGCCGGAAAGCGGGAGATCGCACGCGCCTTCGCCCTGTCAGCGCAGGAGAAGATCGGGCTCAAGGCGTTGCTAAAGGACATGGCTGACGAGGGGCTGATCGACTCCGCTCCCGGGCGTGCGTTCCACAAGATGGGCGGGCTGCCGAAGGTGACCGTGCTTCGCATCGTCGATGTCGATGATGGCGCCAACGTCTGGGCGGTGCCCGATCGCTGGGAGGCTGAGACGCCATCCCCGCGATTGCGTGTGCGCGAACGCAAGCGGGGCAGCCTGGGCGTGGGTGAACGCGTGCTGGCGCGAACGGAAGAAGCGGGTTCGGGCTGGATCGCCCATCCCATGAAGACGCTGCCGCGTTCGGCCGAGCAGATGCTGGGCGTGCTGCGCGGCGAGGGCGACCGGCTGTGGCTGACCGGCGTGGAAAAGAAGGACCGGCGCGAGTACCCGGTGTCGGACGCGGGCGATGCGGGACCGGGAGACCTGGTCATGGCGGAAAAGGCGGGCCGTCCGCCACGGATCACGGCGCGCGTGGTCGAGCGGCTGGGTGATCCGTTCCAGCCCCGCAGTTTCTCCCTTATCGCTATTCACAAATTCGAGATCCCCGACCAGTTTACCGACGATACGCTGGCCGAAGCGGAGCGTGTGTCTAAGCAGCCGCTGGGGGATGATCGCGAGGACCTGACCCACCTGCCGATCGTCGCAATCGACCCGGCCGATGCACGCGACCATGACGACGCGGTGTGGGCAACGCCCGACGACGATCCCGGCAATGATGGTGGTTGGAAGGCGATCATCGCAATTGCCGACGTGTCCTTCTACGTCCGTCCTGGTTCGCCAATCGACCGTGATGCACGCCGGCGCGGCAACAGTGTCTACTTCCCCGACCGGGTCGTGCCGATGCTGCCCGAGATCCTGTCGGCGGAGGTTTGTTCGCTGAAGGAAGGCGAGGATCGCGCGGCGCTCGCCTGCCACATCCAGGTGACGCCCTCCGGCGCGCTTAAGTCCTGGCGGTTTACGCGCGCCCGCGTCCGGATCGCGGCGAACATAGCCTATGAAGAAGCTCAGGCCGCCATCGACGGCACGCTGGACCACCCGCTGACTGAGAGGGCGCTGAAGCCGCTCTGGGACTGCTGGCGTGCGCTGCTGAAGGGGCGGGAGGCCCGGGAGCCGCTCGACCTCGACCTGCCCGAACGGCGAGTGCTGCTGGACGAGATGGGGCGCATCCTGTCGGTTGCTCCGCGCGAGCGGCTCGATGCACACCGACTTATCGAGGACTACATGATCGCGGCGAACGTCGCGGCAGCCAAGGCGCTGGAGATAAAGAAGGCGCCGGTCATGTATCGCGTCCATGAACCGCCTGCGCGGGAAAAGCTGGCGGCGCTCAAGGATTACCTGGAAACTTACGGCGTTGCCTTCACGCTCGGCCAGGTTATCCGGCCCGCGACCTTTAACCGTATCCTGGAGCGGGTGGGACAGGCGGATTTCCGCCCGCAGGTGATGGAACAGGTGCTGCGGACGCAGACCCAGGCCTATTATGCGCCAGTGAACCAAGGCCATTTCGGGCTTTCGCTCGGCAGCTATGCCCACTTCACTTCGCCCATCCGCCGCTATGCCGACCTGCTGGTGCATCGGTCGCTGGTGGCGGCCTACAAGCTTGGTCCGGGTTGCCTGACGGCGGACGAGGGCGCGGGCATGGAGCGGATCGGGGAGAGCATCTCCACGCTCGAGAGGCGGGCCATGGAGGCAGAGCGCGACACGATCGACCGCTATGTCGCCGCGTTCCTGTCCGAACGGGTCGGCGAAACGGTCGAGGCCCGGATCACGGGCGTTGCGAACTTTGGGTTTTTCGCCACGGTCGAGGGCGTGGGTGGCGACGGGCTGGTCGGCGTGCGTGACCTGGGCGGCGAATATTTCCGCTTCGACGAGGCCGCGCGCAAGCTGGTCGGCGAGCATTCGGGCGATGAATATTCGCTTGGACAGAGGCTTCGGCTTCGCCTGGCAGAGGCGAACCCGGTATCAGGCGCGCTCCGCTTTGAGTTGCCCCAGGCGACCGCTGGTGTCAGCGCCCCGCCCCCGACCGGCCGCCCGCGCGTGCTGAAGCGGCGTGGTCGTCCGGCTAACATTCGTCATCAGGGGAGGAAGTAACATGTCTGGAGCCGCCGTAGCCGTTCTCGTTGCCAAGGCACGCCAGCGTATCGTCCACCACTTCCTGGAAGCGGACGCGACGACAAGGGAGCGCGCGGTCGCGTTTACACCGCGTGACCGCCGCCTGGATCGGCGGATGTTCACCTCCATGGTGCAGTTCGGCGCACTGCAGGAGGCCGACACGGGCAATTACTGGCTGGACGAGAAGCGTTATGCCGACTTCCGCAAGGAACGGCTCGCGCGCGTGCTCGGCATCCTGGCAATTGCGGGGTTCGCAGTGGCTGGCGCGATGGCGGTCGCCGGTTAGCCTGCGGTAAAGGTGAGCCCGGCGCCGGCCTGCAACCGGCGTCGCAGCGGCGTCGCCATCAGCGCGCCCGGCGTCCAGATCCCGCCGCCGCCGCCGACGTCGAGGAGAAGGCACAGGGCGGCCTCTGCGATCATTCGGCTGGTGGAACCATAGCCGGGATCCCGGTCGCCGGTAACCACCGCGTCTAGACGGGTGCCGTCCGGCATCAGCCCGACGAACAGCAGGTCATAGCAACCGCTCTCCCGCTCCTGCCGGCTCGGGCCCTCACCAGGCTTCGGTCCCTTGTCGCCGCCGAGTGGGTTCATCTTGGCAAGTGCCTCTGCGGCGACGCGTCCCATGTCGCCCAGGCCCGGCGCAACGATCATCTCGTCGTAAACGAAGTCCGTTCCGTACGGGTGGCCGGCGAGCAGGTTGGTGCGGTGGACGTTCTTGGTGTTGATCGGCGCCATGATGAACGGCGCCACCCAGCAGCCGATCGTGCCATCATATTCGGGCAGCAAGCCGGTTGGCTGGTGCGGCCCCTTGAACCCCGGAGTGAGGGCGAAGGGGCTCGCGAGCAACAGGCCCAGCTTCGGATCGCGGGTTATCGCCGCAAGGGTCGCCTTCAGGCTGGCGACAGTGCCACCTGACGCGCTGCCCTTCATGTGGCGCACACGCCCTTTCACTCGCGGCGCCGGTATGCCGAAGCGCGCCTTTGCCGCTTCCTGCAGGGTCCAGACACCGAGATCGAAGGGGATGGAGTCAGACCCGCAGGAGAAGACGATGCGGGCCCCGGTGCGCTTCGCCGTCGCCTCATGCGCGTCGATCATCTCGCGCATCCACAGCGGCTCTCCGCACAGGTCGACATAGGCAGTGCCTGCCTGCGCACAGGCGGCGATGAGTTCGCTGCCATAGAGCTGATAGGGGCCAACGGTGCTGACCACGACCCGCGCGCGGGCGGCGAGGGTGGTGAGAGTCTCTGGCCTCGCTGCATCCGCGATTACCAGCGGCAGGTCGGCTGGGGCGCCAACAGCGTCGCGTACCTGCGCCAGCTTTTCAGGTGACCGGCCCGCGATGGCCCAACTCACCCCGTCGGGGCACGCGCTGGCCATGTACTCGACAACGAGCTGGCCGGTGAACCCGGTCGCGCCATAGATGACGATGTCAAACTCGCGGTCCATACGACTCTCCGTCAGGCAGCGTCGCTAAATTGCAGTCGGGCGAGGCGGGCGTAAAGGCCGCTGCGCTCGACCAGGCTGGCGTGGGTACCTTCCTCCACGATTCGGCCGCCGTCCATGACGATGATGCGCCCGGCACGACGAACGGTGGCCAGACGATGAGCGATGACCAGGGTCGTGCGGCTATCCATCAGCCGTTCGAGCGCTTCCTGCACCAGTCGTTCGCTGTCAGCGTCCAGCGCGCTGGTCGCCTCGTCCAGCAGCAATAGCGGAGCGTCGCGCAGCAGCGCGCGGGCGATGGTGACCCGCTGGCGCTGACCGCCCGACAAGCGAGCGCCACCCTCGCCCAGAAAGGTGTCGAGCCTGTCGGGAAGCTTGTGCAGGAACTCCGCGGCATTGGCTGCCTCCGCCGCGGCCCAGAGCTGATCGTCGGTCGCTTCCCACGCGCCGTATCGAAGATTGTCGCGGGCAGAGGCTCCGAAGATCACCGTTTCCTGCGGCACCAGGGCGATCCGACGGCGGATTTCAGCGGGATCAGCATCGCGCAGGTCGACGCCGTCCAGCGTCACGCGCCCACCCTCGGGATCGTAGAAGCGCTCTGCAAGCTGGAACAGGGTTGACTTGCCCGCGCCAGAGGGGCCGACCACGGCCACCGTCTCACCCGGCTCGATCCGCAAGGTCAAGATGTCCAGCGCCGACACCTCTGGCCTGGTCGGATAGCGGAACAGCACCTGTTCGAACGACAAGGCGCCATTTGCGGGTGTCGGGAGCGAACGGGGGGCTGCCGGCGCGGCAATCTCGGGCTCTTCGCTCATCAACGACGCCAGGCGCTCTGCCGCGCCCGATGCGCGCAGAATGTCTCCCCACACTTCCGTTAGCGCGCCGGCAGCGCCGGTGACGATTCCGGCCGTCAGCACGAATGCGGTCAGCGAACCGCCGGACAGGCGGCCCGAGGCAACGTCCTGCACCGCTTCCCATAGGATCAGGCTCACCGAACCGAACAGCAGGCCGATCACCACCGCCGTCATGACTGCGCGGAGGCCGAAGCGGCGCTTGGCGGTCGCGAAGCTATCCTCGACAGCTTCCTGGAAGCGCTCGCCCTCGCGGCGTTGCTGGCCGAATGCCTGGACGATCTTCATCGCTCCCAGGGTCTCGACGGCCCTGGCACCCACTTCGGCAAGTCGATCCTGGCTGTTCTTGGAATAGCGCCGCACGCGGGTGCCAAGCAGCACGATCGGGAGGATCAGCACGGGGATGCCGACCACCAACATGCCGGCCAGCTTGGGTGCGAGCGTGAACAGGTAGATCAGGCCACCCAGCCCGACGACGGCGTTGCGGAGTGCCACCGACACGGTGGAACCGACTACCTGTTCGATGATGGTTGTGTCCGCGGTCAGGCGCGACGCGATCTCCGAAGGGCGGTTCTCCTCGAAGTAGCGTGGGGCGAGACGAAGCAGGTTCGCCTGCACCGCGATCCGGATGTCCGCCACGGTTCGCTCGCCAAGCCAGGACACGAAGTAGAAGCGCACGGCCGTCGCCAGGGCCAGCACAATCACCACGGCGAAAAGGCCCTGGAAGTAAGGCGCGATGGTCGATGGGGACACCCCCTTGGCGAAGCCGTGGTCCACCACGCGCTGGAAGGTGCGCGGAATGAACAGAGTCGCGCCTGCCGAGGTGAGCAGCGCGAGCAGCGCGATGACGATCTGCACGGGATAGCGCGAGGCAGTACGCCAAACCATGCGGAGGCTGCCCAGCCCGCGGCGGGTCGGGACGAGCTTGGGACGCGCGGGCGCAGGATCGGGCAGGGGCATGGGCGCGGGGTTAGCAGCGCCGGGCCTTCCGCTCAACGCGCCCGAGATTGCCATGGACGCGCTTTGCTATACGGAATGACTACCAGATCTCCCGTACGGACTTTCCATGCTTTACGATGCTTATGAGATGCAGCGGCGCATGCTCGCCGGCGCCAGTGCGATGGCAAGCTGGGGTGCCGACTGGTGGCAGGACCCCGCGAACCCCCTTTCGCGTCTGGGCGGCAGCACGGTCATGGGCTCTGCGCTGGAGGTATTCGCTCATGCCGCCGCGCCGCGGGGAAAGCCGGCGTTCGGGCTGACACACACGACCGTTGACGGACAGCAGGTCGAGGTAGCCGAGGAGATCGTCGACCGGCGCGCCTTTGGTCAGTTGAAACGGTTTCGCAGGGTCGGGATCGAGGGCGGGCCGCGCCTGCTGATCGTTGCGCCCATGTCCGGTCATTTCGCGACGCTGCTGCGTGGCACAGTGGAGCGGATGCTGCCGGTCGCGGACGTCTACATCACCGACTGGCGGGACGCGAAGCTCGTCCCGTTGTCGGACGGTCCTTTCGATCTGGACGACTATATCGATTATGTGATCGGCTTTCTCGAGGCGATCGGTCCGGATGAAGGCGGGCGTGGCGCACACATGCTTGCCGTGTGTCAGCCGTCGGTACCCTGTTATGCCGCAACAGCCGTCATGAGCGCGCAAGGTAACCCGTGCCGCCCACGCACGCTCACCTTGATGGGTGGGCCGGTCGACACGCGAGAGGCGCCGACTGCCGTCAACACGCTCGCCACCGAACGTCCGCGTGCCTGGTTCGAACAGAATGCGATCGCTACGGTGCCGCAGGGATATCCGGGCGCGGGCCGTCGCGTTTACCCTGGCTTCCTGCAACTCGCCGGCTTTATGTCGATGAACCTTGGCAATCACATGATCAGCCACTGGGAGATGTTCAAGCATCTGGTGCAGGGCGATGGCGAAGGCGCGGACGCTACCAAGGCGTTCTACGACGAATACCGGTCCGTGTGCGACATGACGGCCGAGTTTTACCTGCAAACGGTGGACATCGTCTTCCAGACTCACGCCCTGCCGCGCGGTGAGATGTTCCATCGCGGCCAGCGAGTGGACCCGGGCGCGATCACCGATGTCGGGCTGCTCGCGATCGAAGGCGAACGCGACGATATTTCGGGGCTGGGCCAGACCCGCGCCGCTCTAACGCTCGCGACCAATCTGCCGCACGAGAAAAAGCGCTACATGATGGCTGAAGGCGCCGGGCACTATGGTATTTTCAACGGATCGCGCTGGCGTGACAAGATTGCGCCAATGGTTGAGGAATGGATCGCGGCGAACGGCTGACCTGCCGCTCGCCGCATCCAGTTCAGCCGATTTGGTCGACGACCGCGTGGCTGGACGATTCCTGCGGCTGGATCGTGCCGCCGAACAGCATCTTTACCCGGCCGGACACGGACACATCCGTTTCCCACAACTCGGCCGAATCGATGTCGAACCGGTTCAGCCGTGCGTCCTGCTTGCCATTCGGGAACCACGCCTCGACGCGATTATCCCACAGCCGGTCAAAGGTCGCCCGGTCGGTTTCCTCGCTGACGGCGCCCATCAGGCACGCGAAGAAGTCGTGCCCTTTGCCGACGAACTGGGCCATTGCCTGACCGCCCTTGGCGATGCGGTTGTCCTTGCCTGAGAAGACGAACAGCGTGTTTGGCTGGCTCTCGTCTATCTTGACGTTCATTGGCTCCGAATGGTTGCCGTCCATCAGCCCGATCATGATGAACGGGCTCTCCTCCAGCTTGGCCAGGAACTTGGCTGCGATCTCCTGAGGGCTGTCCTTGTTCTCGGCCATAGTGCTTCTCCTGATTGAGGTTGGCCGGAGAACGAGCGCGACGGGGGAGCGTTCCCCCGCCGCTTGAGGGCTTACAGCACCTCGAACAGTCCGGCCGCTCCCATGCCGCCGCCGACGCACATGGTGACCACGACATATTTGGCGCCGCGGCGTTTGCCCTCGATCAGGGCATGGCCGGTCATCCGTGCGCCCGACATGCCGTAAGGGTGGCCGATCGAGATCGCACCGCCGTTGACGTTGAGCAGCTCGTCGGGGATGCCGAGCTTGTCCCGGCAATAGAGCACCTGCACCGCGAACGCCTCGTTGAGCTCCCACAAGCCAATGTCGCTCATCTTAAGCCCGTTGCGCTCGAGCAGCTTGGGGATCGCGAACACCGGGCCGATGCCCATCTCATCAGGCTCCGTGCCCGCGACTGCCATGCCCACATAACGGCCGAGCGGCGTCAGGCCCTTCTGGCGCGCTACCGACTCCTCCATTAGCACGCTCGCCGAAGCGCCATCCGACAGCTGGGACGCATTGCCGGCCGTGATGTTGAGGCTGGGCCCAAGCACCGGCACAAGCTTCTCCAACCCGGCGAGCGTGGTGTCGGCGCGATTGCCTTCGTCCTGGGACAGGGTCACTTCCTTGTGCGTGACTTCCTTGGTTTCCTTGTTGACGATGGCCATGGTCGCAGTGACGGGCACGATTTCGTCGTTGAAGCGGCCCGCAGCTTGGGCGGCGGCGGTGCGCTGCTGCGACTGGAGCGCATATTGATCCTGCGCCTCGCGGCTGATGCCGTAGCGCTTGGCGACCACCTCCGCCGTTTGCAGCATGGGCAAGTAGATGTCCTTGTGCATGGCAACGAGCTCGGGATCGGGTGCGATGTTCATCTTGGGCGTCTGCACCAAGCTGATGCTCTCCACGCCGCCGCCGATCGCGACATCCACGCCGTCTACCACGATCTGCTTGGCCGCGGTTGCGATCGCCATAAGCCCCGACGCGCACTGCCGATCGAGCGACATGCCCGGTACTGACGTGGGCAGCGCGGCCCGGAGCGCCGCATTGCGGGCAATGTTGCCGGCCTGATGCCCCTGCTGCAGCGCCGCGCCGATGACCACGTCTTCGACCTCAGCGCCAGCAATGCCAGCACGCGCCACCGCAGCCTTGATCGCGTGCGATGCGAGTGTGGGAGAAGGAAGGTTGTTGAACGCACCGCGATAGGCACGGCCGATCGGAGTGCGGGCTGTGGAGACGATAACGGCGGAACGCATGAGGCTTGCTCCAGACAGGAGGTGAACTGGGAAAATGGAGGCTCAGGTGAATAGCTGGCTGATCCATTCGGCGACCAGGGCTGGCTTTTCCTGCCCTTCGATCTCGACGGTGAACTCGGTTGTTTGCTGGAACTGGCCGGGCTTCTTTTCGTCAAAGGCGAGCAGGCGGAAGCGGCCCCGTACGCGGCTACCCGAACGAACCGGGGCAACGAAGCGAACTTTGTTGCCACCGTAGTTCACGCCCATCCGCGCGCCCTCCAGCCGTGGCGCGTCCTCAATCCGGGCCTGGAGGAGAGGCATTAGCGACAGCGTCAGGAAGCCATGCGCGACCGTGCCGCCGAAGGGGGTCAATGCAGCGCGAACGGGATCGGTGTGGATGAATTGATGGTCGCCGGTGGCATCGGCGAAGCGATTGATCATGGCCTGGCCGACCTCGACCCAGTCGCTGACCGACTCCGTGCCGATCCGCCCCCTCATCTCTTCAGCCGTCAAGCTCGCCACGCCATTCCCCTCCGCCCCGCTTTGCGGGTAAGCGCCTCTGGTTTTCAGAGCACGGGCTCACCAACATCGCAAGCCTGTCACCGACCGAAAGATCAAAGATGGCCACCGCCGTAGCGTCCAACCCTCGCGAAACCATGGCTCGCCTGTACCGCGCGAGCGAACCCGACGTTCTAAAGCCGCTTTTGGATCGTGCCGCGCTAAGCCGCGATTCGCGTGACCGGGTGCTGGGTACCGCGTCCGGCCTGCTCGGCGAACTCCGCGCCGCGCAGGGCAAGGGTTGGGTGAACCAATTCCTGCAGGAGTATCGGCTGAACTCGTCGGAAGGGGTCGCGCTGCTCAGCCTGGCGGAAGCGTTCCTGCGGGTGCCGGACCCTGAGACCGCTGATCTGTTGATCGCCGACAAGCTGGGGGAGGCCGATTGGCGGGCCCATGCCGGCCAGTCCAATTCCAAGCTGGTCAACACCGCGACCTGGGGCCTGGTGATCGGACGCGTGCTGGTCGGCGAGGGGCCTTCCGGGCCATTGAAGCGCCTGATCCAGCGTGCCGGCGAGCCGTTCGTGCGTTCGACGGTCGGTGCGGCAATGAAGATGATGGGCGAGATCTTCGTCATGGGCCGCACAATCGACGAGGCGATGCGCCGTATGAAGCGGCCCGAGCATCGCGGCTTCACTGCCAGCTTCGACATGCTGGGCGAAGCGGCGCGGACGCAGGAAGATGCCGAGCGCTACTTCCGGGCCTATGAGGGCGCGATCGATGCGGTGGGCAGCGACGCCGCTGCGGGCCATTCGGTATCGGTGAAGCTTTCGGCGCTGCACCCGCGTTATGAGGTCGCACGCTGGAACGAGTGCGTGCCGGCCCTGACGGAAATGCTGGAGGCGCTGGCGATCCGAGCGGCGGCGAAGAACATTCCGCTGACGGTCGACGCAGAGGAATCCGAGCGGCTGGAGATGAGCCTGGACATCATCGGCAGCGTCGCCGCGCTGCCCAGCCTGAAGGGCTGGGATGGGTTCGGCATGGCGGTGCAGGCCTATGGAAAGCGAGCGCGGCCGGTGGTTGCCTGGGCGAGCGAGCTTGGCCGGGTCATGAACGTGCGGCTGGTCAAGGGCGCCTATTGGGACAGCGAGATCAAGCGCACCCAGGTAGAGGGTCTGCCCGACTACCCGTTGTTCACGCGAAAGGCGGCAACGGACGTAAGCTATCTTGCGGTGTCGCGAGACATGCTGGACGCGCCGAACATCCGCCCTGCCTTTGCCAGCCATAACGCGTTGACGGTGGCGACGATCGTCGAATGGGCAGGCAACCGTCGCGACTTCGAGTTCCAGCGGCTGCACGGTATGGGCGACGGTCTGTACGAACGGCTGGTGCAGGATCACGGCTATCACTGCCGCGTGTACGCCCCGGTAGGTGGGCACCGCGACCTGCTGGCGTATTTGGTGCGGCGCCTGCTGGAGAATGGCGCCAACTCCAGCTTTGTGCATCAGTTGGCGGACGAACGGCTGAGCGAGAAGGACATCCTTGCCGATCCGGTCGCGAAGATCGCAGCGGTCGGCGGCGCGCGTCACCCCTCCATTCCGCTTCCGCGCGACCTGTTCGGACCGGACGGCCACCGTAACAGCGAGGGTCTGGACCTGAGCGACCGGGGCGTGCTGGCCCGAACCGTGGCGGTGGTGAACGCACCTTTAGATGTGCGACCCGGTGCTGACCCGGGCACGGCAGGGAGGCGAACCGACAAGACGGACCGGCAAATTGTGGGCGAAGCGGTGTCGCGCACACGGGCGGCTCTTCCGGCCTGGGCCGCAACGCCCGTCGATGAGCGTGCCGCCACGATTGAGCGGCTGGCCGACCTGCTGGAGGAGGACCGCGACCGCCTGATGGCGATCTGCGTCCAGGAAGCGCGCAAGTCGATCCCGGACGCGATCGGCGAAGTGCGCGAGGCTGCCGATTTCTGTCGCTATTACGCGCGCCAGGCGCGGCAGGGCCTTCAGCCGATAGAGCTACCAGGCCCGACCGGGGAACGTAACACGCTGCACCTTGACGGACGCGGCGTCTGGGCGACGATTGCGCCTTGGAACTTCCCGCTCGCGATTTTTCTGGGCCAGACCGTTGCTGCGCTGGTGACCGGTAACACCGTGGTTGCGAAGCCCGCGCCACAAACCCCGGCCATCGCGGCCCGCGCAGTCGAGCTGGCACACAAGGCCGGCGTGCCGAGTGACGCGCTGGTGCTGGTGCCGGGCGGGCCGGAGATCGGACAGGCGCTGATGGAAGATGTCCGAATTGCCGGCGTTGCCTTCACCGGCTCCACCGGCACGGCCAAGCGGATCGCGCGGACGTTGCTGGCCGATGACGAGCGTCCGATCGTGCCATTGATCGCGGAGACGGGCGGGATCAACGCCATGATCGTCGACTCCACCGCTCTGCCCGAACAGGTCGTGGCGGACGTGATCACCAGCGCGTTCCGATCTGCCGGGCAGCGCTGTTCGGCGTTGCGATTGTTGCTGGTGCAGGAGGATGTCGCTGAGGGCGTCCTGGCGATGTTGGCGGGCGCGATGGACACGCTGCGTGTCGGCGATCCGGGTGATCCCGCCAACGATGTGGGGCCAGTCGTTGATCGGGCCGCCTATGATCGGCTGATGACCTTTCGCGAAAGCGTGCGGGATCGCTGGGTCAAGACGGTCGACGTCCCGGCAGAGGGGTTGTTCGTGCCGCCGACGCTGATCCGTCTTGGCGGCATCGACGACCTGAAGCAGGAATGGTTCGGCCCTCTGCTCCATGTCGCAACGTGGAAGGCGGGTGAGCTCAGTGAGACGGTGCGCCGCGTCAACGCCAAGGGGTTCGGCCTCACCATGGGGCTGCACAGCCGCATCGCCCGCGCCGGCGAAGTGGTCGAGGCTGAGGCGCGGGTCGGCAATCTGTATGTGAACCGGTCGATGATCGGTGCGGTGGTCGGTAGCCAGCCTTTTGGGGGCGAGGGGCTGTCAGGGACGGGTCCCAAAGCGGGTGGTCCGCACTATCTGTACCGCTTCGTTGCCGAGCGTGCCGTGTCGGTCGACACGACCAGCGCAGGCGGCAACGCGTCGTTGCTGAGCCTGAATGAAGGCGGCATCTGACCGGGGCTGATCGCGGGGTTCAGGACGGCGGTTGATCCGCCCTGAACCCCGGCTCAGGCCTGGCGTGCCGGCTCGGTTGAGCTACCAGCCGTTGCGCCCAGCGCCGGCGTTTCGGCGGGATAGGGCATCACCAGCTTGCCATCGGGGGCGGCGGTGTAGTTGGTCTGGATCGGGAAGGGCAGGTTGATGCCCTGTTCGTTGAAACGGCGCAGGATCGCCATGCCCACCCGGGTTCGGCCGTTATAGAAGCTGGCGTAATCGGGACCGTCGGAGTCGAACTGCACCTCAAAATCGAGCGTTGATGCGCCAAACCCGGTGAAGCCCGCCCGCACAAACGTCAGCTTTTCGCCCTCGACGATCTCCTTCAGCAGAGCCGGAAGACTTTCCAGCGACTCCTGCGGGGTCTCGTAAGCCACGCCGATCGCGAAGCGCGCGCGGCGATGGTTGCGCAGCGTGTTGTTCAGGATTTCCTTGTCGAGCAGGTTCTTGTTCGAGATGATCCGCTCTTCGCCGTCGATGCCCCGGATGCGGGTCGATTTCAGGCCAATATTCTCGACCGTTCCCGACGCGGTGTCATATGTGACGCTGTCGCCTCGCCGGAACGGCCTGTCGAAGATGATGGCCAGCGCTGCGAACAGGTCGGCAAAAATGCCCTGTGCGGCGAGACCGATCGCGATGCCGCCGACGCCCAATCCCGCGACCAGGCCGGTGACGTTGACGCCCAGATTGTCGAGCACGACCACGAAGGCGATCGCGAACAGGGCGAATGTCACCAGCAGGCGGATCAGGCCCATGGCGCTGAGCAACGCCTCGCCCGCGTAATGTTCTGACTGGGTCCGGTGTTCGATCGCGCCCAGGATCACCTCGCGCGCCCAGGTTGCGAACTGAAAGACCGATGCAACGATCCAGAGGAAATTGACAGTCTTCGAAACCTGTTCCGGCGCGCCCGCATAGCCGACCACCAGCTTGGCCGCGAGCATCACCATGAAGAAGGTGTTGGTGCGCGAAATCGCCCGGCCCACGATGGTCAGCCACCCCGTGCCGCTCTTGTCCCGCCGGCACAGCCGCGCCCCCAGGCGCCGGGCTGCATGAAGCGCCAGCACGATGGCGGCCCCCACGGCAAAGGCGATCAGGATCTGCAGCCAGTGAAAGCGCAGCCATTGTACGCTTTCGTGCGTCAGGCTGGAGAGTTGTTGCTGGATGCCGTCCGGTTTGATCAGCGGTTCACGCGGAGCGGTAACGTTTTTGGTGGACATGTACGAAGGTTCTCACGCCGCCTTGGCGACTTGCTCCAGGACAGGTGCCTCGGACGGCGCCAGGCTTTCGAGAAACGCGATCAGGCCGCGCTCCTCTCGGCTGAGGTAACGTGCCGACCGCGGCAGGCGCAGCGCGGCGCGAAAGGCGGACTGACCCTTCTTGACCAACTCGAGCAGGGAGGGGTGAACATAGCTCTTGCGCGCGATCGCGGGCGTGTTGCCGAGCCGTTCAGTGACCGGCACCAACAGCGCCTTCATGTTCAGGTCCTTTTCCGCTGTGGCCAATGCCTCAAATGCGGTGACGCTCGCCCCCCAGGTCCGGAAGTGCTTGGCGCTGAACTCCTCGCCCGCCACGCGGTGAATGTATTCGTTGACGTCGGAAGAGCTGACCGGGTGCGCTTCCCCCTGCTCGTCGACCCAGGAGAACAGGTGCTCCTCATCCAGATCGTACATTTTCTTGACCGTACGGGCGAGAGACTTATCGACGACTTTGCAGTCACGCTCCTTGCCGGACTTTCCCTTGAAGCGCAGCCGCAGCGTGTCGCCGCGTACCTGCGCATGTTCTTCGCGCAAGGTGGTCGCGCCGTAGCTCTGGTTCGCTTCGACATACGCTTCGTTGCCGACGCGAAGGTGGCCGATGTCGAGCAGGCGGATCACCGCTGCCACCGCGTGATCCTTATCGAGGGTGCGCTTGGCGAGGTCTTCCTCGACCTGCTTCCTGATCTTGGGAAGCGCATGCCCGAACGCGGCGCACTTCTCGTATTTTGCGGCCTCTTGTGCTTCTCGAAAGCCGGCATGGTAGCGGTATTGCTTGCGACCTTTCTCATCCCATCCGACAGCCTGGATGTGCCCGTTCGGCTTGGGGTTGAACCAGGCGTTCGTGTAAGCGGGCGGCAGGCCGATCGCGTTCAAGCGCTCGATCTCCTCCCGATCGGTGATCCGCTCGCCCTTGGGGGACCAGTAACCCCAGCCATTGCGCACCTTTTTACGGGTGATCCCGGGCTTTGAGTCGTCCGAATACACGATCTTGGTGGCCATGACGGGAGCAATGCACAGGCGCGTGAGTTCGTTCCGGCAAGGCACCGGGCGAAATCTTAACGGCGAAGGGCGCATGTTCACGCCATGTCGTTGTTCGTTGTTTCCACGCGCGATCCAGGCTTTGCGGAAGCCGCGATTGCAGAGGCGCGCCAGCAGTTCGCCGCGCACGGCCATTCAGTAGTCGATGCCATCGATATGGACGGGTGGCAGGCGCTGCATGGTCGTCCACGGTTGGGAGGACCCGACACCCTGCTGCGCCGGGGCGATGACCTGGCCGCCGTTGCGGGCATGCCGATCGTCGACGGACTGATCGGGCAGGCGGCGCTGGAGCGTTTGCTGGAACCGGGCATGACGCCTGCGCCAGACTGGAGCCGGGTCGGCGGGCAGTTCGTGGCGCTTGTCCGGCGGGCTGGACGCACCTTCATCCTTGGCGATTATTTCGGCGTCTTTCAGCTGTTTCATGATGTTGACGACCGTGTCTTTTCCACCTCACTGCTGTCGGCACTACGTGCGCTGCCGCGGGTCACCTTCGACCCGCAGGGACTGTACGAGTGGGCCTTTGGCGTTTGCACGATGGGCACCGACACTGCCTTTGCCCAGCTCAAGATGCTCGGGCCCGATCGGTGCGTCGAGCTGACGCCGACCGGCGTGGAGTCGCACGCTCTTCGCAAAGACCTGATCGAACCTCGGGGTGAGGAACTGCCGGCTGCGGAGCTGATCCGGCGTAGCCGCGATCAGGTCATGCGCGTGGCGGACAGCTTCGGCAGGAGATTCGGCGATGACATAAATTGCCCGTTGTCGGCGGGCTTCGACTCGCGACTGATGCTTGCCGCGCTGCGGGCGGCCGGGGCCAAGCCGCGCGTCTATGTCTATGGCCCGCGCGGCGGTGCTGACGTGCGGGTGGCGCAAGCGATCGGCGCGGCAGAAGGCTTTGCCGTCGAGTGGACGGACAAGCAGTCGGACCCGATCGCGCCCGATGCCTTCGCAGAGCAGGTCGAGTTCAATTTCAACGATCTGGACGGACTTCCAAACTTCGGGAACCTGTTCGACAATGGCGTCAATGCCGCGGCCCGCGATGCGCGACACGCGCGCGGCTCCCTGGCGGTGTCAGGCGGCGGCGGCGAGATATTTCGCGACTTCTTCATGCTGCCGAACCGGCCCATGTCGGCATGGACACTGGCCCGCGCCTTTTCCTCGCGCTTCCTGCCGAGTGACGCTCTGCCGCCGTTCGACGCTGGCGCGTATCGGCGTCGGATCGCCGACAAGTTCGCCGCCGGGCTTGGTTCCGATGATCGGGACGAGCCATTGGCGCGGAGCCGGATCGAGCAAGCGTTCATGCGCGTGCGCATTCCTGCGCTGTTCCGGTGGGAGATGACCGCCGAAGCGCGCCACGGGCCCTATGGGTTGACCTTTGCCGATCCCGGACTGGTGGCAGAGGCGATGCGAATTCCCATTGCGCTGAAATATGACGGCCGGTTCCAGGCGATGCTGATCGACGCGATCGACCCGGCACTGGCACGGCACAAATCGGGCTATGGTCACGCGTTCGACGGCGCGCCGGGCTGGCGCTACCGATTGGAGGAAGCCGCCACCCGCTACCGGCCGGCTTGGGTTCGTGAGCGCACCTACCTGGTGAAGCGGCGGCGCGGGCGCATGATGGATGAACATGGCGGGCTGCTGTCGCCCGAGTATATGGGTCGGGTCATCGACCTGAACTTCCCGGTGATGCGGGACTATTTCGACGTGGCGCGTATCAACGACGGCGGCCTGTGGCGGCGGATTGCGTGCCTTGAGTATCTGGCGGCAAAGCTTGGCAGCAATCTGAAACGCTAAAGGCCGGGCCTATCAGGCGAGGGCGGGGCGGGGCTTTCGCGTGACGCCCAGATTACCTGTCTGTTCCTCCGCCTTGCGCGCAAGATAGGTGTCCAGTCCGATCTGCGCCCCGATCAGCATGAACACGAACGGTTGCAGCGCGATGCCGACGAATGCCGCGCCGAGCAGGTAGACGAGGTGCGCGGTCTGCAAGGCAAGGGCCAGCGATCCTGCCCAGGCGTTGGCGCTTTCCGGATCGCGGTATCGGCGCCGAAGCACCTCCATGCGCCACAGGCCGCCCAGGTTGATCGCCAGCCAGACAAGAAGGCCGAGATAGCCCTGTTCGCCCAACATCTGGAAGTACGCGCTGTGCCAGGCGCGTGCCTCATCCGTGCTGACCCGGGTACCGCCAGCACCGTCGCTGATCAGCATCCGCAGCTTGTTCTGCTTGAACGCCAGGAAGCCGCCGCCCATCGGATGGGTCTTCGCGTAATCTAGCGTCCAGGCCCAAACCGCGAGGCGGGTCGAGGCGGACTCGTCGGCGTCATAGGTCTTTATGGTGTTCATCCGCTCCGTGTACGCCGTCGGCAGGAAGGGCACGGCCGAAAGCCCGAGCGCAACCGCCATGCCGGCGAAGAGCAGCTTGTGGCGTGAGCGGATCCACATCAGTATGCCGAGCAGGCCGATGCACAGCAGCCCTGTGCGTGCCGACGTGCCGATCGGGATTAGCACGCAGGCAAAACACAGCGCATAGGCAAAGGCCTTCACACGCCGGTCGGGTGGGAAGATCGTGCCGTATCGCGTGAACCACAGGATCACCGGGATGATCGCGATCGCGACGGCGGAGATGGTGCTTCCCTCGTACAACCCCGAATTGTTCGTGACCATTAGGTTTAGCTCACCATATCCGCCGCCCGACAGCACCGTTTTCACACCGCCGACGATGATGATCGTGGCGGCCGAGAGCACCATGAACAGAAGGAGCGTTTCGATCCGCAGCTTCGTGCGGAGCGTGAGTGGCAGGAAGGCGGCGAACATCAGCGCTTTCCAGATGTAATCCCAGGTTTCCTTTGCCTCGGCCGGGAAATCGGCATGCGCGGTAGTGTATCCGCAGATGCCGATCAGGAGAATAATCAGTACTTGGCGCGGCGCGACCCGGGCGTCTTTCTTGTCGTCTGCAACTAGCCACAACCCGAGCGCGCCGGCGCCGGCGATCATCGAGATCGAGAGCGTGTTGAGTAGCCAATAGGTCAGCTGCTGCGGTGAAACGACATCGATGTAGACATAGGCGCAGACCATCAGGAACGGACGCGCGAGCCCCAGCACGAATAACGTGAACAAAAACCCGATCAGGAACAGGTCATGCATCGCGGCGGCCCCGATCGATGCCGCGCCTGATCGGCGGCCCCTCACGGTCCAGATCGGGGCGCTTCAGCAACCGCCAGGCAGCGATCAGCATCAGCCCATGGGTGAGCAGGATCGTGAGGTTGTCGATCATGAGGGAGCGAGCACCCAAGGCATGAGTGGCCGTATAGGGAAGGGCGGTTGACGCGCCGTTAAGCCCGCGGTGCCATGACACGCCTCGCGATGCGCATTCTTCATGTCCTGGACCACGGCCTGCCTATTCAAAGCGGCTATACCTTCCGCACCCGTGCGATCCTGAAGGCTCAAGAGGCGCGCGGCTGGCAGGTCGCCGCCGTCACGGGCCCGCGGCAGAATGAGGCAGGTCCGACCAGCAGTGCCGCTGCGGAGGTCGTCGACGGCATCACCTTTCACCGCACCCCAGGGTCGCTGCCCAAGGGTGCGCTCGGCGAGCTGGGCGGTGTCGCGCGCCTTGCTCGCCGCATCGACGCGGCGGTCGCAGAGTTCCGGCCCGATATCCTGCACGCCCACTCGCCGGTGCTGGGAGCGCTCGCCGCGCTGTTGGTAGCGCGGCGGCGTGGATTGCCGCTCGTGTACGAAATCCGCGCGTTCTGGGAGGACGCGGCCGTTGGCAACGGCACCGGCCGGGAGGGCTCGCTACGCTATCGCGCGACGCGGGCGCTGGAGAGCTGGGCCGTGCGGCGGGCCGATGGCGTCGCGGTTATCTGTGAAGGGTTGAGGACTGATCTGCTTGCCCGCGGGATCAATCCCGATGCCGTGCTGATCTCGCCCAACGGCGTGGACATGACCCTGTTCGGGGCGCCGCCGCCGCGGGACGAGGCACTGGCCGCAAAGCTGGGACTCGACGAAGCCGAGGTGATCGGCTTCATTGGCAGCTTCTACGATTATGAAGGTTTGGACGATCTGATCGCCGCCATGCCCGCCCTGATCGCAAGGCGTCCCGCGGCACAGCTGTTGCTGGTGGGTGGTGGCCCGATGGAGGTGGAGCTCAGAAAGCAGGCTGCGGCCTCTCCTGTCGCCGGCCGGATCCACTTCTGCGGGCGCGTGCCGCACGCCAGCGTCGAGCGCTATTACGGCTTGGTTGATGTGCTCGCCTATCCGCGCAAACGGATGCGGCTAACAGACCTGGTCACGCCGCTGAAGCCGTTGGAAGCCATGGCGCAGGGCCGGCTTGTCGCTGCGTCCGACGTTGGTGGTCATCGGGAACTGGTTCGCGACGGTGAGACAGGCACGCTTTTTCGCGCCGACGATCCCGCGGCGATCGCCACAGCCCTGGCGGACCTGCTCGAGAACAAGAGCGAATGGCAGCCGCGCCGGGCCCGCGCCCGCGCTTTTGTTGATCTCGAACGTAACTGGTCGTTCAACGTTTCACGTTACGAACCGCTTTACCAACGGCTCGTTCGAGCTGCAGCCACGGATGTATCATGGTCGCGTTTCCCCGTTTCCAGGGCCTGACTGGCTCGATCCCGACAACAGGTGCCGGCGTCGCCGCCGTCATCGGCGCGGGTGCATTCGCCCTGATGCCCGACGCCCTGCTGGAAAGCCTCGTCTGGACCAGTGGAATAACGGCTTTGGTGCCCGCAGCCGAACCGCCGCTTGCGACCACCGCGAGAGCGATCCTGGCGCTGGCCGGGGGAGCAGGTGCAGCTGCGGTATCCTGGGCGGCGCTGTACCTCGCCTGGGGACCGGGAGGGTTCCTGGCGCCTCGGGGCAACCGCCTGACCGATATCCCGGTCGTGCGTCGTGCGGACGCTCATCCCGACGCGCCGCCACGTCGGCCGATGTCGGCCGCAGACCTGGGCACACCATTGATGGAGGTGGCTGCCGCACAGCCGCGTCCGGCACCGCAGGTCGAGCGTACGATACCGGCGGACCTCGACACGCCCCTGGCGAGCTTCGACCCCGCCGCGATCCCCGCGGCGACGATCAGGCCGCTTCCCGGCGCGCCTAGCTTGGCGCCGGGCGAGCGAATGGACGCGTTCGAACTCACCCCGGTGGTCCGCTTTGGAAGTGAGGCGCCGGTTCGGGCGGAAGGAACCTTCTCCCGCCCGACTCTCGACCAATTGATCCGGCGACTGGAACAGGGCGCACAGCGGCGCGCAGTCCGCGGCTGATCCGTCAGGCGGGGCGGAACACCCCACACGCGATTCTGCCGCCGCTGTTGCCCGACGGATCGGTCATCAGGTCATCCGCACCGGCGTGCACCATCATGGCCGCGCCGTCTACATCTAGCAGGCCTGCCAAGGTGCCGCCCGCCACTGTCGCGCCCAACGTGCCCCGGCCATCCGTTCCGATGATCAGGTTGGGCAGATCGCCTTCATGCGGACCCGCGGGATTCATGCTGCCGTGCTTGGCCGCGGTCGGGTTCCAGTGGCCACCCGCGCTGGCAAAATCCGGAGCGTCACACCGGCCCACGGTGTGAACATGGGCGCCATGCGTTCCGGCCGGCAGCCCTTCAACCTCGATGGTATAGCGCAACCCGCCCGCAACCTCCGTCACCGTGGCGCGGCCGGCGGGGGTGCCAGTAGCAGTGGCCAGAGTGGCGACCGCGCGTGCGCCACCTTCGACCGACGTGCCGGTCACGGGCTCTTTGTGAGCGCATCCGGCAATCGCCAGCATAGCCCCTGCAACAAGAAACGGCTTGGTCGGCATCGACATCACTCCCCTTCGCTGCCGACAGGCGACGCCAACGGCCAGCGCTCCACCGGCTCATAGCGCGCGCCCTCACGGCCAAGAAAGCTCTGGTACAGGATCAGGTGTGCGAAGGGAAACGACTCGCTCGACAACGCGGCATGCTCGACGAGCCATTGGTCCACGGCAGGAGCTTCGGCTGCACGCCGATGAAGTCGTGCAACGGTAATGTGCGGCAGATAAGTGCGCCGCTCGGGCGCAAGGCCTGCTCGGACGCAGGCCTGTTCCACCTTCGCATGGAGGTGGCGCAGGGGTTCGGCAGGCGCCAGGCCCGCCCATAGCTGCGCGCCCGCCCCGCGCCCACGAAAGGCCCCGACGCCCGACAGGCGGACCAGCGGTGCCGGTGCGTGCACCGCGGCGAGGCAGGCGGCGACATCCTCTGCGACCGGCCTGTCGACTTCTCCAATGAAGCGAAGGGTCACGTGCAGTTGCTCGTCATCCTGCCAGCGAGCATCCTCCACACCCTCCGCCAGGTCGGCCAGCCGATCGCGGATCACAGGAGGCGGACGCAGGGCGACAAAAAGTCGGGGCATGTTCGTAACCAAATGTTGCTGGGCCGGCATGGCCCCGGATTCGCTTGAAACACGTCGGCCAAAGACCGATATTCGACCTATCCGGCCCTATGCCGGAAAAGGAGCTTTGTTCGCCATGGCTAATTGGTCTGATCCTCGGCCGACCTCCGCGCCCTTCGGCGCGACGGCCGATCGTGCGCGGAGCACCGCGTTCGATGCGGGTCTTCGTTCCTACATGCTGTCCGTCTATAACTACATGGCATCGGCCGTTCTGCTGACGGGTATCGTCGCGCTCGGCTTTGCCAACAGCGGCTACATGTCGGTGCTGTTCAACCCGGCGACGGGCGGCCCAAACCTGCTCGGCTGGGTAGTGATGCTGGCGCCGATCGGCATCGTTTTCGCGATGAGCTTTGGCCAGGGCCGGATGCAGACCGGCACGCTGCAGGCGCTGTTCTGGTCCTATGCGGTCCTGATGGGCTTGTCGCTGTCGACGATCTTCATTCGTTATACAGATGCGTCGATCGCCGGTGCGTTCTTCGCGACCGCCGCGGGGTTCGCCGGGCTGAGCCTGTACGGCTACACCACCAAGCGTGACCTGTCGCCGTTGGCAACCTTCCTGCTGGTTGGTGTTATCGGCATTCTGGTGGCCAGCATCGTCGCGATCTGGGTGCCGGCGCTGAACCCGGTGATCTCGATCGTCGGCGTGCTGTTGTTCGCGGGCCTGACCGCTTACGACACCCAGCGTACCAAGAGCATGTATGATCATGTGCGCGGAACGCAGGACGAAAAGCGCGTGGTCATCATGTCGGCGCTGAGCCTGTACCTCGACTTCATCAACATGTTCCTTTTCGTGCTGCGTTTGTTCGGTTCGCAGCGCAACTGATTGGGACGACCTGACTGACAAATGGGGCCCGGCGGGAGACTGCCGGGCCTTTCGCTTGTGCGGAACGCGTGAGCTTGCGGGCCGTTCTCCTCCCGCAACGAAGGAGTTCACCCATGTCCGCCAATGACGGCAACAGCATCGACCAGGGCGCACTCGACAGCATGTCGGTTGCGCCAAATGCGGGTAATCAGGAACGTGACCCGCGCCAGGATGCTGGCCAGGACCGCTCGATCACCAAGCGTCTTGAAAAGAACCCGGAAAATTCGGACGCCCAGCTCGACAATGCGCTGGATGAAAGCATGGACGCTAGTGATCCGCCGTCCACCACCCAGCCGGCGCACGGCTCCGAGCCGCCGCTTTCGTCCGGCTACGATGCAGAGGCTGAGCGGCAGCGTTCCGACAGCGCTGATTAACGCCCTGTCCTGAAACACCGCTGCCACATTGTTGCGTAAGTGTCGCACCCGGCGATCCAAGTTGGTCGCCGGGTGTTTTGTGTCGGCGACAATGTTGCGCTGCACTCACATTTCTGGCCCAATGCCTGAAAGGCAGACGACGAGACGTTAAGGGCGGCGTTAACCATCCTGGCGTACACAGGCATCGGTCAACCGGGCGGGGTGAGCGACATGGGATCCAGGATGAAACAGGCCGAAGGCGTGATGACGCTGGCCGAAATGAAGGAATTCGCTGGCTTTGCCGCAGCGACCCAGCGCTACATCCGCAGAAGCCTGGATATCGGGCTGGACCGCGACGATGCCATGCGGCGCTGGTCGCGCGATGTGGTTGAAGCGGCAAGCATCCGTGCACAGGCGAAGCTTTACGTTCACCTGCCCGAGTTGCGCGAAGCAGTCCCTGACGACAGCGGCCTTGGCGCGATTGAGCCGTTCCTGGCGCCCCTGATCTCGCTGGTGGCCTTCGACCTTGGGCAGGGGCGACTGACCACCTTTTCGGCGGTACGGTTCCTGTATGAGCGACTAGTCGGCGCAGAGGTGCGCCCTTGGCTGCCGGCAGCGTTCTGCGCGGCTGCGGCCTTGCCCCACCTCCACCCCGATCTGCGCCGGCGGTTGTTGCAGTCGATCAGCGAGGCTGCCGCGACGGCATCGGGCTGGTCCAACCGCCAGCCATCCTTTTTCCCCCATTGGGTGGAGAAGGTCGAACCTGGCGCTGCGCTGCCTCACTAGCGGCAGGCGCGCCAGACGGCCGCGCCACGCGCAGCCTGGTCCAGGTGAAGATGGTCGTGGTGGGCGGCATTGTAGTCCGGCGACAACACGGTCGCGAACAGGTCACAGGCCCCGTCGCGAACCGCGCGAAGGAAAGCTGCCTTGTGCCCGCCGCCACGCCAGTCACGGGCGACGGTGATCCGCTCCCCGCCGGCCAAGCGGAAGGCGGCTATGTCGATTGCATTGGCGCTCGCATGTTCGCTCCACGCGCCCTGGTCGCGCCCGTATAGGCGGCGGCAGCTATAGCTTCCAAAGTGTTCTACACTGACCACTTTCTTGCCAAAGATGCGCTGTGCGGCGGGCTGGACGACATTCCATTCCCATGCGGACAGGCCGGCTGCAACGGGGCAGGACACGCCCGCCGTCGCCGGACTGTAAGCGATCCGCCGCGACCCGCCCCCACCAAAGCGCACGGCGTTGTCATAGCCGCAGGTACCGCTGTCGCGCCGGGATGGGAGTACCCGATAGCGCACGCCGGCCCGGTCCAGCACGGCGCGACACGCGGAAAGGTCGTCGGAAAGCCCGGCAATCTTGTGTCCGGTGAACAATCCAACCGGGACAGAGAGGTCGAGCGGTGTCCAGGGCAGATCCTGGGGCCGCGCTCGTCCCAGGGCAAAAAGGGCAAGCACGATCGCCAACGCTGCTCCACCAAACACGATCGAGCCGGCGACACGTCGGATCCAGCGCATCAGCCGCGCTGCGCCGCGTCCAGCCGCTCGGCAGTGATCGGGAAGCCGAGGTCATCGGGGATACAAAGAAAGGTCCCGCCGTCCCGCTCTTCGATCCAGGGCGTAATCGTGCGGATCGGGTGGGCGCGGGCATCTGCGACAGCGCTTTCGTAATCTGGATAGAGCGCCAGCCGCTCCAGCGTGCGCCGTGTGGGGAAGATCAGCGTGGCCCGTCCCGCATCTGCGTCGGCGAGCACGGATGCAGCGCTGGCCCAGAACAATGTTACGTTCTCCGTTGCATCGACACTGGCCACGGGCGCCGAAGCGGGCAGGCGGGCGAGATAGAAGCGTGTGTCGAAGATGCGGACCGGCCGGTGATCGGGCAGCCACCGAGCGAACGGCTCCACTGCGTCAAGCTCCAGGGTGCAACCGGCTATAGCCAGTGCCCGGGCGAAGGGCTTTCCCGCGTGCAGCGCCGCGCGCAGGACCTTGAGTTGTTCGGGCGAGGGCGAGGGTGAGAGGCCGATCGGCAGTCCCGCCTCCTCGATGGTTTCGCGGATCGCAGCAATGCGGGCGGCGCTTTCGTCCGGATCATGCGGAGCCACAAGCTCGGCCAGTTTCCGGTCACCGGGATCGATACGCCCGCCCGGAAACACAAGCGCGCCGCCCGCAAACGCCATGGCGCGGGCGCGCTCCAACATCAGCAGTTCGGGCGCGCTTTCATCGACGCCATCGCGCAGAATGATCAACGTTGCGGCAGGAATGGCGGGAGAGGCGGTGGCTGTCACCACGACTGAACGATCAGAAAGGTCGATGGATCAGTGGTCAACGGCGGGCGTGGTGGAGCCGAGGGGAATCGAACCCCTGACCTCTGCAGTGCGATTGCAGCGCTCTCCCATCTGAGCTACGGCCCCGCGCCCTGCCCGGCGATCGCCGGGAGCGATGCCTTAGCCCTGCATGCATGCACTGGCAACAACCGAAATACCTGGCTCTCAGTCCAGAAGGAGCAGCGCTGCGACAGGCTGCTTGCGGGCCAGTGCGCGGCAGGAACCATCGCCCATGCCAGACCTTTTTTGATCTGAGGCAACCAGCTTGCATGTGACGAGCCGGGGCCCCGCAGGAGCAACCAACGGAGGTTCTTATGAGCGACGACCGTTACCCCCGAAGCACCAGTCCGCAGGACGATTATCATGGCCGTGATGACGCCGGCGACTATGCCCGCGATTACGGCTCGGGGCGCCACGACAGCTACTCCAGCGCGCGCAGCTATCAGGCTGCGGGCCAGCTCGGCCGGGATGCGGATCGCAACCGCGACGCGGGCGGCGACCGTTATGGCCAGCGCGGTTCAACGCAGGGCCGCTATCGCCAGGACCATAGCGGTCAGGGCAATTATGGCCAGGCAGGCTTCGGCCAGCGCGGCGGCGGCGGGTCCGACTATGGTCGCGACCGCGGCTACCAGCAGGATCGCTCTGGTAACGAATACTACGGCAGCTATGCCGGCGACGGCAGGCGGTTCGAGAGTGCCGGCCGGCATCGTGACCGCGACGATGACGACCACCGGCTCGGTCAGACGAGCGGGCGTAACGACTATGGGCGCCAGCCGCAGGGCTATGATTATGAAGAGCGCGGGTTCCTGAACCGGGCCGGTGACGAGGTTCGCTCCTGGTTCGGTGACGACGAAGCGGAGCGCCGGCGTGAGCGCGATGCGCGCATGGATGAGCAACGCCAGTCACAGCGCTTCAATGATGATGGGGACAGCCATTATCACGAGTGGCGCCGCGGCCAGATTGACGCGTTCGACCGCGATTACCAGGAATATCGCGAGGAAAACCGGCAGCGCTTTCAATCGGAGTTCGCAGCGTGGCGCACCGCACGTCAGGGGCAACGCGACCTGCTGAGCAAGGTAACCGAGCACATGGAGGTGGTCGGCAGTGACGGCGAGCATGTCGGCACGGTGGACAAGAACCGCGACGACCGCTTGATTTTGACCAAGAGCGACGCGGACGCAGGTGGTCGACACCATTCGGTCCCGTCGCGCTGGATCGCCTCCGTCGATGACAAGGTCACGCTGACCAAGACGGCGCAGGAGGCCAAGAACCATTGGCGCGACGAGGAGAACAGCAGTGCGATCCTCGGCGACCGTCACCAGCAGGGTGGCTATAGCGCCGGCCGGGCCGCATCTGCCAGTCAGGCGAGTTCATCCGGTCAGGGTAGGGATTCCGGTCAGGGTGAGCCATCGGGCCAGACCAGTGCGTCGAGCACGGCTGGTGAGGGCCGCACCGACCTGAACCGGAGCTTCTCCGGCACCTTCTGACTCGATATGTGGAAGGCGGGGCCGGGCAGAGATGCTCGGCCCCATTTTCTTCGCGTCAGCACGATCAGGCGGCGGCTCGCGCACAGAGTTAGAAAGGGCCCGAACGTCGCCGCTCGAGTCCTTTATCGCACTTCCTGTGTTCGATCAGATCGGATTGTTGAACGTGTCGCAGCGGGCAGGGTCGCCGGTCTCGAGCCCCACTTGCAGCCAGTGCTGTCGCTGAGCAGAGGTACCGTGTGTGAAGCTGTCGGGCATCACGCGACCGCTCGACTGCTTCTGGAGTGTGTCATCACCGATTGCCTGGGCTGCGGTCATGCCTTCCTGCACGTCGCCCGGGTCGAGTCGATCACGGTTTTGCGCCGCCCAAACGCCAGCATAGCAGTCCGCCTGAAGCTCCAGCCGCACGGAGGCAGCGTTGCCCTCACGCTCCGACGAGGAGCGCTGGATGCGCTGAACCTGATCGGACGTGCCGAGCAGGTTCTGGATGTGGTGCCCGAACTCATGCGCGATCACGTAATCCTGCGCGAAATCGCCCGAGGCCCTAAAGCGGGTGGCGAGTTCGTTGAAGAAGCTGGTGTCGAGGTAGATGCGCTGGTCTGTAGGGCAATAGAATGGGCCCATCGCCGCCTGCGCAGCGCCACATCCCGATTGGCCGTTCTGGTCGAAGAACCGCAATCCAGGCGCCTGGAATCGCTGGCCCTGATTGGCGAACACCGCGGCCCACGTTTTTTGCGCCGAGCTGAAGGCGTTGCAGGCGGCAAGCTGTTCCGCGTTTTCACGGCAGACCGTGGTGGCACTGCCGCGATCCTGTGGCGCCGATTGGGTGACGGGCACGCCGCTGCCCCCGCCACCGATCATGCCGCCCAGATTCCCCAACCCGCCAAAAACGGCGAGCAGGAGCAGGACGACCACGATGCCGCCGCAGCCAAATCGGCTGCCGATCAGCGGCAACAGGCTGAACAACAGCCCGCCGCCGCCACCTCCGCCGCCGAAACCAAAGCCGCCGCCACCGCCGCGGTTACCCTGGTCGCCAACGTCGATGTTCGGATCAAAATCGTCGAGCCGCATCGGCGGGCACTCCCGTTACAGAAAAGGAACGGAAGCGAAATGCTTGGCGACCTAGGACGGTTGCACCGGCTCGGTCGCAACGCCATGGATCGGTAAAGGAGAAGGCCATGTTACTGAAGGGCCGCACCGCGGTGATCACCGGCTCCACGTCCGGAATCGGCCTCGCCTACGCCCGCGCGCTCGCCGGAGAGGGCGCTGCCGTGGTGCTGAACGGCTTTGGCGATCCTGCCGCGATCGAGCGGATCCGCACGGAGATTGCCGACGTGAGCGGCGCCTCCGCCCTGTACGACCCGGCCGACATGACTCGCCCGGATGAGGTTTCGGCGATGGTCGATCGGGCGGAGCGTGAGCTGGGCAGCGTCGACATCGTGATCAACAATGCGGGGATCCAGCATGTCGCTCCGGTGGCTGACTTCCCGACCGACAAGTGGGACGCGATCATCGCGATCAACCTGAGCTCCGCCTTTCACGTCATGCGCGCGGCCATACCGGGGATGAAGCGGCGCGGCTGGGGACGTATTATCTCGACTGGATCGGCGCACTCGCTGGTCGCGAGCCCGAACAAGTCCGCGTACGTCGCGGCCAAGCACGGCCTGGCGGGCCTGACCAAGGCGGTGGCGCTGGAGGTGGCGCAGAACGGCATCACCGCCAATCTGATCTCCCCAGGCTATGTCTGGACGCAGCTGGTCGAGAACCAGATCCCTGACACGATGCGTGCGCGTGGCCTGACTCGCGAGCAGGTGATGAACGATGTGCTGCTCGCCGCGCAGCCCACCAAGGCATTCGTCACGCCGGAGCAGGTCGCCGCACTGGCGTTGTTCCTGTGCAGGGATGAGGCCGCGGCCATTACCGGCGCCAACCTGTCGATGGATGGAGGCTGGACTGCGGCCTGACCGCACAGCGGCGCTGGCGCTGCTGCTCGCCGCCGCGGCTCCGGCCGTTTCACAGGCGATAGACTGGCGGCGTGTTGCGACGCGTACGGATCGAGACCGCTTGCGACAATGGAGGGCGGCCTGGACAGCGGCCATGGTCAGTCCCGGCCCCGGGAGTGATCCCTTGTTCAACCCCGACGTGGCGCTTGCTGGCGCCACTCCGCCGGCAGGGCTGTTCCGGTGTCGACGGTGGCGGTTCGACCGCGGCGAGCCCGTCGCGCAGGCTTGGCTAAGGTGCCGGATCGCGCCCGCGGAGCGGGGGGGAGGGGTCCTGAGCGTCGCGGGTGAAGGGCAGCGGCCGGACGGGACAATCTACCCGGACACCGACGCCCGTGCAGTGTTTCTTGGAACCTGGACCTACCCGGGCGAGCGGCGCCCGATGATCTATGGCCGGGACGCGCGGCGCGATGTGCCAGGGCTGGTCGAGCGGATCGGGCCCGCCCGTTGGCGAATGGTGCTGCCCTATTCGGGCTTTGGCGCCGTGCTGGACGTGGTGGAGATCGTTGGCGACGACGCGGCCTCGACCGGCTGACCCGGTGCCGATGCGATTGTCGTTACGGTCTGGACCTGCGGCGCCACCGAAACGGGCGTCAGCGACTGAAGATACTTGTCGCCGTGCAGGTTCACCGGAAAAACGCGGCCCTTGTTCGCCTCTGCAACTGCCTGAAGGTACGAACGCGGCTTCTTCATCAGCTTTGGCTGGTCGAGTCCGGTCAGCCCCGCGATCCGTGCCGCTTCCTTGATGAAGTGGATGCAGTTGCGATTGTTGAGGTTGTAACGGCCGTCCCCGGTCTTGTCGTCCCAAGCCGCGATCAGTGCCTGCATCTGCGTGTACTGCGCATCCGTCAGGGTCACCGAGAACTGCGCATCGCTTCCTCGCATATAGCCCGGCTTGGCAATATCTAGTCGGCCGGGCACGGTGCCGAACAGCAATGCCGGACTGACCGACTTTGCGGTGAACCCGTAGTTCACGTCAACCGGCGCTCCACCCGCGTCGGGCGTCCCACGGAGCGTGAAGAAAGTGTGCGGGAAGCTGTTGCCGAGCTCATGGCTCCAGAAGGTGATCGTCACCGCTGCCTGAGCCGGAAGAGCAACGCCCAGGCAAAGCAGGGCGGCAAGAGCCAGACGAAGGAGGGAACGCATTGCCTGTTTCATACTGCAAGCCGTGATTTCCTTGAAGGGCCGAGGAGCGCCCGCCCGCGGTTCATGCAGGCGCGGCATACGGAGCAACCTTGGTCGCGTTCTCGCGCTTCTCAGGACGGATGTAGATCGAGCTTAGCTGCGGCAGTTCCGCCTTCAGCGACGTCTCTATTTCCTCGATCAGCGCCTCGCCTTCACCCATCGTCAGGGCATCCCGGAAGTCGGCGCTGACGGCCACGAAGATGCTGTCGGGGGCGGTGTGTATCGTGCGAACGTGATTTACGGCCGTCACTGCCGGATGGGCCGCGATCCGATCCCTGACGGTTTCGATGACCTGTGGATCGGCACGCTCCCCGATCAGCAAGCCCTTCGCCTCTCGCGCGAGGAGCACGGCCACCGCCGCCAGCACCGCTCCGATCGCGATGGAGGCATAACCGTCGATCCGTGGGTCGTTGAAGTGGTGGCTGGCCCAGACACCGACTGCCGCAATCGCCAGCCCCGCCAGGGCAGCCGAGTCCTCGAACAGCACGATGAACCCCGCCGGGTCCTTCGAACGATGGATCGACTGCCACCAGCCCCTGTCGCCCTTGCTCTTGCCAAACTCCCTCACGGCTATTGTCCAGCTTGAACCCTCCAGAAGCGCGGAAATGCCCAGCACGACGTAGTTCACCGTGGCGCTTTTCAGTTCCTCGGGTTGGTTGATGTGGGCGATGCCTTCATACACCGACACGCCGGCACCTACTGCGAAGATGAGGATCGCGACCACAAAGGCCCAGAAGTACAACTCGCGCCCGTAACCGAAGGGGTGGGCGGCATCCGGCGGGCGCTTGGCGCGCTTTTGCCCATAGAGCAGCAGGATCTGGTTGCCGCTGTCGACGCAGCTGTGCACGCCCTCGGTCAGCATGGACGAGGACCCAGTGATGCCGGCCGCCACGAACTTGGCGACACCGATGCCGAGATTGGCAGCGAGGGCGCCGTAGAGGACGATGTTTTCGCGGACGTTCTTGATGATGTCGGCCATGTGCCTGCCTATACGTCCGGCGTCACTGATCGGTCCGCTTGCGGTGCCCGGGCGAAACGATAGCTGGTCTGCGCAAAGCCGAGGCGACGGAAGAAGCCGTGAGCGCTGCTGATGGTTATGTCACTCATCACTTCGATCGCTGCGAGGTCGCGGGTTTGCGCGACATCAGCGACGTGATCGATCAGACGGCGTCCGATCCCGCGCCGCTGCTGATCGCTGGCGACGGCGAGAAACGTGACGCGGGCGATCGGGCCATGCTGGAGCGTTGGCATGACGTGCCAGGCGAGGCAGCCGATCACTCCGCCCTCGTCGGCCACGAACACGGGCTCGCCCAGCGTCGTCGCGGTCGCGATACGTTCTGCGATCGCCGCGGCATCGGTGCCGGGCACAAGGCGAGAGAGCGCGTCCGCATCTGCGCGAGTGGCGGGACGAACCACCAGTGGCGGTCGGGCGCGAGCGGGCGGCGGCGCCGGCGGAGGTGACGGAGCGGGATCGGCGCGGGCGGGAGACGAGGGTGCTCTCGGCTTCGGTCCAGGTTCTTGCCGCTCCTTGGGTCGACTCTTCGCAACCGGCGCGGGACCGCCTGTGGGTCGGCGCCGGGGTCGCGGCCCTATCGCTGGCTCGACGTCATCTTCAGGCTCGGTCGCGGGCCGCTTCGCCGGGCGTATGCTGTCGGTCGTCGTTTCCACCGAGCTCGCCCATGTGGCGGCATCCCCTCGGCGCAGACAGGCGGCGATGTCTTCGGCTGTGGCAGTAAGGCCGTCGTCGCTGGAGCCGAACACAGGCGTGCCCTGGCTATCGGCAAGGCCATAAAGGCCGAAGTCGCCGCCGGGCTTTCGACGGCGGGACTTCAGTAGCTTCAGGCCGCGGTGCTTGGCCGACTCGCGCAGTTGCTCGTCGGTGGGCGACGCCATCGTCAGTCGGACGCGAGCAGGCCGATGGCGGATCGGTATCCGCCAAGCGTTCCGACGTCGACATAGCTGGTGCCGGCCCGCACCCCGCGCGCGCTGTTGCCGAGGTCCAGCCATGCGTTGACCAGCGTTCCGATATATTCGTCCCGCCGATCAGGCTTTTGCCACAGCTGATGAAGCTCGTGAAAGACACGCCCGGGCATCTTGAAGGCGCCCCAGACCCAATTTGACCGGGCCCCTGCCTGCTTGACCTGGATCTCCTGAACCCGGTCGTCTCCGTCCAGCACGACCGCGTCGAACAACTCGGGCTTGTCGACCGGGAACAGGAGAAAGCCGAGTTCGTCGTCAGGCAATTGGGCAAGCCCGTCGGCCGGAAACCAGACCGTGTCGGGAAGGCCTACCAGCACCGGCTCATCTGGCGCGATCAACGGTGCTGCGCGGAAGATGGCATCGCACAGGCCGCCCGCCGCCGGCTGCACGACAAACGCGGTGCACACGCCGCCAACACCGCCGCCATAGTAGCGCAGCATGTCCGACTTGGTGGGACTGATCACGAAGCAGATCCGGGTGGCGCCCCCTGCAACCATGCGCTCGACAAGATATTCGCTGACTGCCTTGGGACGTTCGCAGCCGTCAGCGTCGATGCGGCTGCCGACCGGAAGCAGTTCTTTGGAAAACGCGAGCGGCTGGATCCGGGTACCGTTACCCGCCGCCGGAATGATCCCCCACATCAGGCAGCGGCAGCCGTCATAGGGGTGCTCGCACGCGAGACGGGCTTTTCGATCAGGCGGACCAGATCACGGGCCCTTGAGGCGCTGCTGTGCTCGGCCAGTACGCGTTCGCGCGCGTGGCGGGCAATGCGGGAAAGCTCTTCGTCCGACCGTTCCAGCGCGGCCAGCGTGTCCTCCGCCGTGCGAGCGATCAGGATTTCCTCTTCGGGTGCGAAGAAGCTGTCGAGCCCCGGCCATTCGTCAGATACGATCGGCACGCCGCACGCCGCCGCCTCAAACAAGCGCCCCGACGGGCACCATCCCATTGCCGCCATGTCGGCGCGGGTGACGTTGAGTGTCAGCCGTGAGGAGCAGAAGAACCCCGGATGATCGGGCGGTGCAACGTGGTTCATGTACCAGATGTTCGGCTGCCAGCCGAAATCGGCGGGATAACTGGACCCGCCCAGCACGAAGCGGCGATCGGGGGCGCGAGCAGCCGGTTGCAGGAACAGCCGGTCGAGCGTCGGCTGTCGATCCGCCGCATAGGTGCCGAGGTAGGAAAGGTCCCCGCGATACACATCGACCGGCGCTACCGGCCGGTGAGCGTCCGGATCGACATGACCGTAAAGCGGCGCAACCTGCCGGGCGCCCAACGCGGTCAATTGGTCGAGTGCCGGTCCGCCCGTATAGCTGAGCACAAGGTCGAAACCGCCCAGACCTTCGGACGGGTAATAGTCGACACTGCCTTGAGCGGCCAAAGCGGCTAGGGTCACGGGCGTGTCGAGGTCGTAGAATACGCGGGTGCCGCCTGCAACCGCCTCGATCAGTTGGGTAGCTGCGATCGCGTCAGGGCAATAGGAGGTGACCATGACGGCGTCTGCGTCGAGCAGTTGGTCGCGCTGGTCGAGAACGTCCTGCCAGTCACGGTAAAGCAGCAGGCGGCCACCCGGCAGGTCGTGCAGGTCGCGATGTTCGGCGTACCAGGGCACGTCTCGCTCGACGAACACCACCTCGTGCCCCTGAGCGTGAAGAGCGCGTATCAGTCCGCGCCACAGTGTTGCGTGACCATTCCCCCAGGACGAGCTTACCGTCAGGCCGAAGATGGTAAGCTTCATGGGTCCCCTTTTCCGTTCGGCTTCGTCTCGTTGCGGTGTGAGAACGAGTCAGTGTCGCTCCCGTTCCTGCCGCGCAACCTTCTCACGCCACCATCAGGCACCGGCTCGGGTGAGTTGACCCAGCTGATCGGGGCTAAGTTCCAGCGTCAACGCGGGCAACAAGTCCTGCAATTGGGCGACGGACGTCGCGCTTGCGATGGGAGCGGTGACGCCATCCTGCGCCATGAGCCAGGCGAGGGCAATCTGGGCCAGGGTGGCGCCTGTTCCTGCCGATACGCGATCCATTGCACCCAGAACCGCAGGTCCCTTGCCGTCGAGCAGCGCCTGCATGCGTCCGCCGCGCACGCTCTTGCCCAAGTCGTCCGAAGATCGATACTTTCCGGTCAGGAACCCCGAAGCGAGACCGTAATAGGGCAGGACCCCGATGTTCTCGCGAACGCACAGGTCCTGCAACTCGCCCTCAAACGCGCCGCGACTTACCAGATTGTACTCGGGCTGGAGAACCTGGAAACGCGGCAGGGCACCGTTGCTGCGGGCCAGTTCGACTGCGGTGGCGAGCCGGGCCGCGTTGAAGTTCGAGGCACCAACCACACCTACCTTGCCGGCCTGAACCAACTGGCCGAACGCGGAAAGATAGTCCTCCTGCGGCACCGCATCGTCATCCTGATGAGCGTAGTACAGGTCGATCCGGTCGACTCCCAGCCGCACAAGCGAAGCATCGCAGGCAGAAGCGATACGGGCCGGGGCGAGCTTTTCGCCGCCATCGCCCGGCAGCATGCCGACCTTGGTGGCAATCAACACCCGATCGCGCTGTCCCGACATGCGGAGCCACTCACCAATCACGCTCTCGGACTCGCCGCCGCGGTGGCCGGGCACCCAGGCGGAGTACACGTCGGCCGTGTCGATCATAACCGCGCCCCCGTCCGCCGAGGCCCGCTCCACAAACGCGTCCAGGACCGCGAAGCTGGTCGCCTTGTCCGCCGTCCAGCCGAATACGTTGCCGCCGAGTACGAGCGGCGCGATCCGCAGATCGGTGCTGCCGATGGTGCGAGGCTTGATCGTCATGGCGTGGGGCTTTCAGCGGACCAGGGCGCGGCGGCGTTGGTGTCGAGTTCCGCCGCGGCCTGGTTCAGTTGGCGATTCTGGTCCGATGTGACAGCGGCCGGATCATCAGATCCGGCCGAACAACCTGCAACAACAAGCAGGATCAGAAAGGAAGCAATGCGGCGCATGCGGCCAGCCTGACGCCGGCCGCTGCGCCGATCAACCTCAATCCTTCAGTGCCTTGCCTGCCTTCTCGAGCGCGCCGCCCGTTGCGTCCGCAGCCTTGTCCGCGGCGTTGCCGATAGCCGCACCGGCCTTGTCGGCGCCGTTCTCGATCGAACGGCCCGCGTTGTTCACGCCATTGGAAACGGAACGGCCTGCTTCATCCGTGGACTGCTCAGCCGAGTCGAGCGCGTTGTCGGTTGCGGCACCGACGTCATCGGTGGCATTGTCCGTGGTCGCGGCGGTGTCGGCGGCGGCATTGTCCGCAGTGGCGGCAGCCTGATCCTGGGTCTTCTGGCTGCACGCAGCGAGACCGGTCGCGGCAACCAGGGCCAGGGCGGGGGCAAGGAACTTCTTCATCAGCGTCTCTCCCTTAATTACGCGGCCGTATCGAACAGCCGATCCGGGCCTAAACGCAATTCATCCGCTTCGGTTCACGTTGACCTCATATAAAGATATCTTTATATCTCCCCGCCATGGCATCTGCTCTCGACATCTTCCGTGCGTTGGCGGACGCGACGCGGTTGCGGATCGTGACTCTGGTTCGGTCCATGGAGCTTTCGGTCGGTGAGTTGGCTCAGGTTCTGGGCCAAAGCCAGCCGAGGGTCAGCCGTCACGTGAAGATCCTCGAGGACGCCGGCCTGGTACAGCGGCGGCGTGAGGGCAGTTGGGTGTTCGTGGCTCTTGGCGCGCGTCACGTGATTGGCCCGATAACCGACAGCCTGGACGCATGGGGTGGCGACCACTGGACGGTGGCGGACGCTGCCCGGCTAGCCGCGGTGCGCGCTGATCGGGAAGCCAACGCTGCGGCATGGTTCGAGGCGCGGGCCGAGAATTGGGATGCTATCCGCTCGCTTCATGTTGCGGAAAGTGAGGTCGAGGCCGCGATGGCCGATATGCTCGGTGACGCCCCGGTCGGAACCTTGATCGATATCGGTACCGGGACCGGGCGGATGCTGGAGCTGTTCGGTGGGCACGCGGACGCTGCGTTCGGCATTGACCGGTCTTCCGAAATGTTGCGGCTGGCGCGTGCGAAGCTGGGTGGTCGCGCGGAGTTGCGCCAGGCGGACCTGTATGCGCTGCCGCTGGCGGACGGGGCTGCCGATGTCGCGATCCTGCATCACGTGCTGCACTTCGCCGAGGCGCCAGCACTGGCGCTGGCGGAGGCGGGGCGGGTGCTGGGCCGGGGCGGGCGGCTGCTGATCGCCGACTTTGCGCCGCATGACCGAGAGGACCTGCGGACAAAGGACGCCCATGTTCGTTTGGGCTTTGCCGATGATCAGATCGAGGGATGGTTCGCCGGTGCGGGATTGGTGCCCGCGGGCAATCAGACGCTCAAGGGCGGCGAGTTGACGGTGAAACTCTGGATGGGTCGCAAGGCGGCTTCCGGCCAGGGTCAGCAAGGCAGGCGGTTGCGTGCGGTGGGAGTAGCGGCATGACGATTTCAGTTTCGCAGCTGTCGGAGGCGCGCGTGGCGCTCGACGCTCCGCTTTATGCCGATGTTGCAGGCGACATGGAGGTCAGCTTCGAGTTCTTCCCGCCCAAGACGGAGAAGATGGACGAGCAATTATGGAGCGCCATCCGCACGCTGGAGCCGCTCGGGCCGAGCTTTGTCTCGGTAACCTACGGCGCGGGCGGGTCGACGCGTGAGCGGACCCACGCGACCGTAGCCCGCATCCAGCGCGAGACGAGCCTTGCCGCGGCGGCACATCTCACCTGTGTCGAGGCGACGCGCGAGGAGATCGACGCGGTCGCCGACGAGTATTGGGCAGCGGGCGTTCGGCACATCGTGGCGCTGCGCGGTGACTCTCCGACGCCGGGCGTGCCCTATGCGCAGCATCCCGGCGGATATGAGAATGCGGCTGCGCTGGTGGCGGGGCTGAAGCGGCTGCATCCGTTCGAGATCTCGGTGGCGGCGTATCCCGAGTGCCATCCGGATTCGTCGGATGCCATGGCAGACCTCGATAATCTGAAGCGTAAGATCGACGCGGGCGGAACCCGCGCCATCACCCAATTCTTCTTCGAGCCGGAGACCTTTTTCCGGTACCGCGATGCAGCCGCGGCGGCGGGGATCACGGCTGACATCGTGCCCGGCATCATGCCCGTGACCAACTTCGCCAGTGTGCAGCGCATGGCGGCGATGTGCGGGACGGCCGTGCCGGCATGGCTTGCGCGCCTGTTTGACGGGCTGGACGATCTGCCCGGCGCGCGCCAGTTGGTCGCTGCCACGGTGACCGCAGAGTTGTGCCGGAAGCTTTATGCGGGCGGGGTCAGGCAGTTTCACTTCTACACGCTCAATCGTGCCGAACTGGCCTATGCCATCTGTCATCTGCTGGGCGTGAGGGCGCGGTCGATCAGCCAGGAGGCGGCGGCATGAGCGTGCGTGAAAGCTTCATGGCGCAAGCCGCGGAACGTATCCTGATCACCGATGGCGCGTTCGGTACCGAGATTCAGAATTGGAAGCTGTCGGAGTCCGACTATGCCGGCACGCTAGGCCTGTCGCATGACCAGAAGGGCAACAACGACATCCTGGCGCTGACCAAGCCCGAGGTGCCCGAGGCGATCCACCGCGCTTATTTCGAAGCGGGCGCGGATATCGCGGAGACGAACACCTTCTCCGCCAATCGGATCAGCCAGGCCGATTATGGTGCCGAACACCTGGTGCGCGAGATCAACGTACAGAGCGCGGCCATGGCGCGGCGGGTCGCGGACGAGTTCACCGCGCGCGACGGGCGGCCCCGGTTCGTTGCAGGTGCTATCGGGCCGACCAACAAGACTTTGTCGCTGTCTCCGGACGTCAACGACCCCGGTTTCCGCGAGATCGATTTCGATTACCTGAAGAGCGTGTATCGCGAGCAGACCGATGCGCTGGTCGAGGGCGGTGCGGACTTCATCCTGATTGAAACGGTGTTCGATACGCTGAATGCGAAGGCCGGCATCATGGCCGCGGTCGAGGCTGGCGAGGCGCTGGGTCGTGACCTGCCGATCATGCTGTCGATGACGCTGACCGACCTGTCTGGTCGCAACCTGTCAGGGCACACGGTGGAAGCGTTCTGGCACGCGGTCCGCCATGCACGGCCACTGACCATCGGGCTCAATTGCTCGTTCGGGGCGGAGCAGCTTCGGCCGCATGTGCGAACGCTGTCGGACATCTGCGACACGTTCATCATGGTCTACCCCAACGCTGGGCTCCCCAATGAGCTTGGTGCCTATGATGAGGCTCCCTCGACGACGGCGGGGCTGGTCGGTGAGTGGGCACAGGCGGGGCAGGTCAACGTGCTGGGCGGCTGCTGCGGATCGACCCCGGCGCACATCGCAGCAATCGCGGAGGCTGTGAAGGATCTCGCGCCGCGCAAGCTCCCGACCCCGCCGGTCCGCACTCGACTTGCTGGGCTCGAGCCATTCTCGATGGCGGCATAGTCGTTCCCCGGCAAAGGCCGGGGTCCAGACTCGGCGCCTAGCGTCGACCCGCGCTGCCGCGCGGCCTTTTACCACAGGACTGGGCCTCGGCCTCCGCCGGGGAACAAGAAGAAGATCATATGACCTCGACCCCCTCATCCACCAATTTCGTCAATGTCGGCGAGCGGACCAACGTGACCGGATCCGCCGCGTTCAAGAAGCTGATCATGGCCGGGGACTACACCCGCGCTGTCGAGGTTGCGCGCCAACAGGTGGAGAACGGCGCGCAGGTCGTCGACGTCAACATGGACGAGGGCTTGCTCGACGCCGAGCACGCCATGACGACGTTCCTGAAACTGATCGCGGCCGAGCCGGACATCGCGCGCGTGCCCGTGATGATCGACAGTTCCAGATGGAGCGTGATCGAGGCCGGACTGAAGTGCGTTTCCGGCAAGCCGATCGTGAACTCGATCAGCATGAAGGAAGGCGAGGAGCCGTTCCTGGCTGCCGCCCGCAAATGCATGAACTATGGCGCAGCGGTGGTCGTGATGGCGTTCGACGAGGTTGGGCAGGCCGACACGCAGGAGCGCAAGGTCGAGATCTGCGCCCGCGCCTATGACCTGCTGATGGGCATCGGCTTTCCGCCCGAGGACATCATCTTTGATCCCAACGTGTTCGCGGTCGCGACAGGGATCGAGGAGCACAACAACTATGGCGTCGATTTTATCGAGGCGACGCGCGCGATCAAGGCGCGCTGCCCTCACGTCCATATCTCTGGCGGCCTGTCAAACCTGTCTTTCTCGTTCCGCGGCAACGAACCCGTGCGTCGGGCCATGCACTCGGTCTTCCTGTACCATGCGATCCCGGCGGGCATGGATATGGCGATCGTCAACGCGGGGCAGCTCGACGTCTACGATACGATCGACGCCGAACTGCGCACTGCTTGCGAGGATGTGATCCTCAATCGCGATCCGGAAGCGGGCGATCGACTGGTCGCCTTGGCAGAGAAGTACCGCGGCACCGATGCGGTTGCCGAGAAGCAGGCAGCCGAGTGGCGTTCGCTGGAGGTCACCAAGCGGCTGGAATATGCCCTGGTGAAGGGGATCGACGCGCATGTCGTCGACGACACGGAAGAGTGCCGGCAGGCCTTTGCCCGTCCGATCGAGGTGATCGAGGGGCCGTTGATGGATGGCATGAACGTCGTCGGCGACCTGTTCGGTTTGGGCAAGATGTTCCTGCCGCAAGTGGTCAAGTCGGCCCGTGTGATGAAGAAGGCGGTGGCCCATCTGCTGCCCTTTATCGAAGCAGCCAAGGAGCCCGGCGCCAAGGGCAAGGGCAAGATCATCATGGCGACGGTGAAGGGCGATGTTCACGACATCGGCAAGAACATCGTCGGCGTGGTGCTGCAGTGCAACGGGTTCGAAGTGGTGGACCTCGGCGTCATGGTGCCCTGGTCGCGCATCCTGGAAGCGGCGAACGAGAATGATGCCGACATGATCGGCCTGTCTGGTCTGATCACCCCAAGCCTGGACGAGATGGTGACTGTCGCCGAAGAGATGAAGCGCGCGCGCATGACGATGCCGCTGCTGATCGGTGGTGCGACGACGTCAAAGGTGCACACGGCCCTTCGTATCTCGCCCGCCTATGACGGCCCGGTCGTGCATGTGCTCGACGCCAGCCGCGCGGTCGGCGTCGCGACGACGCTGGTCAGCGACACCATCCGCGACAACTATGTTGCGACCGTTGCCGCTGATTATCAGGCGGTCCGGGACGCGCGGAGCGGAAAGGGGCAAAATGCGCTGTTGCCGCTGGCCGAAGCACGGGCGCGTGCCTTTCCAGCGGACATGGTGCTGAAGGCGCCCCCGGCCGCCAAGCCCGGCATCCACGTGTTCGACGATTGGGACCTGGCCGATCTGCGCCGGTACATCGATTGGACGCCGTTTTTCCGGGCCTGGGAGCTCGCAGGCAACTTCCCGGCCATCCTTACTGATGAGGTCGTGGGGGAAAGCGCATCGGGGCTGTATGCCGACGCGCAGGAAATGCTCGATCGCATCGTGTCGGAGAAGTGGCTGACCGCGAAGGGCGTTGCCGCACTCTGGCCGTGCCATCGCAGCGGCGATGATGTGTGGGTCCAGACGGAGCACCATCATCATTATCGCACTGCTGACGGCGGCAGCGTACCCGAAGGCTTCAGCATTCCCGACCTCGATCGTCGCGACGAAAAGAGCGTCCGCTTCCCGTTCCTGCGCCAGCAGATCGCCAAGCGAGAAGGTCGAGCGAATATGTGCCTGGCCGACTTCGTCGATCCGGCGGGCGACTGGATCGGCGGCTTCGCAGTCGGTATCCACGGCATCGACGCCCATATCGCGGCCTATAAGGCGGCGCATGACGATTATAACGATATCCTGCTGAAGGCGCTGGCTGATCGTCTGGCTGAAGCCTTTGCCGAAGCGCTTCACCACCATGTCCGCACCGTCTTGTGGGGCTATTCACCCGATGAGCAACTGACCAACGAGGCACTGATCCGCGAACAATATCGCGGGATCCGTCCGGCGCCGGGATATCCGGCCTGCCCCGAGCACTCGCTGAAGCGCACGCTGTTCGATCTGCTGGGCGCTGAAGAGCGTGTTGGGCTGACGCTGACGGACAGTTTCGCGATGCTGCCGACGGCTGCCGTATCCGGCTTCTACTTCGGACATGCACAGGCCGAGTATTTCGGCGTCGCTCGGATCGGGGAGGATCAGGTCAGCGATTACGCGGAACGTCGCGGCGTCGACCTGGAACAGGCGACCCGGTGGCTGCGGCCCAATCTCGACTGATTAGCCGTGCCAAATTGGGACGAGCGGGCCGGCGGCTAACTGGTCGTGAGGCGATCGGGCAGCCTTAACCACCATTCTGGATTGCTCCACCTCGCCGGGGCGACCCAGGTCGAGCCATGCGATACACCACTATCCTGCTCGCCCTGGTCGCCGGTCCCGCAGTGGCGGGATCGTCGCCGTTCACGGTAGGCGAGCGGGGGTATGGATCGCTGCAGGACGCCGTGAACGCGATCGGAGATGGAGAGGGCGTGATCCAGATCGCGCCGGGCGTGTACCGGCAGTGCGCGGTGCAGGAGCGCGGCCGGATCACTTATAAGTCGGCACAGCCCGGAACCGTGATCTTCGAAAAGCGGGCGTGCGAGGACAAAGCCGGACTGGTGCTGCGGGGCCGCGCTGCCCGTGTCGAGGGGCTGACCTTTCGCGATTACGCCGTGGAGGATCACAACGGCGCGGGTATCCGGGCGGAGCAGGGGGACCTGCTGGTCACGAATTCCATGTTCCTCGACAGCGAGCAGGGCATTATCGGCGGCGCACGCCAGCCCGACGGCCCACGCCGTGTCAGCCAGCGCATCACGATCCAGGACTCGACCTTTTCGGGATTGGGACACTGCCGGCCCGACAATTGCTCGCACAGCATCTATCTATGGACGGGTGCCGCGACGATCACGCGATCGCGGCTCGAGAACGGGCGTGGCGGCCATTACATCAAGCTGCGAACCCCAACGGTGTCGATCACCGACAACAGCTTCGACGATACCGGCGGCACCAGCACCAGCCGCATGATCGACCTGCCCGAGGGTGCGGCCGGCGTGATTGCCGGCAACACCTTTGTTCAAGGCGCGCACAAGGACAACGCCTGGGAGATGATTGCCGTTCGGGCAGAGTTCGAAACCTACCCGTCGGCAGGGCTGCGGATCGAGAACAACGTCGCCAGCCTGGCACCCGGGCAGCGGATCAAGCCCAGCTTCGTGGTGGACTGGAGCAAGGAACAGCTTACGCTTGGGACGAACAAGCTGGCCGACGGGATCACGCCGTTCGCCAGCAAGTAGCTTAATTGGGACAGCTGCTCGCCGGGCCTGCATCCAGATCCAGGCAGCGGCCGTCCAGCCCCGCAACCCGCAATCCGATTGTGGCAGCAAGAGTCGGCGCGATGTCCACTGTTTCGACCGACAAAGGCTGCTCGAAGCCCGTCATACCGCGGCGCCAGAACAGGATGGGTACGCGGCGATCGTAGTCCCACGGGCTACCATGGGTTGCGGCATAGCCGCGCGCATATTGCGGTATCGCGGTGATCCGCGGCTTTAGCAGCACCAGGAGATCGCCAGACCGCGCCGGATCAAAGGACGCGCGGGCTCTCTCGGCCAGCGTCCAGGTTTCGGGCGGGCCGGACGGCATCGGCGTTGCCGCAATGGTGGCGCGGGACAGAACCGCTGCGACCTGGGGATTGCGCTGATAGATCGCGGTGGCCGCGGCAGCGACGCGTGCCCGGGTGGCGGCGGGCAGCGCAGGATCGATCCAGACGTCTCCGTTGCCGCCCTCACCATAAAGGAGCTGGCCCGGCAGGCCCAACTGCGCCGCAACGGCGGAGCCGACAGCTTTTGCCGCAAGGCTCGCGTCGACCCGAGACGCAGCCGGAACAGCGTGTTCGCGCTCCCGCTCCGGGGCATCGTTGCCGCCGTGGTCCGCGGTCAGCACCACTTCGTAATCGATGCCGGTCGCATCCAACTGCTCGAACAGGCTGCCGAGCGTGCGATCGAGATGAGTTAGCTGCAGGCACATCTCCGTGCCTTCGGTGCCATAAGTGTGACCGACATAGTCGGTTGCTGACTCGCCGATCGCGATCAGGTCCGTCGCGGGACCCTGGCCAAGCTGCATGTCCTGGATCAGCCCCATCGCCAACGCGGCTACGGCAGCGTCGGAAGCGGGTGAAGCGCGGAACGCTTTGGCATCACCCGCCGCGCGCTCAAGACGCCCTGCGCCGATGGTCATTCCACCCGCAGCGACGGGCAGCGCCAGCGGCTTGCAATAGCTGGGCAATTCCAGCGCTGCCTGTGGCTGAGCGATCAGGGCGGCGACCGCCGTATTGGCGCGGGTCACGGCGGCAGGTGTCGTGCGGCCGGCATAGCTGGTGAAAGCCTTGCCGTCCCACCACCAAAGCTCGTCGACCTTGTGGCCGCCCATCATGACCGCAGCGCGATCCTTGCCCGCGACCGATACGACGCGTGTGCGCGGGTCGGCAACCTTCATCATCTCGCCAAGCGTCGGCACCTTCAGGTGCTTGTCGGAAACGGTGTAGCTGGAAGAGGTGCTGCCAGGCACGCTCTCGTCCTCGGCACAGTAGATCACCTTGTCCGCTCGCGCGGAGTGCAGGTCGGTCCAGTTGTTGGCGACGATGCCAGTGTGCGCCGGCCTCATGCCCGTCAGGATGGTCGAATGGCCGGGGCAAGTCTCCGTCGCGGCGTGGCTCTGGTAGCCCGACGGAAACACCACGCCCGTTTGCAACCTTGCGAGCCCGCCCGTGAAGCGGCCGCGATATTGCGCGAACAGGTCGGCGGAGAATTGATCAACGGAAATCGCTACGATGAGCTTTGGCTTGACGACCGCCCGGGGTGGCGCCTGCTGCGCGGTCACGGGCAGAGAAGTCAGCGCCAGGGCAGCAGCGGCGAGCAGGCGAGCGGAGCGAGGCATCGATGGCGAGTCCTTGGGGAAGCGGTCCGTCGGAGCTATGGATGCGCCGAACGACACCGGCAAGGAGCGCGATGCGCCAGTTGGCTTACATCCTGATGACGTTGCTGATGCTCGCTGCGGCCCCGGTCTCAGCGCAGGAAAAGCACGTCGCGATGCGACTGGTCGCAGAGGGGAGCGCACGACCCGGAGCCACGGTGACGCTCGCGATCGACGCGCGACCGGCGCCGGGCTGGCACGGTTATTGGCAGAACCCGGGCGATGCCGGCATCGAAACGACCGCGAAGTGGGCGATTCCGTCCGGATGGTCGGCAGGGCCGCTCCGCTACCCGGTCCCAGAGCGGCTGGTCGTCGCCGGGTTGATGAATTTCGTTTATGAGCGGCCCTTCACCTTGCTGGCCGACCTGTCGGTGCCGGCAAGCGCGACGGCCGGGCAAACGGTCGCGGTTCGGGTGCACCTTGATTACCTGGTGTGCACGCGTGAACTATGCGTGCCGGAGAACCAGGACGTCTCAACCACGATCACCACCGGCACGGCAGTTCCCGACGCGGGCACGCGCGCTGCGTTCGACCATTGGCGTCGCGCTTTGCCCAAGCCGCTCGGCTCACCCGCCACCTATCAGATCGACAATGGCCGCTTCCGCCTTTCCGTGCCGTATCCCCAGGCCGCGGCACTGGGGGAGGGTTGGTTCTATCCTCTTGCCGAAGGTGCCATCGCCTATGCAGCGCCGCAAAGCGTAGTTCGGGACGGTGACCGCCTCGTCATCGATACACAGGCGTCGCCCAAGCCGAAGAACGGTCAGGTCGTGGGTGTGCTTGCCACTGGCGACGGCCAGGGGTTCCTCATCTCGGCGACGCGTGGCGTGGTGTCCCCGGCGCGTGGCGGATCCGGTGGCGGTTGGATGGGTGCGGCGCTGATCGCGTTCGCAGGCGCTGTGCTGGGCGGGCTGCTGCTCAACGTGATGCCGTGCGTGTTTCCCATCCTGAGCCTCAAGGCCTTGAGCCTCGCCCGGGGCGGTGTTGGGGCGCGCGAAGCAAGGGGAGAGGCGCTCGCCTATACCGCGGGCGTGGTCGTCGTGTGCCTGGGCCTGGGCGGGGCGATCCTGGCGCTCCGGGCGGGAGGATCGGCCGTCGGGTGGGCGTTTCAGTTGCAGGATCCCGTGGTCGTCGCTGTGCTGCTGATCCTGTGCGTCGCAATCGCGCTGAACCTGTCGGGCGCGTTTGAGTTCGCGACGCCGCGTTTCGCGGGCGAGAGCGGTGCTGGCGGAGCGTTCGCGACGGGCGCGCTGGCGGCCTTTGTGGCGACGCCGTGCACCGGGCCGTTCATGGCGGCGGCGCTGGGGGCGGCACTGGTGCTGCCCTGGCCGGCGGCGCTGGCGGTGTTTGGCGGACTGGGCCTGGGGCTGGCCCTGCCGTTCCTGCTGGTCGGGTTCGTGCCCGCCCTGCGGGCGCGACTGCCGCGGCCGGGGGCGTGGATGACGACGCTGCGCCGGCTTCTCGCCTTACCGATGTGGCTGACCGCCGCGGCGCTCGGCTGGTTGCTGGCGCGGCAGCTGGGGTCGAGTGGCTGGCCGCTGGCACTTCTGGCAGCTGGCGCCACCGCCGCCGTGCTGTGGTGGGGCGGCCGGCGGCAGGCGCAGGGGCAGGCGTTCGGGACATCGGCGATGGTCGGATTAGCTTTGGTAGCCGTGGCAACGGCCACCTTTGCCCATAGCGTGCCCGTCGCGGCGGCCGGAGCGACCGTGCCGCTCGGCGCCGAGCGCTTCAGTGAGGCTCGGCTGGCGCAGTTGCGCGCGAGTGGGCGGCCGGTGTTCGCCTATTTCACTGCCGACTGGTGTCTGACGTGCAAGGTGAACGAGAAGGTCGCAATCGAGACCACCACCGCAGCCGATGCTTTCCGTCGGGGCAATGTCGCCGTTCTGGTCGGCAACTGGACCGATGGCGACCCTGCGCTCGGCCGCTTTATCGAGAAACATAACCGCGCCGGCGTGCCGCTGTACCTTTGGTATTCACCGGGGACAGACGCCAGGGTCTTGCCGCAGGTACTGACTCCCGGCATCCTCGCCTCGCTTCCATCGGGGCATTGATCCAGACAGAGCCAGCGAAAGCGGGCCAGAAGCATCAACGGAGAGCAAAGCACCGTCGCATCGGGGAACCGGCGCGCCTTAAAGGGATTGCGACTGAATGGAGACAAGACCGGCGTTCGACGAGATCATGGGCCTTTCCGGCGACAAGCCGCCCCGACCCGAACTCGCCGCGCTTGGCCGTTGGCTCGAAAACACCAGTGGCGATGAATTGCGCCGGCGCCAGGAGAGCGCGGAAGCCGCGTTCCGCCAACTCGGGATCACCTTCGCCGTTTATGGCGAGACGGAAGCCGCTGAGCGCATCATTCCGTTCGACATCGTGCCTCGCGTCTTCCTGCACGAGGAATGGACTCGCCTGTCCGAAGGACTGGTCCAGCGGGTCGAGGCGATCAACGCCTTTCTCGATGACATTTACGGCGAGCAGCGCATCCTGAGCGAGGGCGTGTTGCCAGCCGATCTGGTGCTCACCAACCCGCAGTTCCGGCCGGAAATCGCCGGCATGCGCCCGCCTCACGGCGTTTGGGCGCACATTTGCGGCATCGACCTGGTGCGAACCGGTCCGGACGACTTCTTCGTCCTGGAGGACAATGCCCGCACGCCCTCGGGCGTCAGTTACATGCTGGAAAACCGAGAGGCGATGCTGCGGCTGTGTCCCGAACTGTTCCGAAGTTATCGGGTTGAGGCGGTCGACAGCTACCCCGACCGGCTGCTCGAAACCATGAAATCGGTTGCGCCCAGGGGCACGGGAACCCCGGTCTGCGTGGTGCTGACGCCCGGGCACTACAACTCCGCTTATTACGAACACAGCTTCCTGGCAGATTCCATGGGGGTCGAGCTGGTGGAAGCGGCCGACCTGGAGGTGGACGATGACATCGTCTGGATGCGCACGGTTGCCGGGCGCGTCAGGGTCGATGTGATTTATCGCCGCGTCGATGACGATTACCTCGACCCGCTTGTGTTCAGGCCGGATTCGATGCTCGGTGTACCGGGACTGATTGCCGCATATGCCGCGGGTAATGTCGCGATCATCAATGCGCCCGGGAATGGCATCGCGGATGATAAGGCGATCTACTCTTACATGCCGGAGATAGTGCGCTTTTACTCAGGTGGCGAGGTCAAGCTGCCCAATGTCGAAACGTGGCGGTGCCGCGAGCCCGAAGCGCTGCGCTACACGCTCGATCACCTGGGCGAACTGGTGGTCAAGCTGGTGGACGGGTCCGGTGGCTACGGGATGCTTGTCGGCCCGACAGCCAGCCGTGACGAGGTCGAACGCTTTCGCGCGGCGCTGATTGCGGAGCCTCATCGCTACATTGCCCAGCCCACCCTTGCCTTGTCGACGGTGCCGACGCTGACTGACACTGGCGTCAGCCCCCGCCACGTGGATTTTCGCCCCTTTGTTCTGACCGGCGCCAACGGGGTGCAGGTGGTGCCGGGCGGGCTGACCCGCGTTGCCCTGAAAGAAGGATCGCTGGTGGTGAACTCCAGCCAGGGCGGGGGTACCAAGGACAGCTTCGTCCTCGTCCCCGACGGCCCGGTCCAGAACATGGGGCCCAGCGGAATGACGCAGACAATGGGCGGTATGCGCCAGGAGCAGAACTGATGCTGAGCCGTACTGCCAGCTCGCTCTATTGGCTCGGCCGCTATTTTGAGCGAGCGGACTTCATCGCCAGGCTGGTGGAGGCGACGGTGCGGCTGGACATGCTGTCGTCGCGCCCGGCTGGCGAGGCGGCCTGGGCGTCGGCCCTGGCCGTGACGGATACGGAGGCCGCGTTCGGGACGCGCGGTGAGGCTGTGTCGTCGGAGTCCGTCGGAGGTTTCCTGACGATCGACATGAGCCACCCGGGCTCCATCAAGCGCTGCGTTGAAGCAGCGAGGCTGAACGCGCGCGCGACCCGCACCGCGCTCACTCGGGAGGCCTGGGCGGCGATCAATCGCGCGTGGCTCCTGTTCGGGCAGCCGCACAGCCAGCCCTGCGACACTACGCAGATGCTGGCCCTGATCGACGGGGTGAAGAACGAGACCCGCGGCTTTGAGGGAGCGATCGCCCGTATGCTCCGCAACGAAACCGTCTGGTTCATTCGCTTGGGGCAAACCGTTGAGCGTGCCGACAACACGGCGCGATTGCTCGACGTCAAATACCACCTGTTGCTGCCGGAGGGCGAGCGTGTGGGGGGTGTGATCGACCGGGACCAATGGACCACGATCCTGCAGACCGTGTCCGCCGTGACTGCCTATCGTTGGTTGTATTCGGAGGGGCTGACGCCAGCGAGCGTGATCGACCTGTTGATTGCGCGTGCCGAGATGCCCCGCTCCATCGCAGCTTCTTCAAGGGAGGCGGTCGAGATCCTCAACCTGCTGGCTGGTCGCGCCGGGCGGCATGGTGAGGCGGACCGGATGGCACGGGCGCGGCGCGACCGCATGGAGCGCACTCGATCAGGCGATGTAATCGCGTCGGGACTTCACCAGTATCTCGAGTCATTTATCCGTGAGAACGACCTGCTGCATGCGGCAATCGGTCGGCAGTTCGCGTTCGCCTGATGCGCTTGTCGATCGACCACCGCACTACCTATCGCTTCTCCGCTCCGCAGGCGCGGCTGGTGCAGATGCTGCGGCTGACCCCGCCGGACACCCACGACCAGACGGTCGCGCACTGGAAGATCAACGTCGATCGCGACGCCCATATGCGTCACGGGCGTGACGGCTGGGGCAATCGGGTGACGATGTTGTATGTGAATGGCCCGGTCACCTCGATCGAAATCGCGGTCGAGGGGGAGGTCGTGACCAGCCATTCCGATGGCGTGCTGCACGGCGCGGGTGAACCGCTTGCCCCGGCCGTGTTCCTGCGCGCGACAGAGGCAACCCTTCCCGATCCGGCTATCACGGCGTGGGCCCAGGGCATTGGCGGCGACGCTCAACCTCTTGCGGCGCTGCATGCGATCAACACGGCGCTGCATGAGCGTTCTCGAGTGGACCTGAAGCGTCCTGAGACGCCGCTGGCCGCAGGTGCGGCTTTTGGCGAACCGAGCGTGACGCCCCGTGATCTCGCCCACATCTTTGCGGTTGCGGCACGGAGCTTGAGCATCCCGGCTCGGTATGTCTCCGGCTATTCCGCGGCGGCTTTCCTGGGAAGGCACGCGCCCGCACCACATAGCTGGGCGGAAGCGCATGTGGACGGGCTTGGCTGGGTCGGGTTCGACCCATGCACAGGCCGCTGTCCTGAAGAAGATTATGTACGCGTTGCGGTTGCGCTGGATGCCGCAGGTGCGGCGCCGGTTGCCGGATCGCGGCTGGGCGTTGGGGAAGAAGATCTGGACGTCGACGTTACAGTATCGAGGCAGGGCTGATCCCGCCGTGACATAGACGGATATTGATCAGACCAGTTCTTGCTGGATGGATAGCTGTTCCTCGAGCGACACCGGGGTACGCAGGTCATCATCGCCGAGCAAGCGCCAGCCCTGCGGCCCCAAGACCTCCATCGGACGGTAGCGGGTCTTATACGCCATCCGCGGTGACCCCTTCACCCAATAGCCGAGGTACACATAGGGCAGCCCAGCTTCGCGGGCTCGCATGATATGGTCCATGATGATGAAGTTGCCGAGCCCGGGCCGGGTCTCCTCGTCGGCCGCGAAGAAGCTGTAGATCATCGACAGACCATCAGCCTGACGGTCGGTCAGGCATGCGCCGACCAGACGGCCGCGACGGCCGTTGGTCGACGGTTCGCGATATTCCACGATCATCGACTGAACGGGGCTATGCTCGACCATATCGGCATAATCGTCCTCGTCCATCCCCACCATGCCACCGCCCGGATGACGCACGGACAGATAGCGGCGCAGAAGCTGAAACTGCTCGTCAGTCGCCCAGGCGCGGCAAGCGCTCACCTGCAGATCGGCATTGCGCCTGATCAGCTTGCGCTGGCTGCTGTTGGGCTCGAACTCAGGCGTCACCACGCGGACTGAAACGCAGGCCGTGCAGCCTGCGCAGGATGGCCGATACGCGACACCTTGGGAGCGGCGAAAGCCGATACGGCCCAGCGCGTCGTTCAGCTCGCCGGCATGGGGACCGGTCAGTTCCGTGAAGACTTTCCGCTCCTGGCGCCCGGGCAGGTACGGACACGGCGCCGGGCTCGTCACGAAAAAGCGAGGGAAGCGAAACGGCGCGGTCACGGTAGCTGACGTACTCCTCGGGCGCGGGCAACCCGGCGCATTTCGACCTTATATGGCTACATCGCAGGTCGTGAAAAGCGTGTTTACCATCAAAGAGGGTAAACGGTCGTATGTTGGTGCCCTGACGTCGAGCGGCGGGTCAGGCCAGCTCGACGGGTGCCACTTCGTATCCGCTCGCCCGCAACGCGGCGACCAGCTTGTCCAGATGAGCGCGATCGCGCGTCTCGCATTCTATGTCCGTGATCAGGCCCTTGGCGGGGAGGGTGGTGAACACCCGCTGATGATAGACTTCGATGATGTTGACCCGCTCCGCCTCGAAAATGCGGGCGACGTTGAACAGCGCGCCGGGCTGGTCCTGAAGCCGGACACGCAGTCGGGCGAGGCGGCCTGACCGGGCGAGGTCCCGCAGCAGCACGTTGGCGAGCAGCCGCGTGTCGATGTTGCCGCCGCAGAGAACCACACCGACGGTGCGCCCGCGAAAGCGCTCGGGATGCGCGAGCAGGGCGGCGAGGCCGGCCGCTCCCGCTCCCTCCACCACCGTTTTTTCGATCTGGAGCAGCAGGGACACCGCTTCTTCCAGGCTCCGCTCGGACACGAGCACGATGTCGTCGACCAGCTCGGCGACCATCCGGCTGGTGATGCCGCCAGGCTCCTTGACCGCGATGCCCTCCGCCAGCGTATCGCCGGCACAGGGCATGTCCGTGCCGTTGATCCGGTTGTACATGGACGGGAACAATTCCGCCTCGACGCCGACCACCTCAACCAGGCGTGACTGGGCACGGGCGACCGTTGCCATGCCGCTGATCAGCCCACCGCCGCCGATCGGGACAGCCAACGTGTCGATCTGCGGCACGTCGGCCAGCATCTCTAGCGCGACGGTGCCAGCGCCTGCGATGATCCGGGGATCGTCGAAGGGGTGAACGAAGGTCAGGCCGCGCTCGCCCTCCAGGATGCGGGCATGGGCGTAAGCGGCATCGAATGTGTCGCCTTCCAGGATCACGGTCGCGCCATGACCCTGGGTCTGCACCACCTTCACGATGGGAGTGTTGCGCGGCATCACGATGGTGGCGGGTATGCCGAGCCGATTGGCGTGAAAGGCGAGGCCCTGTGCGTGGTTGCCCGCCGACGCCGCGATCACGCCGACGCTTCGCGCCGCTTCCGACAGCTGCAACAACGTATTGAGCGCCCCGCGTTCCTTGTAGGCAGCGGTGAACTGAAGATTCTCGAATTTCAGGTACACGGTTGCGCCGGTCAGATCGGACAAGGTGCGGCTGATCAGCGTCGGCGTTCGCACGATCTGGTCGCTGATCCGTGCATGGGCGGCGACGACGTCGTCGATCTGGACGGGGAGAGCCTCGGTCTGGGCGTGCTGGGTAGCCATGATCGCGGGCTAGACCATCTGGCGCGGGCGGGGAACACCGCTTATGCGCCCGGGCCATGCACAAACTCCCGTTCGCGGCGGCGGCGCTGCTTCTTTCCCCCCCGGCACTGGCGGACGGCCTGGTCGACAATGTCACCGGCCTGACCCTGAACGAAAAGGGGGAGGTGGTGCGGTTCACCGGCCTGCTCGTCACGCCGGAGGGCAAGGTGGCCAGGCTGATGAAGGCGGGTGAGAAACGGCCCGACAAGCTCGACTGGCGGGCCGACATGAAGGGCCGGGTGCTGATGCCGGGCATGATCGATGCGCACGGCCATGTGACGGAGCTTGGGTTCCGGTCCATCGAGCTTGACCTGTCCGATACGCGTACCCTGGCCGAAGCGCAGGCAAAGATCACCGCGTACGCGCGTGCAAATCCGGACAAGCGCTGGATCATCGGTGGTGGCTGGAACCAGGAGTTCTGGGGTCTGGGCCGCTTCCCCACTGCGGCCGAGCTGGACGCAGCAATCGTGGATCGGCCGGTGTGGCTGGCGCGGGCGGACGGCCATGCCGCATGGGGCAACACCGCGGCCCTGCGTGAGGCGGGCATCACGTCAAGGACGGCGAGTCCGGCGGGCGGGCGCATCGAGAAGGGGCCGGGCGGACAACCCGCCGGCGTCTTCGTCGATGCGGCTCGGGACCTGGTCCAGCGGGTGATTCCTGCTCCGCTTGCCAAGGATCGGGACGCTGCGATCCTGAAGGCTCAGGACACGCTGCTGAGCTATGGCGTGACCGCGACGTCTGACATGGGCACATCGCTCGACGAATGGCTGAGCTATCGCCGGCTAGGTGACCTCAGGCTGCTGAGGGTGCGCATCCTTAGCTATGCCATGGGCGTCGACACCGCCGTGCAAATCGGTGGCAGTGGCCCGACACCCTGGCTGTATAACGACCGCCTGCGCATGGGCGGGGTGAAGCTTTATGCCGACGGCGCGCTCGGGTCGCGGGGAGCATGGTTGAAGCGGCCTTATGCCGACGCGCCGGGTCAGACCGGGGCTGGCTTCATGACGGATGACGTGATCCGCAACCTGATGGTGCGCGCATCGATGGACGGGTACCAGGTCGCGGTGCACGCGATCGGAGACCGGGCGAATGCGCAGGTGCTCGACGCGATCGACGAGATCGGTGACACGTTCAAGGGCGACCGGCGCTGGCGGATCGAACACGCGCAGATCATCGATCCCGTCGACCTGCCCCGCTTTGGACAGCATGGCGTGATCGCTTCAATGCAGCCGACCCACGAAACGAGCGATCGCGTGATGGCGGAGGCGCGATTGGGGCCCGACCGGCTGGCCGGCGCCTATGCCTGGAACGCCATGCTGCGAAACGGATCAAAGCTCGCCTTTGGGTCCGATTACCCGGTCGAAAAGCCCGATCCCTGGGCCGGCTGGGCGGCCGCCTTCACTCGGCAGGATGAGAACGGGCAACCCTTTGGCGGATGGCGGCCCGAGGAGCGGGTGACCCGTGAGCAGGCGTGGTGGGCGTTCACCGGCGGCGCGGCCTATGCCGGTTTTGCCGAGGACAAGTTCGGGCGGCTCGCCCCCGGGCAGCACGCGGACTTCATCATCGTCGACCGCGACCCGTTGCTCGCCAGCCCCACCGATCTTCGGGCAACCAAGGTGCAGGAAACCTGGATTGACGGGCGCAAGGTCTACGAGCGCAAGTAAGGCATCAGGGCGCGGCGCATCCGGTGGTGCGCTGCGACCAGGTGACGTTCAGCACCTTCCAACTGCCCGCCTGACGAACTAGGTCGAAATGGTCGTAGCCGCAGTGATGGACAGCCCCGTTCACGAGGAAGGTGTAGGGTGCCCAGACCATCGCGACGTCCCCGTCGAACTCGATAGCGGGCGTGCCCAGCCTTTCCTCGGCGCGGCTGTTGTCCGCCTTCAGGCCTGACGCGAGGTCGACCCAACGCATCGTCTTGGGCGAGCGCCCGTCAGCCACCACCGTTGCCGCGCCGTCGGCGTTGACCGTGGCCAGAAGCGCGGGGCCGTCCCCGCGTTCAATCGCGCGCAGCAGGGCAGAGACCGAACGCATCACGGCGCCCTCCTCACCATCAACAGCCATCGGTAGCGGCTTGGCGGGCGGAAGGCGGTCCGATTGGGGAGCCGCAACCGCGGCCATGGCGAGCAGGATAGGGATCATGCCGGCACGCTAGTCCCCACGGCCGGCTATGCAAAGCCCGTGCGCCTTGCCCCGACAGCCGAACCGCCGCATGCTTGTTCAAACGAGAACATGTCATCCTGGGGGACGAAGTTGAGCCTGTTTCGCCGCAAGCCAATCGATGCACCACGCCCGCATGGGGCAGGGGAACTGGCGCGCACGCTGTCCTGGCCGCATCTGGTGGCGCTGGGCATTGGAGCGATCGTAGGAACCGGCATTCTGACCTTGATCGGAGTTGGGGCCGACCGGGCTGGACCGGCGGTGCTTGTCAGCTTCGCGATTGCGGGCGCGATCTGCGCGTGCGCCGCGCTTTGTTATGCCGAGATGGCGAGCGCCATTCCGGCGGCCGGTAGCGCTTATACCTACAGTTACGCTGTGCTGGGCGAGGTAATCGCCTGGGTGGTGGGGTGGAGCCTCATCCTCGAATATTCGCTGGTGGTCTCGACCGTCGCGGTGGGATGGTCCGGCTATGCGGTGGGGGCGCTGAAATGGTTCGGTATAGTCTTGCCCACCCAGATAACGGCAGGGCCCGCACTGGGCGGCGTCGTGAACGTGCCCGCCGTGCTGATCATCGGTTTGGTTGCCGCCCTTCTGATGCTGGGCACCCGGGAGAGCGCGCGCGTAAACTTCGCGCTCGTCGTGCTCAAGCTGATCACGCTGGCGCTGTTCGTCGCGGTCGCCCTGCCGGCGTTCAAGGGAGCAAATCTTCATCCTTTCGCGCCTTATGGCTTCGGGAGCCAGACTGCCGCCGGCGGCGTCAAATATGGGGTGATGGGCGCAGCGGCGATCATCTTCTTCGCGTTCTATGGGTTCGACGCGATCTCGACTGCGGCGGAGGAAACCAAGCGGCCCGAGCGTGACCTGGCGATCGGGATCATCGGGTCGATGGTCGCGTGCACCGCCATCTATTTGGTCGTCGCAGCAGCGGCGGTCGGCGCCCTGCCTTTCACGCGCTTCTCCGACAGTACGGAACCACTCGCATTGATTTTGCGCGAGCTGGGGCAGGGTGGCATTGCGACCATCGTCGGTATCGCCGCGGCGGTAGCATTGCCGACGGTGCTGCTCGCCTTCCTCTATGGGCAGAGCCGGATTTTCCTTGTCATGGCACGTGACGGCTTCCTGCCGGCAGGCCTGGCCCGCGTTTCGGCACGGGGTACCCCGGCGCGGATCACGGCCTTGACCGCCGTGCTCGTGGCCATCGTTGCGGGCCTGGTGCCGCTCGATGTGATCGCGAGCCTGGCCAATGCGGGGACATTGTGCGCGTTCGTGGCGGTCGCCGTGTGCGTGCTGGTGTCGCGTCGGCGCGACCCGGGCCTGCACCGGCCGTTCAGGACCCCGGCCGCATGGATCGTGGCTCCTCTGGCGATCCTCGGGTGCCTTTATCTGTTCACTAGCCTGCAGGCGGTGACGCAGATCGCGTTTATCGCGTGGAACGCCCTGGGGCTGCTGGTCTACTTCATCTATGCGCGGGGCCGGGCTAGCGCTGCGCTGCAGGGCAGGAGTCGCTTCTAGCCGCGCTTCAGCGTGCCAGCGACCATTGCTGGGTACGGCAGATCAAGGTCCAGCACCCTTTCACCTTCAGGGTGGAGCCGGAGCGGATGAGTTCGGACCGGTAAGTGTTCCCGCTTTCCGGATCGTAGATGCGCCCCTTCCACCGGCCACCCGATGGGGCGAACCCGGTCAGGATCGCGAGGCCCTGGATCGGGCGCGTACGCAGCGTCTTGTCTGGGTTGTTGGCGTCCACGGCCGGGCCGCCGGGCCGGGGTTTCAGGATACGCGTGATACGGCCGCAAAGCGCAGAGCCACAGGGTTCGATCTCGACGATCGCCTTGCCCTCGGCCGTAAGCCAACGGCCGACGATGGGCGCCGGGGCGGCGGCAGCCAGCGCGGGTGAGCACGCCAGCACGATCGCCGCCCCGAGCCGCCGGATCATGCGGCGAGCTTGCGCAGCACGTACTGGAGAATACCGCCGTTCAGGAAGTATTCGAGCTCGTTCACCGTATCGATCCGGCAGCGGGTCACGAACGTCTCGGTCGACCCATCTGCGCGGGTGAGCTTCACCTCGACGTCCTGGCGCGGGCGCAGGCCAGCGACATTCTCGATCGTGAAGGTTTCGTCGCCCGTCAGGCCCAGGGTCTGGCGGGTCACGCCTTCGCCGAACTGGAGCGGCAGGACACCCATGCCGACTAGGTTCGAGCGGTGGATACGCTCGAAGCTTTCGGCAATCACCGCCCGGACGCCGAGCAGGTTGGTGCCCTTCGCCGCCCAGTCGCGCGATGAGCCCGTGCCATATTCCTTGCCCGCGACCACGACCAGCGGCGTGCCCTGATCCTTGTAGCGCATGGCGACGTCATAGATGGGCATGATCTCGGTACCGAAGCGGCTCATGCCGCCCTCGACGCCCGGTACCATCTCGTTCCGGATGCGGATGTTGGCGAAGGTGCCGCGGACCATGACATGGTCGTTGCCGCGACGCGCGCCATAGCTGTTGAAGTCGTGACGGCTGACCTGCCGCTCGCTCAGCCACTTGCCCGCGGGGCTGTCCGCCTTGATCGACCCTGCGGGGCTGATGTGATCGGTGGTGATCGAGTCGCCAAGGATCGCCAGCGGCTTCGCCTCGATGATGTCGGTGACAGGCTTGGGCGTCATCTCCATGCCATCGAAGTAGGGCGGGTTGGCGATGTAGGTCGACGCTGCGGGCCAGTCGTACGTGTCGGAGCCGCTGACGTCGATGCCGGCCCACTTGTCGTCACCACGGTACACGTCGCCATAGCGAGCGCGGAACATGGCATCGTCGATGTTGGCGTTCATCACCGACGCGACCTCGTCATTCGTCGGCCAGATATCCTTCAGAAAGACGTCCTGCCCGTCCGTGCCCTGGCCGAGCGGCGTTTCGACCATGTCCTCGGTCACCGTGCCCTTCAGCGCGTAGGCAACGACCAGCGGCGGGCTGGCGAGGAAGTTGGCGCGCACATCTGGCGACACACGCCCTTCGAAGTTGCGGTTGCCCGACAGGACGGAGGCGGCGACCAGATCATTCTCGTTGATCGCCTGGCTGATCGGTGCGGGCAGCGGGCCCGAGTTGCCGATGCAGGTGGTGCAGCCATAGCCGACCAGGTTAAAGCCGAGCGCGTCGAGGTCTTCGGTCAGTCCCGCCTTGGTGAGGTAGTCGGTGACGACCTGCGACCCTGGGGCGAGCGACGTCTTGACCCAGGGCTTCGGCTTCAGGCCAGCGGCGCGCGCTTTGCGGGCAACGAGTCCTGCGGCGACCAGCACGCTGGGGTTCGAGGTGTTGGTGCAGCTGGTGATTGCCGCGATCACCACGTCGCCGTCGCCGATGTCGTGGTCACGATCGTTCACCGCGACGCGCTCTGGGCGTTCCTTGTGATAGATCTTGAACAGGTCGCCGTTGAACACCTCGTCGACCTTGTTCAGCGCGACCTTGTCCTGCGGCCGCTTGGGACCGGCAAGGCTGGGGACCACGGTGCTCATGTCGAGCTCCAGCGTGTCGGTGAACACGGGGTCGGGGCTGTCAGCATGACGCCAGAAGCCGTTTGCCTTCGCATACGCCTCAACCAGTGCGATCGTTTCGGCCGGGCGGGCGGTCAGCTTCATGTATTCGATCGTGCGTTCGTCGATCGGGAAGAAGCCGCAGGTCGCGCCATATTCAGGAGCCATGTTCGCGATGGTCGCGCGATCGGCAAGCGTCATCGAGGCGAGGCCCGGGCCATAGAACTCGACGAACCGGCCGACCACGCCCTTTTTGCGCAGCATCTGGGTGACGGTGAGCACCAGGTCCGTCGCGGTGATGCCTTCCTTCAGCTCACCGATCAGTTTGAAGCCGACGACTTCCGGAATCAGCATGGACACGGGCTGGCCGAGCATCGCGGCCTCCGCCTCGATCCCGCCAACGCCCCAGCCGAGGACGCCCAGGCCATTGATCATGGTGGTGTGGCTGTCGGTGCCGACCAGCGTGTCCGGGTACGCAATCTTGTTGCTGCCCTGGGCGTGCTCGCCCGTCTCGGCCGAGGCCCAGACGGCCTGGCCGATATATTCGAGGTTCACCTGGTGGCAGATGCCGGTGCCCGGCGGCACGACCTGGAAGTTGTCGAGCGCCTTGGAACCCCATTTCAGGAATTCATAGCGCTCGCCATTGCGCTGGTATTCCAGCTCCATGTTGTCGTTCAGCGCCTGAGGCGTACCGAACTCGTCCACCATGACCGAGTGATCGATGACGAGGTGCACAGGCACCTGCGGATTGATCTTGGCGGCATCCCCGCCGAGTTTCGTGATCGCGTCGCGCATCGCGGCAAGGTCGACCACGCAGGGAACCCCGGTGAAGTCCTGCATCAAAACGCGCGCCGGGCGATACTGGATCTCGCGGTTCGGGGCGACCGGATCATTCTGCCAGTCCACGATCGCCTGCACGTCCGCTTCGGTGACGGTTACGCCATCCTCGAAGCGAAGCATGTTCTCCAGCAGCACGCGCAGCGAGAAGGGCAGCCGGTCGATCGAGCCATATTTCTCCGCAGCCTTGGCGAGGGAGTAATAGTCATAGCTCTGGCCGCCGGCCTCAAGCATGGAACGGGTGCCGAGCGAGTCCTGGCCGATCGCGGTCATGTGCGTCCTTTCAAGTGCCGGCCAACGGTCGCGCGCGCTGAGGCGCGCAGGGGCGGGCGAAAAATCACGTTGCGGATGGGCCTTAGCAACGACAAACCGGTGGGGGAAGGGCTGGCCCGATAAGCTTTGCGCCCGCGCACGCCGGGTCGAGAAGTGATCGCAAAAGGGTGCGCCGTCATGAGATTGCGTGACGTCGCCCGGCCGTGGTGGCAGGGCGATGGCATGGATGCGCTTACCGCCTTCGGCCTCATCTCGGTTGGCTTCACGATGTTATGCTATGTACTGGAAAGCCGGGGGCGCGGCTGGGTGCTCGCCTTCGCCGGCGGCTGTGTGATGAGTTCGGTTTATGGGTTTCTTCAGGGCGCGTGGCCATTCGGGCTGGTGGAGCTTGTCTGGACCGGTGTAGCAATGCAGCGCTGGTGGCGGCTCGGCGCTGCAGACCAGCACACGCTTTGAACCGCATTCGGTTCCCCGGGTCGCCTCGTACCTGTTGACAGCACGCGTCCTGACCCTTACCAGCGAACGACCCCGATAGCCCGGTTCCGGCGGCGCGTGCGCGCGACCGCCGCTATCGTTCGTTCGGGGCTAACGCGTCGAGATAGCGACTGGCTGCCATGCCGTCGCTGTGGAGCTAGGAGAAACAAGTTCATGGCACGTATCGCGGGTGTCAACATCCCGACCAACAAGCGCGTGGTAATCGCGCTGACCTATATCCACGGCATTGGCAGCACCCATGCCAAGGCGCTTACTGAAAAGCTGAACATCGCTCCAGAGCGTCGCGTTCAGGACCTGACGGACCAGGAAGTCCTTCAGATCCGCGAAGCGATCGACGCTGAATACACGGTGGAAGGCGATCTCCGTCGCGAAACAGCGATGAACATCAAGCGCCTGATGGACCTGGCCTGCTATCGTGGCCTGCGTCACCGCAAGGGCCTGCCGGTCCGCGGCCAGCGCACGCACACCAATGCGCGCACCCGCAAGGGCAAGGCCAAGCCGATCGCAGGTAAGAAGAAGTAAACCGTTCAAGGGACGGTTTACTTCGCCGGGGGCGGGCCAGAGGCCATACGGTCCACCGCCCTCCGGATCACGACATAAAGGTCAGGGTTTCACCACATGGCTCAGCCAGCACAGCGCATTCGCCGTCGCGAGCGCAAGAACATCACCGCCGGCGTGGCGCACGTCAACGCCAGCTTCAACAACACCATGATCACCATCACCGACGCGCAGGGCAATGCGATTTCCTGGTCGTCCGCCGGCATGATGGGCTTCAAGGGTTCGCGTAAGTCGACCCCGTATGCGGCGCAGGTCGCAGCTGAAGATGCAGGAAAGAAGGCCGCGGAACATGGCGTCCGCACGCTCGAGGTCGAGGTCAAGGGCCCCGGGTCGGGCCGTGAGTCGGCGCTGCGCGCGCTGCAGGCGGTTGGCTTCCAGATCACTTCGATCCGTGACGTGACGAGCATCCCGCACAATGGCGTGCGCCCGTCCAAGCGTCGTCGCGTCTGATTTCGGCGGGCGCTCCCTTGGGAGTGCCCGACGCACTTTCGGCGCCGGCTGACGAGCCGGCGCTCTTGTACATCGCGGCCGGCGCCCCACCGGCCGCCAACTCAGGGGAACCCCGTGGCTGTCAACGCAAAGAACTGGCAGGAACTGAAGAAGCCAAACGGGCTTGAGAAGAAGTCTGGCGGCGACGGCAAGCGGCGCGCGACTTTTGTCGCCGAGCCGCTTGAGCGTGGGTTCGGCCTGACGCTCGGCAACGCGCTTCGCCGCGTGCTGCTGTCCAGCCTGCAGGGCGCCGCCGTGACCTCGATCAAGATCGAGAACGTGCTGCACGAGTTCTCAAGCCTGGCCGGCGTCCGTGAGGACGTGACGGATATCGTCCTGAACGTGAAGCAGATCGCGATCCGCATGCAGGGCGAAGGCCCCAAGCGGCTTCAGCTGTCCGCGACCGGCCCGGGCGAGGTAACGGCAGGCGACATCGCCGTGTCGGGTGACATCGAAGTGATGAACCCCGAACTGGTGATCTGCCACCTGGACGAGGGTGCGACGCTCAACATGGAGCTGACCGCCGACGTGGGTAAGGGCTATGTACCCGCCACGGCGAACCGTCCGGCCGACGCACCGATCGGCCTGATCCCGGTTGACGCGCTGTACTCGCCGGTCCGCCAGGTCAGCTACAAGGTGGACCCGACCCGCGTGGGTCAGGACCTCGACTATGACAAGCTGACGTTGACGGTCGAGACCGATGGCACCGTGACCCCGGACGATGCAGTCGGCTATGCCGGCCGGATCCTCCAGGACCAGCTGGCGCTGTTCGTGCACTTTGACGAGGGCCAGATTACCCGTGCGGCGGCTCCGGTCGGCCAGGCGGCCGTTCCGGCAACCGGCGGTGCGGAGCCGGTCGGCGACACGCAGCAGATCAACCGTTACCTTCTCAAGAAGGTGGACGAGCTGGAACTGTCCGTGCGTTCGGCCAACTGCCTGAAGAACGACAACATCATCTATATCGGCGATCTGGTCGGCAAGACCGAGGCCGAGATGCTGCGCACCCCGAACTTCGGCCGCAAGTCGCTCAACGAGATCAAGGAAGTACTCTCGTCGATGGGTCTGCGCCTCGGCATGGAAATCCCGGGCTGGCCGCCTGAGAACATCGAGGAGATGGCCAAGAAGCTCGAGCAGGAGATCATGGGCTGATTTGCACCGGCGCAGCGTGGCTGCGCCGGCGACAAGCAGCCCTGTCCGGCGGGTCGGCGTGCCGACCCGTTCGACAACGCGGGCCTTGCCCGCGGTGGGCCTGAAAAGAATGGATCTCCGGCCTTCGCCGGGGGTTCGAGGTGATGGTGGCGACCTGAACGGCCACCTGGATCGGGGTACCTCATCCGGCCCCCCTACGAACGAAGAAGGAAGTTTCCATGCGTCATCGCGTCGGCGGCCGTAAGCTGCAGCGTACCTCGGCCCATCGTCTGGCCCTGTTCCGCAACATGTCGGCCGCCCTCATCAAGCATGAGCAGATCACCACCACGGTGGCCAAGGCGAAGGAGCTTCGCCCTTATATCGAGAAGCTGATCACCCTGGCGAAGAAGGGCGGCCTGTCGAACCGTCGTCTGGCACATTCGCGCCTGCTGGACGATGCACAGCTTTCCAAGTTGTTCGACACGTTGGCTGCTCGCTACGCCGGTCGTAACGGTGGCTACACCCGTGTCATCAAGGCAGGCATCCGTGCGTCGGATGCGTCGCCGATGGCTATCATCGAGTTCGTCGACCGCGACGTGTCGGCCAAGGGCCAGGACTCCGGTCCTGTCCAGCTCGACGAGGACTTCGACGAGGCAGCCTGAAGCAGGCAGGGCGCGGGTCATTGATCCCGCGTTCGTAGACCTTGTTTTTGCGTTGAGAGACAAGAGGCCGCTCCGGAGACGGGGCGGCCTTTGTCGTGCCTGGACGACCTAGCGCGAGGCAATCATTTCCGCCGGCAGGCTGCGCAGACCTGTGAGGGCGATCCGGTGCGATGACACGGTGCTGCCGTTTGCCAGCGTCAAGGGCTCATCCGCACGCGCCAGCACGTCGCGATACAGCCGCCGCGCCTCGTCCACGCGGTTGGTCTTCATATAGATGCTCGCCAGGTTGACCAGCAGATCGGGGTCGTTGGGGAACATGCGCCGTTGATGAGCAATCTCGCGCTCCGCCGCCGGAAGGTCGCCGCGCATCAACTGCTCGGCTCCGCTGAAGCTTTGCGCCATAGCGAGCCCGGGCACGCCGAGCCCGAGCCCCGCCACGACAAGGTAGACAAGCGTCCGCATCATCTCTCTCCGTCTGCCTCCCTCCGCGGGAAGTTACATTGCGATGACAGGAGTGTGACACATCCATGACAAAGCGCAAGCAGCGGGGAAAGTGAGCGCGTGCCGCTCGTGCGGCCCCTTTCGCGCCTCGGCCAGGGTCGCTAGACGGCGGCCATGCAGCACCCCGAAAGCATCCTCATTGTCGATTTCGGCAGCCAGGTTACCCAGCTGATCGCCCGCCGCGTGCGTGAGGCCGGCGTTTATAGCGAGGTGGCACCGTTCCAGTCGGCCGAGGAAGCGTTCGACCGCATGAGGCCTGCAGGCATCATCCTGTCGGGCGGCCCGGCGTCAGTGACACTGGAAACAAGCCCACGGGCCCCGCAGCGGCTGCTTGAGGCAGGCGTTCCGGTACTGGGCATCTGCTACGGCCAGCAGCTCATGAGCGCTCAGCTGGGCGGGAATGTCGTCATCTCGGGCGACGGGGGTGAGTTCGGCAAGGCGTTTGTCGAGGTGAAACAGTCTTGCGCGCTGTTCGAGGGGCTGTGGCAGCCAGGCGAGCGGCATCAGGTCTGGATGAGCCATGGCGACAAGGTCGACGCGATCCCGCCCGGGTTCGAGCCGGTCGCGACAAGCGAGGGCGCGCCCTTTGCGGTCGTCGCGGATGAGTCGCGACGTTTCTATGGGGTGCAATTCCATCCGGAGGTGGTTCACACGCCCGATGGCGGCAAGCTGATCGCCAACTTCGCCCGGCACGTCTGCGGCCTGGCGGGCGACTGGACCATGGCAGAGTTCCGCGGTGCCAAGATCCAGGAAATTCGCGAGCAGGTCGGCAAGGGCCGGGTGATCTGCGGGCTGTCAGGCGGGGTCGACTCAGCTGTTGCGGCAGTGCTGATCCACGAGGCGATCGGCGAGCAGTTGACGTGCGTGTTCGTCGACCACGGCCTGATGCGGTCGGGCGAGGCGGAGCAGGTCGTGAGTCTGTTCCGGGGTCACTACAACATCCCGCTGGTCCATGTGGACGTCGCCGACCTGTTCCTGGGCGGCCTGGCCGGCGTCACGGACCCGGAGGCAAAGCGCAAGTTCATCGGCAAGACCTTCATTGAGGTCTTCGAGGCCGAAGCGAGCAAGGTCGGCGGGGCCGAGTTCCTGGCGCAGGGGACGCTGTACCCGGATGTCATTGAGAGCGTCAGCTTTACCGGCGGCCCGTCGGTCACGATCAAGAGCCACCACAATGTCGGCGGCCTGCCCGAGCGCATGAACATGAAGCTTGTCGAGCCATTGCGTGAGCTGTTCAAGGACGAAGTGCGCGAGCTGGGTCGGGAGTTGGGGCTGCCAAACGCCTTTGTTGGACGGCACCCGTTTCCCGGACCCGGCCTCGCTATCCGTATACCCGGTGAGGTGACGCAGGAGCGTTGCGACATCCTGCGCAAGGCGGACGCGATCTACCTAGAGGAGATCAAGAACGCCGGGCTGTACGATTCGATCTGGCAGGCGTTCGCGGTGCTGCTCCCCGTGCGCACGGTCGGCGTGATGGGCGACGGGCGGACGTACGACTCGGTCCTGGCGCTTCGCGCGGTGACGTCGGTTGACGGAATGACGGCTGAAGTATTCGACTTTCCGGGCGATTTCCTTCCCCGCGTGGCTACTCGGATCGTGAATGAGGTGCGCGGGGTCAATCGAGTCGTCTACGATTATACCTCCAAGCCGCCGGGGACGATCGAGTGGGAGTGAGGGCGGTGCGGGCATTGCTGCCGCTCGCCGCGCTCCTGATCCCAGTTCCGGGCGTCGCCAAGCTCGCGACGGCTTCCGGGATCGTTAAGGTGCGACTGGCCACATCGGCTGGGCCGATTGTGATCGCGGTTGATACCAGGCGCGCGCCGAAAACTGGTGGCAACTTCCTCGCTTATGTCGATGACGGCCGCTTCGACGACGTAAGCTTCTACCGGTCGTCACGCAGTCGCAAGGCGCCGCAATATGGCTTTATCCAGGGCGGTATCCGCACCGATGCGCGCCGGATTCTGCCGCCGTTCCCGCACGAGCGGACCGACAGAACGGGTATCCTGCATCTCGACGGCACCATTTCGATGGCCCGCAAGATGGATCCCCGCTCGGCGGGTGGAAACTTCTTCATCACGGTCGGGCCGATCCCGGCCATGGACGCCCGCGGCGACTACCAGGGTTACGCCGCGTTCGGACGGGTGGTGTCGGGCATGGATGTGGTGAAACGCATTCTTGCCATGCCGACTGGCGGCGGGATGGGCGGCCAGATGCTGCTACGTGAGGTCAAGCTGGTCAAGGCGACGCGGCTGAACGGCACGCCGCACCCGACCAGCTATCCCAAAGCCTGGATCATCGAAAAGAAGATACCAGCCCGGCCTGCACGGTAGCCGCGCCTTATTTCCCGGCCGGTTGGGTCAGCTTGGTGCCGAGCAGCACCATTCGCCCGCCCGTGATCCCGAACCAGTGCGGCACGCCAGCGGGCACGATGATCACGTCGCCGGCGTGGAGCGGGTAGGTGGTCCCGCCCTCAATCTTGTCGCCCTCGATCAGGTCGGCACGCGTCGTGGTCGGCGCGACCATGGTGCCGCCCATCACCAGCGTGCCTGATCCGTCGATCACCGTCGCGTACTCGGCCTGATCCGGGTGAACAGCGGGGCGACCGGGGCGCTTCCAGATTTCGATCGCGGCAATCGCCTCACCGCCCTGAAGGAGCGGGCGCCAGGCAAAGCCTTGTCCGGGCTTCATGTCACGCTCCATTGCCGCGACCTGTGCCTTGATGACGGAGGGCGTCGCGACGCTGGTGTCCCGCGCAGCGAGCGGGGCGGCGGCAAGCACCAACAAACAGGCAAGTGATTTGATCATCGCATCCTCCGGATCATTCCGGCGTATGCGTAACGGGGGAGAGAGCCGCTGGCGAGAGCGCCGCTGGACCGATCAGGTGGTGGATTGGTCGGGGAAAGAGGATTCGAACCTCCGGCCCCTGCCTCCCGAAGACAGTGCTCTACCAGGCTGAGCTATTCCCCGACCGATCATCTGCCGCCCCTGGTGTCGTGGCGGCAGGCGAGGGCCTCTAGCGGCAGTCGCCGGGCAGTTCAACCCGGCAAATCGGCAGGGGCCGGCAGCATGGCATCGATGCGCGTGAACTTATCCCGCGGGGTCGGCCCGTCGCTGGGGAACTCTGGCCGCCCATCTGCTTGCCGGGTTGAAGGCGGGACCAGGTCGACAAAGCCTGATGCTGAAGTGCGTCCCGTCCAGCGCTCCGCCTCGCGGCGATGACGTGGAGGCCTCCGCTCACGGCAGGGACCGCTACCGGCGCCTGCCGAGCCTTACCGTCGGGCTCGCATATTCGGACTGCGCGCAATACATGGGTCACCGCTCGCTTTGGCAAGATGGCGACGGGGTGCTAACGGCTCCGTCAACTCCGCACTCCCTCAATAGAAAAGCGCATCGTGGCCACTCCGCTCGACCGTATCCGTAATTTCTCGATCATCGCACACATCGACCACGGCAAGTCGACGCTCGCCGACCGGCTGATCCAGGCCACTGGCGGCCTGTCCGACCGTGAGATGAGCGAGCAGGTGCTCGACAACATGGACATCGAGAAGGAGCGCGGGATCACCATCAAGGCGCAAACGGTGCGCCTGTCGTACAAGGCCCAGGATGGGGTCGAGTACACGCTGAACCTGATGGACACGCCGGGTCACGTCGACTTCGCCTATGAGGTGAGCCGCAGCCTCGCAGCGTGCGAGGGTGCGTTGCTGGTCGTGGACGCGGCGCAGGGCGTCGAGGCGCAGACGCTGGCCAATGTCTACCAGTCGATCGAACACGACCACGAGATCGTGCCGGTGATCAACAAGATCGATCTGCCCGCCGCCGAGCCTGAAAAGGTGCGCAAGGAGATCGAGGATGTGATCGGCATCGATGCGTCCGAAGCGGTGCTGGCGTCCGCCAAGTCCGGGATCGGCATAGCCGACATCCTGGAGGCGGTGGTCAAGAAGATCCCGGCCCCGAAGGGGGACGCGACCGCCCCGTTGAAGGCGATGCTGGTTGACAGCTGGTATGACCCATATCTCGGCGTGGTTATCCTGGTGCGCGTCATGGAAGGCACGCTGAAAAAGGGGCAGCAGGTCACCTTCATGCAGGCGGGGACGCAGCACCTGGTTGATCGGGTCGGCTGTTTTCGGCCGAAGATCGAGCAGTTGACGGATTTGGGGCCGGGCGAAATTGGCTTCATCACCGCGCAGATCAAGGATGTGGCGCAGGCGCGGGTCGGCGACACGCTGACCGACACGAAGCGGCCTGCGGCAGAGGCGCTGCCGGGGTTCAAGGAAGTTCAGCCGGTCGTCTTTTGCGGCCTGTTCCCGGTCGACGCCAACGACTTTGAAAAGCTGCGCGAGTCGATTTCCAAGCTGCGCCTGAACGATGCGAGCTTTTCGTTTGAGATGGAGACCTCGGCCGCGCTCGGTTTCGGGTTTCGCTGCGGCTTCCTGGGGCTGTTGCACCTGGAGATCATTCAGGAGCGGCTGACCCGCGAGTACGATCTGGACCTGATCACCACCGCGCCGTCGGTGGTCTATGAGATCGAGCTTAGCCATGACGGCGGCCATATCGAGCTGCACAATCCGGCCGACATGCCCGATCCCAACAAGATCGAGACGATCAGCGAGCCGTGGATCAACGCCACCATCTATGTGCCGGACGAATATCTTGGGTCGGTCCTGAAGCTGTGCCAGGATCGCCGAGGCATCCAGAAGAACCTGACTTATGTCGGCGGGCGCGCCCAGGCGACCTATGAATTGCCGCTCAACGAGGTGGTGTTCGACTTCTACGATCGGCTGAAGTCGCTGTCGAAGGGCTATGCGAGCTTCGACTACACCCAGATCGGGTACCGCGAAGGCGACCTGGTCAAGATGGGCATCCTGGTCAACGAGGAGCCGGTCGACGCGCTCAGCATGATCGTTCACCGCAGCACTGCAGAGGTTCGCGGCCGCGGCATGGTGGAACGACTGAAAGAACTGATCCCGCGCCACTTGTTCAAGATCCCCATCCAGGCAGCGATCGGCGGCAAGGTGATTGCACGCGAGACGATCAGTGCGATGCGCAAGGACGTGACTGCGAAGTGCTATGGCGGCGACGCAACTCGCAAACGCAAGCTGCTGGATAAACAGAAAAAGGGCAAGGCGAAGATGCGCGAGTACGGCTCGGTCAGCATCCCGCAAGAGGCTTTCATTGCAGCACTCAGGATGGGTGACGAGAGCTGAGCCATGGTGCGGGCCAACGCGCCCGCGCTGCCTCAACCCTTGCGCAAGTCACCGTGCGCGTTGCTTAGCACCCAGCTGCGACTCCAGCGTTGCAGTCGCGGCAGGATCACCCACTGCAGTGAGGCCGTGAGAAGCAAGGAGGAGGGGATCAGCTGAACGAACGGCGGCAGGTCCTTGAGGACCAGCCGCACGAGAGAGCTGATCGTCAGCAGGACCGGGAACACCGCGATCCAGGTTGTCACGAAGCGCTTCCACTTCGCTGCGCTTGCCTCGCTGGGCAGTTCGAAGCGGACACGCTCGCCGGCCTTGACCTGATCAAGGCCGGTCGAAAACCCGTCTGCTTCCCCGGTTAGCCGGCGGAAGTCCTCTCCACCCTTCCACCGTTCCGCTTCAGCTTGGGCTGCGAATTGGAAGAGAAGGTGCTGCAGCCCTTGAGTTTGGCCCAGGCGAATGGTGGCGATGTGGCCTGCGGCTTGTGCCGCGTCGGCACAGATGCGTTCAGCCCAGGCGTCAAAGCTTTTCTCATGACCGACGCGAATGGCGCGGCTGGAAACCACGGTTGCAAGTGCAGCAATGTTGTGGGGCATGTGGAGCCAACGCCGGGCGCGCTCCAGAGTGCCTTCACTCCATGGGGTATCGGCGCCGGACGGGATCGGGGCGGCACTCGAAGTGACCCCGAACCTTGTCGTTGAAGAACTGACCTGCCGATGCGGCCTTGCCAAACGCGTCATAGATGGCGCGAGGCACACCGTCGTAGATGTACTTGCCCGACCGTTTGAAGAACACGGTCAGCGTTTCCGCATCGTCATCGAAGAGGATGCGGTCGATGAGGGACGACTGAAGGCGGCGGGCTCGCATGCGACGCTCGACGCGTGGTGCGACTCGTGGTTGCAACACGAGTCGCACTCTGCGCTGAGTTGAATCGGATCTGCGCCGAGCCGAGCCGCTCCAGACGAAGAAAGGGCGCCGGCCGCGGCCGACGCCCACCACCTTCACAGCGTCGTTGGTTCAGCCCCAGAGCTGTGCCCGATACGCCTCAAAGCAGCGTTCGCCGCATTTCAGCCGGATCAAGGCACCTTCGGCCATCGCGGTCGCACGGCGAGGATCTTCCTCGACTGCCGGACGGATTGCCTCGGCGTTCCAGTCCTCCGAGTGCTTGATGTCGAGGATGGCATGGAGATCGAAATAGCGCCGCTCCTTGTTCGAGAAGCCAAGACGCTTTAGCCCCTGCGCCGTCATCCGTGACCGGTCAGGTGCGGTCAGCTCGATGACGCCCAGCGCGCCCACCGAATGCCAGGCGTAGCGTCGGCTGCTTGCCATTGCCGTCATCGCATTGGCGAGCGCCAGGCTCTGCCACACGGTATTTTCGATGATGGGGTCGACCTTCAGCGTATCGGTCAGGGCGTCGAGCAGCAACCCATGCATGCCCGCCAGCTGGCCGCGGCCCATCTCATCCCAATAATTGCGGGCAAGTTCCAGCTTGGGACGTGCGGGCAGCTTCACCTGCGTCATGGCGACCAGGTCGTCGAACCCGGCCTCTCCAGCGGCTTCTTGCTCGAAGAACCATTTCAGCTGTTCCAGGGATGCCTCTTCGGCGATCCAGGGGAACAACGGATCGCCTTGGCCCGGGCCGACCTGCTTCAGACCCTCAAACCAATCGATGAACCCTTCAACGTCGGTCGGTGCAGCTGCAGCCTCGTCCGCTACTTCGGCCCGAAGCTCCTCCAGGAAGCCGCCCTCCAGCCGCTGCATGCGAACGTCCCGGTCAAGGCACCGCTGCCAATCCTCGGACGGGAAGTTAGGCTCCAGCCGCTCCCGGTTCCAATGCGCCAGGCCTCGCTGGAAACTGTCCGTCAAAAATTGCGATGCGCGCGGGGCGGCGTCGCGAAACAAGGTAGCCATTCGGGTCCTCCCTAATGCGGGAGAAACGGAGGGGGAACGCCGAGGTTCCCCAGCGGCTTGGGCGGTCGATTGTACCGGCAACACAGGTCATCATCCTGGTGGGAAAGCATAGTCTTCTCGTGCTGCTGGTCAGGGTACCGGACGATCGGTAAGGCACTGCGATGCTGCGCCGTACTGCCTTTGCGCTCGCTGCCCTGTTGGGGGCCCTGAGCGCGACGCCTGCTCCGTCGACGGAGCGAGGACCACTGGTGTTGGCTGCGGCAAGTCTGCAGGAGGCACTGACCGCGGCCGGCGGGGCATGGCAACAGATGGGACATCCGCGTCCCGTGCTTTCCTTTGCCGGGACGCCGTCGCTCGCGCGGCAGGTGCAGGCGGGGGCAGCGGCGGACCTGTTCGCCAGCGCAGATGAAGAATGGATGGACGCCCTGCAGCGCGCCCGGTTGATCGTGCCAGCGACCCGGGCCAATCTGGCCCGCAACCGGCTGGTCGTTGTGGCACCGGCGGGTAGCGCGATCCGGCTGACCACGCCCATGTTGGCACGGACGCTGGCTGCCGGTCCTGTTGCGATGGCCGATCCCGACGCTGTCCCGGCGGGGAAATACGGCAGGGCAGCCATGGTCCGGCTCGGCGCGTGGAGAGCCGTCCAGCCGCATGTCGTGCGCGCAGAAAGCGTGCGCGCGGCGATGGCGTTGGTGGAGCGGGGCGCGGCGCCGTTCGGGATCGTGTACCTCACCGATGCTCGGGCGTCGGCTCGGGTCAAGGTAGTGGGCGTGTTTCCGGCCTCCAGCCACCCTGCGATCCTGTACCCGATCGCGCGATTACGCACGTCGACGAGCAGGGACGCCGAAGGCTTCCGCCGGTTCCTGCTTTCCCCGCGCGGTCAGGCGATCTTGGCGCGGTTCGGGTTCGCCCCCTCCTGATGCTGTCCGCGGCGGAATGGGAGGTGGTCCGGCTGTCGCTGCTAGTGGGCGGCACCGCATGCCTTGCCGCATTGCCGTTAGCGTTTGCTCTGGCTTGGCTCCTCGCGCGCGGGCGGTTTCCGGGCAAGCTGTTGCTGGACGGGCTTGTGCACCTGCCGCTTGTCGTGCCGCCGGTGGTAACCGGTTGGGTGCTGCTGCTGTTCTTCGCGCCTAACGGGCCGATAGGTGGATGTCTGGAGCGGTGGTTCGGTGTCACCGTGCTGTTCCGCTGGACAGGCGCCGCGATCGCGGCCGGGGTGATGGCATTGCCGTTGATGGTGCGGGCGATGCGATTGTCGGTCGAAGCGGTCGATCCCCGGCTGGAGAGCGCGGCGCGTACATTGGGCGCGAGCCGCGCGCGGGTGTTCCGCACGATCACGCTGCCGCTATCCCTGCCAGGGCTGACCGCCGGCATGGTGCTTGGATTTGCGCGGTCGGTAGGGGAGTTCGGCGCGACGATCACCTTTGTGTCCAACGTGCCGGGTGAGACAGAGACGCTGCCGCTGGCGATCTACGCAGCGCTTCAGAGGCCGGGTGCAGAGGAAACGGTGTGGCGGCTGGCTGCGGTTTCGGTGGCGCTTAGCCTGATCGCGCTGACCGCGTCGGAATGGCTCGGCCGGCGATGGGGACGGCGGCTGCATGTCCTTTGACGTCGATATCGCCAAGCGGCTCGGCACGACGGAGATCTCGGCCCGCTTTTCGGGCGGGGAGGGGGCAACCGTGCTCTTCGCGCCGTCGGGGGCTGGCAAGACCAGCGTACTCAACATGGTTGCGGGGCTGCTGAGGCCCGATCGTGGGCACGTGCGGGTTGGTGGTGACACCCTGTTCGATGCTGCGCGGCGCATCGACGTTCCGGCTGAACGCCGGCGCGCTGGCTATGTCTTTCAGGAGCCGCGGCTGTTCCCGCACCTTCGGGTCCAGGCTAACCTGCGCTATGGCGGGCGGCGCGCCACAAAGGCCCATGAAACCGCCCAACAAGAACCGGGAGGGGCACAAGCAGAGGCAGACATCGTGCGGCTGCTGGAACTTGCCCCTTTGCTCGACAGATGGCCGCGAACCCTGTCAGGTGGCGAGGCGAGGCGGGTTGCGATCGGGCGGGCGCTGCTGTCCGGCCCCGCCTTTCTGCTGCTCGACGAGCCGCTTGCATCGCTCGACCGTGCCCGGCGGGAGGAAGCGATGCGGATCATCGAGCGGGTGCGGGACGAGGTACGCCTGCCGATGCTGATCGTCACCCATGATCCGCAGGAGGCGGAGCGGCTGGGAACGCAGGTGGTCGAACTCTAGGCGGCAGACCTGCTCGTCAAGCGCTCCGCAATCAGCGCCGTCGCAACAGTCTGGACGACATGGACGAACCAGCGCTCCGCGGCCTTGCGGGGGCCGGCCTGGATCTCCCCTTTCGTGATGCCGAGAACAGGTGCGATCCCGGCGATGTTCACCAGGTACAGCGCGGTGCCGTATAGCGCTCCCAAGGCAGCCGGGGGAATGGCAGGCAGACGTTCGCGCAGTTCAGCGTAGCCGAGCCCGAACGCTGCCGAGGCGGCGAGATGGTTGCCGAATTCCAGCAAGCTGGTGCCAGTGTCGCCGATTGCAGCCCGAGAGCCCGTGTGTCGATCAATCCAGTCGACTGAGTCACGATCCAGGGTCTCGCCAAATATGCCGGACTTGCGGCCTGCAACCATGACAGCAGTGGTCACCACCCCTGCCAATACGCCACCCAGTGCTGCTGCCCTCAACCTGTTCACGGCGCGCCCTCCTCTTTGCGCAAGTAACAACGCTATGATGGGGGCGTTCCCCTTTCAGGCCTGGCTACCCGAGAGTATGCTTTTGTCTTGAAGAGGAGAGGTGAGATGCGAATCGCTTTATTGCTGCTGCTTGCTTTCGCCACGGTTGCTGCCTCGCCTGCTCCACGTCCGGCATTGAAGCAATGCGATGCCCGGTTGCAGCACGCCGATCGCGACACCGCGCCAGCGCGGGCGCGCAAGCTTAGCGAGATGCCGCCTGCCAACCAGATCAAGACCGTTTATCGGGAAGTGGACGGGTGTCCGAAGCCGTTGATCGTGCGGCGGGATATCGGCGCGAAGTGATCGCGCTCGGCGCCTCTACACGCCTGTGCAGATCCGATCGCGATTCGGTTCGCCGTCGTTGCGCCGACCTCAATTGAACGCCGAACACAGTGCAAACTGAAACGAGAAAGGCGGCCCCTTGCGGGACCGCCTTTTTGTTGTCGTCGGGGCGATGACGCCCATTCTGTCGCAACAGGCGGGGCGGACCAGCCGCCCCGACGCCTGCCTTAACGCTTGGAGAACTGGAAGCTACGACGTGCCTTCGCGCGCCCGTACTTCTTACGCTCCACGGCGCGGCTGTCGCGGGTCAGGAAACCCGCAGCCTTCACCGGTGCGCGCAGGATCGGTTCGTACTTGGTGATCGCCTGGCTAATGCCATGCTTAACCGCGCCTGCCTGGCCCGACAGGCCGCCGCCCTTGACGGTGACGACCACGTCGTACTGACCCTCGCGCTCAGTCACGCCGAACACCTGGTTGATGACGAGGCGCAGCGACGGACGCGCGAAGTAGATTTCCTGGTCGCGGCCGTTGATCGTGATCTTGCCCGAACCGGGCTTCAGCCACACGCGGGCAACTGCGTCTTTACGACGGCCGGTAGCATAGGCGCGGCCCTGCTTGTCGAGTTCCTGCTCACGCAGGGGCGCGCGCTGCACCGGCTCATCGACCGCACCCGACAGATACGCATCAGCGCGATCATCGGACTGGGCGACGACGGCATCACGCTGCTCGTTCAGCGCAGAGCTCAGGTCGGAAAGGGACTGACGATTGTCGGACATTTACGCGCCCACCTTGTTCTTGCGGCTCATGCCGGCGATGTCGAGGGTCTCTGGGTTCTGGGCGGCGTGGGGGTGCTCCGTGCCGGCGAAGATGCGCAGGTTGCGCATCTGCTGCCGACCCAGCGGCCCGCGCGGGATCATTCGCTCGACGGCCTTTTCCAGCACGCGCTCAGGAAAACGACCTTCCAGCACCTTGGCTGCGGTGATTGCCTTGATGCCGCCGGCATAGCCGGTGTGCTTGTAATAGACCTTCTTCGACGCCTTGTTCGACGTGAAGCGGATCTTGTCGGCGTTGATGACCACCACGTTGTCACCGCAGTCGACGTGCGGGGTGAAGCTGGTCTTGTGCTTGCCGCGCAGGACGTTGGCAATCACAACAGCCGCCCGGCCGACCACCAGGTCGGTGGCGTCGACGATGTGCCACTTCTTCTCCACCTCGTGCGGCTTGGCCGCCTTGGTGGTCTTCATGAGCGCCTTCATGGGCGATGAACCTTTCGGATTGAACGCAAACACGCCGCCCCTGTCAGGCAGCGTGGACGTAGCGGCAATGACGAAGCTGGGCCCCGAAGTCAAGCAAAGTGCGGGTTTGCTGACGGGTATCGTGATACCATAGCACCCGGACGGGTTAGGCGCGAGTGCGTCCAACCGCATGGGCGGCCGCGACCGTGGCGATCAGCAACACCGCTGCGTTCGCCTGATGGGCGACGGCGATCCCGATCTGCACGCCGGATAACAAGGTCGCGATCCCCAGTGCAATCTGGAGGCACACAAGCCCGACGACCGCCACGCCGGCCGACGACCCTGCCCGGTGAGCCCGTGTCGCGAGCCAGACGAGGGCGGCCGCTGCTACAAAGGCGAGCCATCGATGGATGAACTGCACCACGACGGGGTCATTGACTGCCTGGCCCACGCCGGTCAGCGGGACGTCAGAGGGGAACAGGGCGTCGCCCATGAGAGGCCAGCTCGCAAAAGCATATCCCGCATCGAGCCCCGCCGTGAACGCACCCCAAGTGATCTGCGCGATCAGCACGAGAAGGGAAATCGTCGCGACCGGCAGCAAGCGTGCGGGCGCAGCGAGCCTGTTCCGCCCGAGAGCGAGCAGGTCGAGCGCCGTCCAGACGATACCGCCCAAGGTCACGAGCGCGGTGAGCAGGTGCACTGCCAGGCGAAGGTGGCTGACGTCCGTCCTTACCGCCAGGCCCGACTTCACCATCCACCAGCCGACCGCCCCTTGCAGCGCCCCCAGCGACAACAGCGCGACCAGTCGCGGCATGTAGCCGGCAGGAACTTGCCGCCGCAGCCAGAACCAGAGCATCGGCGCAGCAAAGGCGAGCCCGATCGTGCGGGCCAGCGCGCGATGGAGATATTCCCAGAAGAAGATCGCCTGGAACCCGGCCATGGTCATGCCGTGGTTGATCTGCTGGTATTCTGGAATGCGCTGATAGTTGGCGAACTCCGCCTGCCATTGCGCGTCGGTCAGCGGCGGAATGATGCCGGTGATCGGCTTCCATTCGGTGATCGACAGCCCGGAGTTCGTCAGGCGGGTGATGCCGCCGACGACGACGATGCCGACGATCATCGCTGCAACGATCAGAAGCCAGGTCGCCACGGCACGCGGACGGGCAGTGCTCATAAAGGCTGGGCTCGGCTGTAGCATGGCCTGTAAGTAGCGTTCCGGGTGCGCCGCGCCAAGGTGCGCGCCGGTTCGGCAACGCTTCGTCGACTTGCCGCTGCCCGGCCTGCGGCATACATAAAGGCATGGCCGAAGCTGCGCATCATCATCATCATGAGCCGCAGGGCGACGACCTGGTCACATCCGCCCAAGCCGGGCTTGAGCGTGCCGGTGAGCAATGGACGCCGATGCGGGCAAGCGTATTCGTAGCGCTTGCAAGCTTCAGCAAGCCCGCCAGTGCGTATGATATTGCGGAGGCGGTATCGCTGGCGCAAGGGCGCCGGGTTGCCGCGAACAGCGTGTACCGGATCCTGGACCTGTTTGTCGGCGCGAACCTTGCCCGCCGGGTTGAGAGTGCCAACGCCTACCTGGCGAACTCGCATCCCGACTGTCTGCACGATTGCATTTTTCTGGTTTGCGACAGCTGCGGCCAGACAACTCATCTGGACGACGATCGCCTGACCCGCGGCGTGCGCCAGGCGGCGAAGTCAGCCGGCTTCACCGCCGAGCGCCCCGTGATCGAGGTACGCGGCCGTTGTGCCGATTGTGGGCCCGGTAGGTCCAACTGATTAGGCACCTGCATCGAATGTCCATGGCGCGCGCGGGTGACAGGTCCGGTTTGAAGGCGTAAGCGGCGACAATGGCCGACGTTCCTGCAACCCCGCTGCTCGACACCGTTCACACCCCCGAGGAGCTGCGGCACTTGGCGCCCGAGCAGTTGCGGCAATTGGCCGACGAACTGCGCGCGGAGACCATTTCTGCCGTTGGCACCACTGGTGGCCATCTCGGGTCGGGACTCGGTGTGGTCGAGCTGACGGTGGCGATCCATTATGTGTTCAACACACCCGATGATCGTCTGATCTGGGACGTCGGGCATCAATGCTATCCGCACAAGATCCTGACCGGCCGTCGCGAGCGCATCCGCACATTGCGGCAGGGTGGCGGGCTGTCAGGTTTCACCAAGCGTTCCGAGAGCGAATATGACCCGTTCGGGGCGGCCCATTCGTCGACCTCGATCTCGGCCGCGCTCGGCTTTGCAATGGCCAACAAGCTGTCGAACAAGCCGGGCAAGGGCATCGCCGTGATCGGCGATGGCGCCATGTCGGCTGGCATGGCCTATGAAGCGATGAACAACGCGGAGGCCGCGGGCAACCGGCTGGTCGTGATCCTGAACGACAATGACATGTCAATCGCCCCGCCGGTGGGCGGCTTGTCGGCGTATCTCAGCCGCATGGTGTCCAGCCGTGAGTTCCTGTCTCTGCGCGAAGTGATGAAGAAGATCGCTCGCCGCCTCCCGCGTCCGTTCCACACGGCGGCGCGCAAGACGGACGAGTTCGCCCGGGGCATGACCATGGGCGGCACGCTGTTCGAGGAATTGGGCTTCTATTATGTCGGCCCGATCGACGGCCATAATCTGGACCACCTGATCCCGGTGCTCGAGAATGTACGGGACGCGGAGGAAGGCCCGATCCTGGTCCATGTCGTGACCAAGAAGGGCAAGGGCTATGCGCCCGCCGAAGCCAGCGCGGACAAGTACCACGGCGTCCAGAAGTTCGACGTCATCACCGGCGCGCAGGCCAAGGCACCCCCGGGCCCGCCGCAATACCAGAACGTTTTCGGCGAGGCGCTGGCCCGGGAAGCGGACAGCGACCAGCGGGTCGTGGCGATTACCGCGGCGATGCCGTCGGGCACGGGACTGGACAAGTTCGCGGCGGCTCACCCGGATCGCTTCTTCGACGTCGGCATTGCCGAACAACACGCGGTGACCTTTGCAGCGGGACTGGCTGCCCAGGGGATGCGGCCGTTCTGTGCGATTTATTCGACCTTCCTTCAGCGCGCCTATGATCAGGTCGTTCATGACGTTGCGATCCAGAACCTGCCGGTTCGCTTCGCGATCGATCGCGCAGGGCTGGTCGGAGCGGACGGTGCAACTCACGCCGGCTCGTTCGACGTGACCTATTTGGCGACGTTGCCCAACTTTGTCGTGATGGCCGCCGCGGATGAGGCGGAGCTGGTCCATATGACGCACACCTGCGTCCTCCACGACTCGGGGCCGATCGCGGTACGGTATCCGCGTGGCAACGGGACGGGCGTTGCACTGCCCGAAGTTCCTGAGCGGCTGGAAATCGGCAAGGGCCGCGTCGTACGTGAGGGCAAAGCCGTTGCGATCCTGTCGCTTGGCACCCGCCTGACCGAAGCGCTGAAAGCGGCGGATCAGCTGGAAGCCAAGGGCCTGTCGACCACGGTGGCCGACCTTCGCTTTGCCAAGCCCCTTGATGAGGCGTTGATCCGGCGGCTGCTAACCAATCACGAGATTGCGGTCACGATTGAAGAGAACGCGGTCGGTGGCCTGGGTGCCCATGTGCTGACGATGGCATCGGACGAGGGGCTGACTGACGGAGGCCTTAAGATCCGGACCATGCGGCTGCCCGACAAGTTCCAGGACCAGGACAAACCAGAGGTCCAGTATGCAGAGGCCGGGTTGGACGCCGACGCGATCGTCACCACCGTGCTGACGGCGCTACGGCACAACAGCACGGGTGTGAGCGAGGGCGCACGCGCCTAAGCTAGGCGAGGCGCGCGGCGTTCTTCGCGCACCGCCAGCACCGATCGGGCGTCGCCGGGCGCTCGCGCGTGGCCCCGACCGTCACTGCTGGCCGCGATGACGCGATCAAGCAGTTCCTGCCCTTCCGACCACAGGCCCAGGCCGCTCGCGGCGTTGAGGTGCCCTAGAGGGCCGACGTCGACGAAATGGCTCCCCCAGTCGGCCGCCATGCTGTGTGCCCGCGCCAAGGACACCCACGGGTCATCGCTTGACGCGACTAGCAGCGACGGGAAGGGGAGGGACACGCGCGGGCAGGGTGCAAATCCGGCGAGCTCGGCAGGCGGATCCACCCGGTCGACATCTGCCGGGGCGACCAGCAGGGCGCCCGCAACTGGCCAGCCATAAGGCTGCGGACTGAGCGCTGCCCACCAGGCCACCGCGATACAGCCTAACGAGTGCGCGGCAAGGATCACCGGCGCCTCTGCCAGACGAATCGCCTCGTCCAGCTTGGTCACCCAGCTATTGCGGTGCGGCGTGTGCCACATGCCGAGTTCAGCCCGGACCGTGTCGGTGCGGGAGCGTTCCCACAGGCTTTGCCAATGAGCCGGTCCCGAGCCACCCAGGCCCGGTATCGTCAGAACAGTTGGCCGTCCCGTTCGGAACGGTGCGAAACTATCCATGTTCACCTCCCACCAGGTGAAGGGCGTGGTCGTTCGGCTCTCAAGGGCACGCCGTCAGGCCACGCCCCCCGCGATCTACATACTCCTACTTGGCTGATGGGGAATAGGCCGAACGCTGAATCGAAGCCCGCTTGCGACAAGAGGCTGTCGCAGCGATATCGGCGCTGGTGACCCGCTCTGTTTTCTCGATCGACCGCTGATGCCGAAGATTCGGGCTGACCAACTTCTTGTTGATCGCGGTCTGGCCGAAAGCCGGACGCGCGCGCAGGCCCTGATCATGGCCGGGTTGGTGTTTGTCGGAACCCGCAAGGTCGACAAGCCGGGGCAAGCCGTCGCCTCCGACGTCGAACTGGACGTACGCGGACGCGATCACCCCTGGGTGTCGCGCGGCGGGATCAAGCTTGCGCATGGCCTCGACCAAGTTGGGTGGGACGTGACCGGCGCCGTGGCGATCGATGTCGGTTCGTCGACTGGCGGCTTTACCGATGTCCTGCTCACCCGGGGGGCGGCACGGGTCTATGCAGTCGATAGCGGCACGAATCAGCTTGCCTGGAAATTGCGCGAAGACCCGCGGGTGGTTGTGCTCGAACAGACCAGCGCGCGTGTCCTGACCCCTGATCACATTCCGGAGGTCGTGGACCTCATCGTCTGTGATGCCAGCTTCATCGGTCTTGCCAAGGTGCTTGAACGGCCGTTGACCTTTGCCAAGGCGGGCGCGCGTGCGTTGGTGTTGGTCAAGCCGCAGTTCGAAGCCGGGCGTGAGGATGTCGGCAAGGGGGGCGTCGTTCGCGACCCCGCAGTGCACGCCAGGGTTTGCGATGAAGTTGCGCACTGGTTCGAAGCGCAGGGGTGGACGGTGCAGGCAGTGGCCCAAAGCCCGATCACCGGCCCCGAGGGTAACGTCGAATTCCTGCTTGCGGCTTGCTCCAAGTGAACCGACCCGGTTCGGTTCGTCTTGCGGCGCGGCGTCGGACACGCCAAGAGGTGGTATAAACAGGGCGGAGAACATGCGTGGGGGGTATCGCTTCGAAAACTCAGCTCAGGATGTCATTCCTGCGTTGGGCAGTCGTAACGGTGCCGGGCGTGCTGTTGCTCGGCTTTGCGTCGGGGCGGTCGGTTCCGGCCGGTAGCAGCAACCCGTGGTATGTTGCGCTTGAGAAGCCGGCGCTGACGCCGCCAGGCTGGATGTTTCCGGTTGCCTGGAGCCTCCTTTACGTTCTGCTCGGCCTCGCTCTTGCGATCGTGCTCAACGCGCGTGGCGCGCGGGGCCGGGGGGTGGCGATCGCGCTATTCGTGGCGCAACTCGCGGCCAACCTCGGGTGGCAGCCGCTGTTCTTTGGTGCGCACCGCATTCGTGCAGCGCTGGGCCTGATCGTGGTCATGCTGGCGCTCGCCATTGCAACAACCGTGCTCTTCTCGCGCATACGGCAAGTCGCGGCATGGCTGATGGTCCCGTACCTCATCTGGATCAGCTTCGCGGGTGTGCTGACCTGGAGCATCGGGCGGCTCAATCCAGAGGCGGAAACGCTTGCGCCGAGCAGCCGCACTTCCCAAATGCTCTGAACACAATTCCATTTAGGCAGGCGACACGCAATGCAGTCAGACAACCGGATGTTTGAAGATCTGGTGAAGCTCGTGAACGGCGCCGCGGGTACGGTTGCCGGCGTTACGCGTGAAGCGCAGGCTGGCGCGCGTGAGCGTGCGCGTGAGTGGATCGGCGGACTGGATTTCGTTTCTCGCGAGGAGTTCGAAGCGGTCAAGGCCATGGCGGTTGCCGCGCGTGACGAGAATGACGCGCTGCGCGCCCGGCTCGACGCGATCGAAGCGCGTAGTGGTCCCGTGAGCGACGTTCCGGTCCCCACTGCCTGAGCTTATCCACATCTTCTTCCACACTTTCGTCCCCTGCTCGCGCGGGCGGGGTGGTGCTGGGCGCTTTGCGTTGTCAGCCTGCTCTGTGCGATAAGGGTAGGTGAGCATGCTAAACCAAGCCAATCACGATACCGATGACGCCGCGCCGCTCGACATGCTGGAGGCATATTTTGCCGCGCACGGGTGGGAACACAGCCGCAGTGACGAGGAGATCGTTGCCAGCGTCAAAGGCAGCTGGACGACCTATGAACTGCGGGCGCTGTGGCGTGAGGAGGACGGTGTCCTCCAACTACTGGCCTTTCCCGACATCAAGGTCACGGACGATCGTCGCGCGGGCGTGTACGAGGCGATAGGCCTTGTGAACGAACAGCTCTGGCTTGGGCATTTCGAGCTTTGGTCGTCGTCGGGAACCCTGCTCTATCGCCATGCAGCACTGGTTGACGGTGGCGAAGAAGCCGAACTGTCGCTGAGCGCGGCGGAGCTGATTGTGGACAGCGCCGTTGACGAATGCGAGCGCTTCTACCCGGTGTTCCAGTTCGTCCTGTGGGGCGGCAAGAGCCCCAAGGAAGCGCTCGCCGCCGCGCTGATCGAGACCCAGGGCGAGGCATGAACGCGTCGCTGGCCGATGTCGGCCGCGTGCTGATGGTCGGCTGCGGCAACATGGGCGGCGCGATGCTGACGCGCTGGATCGATGCGGGGCTTAGCCCGGATAAGGTCACCGTGCTGACGCCAAGCGGGCGTGCGGTGCCGGACGGCGTGCAGATGGTTCGCGAGTTTCGCGGAGGAAGCAGTACGGGAACTGCAACCTTCGACACCGTGATCCTCGCAATGAAGCCGCAACAGCTGGCGCAGGTCCATGCGCGCGACCTGGGGTTGCTCGCGCCCAAGCTGCTCATCTCCATTCTTGCCGGTGTGGAAGTCGGGACTCTCGCCCGTTTGTGGCCGAACGCTACAATCGTGCGCGCAATGCCGAACCTGCCGGTCGCGATCGGCAAGGGCGTCGTCGGGCTTCATACCGTAGCGGCGTCCGCCGAAGTGAGGGCGGTCACCGACACGCTCATGACACCGCTGGGCCTGTGCGAGTGGATCGACGATGAGGGCCTGTTTGATGTCCTGACGGCCCTTGCCGGGTCGGGTCCCGCCTTCCTCTTCAGGTTCATCGACGCGTTGGGAGCGGCAGGGATAGAGCTCGGCTTGTCGCCGGACCAAGCCAGCAGGCTGGCCCTCGCGACCGTGGCTGGCTCCGCGATCATGGCCAGCGCGGCGCACGAAGCGCCGGGCGAACTCGCAAACAAGGTGGCGAGCAAGGGTGGGTCCACCGGTGAAGGGCTGGACGTCCTCGACCGCGATCACGCCCTGGTGGAACTGCTGAGACGGACGCTCGATGCCGCGACGCGCCGCAATCGGGAAATGGCCGCCGCCGCGCGCGGCTGATCGGCTCGGATCAGCGCCGAAGCGCGTCGAGCACAGGCAGATCGGCCTCGGGTGCCAGCCCTTCCAATACCGCCCAGAAGCCTGACACGGCGTTCTGGCCAGCGCGAGCATAGGCCGCGCTCATGCGCTTACGGCCCGCTTCGAACAATTCGGTTTCCATCTTGCTGCCAGCTTCGGTCAGGAACAGCAGCCGCTGCCGACGGTCTCGCTCACCGGGCCGGGTCTCGACCAACTGGCGCTCCGTTAACTCGTTCAGCACGCGGCCGAGCGATTGCTTCGTGATCGCCAGGATCGACAACAGCTCGCTTACCGTCAGCCCTGGTCGGCGCGCGATGAAGTACACAGCCCGGTGATGCGCGCGGCCCAAACCGTAACGCGCGAGGTCCTCATCGATCGACCGAGTATAATGACTGTACCCGAAGTACAGCAGCTCCATGCCACGACGAAGTTCCGGCTCGCGCAGGAATAGGGGCGATGCGGGGGACGGCACGGCAGACACGTTGACCCGTTTAGCCATCGGTCCTACGCGACGGCAACCCCGCAGAACCAGAGAAATTGATGCCAGCCGATCTCGCCGCCGCCGCTTTCGAGTTCGAACCGTCTCCCGCCCCGTTGGACGTGGCCGCACGAGGCGAGCGTCTGCTGGACCCGGGGTTCGGCCGCGTATTCACCGATCACATGGCAAGCATCCGCTGGTCGGAGGACAAGGGCTGGCACAAGGCACGGATCGTCGCGCGGGCTCCGCTGACCATGGATCCATCGACGGCGGTGCTTCACTATGCGCAGGAGATCTTCGAAGGGCTGAAGGCGTACCGCCTGGCTGACGATCGCTTTGCGCTGTTCCGTGCGGATGCGAATGCGCGTCGCTTTCAGAACTCCGCGCGGCGGCTTGCAATGCCCGAATTGCCCGAAGATCTGTTCGTCGAGTCGTGCCGGGCGCTGGTGCGGGCGGACCGCGACTGGATGCCGGAAATCGAGGGCGGCTCCATTTACCTGCGGCCGTTCATGATCGCGAGCGAAGTGTTCCTGGGCGTCAAGCCATCCGCCGAATACCATTACATGGTGATCGCGTCGGCGGTGGGGGCTTATTGGAAGGGGCCGCCACGCGCTGTGTCGCTGTGGATCTCTCGCGAACACAGCCGCGCCGCGGCCGGCGGAACGGGCGCCGCGAAGTGTGGCGGCAACTACGCCGCGAGTTTGCTTGCCCAAGCAGAGGCGATCAAGCGCGGCTGCGATCAGGTGGTCTTTCTTGATGCCGTCGAACGCCGCTGGGTCGAGGAACTGGGCGGCATGAACATCTTCTTTGTGTTCGCCGATGGCACGCTGCGCACGCCGCCGCTGACAGGCACCATCCTGCCCGGCATCACGCGCGATTCGCTAATCACGCTGGCCCGCGACATGGGGCTAACCGTCACCGAGGCGCCTTACGCTGCCGATCAGTGGCGAGCCGATGCGGAAAGTGGAAAGCTCGTCGAATCGTTCGCCTGCGGGACCGCAGCCGTGGTCACCCCCATCGGGCAGGTCACCGATGGTGACGCTACGTTCACCATCGGCGGCGGTGGCCCCGGACAGCTTACCATGAGCCTGCGTTCAGCGTTGGAAGCGATCCAGCGTGGCACGGCGAAGGGGCCGGAGGGCTGGGTTCAGCCAATCTGATCCCCAGTGAGCACAAGGGGGCTTTCGCACTCGGCCTTCATTGCCTAGAGCGGCGCCCGAGTTGGGGCGTCGCCAAGCGGTAAGGCAACGGTTTTTGGTACCGTCATACGCAGGTTCGAATCCTGCCGCCCCAGCCATACTTGCGGTCTTGCCCGCAAGTCTCTGCGAAAGCGTGACTATCCAGGATCTGCCTGCCGGAGTGGTCCGGTAGGTGTGACCACTCCGTGTGGAGCCTGGCATGCCCGCCATTCAGAACGTCGAACGTCGCGGCGCCGTCTATTACTGGCGGCGGACCCTTCGTTTTCAGGATGGTAAGGCCTCAACCGTACGTTTGAGCCTGCGGACGACCAATCAGTCCGTCGCTCGCCGCATGGCCTGCGCCATGACGACGGGAAGCGAGACGCTGCGGATGAAGGTGGAGAAGGAGGCTCGCGCTTCGGGCCTGACGACCGACCAGAAGGCGGACATCTTCCGCAAGGCGCTTGTGAACCTGCGCGACGAGTTGGACCGCAACCACGTCCAGTTTCAACGGACCGACCCCGACGAAGCCTCCGAACTGATCACGGATTTGGTCGAGATCTACGAGCGCATGCTGGGCGACTTTATTCTTCATGGAGTGCCCCCGCAGGCCGGCACTCGGGAATATGTCGATGGTCGCTTCTCGGACCTCAATGAGGAGCAACGAGAAGGGATCTTCCAGATGTTCCGCATGACGCCCAGTCCCGTTGCCGGGACCCTCGCCGCGGCAGAGGCGGAGGCGGCACGTGTCGGCGCTGACGCCGGGCCAGTGGCCATCGCTCTGGCGCGAAAGGCGATCTTCGAGGGCAAGCTCGCCGCGGCGCGCGAGTTCCGCCAACGCCTTGATGACCCGATCAGCTTCTACGGCGAGGTTGCGACACCCGTCGCATCAACGAAGCTCGTCGAGCCACCTGCGGCACCGATCATTCCGCCGGCCTTCGCGACGCTCGGTCCGGTTGCCGCGGCGGAAAAGTTCATCGCTGACAACCCAAAGATCATGGGCGACGTCGACGGCAAGCGGAAGGCCCGGTGGACCGACAAGACGCGGTCGCAGTTCCTCGCTTCGGCACGGCTGCTGCAGAAGAGCTACGGCGACCGGCCGTTGCACCGGCTGACCCATGAAGATGTGCTGACGTTGAACGGTCAGTTCGCGCGCCTGCCGACCAGTCACCACAAGAGCCCGCGACACGGCCCCATGACGCTCGAGGCGATCTGCCGGGAGGCCGAAGAGGCGGTTGCTCTTGGCACGATGTCGAAGGATGCCATCGGTCTGATCACCACGACCACGAACCGCCATTTCCTGTTCCTTCGGGAACTGGTGCAATGGGCGAGGAAGGCCGTGCCGTCGATGGCCGAGATCGATTGGAAGGCATTCCTCTTCGAGGACGATCGCGATGCCCGCAACGAGCGGGAGGCGTACACGGTGGACCAGGGCAAAGCGATGTTCCGCTTGCCCATCTGGTCAGGCTGCAAGTCCGTGACCTATCGGCTCTCGCCGGGGGCGGAGATCTGGCACGATGCCGGTTACTGGCTGCTCCTGATCGCCTGGTACACCGGCATGCGCCGGCAGGAGATGGGCCAGCTTCGCCTCGAGGACATCCTGCAGGAAGGCGGCATATGGTACTTCAATGTCCGCAACTTCGAAGACATGCGCCTCAAGAACCGAGCTGCGGTGCGCCGCGTGCCGCTCGCCGCCGAACTGCTTCGCCTCGGCCTCGTCGAGTACGTCGCGGCTTTGCGTGCAGCGCAGGAGACGATGCTCTTTCCCGAGCTGCGGGCGACAAGCTCGCGATCGGCGCAGGGCGATACCTTCTACAAGCGATGGTGGACGCCGATCGCCAAGTGCCTAGACTTCGTCAAACCCGGTCAGTCGGTGCACTCCATCCGGCACACGGTTGCCACGGAGCTGAAGGAGAAGCGGGTATTCGAGGAGGAGCGAGCCGATCTGCTCGGCCATACGATCACCAGCGAAACCGGCGGCCGTTATTCCAAGGCAGCGTCCCTTCGCCGGTTGAAGGAGGTCGTGGATCTCATCCCTGTGGTCACCGATCAGTTGGTTGCCTACCCGACGAACATCCTCCCTGACGATCTAAGGAAGCCGAGGGACTCCGCCTCGCGGGGCCAAACGCGGGTGCGCCTTGGTCGGTAGAGTCGATTCCGGTCTGATCAGCACCGATCCGAGAACCGCTCCCACGCTGTCACTCGCCGAATGATCGGGTCGGCCTTGTAGCCGTAGATCTCATCGTCGAGGAACGAGCGTTCATTTTCCATTCCGTCATCGGGCACTTCGCGCCACCAGCACTTTGCGGGGACCCCGTCGTTGCCAGACCAGCGGTAGCCGCGCCGCTTCAGCAGGTCCTTGCGCTCGAATGGCGCATGCTCCGCGTGAATGATCCACGATGGCTCACGTGCGCGCCGCAGTAGCGCGTCGAGACCTGTGGCCCCTGATGGCAGCGCCGCGCCGAGTAGGGCGACCGTCGCCAGGCAGTCATCCGTCGCACGATGGCCCTCGTGGAAGAAGCCTGTACCTGCCAGCAGGTAGGCGAGCTTGGTTCCCTCGAAGCCTTCGGCGCGCCAGTCGACCTGCGACATCGAGCAAGCCCAGGCGATGTTGGCAAAGCACGGCCAGGACCGCTCCACGAAGCGGCGGTCGAAGCGCGCGTTGTGCGCGATCACGACCACGGCCTCGGCTATGAAGGCGGCGACTGCGTCGGAGTCGATTGCCTGGCCAGCGACCATCGCGTCGGTGATCCCGGTCAGCGCCGAGATCTCGTCAGGGATGGATGTCGTCGGCTGACGGTAGGCATGGAATGGCGCAAGCGTGCCGAGCACCTGACCGTCGATCGTGTAGGCGAAGGGGACCATCGCGAGTTCGATGATCTCGTCCAGGGCTGCGTCCACGCCAGTGGTCTCGACGTCGAGCACGATGCCGAGCCGGGCGCCGTCGGGCAGCCGATCGAGCGGCTGCGCCGGCCGTAGGCGTCGCAGGATGCGGTAGTTGCCGGTGGCGTGCAGTGTCGTGGCCAGCTGTTCCTGACGATCGGCGTCGCTCGTCAGCCAGGCGGAACAAGCTTCCAGCATTCGGTCGAACGCGTCGGGGGCGGCCGACGACGTACCGCGGGCGGCCAGTTGATCATGATCCTCGTCCATTTCCGCCATCTCTTACCGGATGGACGCTTTCGGAAAGCCGATGATTGCGGTTAGGCCATAAGCTTTCCACTGCATGTCGAGCGATCCACGTCGCGCCGCGACGATGCGGCGCATCAAGGTCATGCCCTGACCGCCGTCCCGAACAGTTGCCGCGACGCGGCGTGAGCCGCGTTCCGACCAGCGGATCTCCACGCGGCCGCCACGATCCTCCGACGTGACGTTGATCGCGCCCATACCGCTCAAGGCACCGTGCTTGGTGCTGTTCACCGCGAGTTCGCCGAGCACCAACGCTACCGCATCGGCCTGTCCATGATCCAGAGTGCCGGGCAGGTGACGTGCGACGATGGGGCACGCGGGCGTCGCGAACGACGCCACCAGTGTGGGCACGAGCTGTGCGATTGGCCTTCGTTCGCGATCTTCACGGTGGTACAATTGCTGGGCGGTGCCGAGGGCCGCCAGGCGAGAAGCCATCTCCTCGGCGAACGCCTCCCGCTCAGGAGCGCCGCGAGCGAATGCCGACACCATGCCGGACGCTACGGCATAGGTGTTCTTCAATCGGTGCTGCATCTCCTCGACGACCGCCTGCATGGCCTGAAGTGCCTGCATTCGATCCGTGATGTCCCGGGAGGCGGCGATGAACGCCACCGGTTGGCCACGACCATCCTCGATGCTCGTAATGGTGGTCTCCCACCAGCGGTCCGGCATTGCAGGTGACGGCCGCGCGAGGTCGAAGCGCACGGCTTCGCCCGCAACGGCGCGCCGGAACGCGTCGTCGATCGTCATTCTCGCCTCGACTGGCCAGAGATCGCGCCACGCCCGTCCGGAAACTTCGGCGGGATCGGCGAACTCCATCAGCCGGCAACCTACACGGTTGATGCCCCGAACCCGGCCGTCGAGCGTCAGCGTGGTGACGCATTCCGCGTCGTGCTCGATCACGTCTTCGATGGTCGCGTCCGGGACTGCGGGTGGATTGTACTCGTGAAGCTCTCGCCGTGATTGTGGCACGATGACCTTGGTGGCGGGCGGAGGTGCGATACGATCAACAAGTGCGGACATCAGAACGGTGCTCCGTCGATGGCGGTGGAGTGGGTCAGAAAGCGGTGCCGATTCCAGTCGACCTGGCTCAGCGTCGACGCGTTGAGCAGCACGCCGCAACGACCGATCCAGCTGGCGGCGACGCTCAGCCGCTCGCCGAGGTGCACGCGTACGAGTGGTTGGCTCAGCCGGTTCAGGAGGTGGATGAGACCAAGCGCATCGGACTGAGTCGCCGCGAGCGCGGCGCAGCTGCCGGCCACGTCGCCGGCGATGCCGGCGTTGAGTCCATCGATGACGTCGAAGCGGACGCAGAGTTCGTTCCAGACCGAGGCCGCCGCGGTCGACTCCTGCAACAGGATCTCGGAGATCAGCCAGTCGGGTGCGAGCTTGGTCGCCGTGACCAGGCTGGTCACCGCCGACGCGATTTCCTCCTCCTCTTCGATGAAGGCCGAAGCGGGCAGCCGCCGCCAGAGGGACAATGGGCCGACCAGGTTGCGCTCCTGAGTCGCGATCTCGCTTTCCAGCGCCACGTTGCGCACGTTCACCGCCTCCTTTTTCAGGATGGACTTCATCCGAAAAACAGAACAGACAGAGAACATATTCGACTCATTGGGCCGAGATTTCTTTGGCGGCTGGATGGCTCGGATCGGGACGACCGATGCTGCTTTTTGAGATTGGAACCAAGCTGGTCGCAGATGCGCAGAGCGCCGCGTTGTTCGCGCAGGTCGGTTCGGTTATCCGGGCTTAGGTCAACGGGGGATGGAATTGTCTTTTTTCGTCGAAGAGGAGCAAGACAGTCTTCGCGTCACTAGGATGATCCTTCACGTCATCGGCCGACAGGACGAGGCATTCGCCCCGGAGCCTGAGGTGCCGGTTCAGGAGGAGGCATTCTTCCGGCTAAGGATTCTCGATGAAGCTGCCGATGCGGTGCATCGGTTCGAGGACACGTCAATGGTCCGCCCCATCCTCGAGAAGATGGCCCGTGGCGCCGTGACGTTCGAGGCAGGCGGTCAGGAGCTCGCGCAGCTTTTCGCTCGGGATCACGTTCGTCAGGCTGCAAGCGGCGCCTTTTTCGTGTTCCAACTCGATGCCGGACCGAACACGCGCTTTTATGCGATGATCAAATACGACTACCGTGAGGTCGTGGAATTGTCGCAACAGGACGGCCGCAGCGTTCTGCGGGCCATCGTGCAGGCATTTGTGAAGGAGCGGAAAGCGATGCAGAAGATCTGCATTGTCCGCCTCATCGACGGAACGGCACAGCCGATGGTGTCCGCTTCGGACCGGATGCATCAAGCGCCCGATCTCACAGACTACTTCGCCCGATACCTAGGCGTCTCACGTGACAAGACGGACGCCGAGCTGAGCGATCGGCTTCACGAAGCGATGCGGGCGGCTCTCCGGGACGTGGCCGACGATCTGCCGCCTGGCGGTGTCGGGGCAGCGCTTCGCCGCATGAAGCAGTCGCTGCAGGCGCGGACGCCCGTCACCAACGATGATGTCGTCGACGCCGCATTGCACGCGGCGGATAGACCCGCCGATGAGCGGGCCGTCGCCCGGATTGAGCGGAAGACGAGAATGCATCTTCGCCGCCAGGGTCTGGAGGAGGTAGCGTTCGCACCAGAGGGAAGGATCTTTCAGCTCCGCCCGCGTGAGTTCGTGCGGACCGCCGAGGAGGTGCGGATCGAGTACCCGGCGGAGCAGCTGAACCAGAACGTCACCAGGGTGGAACGTGACGGTGTGACGACGTTCACCGTCACTACACGACATATCGTAGAAGATGGCACCCTTGCGATCAGAACTCGCCAATAGGGTAGACGCCCTCGCGAAGGCCGGGCATGCCACGGTCAGCGAAACGCGGATGCAGCTGGCGCTGTATCAGCTCGGGGGTGCCGACGCTTTCGCGCTTCTGCCACTGCTGAACTCCGCGGGGTTCGCTATCTCCCGCATCGCCGACGAAGGTGGCGATCTTCGCGTCGAAGAGTTGGACGGTGAAGCAGTCGGGATTGAGCTGGTAGCGTCGAAGCCGGCAGTGCCGGACGGCATCTATCCAGTGCTTACCCGTGTCGGTTTCGATGAGATACGTGCGCGGGCTCCTGCCGAACCGATTATCTGGGTGCACGGGCTTGAGCGCGTCATCGACACGGTGGCGGTCAGCTGGCGCCCTTGGGATGATGCGGGCGACTTCCGGCCGGAGTCTGTGACCGAACCGTCCCGGGTGGTTAGAATTCTGGGATCTGGCGATCCGCTCGAGTCCGTCGGAAGGTGGCTGCTGCGCGATCCTGACACCGACGTGTCTGGCTCGCTTTTGTCCCCTTGGCGTTCCGACGCGGCCAGGGCTCTCTCACGGGCATTGGCGCAGGAGGTCGAAACGGATGGCCGGCTGCTGTTCCGCGGGCCGCCGACCACGCGGTTCGCGAACGATGGCGCGGAGCGCGTGGACGTGCAGTCTTTCTCTTCGCTTCAACGGGCCGCTGGATGGGTTTACGAGAGCTCCCGTGAACTCGAGAACCGCCACGGGCTGCTTGCTGCCGAGGTGGCTCGGACGTCGATGCGCGACGGAGATCTCCCGATCCTGGCTGCGCTCATGCCCAGCGCTCTCGAGGGCGCGCGGATTGCGTATGGGTTTGGCGTCTCACAGCAGAGCCGCGACGCGCTCAAGACGCTCAGCGACCTTCGCAAGGCGGTGTCTGACGAGACGGCCAGACTGTCCGACGCGACCCGGGCGATGGTCGCTGCGGTCACCACGTCGGCAGTCGGGAACGTCGGCCTGATCATCGCCAGGGTGACCCTCAGCAAGGATGCGAGGTTCGTCGCGCCGGCCGCGGTTGCCATTGGCATCGCTCTGGCGATCTACGTCGGCGTCGTCATCTGGTCCGGATGGCACTTTCTAACCATCCAGCAGGACCTACGGCGCGATTGGCGCGATCGACTCTACAGGTTCCTCGCTGAAGACGAGTACCAACGGATGGTGGCCGACCCCGTCAAGGCAGCCGAACGGGGTTTCGAGCGGGCGTCCTTTTGCAGCGGGGTTATCGCTGTTCTTCTCTTGGCCGCCATCGGTCTTGTCACGTTCTTGTCGAAGTAGCTCACCAGAACTCAGCCGGCGTTCTCCGCCGTGACCTGGGATGCATCGTCGCTCGCGACCATTCTCGCGCCAGCCAGTACCTCCGGTTCGTGATGAAAGCGGGAGCGTGGCTGGCGTCCTGTGGACCTTGAAGGAGACCACTGCGCAAGTCCGGGCAGAGCTCTCTCTCCGCGAAAGTGAAACGCGGCACCGCCTGCTGATCGAGAGTTGGGCGCAGGCGGTGTGGGAAGTTGACGCCGAAGGTGTCGTAGTTGCCGATAGTCCCAGTTGGCGAGCTTATAGCAAAGACGGACCGCGCAAGGCCTCGGCGCAGTGTCAGCCTAGTCGCGACTGCGCAGGCCAGATCGGCGACTTCACCTGAACGGACGAGTCTCAGCCGACGCTCTCGACATGGCTTCACATTGGTGAAGTCTGGTGCTTGGACGCCAGCTACACGCATGTTTTCGCCCGACCGGCACAAGCGGGAGAAGGACCGATCGCGCAATTGGAACTGGAGATCACAGAAACGACGGTTCTGCGGCACGACAGCCAGTCCACCAAGGCGCTGAAGAGATTGAAGGGGGCAGGGGTTGGCATTGCCTTTGATGATTTCGGTACCGGATTTGCCTCTCTCAGCCTGCTGCAAAAATATCCTCTAACGCGGCTGAAGATCGATCGTAGTTTCATCTCGCGTATCGATCGTAAGGCTGGCGACGCAGCTATCGTCGAAGCGGTGATCAGGATGGCAACAAGCCTCAGGCTTAGCGTGATCGCCGAAGGTGTTGAAAATGCTGAGCAGGAAGCGGCGTTGATCGAGCTCGGCTGTCTCGAAGCACAGGGGTACCGTTACGGGCGCCCCATGCCTGCATCTGATATCGTAGGCCGTTACTTATCTTCACCAGGAACCTCTCTTCGGAGCAGTGGCTGAAGCCTATGGCCTGACGTACCGAGGATCTCGTGGCCTAACACGTAAGCTCGGCCGAATGCCTTAGATCTCGATCTTAGCACGTAGGCCAGCGACCACGACTGGCTCGCGCCCGCGGTCGCCATCCGCGTCTAGCACGAGCTGCAGATCGGGCTGAATGGTCACGTGGCTCGACAGCCGATCCGAGTAAGTAATCTCGAGTGCGCTCTCTGCATGAGCAGGATCGACCCGCTCATCGCGAAGGTTCTTACGCCAGTCCGCGGCGAGATAGGCTTGATTGACGCCCAACGAGAACTGGCTGTCAGGGCGGCCGGTCACGGCCGGGCTCAGCAGCACACCTGCCTGCCAGCCGCCATGAAATGGGGTGGTATGCCCATCCGAGATTCCAACTCGGACAAACCCGCTTAGCGCCTCAGCCAAAGGGGCCTCGACCGTCAGGTACGCGCCATGCGCGCTGCGGGAACGGGGGGCGCCGGATGCGTCTGTGGCGCGGACATCCTCTTGACCAAGTGTGTAGGTCCACATCCCGAGAGCGATCCTGCCCCTTCCTTCCTTCTCGACACCGACTTCGCCAATCAGCAGTGCGCCATCATCGAAGGTCAGGTTGACGCCGTGCGGATCGCCAAGGGTGCCAGCACTCGCATTCAATACCGCAGCACGCGCGAAGCCAGTCTCGCCAACCCGCTGATCGATACGCACAGCGAGCGCAGTCGACGGGAAGATGGACGGGCCATTTGGCCCCGTCGCGGCGATCTCAGATCCGACGCCAAAGGCGGGTGCAATCAGGAGACCAGAAGCGTCGTTCTGGTAGAACTCGCTGTTCAGATCATAGAGGCCGGCGCGGACCGAAGTGTGCTCGCCGAGTTTCTGCTCGAACCATGCTTCAAATAGGCGAAAGCGATGGCTCTCAACCTCGATATTGTTGACGCCCTGTAGGGTTGCCGCCCTGTTATTTGGCTGGCCGCCCAGATTGTTTAGCAGGTGAACGTGCAGCGTCCCGCCCGTCCAACCAATCAGCGGCTCAAGTTCGGCTGTTCCTGTCAGGTCGAGGTTATCCAGATAGTAGATCTGCTCGCCGCGATCCGCGGATCCAACCCCTACGACATCGACCTTGTGTGTCAGGTCGAGCTGCACAGGATCTTCTGCAAATGCCGGCATAGAGGTGAGCACCTGCAATGCTCCCACCGCTGCAAGTACTCGGTAGTTCATCCTGTTGCCCTCTCCCGTCGAAGGCGACTTTTACAGGCCATTCCTGAAGATCGATCTAACAGCGTCCTATAATGCTGCTGAGAGTATCGTGGAGAGAACCGACGTGAGCACGACATCGCTGGACAAAGCTGCCCGCAAGGCAAGTATGGCGATCGTGGGGTTGGTGGTGTTGTGCGGCGGAGCCGGCGTCTGGTCGACGTGGCAGCAGAGCGCAGCGCTGCGTGATCAGCAGGAAGCCTCCGAGCTTCTCCGAAATCACATGAACGCCGACATGATGCACGACGCCATTCGTGCGGACGTGCTGGCGGCGCTTCAGGCGCGCGACCCGAAAAGCGGCCTCGTCATCGCCGATGTGCGTAAGGACCTCACCGAGCATGCAAAGTCGCTGAAGGTGAACGTCGACACTGATGTCGCCTTCAAGAGCTCGCCCGAGGTCTCGGCCGCGACCTCCAAACTCGTACAGGGAGTCGACAGCTACGTTCGAGAGGCGGAGCAGATTTCTGAGCTCGCCGCTAACAATCCAAACGCCGCGGACGCTGAACTCAAGGACTTTGTACGCGAATTCCACGTCCTTGAGGGCACGATGGAGTCCGCGAGCGACGCCATCAGCGCATACTCGCTGACCGTGTCTGGTTCTGCGGAATCGCTTGGCAGGATCGCAATGGCTGTGCTGCTGCTGACATTGGCTGCAGCCGTCGGCGGAGCGTTGTTCCTGGCCCGCCAGGTGCGCTCGCATCTGGTCAAGCCGTTGCTCGACCTGGTCTCCTCGGTCGGGAAGCTTGCTGCCGGGGACCGCTCGACAACCGTGGGTCTGACCGACCGCCGCGACGAACTGGGTGCCCTTGCGGGTGCTATCGAAAGCTTTCGTGGCCAGCTCAACGCGGCCGAGGCAGCCAAGGACGCACAGGCGCGCCTGATTGTTGACAGCATCGGCAACGGGCTCAGCGCACTTGCGGCGGGCGACCTGACCGTCTCGGTGAACGCCGAGCTTGCAGTGCCGTTTGACACGCTCAAGACGAACTTCAACGCGGCACTCGCGGGTTTGCGCGAGTTGATTGGCTCGGTAACGGACAGCGCCCACTCGATCCGGACGGGCTCGAGCGAGATTGCGCAGGCCTCTGAGGACCTTGCGCGACGGACCGAAAGCAATGCGGCCTCGCTCGAACAGACATCGGCTGCAATCGCGCAGATCGACGGTCGCCTTCGAGCATCCGCGAATGCCGCAACACAGACCGTCACCCGGGCAGACGGGGCAATGGGAACCGTTTCGGACGGGCGCGAGCTCGCTAGCGGCGCGATGGCAGCAATGAACCGCGTTGCCGAGAGTGCCAAGGGTATCGACAGCGTGATCGAAGGGCTCGACAAGATCGCTTTTCAGACCCGTGTGTTGGCAATGAACGCTGCGGTCGAGGCTGGGCGCGCTGGCGAGGCGGGGCGCGGCTTTGCGGTCGTTGCGGACCTGGTGGGTGCGCTGGCCATGCGTTCGGAAGAAGAAGCCAAGCGCGCTCGCGAGCAGCTGACTGCTACCAGCACTGACGTCGTGGCCGCGGTTGGCGCGGTAGAGAAGGTGGACGATGCGCTTTCGCGTATCTCGAGCGACGTCGCCCAGGTTCATGAGCTGCTTGGCCAGATGGCCACCGATAACCAGGCCCAGTCATCCGCGATTACCCAGATTGCAGCCGCGATTGGCACCATGGACCACGCCACCCAGCAGAATGCCGCAATGGTGGAGGAAACCTCAGCAGCCGCTCGCAATCTGTCTGGCGAGGTACAAGCGCTGAGTGAGCAGGCCGGGCGCTTTCGCGTCGATACAGCCGGAGGCGCCAATCTGAAGGATCGGGCCAAGGCTTCGGCGTATGTCTCGCCGGTCAAGCCGCTTCCAGCTGCCGCCATCACAGCGCTGACCAGGCCTACGCATCCTCCTACCGCGGACGAGGGTTGGAACGCCTTCTAAGCGTTTCGTCAGCATCGCGGGCCAGAGGAGAAGCTGGGACAATCCGGCCTGCCCGAGGCTCGCACTTCCTAGCGGTCCGATACGCACCACGGGCGAGATCATCGAGCGCGCCGCAACGCTCACCAAGCTCTATGACTAACCCCTGACGCATGGCGCTCCCCGCTTCGGTTCGGAACCTCCCGATGTAAGGCCGAGAGCCTAGCGCCTACTAAGCGCCCAGGTTCGCCGGCTTGCTTTCAGCCTGACGCGGACGGCGTGGCGGTCCCCGCGCCGGCAGCTCCTGCGCGCAAGAGCCACTCGCACATTGATTAAGTGTGATCTCGTTAACTTCTCGACGGCAAACCGGCCTGATCGAAGCTCAGCAGTTTGCTCCGCTTCGCTGGTTGGGGAACCAGAAGATGTCGAAGACCACTGTTGCATTGGAAGCTGCTGTCGCCGTCGTGATCGAGAACACGCCCACGGACGACATTCGTCAGACAGCTCGTCAGCGCGCCAACGCGGACAAGGCCTTTGCCCACATCCTGAAGCTCATCGGGCCGCGCATCCGCCACTTCATCCGCCAGTACGGCCTTGCCGCTCACTGGGAGGACGCCGAGCAGTGCTGCGCGATTGGCGTGCATCGTGCCATCCAGGCCTATGA
>NZ_JACIJK010000009.1 GCF_014199305.1 Sphingomonas aerophila
CGCCCGGGCCGAAATGCACGATCCCGACCGAAACAGCAGCCGGATCGTAGGCGGGGCGAGCAACCAAGGCCGGCACGCCCGGTAAGGAAGCGACAAACAAGCGGGTCACAGCGTCACCCCGCGCCGCCGGCCTTCACAACGTGCCGGAACGTTCCGCTCACGATCGCGGCGGGGCAGGTGGCCAGGGGAGCGGATCGCGATTGGGCCGCGCTGGCATCCCTCGTTGGTCATGAAAGACGCAGTCGGACTCATGAGAGCTAGATACGCCTGACTTGGTCGAAAAGGCTACTGCTTCCCCGACGGCAATCATGGGCCCGTCCGAGCAGCCCCTTGCCGGTCGCAACCGTATCGCGTTTCGTGCGCCTGTCGACAGGCGCCTGTCGGAAGCGGGCCAGCCTTGCCGCCGCGTCCCAAAAGCGGGCCCGGCCATCACTGACCGAGCCCCGGAACCTTAGCGACGCGCGGCCGCCACTGCCTTGTCGAAGTCTGCCTGAGTGATGCCGACGGCCAGCCCCGCTGGCGTTGCAGCAAAACCGCTTACCGGCAGGCGGACGTCGCCGCCCTTGCTGCTGGTGACGGTAACGAACTGATCGTCCGCGGACTTGACCTTACCCAGCACGTTGCCCGCGCTACCATGAACGGCAGTGCCGGCTACCAGCAGCGCTTTTGTCTGCGCCTGCGTCTGTGCCGCTGCCTGGGCAGCCGCCGCGTCCAGCTCCGCCTTTGTGTTGCCCAGCACCAGGCCGTTCGGGCCCGCAGCGAAGTTGCCGACCGGCACGCCGACCTTGTTGGTGCCTGTGTCCACGATCGCCGTGGCCCCATTCACCTGGGCAATCGTGCCAACCGATGCGCCGGTCGCGTCGACCACGGCTGCACCGGCCGAGACGTTGGCAGGCGCAGCGGGGGCGGCAGGCGCAGCGGGGGCGGCAGGCGCAGCGGGGGCGGCAGGTGCGGCTTGCTGTGCCCCTGTTGCGGGTGCGGCCGGGGGTGTCGCGGGTGCAGGGCTGGTCTGTGCCAGCGCGGTGCCCGCGCTCAGCAGGGCGACCGCACCAGCGGCGAAAAGCGTGTTACGCATTAACTCACTCCTTCGTTAATCGCGAAGGGAGGTACGCGTTTCGATACGCTTCCGTTCCATCAACGTCCCACGCCGGTATATTCCAGTCCGGCAGAGCGCACCTGTTCCGGGTCGAATATGTTGCGCAGATCGACGACGACAGGCGCGGCGAGCAGTGACTTGATACGCTTCAGGTCGAGCGCGCGGAAGGCGTCCCATGGAGTGACCACGACCACCGCGTCCGCACCCTCGATCGCCTCATAAGGGCCAGTGGCGTATTCGATATCGGGCAGCAGCGGGCGGGCCTGTTCGGTCGCTTCGGGGTCGAATGCGCGTACCACGGCGCCGGCGTCGGTCAGCGCCTGTACCACCGCGATCGCGGGGCTGTCGCGCATGTCGTCGGTGTTCTGCTTGAACGCGAGGCCGAGCACCGCAACCGTCTTGCCGCGGATGGAGCCGCCCATCGCCGCGATCACCTTGCGACCCATGGCCCGCTTGCGCTGGTCGTTGACCGCCACCACCGCTTCGACGATCCGCTGGGGTGCCTCATAATCCTGGCTGGTCTTGAGCAGGGCCAGCGTGTCCTTGGGGAAGCACGATCCGCCATAGCCGGGTCCGGCATGAAGGAACTTGGACCCGATCCGGTTGTCGAGCCCGATGCCGCGCGCGACCTCCTGGACGTTGGCACCGACCCGTTCGCACAGGTCCGCGATCTCGTTGATGAACGTGATCTTGGTCGCGAGGAACGCATTGCCGGCGTACTTGATCAGCTCTGCCGTGCGCCGCCCGGTGACCAGGATCGGCGCCTGGTTGAGATAAAGCGGCCGGTATACCTGGCGCATGACTTCCGTTGCACGCGTGTCCTCCGATCCGATCACGATCCGGTCGGGGCGTTTGAAGTCGTCGATCGCGGCGCCTTCGCGCAGGAACTCGGGGTTGGAGACGACGCCGAACTCGGCCTGCGGGTTCGCCTCGCGGATGATGCGCTCGACCTCATCGCCCGTGCCGACCGGCACCGTCGATTTGGTCACCACCACCGTGTAGCCGGTGATCGCCTCACCGATCTCCCTGGCGGCGCCGAACACATAACTCAGGTCCGCATGGCCATCGCCTCGACGTGACGGCGTGCCGACCGCGATGAACACCGCGTCCGCTACCCCGTCGGCAAGGCTGGTGGTGAAGCGCAGGCGGCCCGCCTTGACGTTGCGCTCGACCAGATCGTCGAGGCCGGGCTCATAGATCGGCATTACGCCGGCGAGCAGCCGTTCGATCTTGCTCGCATCCTTGTCGACGCAGCATACGTCGTGACCGAAATCGGCAAAGCAGGCCCCGGATACCAGGCCGACATAGCCTGATCCGATCATGGTAATGCGCAAAGCTCGACCCCTTTAACTTATGCTCGTCTCTAACCGGGCTCTAGCGCCCCGGCCGGCCGGTGGAAACCACGGCTGGCCCCGCGAATCTCAGCGGGTAAATTGCTCGAATATGTGTGCCGGCCCCTGTCGCCCGTGCAGCACTTCCGCCACTGCATCGAGCAGCGGCGTATCGACATGGCCGCAATGCGCCTCCAGCGCGTCCACAGCCCGTACACCCTCGGCAACGAAGTCGGACCGGACCAGATCGATCGGGATGCCCTTGCCCATCATCAGGCCGATGGTGCGGTTGCGACTGGTATCGCACAATCCCGTCAGCAGGATATCGCCAACACCCGAAAAGCTCCACAGCACATCCGGGTGGCAGCCCATCGCATCGAGTACCCGGCGCAGTTCCTTGATGACCAGTGTTGCGGCCATATAGGTCGTGTTCTCCGACGGACCCGTCGAGCCGACCAGCCCGAGTGCGATGGCGTAGACGTTCTTGAGCGCGCTCGCGATATCGACCGACGCCGCAGACGGGATCGCGTCCAGCGCCAGCGCGCCGCCCCCGAACAGGTCGGTTACCCGCTTGCCCACTGCCGGGTCGTCGGCACCACAGGTCATGCCGGACCATTCGCCCAGGAACAGCGGCCTGGAAAAGGTCGGGCCCTTTAACGCGACATAGCTCACGTCAGGCGCAACGTGCCGGAACAGCTCCGCAAAGGTGAAGTGGTCGGGATGAAGCCCCTTGATCAAGTTTACCACGACGGTGCCCGGTGCCGCGCCCGCGCCGATCTGGGTAGCGTAACCGTCCATGACCTTGGACGGGAAGGCGAGAAACAGCACCCGCGCGCCAAGCACCTCGTCCAGCGATGCCGTCGCGCTAATCAACGGGTTGAGCGTATGGCCGGGGAAGAAGCGGCTATTCTCCCGCGTCGTGTTGATCGCCTCTGCCTGTTCGGCCGTGCGGGATAACAGGCGCACTCGGTTGCCGCCCCGCGCGAGTGCAGTGGCAATGGCGGTGCCGAACGATCCGGCGCCGAGCACGGCAATGTCAGCATTGTTGACGGGGCTGGTCATTCAGGCGGTCTCTAACTTGCCGCGGCCCCTTGTCCACCGGGGTCCATCCACAATGCGACAACCCGGGCGGCTGGCGGGCCGGCGGTCAGGAGTTCCGCCGGATACCGGTTTCGTCGGGGAAAGCCGCCTCGCCCGTGCGAATACGGCTAGCCGCGATCAAAGCCGATCGCTTCCGCCGGGACGACGCGGGCGATCATGGGCAGGATTTCCTCGGTTGAGAAACGGTGCCATTCGGCTGACATGGACGAGCAAACGTCCTCTGCAATGACGACGTCGTAGGACAACTCCCATGCCGATCGCGCGGTGGACTCGACGCCCATGTTGGTCGCGATGCCGCCGATCACGACCGTGCGGATGCCACGGCGGCGCAGCAGCAGGTCGAGATCGGTGCCGGTGAACGCGCCCCAGTGGTGCTTCAACACCACAAGGTCGTCGGGCTGGCGAAAACCCTCCACGAAATCCTCGAAGCCGGGCGGCGTGCCTTGGGCCGGCAGCGATGGCTTGTCCGCCGCCCCGCTCGGGCCGTTGTGCCGGTCGAGAGCGACATGCACCAGCACCACCGGCGCTCCCGCGTCACGGAACCGGGCGGCAAGGTTCTTGGCGCGCTCGACCACGGTAGCGCCGGTAAGCGGCGCCTTGTTGTCGGTGGCGATACCTTGTTGCAGGTCGATCAGGATGAGGGCGGTGGAGCGGGCGTCATAGGTCGGCATGGCCGCTCAACCAGCAGGCACCTGTCCCGTTCCGTCACAACGGATCGGGGTGAAGGTATAGATAGCCGTCGTCGAACTCGGCGAGGCGGCGCAGGCCGGCAAGATCGTGGATGGTGACGCGCGCACCCGAAAAGGACATCAGCCCGCGTTCGCGCAGCACACGCAGCATCCGGTTGACGTGCACCGGGGTCAGCCCGACGCATTCGCTCAGGTGCACCTGCTTCAGCGGCAGGTCATAGCCACTCTCGTCCGCCATCCCGATCAGGCCTAGGCGGACCTGCAACTCACAGATCAACGCCGCCAGTCGTTGTTCGGCAGAGCGCTGGCCCAGTGACAGCTCCCATTCGCGATGGATCGCCGCGTCGAGGTTGGTGGTGAACCAATAGATCCGGGTCAGTCGGGGATGTGTACGCGTCAACTCCTCCAGCTTCTCATGCGGCGCGGTTGCGACAAGGCAGTCGCTCATCGCCGCGATGTCATGGTCGAGCCGCTTGAGCGCAAAGGAATGAAGGTCCGCGAAGTCACCGGGCACTGCGACTTCCGTCACCTGGCGCCGTCCATTCGCCATGTCCTTGTACCGGCTGAGGAACCCGTCCAGCAGCAAGGTGCTGTTTTCCAGCCGCTTGCCCGCACGGATCAACAGGGTGCCGGCGGGAACGCGAGTGGGGGCGTCGAGCAGGCCGCGGATCGCCCCCTCCTCCTCAGCCGAGATGGAATGGCGCGCGCGAAGCCTGTTGAGATGACGTTCGATCAAGCCGTCAACGTCCGCCATGTTTCTGCAACATCCTCAAAAAAAACCGGCACACGCCGTGCGTCTGGCGGTTCATTTTGCCCGATGGGCAACCAGGTCGTCCACCACTGCGGGGTCCGCGAGTGTGGAGGTATCGCCCAGTTGCGACACATCGCCCTCCGCGATCTTGCGCAGGATGCGTCGCATGATCTTGCCCGACCGCGTCTTTGGCAGGCCTGGGGCGAATTGAAGCGCATCAGGCGTTGCAATGGGGCCTATCTCGCGCCGCACATGAGTGCATAGCTCTGCCCGCAGCTCCTCCGATCCCTCCACCCCGGCGTTCAGCGTGACAAAGGCGTAAATGCCCTGGCCTTTCACATCGTGCGGCATGCCGACCACTGCGGCTTCGGCAACCTTGGGGTGAAGCACTAGCGCGCTCTCCACCTCCGCAGTGCCCATCCGGTGACCCGACACGTTGATCACGTCATCCACCCGGCCGGTGATCCAGTAATAACCGTCCTCATCGCGCCGGCAGCCATCGCCCGTGAAGTAGGTTCCGGGATAGGTGGTGAAATAGGTCTGGAAGAAGCGATCGTGATCGCCCCAGACGGTGCGCATCTGCCCGGGCCAGCTCTGCGTCAGGACAAGGTTGCCCGACGTTGCGCCTTCCAACACCCGGCCCGTTTCGTCCACCAACTGCGGGTCGACACCCGGCAGCGGTCGGGTCGCGGAGCCCGGCTTCAGCGCGGTGGCGCCGGGCAGGGGGGAGATCATGATCCCGCCGGTCTCCGTCTGCCACCAGGCGTCCACGATCGGGCAACGACCGTCACCCGCCACCTCATGGTACCAGCGCCATGCCTCCGGATTGATCGGCTCCCCGACCGATCCCAGCAGCCGCAGCGACGCGCGGCTGGTCCGCTTTACCGGTTCGTCGCCGTCCTTCATCAGCGCCCGCAAAGCGGTGGGCGCGGTGAACAGCGTGTTGACCTGATGCCGGTCGACCACCTGCCAGATCCGGCTTGCATCGGGCCAGTTTGGTAGCCCTTCATACATCAGCGTCGTCGCGCCGTTAGCGAGCGGGCCATAGAGAATATAACTGTGCCCGGTGACCCAGCCGATGTCGGCCGCGCACCAGAACACCTCTCCGGGGCGATAATCGAAGCACCATTCGTGGGTCAGGCTTACCCACAGAAGATAGCCGGCGCTGGTATGGAGCACGCCCTTGGGCTTCCCGGTCGAGCCAGATGTGTAGAGGACGAAGAGCGGGTCCTCGGCGTTCATCGGCTCGGGCGGGCAGTCGGCGGCGACCAACCCAGCCGCCTCATGGTACCAGATGTCGAGGGGACCCATCGGCACGTCGGCCCCGGTGGCACGCACCACGACGACCCGCTCCACCGACGGGGCACGCTGCACCGCCGCGTCGACATTGGCCTTTAGCGGGATACGTTTGCCCCCGCGGCGGCCCTCGTCGGCGGTGACCACGACGCGGGAGTCGCAATCGACGATGCGCCCCGCAATGGCTTCCGGGCTGAACCCGCCGAACACGACGGAGTGGATCGCGCCGATCCGCGCGCAGGCGAGCACTGCAAAGGCCGCCTCCGGGATCATGGGCATGTAGATCGTTACCCGATCGCCCTTGGCCACCCCTTGCGCCTTCAGCACGTTGGCGAAGCGGCAGACCTCGCCATGCACCTCGCGATAGGTGAAGTGGCGTGGCTGTTCGCTCGGTTCGTCCGGTTCCCAGATGATGGCCGTGGTGTCGCCGCGCTCTGCCAGGTGGCGGTCCAGGCAGTTCGCGGCGACGTTTAGCACGCCATCGGCGAACCAGCGAATGCCGAAATCCGCCTCGTCGAAGGACCATTCGCCCGCCTTGCGCGGCGCCTTGATCCAGTCGAGACGGCCGGCCTGCTCCAGCCAGAACGCGTCCGGGTCCGCGCGGGCGGCTTCGTACATCGCGGCATAACCCGACTCGTCCAGCGTCGCCCGATCTGCCCAATATGCGGGGACGGGGTACAACTCGTCGGACATCAGCGCTCTCCTGCCTGGTTGCTTTTCGCCTAGCCGCCTGAAAGGAGGGGCGCAAACACGCAGGAGAGCGCATGTCTTCGACCCTGGAAGAACTGGCCCGCCGTCGCGAGGCGGCCCGCCTTGGCGGTGGTGAAAAGCGCATCGCCGCACAGCATGCCAAGGGCAAGCTGACCGCGCGCGAGCGTCTGGACGTCCTGCTCGACGAGAACTCGTTCGAGGAACTCGACATGTTCGTCGAGCACAACGCCATCGACTTCGGCATGGCGGACCAGGTGATCCCGGGCGACGGCGTGGTGACCGGATCGGGCACCATCAACGGCCGGCTGGTGTTCGTGTTCAGCCAGGATTTCACGGTGTTCGGCGGCTCCCTGTCGGAGCGGCACGCCCAGAAGATCTGCAAGATCATGGACATGGCGATGAAGGTCGGCGCGCCTGTGATCGGCCTTAACGACTCAGGTGGTGCCCGCATCCAGGAAGGCGTCGCCTCGCTGGGCGGGTATGCCGAGGTGTTTCAGCGCAACGTGCTGGCCAGCGGTGTGGTGCCGCAACTCAGCCTGATCATGGGACCGTGCGCGGGCGGCGCTGTTTATTCGCCCGCCATGACCGACTTCATCTTCATGGTGAAGGACTCGTCCTACATGTTCGTCACTGGCCCCGACGTGGTGAGGACAGTAACCAACGAGGTGGTGACGCAGGAGGCGCTGGGTGGCGCGATCACGCATACGACCAAGACCAGCGTCGCCGATGTCGCGTTCGAGGACGATATCGAGGCACTGCTCGCCGCGCGCGATTTCGTGGATTTCCTACCCGCATCCAATCGATCAGGGCTGCCGGAGCGGCCGACCAGCGATCCCTGGGACCGCATCGAGCACAGCCTCGACACGCTGATCCCGGCCAATGCCAACCAGCCCTATGACATGCATGAGGTGGTTCGGAAGGTCGTGGACGAGGGCGACTTCTTTGAGGTACAGCCCGCTCATGCCGCCAACATCATCTGCGGCTTCGGTCGGATAGAGGGGCGGACCGTCGGAATCGTCGCGAACCAGCCGACCGTGCTGGCGGGCGTGCTCGACATCAACTCATCCAAGAAGGCGGCGCGTTTTGTCCGCTTCTGCGACGCGTTCAACATTCCGATCGTGACGTTCGTGGACGTGCCGGGCTTCCTCCCCGGCACGGCGCAGGAGCATAACGGCATCATCAAGCACGGCGCCAAGCTGCTGTTCGCCTATGCCGAGGCGACCGTGCCCAAGATCACCGTGATCACGCGCAAGGCTTATGGCGGCGCGTATGACGTAATGGCCTCCAAGCACCTGCGCGGCGACCTCAACTATGCCTGGCCCACAGCAGAGATCGCGGTGATGGGTGCAAAGGGCGCGGTGGAGATCATCTTCCGGGGCCGCACGCCGGAGGAGATCGCCGAGCGAACCGCCGAATATGAGGCGCGTTTCGCCAACCCGTTCGTGGCCGCGTCCAAGGGCTTTATCGACGAGGTGATCCAGCCCCATTCCACCCGCCGCCGCATCGCGCTGGGCCTGCGTAAGCTACGCGGCAAGGTGCTCGAAAACCCGTGGAAGAAGCACGACAACATTCCGTTGTGAGGCGCCCTCCGGTACATTACAATGTGATTGTAAGGAGAGCGCGATGCAGAACGCCCGGGTGACATTTCTGACGACCCCCGATCGCAAGGCCGCGATCGAGGCGAAGGCGGCCAGCCTTGGCGTATCGAGCGGCGAGTACATCCGTCTGGCCGTCGACAATTTTGACCGGATCTCGGCAAAGGAGGAAGTCGAGCTTGCGGCGCTCGCCGCAGAGCTCAACGCCGCGGTTCCTGCGATGCGTGCCTCGCTCGACCGCTCCAATGTCGTGCTGGAAGACCTTCATGCCGAGATGAACCAGTTCTTCCAGGACCGGGGCATCGCCTGATGAGCACCATCAGCGACGTTTTCGCCGCGCTGAAGAAGGTCATGTTGTTGCAGGAGGACGTCGCCCGCCTGCAGCGCAACGTGGAAGCCATGGCGTCCGACGTTCGCCGGACCCGCGACTATGCGGATGGAATCGACCGTCGCGTCGTTCGTTTGGAAACATTGGTGGAGGTAGCGGCCGCGCAACGCGGGCGTGATGTGCCGAGGATCGAGGGATGACGCTGGGCCGCCTCAACCACGTCGGCGTCGCGACGCCATCGATCGAGCGCTCGATCGAGACCTATCGAACCCTCCTTGGTGCCGTGACGATTGGCGAGCCGTTCGACCTTCCGGCGCAGGGCGTGAAGATCTGCTTTCTCGACGCGCCGAACACACAAATCGAATTGATCGAGCCTTATGACGACGCTTCGCCCATTGCCGGTTTCCTGCGCAAGAACCCCGGCGGTGGCCAGCACCACCTCTGCTTTGAGGTTCCCGACATCCAGGCCGCTATAGCCGACCTGAAGGCGAAGGGAGCAACCCTGCTTGGGGAGCCGCGCATCGGGGCGCACGGCACGCCCATCGTCTTCATGCACCCGCGCGACACGGGTGGCGTGCTGGTCGAGTTGATGGAAACGCCGCAGGGGGATCACTGATGCCGGAGCATATCCTGGTCGACCGGCGCGGCGACGTGTTGGTGGTATCGCTAAATCGCCCCGACCGCCTCAACGCTGCGCCGCCCGCCATGTTCATTGAACTGCGGGAGGCGCTGGCCGATCTCGCCGGCGCACGCGCCGTGCTGATCCGCGGTGAGGGGCGGGGCTTCTGTTCGGGCGCGGATGTTGCGATGGGCGCGCTCTTGGCGGACGACCCGGGCGAGGCTACCTTTGCTGCGCTCACAACGGGTTATAATCCGACGCTGGAGGCGATCGCGAACCTGTCGGTTCCCGTGGTCACTGCGGTCCGCGGGCCCGCTGCCGGTATCGGTTGCTCGCTGGCGCTGGCCGGTGACTTCTGTATCGCGTCCGACACCGCCTATTTCCTACAGGCTTTCGTCAACATCGGCCTGGTGCCGGACGGCGGGGCCAGCTGGATGCTCCCCCGCCTGATCGGGCGCGCCCGTGCGGCCGAAATGATGATGCTGGGCGAGCGCGTGCCCGCGTCCAAGGCGCATGACTGGGGCATGATCCACCAGGTCGTTCACGACGACATGCTCGACGCCCGCGCACTGGCGTTGGCGGAACGGCTCGCGGCGGGGCCGACCGTCGCTCTCGGCCTGATGCGCCGTGCCCTGCACCGCGCCATGGAAACGGATTACGCGGCCGCCCTGCTGGCCGAAGCGGAGGCGCAGCGCACCGCGCGTGGGACGGCCGATGCACGCGAAGGCGGCCAGGCGTTCTTGCAGAAACGCGCGCCCGGGTTCACGGGAGCCTGATGGCCGAGATTGAACTCAACTCGGGAGAGGATGCAGGCAGCGTACCGCCTGCGCGAGACCTTCCCGAACCTACCCCGCAGCCGACGCTGTCCGACTGGCAGGCGCTCGCCGCCAAGGAAGTGAAGGGGGCAGGGCTCAACTGGCACACGCCCGAAGGGATCGACGTCAAGCCACTGTATACGGCTGAGGACGTCACCGCCGACCCCGGTTTGCCGGGCTTCGCGCCGTTCACCCGTGGCGTGCGCGCATCCATGTATGCGGGGCGCCCCTGGACGATCCGCCAATATGCCGGCTTTTCGACCGCGGAGGAATCGAACGCCTTTTACCGCCGCAATCTAGCCGCCGGACAGAAGGGGCTGTCCGTCGCCTTCGATCTCGCCACGCACCGCGGCTATGACAGCGACCACCCGCGGGTCGTCGGCGATGTCGGCAAGGCGGGTGTCGCGATCGACTCGGTTGAGGACATGAAGATCCTGTTCGACGGGATCCCCCTCGATCAGATGTCGGTCAGCATGACCATGAACGGCGCGGTGATCCCGATCCTCGCCTTTTTCATCGTTGCCGGCGAGGAACAGGGCGTACCCCGCGCCAAACTGGACGGGACCATCCAGAACGACATCCTCAAGGAGTTCATGGTCCGCAACACCTACATTTATCCGCCCGAACCATCGATGCGGATCATCGCGGACATTATCGCCTATACCTCTGCAGAAATGCCCAAGTTCAACAGCATCTCCATCTCCGGCTACCATATGCAGGAAGCCGGCGCGACGCAGGTGCAGGAGCTCGCCTTCACCATCGCTGATGGCAAGGAATATGCGAAGGCGGCGATGGCCGCCGGGCTCGACATCGACAAATTCGCCGGACGCCTAAGCTTCTTTTTCGCGATCGGCATGAACTTCTTCATGGAGGTGGCGAAGCTTCGCGCTGCACGGAGGCTGTGGCACCGGGTGATGACAGAGCTCGGCGCCCAGGACGAACGCTCCAAGATGCTGCGCACCCACTGCCAGACCAGCGGCGTGTCGCTCCAGGAGCAGGACCCTTATAACAACGTGATCCGCACGACGGTGGAGGCACTCGCCGCTGCGCTCGGCGGCACCCAGTCGCTCCACACCAATGCGCTGGACGAGGCGATCGCGCTTCCCACCGACTTCTCCGCCCGCATCGCCCGCAATACCCAGTTGGTGCTGCAGGAGGAAACGGGGATCACCAACGTCGTCGATCCGCTGGGTGGCAGCTATTATGTCGAGAGCCTGACGCAGGAGCTCGTCACAAGAGCCTGGGACATCATCGAAAGGGTCGATGCCGAAGGCGGCATGGCGAAGGCCGTTGCAGCCGGCTGGCCCAAGGCGATGATCGAGGAAGCCTCTGCCGCCCGTGCTGCTGCGGTGGACAAGGGCGAGACGGTGATCGTCGGTGTCAACAAGTATCGCCCGTCCGAAGACACCGCCGTGGACGTGCTCGACATCGACAATCATGCCGTGCGCGAGGCGCAGGTGCGCCGATTGGAGCAGCTGCGCGCGAACCGGGACGAGGCGGCTGTGACGGCGGCACTCGAGGCGCTGCGCGCCGGGGCGGAAGGGTCGGAGAATCTCCTCTCGCTCGCGGTCGACTGTGCGCGTGCGCGGTGCACGCTTGGAGAGATCAGCGCGGCGATGGAGGTCGCCTTTGGCCGTCACGCTACAAAGCCGACGCCCGTGTCGGGTGTCTATGGTGGCGCTTATGCCGACGACTTGCGTTGGGAACGGCTGCGCGATGGCGTTGATGCAACGGAGCGGCGGCTTGGCCGCAAGCCCCGGATGCTGGTCGCCAAGATGGGGCAGGACGGGCATGATCGCGGCGCCAATCTCGTCTCGTCCATGTTCGGCGACCTGGGGTTTGAGGTTGTACCCGGACCCCTGTTCCAGACCCCGGCAGAGGCCGCGCGGCTGGCGATCGACAGCGGCGTCGACGTGGTCGGTGCCTCCAGCCTTGCCGCCGGCCACAAGACGTTGATCCCCGAGCTGATAGGCCACCTGCGCGATGCTGGCCGCGCCGACATTCGCGTGATCGCGGGCGGGGTGATCCCGGCGCAGGATTACCAGTCGTTGCGTGATGCCGGCGTCCAGGCGATTTTTGGCCCCGGCACCAACCTGATCAACGCGGCCGAGGAAGTGCTGCGCCTGCTCGGCCACAACATGCCTCCGCGAGAGGAGGCCGCTGAATGAGGCTCGCCCTGCTGTCGCTCGCCCTGCTGGCAACGCCGGTCGCCGCGCAAACGCAGCAATCGCTGAACACCCAAGCCGCGGTGGATCATCGCCGCGCCGATGCACTGCTGAACGCGCAGTACCGGACGACCATGGCGCAAGCGCGCCGGGCAGGCGGGAGGAGTGCTTCGCTTTTGCTCGCTTCGCAGCGCGCCTGGCTCAAGTATCGTGATGCCGAGTGTGGACGCAGCGCCGCCCAGTATGAGGGTGGCTCGATGCAGCCGATGCAACATTCAGCCTGCCTTGCGCAGCTGACCCGTCTCAGAACCCGTGAACTCAAGGGCGATCCTCGCTGATGCTTCGTACCGACTGGACCCGCGCCGAGATCCGCGCGCTGTTTGACCTGCCCTTCACTGAACTCGTGTTCCGCGCAGCACAGGTTCATCGGGCCCACCAGGCCGCCGACGAAGTGCAGTTGTGCACGCTGCTGTCGATCAAGACCGGCGGCTGCCCGGAGGATTGCGGCTATTGCTCGCAGTCCGCGCACCACGGTTCAGGGCTGAAGGCCGAGAAGCTGATGGACGTGAACAGCGTCCTTTCCGCTGCCGCGGAGGCGAAGGCCGCGGGCTCACAGCGTTTCTGCATGGGCGCCGCCTGGCGCAGCCCCAAGGAGCGCGACATGCCCAAGGTGGTCGCGATGATCGAGGGCGTGAAGGCGATGGGGCTCGAAACCTGCATGACGCTGGGCATGCTTGATGAGGGCCAGGCCAGGACGCTCGCCGACGCAGGGCTCGACTATTACAACCACAACCTCGACAGCTCGCCCGAATATTATGAGCGGGTGACGAGCACGCGGACCTATCAGGACCGGCTCGATACGCTTGAAAACGTGCGCAACGCAGGCGTCAGCGTTTGTTGCGGCGGCATCGTCGGCATGGGCGAAACGCGGGAGGACCGCATCGGCTTCGTCCACGCGCTCGCCACCCTGCCGCGCCACCCCGAAAGCGTCACGGTCAACGCGCTGGTGCCGATCAGGGGCACTCCGCTCGGCGACATGCTTGCCGACACGCCGATGGCTCGCGTCGATGACATCGAGTTCGTCCGCGTCGTCGCCGCTGCGCGCATCGCCTGCCCCATGAGCATGATCCGCCTGTCGGCTGGCCGTGAAAGCATGAGCGAAGCGGCGCAGGCGCTCTGCTTCATGGCGGGCGCAAACTCGATCTTCACCGGCGACAAGCTGCTCACGACCGGCAACGCCGGCGACAGCGCCGACGCCGCCCTGTTCGCCAAGCTGGGCCTGCGCGCGATGGAGGGTGACGAGCCGATGCGGGTGGCGGCGGAGTGAGAAGCACGTGTAACCGGGTGGCGATGGCGCTCTGTCTCGCCGCGACGCCGGCTGTGGTGGCCGCCGAGACGCAATGGCCAGAGCTACCGGCGACCGGCTTCATCAGGGGGCGACCGGCAACGGTTCAGGATGCCCGGGAGGGCAGCGCCGTTTTCTCCATGAACGGCGGCGGCAAGGGCCCGTTGACTTCGGAAATCCCTCAATACGCGGTCTGGACTGACGAACACGGGGTTAAGCGCCCGGCGATCCTCGTCCAAGCCGAACGCGCACAAGACGGCGCGGAGATGGTCGGCTTACGTAGTCTCGCTGGCTCGGAGATCGTGGCGACCATGCCTGAAGTGACCCTTCTCGGGACTAGAAAGCCGCATTGATGTTCAAGAAGATTTTGGTCGCCAATCGCGGTGAGATCGCCTGCCGCGTCATGCGGACCGCCAAGCGGATGGGCATCGCAACGGTCGCGGTATATTCGGACGCAGATGCCCGCGCGCCGCATGTCCTGATGGCCGATGAGAGCGTGCGCCTGGGCCCGGCACCCGCGGCCGAAAGCTATCTCAAGGCCGAGTTGATCCTGCTCGCCGCCAAGGAAACCGGCGCCGACTGCATCCACCCAGGCTATGGCTTCCTGTCCGAACGCGAGAGCTTCGCGCGCGCCTGTGCGGAGGCGGGCATCGCCTTTGTCGGCCCACCGCCGAACGCGATCGCGGCGATGGGTGACAAGATCGAGTCCAAAAAGCTCGCCAAACAGGCGGGCGTCAACGTCGTCCCTGGTTACCTAGGTGAAATAGCCGACACGGACGAGGCGGTGCGGATTGCGACCGACATCGGCTATCCGGTGATGATGAAAGCGTCGGCTGGCGGCGGCGGCAAGGGGATGCGCCTCGCCTGGTCCGAACAGGACGTGCGCGAGGGATTCGAGGCGACCAAGCGCGAAGGCCTTGCCAGCTTTGGCGACGACCGCGTCTTCATCGAGAAGTTTATCGAGAGCCCGCGCCACATCGAGATCCAGGTGCTGGGCGACCAGCACGGCAACATCGTCTATCTTGGCGAGCGCGAATGCTCGATCCAACGCCGCCACCAAAAGGTGGTGGAGGAAGCGCCATCCCCCTTCGTCACGCCCGAGATGCGTCGCGCCATGGGTGAACAGGCTGTCGCGCTCTCCCGCGCGGTCGGCTACTACTCTGCGGGCACCGTCGAGCTGATCGTGTCAGGCGCCGACACGACCGGGCAGGGTTTCTACTTCCTCGAGATGAACACCCGCCTACAGGTCGAGCACCCTGTCACGGAAGCGATCACCGGGCTCGATCTGGTCGAGCAAATGATCCGCGTCGCGGCGGGCGAGCATCTCGCGTTCACGCAGGATGAGGTGAAGCTCACCGGCTGGGCCATCGAGAACCGCGTTTATGCCGAGGACCCCTATCGCGGTTTCCTCCCCAGTATCGGCCGCCTGACCCGCTACGCCCCGCCGGAGGCATCCGCGCATCAGCAGCCGCTCGGAAGTGTGAGCGATGCCTATGTCCGTGTCGATGACGGCGTGACCGAGGGCGGCGAGGTATCGATGTTCTATGACCCGATGATCGCCAAACTGATTACTTGGGCACCCACCCGCGAGGAGGCAGCGGACCTGCAGATTTCCGCGCTCGACTCGTTCGAGCTCGATGGCGTCGGCAACAACATCGACTTCCTGTCGGCGTTGATGCAGCACCCGCGATTCCGCGCAGGGGCGCTCACGACCGGCTTCATCGCGGAAGAATATCCCGACGGCTTCAACGGCGCCCCTGCCGCGCCCGAGCTTGTTCAGGCTCTTGCCGGGATAGCTGCCTTTGCCGCGACGGCAGAAGCCGATCGCGCGCGCCGCGTCGATGGCCAGCTTGGCCGACGGTTGCGGCCGCCCAGCGAGTGGCTGGTGCGCATCGCGGGTCGGGAGCATCAGGTCCTGCTCGCCCCCGACACGCTGGTGATCGCCGGCGAAGAAGCGGACCTGTCGATCGAGTACACCCCCGGCGACCGGCTGGTGCATGCTGAATGGAACAGCGCGCCGCTGTCCGTCCGGCTTGCCCGCACCCGCACCGGCTTTCGCCTGACCACCCGCGGCGCGAGCCACACCGCCCGCGTTCTGCCCGCGCATGTCGCATCCTATGCGCACCACCTGATCGAGAAAGTGCCGCCCGACCTCAGCCGCTTCCTGATCGCCCCCATGCCGGGCCTGCTGGTGCGACTGGACGCAAAGGCTGGAGACAAGGTGCAACCCGGCCAGCCGCTCGCGGTGGTCGAAGCGATGAAGATGGAGAACATTTTGCGCGCGGAAAAGGCGGGCACAATCAAGTCCGTGGAGGTCGAAGCGGGTGCCAGCCTGGCGGTCGATCAGGTCATCCTGGAGCTGGAATAGGGCGCCCGGGCGACAAATTGCGACACAATTGCGCTGGACTGGAACAGGTGTGCTGTTCACACACCACGCCCATGTTTCGCCCCCGCGCGCTCCTTCTAGTCTCCGTGTCGGCCAGCGTCGCACTGGCCGGTTGCACGGTTGGCCCCAACTATCGGCCGAGCACACCTGCTGAGCTCGGCGTGCCCGACGCATGGTCAGTCCCGGCGGCGGCCCGGGCCGACAATCTCACCCGCTGGTGGGACCGCTTCGATGATCCGGTTCTGGGCGAGTTGGTGGAGGCTGCGCGCGCGGGCAACACGGACCTTGCCCAGGCGGTCGGCCGATTGCGCCAGGCGCGGGAGTCGCTGGTACAGTCGCGCTCGCAACTGCTGCCCACCGTGTCAGGTTCGGCGGGTTACAATCGCTCCTTTAACCTGGTCGGCGGCACGAGCAACCTGACCCTGCCAGACGGCACGGTGACCACTATCTCCCGCTCGGCCGGCGACAGCTTCTCACTCGGCCTTGATGCGCAATACCAGCTCGGCCTGTTTGGCGAAGTGCGCCGCACGGTGGAGGCGACGCGGGCGGAGGAACAGGCGGCGGGCTATGACTATGCCGCGGTTCTCGTCTCGATCGAGAGCGACATTGCCCGCAACTACGTCCTGGTCCGCGCCTATCAGGCGCAGATCGCCAACGCGCGTGCCAGCCTGCGCATCCAGGACGACAATCTGCAGATCGCGGGCTTCCGCGTACAGGCGGGCCTCGTCTCCTCGACCGATGTCGAGCAGGCGCGCAGCCAGCGCGCGCAGACGGCGGCAACCATCCCCAGCCTGGAACAGCAATATGCGGCTGCCGTGGCGCGGCTCGGCGTGCTGTCGGGCCAGGCACCCGGCGCCCTTCGTGCTCGTATGGAGGCGACACGACCGATCCCGACCGCTCCCGGCGTGGTTGGCGCCGGCATCCCCGCCGACACGCTGCGCCAGCGCCCGGACGTCCTTGCCGCCGAACGCGCACTGGCATCCGCCACCGCGCGGATCGGCGTCGCCAGGGCGCAGCTTTATCCCGCGCTCGCCATCACCGGCAACATCCAGACTAACGCCACCTCGATCGGCAGCATCGGTGACGCGGTCACCGGCGGCCTGTTCGCCGGGCTGACCCAGGCGATCTTCAACGGCGGTCGCCTGCGCAGCCAGGTGCGCAGCGCAGAGGCTGCCGCGGACGTTGCTTTCGCCAGCTACAAGGGCACCGTGCTGCTGGCGCTGGAGGATGTGGAGAACGCGATTGTCGCGCTAGACACCGCCCGCCAGCGCGAAGTCCAGTTCCGCATCGCCTTTGACGCCGCCAGCAACTCCGCGCTGCTTGCCCGCAGCCAGTACCGCACGGGGCTGACCGACTTCACCACGCTCAACCAGCAGGAAGCGGCACTGCTCAGCGCGCAGAACGGCCTGACCCAGGCGCGTTCAGACCAGGCTGCGGCGTTGATCGCGCTTTATGCGGCGCTCGGCGGCGGATGGGAGCCTGCTTCCATCCCGACCGCTGAGGCTACCCGCACCTCCACCCCCCGCCCAACGGGAAGCAATTAATGGCAGACGAACAGCTCGACGAGTTCCTGGGCACCAAGCCCGCGCCCGCGTGGCGCCGCTGGGGCAAGTGGGTGCTCGTCGCGATTGCCGTGATCCTGCTCGCGCTGCTGCTGAAGAGCTGCTTTGGCAGCAAGGCGGACGCGGGTTACGCCACCGCGCCGGTCAATCGCGGCAACCTGACCGTCTCCGTTTCGGCGACGGGCAAGCTCGCACCGACCAACCAGGTGACGGTCGGGTCGCAGCTGTCGGGCCTGGTCACCAAGGTCGTCGTGGACGTCAACGATCGCGTGACCGCCGGCCAGGCGCTCGCCCTGATCGACCCCCAGCAGCTCGAAGACCAGATCCGTCAGATCAACGCCCAGATTGAGGCGAACCAGGCGCAGGTCGGCCAGGCCCAGGCAACACTCGCCCAAAGCCGTGCGCAGCTGAACCGCCTCGAAGAGGTGTACCGCCTGTCCAACAAGCGCGTGCCGTCCGAAACCGAGCTTCAGGCCGGTCGCGCCGATTATCAGCGTGCCGTGGCGGCCTTGCGGGTCGCCCAGTCCAACGTCGCCGCGACCCGCGCGCAACTGGGCCAGGTGCAGACACAGCGTGCCCGCGCCATCATCCGCAGTCCCGTCAACGGCGTCGTGCTCGCGCGTCAGGTCGACCCAGGCCAGACCGTCGCTGCCTCCTTCAACACGCCGACGCTGTTCGTGATCGCGGAGGACCTGACCCAGATGAAGCTGGAAGTCGCGATCGACGAAGCGGATGTGGGTCAGGTGAAGGTCGGGCAGAAAGCCTCGTTCACCGTAGATGCCTTCCCGGGCAAAACATTTCCCGCAACGATCAGCCGGGTCGACCTCGGCTCCAACCTGACCGTCAGCTCGGCCACCAGCTCCGCTACCACCAGCGCCACATCCACCACCGGGCAGGTCGTCAGCTATGCCGCCGACCTCACCGTCTCGAACCCAACATTGCAGCTGCGCCCAGGCATGACAGCGACGGCGGACATCATCACGTCGGACAAGGGCAATGCGCTGCTCGTCCCCAACGCCGCGCTGCGCTTCAAGCCGACCGCGGACGGCGCGGGCCAGGGTTCGGGCAGCGGGGGCATCACCAGCGCCCTGATCCCGCGCGGTCGGCGCGGCGGCGGCGGTAACCAGCGTCAGGCGACCGTTGGTCGCGGCGGCGTCCAGACCGTGTACGTCAAGGGTGCAGACGGCAAACCGCAGCCCGTGCAGGTCACGACCGGCGATACCGATGGCACCATGACGGAAATCTTGTCCGGCGATCTCAAGGCCGGACAACAGGTCATCACCGGGCAGCTATCGGGCGATGACGCCGGCGGCTCGGCTGGTCGCCGGAACGCAGGTGCTGGCGGCGCGCGCCGGCGCGGGGCAGGGGCGGGCGGTGGCCAGTAGCGCCGATCCCCTGATCCGACTGCGCAACGTCACCAAGGCTTATGGCTCGGGCGCGACGCAGTTCCAGGCACTGAAGGGTGTCGACCTAGACATCCAGGCGGGTGACTTTGTCGCGGTCATGGGGCCGTCCGGGTCGGGCAAGTCGACGACCATGAATATCCTCGGCTGCCTCGACGTGCCCACGGCTGGCGAGTTCCTGTTCAAGGGCGTGCATATCGAGCGGCTCGACCGTGACCAGCGCGCTCTGCTTCGCCGCAAATATCTCGGCTTCGTGTTCCAGGGGTTCAACCTCCTGGCGCGCACCTCTGCGCTGGAGAATGTGGAGCTGCCGTTGCTCTATCGTGGCGACGAAAAGAAGGCGCGCCGCGCGCTGGCAATGGGCGCGCTGGAAAAGGTCGGGCTGGATCAATGGTGGGATCACACGCCCGGCGAGTTGTCGGGCGGGCAGCAGCAGCGGGTCGCCATTGCGCGCGCGATCGTGACGCAGCCGGACGTGCTGCTTGCCGACGAGCCAACCGGCAACCTCGATTCCGAACGCTCCGTGGAGATCATGGAGCTGCTGACCGACCTCAACCGGGCGAGCAACATTACCGTGCTGATGGTCACCCACGAACCCGACATGGCCGCCTTTGCGCGCACGGTGGTGCACTTCAAGGACGGGCTAGTGGAGCGGATCGAGCGCGGTCACCAGCAGGGCGTCGTCCCGGAGATGCGTTGAGATGACCTGTTCATCCCTTGCCATACTCTGGGGTAAGTCGGGACCCAGCCTCGGCGCACAGCGCCGAATGGCGCTGCCGTACGATACCGTTGTGAGGTGCTGGATACCGGCCTTTGCCGGCGAACAGGAGCACTAACATGGGCGGCACCATCCTTCTGCTCGCGCTGCGCTCGATCGCCCGGCACAAGCTGCGCTCATTCCTGACCATCCTGGGCATCATCATCGGTGTCGGCGCGGTGGTGACCATGGTGACGCTGGGCAAGGCGACCACCGCCGCCGTCCAGAGCCAGATCAGCGCGCTCGGCACCAATATCCTGCAGATCCGCCCCGGCCAGGGCTTCGGTCGCGGCGGCGGCGGCCCGCGCCCGCCGGACTTCAAGCCCGCGGACGTCACCGCCATCGCCAACCAGGTCGCGGGCGTCACCGCCGTCGCCCCCCAAGCGCAGGCGACCGCGACCGCCATCTATGAGGGCGCGAACTGGTCCACCACCGTCAACGGCACCACTGACGCGTCGTTTACCGTCCAGCCTTGGCCGCTGGTGGCAGGGCGCCGCTGGACGCCGGCGGAGGAGCAGGCCGGCAAGGCTGTTTGCATCATCGGCAACACCGTTCGCCAGAACCTGTTCCGAGGCGGCCAGGCGGTCGGCCAACGCTTTCGCATCGGCCCGATCAGCTGTGACATCATCGGCGTTCTGTCGACGCGGGGGCAGGCTGGTTTCGGCGGCGACCAAGACGACGTCGTTGCCATGCCGATCAAGGCGGTGCAGCGCCGCTTCACCGGCAATCGCGATGTGCGCCTGATGCTGGTCGGCGTCGACCAGGCTTATTCCACCGCGGCCGTGCAGGCATCCATCCAGGACTTGCTGCGCGAGCGGCGCAACATCACGCAGGGCAAGGACGACGACTTCTTCATCTTCGATACCAAGCAGATATCCGACACGCTGACCGGCACCACCACGTTGCTGACCCGCATCGTTGCGGCAGTCGCCGCGATCAGCCTGGTGGTCGGCGGCATCGGCATCATGAACATCATGCTAGTGTCCGTGACGGAGCGCACGAGAGAGATCGGCATCCGCCTGGCCATCGGCGCCGTGGCGCGTGAGGTGCTGATGCAATTCCTGGTCGAAGCGGTGGCGCTGTCGTGCCTGGGCGGCCTGATCGGGCTCGTGATCGCGCAGCTCGTGATCCTGGCCATCACGCCGTTGATGCAGGTACCGTTCCTGTTCGATCCGCAGATCAACGTGATCGCCTTTGCCACCTCTGCGATCATCGGCGTGGTGTTCGGGTATTTCCCGGCACGGCGCGCGGCCTCGCTCAACCCCATCGACGCGCTTCGGCACGAATAGTGTTCGCGGGGGTGGGGCGGTTGGTCTAGCCCAGTCGCCCGCGCAGCCGTTCCAGCTCTTCGGCCGTATCGACGTCGACCAGGTCGTCCACTGGTGCGCTCACCAGCACCGCGTCGCGTAACAGGGCCCGCGCGCCTACGTCTCCGGAAAGCGCCCGCAACCTCGCGAACTGGTCACGCGTGAACAGGGCAGGGGGCTTGGCGGCGTGCCCATCGCTGGATGCCACGACGCCCGCGGCGCCTGCTGCCGCGAACAGCCGCTCGACATGAGCTGCGGTCACGCAGGGCATGTCTGCCAGCGCGACCAGCACCGCCGCTGCCCCGAGCTTATCCGCAACCTCGACCCCGAGCGAAACCGACCGCCCCATACCAGCCGCTGGGTCGGGGTTCACGACTTGTCGAAACCCCAATGCCGCTAAATCCAGCCCACCAGCAGCCGTTACCGCCACCCGCTCCCGAAATGGCAGAGCAGCCAGGGTTGCCGCAGCGACCTCGCCCAGCTGCCGCCCGAACAGCTCCTGATGCAGCTTGTGCCGCCCAGCCCCAAAGCGCGTCGAGCGCCCGGCCGCCAACAACACCAGAACGCTGTCCTCAATCCTCGGCATGGAAGGCGCCGACCATCGCCGCGGCGATCGACAGCGCGATCTCCGACGGCCCGATCGCGCCGATGCTGATCCCGACCGGCGCATCGATCCGGTCGATCTGCTCCGCTGACAGCCCCGCCGTCGCCAGCCGCTCTCGCCGCGCCGCATGGCTGCGCCTACTGCCGAGCGCCCCGACATAGGCGGCCTGGCTGTTCAATGCGGCGATCAGTGCGGGATCATCGATCTTGATGTCATGGCTAAGAGTCACCACCGCGGTGGCCGGGTCGGGCCGCAGCGCCTCGACCGCCTCGTCCGGCCAACGGTCGTCCAGTGTCACGCCGGGAAAGCGCTCCTCGGTCAGAAATCGGGCGCGCGGATCAACCACCGTCACCTTGATCCCCAGCGTCGTCGCGAGCTGCGCCAGCGCTTGCGCGATCTGCACCGCGCCAACGATCAGCAGACGGCGCGGAGGGGCGTAGCGGTTGGCGAACACCGCCCCCGTCTCGACCGGACGCAGGTCGCTGTGCCCGGTGGCCAGGTCCGTGGTGACGGTCAGAGCGCGTCCCTGTTCGCCAGCCTCGGAAATCCGGTCAAACAATTCGGGGTCGAAGCCCTCCGCGCTGACCGGCTGAACCATGACCTCGATCTCGCCGCCGCAGGGAAGGCCGACCTCCCATGCCGCCGCGTCCGCAACGCCGTACCGCATTATCTGGAACGGCGCGCCCGCGATCACGTCGGCGGCGGTCTGCATGATATCGCTTTCGACACAGCCGCCCGACACGGAGCCCTCGAACCGGCCATCGGCATGAACCAGCATGTGGCTTCCCTTGGGCCGCGGCGCCGACCCCCAGGTGGAAGTGACGGTGGCAATGGCCATGGGCTGTCCCGCCCATTGCCGGGCGGCCGCGATCACGCTGTCATTTTCGGCCATGTTCTCTCTTTCAGACCGCCGGCAGGCCGGCGATGAGCTTGTCCAGCGTGACGGGGAAGTCGCGTACACGCACTCCGCACGCGTTGAAGATCGCGTTCGCCACCGCGGCGCCAGCGCCCGAAATGCCAAGCTCCCCCACGCCCTTTGCGCCGACCTGATTGGCGCTGGTGTCCACCTCCTCGATGAAGTGGCACTCGATCGCGGGCACGTCGGCGTTCACCGCGACGTGGTATTCGCCGAAGTCCGGGTTGGCGAAGCGGCCGGTGCGCGTGTCGACCACCGCTTCTTCCTGCAGTGCATAAGCGATGCCCCATACCATGCCGCCGACCGCCTGGTTCGCGGCCGTTGCGCGGTTGAGCACGCGGCCGATCTCGAACACGCCCAGCATCCGGCGCACGCGCACCTCGCCCGTCACAGCGTTGACAGCAACCTCCGCGAATTGCGCGCCGTGGCTCGCCTGACTCGTCCCGCTCGTTTCCGCGCCAGGCATCGCCTTGCCCGTCGCCTGAATGGGCTCCCCGTGGGTCAGGTCGGCCAGGGGAACCCGCCGCTCGCCCACGCTGACGCAGCCCTCGCGCAGCCGCAGCTCTTCGGGCGCAGCATTCATCCGGCGACCGAGTTCGGCCAGGATGTCCTCGCAGGCGAGCACCACGGCGGACCCCGCGCTGCTCGCGCCGAATGACCCGCCCGATCCCGCGCTCGGCGGCAACTCGCTATCGCCGAGCCGCACCTCAACAGCGTCCACCGGCAATCCCAGCATCTCGCCCGCAACCTGCGCAAGGATCGTGTAGGTGCCGGTGCCGATGTCGGTCATGTCGGTTTCGACAAGCACCCGGCCGTCGGTGCCCAGCGTCACGCGCGCCTGCGCCTCGACGGTGAAGTTACCCCGCAGCGCCGCTGCCATGCCAAGGCCGATCAGCCAGTCACCCTCCCGCCGCGCGCCAGGGGTGGGGAGACGCCGATCCCAGCCGAAGCGCTGCGCCCCTTCGTCATAGCAGTCCAGCAGCCGCCGGGTGGAGAAGCGCTTGCCACTCAGCGGATCAACCTCGGGCTCGTTGCGGCGGCGAAGCTCGATGGGGTCGAGGCCGAGTTGATGTGCCAGTTCGTCCATCGCGCATTCGATGGCAAAGGTGCCCACGGCCTCGCCCGGCGCGCGCACCGCGCCAGTCTGGGGGAGGTCGACGGTGACCAGGTCGGTGCGGAAGCGGCGAACCTGCCCCGCGTATAGCGGCAGTGAACCAAACGGTACCGGCTCGACGAAATCGCCATGTTCGTTCTGCGCGACCACGCTGTCATGCGCGATTGCGCCGATCCGCCCGTCGCGGTCGCAGCCGATCCGGATGCGCTGCCTGGTGGGGGAGCGATGGTGGACCATGCTCGCGGTCTGGCGACGGGGCAGGGCGATCTTCACCGGCCGCCCGACCCGTTCCGCCGCGATCGCCGCGACGATCGCTTCGGGGCCTACGCCGGTCTTGCCGCCGAAGCCGCCGCCGACGAAGGGCGCCAATACTCGCACCCGCTCTTTATCGATGCCCAGCACTGTCGCGATCGTGCCCCGCGCCGCGCCGATGATCTGGTTGCTGGTCCTGACGGTCAGCCGGTCGCCGTCCCACCACGCAGTCGTGGCGTGCGGCTCCAGGGCGGCGGGGAAGTGCGCCGGTGTCGTATAGCGCTGGTCGAAGACGACCTCCGCGGCCGCAAGCGCGCTGTCGAGATCGCCTGCGTCGATGGGCGGCAGAAAGCCTTTACCATGGTCCGTGTCGGGCGTTTCAGCGCCAGCATCGAAGCGCCCGGCCGCTGCCTCGGATTCCACCCGCACCAACTGCGCCGCCTCCGTCGCGGCCTGGGGCGTTTCCGCCACCACGATCGCCACCGGCTGGCCCGCATAAAAGATGTCGCGCAATCCTGTCGGCGGTGCCTGGCGAGAATTGCCGCCCTGTGCCGGCAGGCGGGGATCGTCGGTGATGACCACCAGCACCCCCGCGACTGCCTCCGCTGCGCTCGCGTCGATGCCGATCACGCGGCCATGCCCGATCGCGCTGACCACGATCGCCGCATAGGCGGTGCCCTCCGGCGCCTTTTCCGCGGCGTACTGCGCGGTGCCGGTCACCTTTGCTGGCCCCTCAATCCGCGGCACCGCTGCGCCCAGCACACCCTGCTCCGCCTGGGTGAGCCCAGCCGGACGGTACGGCCCGTCCATCTTACCTTCGCGCATTGCCCAACCCCGAACCGTTGACCGTCCGTATATAGGCCGACCGGCGCACCGTTACACTGGCGGCAACTGGTCCAGCAGCTTGTCGAGCGTCAGCGGGTAATCGCGCATCCGGACGCCAACCGCATTGTTGATTGCATTGGCGATCGCCGCGCCCGCGCCGCAGATGCCGAGTTCGCCGATTCCCTTGGCGTGGATGGGATTGGCGTGAACGTCGCGCTCATCGAGGAAGTGAACCTCAAGTGCGGGGACGTCGGCGTTCACGGGCACATGGTATTCGGCCAGGTCGTGGTTGACGACCTTGCCGTTGCGCGGGTCGTGGACGACCTCCTCCGTCAGTGCGGCGCCGATGCCAAAGGTCATGCCGCCCAGGCACTGCGAGCGCGCTGTTTTTTCGTTCAGGATGCGCCCTGCTGCGAAGACGCCGAGCATCCGCACCACCCGCGTTTCACCCGTGATCGCGTTCACCGCGACCTCTGCGAAATGCGCTCCATAGCTTGCCTGGGTCGTCAGCTTGGCCTGCAGTCCTGGGGCGACCTGTCCGGTTGCGTTGATCCCGTCGCCGACAAGTTCGGCCAGCGGCACAGAGCGGTTCTCGGCGATGACGCGGCCGTCCTTCAGCGTCATGGCGCCAACCTCGACACCCATCTTGTCAGCGATCTGCTTCTGCAACGCTTCGCACGCCAGGTACACCGACGACCCTGACGAGGTCGCACCCCATGATCCGCCCGACCCTGCACCCGGAGGAGCATCGGTGTCGCCCAGATGCACGGTCACGTCCTCGATCGGCAGGCCCAGCATCTCCGCAGCGATCTGCGCCAGGATGGTATAGGTACCCGTGCCGATGTCGGTCATGTCGGTTTCGACGATGGCGTGGCCCTGGCCGTCCACCGTGACCTTTGCGGCCGACTTCATCAGAATGTTCGATCGGCCAGCCCCAGCCATGCCGATGCCGTGAAACCAGTCGCCGCGCCGGTCACCCAGCGCCTCGCGCCGCTCGGACCAGCCGAACAGTTCCGCGCCCTTGTCCATGCACTGCGTCAGCATGCGCGAGGAATAGGGCACGTTCTTTTCCGGGTCCTTGTCCGGATCGTTGCGCCGCCGCAACTCGATCGGGTCCATGCCCAGCGTTTCGGCCAGCTCGTCCATTGCTGTTTCCAGCGCGAGCATTCCAACCGCCTCGCCAGGTGCGCGCATGGAGCCTGACAGCATCCAGTCGAGTTCGACCAGGTCATGCGTGATCAGCCGGTTCTTGCCGCCATACATGAAGTGTGTCGACTGTCCGGCGGGCTCGAAATATCCCTCGCCCGGCAGGTTGGAACAGATCGTCTCGTGCGCGATCGCGGTCAGCGTGCCGTCGGCATTGGCGCCCAGGCGGATACGCTGTTCGGTGTTGGAGCGACGCACCGTCGCCTCGAAAACCTGCTGGCGGGCCATGACGACCTTGACCGGCCGGCCCAGCTTCTTGGCCGCGATCGCCGCCGCGACGCTTTCAGGTGCGATTCCGAGCTTCGAGCCAAAGCCCCCGCCGACATAGCGCGCGACCAGCCGGACCTTGTCCAGCTTCAGCCCCAGCGCATCGGCCAGTTGCTGGCGGTCGGAGGAAAGCATCTGCAACGAAGCGTACAGCGTCAGCCGGCCGTCATCGTCCCAGCTCGCAATGCTGGCATGCGGCTCCATCGCCGCGGAGTTCTGGCTGGGCGTGGTATAGGTACGGTCCAGCGTGACGGGCGCCTCCGCCAGTGCCTTCTCGACGTCGCCCTGGTCGTAGTGCGAGGGGATGTTGTTGTACGGCGGCTTCTTTGCCTCTTCGCGATAGGCGTTGAAGCTGTAGCGGCCCTCTTGCTCTTGGTATTCGACCGCCAGGCGCACTCGCTCCGCCGCGTCGCGCGCCGCTTCATAGGTTTCGGCGATGACAATCGCGACCGGCTCGCCGACATAGTCGACGTTTTCGACGCCCTGGGTCGGTGCCTTCTTCTCGCCGCCCTGCTGCGAGTTGCGCAGGAACGTCTTGTAGTCGACCACCACGTCGATGACGCCCGGCACCTCACGCGCGACCTCCGCGTGCAACTCGGTGATCTTGCCCTTGCCGACCGTGGAGCCGACCAGGAAGCCGTAGGCGACGTTCGCCAACCCGTACTCGGCGGCATAGGCCGCGTGACCTGACACCTTCAACGGCCCGTCGATGCGGCTGATCGGCTTGCCGATCACGTCCTGCGCACCCTTGTCGAGCAGGCTGTCGGGGTGCGCGGTGTTCATTACCAGGCTGTTGCTGCTGTTCTTGTCGCCGAGGCCGAACATGGCGTTATTCTCCGGTCACGTCGCGCAACGTCGCCAGCAGCGTGCGGCGGGCGAGCGGGATCTTGAAATCATTGTCGCCAAAACCCCTGGCCCCATCGAGCAGGGCGTCGGCCGCGGCCTCGAACGCATCGCGGGTCGGCGCCTTGCCGACCAGCGCAGCTTCCACGTCAGGGTTGCGCCATGGCATATGGGCTAGGCCACCAAAGGCTAGCGCGGCGTGCGATATGCGCCCGTCCTCGACCTTCACCACGCCCGCGATCGACACGAGTGCAAAGGCGTAGGAAGCGCGGTCGCGCACCTTGCGATAGAATTGCCGGGCGCCCTCAACCGGGGCAGGCAATTCAATGTGGGTGATCAGCTCTCCCGGCTCCAGCACATTCTCGATGTGCGGTGTGTCGCCCGGAAGACAGTAGAAATCGTGGATGGAGATGCGCCGCTTGTCGCCGTCGCGCTTCAGCGTGATGATCGTCGCGTCGAGCGCGCGCATGGCTACCGCCATGTCGCTGGGATGCGTCGCGATACAGTGCTCGCTGGTCCCGATCACCGCCAGGATGCGGTTGAGCCCACCGAATGCCGAGCACCCGGTCCCGGGCTCCCGCTTGTTGCAGGGAGAGGCGGTGTCATAGAAATAGTAACAACGCGTCCGCTGGAGCAGGTTGCCGCCCGTGGAAGCCTTGTTACGCAGCTGCCCCGACGCGCCCGCCAGCAACGCGCGGCTCAGCGTCTCGTAGCGCTCGATGATACGGCGGTCGGCGGCGAGGTCGCTGTTGGGCACCAGCGCACCGATCGTCAGCCCGCCATCCTCCCGCTCCTCGATCTCATCCAGCGGCAGGCGGCTAATGTCGACCAGCTTGTCAGGCGTTTCCACCTGCAGCTTCATCAGGTCGAGCAGGTTGGTGCCGCCCGCGATGAAACGCGTATGCTCGGTATTCACCTCGCGGATCGCCGCTTCGGGGCTGTCCGCCTTGGCATAGCTAAAGGGCTTCATCCCGACACCTTCTGGCTGGTCTGGCGCTGATCTTCGGAGAGGCCTGCGACCTCCGCGATCGCATCGACGATGTTGGGGTAGGCGGCGCAGCGGCACAGATTGCCGCTCATCCGCTCGCCGATCTCCTGGTCGTTGAGCGAAGGGGAAGAAAGATCGTCGCTGACCCAGCTCGGGAAGCCCTTCTTGACCTCGTCCAGCATGCCAACGGCCGAACAGATCTGGCCCGGCGTGCAATAGCCGCATTGGTATCCGTCATGGCTGACGAAGGCGGCCTGCATCGGGTGGAGGTTGTCCGGCTGGCCCAGCCCCTCGATCGTCGTGATCTCGTCATCCTGGTGCATCACCGCCAGGCTCAGGCAGCTATTGATGCGCCGGCCGTTGACCAGCATCGTGCAGGACCCGCACTGACCATGGTCGCAGCCCTTTTTGCTGCCGGTCAGGCCCAGATGCTCGCGGGCGAGATCGAGCAGGGTCGTGCGAATATCTGGCTCGGCCTCGTACCGCTGGCCGTTGATCGTCCAGTGCATGCTGGGGTCCCTCTTGTCTTGAAGGCTTAACGCAGGTTCGCCGGTGCGTATCCGGGTGAGAATGGTTCGCAGTGATCAATGGGCGGCTGGCACCGCGGGGCGCATGGGGGCAGGGTAGCGAAATGCGCCCTGAACCGCTCTCCCCGCCCATCCTGATCGCGCATCGCGGCGCCAGCGGTGAACGGCCGGAGCACACGCTTGCCGCCTATGGCCTTGCGATTGACCAGGGTGCCGACGTGATCGAGCCCGACCTGGTGCCGACCCGCGACGGCATCCTGGTCGCGCGGCACGAAAGCGAAATCGGTGGCACGACCGACGTCGCGGACCATCCTGAGTTCGCGGCCCGGCGCACGACCAAGCGGATCAGCGGGCACGATGTGGCCGGCTGGTTCACCGAGGACTTCACGCTGGCGGAGCTGAAAACCCTGCGCGCGCGTGAACGCCTTCCCGGCCTGCGCCCGGCCAACACGGCCCATGACGGGCGGTATGAAGTGCCGACGCTTGCCGAGGTCATAGACCTTGCCAAGCGTCGCTCGGTCGAGGTCGGGCGTACGATCGCGATCTACCCCGAAACCAAGCACCCGACATACTTCGCCTCAATCGGGCTTTCGACGGACGAACCGCTGGTCCGCGAGTTGCAGGCGGCAGGATGGACCACGCCGGATGCGCCCGTGTTCATCCAGTCGTTCGAGGTCGCGAACCTGCGCCGCATCGCGGGCCTCACTCACCTGCGACTGGTTCAATTGTTGAATGCGCATGGTGGCCCCGCGGACGGCGCAGAAGGAAGCTATGCCGCGATGGCGACCCCGACCGGGCTTCGACAGATCGCGAGCTATGCCTGGGGCATCGGCCCCCACAAAGGCCTGCTCTGGCATGATGACGCGCCAACAACCTTGGTGGCCGACGCGCATGACGCCGGCTTGCGCGTCCATGCCTGGACCTATCGCGCGGAGAACGCCTTTCTACCGCCCCGCTTTTACCGCGGCGACGCGCCGGGCGATCATGGCGACCTGATTGGTGAGATCAATGCGGCGCTTCGCCTTGGAATCGACGGATTCTTCACCGATCATCCGGCACAGGGCGCCGCTGCCCTCGCCCGAAAGGACCTTCCCTGATGCGTGTTCGCTTGTTCATCGCCGCCAGCCTGCTGCCGCTGACTGCCGGCTGCATCAGCACGGCAGCTAGCGTGGTGAAGGCGCCGTTCAAGGCTGCGGGGCAGGTCGTTGACTGGAGCACGACGAGCCAGGAAGAAGCGGATCGCAACTATGGTCGCAAGATGCGCAAGCAGGAGGCCAAGGAAGGCCGCGAGCGTCGCGATTTCGAGAAGCATTGCCGCAAGAACCGGGAAGATCCCGATTGCCAGAACTACAACGGCTATCGCGCGGGCAGCTGACGCCCCGCCCAGCGCAGCACCAGATAGCCTGCCACCGCCGACATTACCGATCCGCCCAGCACGCCGACCTTCACCTCGGCAAGTAAAAGCGGGTCGGCGAAGGCGAGGGCGCCGATGAACAGGCTCATGGTAAAGCCAACGCCGCATAGCAGCGCGACGCCATAGACCTGCGCCCAGCTCGCGCCGGCAGGCTTGCTCGCGACTCCCAACGCCACCGCGCCGCGCACGGCGACCAGGATGCCGGCCTGCTTGCCCAGAAACAGCCCCGCCGCGATGGCGAGGGGCAGGGGAGCGAACAGCTCGTTTGCGCCCAACCCGGTCAGCCTGACGCCAGCATTCGCGAAACCGAACACCGGCACGATGGCGAACGCGACCCAGGGTGACAGCGCGTGTTCCAGCCGGTGGAGCGGCGATGCGACGCTGTCCGGCTGTCCCGGGCTTTTTTCAACCGGGATGGTGAGGGCAGCCAATACGCCCGCGACAGTGGCGTGCACGCCCGACAGAAACACCGCGACCCACAGCAACGCGGCAAGCGGCAGGAAGACCGCCAGCCGTCGCTCTCCCCGCCTGTTCGCCCACGCCATCATGGCCAACACCAGCGCCGCTGCGGCAAGCGGGAGAAGCCGCAGATCGGCCGTGTAGCCGAGTGCGATGATAACTACCGCCCCCATGTCGTCCACGATCGCAACCGTGGTCAGGAACAGCTTGAGCGACGCCGGCGCGCGGGAGCCAAGCAGCGCCAGCACGCCCATGGCAAAGGCGATGTCGGTCGCAGCCGGGATCGCCCAGCCTCGCGCCAGGCCAGGCTCGTTCCCTGCCAGCAGCAGGTAAACAAGGGCGGGCGCCACCATCCCTATCGCTGCGGCGACAAAGGGCAGCACCCGGTCGCTGCGTTGCGCCAGTCGCCCGTCCACCAGCTCGCGCTTCATCTCCAGCCCGACAAGCAGGAAGAACACTGCCATCAGCGCGTCGTTCACCCAACGAAGCAGTGTCAGCGGCCCGATGCGCCAGTGCAGCGCCGCCTCATACGCGTCCCCCGCAGGACCGTTGGCGATTACCAGCGCCAGCGCCGCCGCCCCCATAAGCAGCACACCGCCCGCCGCCTCGCTCGACAAAAAGGACCTAAGTGCTGACGCCGGGCGGTGCAGAACAACTGCTGGTGACATGGGCAATCCTCTGGTTCGCCCACCCTGTGGCCGCGATCCAGAGCACGTTCAACGCTGCTGGATCAGAACCAGCCCATCACCGTCACCGGAAAGGGCGTCCAGCGGCCCACTCGTACGCCCGCCTGTCGCAGCGCCCGCCCCGTCCAGGCGTTGCAAGTGTTCATCAGGTCGTAGCGGCCCTGTGCCTCGTAAAAGGCATCGTGGCGGTCGTTGCCGGGATAAGCGCGGCCACCGGGTTTCAGGCTCATCCGCACGAACGCGACCAGTCGCGCATATTCCTGCGGCCGCAACACGACCCGCCGCACGCCCGTGGCGGGGTCGTCCTGCGGCTCGGCGATGTGCTCGATGTGCAGCAAGGTGCGGTTGCTGCCGACTGCCGCGAACAGCAGCGTGGACGGGCGCAGGTCAGCCCAGGTGGGCGTGTCGAGAAAGAACGCCGTTTCTCCCCAGCCGATCGCCAGCCAGCCGTGGCGCGCAAAGCGGGGGTCGCGCAGGTCGCCGGCGGGGGCCAGGTCAGAAAGGTCGATGTTTCCGGCGCGCTTGGGCAACACCAGGTCCGTGTGGATGCCGTTATCTTCGAGGAAGATCGGAATGCCACTCGTCGGTTGGCGCCAGTCCGGGTTGCTCGGCAACGACCCGCCGACCAGTCCCGCCGCCAGATAGGCGATGATCGCCAGCAGCAATGCTGCCCCGATACGCCGTCCGTTTCGCGCCAGCATATGTCCATGCTAGACCAGCCGCATGGCCAATGACACGCACGTTCTCGACTCACCCCCGCCCGGTGCTCGTCCGGACTGGACGATCAGCCAGAACTGGGGCGCGTACACGGCTGAGGAACATGCAACCTGGGACACACTGTTCGCGCGCCAGGCGAAGCTGCTGCCCGGCCGCGCGTCCAATGCGTGGTTGAAGGGGCTGGACGTGCTGCGTCTGGATCGCCCCGGCATTCCTGATTTCGAGCAGCTATCCGACCGTCTGGAGAAGCTCACCGGCTGGCGCGTCGTGGCGGTGCCCGGGCTGGTGCCGGACGATGTCTTTTTCGATCATATGGCGAATCGCCGGTTTGTTGCGGGCAACTTCATTCGGCGCCCCGACCAGCTCGACTATCTGCAAGAACCTGACGTCTTCCACGACGTGTTCGGCCATGTACCGATGCTCGCCGACCCGGTCTTTGCCGATTACCTGGCCGCTTATGGTCGCGGTGGCCAGCGCGCGCTGGGGCTCGATGCGCTGAAGTATCTCGGTCGCCTTTACTGGTACACGGTGGAGTTCGGCCTGATCGCGGAGCCGGAAGGCCTGCGCATCTATGGCTCGGGGATCGTGTCGAGCTATGCAGAAAGCCGTTTTGCGCTCGACGATCCCAGCCCGAACCGCATCATGCTCGACCTCGCCCGGGTGATGCGCACCGAGTATCGGATCGACGACTTTCAGCAGAACTACTTCGTCATCCCGAGCGTCGACGAACTCCTGCGCCTGACGGTCGAAACCGACTTCGCGCCTTTGTACGAACAACTGAAGCAGCAGCCGGACATCCCCGTCGCCCAGATCGAGCCGGGCGACGAGGTGTTGACCCACGGCACTCAGGAATATGCCCGCAGTAAGACCTCATAGGAGAAGCTTAATGCCCGTCCTCGGCATCGGTGGCCTGTTTTTCCGCGCCCGCGACCCCGACGCGTTGTCGGCTTGGTACCGCGAGCATCTAGGCGTCGGGGCAGGCTGCGCGGCACCCGGCGCGGGTGAGCCGGACGAGTGGATGTGGCGGGTCGAAGGCGGTCCTGTCGTCTTCGCCCCCTTCAAGGCCGACACGGACTATTTCGCGGCGGAGAAGAGCTTCATGCTTAACCTGCGCGTCAGCGACCTCGAAGGCCTGCTGGGCACGCTCAGGGCTGCGGGGGTGGAGATCATCACCGACCCCAGCTGGAACAGCCCCGAGACCGGCCAGTTCGCGCGCATCCACGATCCAGAGGGTAACGCGATAGAGCTCTGGCAGCCGCCAGCCTGATGTAAGGTAGCCAAAGCCGTTCCCTAGCGAAGGCCAGCGCCCGGCTCTTCGGCAAACAACGCTGCGGAAGCATCAGTCGGCCTACCGGGCCGACACTGGACCCCGGCCTACGCCGGGGAACAGAAAAGCACAATCGGCCTCAGCTATCCGTGGCCCACCCCGCGCGATCGCCCGCCGCGGTCGTCCCGCTCGCCGCAGCAACACCGGCCGTCAGCAGCGCCACCGTCCAGTCACCCCGCACGTCGGTCGCTTCGACCCGGCATCCCGCAGCGCGATACGCTTCTGCAACCGCCTCGAACTGGGTGGAAAGCAGCCCCGCCAACACCACGCTCGCCCCCGGTGCGGCGATCGCAGCAATCTCCGGCGCCATCGCGATCAGCGGCCCCGCCAGAATGTTGGCGATCACCAGATCGAACGGTGCCGCCGCCTCGATCGCCGGATCCCGAGCACCGTCTGCGACGAGCAAGGCGACCTGGTCCACCCCGTTCCGCTCCATGTTTTCGCGGGTCACGTCAATTGCGATGGGATCGATGTCGGTCGCCATCACCTTCGCCTCCGGCCACAACTCGCGCGCAGCAAAGGCGAGCAACCCTGTTCCCGTGCCCAGGTCGATAGCGGCCCCGAACCGCTTTCCCTCTCTTTCCAATCGGTCGAGCATAGAAAGGCATCCCGCCGTCGTGCCGTGATGCCCCGTGCCGAACGCCTGGCCCGCATTGATCAGGAACGCGCGCCCACCCTCGGGCGGATCGACCGGGTGCGCGTCGGTGTGCACGACAAATCGGCCTTCGAGGATCGGCTCTAGCCCGGCCTGGCTGAGCGCGACCCAATCCTCTTCGGTGAGTTCGACGACTGCCGGCTCTGTCCCTGCCGAGCTCGGGACCAGCGCCGCTAGTTCCGCCAGCATGGCCGCATCGGGCTGGTCGTCGGTATAGGCGTCCAGTCGCCAGCGTTCGACATCGTCCTCCACCTCCTCGGTGGTCATCAGGACCGCGTCGATTGCGATGTCCGCCGCAGCATCGATCGCCTCGGCTTCGGCGCGGGTGCAGGGCAGGGTGGTTCGCCAGCTCATCGTTTTTCCTCTTTGGCCAGCCGGGCGTCCAGCGCTTGCCGACCCCGCTCGGCGTAGCGACGGCATCCCGCCGGGTCGATCAATGGCTCGGTCCGGGCCAGGCGCTCGTAAAAGTGGCTAGCCGCCGGGTGCGGCGTTACCAGCAGGTCGCAGGGAAGGGCCGCGACCTTCGCCATGGTCGCCCGAAAGGTCGCAACCAGCGCCGGGTGCGCGGCGAAGCGATATTCGTCACTCGAAATGGAGGAGATGCTGTCCGCATAGGTTACGGTGACGCATCGCCCCGCCTCGCACGACCGCCATGTCCAGCTGGTGGAGCCCGGCGCATGGCCCGGAGTCGCATGGGCCGTCAGCACCAGCCCCCCCAGCGTGACCCGCCCGCCGTCGCCGATCACTCGCCCGACCCTGGCACCGGGATAGCGCTCCAGGATCGTGAACTGCGGATCGGCCGGCTCGCCACGCCCGGTCTCCAGCGCTTTTTTGGCCGGCGCCCGCGCGACCAGCGTCGCACCCGTTCGCCGCTGCAACTCGGCCAGTCCACCGGCATGGTCATGATGCTCATGCGTGTTCATCAGGTAACGCACGTCGCGCAGCCGAAAGCCGAGCCGTTCGATGTTGGCCGCGACCAGCGGGGCGGCCTCGGCGGGCCCGCCGTCGATCAGGATGTGACCCTTGGGAGAGGTTACCAGCAGCGCCACGATGCCGCAGGTGCCGACGTCATAGGTATTGCCGTACACGCGCGCAGGCGGGGCAGGATCGGTCCAGCCATCCTTGCCCCGGCACGCCGCCGCCAGTGCCGGCCCGTCCACTCCGCCCGTGGCCGCTGCCAAGAACAGCGCCGCACTAGCGGACATAGCTTGCCCCGTTCACGTCGATCACGGCACCGGTCATCGAGGGCGGCGCATCCAGCGCGCAAAAGGTCGCGACCTTTGCCACCTCTTCGGGGTCAGCGACCTTGCCCAACGGGATGTCGGCGAGCAGCTTGTCGCCACCGCGGCTCGCCAGATACTCCTCCGCCATCCCGGTCATGGTGAAGCCCGGGCAGATGGCGAAGGCGAGGATGCCCTGGTTCGCATAGCCCCGCGCGATCGTCTTGGTCATGGCGACCATGCCGGCCTTGGACGCCGCGTAATGCCAATGTTGAGGACTGTCCCCGCGATAGGCCGCGCGGCTGGCGACATTGACAATGCGGCCGCCAACTCCCCGGTTTTGCCAATGCAGCACCGCCAGCCGGCATAGCTGCGCCGATGCGGTCAGATTGATCCGCATCGTCCTTTCCCAGCCGAACAGCCAGTCGTCATCCTCGCCGTCGAGCGCGTTCGCCTCGAACACCCCGGCATTGTTGATCAGCACGTCGATTGTGCCGCCGGCGCGATCAAGCGCTTCGTTCCACAACGCCGCCGGAGCGCCCGCCTCGTCAAAGTCGGCAGGGATGCCGCTCCGCGTGCCATGACCGAACACGGCCACCTCGCGTGCCTGAAGGCTGGACAGGATGGCGGCACCGATGCCGCGGCTGGATCCGGTAAGAAGGATGCTCATGGGGCAGGGCCTTAGCCCCGCCCGCTTGGCTACGCCACGCTTTCGGAGAAGCTGTCTGCGGCCGCCCGCAACGACCCAAGCTGGTCGTCCATCTGCCCGAACGCCTGCCCCAGCGAGTCGATGTCCCGCGCGACCCCGCCCGCATCCTCGCGGATTGCGCTGATCGCGCCCGACATCGCATCCGCTGCCAGCGCGGTTTCGTCGACCGCGGCGGTGATGGCGGTTACCGTCTGCGCCTGTGCTTCCATGGCGAAGCGGATGCGGTCAGCGCTTTCCTGCACCTCGGCAACTGTTGCCTTGATGGAGGCATTGGTGTCGACCGTCGAGCGGGTCGCGGACTGGATGGCGGCGATCTTGGCGGCAATATCGTCTGTCGCGCGCGCGGTCTGGTTGGCCAGGCTCTTCACCTCCTGCGCGACGACGGCGAAGCCGCGGCCCGCGTCCCCGGCGCGTGCTGCCTCGATCGTGGCGTTGAGGGCCAGCAGGTTGGTCTGCCCGGCGATGTCGCGGATCAGCCCCAGGATGCTTTCGATCGACTTGGCGTGGTCGGACAATGCTTCGCTCATGCCAACGGCCTGACCCGCCTGGCTTGCGGCGCGGTTCGAGATCTCGGCCGCGGCCTCCACCTCGGTGCGCGCGTCCTCGATGGCGCGGATCAGGCCGGCCGCGGTCTGCGCTGCTTCCCGCATCGCCACCGCCGACTGCTCCGCCGCTGCCGCCACTTCGGACGCGCGACCCAGAACCTGACGGGTGGCGCCCGAAGCCATGCCGGCCTGAACCCGAACGTCGGCGCCCAGCGCCGCGGCGGTCCCGATCGATCGGGCGATGCTCTCGCTGAATGACGCCGACCGGTCGGCACGCTCGGCGCTTTCGCGAGATGCGTGGCGTGACATCAGGTGGGCGCTCATCACGTCCGCCTCGATCAGTGCCAGGCGCTGCACCACGTCGCCCAACTGCCGCATCCGCGCCTGGTCGTCGCCAAGCCGGTCCTCGATCAGCTTCAGGGTCGTGCTGTGGGCAAACGCGAGCGCCGCAAGCAGCGTCGCAAGCGAGGCACCGGATTCGAAGGACAGGTCGGCATTCCGCTGCGCCCAGCGGCCCCATTCGCTGCCATAAGGGTCGCCATATTTGACCATCGCATAGCGGCGGCTCGACTCGATCAGCGGGGCAAGCCGCTCCTGCGCGTCCGCCCCATTCAGGCGGTCGTCCTTGGCAAGTGACAAATAGTGCGACCAGAAGGTGCTTGCCATCAGGTCAAAGTCGTCGGCCGTCAGGAGCTCCACGATCGCAGCGGCATTGGGTCGTATGGAGCCGTCCCAGTCGTAAACGGCGATTTGTTCGGCAATCGAACGCTGCGCGCTTTGGGCCAGTAATCGATGGGGCATCTGTCGGTCCTAGCCGGTGTGTCAGGCAGCAACCTTGGCGACGAACTCGCTGGCGCTGTTTTTCAGATTATTCAATTGCCCGTCGAGCCCACCAAAGCCGCGTCCGACCGAGTCGATCTCACTCGCGACGGCCTCGGTGTCTTCACGGATCGCCGCGATGGTATTGGACATCGAATCCGCCGCGAGCGCGGTTTCGTCGACCGCGGCGGTGATGGCGGTTACCGTCTGCGCCTGTGCTTCCATGGCGAAGCGGATGCGGTCAGCGCTTTCCTGCACCTCGGCAACGGTTGCCTTGATCGAGGCATTGGTGTCGACCGTCGAGCGGGTTGCAGATTGGATGGCGGCGATCTTGGCGGCAATGTCGTCTGTCGCGCGCGCGGTCTGGTTGGCCAGGCTCTTCACCTCCTGCGCGACGACGGCGAAGCCACGGCCCGCGTCCCCGGCGCGTGCCGCCTCGATCGTGGCGTTGAGGGCCAGCAGGTTGGTCTGCCCGGCGATGTCGCGGATAAGCCCCAGGATGCTTTCGATCGACTTGGCGTGGTCGGACAATGCTTCGCTCATGCCAACGGCCTGACCCGCCTGGCTTGCGGCGCGGGTCGAGATCTCGGCCGCGGCCTCCACCTCGGTGCGCGCGTCCTCGATGGCGCGGATCAGGCCGGCCGCGGTCTGCGCTGCTTCCCGCATCGCCACCGCTGACTGCTCCGCCGCTGCCGCCACTTCGGACGCCTTGCCCAGCACGCCGCGTACCGACCCGCTGGTCCGCACCGTTTGCGCGCGCAACGCCTGTCCTTCATCCGTCGCGGTTTCCACCAGCGCGGCGATTCCGTCGCGGAACTCTGCCGTCAGAAGGTCGCGAGATTGCGTGTCCGCGTGGTTCTTGAAGCCGGCGAAAAGCTCCACCGACAGTTCGACTTCCATCGCGAACATCCGCATCAGCGTATCGGTCATGGTATCGCGTCGTGGATCATCGGCGGGAACGCGCCGGTTCAGCGCGGCGAGCGCTGCCCGATCGCTCGCACAGGACATGGCCAGCACGTCCAGGATCGGCACGCCTGCCGCATAAGCCGACGCGACTGCGCGCTCGAGCGACTCCACCCAGGCACGGCCGGTCAGGTCGCAGAAGCGGTTGTGAAGATAGGCTCTGCCAGCGTCCATGCGCTTCTGGCGGTCCAGAACGCCCCATTCAGAGGTGTCGCCGTTCCGCTCGCGCCAGTGGTCCCAATAGGCGACGACGATCGTATCGACTTCCGGTTCGATCAAGCTCCACAGCTTCGCTGCCTGCCGGGACAGCGACCGGTCCGCGCCGTCGAACGCGCCCACCAGCGCGGGCAGGTCGATCATGGCGGCAATGGTGGTGGGCGGGGGAAGAGTGATCTGCGGCACGTCCGAAAGCCCTCAAAAGGGTGAATGGATAATCCGCATCGCTAATGGTCATTGGTTAAGGGGGGGTTAGGGGGTGGCCGGGGTCGTTATGGGGTCGGCGTGGCTTGCATCGGGGGGCGCGGGCTAATAGGTCGCGGGCACGCCGCCATCCGTCTGGCAGCAGGAAGGATTTCGTTTTGGCTTCGCGCAGCACCCGCCCGATCAGCCCGCATCTGCAGGTCTATAAATGGGGACCGCATATGCTGGTTTCCGTTCTGCATCGCATCACCGGCAGCGGCATGGCGACCGTGGGATCGGTTCTGCTGGTGTGGTGGCTTGCCGCGCTGGCGGGTGGTGCGGAAAGTTACGCCACGTTCCGCGACGTGTTCACCTATGCCAACGGGCGGCTGAATATCATCGGCTATGTGATCGGCATCGGGCTGACGCTGGCCCTGTTCCAGCATATGGCATCGGGCGTGCGTCACCTGTTTCTGGACACGGGCGCTGGCTACGAGCTCAAGCGCAACAAGATGGGCGCGATGGCAAGCCTCATCATCTCGGTCGTCGCCACGGCCGCCTTTTGGCTCATCCTGGGGATCAAGTAATGGGTACCGGCACTCCGCTTGGTCGCGTCCGCGGGCTCGGATCCGCAAAGGAGGGCACGCATCATTGGTGGCGCCAGCGCGTCACTGCGGGTTCAAACCTGTTCCTGATGCTGTGGCTGGTTGTGTCGATCCTGTCGCGCGGCAGCTTCGATTATGCGTCGATGCGGCTGTGGATGCAGTCCGCCTGGGTCGCAGTGCCAATGGCGCTGCTGGTGATCTCCGTTTTTACGCACTTTCGCCTGGGGCTGCAGGTGGTGATCGAAGATTACCAGCATAACGAAACCCGGGTCGTGTTCCTGATCCTGCTCAACTTCTTCACGGTCGGCCTCGGCGCGACCGCCCTCTTCGCCATCGCGAAGATTGCATTCGGAGCCAAGTAATGGCGGAAGCCTACAAGATCATCGACCACAGCTATGACGCAGTGGTTGTCGGGGCGGGCGGTTCGGGCCTGCGCGCGGTCATGGAATGCGCGCAGAACGGGCTCAAGACCGCCTGCATCACGAAGGTGTTCCCGACCCGAAGCCACACCGTCGCCGCACAGGGCGGCATTGCGGCCAGCCTTGGCAACAACTCGCCCGACCATTGGTCCTGGCACATGTACGACACGGTGAAGGGGTCGGACTGGCTCGGCGACCAGGACGCGATCGAGTACATGGTGCGCGAAGCGCCCGCGGCAGTGATCGAGCTAGAGCATGCGGGCATGCCGTTCAGCCGCAACGACGACGGCACCATCTATCAGCGCCCGTTCGGCGGCCATATGCAGAACATGGGCGACGGCCCGCCCGTGCAGCGCACCTGCGCCGCCGCGGACCGGACGGGGCATGCGATGCTCCACACCCTTTACCAGCAGTCTTTGCGATACGACGCCGACTTCTATGTCGAGTATTTCGCGCTCGACCTGATCATGGAGAACGGCGTCTGCCGCGGCGTGATCGCGCTGTGCATGGAGGACGGCTCCATCCACCGCTTCCGCAGCCACAACACCGTGCTTGCGACCGGCGGTTATGGCCGCTGCTATTTCTCGGCAACCTCCGCCCACACCTGCACCGGTGACGGCAACGCCATGGTGCTGCGTGCTGGCCTGCCACTCCAGGACATGGAGTTCGTGCAGTTCCACCCGACCGGTATCTACGGCGCGGGCGTGCTGATCACGGAGGGCGCGCGTGGTGAGGGCGGCTACCTTACCAACTCCGAGGGTGAGCGCTTCATGGAGCGCTATGCCCCGTCCGCGAAGGACCTCGCCAGCCGCGACGTCGTGTCGCGCTCTATGGCGATGGAGATGCGCGAAGGTCGCGGCGTCGGCGAGCACAAGGATCACATCTTCCTCCACCTCGACCACATCGATCCAAAGGTGCTGCATGAGCGCCTTCCGGGCATTACTGAGACGGGGAAGATCTTCGCGGGCGTCGACCTTACGCGGCAGCCTCTGCCGGTCACCCCGACCGTACACTACAACATGGGCGGCATCCCCACGAACTTCCACGGCGAGGTCGTCCACCTGAAGGACGGCAACCCCGACACGGTCGTCCCCGGCCTGTTCGCGGTGGGTGAGGCGGCGTGCGTGTCCGTCCACGGCGCCAATCGCCTGGGCTCCAACAGCCTGATCGATCTGGTCGTGTTCGGCCGTGCGACGGGCAAGCGGATCGCGGAGATTGCAAAGCCCAACGCACCGCACAACGCGCTTCCCAAAGGTTCGGAGGAACTGGCGCTCAGCCGCCTTGACCATTTCCGCCATGCCAAGGGCGGCTCGCCCACGTCACAGATCCGCCTGGAAATGCAGCGCACCATGCAGAAGCATTGCGCCGTGTTCCGCGACAACGCGCTGCTGACCGAAGGGCAGGAGCTGATCCGCGCAACCTACAACCGCATGACCGATGTCGGGATCAAGGATCGCTCCATGATCTGGAACACCGACCTGGTGGAAACGCTGGAACTGGACAACCTGATCGGCCAGGCAGTCGTGACGGTAGAGTCGGCCGCCAACCGCAAGGAGTCGCGCGGCGCCCACGTCAACGAAGACTTCCCCGACCGCAACGATGGCGAGTGGATGAAGCACACGCTCACCACCTTCACTGGCTGGGGCGGAACCGGTGGCGCCACTGCGATCGATTATCGTCCGGTGCACGATTACACGCTCACTGACGATGTAGAGTACATCAAGCCCAAGAAGCGCGTGTACTGAGCATTCCTACGGGGTAGCGGTAGGGCCCGAACTTACCGTGTTCGTGCAGTATCTCGTCTGGAAGGTACGGAGACACATCGGAGCGGAGAGGGGCGGGATACAAAGCCGCCGACTGATGTGGCCTGTGGCATGTCCCTCTCCGGCCGCTGGCGGGCCGCGCGGTGTCCACGCCCGTTCCGCCGAGAAGGTCGGCATCGGCTAGCAGCTCTTATCGGACGCGTGCCCGCACCGTCGGCCTGGACGTGAGCGCGACCGCCCCCGGGCGGCTCGCACCGCTCGAAAGCAAGCGTCTGACCCGGGTCGTAGAGCGAAGGCGACGGTTGCCCGACGGTCGTAAACGTGGGTGCTGTCCGCCGCGACCCGTCGATCGCTCGGTGCAATCCGCACCAGCACTGCGAGAGACCGGATCCTGGGGCTCGAACTACCGACCCGCTGGCCGTTCAACGACCGGGAAAGCCGGCGCACCGCCTTGCTTGCTGAACGTTCGGTTCTCTGGCACTCGCTTGCCTCCGCGGTCCCGAAGTGCGACGGGCACGAACATGTTCGCACGCGTCGCCCTGGCGAGCGCCCCTATTCTGCTGGCCGGAGCTCTGCTGACTGGCGCGGCGAGCTCGCCGCCCGTCATCGCGGTGGCACCGCCCGCCGGGTTGGGCCTCAACCCGTTCTACACGCGCTACCTGGATGCCGCCGGCCTGCCCGTGGTGTCCTCCTCCCGGGCACCTGAGGAGGCGCTCACCACCGCTGCCGCGATCGTGCGGCAGATGCTCGCCCATCGTCCCGACATTGCGGCCGAGCTTGCCCGGCAGGGTTATCGCATCGCGGTGATGGCGCCGGATGAGGCGACTACCGACCTGCCCGAACAGGCAAGCTGGACCCGGCCCAAGCCCGACGACCCGCGCCTGACCCGGTGCGAACGCAAGCACTATGACGAACGGATCGGGGGCCTGACCGACCGCCAATACTGGAACTGGCGCGCTCGTGGCCTGGCGGGCAAGCTGACCAGTGCCGGCACGGAAAACTTGCTCGGCCTGACGGGCGATCGCTATCGCGGCCAAAACATCTTCGTCCATGAGTTCTCGCACGACATCTTTCGCGCGGCCTATGTCGCCGACCGCGCGCTCTACAACCGGGTATTTGCCGCCTACGATGCCGCCTCCAAGGCCGGCCGGTGGAAGGGCGAATACGCCTCCACCACCGTCGAGGAATATTGGGCCGTGGGCACGCAGTTCTGGTTCAACACTGCACCCTACGCTTCATTCGGCGATGTCCACATACTGTCGGATGAGGACCTTGCCCGTTACGACCCGCCGCTCGCCGCCGTCCTGCGGGAGGCCTTTGGCGACAACCACCGCCTCGATGCGGACCGTTGGTATAATTCTCCGCTGCGTGTGCCGCCGGGCCCTCTGCCTGCCTACACCGCGGAGGTTTGCTGACCCCCACGGCAGCCTGATCAGCTTTTGCGCTGGTTGTTCGCGAACAACACGCCAGCTGCGAGCGCCAGTCCGCCAAGGCCGATAGCTGCGGTGACGCCCGGACGCTTGGCCGCCTCAGCATAGATGCTGTGGCGCAGCCGGGCAGGGTGCTCGCCCGATCGTTCCTCGCCCGCCTGGCCACCCTTCCACAGATTGGACGGGCCGGGCTGCTGCTTGGTGGGATCAACCGCACCTGCCGCTGCGAACACCGCCAACTTCTCGAACAGGGCGGGGAACAGGTTGTGGAACACTGCCTGCGCCCGACCCACGCCGCCAACCGTCAGCTCGCGGCGCTGATGCTCCGCACAGTAGAGGATGGCGTCGGCCACCAGTTGCGGGTCATAGGCCGGCGGCGGGATCTGCGCCTCGCCGCCTTCATGGTTGGTGGCATGCTGACCGATCGGCGTGTCGATCCCGGCAGGTTTGATCAGCGAGACCGAAATCTTGGGCGCATCCTCGACCAGCTCGATGCGCAGCGCCTGGATATATGCCTTCAGCGCATGTTTGGTGGCGGCATAGGCGCCCAGCACCGGACTGGGCATGTCGGATGCGATGGAGGCGACCGTGACCAGCGCACCACCCGACTCTTTCAGCCGTGGCACGGCCGCGCGACAGCCATGGACGGCGCCGAAATAGTTGGTGTCCATCATGCGCCGATGCTCGTCATCGGGCAGGTGGAGCAGGCGGGCATAGACGGTGGTGCCCGCGTTGTTGACCCAGGTGTCGATACGGCCGAACCGCTCCACCGCGCGCGCTGCCGCTGCCTCCACCGCCTCCTCGTCGCCAACGTCGGCGACAGCGAAGTCCGCTGTTCCGCCGCTCGCGTTGATCTCACCGACGACGTCGCCCAGCTCCTTTTCGCTTCGAGCGATTAGAAACACCTTGGCGCCCCGCCGGGCAGCCGTGCGGGCAGTGACAAGGCCGATGCCGGAACTGGCGCCGGTAATAACAACGACCTGATCGGCGAGCGGCTTGAGCGTAATGGACATGCCGGGCCTAACCCACCCGGAGTCGTGCCGGTTCCCCTCAAGCGCTCAACGGCCTGTGGTTCGGGGCAACCGGCCAGCGCAATTTTGACGCAGCGCTGGAACTTGCCCGCGATGGGGCTGTTGCGTGGGCCATGCCCGACCAAACTCCCGTTCAGCGCTACCCGCTTCTCGCCGCACCGCAGGTCCGCCTCCATGGTACGGTGGACGACGCGATGTATGATCGCTTCAAGAACGCCATCCTTGCCGCTCCGGTCGACGGCCCGCTGGTGGTGTCCATCACCACGCTTGGCGGCGATCCGGAGATTGGACGCGCGATGGGCGACGACATCCGGCTGCTCCGCGACGCTTATGGCCGCGAGGCGTTGTTCCTGGGCAAGGTTGCGGTGTATTCTGCCGGCGCGACCTTCATGAGCGCGTTCCCGGCCGACAAGCGCTTCCTGACCCGCAACACCCGCCTGATGCTGCACGAGCGATCGATGAATTCGACGCTGCAGCTTACCGGACCCCTGTCCACGCTGCCAGCGACGCTGCGTGCAAAGCTGAACGAGATCGAGCACTCGATCCGCATCCAGGAAGAAGGCTTCCGCGACATCGTCGCCGGGTCCAAGGTGTCGCTCAACGAGCTGCTCGATAAGGCGACCAGCAACTGGTACATTGACGCAGAGGAGGCCCGCGACCTGGGTCTGGTGCTCGACATTATCTGATCCGTCTCCAGGGGTTGCGCGGCCGCAGCGAAAGGCATAGCTCGCACCGCAGCAAAGGAGCCTCTGATGGCCGAGTTCAGGCTGCCCAAGAACAGCGTTCCCAATAAGGGTCAGGCCCATACGTCGCCGACGCCCAACGCGGACAAGTCGCGCACCAAGACGTTCAAGGTTTACCGGTACGACCCGGATACGGGCGAGAACCCCCGCTATGACACGTTCGAGATCAATCTCGACGAATGCGGCCCCATGGTGCTCGACGCGCTGATCAAAATGAAGGCGGAGCAGGACTCCTCGCTTACCTTCCGCCGGTCATGCCGCGAAGGCATCTGCGGTTCCTGCTCGATGAACATCGACGGACGCAATGGCCTTGCCTGCACCACCGCGATCGAGGACGTGAAGGGCACGGTGCAGATCACGCCGCTGCCGCACATGGAAGTGATCAAGGATCTCGTCCCCGACTTCACGCACTTTTACGCGCAATACTCGTCGATCAAGCCGTGGTTGCAGACGGAGACGCCGCAGCCTGCGGGTAAGGAGCGGCTGCAGACGCCAGCAGAGCGCGCCAAGCTGGACGGGCTGTACGAGTGCATACTGTGCGCGTGCTGCTCGACCTCGTGCCCCAGCTATTGGTGGAATTCGGACAAATTCCTGGGCCCGGCCATTCTGCTTCAGGCATATCGCTGGTTGGCCGACAGCCGTGACGAGATCACGGGCGAGCGCCTCGATCAGCTGGAGGATCCGTTCCGTCTGTATCGCTGCCACACGATCATGAACTGCGCGAACACCTGCCCCAAGGGCCTAAACCCGGCCAAGGCGATTGCCGAGGTCAAGAAGATGGAAGCCGAGCGGGTCCTTTGACGACGGCGGGGCGGCAGCGCAGCTGCCGCCCGAACCGGCGATGGCGGCCGACAGGTCGGCATCGTCCAGCCTGATCGACGCGGCGCTGCCGTGTCGTGGCGGCGGAAGCTGATGGTCAGTCCATGCAGGAAAGCGGCGTGACTCCAAAGGGCGTGACCCAATCCCCCTTCCACTACGCTGAGCATCCCGACCATCCTGGCTGGATGGAATGGACGCTCCGTGACGAAATCCGCTTCAACGCGTTCCTCGGCCCTATCCTGGTCCGCGCCGACGAAGGCATTGCCCGCGTCCGCATGGTTCCCGATCGCCAGCACTCGAACGTTCGCGATCAGGTCCATGGCGGCGCGCTGCTCGGTTTCATCGACTGCGCCCTGTTTGCCGCCGCCCGCGGCCTTGGTGTCCTCCAGGCCGGCGGTGCAGTAACGGTGGACCTTGCTAGCCAATTCATCGCGGGCGGCACGTTGGGCGAGCCCTTGGAGGCGCGGATCGAACTGCTTCGCGAAACTGGCCGCCTGCTGTTCCTGCGCGGCCTTGTGGTTCAAGACTCTACTCCCGTCATCGCCAGCTTCACTGCCACGCTGCGCAAGTCCCACGCCCCGGGCGCCCCGGCGTGACCCTTATTACCCTGGCGCTCACATCCCCTGACTTCGCGATTGCATCGACTGAATGAAAGTCCTTTCCGCCTATCAGGCGCTCCTCACCGCAGGCGAATTGCGCCCCGACCCCGAACAGGCCGCCGCCGCCGCCCGGCTCGACGCGCTCGCCACCCAATTGGAGGCGGTGCCCCATCGCGGCAGTACCCTGTGGCGCCTGCTCCGCGCCAAGCCGCAGGCGCCACGCGGCCTCTACCTGTGGGGCGGGGTGGGGCGCGGCAAGTCGATGTTGATGGACCTGTTCTTCGCGAACCTGGACATCCGCCGCAAGCGCCGGGTCCATTTCGCCGAGTTCATGCTGGAGATCCACGCCCGCATCGCCGACGAACGCCGCAAGGAGAATGGCGACCCAATCCTGCCGGTCGCCGCCGCGCTGGCAGAGGAAGCGCGGCTGCTCGCGTTTGATGAGATGATGGTCACCAACAGCCCCGACGCGATGATACTGTCGCGGCTGTTCACCGCACTTATCAACGCCGGCACCACCGTGGTCACCACCTCCAACCGCGCGCCTGCTGACCTGTACAAGAACGGCCTAAATCGCGAGCACTTCCTGCCCTTCATTGCACTGATCGGGGACCGCCTCGATGTGCTCGCGCTCAACGGCCCGGTCGACTATCGCCGCGACCGGCTGGGTTCGCAGGACACCTGGCTCGTGCCCAACGGCCCGGATGCGACCGCGCAGCTGTCGGCCGCGTTCTTCCGGCTGACAGACTATCCAGTGGAGGACCGCGCGCGTGTGCCAAGCGAGGACCTGACGGTCCAGGGTCGGACGCTGCACGTGCCCAAGGCGCTTAAAGGCGTCGCCGTCTTCTCCTTCAAGCGCCTGTGCGGAGAGGCGAGGGGCGCGTCCGACTACCTCGCCGTCGCCCGCCGCTTCCATACGGTGATCCTGGTCGGCATCCCCCGACTTGGTCCCGACAACCGCAACGAGGCTGCCCGCTTCGTCTCGCTGATCGATGCGCTGTACGAGCACAAGGTGAAGCTGCTCGCAGCCGCGGACGCCCAGCCTGACGCGCTCTATCCCTCGGGCGACGGCGCCTTCGAGTTCCAGCGTACAGTCAGCCGCTTGGAGGAGATGCGGTCGGAACAATATCTGGCCACCGGGCATGGGGCGGAGTAAGCATCAGCGCTGTTGATATTGCGAGACGTTTGCAGTAAGTTTCTTTACCTTCGATCCTTAAGCGGTTGCCGGACGCGTCGGATGGGCCTATGCGCTCTCGCCGAAGCCCGGCTCAACGGAGAAGGATTGCATGTCCCGCAAGAAGATCGCGCTGATCGGCGCCGGTAACATCGGTGGGACGCTCGCGCATCTCGCGGCGCTGAAGGGGTTGGGCGATATCGTTCTGTTCGACGTGGTCGAAGGCGTGCCTCAGGGCAAGGCGCTCGACCTGTCACAGTGCGGTCCGGTTGAAGGCTTCGATGCCAAGATCACCGGCACGAACGATTATGCCGACATTCGCGGCGCGGACGTCATCATCGTCACCGCCGGTGTTGCCCGCAAGCCGGGCATGAGCCGCGATGACCTGCTCGGCATCAACCTCAAGGTGATGAAGGCGGTAGGTGAGGGCATTCGCGACAACGCCCCCGACGCCCTCGTGATCTGTATCACCAACCCGCTCGACGCGATGGTCTGGGCGCTGCGCGAGTTCTCGGGCCTGCCGCATCGCAAGGTGGTGGGCATGGCCGGCGTGCTCGATTCGGCACGCTTCAGCCACTTCCTCGCCGAGGAGTTCGGCGTTTCGGTGAAGGACGTGAACACTTTTGTGCTCGGCGGTCATGGCGACACCATGGTGCCGGTGCTCGAATATTCGACTGTGTCGGGCATCCCCGTCGCAGACCTGATCGAGATGGGCTTCTCGACCAAGGAAAAGGTCGACGAGATCATCAAGCGCACCCGCGGCGGCGGCGGCGAGATCGTGGCGTTGCTGAAGACCGGCTCGGCCTATTATGCGCCCGCTACCAGCGGCATCGCGATGGCCGAAGCTTATCTCTACGACCAGAAGCGCATCCTGCCTGCTGCGGCCCATCTGACCGGGCAGTACGGGATCGACGACCTGTATGTCGGCGTGCCCGTGGTGATTGGCGCCGAGGGCGTCGAGAAGGTGGTCGAGGTCAAGCTGTCGGAGGAGGCAAAGGGTAACCTCCAGGTCTCGGTCGACGCGGTCAAGGAATTGCTGGTCGCCTGCAAGGGGATTGACGAAACGTTGAAGTAAGCTGTTTTCCGGCGAAAGCCGGGGTGCAGTGGTAGAAGCCCAAAGGTGGACCGCGCCGCTTACGTCTACATCATGGCGAGCGGCAGAAACGGCCCCATCTATATCGGCGGGACCAGCGAACTCCACAAACGCGTTTGGGAGCAGCGCAGCGGGGCCGTCGAGGGCTTCACCAGGAAGTAAGGCTGCGATCGCCTCGTCTGGTACGAGGCGCACGACAGCATCGAAGGCGCAAGGCAGCGCGAGCTGCAAATGAAGGAATGGAAGCTAGTCTGGAAGTTGCAGGAAATCGAAGGCGTCAACCCGGATTGGGAAGACCTGTACGACCGTCTGCCGCTGCCATGAGGACCTTCCGAACTGGACCCCGGCCTTCGCCGGGGAACAAGGAGCAAGAATGAGCATCCTCGTCGACCGGAATACCAAGGTCATTACTCAGGGCATGACCGGCGAGACCGGCAGCTTCCATACCAAGGCAGCGCTGGATTACGGCACGCAGATGGTTGGCGGCGTCACGCCGGGGAAGGGCGGCACCGAGCACCTCGGCCTGCCGGTCTATGACACCGTCGCGGAAGCGGTCAGCAAGACCGGCGCCAGCGCGTCCGTGATCTACGTCCCGCCACCCTTCGCCGCGGACTCGATCCTGGAAGCGATCGACGCGGAAGTCCCGCTCATTGTCACGATCACCGAGGGCATCCCCGTGCTCGACATGGTTCGCGTCAAGCGCGCCTTGTCGGGTTCCAAGTCGCGGCTGATCGGTCCGAACTGCCCGGGCGTGCTGACACCGGGCGAGTGCAAGATCGGCATCATGCCGGGCTCGATCTTCAAGAAGGGCTCCGTCGGCGTCGTGTCGCGCTCGGGCACGCTGACCTATGAGGCGGTGTTCCAGACTTCCAACGCCGGCCTTGGCCAGACCACGGCGGTCGGCATCGGTGGCGACCCGGTTAACGGCACCAACTTCATCGACGTGCTGGAGCTGTTCCTGGCCGACGATGCGACCGAGTCCATCATCATGATTGGTGAGATCGGCGGATCGGCCGAAGAAGAAGCGGCGCAGTTCCTTCGCGACGAGGCGAAGCGCGGTCGCAAGAAGCCCATGGCAGGCTTTATCGCCGGCCGCACGGCGCCTCCGGGCCGCCGCATGGGCCATGCCGGCGCGATCGTGTCGGGTGGCCAGGGCGGCGCCGAGGACAAGATTGCCGCAATGGAAGCGGCCGGGATCAAGGTGGCGGCTTCGCCATCGGAGCTCGGCTCGACCTTGCTGGAAGTGTTGAAGGCTTAAACATTCCGTCATCCCGGCGCAGGCCGGGATCCAGAGCCACGAGCGCACTGCTCTCGACCCTGGACCCCGGCCTAGGCCGGGGTGACGAAGGAGACGGCAAGATGGGCTACGAAGGCCAGGATTTCTCGGACATCGCGGCGGGCGTCAGCCCGGCGTTCATTGAAGCGCTCTACGCGAAGTACCAGTCCTCGCCCGGTTCGGTCGAGCCGGCCTGGCAGGGCTTCTTCCAGGGGCTTGAGGCCGGGCCTCAGGGTCCGAGCTGGGAGTCGAGCCGCTGGCCGCTCACCACCACGGACGACCTGACCGCGGCGCTCGATCCGACGCAGATGGAGCCTGCGCCCAAGCCCGCGAAGGGCGGCGCCAAGCCTGCGCCTGCTCCCGCCGCTGCTGCTGCGCCAAGCCAGGACGAGATCATCCGCGCCGCCGGCGACGCGATCCGCGCGCAGCTGCTGATCCGCACCTATCGCGTACGTGGCCACCTCGCGGCCAATCTCGATCCGCTGGGCCTTTCGCGCCGCGAGCTGCCCGACGACCTGCGCACCGAATATCACGGCTTCTCCGACGCGGACATCGACCGTCCCGTTTATCTCGGCGGCACCATGGGCCTGCAATGGTGCACGGTGCGCGAACTCGTGGACACGCTGCGACGTAATTACTGCGGCAATGTCGGCCTGGAATACATGCACATCGCCGACGTGGACGAGCGCCGCTTCCTCCAGGACCGGATGGAGGGCAAGGACAAGGCCATCGACTTCACGCCGCAGGGCAAAAAGGCGATCCTGAACAAGGTGATCGAGGCCGAGCAGTGGGAGAAGTTCCTCGGCCGCAAATATGTCGGCACGAAGCGCTTTGGCCTGGACGGCGGAGAGTCGATGATCCCGGCGCTTGAATCGGTCATCAAATATGGCGGCCAGTATGGCGTGCGCGAGATCGTGTTCGGCATGGCCCACCGCGGCCGCCTGAACGTGCTCGCCAATGTCATGGGCAAGCCGCTGCGCGTCATCTTCCACGAATTCGCGGGCGGCTCTGCCAACCCCGAGGAGATCGGCGGTTCGGGTGACGTGAAGTACCACCTCGGCACCTCTTCCGACCGTGAGTTCGACGGGGTCAAGGTCCACATGAGCCTTGTCGCCAACCCGTCGCACCTTGAGGCGGCGGATCCAGTCGTGTTGGGCAAGACCCGCGCGATCCAGACGATCGCCAACGACCTCAAGGATCACTCGGGCTCGCTGCCCGTGCTGATCCACGGTGACGCCGCTTTTGCGGGCCAGGGCATCGTGTGGGAGTGCCTCGGCTTCTCCGGCATTCGCGGTTACAACACCGGCGGCTGCGTCCATTTCATCATCAACAATCAGGTGGGCTTCACCACCTCGCCCCAGTTCGCGCGCTCCTCACCCTATCCATCGGATGTGGCGAAGGGCGTCCAGGCGCCGGTGTTCCACGTCAACGGCGATGATCCCGAGGCGGTAACCTTCGCGACCAAGATGGCGATGGAGTTCCGCCAGACCTTCCACCGCGATATCGTGATCGACATGTGGTGCTACCGCCGCTTCGGCCACAATGAGGGTGACGAGCCGAGCTTCACCCAGCCGTTGATGTACAAGGTGATCAAGGATCATCCGGGCGTCAGCGAGATCTATTCCAAGCGGCTGATCAGCGAAGGCGTGATCGACCAGGCGTGGCTGGACGAAAACATCCACCAGTACACGACCCTGCTTGAAGGCGAGTTCGAGGCTGGCGCGTCGTACAAGCCGAACAAGGCAGACTGGTTCGCGGGCCGCTGGACGGGCCTTAGCGCGCCGTCCGACGGGGAGGGCGCGCGCCGCGCCGCTGAAACGGGCCTGACGCCCAAGCTGTTCGACGCGATCGGCCGCACGCTGACCACGGTTCCGGACCACCTGTCGCCGCACAAGACGCTGTCGCGCGTGCTCGAGGCGAAGAAGCAGATGTTCGCGACCGGCGCGAACTTCGACTGGGCAACCGGCGAGGCGCTGGCTTTCGGTGCGTTGCTCGCCGAGGGTTATGGCGTTCGTCTGTCGGGCCAGGATTCGGGGCGCGGCACCTTTTCGCAGCGCCACGCGGTCTGGGTCGACCAGAATGACGAACACAAGTACGTGCCGCTCTCGACCAGCGAACATGGCCGGTTCGAGGTGCTCGACAGTCCCTTGAGCGAATATGGCGTACTCGGCTTCGAATATGGCTACGCCCTGGCAGACCCGAAGACGCTGGTGATGTGGGAAGCGCAGTTCGGCGATTTCGCCAACGGCGCGCAGATCATGATCGATCAGTTCATCGCGAGCGGTGAGGCCAAGTGGCTGCGTGCCAACGGCCTAGTGCTGCTGCTGCCGCATGGGTATGAAGGGCAGGGACCCGAGCATTCCTCGGCACGCCCGGAACGTTTCCTGCAGCTTTGCGCGCAGGACAACATGCAGGTCGCGAACTGCACCACGCCGGCCAACTATTTCCACCTGCTGCGCCGGCAAATGCACCGCTCTTTCCGCAAGCCGCTGGTGGTGTTCACGCCCAAGTCGCTGTTGCGGCACAAGATGGCTGTGTCGTCTGCCGCGGATTTCCAGGGCGGTACGCACTTCCAGCGTCTCCTGTCCGACCCGAACGGAGCGGCCGATGAGGCGACGAAGCGCGTCGTGCTCTGCTCGGGCAAGGTCGCCTATGACCTGATCGAGGCGCGAGACGCTGCGGGCGACACTGCGACGCAGATCATCCGCGTCGAGCAGCTTTATCCGTTCCCGACCGACGCGCTCAGCAAGCGGCTTGCCCGTATGCCGGCGCTGGAGGAAGTGATCTGGGCCCAGGAAGAGCCCAAGAACAACGGCTACTGGACCTCCGTCGAGCCTTCCGTCGAGGAGGCCATGATCAAGGCGGGCACCGCGCCCAAGCGTCCGCGCTATGCCGGCCGCGCCGCCGCAGCCTCTCCCGCGACGGGCTTGATGAAGCGGCACACGCTGGAACAGGCCGCGCTCGTCGCCGACGCGCTCGGCCACGGGGTCCGCGACGAGGTACGCCGCACCCGCAAGAACGACACCACCGCTGCCCGGCCCACCCAAGGGCCGAGCAGCTGATTTGAGCCCTCCCCTGGAAACCGGCATGGGCCGCGCCACCAAAGTAGCACTTTGTGGGCGCCCAGCCGGGATCTAGCGGGAGGTGTAGGCAACAACGTGCAGCGCCCTCCATTTGGGCACGGCGCAACTGGACCCCGGCCTTCGCCGGGGAACGAGGAACGGAAGAATGGCAACCGAAGTCCTGGTCCCGACCCTGGGTGAATCGATCACCGAAGCCACGCTTGGAGAATGGCTGAAGCAGCCGGGCGACCCGGTGAAGCTCGATGAGCCGATCGCCAGCCTCGAAACCGACAAGGTCTCGGTTGAGGTGCCCAGCCCCGTTGCGGGTGTCATGGGCCAGCATGCCGTCAAGGTCGGGGACACCGTGGCCGTTGGCGCGATGATCGCGACCGTAGACGCTGGCGGCGGCGCTCCGGCGCAGGCGGCAGCCCCCCAGCCCGCGGTGACCCAGGCGCCCGCCGCCAGCCCGGCCGCCCCGGCGCAGAGCGCACCAGCAGCGACCGGTGACAGCCCCGCCGCGCTCAGCCCGTCGGTTCGCCGCGCGGTTCTGGAGCATGGTGTCGATCCCTCCACCGTTACCGGGACCGGTCGTGATGGCCGCATCACCAAGGAGGACGTGGCCGCCGCTGCCCAGGCGAAGCCGCCGACGCCGACACCCACCGCCGCACCTGCTTCGCAGGCACCTTCGACAGCGCCGACCAGCGGCGGCCGCAAGGAAGAGCGCGTCAAGATGACGCGCCTGCGCCAGACCATCGCCAAGCGGCTGAAGGAAGCGCAGAACACCGCCGCCATGCTGACGACGTTCAACGACGTCGACATGACCGCGGTGATGGAGGCCCGGTCCAAGTACAAGGACCTGTTCGAGAAGAAGCACGGGGTGCGCCTGGGCTTCATGGGCTTTTTCGTGAAGGCCGCGACGATGGCGCTGAAGGACATTCCGTCCGTCAACGCCTCGATCGAGGGCGACGAGATCGTGTATCACGATTACGCCGACATTTCGGTCGCCGTCTCAGCGCCCAACGGACTGGTCGTTCCGGTCATTCGCGACGCGCAGGACCTGTCGGTCGCAGGCATCGAGAAGACGATTGGCGACTTTGGCCGCCGCGCCAAGGACGGCACGCTGAAGATGGACGAGATGAAGGGCGGCACCTTCACCATCTCCAACGGCGGCGTGTTCGGCAGCCTCATGTCCACGCCGATCATCAACCCGCCCCAGGCGGCGGTGCTCGGCCTCCATCGCATCGAGGAGCGTCCCGTGGTGGTGAACGGGCAGGTCGTGGTGCGCCCGATGATGTATCTCGCGCTCTCCTATGACCACCGCCTGATCGATGGCCGCGAGGCAGTTACCTTCCTGGTCGCGCTCAAGAACGCGATCGAAGACCCGACCCGCATCCTTATCGACCTGTGATCCCAGCCGGATCATCCCTATCTCCGTTCGTGCCGAGCGAAGTCGACGCACTTTCGGGGCATGCCCTTCGACTATGCTCAGGGCGAACGGAGCTTTGAATGTCTGACCAGACCTACGACTATGACGTCCTTGTAATCGGCTCCGGCCCGGGCGGCTATGTGGCCGCGATCCGCGCCGCGCAGCTAGGGCTCAAGACAGCGTGCGCCGAGAGCTGCGAGACGCTTGGCGGTACCTGCCTCAACGTCGGCTGTATTCCGTCCAAGGCCCTGCTGCACGCGTCCGAGCTGTTCGACGAGGCGGCCTCTGGTAAGCTCGCCAAGCTCGGCATCAAGGTTACCGCGGAGCTGGACCTCGACCAGATGCACGCGCAGCGTCGCGACGCGGTCAAGTCGCTGACCGGTGGCATCGAGTTCCTGTTCAAGAAGAACAAGGTGACCTGGCTCAAGGGACACGCCAAGTTCACCGGGACGGACAGCGTCGAAGTTGCAGGCCAGACGGTCCGCGCCAAGAACATCGTCATTGCCACCGGCTCCTCGGTGACCCCGCTGCCCGGCGTTACCGTCGACCAGAAGGTGGTGGTCGACTCCACCGGCGCGCTTGAGCTGCCCAAGGTCCCCGAGCACCTCGTCGTAATCGGCGGCGGCGTCATCGGCCTGGAGCTCGGATCAGTGTGGAAGCGCCTTGGCGCCAAGGTGACCGTGGTCGAATATCTCGACCAGATCCTGCCCGGCTTCGACGGCGAGGTCCGCAAGGAAGCCAACAAAATCTTCAAGAAGCAGGGTTTCGAATTCAAACTCTCGACAAAGGTCACCGGCGTCACCGTGCAGGGTGACCGGGCCAGCGTCGCGGTCGAACCCGCTGCGGGCGGTGAGGGCGAGACGATTCAGGCTGACGCTGTGCTCGTCGCGATCGGCCGGCGCCCCAACACGGACGGCCTGAACCTGGAAGCCGCTGGGCTGCAGCTCAACAAGCGCGGGCAGGTGGACATCGATCACGACTTCCGCACCTCGGTTTCGGGCATATGGGCGATTGGCGACGTTGCGCCCGGACTGATGCTTGCGCACAAGGCGGAGGATGAAGGCATCGCGGTCGCCGAGAACATCGCCGGCCAGCACGGCATCGTGAACCACGACGTCGTCCCCTCGGTCGTTTACACCAGCCCCGAGTTCGCCGGCGTTGGCCTTTCTGAAGAGGCCGCGCGCGAAAAGGTTGGCGAGATAAAGGTCGGCAAGTTCCCGATGCTCGCGAACAGCCGCGCCAAGACCAACCATGAGTCCGATGGTTTCGTGAAGATCATCGCCGATGCCAAGACCGACCGCGTGCTCGGCGTCTGGGCCATCGCCAGCGTTGCAGGCACCATGATCGCCCAGGCCGCGCAGGCGATGGAGTTCGGCGCGACCAGCGAAGACATCGCATATACTTGCCACGCCCACCCGACCCATTCCGAGGCAATCAAAGAAGCGGCCATGGCCGTGACCGGGAAACCGATTCACATTTGATAAGTTTCCGCCGGGTGAAGCGCAGCTTTGTTTCCGGCGGGACGCAGACACCCGGCATCCCCGACTCCGCCTTTTCAATGGGGCCGGGGATGCGGATGCGCTACGACCAGCCGGCGGCGACGCTATCCGACTACATTACCGGCTACACCTGCTACGCGTCGGACTCGCCGGCGGAGTTGGTGGACTGGTTCCTGCCAGCACCGGTAATGATCAACATCTCCTTTGATGCTGGACCAATCTCGGCCGCCATGGGTAGCCGCAAGATCGGGGCGGTTCCGCAAGTTGCCTTATATGGTCCGACGACTTGGGCCATGCGGCTGACGACGCACGGCGGAGTGATGATCGGCACCGGGGTCAGCGCGCTTGGCTGGTCACGACTGTTTCGACGTAGCGCGAGCGATATCCACAATCGCATCGTCCCGCTTTCGGAATTTGGCGGCGCCGACATGGCCGAACGAATGCTGGCGGCCCTTACCGGGCTGGGCAGCGACCGGGACATCAAGGGCGCGCTCGACTCCGTGCTCGCCGACCTGCTCGGCCCGGTTCACCCGGACGAGCCGCTGATCCGCCAGTTGGCCCTCATCACCGTGACCAAGGACATCCTGGACGTAGGGGATGTCGCCCGCCAGCTTGGGCTTGCGCCGCATCAGTTGCGCGCGCTGTCGCGTCAGTTCTTTGGCATGACGCCCAAGCTGCTGCTCCGTCGTGCACGGTTTCTCCGGTCCTTGTTACGCCTGTTCGCGGCCGGGGACGCGGCGAATTACGACTTGATCGACAAGAGCTATTTCGACGCGTCGCACTTCCTGCGGGACGCGGAGACCTTTCTCGGCACCACGCCACGCCGGTTCATGGCACGTCCCACCACCTTCCTGGCCGCGAGCATCCGTGCCCGGGCCGCGGTGCTGGGCGTGGGGACGCAGGCATTGCACGATCCCGCTCGCCTGGCGTTCCGTTCTCCCGTTGATGCGCCATGAGCGATGGGGCGGTTACTGGCCGTTGTCCTGGCTGCGATGGCACGCCGTTGTCAGCCGCCGAGCGAGTGGAACTGGAGCGGGAGTGGCTGCACCTTACGCGTGCCACGCTGCCCGCACTGGCCCTCGACCGAAGCTGGCCGGTCAAGGCGGATCACTGCTTTCAGCGGATCCTCCTCGACAATGCGCTGGGCGGACGCTGGTACGACCATGTTGCTGCCCGGCCGGCCTATCGTCATGTCGATGCGGAGGCGCTGGCCCGCGCGGTGGAGCTTGCCCGTGCTGCCGTACAGGGTGAAGTCGACCTGACCGATCTGAACCGTCGTTCGCTCGCCTGGCGTGGAAGGCGGTAAGGTCAGCCCAGCCGCGTCACCATCACCGCCAGTATCGGCGTCTTGGCCCCCGAAACTTGCAGCACGTAACGGCCCGGGGTCAGCTTGAAATCGACGAACTTGCGGACGGTCGAACAATCGGGCCCGTGACCGTGCGCCACTGCCGTCACAGCCTTCATCCCCGTCGAGCCCTCGCCACCGGCAACCAGATCGACCCACACCGCCGCGCCCAGCGCGACGCGATAGGTGCCGGGCGTCGTCACATCGACCGCGAGCACACCTGCTTGTGTTCCGGCAGCAGCGGCGCGTTCAGGCTTCACCGGAAACGTGACGGTTGCCACCGGCGACAGCGTCGTTCGAGCGCTTCGCCCCAAGGCCAGCGTCGCCGGGGTGGCGACGCTGGTGCCTGCCGTCACGCCCTGCATGGCGGCCCAGCCGTCATAGGTCGCGGGCAGGGCGGCGCTGCTGCCCGCCGGGCATGCCGGGTCCTGCCTTATCGGCGCGGCCGCAATCGCGAGCGCGGCGGCCGCTGCCGCCACCATCATCCCAGTCACGTTCGTCTCCTATCTCGCCGTTGCGATAGTGCGCGCGGGCGGGGCCGTGCAACGGGCGGAGGGGTTTTGGCCAGTACCGAGGGATTTCCACCGGTCGCCGCCCCTTCAACTGGCAACGGGCGGGGTCGTTCCTATCTTAACCCTGTCCTACAGCGTCCAGAACGGATAAAGAACACCCCTATGTCCCTGACCACCATTTCCGTCCGCGGCGCGCGTGAACACAACCTCAAGGATGTCGATATCGACATTCCACGCGATACGCTGACGGTGATTACGGGCCTGTCGGGCTCGGGCAAATCGTCCCTGGCGTTCGATACCATCTATGCGGAGGGACAGCGCCGCTATGTCGAGAGCCTGTCGGCCTATGCGCGCCAGTTCCTGGAGCTGATGCAAAAGCCCGACGTCGACCATATCGAGGGCCTGTCGCCGGCCATCTCGATCGAGCAGAAGACCACCAGCCGCAATCCGCGCTCCACCGTCGCGACCGTGACGGAGATTTATGACTATATGCGCCTGCTCTGGGCGCGGGTCGGCATCCCCTATAGCCCCGCCACGGGGGAGCCGATCGCGGCGCAGCAGGTCAGCCAAATGGTGGACCGCGTCATGGCGCTACCGGAGGGAACCCGGCTGCTGCTGCTCGCCCCCGTCGTTCGCGGACGCAAGGGCGAGTACAAGAAGGAACTGCTGGAATGGCAGAAGGCCGGCTTCACCCGCGTCCGCATCGACGGGCAGGTTCATGAGGTCGATGAGGCGCCCGCGCTCGACAAGAAGTTCAAGCACGACCTGGAGGTAGTGGTCGACCGCGTCGTGGTCGGGCGTGTCGACGCGACCCGCCTGGCCGAAAGCTTCGAAACCGCGCTGAAGCTTGCCGATGGGCTCGCCTATGTGGACCCGGCCGATCCGGTCGACGTTTCCACGCCCAAGTCGGCCGTGCTGGGGGACCATGCCCCTGCCGGTCGCATCGTGTTCTCCGAGCGTTTCGCCTGCCCCGTGTCGGGCTTCACCATCCCGGAGATCGAGCCGCGCCTGTTCTCGTTCAACGCGCCGCAGGGTGCTTGCCCCGCCTGCGACGGGCTGGGAGAGAAGCTGCTGTTCGACGAGGACCTGGTCGTTCCCAACCACGCGCTGTCGATCAAGAAGGGCGCGGTCGTCCCCTGGGCCAAGTCCAACCCGCCATCGCCCTATTACATGCAGGTGCTGGGCTCCCTCGCGCGGGAGTTCGGCTTTTCCATCGACACGCCCTGGGGTGAACTATCGCCCGAGATCCAGGACAAGATCCTGCATGGCACGAAAGGCAAGCCCGTCACGCTTACCTTCATCGACGGCAAGAAGAGCTACGACGTCAACAAGCCATTCGAGGGCGTGATCGGCAACCTCAACCGCCGCCTGGTCCAGACCGAGTCCGCCTGGATGCGGGAAGAGCTATCCAAGTACCAGTCGCCCAAGCCGTGCGAGGTCTGCCACGGTGCCCGCCTGAAGCCGGAAGCGCTGGCGGTGAAGATCGCGGGCGAGGACATCAGCCATGCAACGCACCTGTCGGTCGTGGACGCGCTCGCATTCTTCACCGCGATGCCCGCCACACTTTCCGACCAGCAGCGCGCCATTGCGGAGCGCATCCTGAAGGAGATCATCGAGCGGCTCGGCTTCCTCAACAATGTCGGGCTCGACTACCTCAACCTCAACCGCACGTCCGGCACCCTGTCGGGCGGTGAGTCCCAGCGTATCCGCCTCGCGTCGCAGATCGGCAGCGGCCTGTCGGGCGTCCTTTATGTCCTCGACGAGCCCTCGATCGGGCTTCACCAGCGCGACAACGACATGCTGCTGGTCACGCTGCGCCGCCTGCGCGACCTGGGCAACACCGTGCTGGTGGTGGAACATGACGAGGACGCGATCCGCACCGCGGACTATGTTATTGACATGGGGCCGGGCGCCGGCGTCCATGGCGGGCAGATCGTGGCGCAGGGCACGCTGCCCGAGCTGCTGGCGTCAGAGGGTTCCATCACCGCCGATTACCTGAACGGTACGCGGGAGGTCGCCGTCCCCGCTATTCGGCGCAAGGGCACGGGCAAGAAGCTGACGGTGCACAACGCCACCGCCAACAACCTGAAGGGGGTCACCGCCTCCATCCCCATCGGCACCTTTACCTGCATCACCGGCGTGTCGGGGTCGGGCAAGTCGTCCTTCACGCTCGATACGCTGTTCGCCGCCGCCTCTCGCCAGCTCAACGGCGCGCGTGTCCTTGCCGGCCGTCACGACAAGATCACCGGGCTACAGCATCTCGACAAGGTGATCGACATCGACCAGTCGCCGATCGGCCGCACGCCCCGATCCAACCCCGCGACCTATACCGGCGCCTTTACCTCCATCCGCGACTGGTTCGCCGGGCTGCCCGAGGCGCAGGCGCGCGGCTACAAGCCCGGCCGCTTCTCCTTCAACGTCAAGGGCGGGCGGTGCGAGGCGTGCCAGGGCGACGGCGTGCTCAAGATCGAGATGCACTTCCTGCCCGACGTCTATGTCCAGTGCGACGTCTGCCACGGCGCGCGGTACAACCGCGAAACGCTGGAAGTGAAGTTCAAGGGCAAGTCGATCGCCGACGTGCTCGACATGAACGTGGAGGATGCCGCCAGCTTCTTCGCCAACGTACCCCCGATCCGCGACAAGATGGCGATGCTGGTCGAAGTGGGCCTGGGTTACGTCAAGGTCGGTCAGCAGGCGACGACCCTGTCGGGCGGCGAGGCGCAGCGGGTGAAGCTTGCAAAGGAACTCGCCAGGCGGGCCACCGGCAACACGCTTTACATCCTCGACGAGCCGACCACGGGGTTGCACTTCGAGGACGTCCGCAAGCTCCTCGAAGTCCTCCACGCGCTGGTGGAGCAGGGCAACACCGTGGTGGTGATCGAGCACAATCTGGACGTCATCAAGACCGCCGACTGGGTCGTGGACCTCGGGCCGGAGGGCGGCGTCAAGGGCGGCGAGATCGTCGCGGTCGGCACGCCGGAGGAGGTGGCCAAGGCGCCGGGGAGCTATACCGGGCGGTATCTGGCGCCGTTGCTGGAGAAGGGGAGGGGTGGCGTACAGCGGGCGGAGGCGGCGGAGTAGGCTGATAATCAATCCATGGTCTAAGCGGCTCGCGGTCCAGCGGGCCGGAAGCACGCATGCGGCGTACAGCCGTAAAATCATTGGAGAGGGTGATGGCTTCAGAGGCAGAGGCGACGCGGTATGAAGTATATCAGAATGAGATAGTCGACGACATCAGAGCTACAGTTGAGACACTTGGATGTCAGCCGATACTCTTTGTGGGTTCCGGGCTCTCGAGGCGTTACTTCGGTGCGCCTAACTGGGACGAGTTGCTCCTTCACTTGACTGGAACCTGCCCTGCCATTGACAAGGGTCTAGGGTATTACAAGCAGTCCCTAGGTTCCGCGCCAGATATCGGCGAGAGGTTTGCAGAACTTTTTCAGGAGTGGGCATGGTCGGGTGGGAAAATTCCTTTCCTGCCGAAATGTTCGGGACAAGTGTCTCGGCGCAAGCCTACATCAAGCACGAGATAGCCCGATTTAACATAAGTAAGACACCGGAAAGCGTGGAAGAGCTCAGGGCGGGGGGATACGGTGCTGAGATCGAGTCTCTTCAGGCTATAAAGCCCCATGCCATTGTGACGACCAACTATGATCAGATGTTGGAGATCATATTTCCAGATCTAGTGCCGGTCGTTGGTCAGTCGATATTGCAGGGGGCGCAGCTTTCAACCGGCGAGATATTCAAGATACATGGGAGTGTAGAGAACTACAACGGTCTTGTGTTTACGCGTTCAGATTACGAAACGTTCGTGTCTAAGAAAAAATATTTGAGCGCGAAGCTGCTCACATTCTTCTCGGAGCACCCACTAATCTTCGTGGGATACATTGCCTCTGACCCAAACATTCAAAGTATTTTGTCGGATATCGATGAGGCTCTGCCCGTAAAGGGGGGCGTCATACCTAACGTGTACATTCTTGAATTCAACGAGGGAATCTCTGGATCGTCATCTCCTGCAAGAGAGAGGATTATCCAAACTGGAGATGATAGAAGTGTACGTGTTAAGCTGATCGAAGCTCGAGAGTTTGGCTTAGTGTTTGATGCGTTTGCAGCAAATCCGGCTCTGAATGATGTAAACTCAAAAGCTCTTCGCGCGCTGCTTGCAAGATCCTACAACCTGGTGCGTCATGACATCCTAGAATGATGGTACATGCGAACTTTGAGATGCTGAGTGGCGCTGTCGAGAGCGATGAGAGTTTTGCGACACTGTTTGGTTTGGCTGAAATCTCTAATTACTCTGCCTTAGCGGCGAGCCACCCGTATTCTCTAACCGAGGTAGGAAAGGCTCTTGGCGGCAAAGGTTGGCATCTCGCTGACAAGATGTTGAAGAAGGTCAAGGCGGACGTAGGTGTAGATATCAAGGCCTCTGACAACCGGTATCATATTGCTCACAAGCTCAATCAGACCGAGTTTGGAAAATACTCTTCTGACGCAATAGCCTTGCTCAGGCTCGTCGCGGCGGATCAGCCCTACACCGTGGACCTTTAGGCGATCAGCTTAGCAGCTTAGGAACATTCGCCGCCGCGGAGGTGAGCCCCAGCGTCGTCAGTTGGCGCTTTGGCCCCGCTGGCCCGCCGTCCTGACATGGTGGCCAGCGGTGCTGGCCTTGTACTCGCTTCGCTTCGTAACCATCTGAGGGCTGCTACAGTCGCATATTGACGGTTTTCGGCGCTTTGCGGCTCCTTCTCCTTCCTTCCCTGCTTCCCATGGCACCGGGCGGGCCGACACGCGGCTTGCCCCATCAAAGAAGGAAGGCTCCCATGAGCACCACTGGCACCGTAAAGTTTTTCAACGCCGACAAGGGCTATGGCTTCATTGCGCCCGACAACGGTGGCAACGACGCGTTTGTGCATATCTCCGCCGTTGAGCGTGCAGGCATGATCACGCTGAACCAAAACCAGCGCGTTTCGTTTGAACTGGAAGAGGATCGCCGCGGCAAGATGGCCGCTGTGAACCTGTCACACGCGGACTGATATCCGCCGCAAGGGCGCAGCGACGGCTGCGCCCGAGCCAAAGGGCGGGCCCGGCCAACGGCGCGATACGCACCGGCCGACGACACGGGATCTAGTCCCGCGTCCACCCGCCCCAGGTTCGAACAAGCCCATCAGGGCCCGAATTCCAGCTCCCTCAACCCCAGCCCACGGAGCCGCCCATGCGCGACAGCGACACCTTCACCGCCCACGCCACCCGTTGCCGTCAGGAAGCCGACGCCGCGACGTTGGACAATGTTCGCGACCGTTCGCTCCGCGCGGAAGCCGCCTGGGCCGCCATGGCTGAGCGCAGCCTGAAGTCCGAAACCGCCCGCGATGCCCGCGAGGCACGCCCGCTTGAGGAAGTCGCGCCAGAGGTCTTCCTGCCCACCGGACGCTGACGACTGGACGGGGCGCACGACCGCTCCGCCACGCTGGCGTCGACGATCCTGGCGAGTGTTGGGCGAGGTAGCCGCGCTCGCCAACGAGCTTCTCATGTCCGCTTGGGCGTCAGGACGTTGTGATCGGCGTCCTTCATCTCGCGCACAAGGGTGCGCGCGCGCATGTCGACGTCGCTAAGGTGACATTGCACCGCGAACTCGCTCGTCTCTGGCGTGATCAGGCCGAAGTGGAAATGCCTCGACGCCTGCATCTGAAACGCATGTGTTATGTAGGTGTCGAAGATGCTTTCGAGCGACCTCGGCTGGCCATGCAGGGCGAGCCAGACGTCGCTCGCCGCGGACGAGGTGAAGCTGACAAGGCGTTTGCCGGTGAGAACACCCTGCGCGGTGCGCGCCTGAATCGCGGATGGCTCCACGCCGCTACCCAGGACCCGCTCGACGTACCCCTTGAGCATGGCGGGCGCGGAGCCGAACCAAATCGGGTAAACCAGAACGAAGACGTCCGCGCCGCGGATGACGTCGAGTTCATCCTCCACGTCCTTGCACCGCACGCTGTTGGGTCCCGGGCGCTCGGCGCTGTGCAGCACCGGGTCGAAGCCCATCCGGTAGAGATCGCGCAAGACGGCCTGGTGACCCGCCGCCTGCACGGACGCGCAATAACGTTCGGCGACAGAGGCGTTGAAGCTTCTTTCTTCCGGGTGGCAAAGGATGACGACGTGGCGCGGCGCGGCCTGATCGATGGACACGGGATGCTCCTTCCGCGCGAGTCTGGATCATCGGACGCTGCTTTGCAGTCCGTAAGATCACGGATGGTTGCCTACGTCCGCGAAGGGCTCAGGACCCATCCTGACGGACCAGCAGCAGGATCAGCTGGAGTATGACGATCACCGCGATCCCCGACCCGCCAACGGCCAGGCGTGGCTGATCATGAGCGGTTCTGACGAGCCGATCGATGACCGCGAAATGTGTGCTGCGCATGGGTGTCTCTCCCCTAGGCAGAATCGGCTTACCCGCTCGCGGCGAGGTTGCGGTATTCGTTTACTTACGGAGGGTCCGGCTCCGGGGCCCGTGGACGGCTCAGTGCGCCATGAACAGGGGCACGGGGCTGTGGGTCAGCATCGCCCGGCTGACGCCCCCGAACAGCCCTTCGATGAAACGAAGGTGGCCGAAACCGCCCATCACGAGATAGTCGTGGCTCCCTGTCGTCAGCTCCTCCAAGACTTGATCCGAAGCCTGGAACCGGGTCGCGGAAACCCGGCGAACCTGCACGCCGATGCCTTCGCGAGCGAGATAGGTCGCGGCGTCTTCGGCCGGCATTCGCACCGAGCCGTCACTCGCTTCGAAGAGGACCACGCTGCTCGCGAGCTTCAGCAAGGGCAGCGCGGCCCGCATGGCCGCCACCGCGCAGGACGACCCGTCCCACAGGACGAGCGCATGGTTGAATGCGATTCGCCTGCACGCTTCGGGTATGGCCAGGACCGGGCGGTTGGATCTGACGATCAGGTCCGCCGCGACGGACCGCATGTCCGGTACGGGATAGCCGTCAAGCTGACGATTGACGACGATGACGTCGGCAAGGCCGGCAGCTTCCTTCAGGCAGATCGCGAGGGGGCCGGTCGCCTCCAGCCAGGTCCACCGCACATCCTCTGCCCTAAGCCGCCTCTCCATGCGCGAACGGTTGGCACTCTCGCGCGCTTTCTCGTCCTCAAGTAGCAGCGACACGCCATAGTTATCCACCATGTCGGCAGCGACGATGGGCGGGGGCGGGACCGTGACGTCGAGGCAGGTCATGTGCCCGTCGACCAGGCGAGTGAGGTCGAGCCCGGCCTGAAAGCGCGCCTCCTGACCGGCATCATCGTGGATCAGCACCAGGATGTTCTTCATGGCTCACCTCTGTTGGTGAACGGAGACTAGGAACCGCCCAATGGTCGCCATATCGGCAATGTTACGGATGCGCTCCGGGCCGGCGGCGATCCGGCAATCTGGACGGTTCTGGCGTCCCTCGGGACCGCATAGGCGGATTTGCCAAAGCCTCGGTTTCCACATTGGCCTTTGCCGCGCTACACGGGCGCGCCAATCTGGAGATCACACAATGAACAATGCTGAACTCGCCGAAATTCTGGTGACCGACCACGGCCTGACCAAGGCGGACGCGCGCAAGGCGCTGGACGCGGTGCTCGGCGCGATCGTCTCGACCGCATCCAAGGGCGAAGAAGTCTCGCTGACCGGCTTTGGCAAGTTCAAGATCAAGGACAGCCCCGCGCGTGAGGGCCGCAACCCTGCCACGGGCGACACTATCCAGATCGCTGCTTCCAAGAAGCTGACGTTCGTACCCGCCAAGGCCGTCAAGGACGCCCTGAACGGCTGAAGTGCTGCGGCCGTGCGGTTTCCCCGCACGGCCGCTTCTTCTCCGGCGACGCAAGCCGCGGCAGACCTGGTAGGTCCAGCCTATGCCCGGTAGTCACGTCGCATCAGGGAGACGACGGACGTCACGCAACGATCACCCTTGATCCGAGTTAAGTGGGTATCGACCCTGATCGGAGTCAATCGTATGCGTACGCTTGTCCTTGGCCTCCTGGCCGCTTCCACCACTCTCGCCGGCTGCAGCACCTATGGCGGCGGCCTTGGCGGTGACCGCCGCTACTCCTCCTATGACTATAATCGCCCTGATCCGGCTTATGGCAGTTACGATGCCGGCCGATATTATCGCGAAGACAATCGCTATCGGGAGCGTCGCCTTTCACGCAACGAGCGCGTGTATCGCGGGCAAGACGGGCGATATTATTGCCGACGCAATGACGGCACCACGGGCCTGATCATCGGCGGCGCCGCGGGCGGCCTGCTTGGGAATGCCATTGCGCCCGGCGGTTCGGGCCTGCTCGGCGCGGTACTCGGCGCGGCTGGCGGTGCGCTTGCGGGGCAGGCGATCGAGCGCGGCAACGACCAGGTTCGTTGCCGATGACACCGGCAGGCCAGGTGGTGCGTTAACCCCGGCGCGGTCAGCCCCGCAAGCTTCAGGAGCAGTATTCATGAGTATCTTTGGCGCGATCAAGCACGCGATCTTCGGCGACAAGGGCCCGCTCGGCGGCCAGTTTTCCGGCCACAAGAACACGGCGCAGACCACCAGCGGCCACGCCCAGACGACCGGTGCCGCCCCGACCCAGCCCGCGCCCGCTCAGTCACAAGCCCCGGCCCAGGCTCAAGCGCCAGCCCAGGCCGTCGACGTCGAACAGGTGCTGACCGGCATTGCGCAGCAGAAGGGCAATCCGAACCTCAACTGGCGCTCCTCGATCGTCGACCTGATGAAGCTGCTCGACATCGATTCCAGCCTCGACAACCGCAAGGAGCTGGCCACTGAGCTCGGCTACTCGGGCGCAAAGGATGGATCGGCGGAGATGAACATCTGGCTGCACAAGGCCGTGATGCGCGAGCTTGAGAAGAACGGCGGCACGGTTCCCGCTGGCCTGAAGGACTGATCCATCCGCGGTGGCGGGCAGGGGCTTCGGTCTTCTGCCTGCCTCCGGCTATCGGCTCAGCCGGGCCCCGTGGAGTCCGCAAAGCATGCGTGTCTCGTTGACGAGGCATTGCCCGGCGCGACGGGCGGTCCGGCCTGTGAAGATACCGGCCCGACAACCGCTCCGCTGATCACAGGGCCGGAACGCCTCGCGCCGCCACCCGTTGGCTGGCAACACAGGACTGTTCACGGGGATAGCTTATGGATTTCAAGAAACTCGGGCTGGGCCTCGTCGCCTTCACCGCAGGCGTTGTCGCCTGGTCGGTGGGCGCCGCCCGCTTTGGCCCCAGACCGGGCCGGCAGCCTTTTTCGCCCCCCGCTCGACCAACCGATCCGCGTACAGACGCGGCTGACGTGGGCGCTGTCTTTGGTGACAGCGTCACGGCGCCCCTGGCACCACGGCCTGCTACGCTTGCGGCCGCTCCGGTCGGCATGGCTGAAACGGAGAAGGCGCTGCCGCGGGGTGAACCGAACCCCGCCGCCGAACACGTGCCCACCGACCTGCTCGGTGACGAACCGCCCCGCCCCGGCGACCGCGCGCCCGAGGCGTTCCGCCCCGATCCGACCGCGGTCCCAACGCCAGAGGAGCGCGAGGCTCTGCGTCCGGCGACCGGCCCAGCGCCGACGCTGGTAGCGGACCGTGGCTCCGGTTTCAGCGAAGCGGCTGGCGCCGCCTGAGGAGAAGATCGCAATGACGACTCGTACCGCTACCGCCCGCTATGAAGGCCTTGGCAAGAACGGCCAAGGACAGGTGTCCACCCAGTCGGGCGTGCTCGATGGCACCCAGTACAGCTTCGACACCCGGTTCGAAGACGGCAAGGGGACAAACCCGGAGGAGCTGATCGCGGCCGCCCATGCCAGTTGCTTCACCATGGCGCTCAGCTTCGCGCTTGCGGGCGCGGGCTTCACCGAGGGCACGCTCGACACCAAGGCCGCAGTCACGCTCGACAAGGACGGCGACGGCTTCAAGATCTCAAAGTCGGAGCTGACGCTGACCGCCAGCGTGCCCGGCATCAGCCCGGAGCAGTTCGAGGAACTGGCGAACGGCGCAAAGGCCGGTTGCCCCATTTCCAAGGTGCTGAACGCGGAGATCTCGCTCAAGCACGAGCTCCGCTGACGCCAAATTCCAAGTGATCGGTCGGGCTGTGGGCGTCGCCGGCGTCCATAGCCCCGCCGGTTACGCCGCGGCGCGCCAGGCCTCCGCACGAGCGAGAGCGGGAGGATCATCCACGTCGAGCCACTCGAGGTCGCTTACGTCGACGATCTCGGCTCGGCCCTCAGCCGCAAGCACCCTCACACCGTCGGACAGGGATGGGTCGGGCAACGCTGACAAGGCATCGAACAGCGCGGGTCCGACGGCGAAGACGCCCGTGTCGTACGCGTCGTGGTCGACCAGTTCTTTCCCGATTGCCTCGATCCGCTGCCCGCGGGTGCGCACACAGGTGACGTCGAGCGGGTCGACCCAGGCGTGACCCAGGCGGCGATCTATGCCGAGCCGCAATCCGGGTCCCGGTCCAGCTTCTGCCATGCGCCGATACAGCGCCGGGTCGACCAGATGGTCGCACATGGCCAGAACGGCACCAGAGCTGTCGACCACCGGCGCTGCCGCAAGGGCTGACACTCCATTGGGGTGGGCATGATCCGTGGTCACGACCACGATTTCGGGAGTACCCGAACCCCGCCGTGCACGCAGGGCAAGATGTTCACGGATGGCCGCTTCACCATAGCCCAGAACCACCACGCAGCGGGTCAGGCCCGCCGTAGCGAGCCCGTCCAGCGCGTGGTCGATCAGCGCCTTTCCCGCCACCCGGCAGAGTGGCTTGAAAGGCGCGGAGGGCCGCAGCCGGCTACCTTCGCCGGCTGCAAGCAGGATGGCCGTCGTGAGAGGGTTGGCGGTCACGCAGCCTTGATGAACTGCTCTACCGCTTCATGCGCCTGGTCGTCAGTGACCTGGTGGCGGGGATGCTTGCAGAAGTAGGCGCTGGCGGGATCGATCACGCCCGCGAGGCCGCGGTCGCGCGCGATCTTGGCGCAACGGATCATGTCGATCGCGACACCGGCCGAATTGGGGCTGTCCTCGACCGACAACCGCAATTCCAGGTTCATCGGAACGCCGCCGAACAGCTGGCCTTCCATGCGCAGGAAACAGACCTTGTTGTCGTTCTGCCACGGCACATAGTCGGACGGGCCGATATGAACGTTCTCGTCCGACAGCCGCTCGGCCGCGACCGACTGAACGGCCTCCGTCTTGCTGATCTTCTTCGACGCCAACCGGCGATGATTGTGCATGTTGAGGAAGTCGGTGTTGCCGCCGGTATTGAGCTGATAGGTCCGGTCGAGCTTGACGCCGCGCTTGGCGAACAGGTCGGTCAGGACGCGGTGCACGATGGTCGCGCCAAGCTGCGCCTTGATGTCGTCGCCGATGATCGGCACGCCCGCCGCCTCGAACTTCGCGGCCCATTCGGGGTTCGACGCGATGAACACAGGGATGTTGTTGACGAACGCGACACCCGCTTCGAGCGCGCACTCGGCGTAGAATTCGGTCGCCTGCTGGCTGCCAACCGGCAGGTAGTTCATGAGCACGTCCGCGCCCGAGCGCTTCAGCTCCGCGACCACGTCTTCCTTGGTCGGCTGTGCGTCGTTCGCGACAACAAAGGTCCGCTCTTCAGGAAACTCGTCCATATGGTCGGCCACGCCGTCCAGCACCGCACCCATGCGCACGATCGTGCCGGTCGAGGGGACATTGGGCGCAAAAACGGCGGTGCAGTTGGGCTTGGCGAAGATGGCTTCTGCCACGTCCTTGCCGACCTTGCGCCGGTCCACGTCCCACGCCGCGACCACCTTGAGATCGCTCGGGCGATAGCCGCCCATCTCCCAGTGCATCAGGCCAACGGCGTCGTTGGTGCCCTCCCGATAATGCTCAAGTCCCTGGACGAGCGAACTCGCGCAGTTGCCGATGCCGACAACGGCGATGCGAATGCTGGTCATGAGTGACGATGTTCCCTTGTTGATAATGCCGCCGCGAGCGGATCGCGGTCGGTCGAGTAAAAGGGCCGGGCGAGCGCACGCTCCACCTGGCGATGACGAACGATGGCGATGACAGCGACCAGCGTCAGCGGCACGATTTCGAACCACCAGAACGCGCGAGGGTCGCCCATCAGGCAGGCGATCGCGATTGCCCAGACCCGGACGTTGGCGGTCAGCAGCGACATGGCCTTCAGAACCGGCGCCGCCCGTTCACCATAAGCGGTTGCAAGAACCGCGGGGTCGGCTGCCAGAGCCTTTTCAAAAGGTCGCGACAGTCGATCGGGAAGGCCGGCGACACGGTCATACAGCCGAACCAACGGATTGCTGGCCGGCGTGGCCGGCGGCGCGGCGATGCCCTTGATCCGGCGATGGAAGCGAGTCCGCTCCCCCTCATACAAGGAGGACTGCACCGCATGGGTCGCGCCAGCCAGCGCCGAGAGCAACCACGCATCCCATGTGCCCACAGAGGCAGCGAGGACCACGTAGAGAAGCAGGAACACGCCGTGGTCGCAAAGCCCATCCAGCATGCGGCCAAGCGGGCTTGCGGTACGGGTGGCCCGCGCGATCATGCCGTCCAGGCCGTCGGCGATAAGCCAGCCCGCCGATAGCAGCACCCCGAGCAACACCGCCCAGCGGCTGTGCCAGGACGCATAGGCCGCTGCTGCACCGGCCCCAAGGACCAGCCCAGCCACCGACACAGCATTAGCCGACACCCGGAATCGCAAAGCGACGGGCAGCAACGCACGTCCCGCAGGATGAATCACCCAAAGATTAGTCGGGTCCTCGATCCGGCGGTCGCGCGATCCATCCGGGGGAGGGACTGTCATGACCCGGTCATAATGCGCCGCCCAGCATACCTTTGCAAGAAGGCTTGGAGCGACAGCTAGGCCGCGAGGTCGCGCAGAGGCGGCAGGGCGGCCTCCACATGCGGTAAAATGGACGCCGCGACCAGATCCACCGCTGCTGCATTGGGATGCAGTCCGTCGGCCTGCACCAGCCCTGGCCGCCCCGCCACTCCGGCCAGGAAAGACGGGTACAGCGGAACCCCATGCCGGGCCGCAACGTCCGCGAACACGGCATTGAACCGGATTGCGTAGCTGCCCAGGAATGCCGGCGCGACCACGCCCGCCAGCAGCGCCGGTACACCCCGCCTCGACAACTCGGCCAGGATTTGTTCGAGGTTCGCCTGTGTCGTTGCCGGATCGATCGCGCGGATCGCATCATTCGCGCCGAGTTCCACCAGGCACAGATCGGGGCGCCGTGTCTGCCGGTCGAGCAGCCGGGGCAGTCGCGCAAGCCCGCCCGCACTGGTGTCTCCCGATACGCCAGCATTGATCACCCGCGACCCCGGCCGACGCTCCTGGAGGCGAACCTCCAGCCGGCTGGCAAAGCTCTGCTCGGGCCTCAACCGGTATCCGGCAGTCAAGCTGTCTCCGAGGGCCAGCACCAATTCTGCGGAGGTCCGTCCGCCATTCGTCACTGAGTTCATCGAAGCGGATATGGGAAGCTGCTCCCATCTTTTCGAGCCTTTGCAGCCGCTTGTCTTGCCGCGGCAACCACGGCCGACAGCGATCGTTCGTGGTGCATGGATCATCCTCTGCTTCACGCGACGGATTGGCGAACGACGGCACGCGACCTGTTCAGCGCGGGGGTGGCAAGCTTCGACCGCAGCCGTCCTGCCTTGTTGCTCGGCCATTTCGATGCGGACGGGTTGGGCGCGCTTGCGATCCTGTCGCGGGCGCTGCGCGGGGCAGGCCACCCCGCAGAGATCCGGCTGGTCGGCAAGGGTGAGAACCCGTGGGACGACGCGTTAAGATCGGAAATTGCCGAGCGCCGGCCAGGCGGGCTCATCGTGACGGACCTCGGCCTGCGTGAGGGCGCGCTTGCACCCGGCGTGCCGACGCTGATCATCGATCATCATCGGCCGACGGGGATGCCGGGTGACGCCACCGTGATCAGCGGCCATGGCCTGGACCCGGAGCCTACGTCGGCATTGCTGGCCTATGTTTGCGCCGGTGCGCTGGGCGACCAATCGGACCTGCTCTGGCTCGCCGCGCTCGGCTTGATCGGCGACATGGCGGAGCAGGCTGGTTTCCCTGAGCTTGCCGAGGCGCAGGCCCGCTATGGCAAGACAGCGCTGCGAGACGCGGTGTCGCTGGTCAATGCGCCGCGACGAACAGCGGCGGCCGATGCCGGTCCGGCGCTTCGCTTGTTGTTGTCGGGTGACGGGCCAAAGGTGATCACCAAGGGTGAAGGCGCCGACGCTGACGCCCTGCGCGCCGCCAAGGTGGAGGTGCGCGACGCGGTCGAGGCGGCGCGCCGCGTGGCGCCGAAGGTGCGCGGCGATGTCGCCCTGATCCGCTTTCACTCACCTTGCCAGATCCACCCTCTGATCGCCCAGCAATGGCGCGGCCGGCTGAAGGACAAGATCGTGCTTGCGGCCAATGACGGCTATCGTGACGGGTGGGTCCATTTTGCCGCCCGGAGCGCGAGTGGGGTCGACCTGATCGACTTCCTGCATCGGCACCGACCGCCTGGCGCCGATTCTCATTACGGCTCCGGCCACGCGCAGGCGACCGGTGGAGCCCTGCATCCCACCGATTGGAACGCGTTCGTCGAGGGGCTTGGCTTTCCCGAGGAGATTTTGGCGGCATGACCGACGTCCCAAGCACGCCCGAGCGACCCTTACGCCTTGGCTTCCCCGTCAAGGTGATGGGCAAACCGGGATTTAAGAGCAACGACACCCGTCGCTGGCAAAAGAACCCGCACCTTAAATGCTCACTCGAGGAGGTCAGCAAGATCCTCGACTATCTCGCGGGTGAGAAGCTGGACATGTACCGGCTGTCATCGGACCTGGCGCCTTACGCGACCCATCCGGACATGCCGCAGTTCCACAACATGGTCGCGGAAAGCGATGCCGAGCTGAGGGCGTTCGGCGCAAAAGCGCGCGAGCTCGACATCCGCCTGTCATTTCATCCGTCGCAATATGTCCTGCTCAACAGCCCGGACCCGGACCTCACCGCCAAGAGCATCTGGGACCTGTCCAGCCAGGCCGAGATGCTCGACCGCATGGAGCTGAACGACGAGGCGGTGATGGTGACCCATGTGGGCGGCGTCTACGACGACCCGGAGGCAAGCCGCGCCCGCTGGATCGAGGGTTTCGAGAAGTGCCCCGAGCATGTGAAGCGCCGGCTGGTGCTGGAGAATGACGACATCCGCTTTTCCTGCGCGGACGTGCTGTGGATCCACGAACGAACCGGCGTCCGGCTGATCTTTGACTACCAGCACATGTGGTGCCTGAATCCAGAGCGGCTGGAGATGCGCCCGACCCTTGAGCGGTTTCTCGCGACCTGGCCGGAGGGCGTCCGGCCCAAGATCCATTTCTCCTCTCCGCGTACCGAGATGCGGGAGATCAAGCAGAAGATCACGCCCAAGCAGCGCGCCGCCGCCAAGGCAGGCAAGTCGAACACCAAGAAGGGCGAATTGCTCAAGACATCGGTCAAGGCGACGGCTCGCATCAAGACAGTGTTGCGCCCGCCGATCTGGACGGGTCATTCCGACTTCACCAACCCGTTCGAGTTCGCGACCTTCATGCGCATGGCGGAAGGGCTCGAGTTCGATGTGATGATGGAAGGCAAGTCGAAGGACGTGAGCCTGCTGAAACTGCGGCCGGACCTGTTGCGGTTCGCGCCCGACGTGGCGGCGCGCTTTGGCATTCGCGCCGAAGATGCCGCGGCGCTGGCGCGCGACGAGGCGGCACTGGAGCGTGGCGTTGCCGCGGAGGACGAGCCGGACGTGGACGAGGGCCTGCAGCTCGAGGCTGCGGAATAGGGCTGGGCCGGGGCAATTTCGATCGCCCCGGCTCAACCCGGATCAGTCGCCGAGCAACGACGATTTGCGCGGGATGGTTTCGGTGCTCTCGCGGTCCTTGTCGAGATGCTCGTTCAGCTCGCGGGCGTCGCCCGGTCGCCGGTTCTCGGTGGAACGGTTCGGATGCGGCGTCCCCGGGGTGTTCTGATCGTCGTCCATGGCGGCTCTCCTTTCGCCACCAACCCCCGAGAGCGAAGGGCCGTTCCTCCGGCGCGGGATCAGCGCAGCGTTCCCACGTCCTTCCACTTGTCCAGCACGGTGGAGGGCGGCGGCAGTCGATCATCGCCCCCTTTTGGCAGCGACTTGGCCGCGCCACTGTCCGCGTAAGGCGGGCGGATCGTCGCCACGGGCGTGATCGGTGCAGGCGCGGCTGCGGCGATGACGGGCGGGGCAGCCGGCACGACAGGTGAAACAGGCACCAAGGCGTGGGGGCCGGGCACAGGCTCCCCGCCGCGGTAGATCTGTCGAAAGGCGGCGGCAGTGCCCCAATAGCCCTTCCAGCGGTGAAACAGGTGTGCGCCGATCATGTCGGTCATTACCAGGCTGCGGTTCCACGCCGGGGTCACGGCATAAGTATGGTAGTGAGTGGCGAGCCCGACCGGTGCATAGACATAGCCCGCCAGCGCCGCGGCGGCGACACGGGCGGCTCGGGCCCAGCCACCGGCGGATTGTACCCGCTGCATGGCGCCGTCGCAGGCAAAGCTGAACTGGCACCCTGCGCGTTCGGACCCCTGATAGACGACGCCGCACACCGTGGCTGGAAAGACGGGATGGCGTGCGCGGTTGAGGATGACCTGCGCGACGGCCTCCTGGCCCTGCAGCGGTTCGGACGCCGCCTCATAGTAGATCGCGGCCGTCAGGCATTCGAGCGCGCGTCCGCGGTCGATCGCGCTTGCCATGTTGGTCGAGAAGGGTCGCGCCGCCGTGACGCCTGTGTCGCCACTCGCGGCACTCAGCGCGGCGGCCACCTGCGCTGGTTCGGGCAGGGCGGGTAACTCGATCGTGCCGGTCACCCCGGCGGCGGGCGCGGCGGTGGCCACGTCGGCATACAACAACGCAGCGCCTGGAAAATGATCGTCCGCCTCATATCCCTTCGCGGGAGAGGACGTGTTCGGGTCAGCCCCGTCCGGATGGGAAGTGACCGCCTTCAACGCTGCATGGGCCGACAGCGCCGCGAAGGTGAGGAGGCCAAGACCGACCATGACGAGCCACAGCCGCTGCATCCATCGGTACCATGGCCATATGATGGGCAACGCCGACCCCGTCCTTCGCCCAACCCGTTCTGGAAGCGAGCCTTAGCGGAGCAATCGTTACCGTTCCCTATTCGCTTGCGCGTCGTCGCGCTGCAGGGTCGGCGAGCGTCTCGTGATCAGCGGTTCTTGTCGCCGTCCTTGGACCGGTTCGCGAACAGGACGGCGCCCGCGATGGCGGCCGACCCGATACCGACACCCAGGCCGATCTTGGCCAGCGGCCAGCGCTTGGTCCGGTCCGCCGCCTTGACCAGCGCTTCACTGCGGCTGGTGACTTCGTGAACCGCGGCCACGATCTCGTTGGGGGCATCCTCGGTCTTGTTGGTCATCGCGTCTCTCCCTGCCCAGCCCGGTATCGGTCACGAAAGCTCGCGGCAAAGCCTGCGAGCCGTTGCTCGCCTATGGCCGCGCGCAGATCGGCCATCAACGTTTCATAAAACCAGATATTGTGCTCGGTCATTAACATAGCACCGAGTATCTCCCCGGCGCGAACCAGATGGTGCAGGTAGGCCCGGCTCCATGTTCGGCAGACGGGGCAGGGGCAGGCCGGGTCGAGCGGCCCCTGATCTTCGTTGAAGCGCGCGTTGCGAATGTTGATCGGCCCGTCACGCGTGAACGCCTGGCCCGTCCGCCCAGATCGGGTCGGCAGGACGCAATCGAACATGTCGATCCCGCGCTCCACCGCGCCAACGATGTCGTCAGGCTTGCCGACCCCCATCAGGTAGCGCGGCTTGTCGACCGGCAACTGGCTTGGCGCATAATCGAGGCAGGCGAACATCGCGTCCTGTCCCTCACCAACGGCAAGGCCACCGACAGCGTATCCGTCAAAGCCGATATCGATCAGCGCCTGCGCCGAGGCACCGCGCAACTGTTCGTCCAAGGCACCCTGCTGGATGCCGAACAGGGCCGCTCCAGCCGCATGTTCCTCGCCCGCGTCAAAGGCGGCGCGGCTGCGCTTTGCCCAGCGCATCGAGCGTTCCATGGCCGCGGCTTGCACCTCCTTGGTCGAGGTCGTCGGCACCAGTTCGTCGAACGCCATGACGATGTCGGAGCCGAGCAGCCGCTGGATCTCCATGGACCGTTCGGGGCTGAGCAGATGGCGCGAGCCGTCGAGGTGCGATTTGAACGAAACGCCCTCTTCGGACCGCTTGGTCAGGTCGGCCAGGCTCATCACCTGATACCCGCCGGAGTCGGTCAGGATCGGGCGCGACCAGCCCATCATCCCGTGCAGCCCGCCCAACCGTGCTACACGCTCCGCGCCTGGCCGAAGCATCAGGTGATAGGTGTTGCCGAGGATGATGTCGGCGCCAGCCGCTTCGACGTCGGCCGGCCTCATCGCTTTCACCGTTGCGGCGGTGCCGACCGGCATGAACGCAGGCGTGCGGATCGTGCCACGCTGCATGGCGATCGCACCGGTGCGCGCGCGACCATCCGTCGCGGCGATCGTGAAGGAGAACCTGGTCACGGCTGCTCGTCCGGTGCGCCCTCACCGGGGCGTCCGCCGGGCACCCGCTCCGGCTTTGGCCGGTTGGCTCCGCCCCGCTTGCCGCGCCCGCCGACCGGCCCCCGCGCATCGGCAGCCGTTGCCCGCACGGTCAGCGCCTCAGCGCGGGTAACGGCCTTGTCTCCGTTCTTGTCGAACCGGGCGAACAGCTTGTTGAACTGGGCGAGCAACTCGTCGGTCGTGACCCGGTTGTCGCCATCCCGGTCAACCTCGAACGGGCTCGGCAGCGCGCCCTGATCGCCCAGCCACATGGTCTGCCAGCGGCCATAGTCGATATAGCCGATCTGTCCGCGGTGGGCGGTGTCGATTGCGTCGAAATTACCCCGCAGGCATGCTTCCAGCTCTGTCCGGGTCGTGCGACCATCGGCGTCAGTGTCGCAGGACACGATCAGCATGGCTGCGGGCTCGACCACCAGCGTAGCGGGTGTCTGGCTGTTGGGCCGTCCTGGCCCGGTCACACGAACATCGGGAACCACTTCCTGTGCGGCCGCCGCGAGCAGCAGGGACAAAAGGATCGTCACTCAGGTCTCCAACGATCCCGGGCAACCGTGACTGTCCCGGGCAAGCCGCTGCTCATGGTCCAGAACGCCGCGCGGGGGAAGCCGCCTAGCTGCCCAGTCGCAGTACGATACCGGCATAAGGGCCCAGCAGGCCCGGCTCAACATTGCCGGTGCGCAGCAACTCCGCATGGGGGCCCTGCGGCTCGGCCCAGGTTGCGGGCCGGTCCAACAGATTGAACGCACACAGCACCCGTTCCGCGCCTTTGGCTCGCACCATCACGAGCACCTGTTCATCGGAACGCTCGATCAGCACGGTGCCGGTCCGCAGTGCCGCTGACCCACGTCGGGTGGACAGCACGGCTCGCGTCCAGGCCAGCATCGAACGGGGGTCCGCCTCTTGCTGGTCCACCGCCAGTTCCCGGTGATCGGGGCCGAGCGGCAGCCATGGTTCCCCGTCCGAAAAGCCGTGCTCGGCTGCGTCGGCCTGCCACGGCATCGGCGTGCGAGCGCCATCGCGCGACAGGGTGAGCGGCCAATTGGCGATAGCTTCGGGATCGCGCAGCTTTTCGAAGGGCACGTCCACCTGGGTCAAGCCCAGTTCCTCGCCATTATACAGGATGACGTTGCCGCGCAGGCAGCCAAGCAGCAGCATCTTCACCCGCGCGAACGCGTCGCGATACTCCGGGGTCACCCATCGCGAGACCGCGCGCGGTGCGTCGTGGTTTTCGAACGCCCAGCTCGGCCAACCCGTGCCCGGCTCGTCAGGCCAGCTGGTCAGCGTCTCTGCCACAAGGTCGGGCGTCAGCGCGGGCGCGTACAGAAAGTCGAACCCATAGGCGCTGTCGAGCCGCCGACCCTCTGCCGTGAACAACCGCATCTCTCGTGCGGCATCGTCGCCGCCCACCTCCGCCACCGTGAACCGGGCGCCATAGCCGTCCAGCACCGTTCGCAGCCGTTCCAGGAAGCGCGGGATGTCGGGATGCCCCTGGTTGTGGAGGCGCAGCTGATAGTCGAACGGCCGCGTCCGCGGCCTCGTCAGGTCGGGATCGGGCGGGTTGTCGGTCAGCGCCGGGTCCGGCATCAGGAAGTTGATCGCATCCAGCCGGAACCCGTCGACGCCACGATCCAGCCAAAACCGCGCCACGTCCAGCAGAGCATCCTGCACCGCCGGGTTGTGCCCGTTGATTTGGGGCTGTTCCTTGAGGAAGTTGTGGAGGTAATATTGGCGGCGCCGTCCGTCCCAGGTCCAGGCAGGGCCACCAAACACCGACTGCCAGTTGCTGGGCGGCGAGCCGTCGGGCTTGGGATCGGCCCAGACATACCAGTCGGCCTTCGGCCCGGTCTGGCTCGCCCGGCTTTCGGCAAACCAGGGATGCTGATCGGACGTGTGGGACCAGACCTGATCGATCAGCACCTTCAAGCCCAGCTGGTGCGCCCGCTCGATCAGCGCATCGAAGTCGGCCAGCGTTCCGAACTGCGGATCGACGTCGCAATAGTCGGAGACGTCATAGCCGAAATCGGCCTGCGGACTTTTGAAAAAGGGCGAGATCCAGATCGCATCGACGCCCAGGCCGGCGACATAGTCCAGATGACGCGTGATTCCGGGCAAGTCGCCGATGCCGTCGCCGTTCGTGTCGGCAAAGCTGCGCGGATAGATCTGATACACGGCGGCGCCGCGCCACCACTCGACCGCGGCGCTTTGGGGGGATGGCAAGGGCAGGGCTGCGTCTCCGGTGATGGTCAGCGATATCAACGCCGCGCAACGACGACCGTTGCTGCGCGCGTGCGATTGTGTGGGTCAAAGGGGCGGGAGTGAGCTGCGGGCCGGCTGTTTTCAGCGGGCGGTTTCTGCTCACTCGTTCTCTGCAGAGACCCTGCACGCATCAGGGCAGCAGCAGGGACGAGTCGCCATAGGAATAGAAGCGGTATTCGTTCGCGATCGCATGGGCATAGGCCGCCTGCATCCGATCGAGCCCCATCAGCGCCGATACCAGCATGAACAATGTCGAGCGCGGCAGATGGAAGTTCGTCATCAGCCCGTCCACTCCGCGAAAGCGGTAGCCCGGCGTGATGAAGATGGCAGTGTCTCCTTCAAACGGCTGGATGCGCCCGTCCTCGCTTGCCGCACTTTCCAGCAGACGGAGCGAGGTGGTGCCAACCGCAACGATCCGGCCGCCGCGATCGCGCACGGCATTCAGGCGCTCGGCCGTGGCTGGGTCGATACGGCCCCATTCGGCATGCATCCGGTGCTCAACCGTGTCGTCCCCCTTCACCGGCAGGAACGTGCCCGCGCCGACGTGCAATGTCAGCGTTGCCTGCTCGACCCCCGCTTTGGCCAGTGCCGTCATCAACTCGGGGGTGAAGTGGAGCGCGGCGGTGGGGGCGGCCACGGCACCTGGCTCGTTCGCAAACATCGTCTGGTAATCGTCCGCGTCACGTTCGTCGGGCGTACGGCGCGCGGCGATGTACGGGGGAAGGGGCATGCGCCCCGCCCGCCCGAGCAGCAGTTCGACCGGCTCATCCCCGGCGAACTCGAGCGCCCAGCTGCCATCTTCAGCGCGATCAAGGGCGTGGGCCACCACGCCGCCCCCGAACGTGATCGCATCACCCCCGCAAAGCCGTCGTCCATTGCGGACGAACGCGCGCCAGCGTCGCGGCCCCTCCCGCTTGTGCAGCGTCGCGCCGATCGCCGCATCGCCGCGCCGGCCGTCCAGCTGTGCGGGGATCACGCGCGTATCGTTGAAGACCAGCATGTCCCCGGCCCGCAGGCAGAGTGGCAGGTCGCGAACGATCCGGTCGCTCGTGCTGTCGCCGTCAAGGACCAGCATTCGCGCAGCGTCGCGCGGCACCGCCGGACGCAAGGCAATGCGCTCGGGCGGCAGCTCGAAATCGAACAGGTCTACTTTCACTGGCGGCGCGCGGGGGCCTTGCTGGAACGACGTGCTGGGGCCTGAGCCGGCGCGTCACCCGGCGCCAGCTTGGGCGCGGCAACGGTCGGGCCGGACTTGGGAAGGGTCACGGGCGCGGCCAGCGTCGGGGCAGGGGTCGGCGGGGCAGGCTGGTAAGCCGGTGGGTTGTCGGCGGCGATGTACGCGTGGACAATGCGCGACGGATTGGCGGGCGGCTCGCCGCGCTCGATCGCGTCGACATATTGCATGCCGCTCATCACCCGCCCGAACACCGTGTATTTCTTGTCCAGGTTCAGCTTGGGCTGGAAGACAATGAAGAACTGGCTGTTGGCGCTGTTGGGATCATCAGCGCGTGCCGCCGAAACCGCCCCGCGCACATGCGGCAGATAGTTATATTCCGACGGTACATTCGGCAGCGTCGATCCCCCAGTGCCGTCGCCCTTGGGATCACCGCCCTGTGCCATGAAGCCGTCGATCACGCGGTGAAACGTCAGCCCGTCATAGAAATGCTGGCGGGTGAGCGTCTTGACCCGCTCCACCATCTTGGGCGCCACGTCAGGGCGCAGCAGGATCGTGACCCGGCCACCGGTCGACAGGTCCAGCAGCAACAGGTTTTGCGTGTCGGCCATTGTCGGCGCGGGCGCGCGACCGGGGCTCTCGATCACCTGCGGCGCGGCCAGGCTGGGCGCGGCGATCAGGGCGAGTGAAAACAGACCGGCTACGAAACGCATGAACTCTCCACAACTGCGGCGATGGTGGGGGGGGGATTGGCCGCGCATGTAGACCAGATCGGCACTTGCGCCAAACTGAACGTCAGCCGGCGGTGCTGGCATTCTCCGCGACGCGGGCGACCACTTCGTCCCGCACAGCCGGGGTCACGAACTTGCCGATCTCACCCCCGAACAGCGCGATCTCCTTGACCAGCTTGGACGCGATCGCCTGCAGTGCGACATCGGCCATCAAGAACACCGTCTCGACCCGGTTGTTGATCTGCTGGTTCATGCCGGCCATCTGGAATTCGTATTCGAAATCCGCAACCGCCCGCAGTCCTCGCACGATCACCTGCGCGTTCTGACTCGTGGCGAAGTCCATCAGAAGCGAATGGAACGGCACCACATGGATGTCGCCAGGCACGTTTTCGACTTCCCGCTTCACGATGGCGACCCGTTCGTCGAGCGTGAACATCGGTGACTTCGATGGATTGGTGGCAACACCCACCACCAGCCGATCGACCAGCTTTGCCCCGCGCCGGATGATGTCCATGTGCCCCAGCGTGATCGGGTCGAACGTACCGGGATAAACGCCTACGCGAGTCATCGGTCGCGCTGCTCCACAAACCGGGCGACCTCACGCAGCAAGTCCGCCTCCGGCCCGAACGCATGCAGATGCTGGGCGGCCTGCGCGACCAACATGCGGCATTGCTCCCGCGCCCGCTCAGCGCCCAACAGTGTCAGGAAGGTTTCCTTGCCCTGCTCGCCGTCCTTGCGCAGGCGCTTGCCAGCTGTCTCTTCATCACCCTCTACGTCGAGAAGGTCGTCCGCGATCTGAAAGGCAAGGCCCAGGTCGCGCGCATAGCCACGCAGGCCCTTGCGCCCTTCCGGCGGCACCCGGCCCAGGATCGCGCCTGCCTCAACCGACGCAGCGATCAGGGCGCCTGTCTTGAGCGCCTGGCACCGCGTCACGGTGGCGAGGTCAAAACGGGACTTCTCCGCCACCAGATCCATCATCTGCCCGCCAGCCATGCCGGACGGGCCCGACGCGCGCGCCAGGTCGGCGACCAGCTCTGCCCGGACGAACGGGTCGGAGTGCGTATCGGGATCGGCGAGCACCTCAAAGGCGAGTGCGTGCAGACAATCGCCGGCCAGAACCGCCGTTGCCTCGCCATAGACGACATGCACCGTCGGCTTGCCCCGGCGCATCGCATCATCGTCCATGGCCGGCAGGTCGTCATGGATCAGCGAGTAAACGTGGATGGCCTCGATCGCCGTGCCGACCCGTGCGGCGCTCTCGCGATCCACGTTGAACAGCGCGGCGGTCGCCATGACCAGCAGCGGCCGCAGTCGCTTGCCACCATCCATCGCCGCGTGCCGCATTGCGCGGTACAGGTCGGCGCGGGAGTCGTCGGGCACGGCGAGAAGCCGGTCGAATTGCCGATCGATCTCGGCCGCGACATCCTTCAGCGCGGTGGGGAGCAATGCCGTGGTCACGCTCACCCGGCCGTGAATGGGCGAGTGCCTGCGGGGCGGCCATCCGCGTCCAGGCGGATCGCCTCGATGCGGGCCTGCGCTGCGTCCAGCCGGTCCGCGCAACGCTGGCGCAGTTGGTCGCCGCGTTCGTAAAGGCTGATCGCCTCGTCCAGCGTCGCGTCACCGCTTTCCAGCCGCGATACGATCCGCTCCAGTTCCTTTAGCGCGTCTTCGAACGACAGCGCATCGACCGGTGTCGGCGGGGGCACGTTATCCATGGCCGCGCTATGCGACACCGACCAACCTGGCGCAAGCCGGCCCGCCGCAAGCGTCAGCGCAGCCGCTTCACCGTCCAGGTGTAGAGGACGGAGACGCCCACCATGCCGAGGTCAACCGCGGCCTGCATGCGGCGGGGGGATGGGTCGCCCACGTCATGAGTGATCAGGCGAATGTCGGCCACCGGGTGGCGCGCAACGCCGGCCACCAGCATCCCCAGCACTGCCAGTCCCAGCATGATCCGTCGGTTGCGCATCTGCCTCACTCCCTGACCGGGACCTTACACCGGATCGGGCGCGGAGAAAACAACCATCATGCCGCGGCCGCCAGCACGCCCGCATCGCGTGCGCGGTCACGGCCGGCAGTCTTCGCCGCGAACAGGGCCCGGTCTGCGAGGCTGTAAAGCTTCTTCCAGTCTGTTTCGCGCGTCATCGGCCCGGTGCAACTGCCAAGGCTTGCCGTGACGGTCAGGTCAAAAGGCATGGATGCCTCCCGCAGTGCATCGAGGAGGTCGCGCGGGTCGAGCGCCTGCTCTGCCGGGCTGAGGATGGCGAACTCCTCCCCGCCCAGTCGCGCGACCAGCACGCCGTTCCCAGCAGCAGCCGTGCGCAGCACTCGCGCAACGATACGGAGCACTTCGTCCCCACCATCGTGCCCGATCGCATCGTTGACCTTCTTGAAGTGATCAATGTCCACCACGATCAGCTTCTGATCGCCTGCGCGCCCGATCGCGTCCGCCAGAAAGGCGCGCCGGTTCAGCAGCCCGGTCAGCGGGTCGGTATCGGCGAGCAGCCTTGCTGCAATCTCCTGCTCGCGCGCTTCGTCTCGCTCCCGGCTGAGCAGGTGAATGCGGTAGGCGATAGCGACGCTCGACAACATGCTTTCGGCCAGCATCGCCATGACGGTCGAGTTGTCGATCCAAAAGCTCCACTCGATCAACCCCATGGAGGCCGCGACCCGCAAGCCGGAAAAAGCGATGGGTGCGCCCCACGCAAGCGCGAACAACCACAGATAGCTGCTTCGCAGCCGCCAGGCCTTGATCAGGACGGGGACGACGGTCGCAAGCAGCGCTACAAAGGTCAGGGCATAGACGCGATCGAGCAGCCGGGCCTGCCAAGGCGCCAACACCGCAAAGGTGGCTGCCGATGCGATCAGCGCGATGCTGACCACGCGGGCCAGCCGGCCCGTTCGCCCCTCGAACACCCCTGCCTCGAAGAAAGTTCGCGCAAACTCCAGGGCGGCGGCGGCCGACAGGCCGAGCGCCAGATAGTTGAAGCGGATGCGGTCGTTGTTCGAGATGCTTGGCCACCACCAGGCGACCGCTCCAGAAGACGTTACGGCATAAAGCAGCAGCGCCAGCACCATTCCACAATAAGCAAGCTGGAAAGGGCGTCGTAATGCGCACCACAGCGCAAGATTGAAAACGAGCAGCGCAACGCACAGGCCAGCGAAGCCGGCGTATAAGGCACCGAGTAACAGGTCTGACTGCCAGCCTTGGGTCGCCGTGGCCGTATGTGGGCCGAGTACGATGCCGCGCACATTGGCCGAGCCCTGGATGCGCCATAGCAACCGCGTAACGGCGATCCTGCGGTACGGGAGGCGTACATCAACGATGGCGCCCAGGGACAAGGATCGCGTGAGCGCGTGTTCATCCAGCGGCACCCTGGCGATCTTGCCATCGTCATATAGTGCGAACAGCGTTGCGTTTTGCTGCCAGACGCTGCCGAAGCGGACGTGGGCCGGCCAGGTTTGTCCTGCGCCCGGCTTCAGGCTTGGCGCGAGTACGTCAAAGTCGCCCGGCCCGAAGCTCCGCTGGTCCTTGCTGCAATCGAAGTGCGCGGAATTCACCAAAAGAGCGCTGGGCGAGGAGTCGGGATCCGCCCGCGCGATACACACGGGTGCAGGGTCGCCGACGGCGCCTGCCCGCGCGCGAGCCGGCGTTGCCCACAGCGTCGCCCAGGCCAGACAAAGTATAATTACTGCGAGCAGCCGCCCCATGGCTGGTGCCTAGCACCACGCGAGCAAACACAGAGTAAACGCCACAATGACAAACCGGCGCGGGGATCGCTCCCCACGCCGATTCTTGCCTTCTCAAACGTATAAAGGTGAGCGGATCTTACTCAGCCTCGACTGGCTCCGTCTTGCCGCTCTTCGGCCCGCCCTTTTTCTTGGGCTTGCGCGGAGCGGCGGCCTCGATCGCGAAAGACAGCGCGCCGTCCTTCATCCGTACCGTGACCTCGCCACCATGGACCAGCTTGCCGAACAACAGCTCCTCGGCCAGCGGCTGCTTGATCTTTTCCTGGATCAAGCGACCCATCGGACGCGCGCCATAGAGCTTGTCATAGCCCTTGTCGGTCAGCCACTTCTTGGCCTCGTCGTCCAGGTTGATGTGGACGTTGCGATCCGCCAGCTGCAACTCGAGCTGAAGAATGAACTTGTCCACGACCCGCGCGACGACTTCGGGCGGCAGGTAGCCGAACGGCACGATCGCATCCAGCCGGTTGCGGAACTCCGGCGTGAACATCTTCTGCACCGCCTGCTCGTCCTCGCCCTCTCGCGTGAGATTGCCGAAGCCGAGCGTTTCGCGTGCCATGTCGCTGGCGCCCGCATTGGTCGTCATGATCAGGATGACGTTGCGGAAGTCGACCGTCTTGCCGTGCTGGTCGGTCAGGCGACCGTTATCCATCACCTGTAACAGGATGTTGAACAGGTCCGGATGCGCCTTCTCGATCTCATCGAGCAGCAGCACGCAATGCGGGTTCTGGTCGACCGCGTCGGTCAGCAAGCCGCCCTGGTCGAATCCGACATAGCCCGGAGGAGCACCGATCAGTCGGCTGACCGAGTGACGCTCCATATATTCGGACATGTCGAACCGCTGCAGCGGAATGCCCAAGATCGTGGACAACTGCTTGGCGACTTCCGTCTTGCCGACGCCGGTCGGGCCGGTGAACAGATAGTTGCCGATCGGCTTTTCCGGATCCCGCAGGCCGGCACGCGACAGCTTGATCGCGGATGCCAGCTTTACGATCGCGGCATTCTGCCCGAACACGACACGCTTCAGGTCCGTTTCAAGGCTGGCGAGCGCCAGCGTGTCGTCGGTGCTGACCGACTTCGGTGGAATGCGCGCCATGGTCGCGATCACCGCTTCGATCTCCTTGGGCGTGATCGTCTTTTTCCGCTTCGCGGCGGGCACCAGCATCTGCATCGCGCCAACTTCGTCGATCACGTCGATTGCCTTGTCGGGCAGCTTGCGGTCGTTGATGTACCGGGCCGAAAGCTCCACGGCCGACTTGATCGCGTCGGGCGTGTACTTGACCTGATGGTGATCCTCGAACGCGGTACGCAGGCCGGCCAGGATCTTGATCGTGTCCTCGACGGTCGGCTCGTTCACGTCAATCTTCTGGAACCGGCGCAGCAGCGCGCGATCCTTTTCGAAGTGGTTGCGGAACTCCTTGTAGGTGGTCGAGCCGATGCAACGGATCTGGCCACCGGACAGGGCAGGCTTCAGCAAGTTGGACGCGTCCATAGCGCCGCCGCTGGTCGCGCCGGCACCGATCACCGTGTGGATCTCGTCAATGAACAGCACCGCGTGCGGCAGCTTTTCCAGCTCCGTCACCACGGCCTTCAGCCGCTCCTCGAAGTCGCCGCGGTACCGGGTGCCCGCCAACAGCGCGCCCATGTCGAGGCTGTAGATCACGGCCTCCTTGAGCACGTCCGGCACCTGGCCCTCGACGATCTTGCGCGCCAGACCCTCGGCGATCGCCGTCTTGCCGACGCCCGGGTCACCCACATAAAGCGGATTGTTCTTGGACCGGCGGCACAGGATCTGGATTGTGCGGTCCACCTCGGCCGACCGGCCGATCAGCGGATCGACCTTGCCGATCTTGGCCTTTTCATTGAGGTCGACGGTGAACTGCTTGAGCGCGCTCTCGCCCTTGCTCTTTTCATTCGGCTTGGCGGGCTTGTCCTCGTCGGCACCCTTGGGCGTCGAGGCTTCGGGGGCGCTTTGCCCGTTCTTGCCGACACCATGGCTGATGAAGCTGACAGCATCCAGCCGGCTCATGTCCTGCTGCTGCAGGAAGTACACCGCGTAACTTTCGCGCTCGGAGAACAGGGCGACCAGCACGTTGGCGCCGGTCACCTCGTCGCGGCCGGACGACTGTACGTGCAGGATCGCGCGCTGAACCACGCGCTGGAAACCGCTGGTGGGCGAGGGATCGGTCGCCGCGTCGACCTTCAACGCGTCGAGCTCGGTATCGAGATAATGGGCGACAGTGGTCTTCAGCTCGCCTGAATCGACGTTGCACGCCGCCATCACCTTGGATGCGTGCTCATCATCGATCAGCGCCAGCAGCAGATGCTCCAGCGTCGCATATTCATGCCGGCGGCTGGACGCGGCCTCGAGCGCTTTGTGCAGCGTGGTCTCGAGCGCGGGGGCGAAGGATGGCATTCAGATTACTCCGGTCGGGCCGCTAAGGTTGCGTTCCCGCTGCGACCCATGTCGTGATCGTGCGGCCCCGCATCAAGCACTGCGCCCCGAAACGGCGGCTGGCGTCGCCCTTTCTTTAGCCCAGGGCCCTTGCCTGAAAGGCAGGGTTGCAGGGCGGGCCGCAGCCTCATCTTCTGAATAACGCGTCGGCGCTTGCGCGGTGGTTAACAGCATGCTCGATCTTGCGCCGCGTCCGTGCAATTTCGCCTTCCAGCGCGACAACGCGCGCTTCCAGCTCGGCAACGGAGAACCGGTCCAAATCCTGTCGGACCAGCTCAACAAGGGCGTCATTCGGACGCGGAGGGGCGTCGTCCAATTCCATGCCCGGCAGCGTTGACCGGGGCAGGGGGGAAGTCAATAAGTGCCATCCAGACTTTTCCAATGTTTTCCCCAATCTTCCCGGACCTGGAGTACTGATGGACTCGATCCCCACGATCATGACGGCGATCGATCCGGAAGCGCCTGGCGGGCCGGAGGTGCTGCAGCCCGTTCAGCGACCAGTGCCGCAGCCGGGTTTGGAGGAGGTGCTGATCCGCGTCGCTGCCGCCGGCGTTAACCGGCCGGACGTTCTACAACGACGGGGCAATTATGCGCCCCCTCCCGGCGCGCCGAGCATCCTGGGGCTGGAGGTTGCCGGCCACGTCGCGGCGTTGGGGGATGGCGTGCCTGAAGAGCTGCTCGGCCAGCCCGTCTGCGCCCTGGTCGCCGGCGGCGGCTATGCTGAATATGTGGTCGCTCCGGCCGGCCAGTGCCTGCCCGTTCCGCCGTGCCTTTCGATGGCAGAGGCGGCGGCGATCCCTGAAACCCTGTTCACCGTCTGGACCAACCTGTTCGAGCGCGCCTATGCGACCGAAGGGGACACCGTGCTGATCCATGGCGGGACCAGTGGCATCGGCACGATGGCGACGTCATTGTGCAGCCTGTTCGGTGTCACTGCGATCGTGACCGCAGGCTCCGACGAGAAATGCCAGGCGGCGCTGGCCGGCGGTGCGGCGCATGCGATTAACTACAAGACGCATGACTTCGTCGAGCGCGTGCGGGAGATCACGGGCGGGAAGGGCGTGCAGGCGATCCTCGACATGGTCGGTGGCGATTACGTCCCCCGTAACCTTCAATGCCTGGGCGAGGATGGACGCCACGTGTCCATCGCCGTGCAGGGCGGGGCGACCGCTACCGTGCCGCTGTTCGACATCATGCGCCGCCGGCTGACCCTGACCGGATCAACGCTGCGCCCGCGCGACGCTGCGTTCAAGTCGTTGGTCGCGGACGAACTGCACCGCACCGTCTGGCCGCATGTGGAGGCGGGGCGGTTGCGCCCGGTTATCGACCGCACCTATCCCTTGGGCGAGGCGGCCGCAGCCCATGCTCGGATGGAGGCGGGCGACCATGTCGGCAAGATCGTGCTGCTGGTCGAGTAAGCCCTGCCGTGCTCGGCAGAGGCGGGGGTGGCGGGCCGCCGAACGGGCATCTCGCCCTCTTTGTATCGGCTCGGTTCTCATCTGGAACGGTTCGTCTGGGCTCTACCGCGGCCCTGTCTTGCCGAAAGCCCTCCGTTCGCCTAGGTTCGATCTCAACGAGGCCGCTCCGTGAGGGGCGGCCCTTTCTGTTTGTGACGGAGTTTTACGCCCGTGGCCCAAGACAATCGTCAGCCGCTCATGCCCCATGCGACCGCCTCCTGGCTGGTCGACAACACCTCGCTTTCCTTTGAGCAGATCGCGGATTTCTGCGGCCTTCACATCCTGGAAGTGCAGGCGATCGCCGACGACACCGCCGCGACCAAGCTGACCGGTCGCGACCCGGTCCGCGCGCACGAAGTGACACAGGAAGAGATCGACAAGGGCCAGGCGGATCCGAATTACCGGCTCCAGATGACCCGCGGACCCGATCAGGTCCGCCGCACAAAGGGCCCGCGCTACACCCCCGTGTCGAAGCGGCAGGATAAGCCGGACGGCATTGCCTGGATCATCCGCAATCACCCGGAGATCTCGGACGGCGCGATCGGCAATCTGATCGGCACCACCCGCACCACGATCGCCGCGATCCGCGACCGTTCGCATTGGAACATCGCGAACATCACGCCCAAGGATCCGGTGACGCTCGGCCTTACCACGCAGCGCGAGCTCGACGCAGCGGTGTCAAAGGCGGCAAAGGCTGCTGGCATCGAGGCCGGCCCGACCGACACCCGGCTTGAGGGCGACCGCGAGGCGCTGATTGCCAGTCTGCGTGCCGAGCGCGACGCCGCGTCGCGCGATGCCGACGTGGCGGGCAGCGTGGAGGATCAGGCGCGCGCGCTGTTCGAGGATCCCTTCCGCCGCTGATGTCACGGCACCTCTGGCGAAGGCTGGCGGTCCGGGCTAGCCTCCGGTCCTTCGAGTCGGGAGAGCCAGGATGTGTGACGAGCTGACCGCGGACGACAACGACCGCTTCCTGTCGCGACGCGATTTTGGTGCCGTGACCGGGGCGGTGGGGCTGGCGATGATGCTGCCGGCGCCCGCGAATGCCCGCACCATCGCGGGCCGAGATGTTGTGATCGAAACGCCCGACGGCCACTGCGATGCGTATTTCGTAGCCCCGTCCGGCGTCCGCTCGCCTGCCGTGCTGGTCTGGCCGGACATCATGGGGCTGCGTCCCGCCTTCCGAAAGATGGCCGATCGGCTCGCCCAGTCCGGCTATGCGGTTCTTACCGTTAATCAGTTCTACCGCTCAACCAAGGCGCCGTTTCTGGCGGCGGGCGAATCCTTCGACCAGCCCGCTGTTCGCGAGCGCATCGGCCCGTGGCGGGAGGAACTCACCCCGGCTGCCACGACGCGCGATGCTGCGGCGTTCCTGACTTGGATCGACAAGCAACGTGAGGTGGACCCGCGTCGCGGGATCGGCAGTACGGGCTATTGCATGGGTGGCCCGATGACGTTCCGGACCGCCGCCGCCAATCCCACCCGCGTCCGCGCGATTGGCGCGTTCCACCCGGCGGGCCTTGTCACGGACACTCCCGACAGCCCGCACCTGCTGGTGCCACGGATGCGTGCGGCGGCGCTGGTCGCCATTGCCGCCAACGACGATGCACGCAGCCCCAATGACAAAACCGCGCTGCGAAGCGCCTTCGCATCGGCCAAGCGACCTGCGGAGATCGAGGTATATGCCGGCACGATGCACGGTTGGTGCCCGCCCGACAGCCGCGTGTACAATCGTGCGGAGGCAGAGCGCGCCTGGGCCCGGCAACTCGCGACCCTTCAGCGGCTGTAGGCAGGCAAACCGACGCTTCAGCCGCGCGAGCTCAGCTCGGCCATTCTCGGCGGCAACGCGGCAAGGATCGACCGCCGCTCCTCGGGCGGCTTGGCGCTCCAGTTGCTGATTTCCGAAATCGTGCGACCACAGCCCAGGCACCAGCCGGTTGCCTGGTCCATCGCGCAGACATTGACGCACGGGCTGGCCAAGCTGACCGGTTCGGCCGGCACGAACTCGATCATCGTGGCTTAGCTGATCGCGATCGTCGCGTGCAGGAACTCGGGGACCGGGCCGTTCCAGCCGCCGTTATAGTCCGCCTCGTCATCTTCCCGCCGGTCACGGTCGCGACGGGGGCGTTCGCTTGCCCTTGGTGCCGCTTCCCGGCTCGGCCGAGGCTGCTCACGCGCTTCTTCCTTGCGTCCACGTCCACCACGCCGCCGATCGCCAGCCTGCGCCCGATCTGGCGTGGCCTTCTCTTCCTTGTCACCGCCGGCTGCGCCGGCGCTGGCATTCAGGTCGAGACGGTTGATCGTTTGTCCGGTCAGTTTCTCGATATTGGTGATGTTCTCCTCGTCCTCGGTCGTGACGAGTGTGTAGGCCGTGCCCGTGGCACCTGCCCGGCCAGTACGGCCGATGCGATGGACGTAATCGTCCGGATGCCAGGGCGCGTCGAAATTAAAGACGTGACTAACGCCCTTGATGTCCAGCCCCCGTGCCGCGACGTCAGAGGCGACGAGGATGTTTATCTCGCCGCTCTTGAACAGGTCGAGTTCGGCCAGACGCTGCGGCTGTTCCATGTCGCCGTGAATTTCACCAGAGCGGAAGCCGTGGCTCTTCAGGCTTTTGTTCAGCTCGCGAACGGTTGTCTTGCGGTTGCAGAAGATGATCGCGTTGCGCACCTCAACTGTCCGCAGCAACTGACGCAAGACTTCGCGCTTGCCGTACGCACCGCCGGACACAGGAACCAGCGCCTGAGTGATGTTGATGTTCGTGCTTGCCGGCCGCGCAACCTCGATCGTCTTGGGGTTGCTCAGGAACTTGTCCGCCAGCTTTTTGATGGGCGGCGGCATTGTCGCGGAGAACAGCAGGGTTTGACGGTTGGCCGGCAGCTTGGTGCAGATTTCCTCGATATCGGGAATGAATCCCATGTCGAGCATGCGATCCGCTTCGTCGATGACCAGCAGCGAACAACCGGTCAGGAGGATGTTCCCCCGCCCGAACAGGTCCATCAACCGGCCTGGTGTCGCGATCAGGACATCAACGCCCTTTTCAAGCGCCTTGATCTGGTCACCCATCGATACGCCGCCAATCAGCAACGCCATCGAAAGCTTGTGGTTCTTGCCATATTTTTCGAAGTTCTCGGCCACCTGCGCCGCGAGCTCGCGCGTCGGCTCCAGGATAAGGCTGCGCGGCATCCGGGCGCGGCTGCGACCATGCGCCAGGATGTCGATCATCGGCAGAACAAAGCTGGCCGTCTTGCCCGTGCCGGTTTGCGCAATGCCGATCATGTCGCGCATCATCAGCACAGACGGGATCGCGCTCGCTTGGATCGGTGTCGGCTCGGAATAGCCGGCGTCCGTAACCGCGGCGAGAAGTTCGTCGGAAAGGCCGAGATCGGCAAAGTTCATCAGATTGTCCGGTTCCAGGGCGCGGGCACAGGCTCGCGCGCCGGCGTTCTGCCGCTCGCGCATACATCATAAAATGTCAAGATTCAGTGCCGCGGCTTATCGGGAACAAGCTTCCGAAACCGCTTGATCGGACAAGTGGCGCCGGACCGGGCCCGGATCGTGTCGCGATCAGAGCAGACCATCCCGTCACTCGCCTGCTTCAGGTAAAAGCCGGAATAGAAATCGAGCGGCCGGCATTCGCCATCCAGCTTGGCCCGCAGCCGCTGTCCGCCGGCCATCACCAGGTCCACCGCATCCGGTTGCGTCACCAGAGCACCGGCGAGGTCCGCGACCGCCACGCATCGGGGGCCGCCCTTCTCCTTCCAGCGCACCGCCGCGGGGGCTGGCAGGCTGGGCGGCGTGGCAGGGATGCGCCGCACCCGCACCACGACGCGCTCACGGATACTGAGTTGTGCAAGCTGGACAGGGGCGAAGCTCTGACCGCCAGCCACGGCGGGAGCAGCCGCCAGGGGCGCAAACATCGCAAGCAGAATCGATGGAATGATGGGCCGGGCTGTCATGAGCTGTACGGAGGAATAGGGCAGATCGTTGAACAGCCGATGAACTTTGCCTAATCGCACTTCATGTCCGACAAGCCCACTTCCGGCCAGAAACAGCTTATCGAAACACTCCGAACGCGCCTGGGATCAGGTGGCATCGTCACGGATCCGGAATTGATCGCGCCGTGGCTGGTCGACTGGCGGCGGCGGTTCCGCGGTCACGCGGCGGCGATGTTGCAGCCCGACACCGTGGAACAGGTGCAAGCGATCGTGCGCGAGGCTGGGAGGCTGCGCGTGCCCCTGGTTCCCCAGGGCGGCAACACCTCCATGGTTGGCGGCGCTACTCCGCCGGTCGATGGCTCTGCACTGATCCTGTCGCTCAGGCGACTGAACAAGATCCGCTCGCTCGACCCGGCCGCCGGGCTGGCGGTTGCAGAAGCCGGCGTGGTGCTCGCGGACCTGCACGCGGCTGCGGCCGAGCGGGGGCAGCGATTTCCTCTGACCTTGGGTGCGCGGGGCAGCGCCACGGTGGGCGGTCTGGTGTCCACCAATGCAGGTGGCATGCAGGTGCTCCGCTGGGGAACGATGCGGGGGCTGGTGGCCGGCGTGGAGGCAGTGATGGCCGATGGTGCCCTTCACAATGGGCTTGCGGCGCTGCGCAAGGACAATCGCGGTTACAATCTCGACCAGTTGCTGATCGGTGCGGAGGGTACGCTCGGCATCATCACCGCAGCGACCTTGCGCATCGTGCCTGCCGTGATCGCGCGTGGCGTTGCCTGGGCCGGAGTGTCCAGCCCGGAGGCGGCACTCCTGCTGCTGAGGCGTCTTCAAGCCCGTACCGCTGCCATCGAGAGCTTCGAAATCTTGCCGTACGAAACACTAGCGGCAGCCTTGAACTATCTGCCCGACAGCCGGCCCCCATTGGCTGGCGAGCATCCCTGGCACCTGCTGATCGAAGCTGTTGAGAGCGACCCGGCGGATGAGGAACCATCATCGCTTCTCGAACGGCTGCTGGGTGATGCGCTGGCGGAGGGGGAGGTGACGGACGCCACGATTGCCACCAGCGAAGCCCAGGCAGAGGCATTTTGGCGTTTGCGTGATTCGCTGTCGGATGCCGAGCGGGCGAGCGGACCCGCCGTGCAGCACGACATTGCCGTCCCGGTGGAGGCCATGCCGCGGTTCATGACAGAGGCGGCCCGCGAGGCAGAGGCTCGCTTTCCGGGAACCAGGGCTAGCGGCTTCGGTCACTTGGGCGATGGCAACATCCACTTCCATGTGCGCGCGCCCGCCGGTGTCGATCGCGAACGCTGGCAGGCGGAGCAGGGGCCCGTCATTACCCGCTTCGTCCACGATCTTGTTGTCGCGGCCGGTGGCACGATTTCGGCCGAACATGGCATCGGTCAGATGAAGGTTGCCGAACTGGAGCGGCTGTCATCGCCTGCCCGCATGGCGACCCTGCGGGCGATCAAGGGCGCGCTTGATCCGTCGGGGTTGCTGAACCCCGGCAAGCTCGTGACGCTTGCGCCCCGTAGCGCCACGCCATAGACCCCGCATCCGGTTCGGCGGCGTCGCCACCAGTTTATCAGATCGACGGAGTGTCCCTTCATGGCCAGCGCGCCGCAGCAGCTTCCCCTGTTCTATAACGGCCTTGAGCCACTTTCGAGTGATCAGCACGGCAACTACCGGGTGCGTTCGCAGGAAACTGCACCGTTCCTGGTCGGGCAGCATGCCGTTCCCATCACCACGGACGAATTCGCCCTTGTTCAGCGCTACATGCCGATCGTGTTCTCGGCCGGTGACGAAGCGGTTCCGCTCGCGCTGATGGGCCTGAACGAAGGCGTCAACGTGTTCATGGACGATGCTGGAAAGCTGATCGACCAGAACTTCTACGTGCCAGCTTACGTCCGGCGTTATCCGTATATGCTCGCCCGGCTGCATCCGGACGCGCAGGAGTTGTCGCTCTGCTTCGACCCGACCTCGCCAGCCATCGGTCCGTTCGAGGATGGCGAGGCGCTGTTCGAAAATGGCCAGCCGAGCGAAGTCACCCGTAACATCCTCGCCTTTGCCGAATCGTTCGAGCAGGCGGGGCTGCGTACGCAGCAGTTCATGAGCGAGATTCGCGAGCTCGACCTGCTGATGGAGGGCGAAATGTCGATCCAGCCGGAAGGTGCGGAGCAGCCCTTCGTGTATCGCGGTTTCCAGATGATCAACGAAGAAAAGCTGAACGACCTGCGTGGCGACCAGCTTCGCAAGATGATGAAGTCGGGCATGCTGCCGCTGCTTCACGCACACCTGTTCTCCCTCGCCCTGATGCGGGATATTTTCGGCAGGCAGGCCCAGCAGGGCAAGGCGCCTGCCCCCGTGCTTGTGGGGTGAGATTAGCCGGGGCGCGGTTTTTGATCGCGTCCCCTTGAACCAAAAGGCCGGCTATCCATTTATGGACTGTACGGCTTCGTGTTCCCCCCCTTTCGCGAGGTCGTACGACACGTCTTCGACGTGTCTCCTCCCTGAACCTCGGCCACCTCGTGCATCATGCACGGGGTGGCTTTTTTATTCGGCTGCGACGGGAAAGCTGCCGGACATGGCCTCGTCGGCCAGCGCCGCGGCCATTCGACGCACGAGATCGGCGGTGTCGGCCACCCCCGGCCCTGGTCGATCAAGTGCCGGGTCGAGGTAAAGGCCGCGGTCGAGTTCGATCTGGATCGCATGAATGCCCTCGGACGGGGCTCCGTGGCGTCTCAGGACGTGGCCGCCCGCATAAGGGGCATTCAGCGCTGTTCTGATCCTGGCCCGCGCGGCTTCCGCCTGCAGGCGGGCGACGAACTGGCCTGATGCTGCGCGGCCGAACAGGTCGCCGATCACGATCCGGGCTGCATTGGGACCGAGCGGGGGCATGGAATGCAGGTCGAGCAGCACCGCGATCCCCCAGCGTCGGCGTGCAGCAATCAGCAGGGCAGCAAGGGCGTCGTGATATGGGCGATGTGAGACAGCGATCCGCGACGTGATCTCGGCATCCGTGAAACGCCGGCTCCAAATCTCACCCGCCGAGCCGGCCCGACGCGGCACCAGTCCAAGGCCGCTGCGGACCTTTGCACTTTCGTTATGGCGCGACACACGGGGCGCACCCTCGTCGACGCGCGGGTCGCGTTCGTCCTCGCCTCGGTTCAGGTCGATCCAGGCACGCGGCGCGCGCTGGATGAGCATCGCCTCAGAACCTCGGGCTGCGAGGGCCACGGCATCAAGAAAACGATCCTCAAGTCCGACCAACGCCGCCGGCGGGGCAGCCAGCGCCGTCATTACGGCAGGGGGGTAGTCCCGCCCGGCGTGCGGAACGGAGATCACCACCGGACTGGCAGGTACCAGGTCGCCAATGAAATCGAAGGGTGGCTCCGCCATCAACTGACGCTAAGCGCGTCCGCCCGCCGCCGCAACGCAAAGTCTCGTGCGTGGGACTGGAAATATTAACCGTCACGGGCGTAAGCCTGACCGTCCATCACCAAGGCTTTTTCGATGAACCGTATCCTGCTGGCCGAGGACGATCAGGTCATGCGCGAATATCTGACCCGCGCCTTGGAGCGTAACGGTTATGCCGTCGCAGCCGTGGACCGTGGCACGGCGGCACTCCCGCTCATCGAAGCCGAGCAGTTCGACCTGCTGCTGACCGACATCGTGATGCCGGAGATGGACGGCATCGAGCTGGCGCAACGGGCGGCAGAGATCGCGCCGAACATGCGGGTGATGTTCATCACCGGGTTCGCCGCCGTCACGCTGAAAGCTGGCCGGACCATGCCAAACGCCCGTGTCCTGTCCAAGCCGTTTCACTTGCGCGACCTCGTCATGGAAGTCGATCGCCTGTTCGAGGTGGAAGCCGCCACCGGGATTTGACCCGAAGACAGCAAAAAGCCCCGGAAGCGGATAGCTTCCGAGGCCTTTTATGGTGGGCGTGGCAAGGATTGAACTTGCGACCCCTGCGATGTCAACACAGTGCTCTACCACTGAGCTACACGCCCGTGGGGAGGGCCACTAGCCGCGCCTGATAGCAAGCGCAAGCATCATTACCGCTCCCGACCCGCTAATTCTGCGAAAGGCCCCTGGCTTCGGCACGGGCTATGCCGCCAGGGCAAGCTGATCGCGCCCCGCAGCCTTGGCGCGATACAGCGCCATGTCCGCGACCCTCAGCGCCTCGTCTCCGCTGCCCGACAGGGGGGCAACCCCGCCGCTCACCGTGACCCGAATGCTGAACCCTTCATGCGCCGTGGGCGTGGCGGCCACTGCCTGACGGAGCCGCTCACATACCAACTCCGCCTGCTCGATGCTCGACGAGGGCAGCAACACGGCAAACTCCTCCCCGCCGATCCGGGCGACATGATCCCCCGAACGAAGGGTGCGACGCGCTACCTCGGCAAAAGTCCTCAAGACCTGATCACCGGCGGCGTGACCCCACCCGTCATTCACTCGCTTGAAGTGGTCCAGGTCGAACAGGGCGATACAGCCGGTCGCGCCTCCCTGTGCCATCTGGCGGTCCACGATCGACAGAAACGCACGGCGGTTGGCAAGGCCAGTAACCGGGTCGGTGAGGGCGTCCGCTGCCAATTTTTCTTCCAGCGCCTTACGGGCGGAGATGTCGCGGACGATGCTGACGATCCCGTCCACCTCACCGGTATCCGTGACGATCGCGCGTGCATGCGTTTCGATCCAGCAGGTCGTGCCCGTCCGGGCAACGCCGAGATATTCCAGGCTGACTGGCTGTCCCCCGGCACGCAGGGTGGCGGCATGCGATGCAGCCACTGCCGCCCGATAACCGGGAGCGACAAGGATGGCTGCGTTACGTCCGATCAGTTCCGAAGGCTCATAGCCGCCCAACTGGCGGATTGAAGGTGAGATGAACCGGATGCACCCGTCGGGATCGAGGTTCAGGATGATGTCGGTGCTGGTCTCGGCCAGCAGTCGATAGCGCGCCTCGCTGTCGCGCAACGCCCGGAACAGCTGATTTCGGCGGGCAAGGTCGGCCGCCACAGGCAGGATGGTGAGCACGGTCGCAGCGAGGTAGAACTGGAAAAACTGCAGCTTCGCGCCAGTCACTCCCGGCATGAGGGCGATCGGCCCGACGCCCGCGACGGTGCAGCCACCCCCAATCACGGCCAACAGCACCAGCGACGCTGCGGCGCCAAACCGCCCCACGCGGAATGTGGTCAGGATCATCGGCAGCAGCGGCAGGAAAAGAAGCGGGGTACGGCTCTGGCCGAACACGCCAACGCTTGTGATCAACACCAGGCCCAGAAGCAGCACGGTTTCCCGGGTATGGTGACTGCCCGCTTCGCTGCGCCAGCGGCTTAGGTCATTGCGCATTAAAAATGTCGCAAGGGGAGCAAAGGTCAAGGTGCCGAGCGAATGGCCCACGAACCACCCCAAGGCATTGCTCGTCCAGTCGCCACCTGTCGCCAGATGTACAATCGTGGCGCCGCACAAGGCGCTCAGGAAAGGGGCCAGCAAGCCGGCCGCCCCGACAAACCGGACCAGCCAATCAAGAGACTGGAATGGATCCGTGGACCGCGCGCGTCGCAGCAGCCATGCCGTCAGCGCAGCCTCGCCAATGTTCACCAGCGCGAGGGCTGGGGCTGCGATCGGACCGACCCCGAACATGCTGGTCGCGAGTGCGCTGGCAAGGGCACAGGTTACCAGGATGGCGGGCCAGTGACGACGTGGGGCGGTTCCCAGGCGCCCCAGCAGCAGGGCTGATGCCAGCCAGATCAGGGCCACGCCGCCGTTAAGCCTGGTCGCCGCGACGGCAGCGGACGCAGCGGCGAAGTAGCCCGCGAAATCGAGGCTAAGCCGCAGGATCGTCGGTCGGCGTATCATGCCCGCCATAAACACCAGCAGGCGTTAACTCTGATCTAATGTTAGATCATGAACATGGGCGGGGGCACGAACGCCCACCGCCTGCACGGTTCATCGATTGGCGGTAGCGGGCGCCAGGTACTTGCCAAACCAGGCCAGCTGCCGCTTGGACACGTCAGCCGCCGCGGTGGGCACGCAATGGCCGGCATCGGGGTAGATGACCAGGCTGACGGGCACGTTTCGGCTCTTCAGCGCCTGCCACCATTCGACCGACTGGGTCGGCGGAACCTCGATGTCACGCTCGCCGACATAGATGAAGGTTGGGGTCCGGGCGGTGCCGACGTGATACACGGCCGAGGCATCCTCATAGACCTTGTAGTCGTCGTAGACCGACTTTCCAAAGAACGGCAGCATCCATTCGTTGATGCCGTTGGTCCCGTAATAGCTGACCCAGTTGGACAGGCCCGCACCCGCGACAATGGCCTTGAAGCGATTGGTCTGGGTATTCGCCCACATCGCCATAAAGCCGCCATAGGAGCAACCCGTCAGTCCAAGGCGCGTGTCGTCGATGGGTGCCACCTTCTCCACCGCGTCGACGCCGGCAAGGATGTCGCGCAAGTCACCCTTGCCGAAATCGCGCTTGTTCGCGGCCGTGAAGGCCTCGCCCTGGCCATAGGACCCGCGCGGGTTGGGCAGGAACACGTAATAGCCGGCATCGGGCAGGGCGCTCGCCAGCCCCTTCTCGAAAAAGCGTGGGCTGCTTGCCGCGGCAGGCCCGCCATGGACGTTGACGATCATCGGCGCCTTCTTCACCGGATCCGCGCCGAGCGGCGACAGCAGCCAGCCCTGCACGGTATAGCCTTCGTTCCGCCACGTGACGCTGCGGGCGTTCACCGCGGCCGGTGCCGCATTGTTGTCCTTCGTTACCTGGCGTGGTGCTGTCGCGCGACCGGAGAAGATGGCGGGGGCGTGGGTGAAATCCTGGACGATCGTCGCCAGGGTGGCGCCCTTGTCGTCCCAGGCGATCCGGCCATCACCCGCGGCCAGGCTGACCGGACGGGCAAACAAGGGGCGGGGCGATTGCCCCGGAACGATCGCCATGGCCCCCATCTTGTCGTTCTGGATCGTCGCCGCGCGCAGGCCACCGCGGGTCCAGGCCAGCGACGTGAATGTCACCGGCTGTCCCTGGGTGATGTTGGTCGGCGTGCCGCCTTCGACCGGCACCGTCCAGACATCGCCGCCGATCGAGCCGAAATCGCTCATCAACCCTCCGATAAAGGCAACGGTTCGGCCGTCCGGGGAGACGCGGGGCATGTTGATCTGGGTGCCCGGCTTCGCGATCGAGGTGACCGCCCCGGTCGCGGCATCGACGCGGTCCAGCGTGGCAATCCACCAGTTCGCATCGCCATTGCCCAGCGCGGATGTAACCACAAACGCGGACCCGTCCGGCGTCCAGTCATATTCGTAGATGAAGCGACCGGCCGGCGACACTGGCGTCACGGTCGCGGCGGCGGTGCCGTCGATCGGAAAGACGGCGAGGCGCTGCTCGTCATTCTGCTCGCCAATCTCGCCAACCTGACGCGCGCCTGCCTGCGCGGCGCCCGTTTCCTTGGTAGCGCCCAACGTGACCAGCGCCGCAATCCGCTTCCCATCCGGCGAGAAGCGCGGTGTGGATGCGAGGCCGGATACAGTCGCCACCGTTGTTGCCGTGCCTCCGGTCGCGACCATCAGCGTCGCGGTGCCCTTAGTACGGTCACGAGCGACGAACGCGATGCGATCGCCACCGGGCGAGTAGGTCAGCCCCGAATAGCTGCACGTCGCGCAGGGGTCGATCTGCCGGACGATGCGGCCATCGCGCGCAGACCGGACCACGATCACTGAATGCGTGCCCGTGCCGTTCTCCACGTCGGCCATCTCCCGCCCTGATGGCGCGAGAGTAAGCGCGCTGAAGCGGTGGAGTTCGGCAAGGGCAGGGCCGGCCGTGACGGAGGCAAGCAGCAGCAAGGCGGACAGGCGCATCAAAACAGGTCCTTGAGACGAATGATCAGCGTGCGGATTTGACGAAGCGCAGGGTCAGGCGATCGCTTTCCCCGATCGCCAGATATTTGGCCCGGTCGGTGTCGCCCAACTGGAGTGAGGGTGGCAGGGTCCAGACTCCTTTGGGCCATTGGTGAGTGTCGCGGGGGTTCGCATTCACCTTGCTTTCGGCCGCAAGTCGGAACCCGGCATCCTGGGCAAGCCGGATGATGGTGGAACGCTTAACATAGCCGCTCTCGCGCTCGGCGTCCGCGCTCATCTCCTCGGGCAATCGATGGTCCACCACGCCCAGCGTCCCGCCTGGTTTCAGCATGCGGGCAAAGGCGCGGAAGCTATTTGCGGCGTTGTTGCCGCCGCCCATGATCAGGTTGTGAACGTTGCGGAAGGTGAGCACCACGTCGGCCGAACCGTCAGGCACGGTGGACGAACCGGTGGCTGGATCCAGCGTCGCCATCCTGGCACCCCGGTAGCGTTCGCCCCCAGCTGCGAGCAGCCGGGAAAAGCTGTCCTGTGCCCGTTGGCCGCCGGCGACCAGCCCGACATAATGGCCCTTGGCGCTCAGCATGGGCGCCAGGATTTCGGTATACCAGCCGCCGCTCGGCTGGAACTCCACCACCGTCTGCTCCGGCCGAACCCCAAAGAACGCCAGCGTTTCGGCAGGGTGGCGATAGCGGTCGCGCTGGCGATTGGCCGGCGTGCGCTGCGCATCGGCAACGGCGGCACGGACCGCAGCGGAAGGAGCTTGGGTCGCGGCGGACGCCGCCGTCAGGCTGGCCGGGATCAAAAGCCCTGCCAAGATCAATACGCGCATCATGAAAGTCCCCTCGAGCGACATCGCGCCTGAAGCCGCGTTCTTGAACGTGACGGGGGTGTGAGTGCAACCCAACAATCGGGCCTTGGCTAAATCACCAGCCGATCTGCCCGTGTCTGGCAGAAGAGCTGTCTGTTAATAAACGAGCACTTCAGGTCGAGCGTGGTTTTGTTCGCGCCCGCCCAAGGCACCTACCCGCCACAAGTGCGTTATTGATCTCGCCGCGCCGACACAGGCCTGGCCCACAACAAACCACGGAACGGAGATACTTATGGTCAAGACCATCGCAGCCGCGCTTGCGGGTGCCGCCCTGATTGCAAGTCCGACGGTCGCGGCAGCTGCCCCGGCGAACCCCGCCGCATCGTTGTCGGTCGCCAAGTCTGTCCGCGCATCTGCGCCGGCCGGCAAGGAGCGACTGGCTGGTGGGGGCCTGATCGCGGCCATTCTGGCGGCCGCCATCGTTGCTGGCGGCGTGATCATCGCCGTTGACGACAACGACAATTCGGACAGCAACTAATTGTTCGGTGGGCCGGTGACATTCACCGGCCCATCCTTCGATGAAGGAGAGGCGCCCCTGGATGGTCCGGCATCCGGCCGTGACCTGATCCACGACACGATTGCACGACCTCGCCGAATGTTCGGCTTCTCGACCAGGTGATAAACCAGGGTTGAGACCGCGACCGCAAGCACAGCACACACGACCACGATCAGCAGGTGGCTCGCGCCGGAAGACGTGCGGGACAAGACGGGATCAGCCGCGCTCAGAACCACCTCGTGGAATAGATAGACCGAATAGCTGATCGTCCCGAGCCACGCCAACCACTGCGGCAACCTGAACACATGCGCTCGCGACGCCAGGAAGCATAAAACGGCCAGAACATAACCGGAGGTGAACGACGTCGTCGTGAATAGCGGACCAGCCCGGTCTCCGCCCAGAAGGGCCGAGAAGATGATTGCACCAAACACCAGGGTGAGGCCACCGAGCTCGTATCTCTTCTTGCCAGCGGCTCCCTTTTCGTCCTCGAGCCGCAGTACCAGCCCCAGAAACATCAGCGACAAGTTCAGGGCAAGGTTCGCCCGCAGGTAATGGCCTGTGAGGATCGACCCCATCGTGAGCAGGATGCTTCCGCCCGCAAAAGCCGCCACAAGAAGGAAAGCGACGGCCTGAGAGTGCAGCCGCCCGACTTTGTAGAGCAACGCTGCAAAGACGTAGAAGGCGATCTCGATAATGAGGGTCCAGTACGGCCCAAGCACAAACGGAACGCCAAATAGCGCTTCCAGCATGGTCATGTTGACGACCACCTGCTTCCAGGGAAGTACGAAACCCTTGAAGATATAGAATACCGCGAGCGCCGCGAAGATGGACAGCCAATAGGCGGGATATAGGCGAAACACCCGGCCAATCACGAAAGACCTGATCGCCAGCGGCCCCTTGATCGAGAAAGGGACGACATACCCGCTGATGATAAAAAACAGGGCGACCCCGAACCGGCCAGCATCGAAAGCCTCGACGAACAACGGGCGGAGGTACGCTCCTGATGACTCCAGGATAATGTGATCGGCTGCATGCTGGACGAACACGAGAGCCGCCGCCAGGCCGCGCAATTTGTCCAAGAAGTCGATCCGCGCTTCTGAAGCTTTACCCCTCATGTCCACTCCGGAGTGCGCAGCCATCGTGCTCGCTTCAAAATACCTTAGAGGTTGCTCCAACGAAGCCCGTTGGCGCCGGGTTGAACTGTTTAGGGCTAAAAAGGTCCGCCGAACAGCGGTTTATGGTCGAACGTAAGTGTCGGAGCATGCAACGTCGCGTACCACCCGGGCCGGATTGCCGGCGACGACTGCCCGTGCGGGGACGTCACGCGTCACAACCGAACCTGCTGCAATCACACTGTGATCGCCGACGCTGACGCCAGGTAGGATGATCGCTCTATTGCCGATCCAGACGTTGCGCCCAATTGCGATAGGAGCGGATTTGACGCCGGCACCCTCGCTGACTTCATGATAGTTGGAATCGAGGATCAGAACCTCGTCACCGATCTTGGTGCGTGATCCGATCTCGATCCTGGACGATGCTTCAATAACGGTACCGCTGTTGATGAAGCACCTGTCGCCGATACGTAGTGTCGCGCCATCGGCGGCACCAAGACGAGTGCGGCGCCTTTTGCCTCGAAATGATGTTCTGGATCCAAGCTCAAGCAGACCTGCAGTGCCGATGCTTGGGCTCAAGCCATCGCAGATTACTCGATCGCGCACCTTGACGCCCTTCATCCGCCAAACCAGCGAGAGCAAAACACCTTTGGTAGCTCGAGTGACCCGTGAAGCCCCGCCCCGTCCCATACCTGATCACCTCGAAGTTGCTGTCTCTTCTCGCATCTCGTCATCGCGAAACTTTAGGAGGTCGTCAGTCCTGAAAGACGGCTTTGCGCGAGAGCCTAGGGCTACACGATCCGGCTTTAAGAAAGCATAACAGAGCGTGACCAGGAACGTCCCCTCGCTGAATGGCGACAGGAAATCCACTTCCAGGTAAACGCGCGAGAGAAGTAGCGTCATGACACCGAGCGTAAAACTTGAACTGATGGACGGGTCGGTGACGAAGCGGGCAAGGCCCTTTCCGGTGATAGTCAACAACGTAATCGCCATCACGAGAACGCCTACATATCCTAGCTCGACGGCGCTTTCGTAGAACAGGTTGTGGAAGTGGAACCCCGTCATGGCATCGATCCCAAGCGCCCTGTAAAGTCCAAGCGCGTCGTAGAACTCGGGATGCCAATACGCGGCAAAGCCGATGCCGAGCCAGGGATGCTGCTCCATTTCAAGCCGCGCTTGAGCCCACAAGATCGTCCTGCCGGTCAGATCCGAGGACTTGCCTACAGAGCGCAGCGCTTCTCCAAGCAGATCTGGCGGAATGACAAGGAAGCCGACCACGATGACCGTTATGGTCGCCAACAGCAGTGCTACCAGGCTAAACCTTAGTGACATCGTCAGTTTGGAACCGAGCGCGGTCACCAGCACGAACATCATCGCGATGACCATCGCCACCATGCCGCCCAGCGAATGGCCCATGTACCCGACAACGATGCCCAGAAAGATAGCGCCAATGCAGAAGAGCCGCGCGAGGGGCGGAAATCCTTTGTCCAGCGCCCCGACCAGTGCGCTGACCGAAAGGACAGCGCAATTGAACACCAGGAAGTTCTTGCTCGCGTAAATGCCTCTCAGGGCGATGGTGCCAGGGGAGGAAAACAAGCGACCCCCGGTACCTGTAGCCAGGCTGATGCCGACGACCACGACCAGTGCGGCGACCACTGCGAGAAGGGTTGAACGACGCCCCACAACCTTCGCCATCGTCATCACCGCCAGCGTGAACACGATATACTCGGTCGCCTGCTTGAACGTCAGCGACTGCCAGCGCGACCAGGCGGTTGATAGCATGCATAAAGCTGGCAAGAGCCAGATGAGCCAGCCCTGGAAATGCTCCAGTATCAGACTCGGCCTCACCGCCAGAACGGCAGCCCAACACAGCAGGAAGACCCAAAGCCCCCAAGACGAACTGATCGCCGAGCAGAAGAAATAGGCGGTAAGGGTCACGGCCGCGAGACCGCCGAGGGCAAGACGCTCCCAGCGAGAAGAGGCTTCTTGTGAGAGGCTCGGCATGACTCGCGCTATATCGCACGGGCCCGAACGTTAAAGCGCGCCAGATTGGTCTGGTCCGGACGAAGATCTTCGGACCATCACGCGCTGTGTGGCGAATGTTGTCAGGGTCGGTCGTCACAATTTCGGCAAAAACGAGGTACGCTGCAGGCGGACGGGCTCTGGAGACGAGTAGATCGGATTGGGCGCAAAAGCCGCTATCACCAGCAGAGAAAAGAAAGCTTCTCGATGCTGGTGACCCCTACGGGAATCGAACCCGTGTTTCAGCCGTGAAAGGGCCGCGTCCTAACCGCTAGACGAAGGGGCCGTAGCGGGGGCGGAACTAGCCGGGCATGGCGCAGGGGTCAAGCGGGTCGCGCAGAAAGCGTTCACTCCGCCCAGGCTGCATCATCGACATGCAATTCCGCCGCCGGGCGCTGTGCCCAGTCGTCGAGCTTTGCCCGCCCGGCGAGCCACAGGCGCCGGTGCGGCGGCGCGCCCAGCAGCGCGGCGCCAAGGGCGGTGTCTGCCGATCGAAACGCCATCGCCTTCAGGCTGCGGCCATCATCGCCGGCCACCACGCATCGGACATGGCCGTTGCCGACCACGTCGGCCCGAATCACTCGCACTGGCCCGGCCGCTACACGGGGCGCGGGCCAGCCCGTTCCATAAGGGCCGCCCGCCTCAAGCTGCTCGACCAGGGCCGGGGACACCCCGCCCGTCGCCAGCACGGCATCGACCAACAATGCCCGATCTGCCCGTGATCGGTCGACCACCTCGGCGAGGCGGTCTTCAAGGAACGCCGCCAGTTCGCCAACACGGTCTGCCGCTACGGTCAGGCCCGCTGCCATCGCGTGACCGCCGCCCGCGACCAGCAGTCCATGTTCCTTGGCCGCCAGCACGGCCGAGCCGAGGTCCACGCCGGGGATCGACCGGCCCGATCCCTTGCCCAGGCCATTGTCGTCCAATGCGATCACGATGGCGGGCCGGCCGAGCTTTTCCTTCAGCCGCCCGGCGACAATGCCAATCACGCCGGGGTGCCAGCCATGGCCGGCGACCACCACCACGCGCGCCGAGGCGGGCAGGGCCTCCGCCGCCTGCTGGACGCCTGCTTCGATCGCGCGGCGTTCTTCATTGAGGCGGTCGAGCTCTGCGGCGATCGCGCGCGCCTCGGCCGGGTCCTGCGTGGTCAGCAGCCGCACGCCCAGGTCCGCTCGCCCGACCCGCCCGCCAGCATTGATGCGAGGGCCGAGTGCGAAGCCCAGGTCGCTCGCGCTCACGGCCTTGGTCAGCCGCGATGCGTCAATCAGAGCCGACAGCCCAATGTTTCGGCGGCCGGCCATGACCTTGATCCCCTGCGCCACGAAGGCGCGGTTGAGCCCGCGCAGCTGGGCAACGTCGGCCACCGTGCCCAGCGCAACGAGGTCCAGCAGGTCGAGCAGCCGCGGCTCCGCGCGCCCGGCGAAATAGCCACGCGCGCGCAAGGTTCGCACCAGCGCGGCGGCGAGCAGAAAGCAAACCCCGACCGCGGCGAGGTGCCCATGTGCCTTGCCCTCATCCTCGTCGAGGCGATTGGGGTTCACCACCGCATGGGCATGGGGCAGGGTGGCGGCGCATTGATGGTGGTCGACCACCAACACTTCGACGCCGGCGTCACGCGCGGCGAGCAGCGCGTCAAATGCCTGCGCCCCGCAGTCCACCGTCACGATCAGCGACGCGCCCTGCTGCGCCAGCCGGACCATGGCGGGGCCGGACGGGCCATAGCCCTCCGTCAGCCGATCGGGGATATAGACACGCGGCTCGACACCCAGGTCGCGCAATACCAAGGTCAGCAGCGCCGCCGAGGTCGCCCCGTCGACGTCGTAATCGCCGAATACCGCCACGGACTCGCGACGCTCAACCGCGTCGGCCAGGCGTGCGGCTGCGCGGTCCATGTCGCGGAACACAGATGGGTCGGGCATGAAACCGCGTATCGACGGCGAGCGATGCTGCTCCAGCAACTCCCGTGTCGCGCCGCGCGCGAGCAGCAACTGGGTCAGCAGGTCATCCCCGCCCGTGTCGCCCGACAGGTCTCCAGTGCGCCCGTCCGCGGCAAGCCGTCGCCAACGCCATGGCTGGCCCAGGATCGACCGTTCGATGCCGAGAACATGGCTCATCGCGCAATCGCCGACGAGATGAAGGGGCGAGGGTAAAACGCGGCACCCGAAATCACCTGGGCACGGCAAGAGGTAATGGGAGGGGTCGGGCAGGACGAGGTGTTCGGGTGATACATTGCCGTCGCGCTATCGCATGGGATGACGTTGCCGGACAGGGGCTTGCACGTCGTCGCCACCGCAGTCGTCGCGCTATCATACTGGATCAGATCAGAAGGGTCGGCAGGCCTGCAATGGCGAGAAAAAAGACCTGGACCATTAATGGCGCAAACGAACCGTTGTGTTTACACAACATTGTGGTAGCATCCCGCTATGTTCAACCGGATCGCCCTGCTCCGTCACGACCGCGGGCTCAGCCGCAAGGACCTGGCGGAGGCAGTCGATGTGAACCCGCAGACGATCGGCTACCTCGAACGGGGTGACTACAAGCCCAGCCTGGAACTGGCGCTCAAGATCGCGAGCGTATTCGGCGTACAGGTCGAACTGGTATTCTCGCTTCAACCCTTCCCATCCATCACCGACGCACTGCGTCGCGCGGGAGAACAGCCATGAGCCATCGCAGCGCCCGCAAGGGCATATTGGAGCGTCTCGACGATAGCGTGGCCTGGACGGGCATTCCGTCCTTCGCAGCTGGGCACCCGCGCCGGCGCTCGATGCGCTGGCTCTCCGTCGTCGTGCTCGTCCTGACGGTCGCCGGCTTCCTGGTCGACCTGGGTCAGCCGAACCTTTGGTGGGGATACGCCATGCTCCTGCTCGGCTTTGGCCTGGCGAACCTGATGCCCATCCTGGGGCCGGTCAAACCTTGGGGGGGGCCGGAGCGCGTGGACGAGTTCGACCGGGCGTTGCGCGCCCGCGCGTTCCTGGCCGCGTTTTCAGCGCTGGCCGCCGTGGCTGTGATTGGATTGTGGACGATCGTCGGGCTGTCTTTGGTCCAGGGCTGGACGGCCGACGCCTTGCGCTCGACGATTATGAAACTCGCCTTCGTCCTGGCTACGATCTACACCGCCGGGCCGACCTGTTACGCAAGCTGGGCGCGGGCCCCAATCGACGACGACGATTGAGGGTCGCGAGGTTGTCGCGATGTTGCCAATCCGGAGTAGGCGTTGATGATCGCGATCGGATGCTTGCTGCTGGTAATTCTGCCGATCGTCGGGCTTGTGCTGGGCGGGCTGGTCGCCGGTCCGGTCGGCGGGCGATGGGGTGCCCTGATCGGGTTCGGCATCGCCCTGATCGTGTCCCTGTTCACCGGCTATGCCCTGGTCCGCCTGCGCCGCCCTCGCTGAGCGGCGTCAGGACGCGCCCGACCAGCGCCCCACTCTAAACCATTTGGTAACGATGTACTTCACGCCCTCGACGACCGGCATCCCTTCATGGATGGTCCATTCGTTCGGGCTGCCGTCCAGCTTCATGTTGTTCCAGGCGAGCAACATGCCCCGGCGCGGTGCCACCTTGATGCCGGCGGAGGGGAACCAGGTCGCGCCGCCCTCCGGCACATCGTTCAGGTAGATCATCGCGGTCCAGGTGCGCTGGCCGCCGCCGGCCTTCATCGCGGGCCAGTAGTCCTCCGCTTCGTGGAAGTAATCATGGTGCGCCTTGAACTGCTGCCCGGGCGCATAGCGCTGGCCCTGCATTGTCTCGCCATGGGCGGGGTCGATGCCAAGCAGGTCGGCAAGGCCGTTGTCGATCGGCTTCACCATCGGCGAATGTCGATCCATGTCGCAGCTTTCGGAGGTGCGAAAGCCGGGCCCTCCCTTGTTTGACAACAGGGTAGAGGGGCGGCGGTACTGGTCGATCATGCCGATCAGGAGGTCGCATTGATCCGGCGGCAGGTAATCCACGCCATAAAAGATCTGCGCCTGGGCAAGCTCCACCTGCTGCATCCGCGGATCGGCCTGAAGCCGGGCGGCGACGCTGGCGCCGATCTCCCCGCGGGCAGGGGAGGCGTAGGTAGGTTGCTTTTTGCCGAAGCCGAACATCGGCCGGATGTTGCAAGCGCCAGCGCGAAAGGCAAGCCGCAGGGCGTCGCGCCGGGATCACCCGGCACGACGCTCCGACCAATCACCAGAAGATGTCGTAGACGACGTCAACAACCTCGCCATAGCGCACATCCACCAGCAGCGCGTCGTTGTAGTAGCGAACCCAGCGATACGGGTCATAAGCCTCTGGCAGGCGATAATCCCACGGATCGTCGATCCAGTAGTTCTGTGAGAACAGGATCGTGTTCAGCCGGACGCCAACGCCGTAGCGGCGATAGCCATAGTCCCAGTTCGACGGCGCATAGTAGCGCGGCAGGTGGAACGCGTTGCGATTGGAAAACCGATAACGATTCCAGTCGTACCGGTTGTCATCGCGCCAGCCACGGTTCCAGTTTGCGCGATCGCTGAAACGGCGATCGTTGCGGCCCTGGTCGTTCCAGTCTGCGCGGTCGCGCTGCCAACCGGCGGACGGACGGTTGCGATCACCCCCGCGCCAGTCGCGCTGGCCGTTGAAGCCCTGCCCACCAAAGCGCTGTCCATCGGGGCGCTGGCCGTTAAACCGCTGCCCGTTAAACCGCTCGCCGTTAAACCGCTGGCCGTCGAACCGCTGTCCGTCGGGGCGCTGCCCGTTAAAGCGCTGCCCGTCGAACCGCTGTCCATCTGGGCGCTGCCCGTTGAACTGCTGCCGGTTGCCGTTGCGCCAATCGCGCTGGCCATCCGGACGCTGGAAAACAGGACGCTGCGCTTCTGCTGGCCGCGCGTCGTTACCGGGTGCCCCAGGCCGACGGTCGCCGCCCCAGCCGCCTCGTTCCGCCCGGTTCCAGTCCGGTCGTTGGCCAGCGTCGCGGTTCCAATCGGTTCGCTGGCCACCACCGCCGCGCACGAAGGGGCGATCCTGCCCGTCCGGCTGGCGCTGTGGCTGAACCTGCGGCTGGGGCGGAGCGGGGCGCTCTGCGGGTGCACGAGCCTCCTGCCGCCCTTGCCAATTGCCACGTTGGTAATTGCCGTTGGCACCCGCGCCATTGAACCGCGGGGCAGCCTGCGCCTGACCGCGAGCGCCGCCGCGCCAGCGCTCCGGCGCGTCCTGCGCGCTTGCCACGCCCGGCAGCCATGCGCCTGCCGTCACGAGCAGAGCCAGCAATGCCTTTTGCATCGAACATCCTTCCGATCGCCGGCGCACGAGCCGGCCCCTATGATGTTCAGGGTATGGCCGAGTCGGGCTGATGCAATGCTGAACCCGGTCGTCAGCGACCAGAAAGCTTTATGGCCGGGACGGTGGAGCAAAGGCCGGCACCAGTCGCGCCGAATCTGCGGGTTCGATGCCAGGGCGCGGACCGGCCGGGATCAGTTCCTCTCCCCGCATGGCACGTCCTGCGCGCTGCACGGCCTCCACCACCCGCGGGTAGACGCCGCATCGGCACAGGTTGGTCAGGGTATCCCGGATAACCTGCTCGCTGGGATCGGGGTTCCGGCGCAGCAAGGCGGCGGCCGCCATCACGAAACCGGGTATGCAGAAACCGCACTGGACGACATTCTCGGCCAGAAAGGCGAGCTGGACCGGGTGGTTGCGCTCACGCGACAGCCCCTCGATCGTGGTGACATAGCTGCCCTCGATCGTGCCGATCGCGACCTGGCAGGACCGGCGCGCCTGGCCGTCGACGTCCACCGTGCACGCGCCGCACTGGCCCGTGCCGCAGCCATATTTGGTCCCGGTCAGGTTGGACGCGTCGCGCAGCGCCCACAACAGCGGTGTCTGCGGATCGAGCCGGTACTCGACCGGTTGGTTGTTGACGGTGAAGCGGGTCACATCGCCTGCCTAGCCCTGCTCGGCGCGCGGTAGCAACGGGGCCGCGCGCCCGACCGCGAGCTCGGCATCGGAGAAGCGGATCGGCGAACGAAGGGCAGGCAGGGTCAGCCCATCCTCCCGCTCGACGTCGATCTGCATGCCGCGCGCACGTACCTGCGGGTCGGCCAGCGCCTGTGAAACGGTGTTGATCGGCCCAGCCGGGACGTTCGCGGCCTCCAGTCGGGCAAGCAGCGTGTCCCGAGGGGCCCGGCGGGTCGCGTCCTCGATCAGCGCGAACAACGCAGGCTGATGTTCCAGCCGTCCGGCGTTGGAGAGGAACCGCGGGTCCTCTGCGATCGGAAGGTCCATGACCTCGCAAAACCGGCGGAACTGCCCGTCATTGCCGACCGCCAGGATGAACCAGCCATCGCTGGTCGGGAATACGGCATAGGGTGACACGTTCATGTGCGCGTTGCCGACGCGATGCGGGTCGACGCCGCCGACCAGATAATTGGTCGCCTGGTTGGCGAGCACCCCCGTCATGGTGTCGAGAAGCGCACAATCGATATGTTGGCCCCGGCCCGTCCGCTCCCGCATCAGCAGCGCCGCCTGGATCGCGTTGGCGGCGTACAGCCCGGTCATGATGTCGGCAAAGGCGACGCCGATTTTCTGCGGCGCGCCGTCCGGCTCCCCGGTCAGGCTCATGATCCCGCCCATGCCCTGAATGATGAAATCGTAGCCGGGCCGCGCCGCATAAGGCCCGTCCTGCCCAAAGCCGGTGATCGAGCAATACACCAGCCGCTGGTTGATCGCGGACAGCGTGGGATAGTCGAGCCCGTATTTCGCGAGCCCGCCAACCTTGAAATTCTCGATCAGGACATCGGCATCGGCGGCCAGCGCCCGCACGGACTCCTGACCTTGGGCGGTGGTGAAGTCGGCCACCACCGACCGCTTGCCGCGATTGCAGGCATGGAAGTAAGCGGCGTCGCGGCTGCCGTCCGGGTTTGGGACGAACGGCGGCCCCCAGGTGCGGGTGTCGTCCCCAGCCGGGCTCTCCACCTTGACCACCTCCGCGCCCAGGTCGGCGAGCAATTGGCCCGCCCACGGGCCAGCTAGGATGCGCGCAAGCTCAACGACCTTGAAGCCGGCAAGGGGAGTATTCGGAACCGTCATCCCCCGGCCTTATCGCAGGCTGGCGCCGCTGGGCAGGGCGCTTGCGACCGCAAGCGCGATCAACTCGGGTGAGCCGCGCTCTCCACCTTGTCCTCGCCGCCCTCGGTCGGCACATCGGCCGCGTCGATGGCCGCCGCGGGGGCCGTGGCTTCCAACCCCGTCGACCCTTCCTCGTCGCCCTCGGCAAGCTTCATCTGCTCATAGGCGATCTCCAGGTCGGCCACGCCTGAACCGGTCGGCTGCATCGGCAGGTCGCCAAAATTGTCGGGGGCGGGCGTCGTCGTGGCATTCGGATCTGTCATGGCTTTCTCCGCAGCATGGCTTTTCTCGTCAACGCACCGAGCCTCGCTTGGTGGCATCGACGCCCGGTGAGGCCCCTCAACGCCAGTCAAAGGTGAGCGGAGCCTCTCGAAACGCGAAGCGGTCGAGGTGGCTCGCGACCACGCCCTTCAGGTTCTCGAGCTGCTCGGGCGCCGATGCGCTCACCCGAACGTCCAGCACGGAGTCCTGCGCCGTCAGTGTCACGACGGCGTCACCTGGATAATCCGCCCCCCGCGCATTCTTGGGAAAGGTGATCGTGCCTTCCTCGGCAGTGAACGATACGTGCAGGTTATGTGACCAATGCTTGCAAAGCTGCTGGATATAGCGGCTGGCATTGGGCGTCGGCACGGCGGCATCAGCGGTAAACTCGCTCATGGGAAACTCCATTCTGCTCCGAACGGGTAGATAGGGACCGGCGCCTCTGTCGCCACGACCCCGCTCCGCTGCCGGTGCGACGGGACAGAAGCGAACCGATCAGCTAGCAACGTCTTGTCACCCGTTTGTCGAAAAGGATCAGCCGTGCGGTTTGCTCACTTCCTTCTGGGTTCGGCCCTGGTCCTCGCCACGCCCGCAATCGCGCAGCCGGCCATGTCGGGCGAGTCTCCGCAGGCGGCGGCAGCGTCCACCGCCGGTGCCGGCCCCGCCTGGCAGACCGCCGCACGCCTGAAACGCGGGGTCAACATCATCGGCTATGATCTCCTTTGGAGCGATCCCGCCAAGGCCCGGTTCAAGGCGCGCCACTTCGGCATCATAAAGCAGGGCGGCTTCGACTTCGTCCGGGTCGTGCTGCAATCCTTCAAGCACATGGACGCGCAGAACCGCCTTGACCCCAAATGGCTCGCGACGCTCGACGGCGTGGTGAAGCAGGCCACTGCGGCGGGCCTGGGCGTCATCCTGGACGAGCATGACTTCAACCTCTGCTCGGAAGCACCGGACGCATGCGAGCCCAAGCTCATCGCCTTCTGGACGCAGATCGGCGAGCGTTACCGCGACGCGCCCGACACCGTGTTGTTTGAACTGCTCAACGAACCGCATGCGCCGCTAGATGCCGCGCGCTGGAACGCGATGCTGGCAAAGCTCATCCCCGTCGTGCGCGCTACCAACCCCAATCGCACGCTGGTGATCGGCCCGACGCGCTGGAACAACCTGGAGGAACTGCCCGGGCTCGAACTGCCCAGGGAGGACCGGAACATCCTGGTCACCTTCCACTCCTATGAACCCTTCCGCTTCACCCATCAGGGCGCGCCCTGGACGCCCGAAATGGCCGGGCTGAAGAACATCCCGTTCACGGCCGCCGACGAAGCGCGGATCAAGGCTGACTATGACAAGGTCGGCGCCTGGTCGAAGGCGAACGACCGCCCCGTGCTGATGGGCGAATTCGGCGCGTACGAGAAAAGCGGCACGCCGATGGAAGCCCGCGCCCGCTACACGGCGACCGTCCGGCGCGAGGCGGAAGCGCATGGCTTCCCCTGGGCCTATTGGCAGTTCGACAGCGACTTTATCCTGTACGACATCGACAAGGATCGCTGGGTCGAACCGATCCGCCAGGCGCTGGTGCCGAACGCAAAGTGAGGCGGAGGGGCGGCGCTCCAGAAGCCGAAGCGCCGCCCGGCCGTCAGATGATCGGTTTGCCGCCGGTCACCGCAATCGTCGCGCCGGAGATGTAGCTCGCCTCCGAACTGGCAAGCATCACATATGCAGGCGCCAGCTCCTTTGGCTGCCCTGGTCGACCGATCGGTGTCTCCTCGCCGAAGCTCTTCACCTTTTCGGGCGGCATGGTGGACGGGATCAGCGGCGTCCAGATCGGCCCCGGTGCGACGCAGTTCACCCGGATACCCTTCTTGGCCAGCAACTGCGCAAGACCGCCGGTGAAGTTCTGGATCGCACCCTTGGTGGTCGCATAGGCTAGTAGTTGCGGGGTCGGACTGTCGGCATTGACGGACGTCGTGTTGATGATCGCCGACCCTTCCGCCATGTGCGGGACCGCCGCCTTGGTGATGAAGAACATGGCATGGATGTTGGTGCGGAAGGTTTCCTCCCACTCCTCGTCCGGGATCTCGGTAAAGTCCTCGAACGTCGCCTGGTGCGCGGCGTTGTTGACCAGGATGTCGACCCGGCCGAACGCCTCCACCGCCTTGGCGACGATGCTGCGGCAATGCTCGGCCGACTGGATGTCGCCGGGCACCAGCACCGCCTGCCGGCCGGCGCTCTCGATCAGCCGCCGGGTTTCCTGCGCGTCCTCTTCCTCGTTGAGGTAGGAGATGAGCACGTCCGCGCCTTCACGGGCAAATGCCAGCGCGACCGCGCGACCGATGCCGCTGTCGCCGCCAGTGATGACTGCCTTCTTTCCCTCCAGCTTGCCCGACCCTTTATAGCTGTCCTCGCCATAATCGGGCTGGGGGTCCATCGCTGCGCTGCTGCCGGGCATCGGCTGCTGCTGTTCCGGCATCGGTGGCTTGGGTTCGTCGGTCATGTGCTGTCACTCTCCAAACGCCCGCCCCGGCTTCTGTTAGCGCTGGTCGCGGTTGCGGGCAGTAACCCAGGTCTGTCGAATAGGCTCCGTTCGGCCAAACCCGGCGGTCCGCCGCCAGGATTGCTGCGCCGGCGACTTCGAGCCAGCATGGACAAGATGGAGCGAGACAAGGGGCAGGGGATGAGCAGGGAACGTCTGTGTCGTGGTTTCCTGTGGCTCGCCGTGCTGGTCGGCGGTCCCTTGCTCGGCGCGAAGCTGTTTGATCTGCTTGTCCTCGCCGGCGCGTGGAGCGCTCACCCGCCAGCCTCACTGGCGATGATGCCTTATGGCAGGGCCTGGCCGGTCGACACCGGGCTGTTCTTTGTCCCGTTCTCCGCCCTGATGCTATTGGCCGGCTTTGGCGCGCTGGTTACCGGCTGGCGGACGCCGTGGCGGTATCGATGGCTGCTCTGCCTGCCCTCGGTCGGTATCCTTGCGCTGCTGGTCCTGACAGTGGTCGCGTTCTGGCCGATGAACGCGGACCTCCACTACCATGGCATCGGGTCGCCCAAGGACCGGATCACCGACGCGCAATCGATCGCGATGGCACGCCGGTGGGTGATGCTGGATTGGCTACGCGTCGCGGGGGCGACCGCCGCCTTTGTCGCCCCGCTTCGCGCCCTCACGCTGCCTTGGCCGACCGATGCAGCGCCCCGCGATACGCCCGCCGTGCGCCTGTTGCTCGCGCTCGCGCTGGCCGGGGTGGCGGCGTTTGTGGTCTGGTTCGTCGCCAACCTCTAGCCGTGTCGCCTCAGAACGCGCTCAGCCCAGTGATTGCGCGGCCGAGGATCAGCGCGTGGACGTCATGCGCGCCCTCATAGGTATTGACCGTCTCCAGGTTCATCAGGTGGCGCATCACGCCATATTCGCCAGAGATGCCGTTGCCGCCGTGCATGTCACGCGCGACCCGGGCGATGTCGAGCGCCTTGCCGACATTGTTGCGCTTGATCAGCGATACCATCTCGGGCGCGAAGCGGCCTTCGTCCATCAATCGCCCGACGCGCAGGCTCGCCTGCAACCCCAGCGCGATCTCGGTTTCCATGTCGGCGAGCTTCTTCTGATATAGCTGCCGCCCGGCGAGCGGCGTGCCGAACTGCTTGCGGTCCAGCCCATATTGCCGCGCCGCATGGAGGCAGAACTCCGCCGCACCCATCGCGCCCCAGCTGATGCCATAGCGCGCGCGATTCAGGCAGCCGAACGGACCCTTCAGACCCTCGACGTCGGGTAGCAGTGCGTCCTCACCGACCTCGACCTCGTCCATCATCACCATGCCGGTGATCGACGCGCGCAGCGACAGCTTGCCCTCGATCTTGGGCGTCTCCAGCCCCTTGGCCCCCCGCTCCAGCACGAAGCCCCGGATCTTCCCCTCATGAGCGTCCGACTTGGCCCAGATCACGAATACATCGGCGATAGGCGAGTTGGAGATCCAGGTCTTGGACCCCGACAGCACATAGCCGCCGTCCGTCTTGCGCGCCCGGGTCATCATGCCACCAGGGTCGGAGCCCGCATCCGGTTCGGTCAGGCCGAAACAGCCGATCCACTCGCCCGTCGCTAGCTTGGGCAGGAAACGGCGCTTCTGTGTCTCCGACCCATAGGCAAGGATCGGATACATGACGAGCGAGCTCTGGACGCTCATCATCGACCGGTACCCGGAATCGATCCGCTCCACCTCGCGCGCGACCAGGCCATAAGCGACATAGGACGCGCCGACGCCGCCATATTCCTCCGGCACCGTCGGGCCGAGCAGGCCGAGCCCGCCCATCTCGCGAAAGATCTCGGGGTCGGTATGTTCGTGCGCGAACGCGTCAGTGATGCGCGGCGCCAGCTTGTCGTCGCAATAAGCGCGCGCGGTATCGCGAACCATGCGCTCGTCGTCGGTCAGCTGATCATCGAGAAGGAACGGATCTTCCCAGCTGAAGCGGCCCATGCCCGCCATGCAAACTCTCCTGTATGTTGTGTCAGCGCTTCGCGCGCGGTGACCCGGATGTCCACCCCGGCAGGGTAGCTCAGTTCTCGATGACCAGCGCCGTGATGGTCGTCAGAACGACGGTCCCGTCATCCTCGATCCTGTCCAGCGCAAGGCTGGCAAGCAGGTGATCCCGCATCGGCAACTCCGCCAGCGGCAGGTCGGACAACCACCGGCCGAGCGTCGGTGACCGGGGCGACGACACGACGAGCGAGACCTGGATGCCCACAAACGTCGCGCTCGCCCATGGCCGCGCGCGCACGTCGGCCAGCTCGATCGCCAGTCCGGCCGCGTGGGCGGACGAGTGCAGCGCGCGGGCCAGCCGCGCTTCTGCGTCACGGCCACGAACGGGGGTTGCGATCACGAGTCGAGCCTCGCAATGGTTTCGCGTACCCGCGCCACGGTGCCCGGTCCCGGCTTTCGCCCACGCCTCAGGTCGCGGACCAGCCGCGGGTCGTTCACGGCGACCCGGCCGAACCGCGTCTCCTTCAGCCCCGTTCGGAGCAGGCATCCTTCAATCTCCCTGACCAGTGACATAACGCGACTCGCCTTGTCGTTCCCGATCTGTTCCAGTAGGAACGACTCGTCCAACAAGTCGAGGGAAATTTTCCTCGACGGCGGAGACGAATGATGAATGATCCACGCGAGGTGCTTTTGGCCGAGGCGCGGCGTCGGGGCGAAAGCCTGGCGGCGTTGTCGGGCATGCTCGGGCGAAATTCGTCCTATCTTGGCCAATATGTGACGCGCGGCAGCCCGCGGGTCCTCGACGCGCGCGACCGCAAGCTGCTGGCCCAGCATCTGGGAGTTGATGAGGTGCGGCTGGGGGCGAGCGTCCGCGATGCCGCGTTACGGCTGCCGGTGCTGAGCGTCGCCGCGTCCGCGGGACCAGGGTCGCTGGTGGAGGATGAGGTGGTGGTCGGCGTCGGCACCGTGGACGCCGTGCTCGCCCGCTCGCTGGGGCTTCGTCACGGCCTTGCCAGCGTGATCGGCGTCCGGGGAGACTCGATGGCGCCGGGCATCCTTGATGGCGACCAATTGGTGGTGAACGAAGCGGATCGGCGCCCGGACGCGACCGGTGCAGTTTACGTGATCCGCATTGACGAAGCGATCATGGTCAAGCGCGTGCGGCGCGAAGCGGGCGGCCTGGTCGCGACCAGCGACAACCCGACCGCAGACCCGGTGCCGTCCCTGCCGATCGAGGTGATCGGACGCGTCGTCTGGCTGATGCGCCGGCCGGGCTAGGCGGCGATAGGCGGAACCCTACTGTTCAAGCGCTTCAGCGCTGGAGCGGCCCTTGCCGGGTCGGTCGGCTCGGGCACGAACTCGGCCGGCGACCCGTGGTCGTGACGAGTATCTCGATCGGCCAATAGCGACGGAGCGCGCTGCCCGCTCAGCCTTTGAGTAATCCGGGCATGTTCACCGGTGGGACGCTTGGCTTGACCACTGCCGGTCGCCCGGAACCGGGCTGACCATGACCATTGGCGAATTGCACGGATGCTGCCCGAGCGCGACGTCGGCGTCCGATCCTGCTTCCGGGCTGCCTTCAATATGCCGCAGGGCGCGTGTGTGACGGCGCGCGGCGGAGCGGCATCAGGTGGTCGTCCCGGCTAGGCGCTTACCCCGCGAAGCAGACGGAGCGGTATGGCCCCGGACCAGCCTTCAGCCTCGCGTACGCAACCAGATCACAATGGCCAGGACGATGCCCAGGCCCAGTCCGACCAGCAGGCCGGCACTTGTCTGTCCGGTCGCCACGCCGATCGCCGCGCCCCCCATGGCACCAAGCGCGATAAAGGCACCACCTGCGGCGGGATTGGGGGAAGCAGCCATGAACGGCCAGTGCCACGTCCCGCCCCGGGACGCCAGCCGTGCCGTGCTGGGACGGCTGGCACGGTTCCGTATGCCCCGCTTTTCGCGTGTTTACCTTTGTGATCCCCGGCCTGCCGTAGCCTCTGCAACGGTGGCACGGTTCGTGCGACCTGTCGGGCACAATGCAGCTCTACCTGTCCGACTCCGCCGCGGTGGCCGATGCCGCCGACCTGATCGCCCGCCACGGCACCGATGCGGAGTTCGAGGCCGCAGCTCTTGCCAACAAGTCGCGCGACATCGGCAATCACTTGCGCTTCTGTCGGTGGCGGCAGATCGAGCGGTTGATCATTCTGCTGGGTTGCGACGAAGCGGTGGGGACCGTCCACTAACGCCCGCATCACAACGCTGCGCGCCATTGTTCGGCGCGCTTCCGCTATCTACAGGCGGGGCATGGTAATCCGCGTTGCGCGGCTGTCGCCGGCGGCGACCGCGCTTGTTCTCCTTGCTGCTCCGGCGGTCCGCGCGCAGAGCGTCCCGGCTGTGAGTCCGGCTCAGGTCCCCGCGCCACCGCAACCAGTTCCCGATGCGGCGATGCCGGATCCCGGCGCGGCACTGGCGCCCTTGTCCGGTATCGGCGTCGACTGGCCGACCCTCCCGACCAATACCGACACCGCAACAGGGCAGACCACCGACGCTGCGGCGGAGACCCGCTATGGCTGGCGTATCGAGGGGATCGACGGCGTCGGCGATGCACTGCTTCATCAGCGCTTTGCGGCGGCATCGACTCTCGACGCGAACGACGGGGAGGTAGCGAACGCGGCACAGCTCGACCGCCGTGCGAAGGAAGATGCCGAACTGCTGGTCAGCCTGCTGCGAGCGGAGGGCTATTATGATGCGCGGGTCACGACGCGCGTAGAACCCGGGACCAAGCCGCAGGTGGTGCTCGCGGCGGAACCGGGCAACCAGTATCGACTGGCCGGCGTCACCCTCGGCGGCGTGGCGCAGGCAGGGGCCAAGGCGGACGAGCTGACAAGGGCGTTCGGAGTGAAGCCGGGCGATCCGCTCAACGCCGACACGGTCGTCGCAGGGCAGGCGCGCCTGCGTGAACAGATCGGTCGGGAGGGGTTCCCCTTCGCCAAGGTGGGCGAGCCAGAGGTCGTCGTCGACCACGCCACTCGTACAGCTACGCTCGACCTGCCGGTCGCGCCGGGGCAGGCGCAGCGGTTCGGGCAGGTAATCGCCCTGCCGGGCAACCGGGTATTCGACGCAGCCCATGTCGCCGACATCGCCCGCTTCACGCCGGGCCAGCGGTTCGACCAAAATACCATCGACGACCTGCGCCGCGCACTGATCCAGACCGGCCTCGTCTCCCAGGCGGAGGTGAAGCCGGTCGAGGGTCAAACCCCCGGCACCGTCGACATCGGCGTCCGGCTCGATCCCGCCCCGCCGCGCACCGTTGCAGGCGAACTTGGCTATGGCACCGGCGAGGGCGCGCGGGCGGAGGCAAGCTGGACCCACCGCAACCTGTTCCCACCCGAAGGGGCGTTGACCCTGCGTGGTGTGCTCGGCACGCGCGAACAGCTTGGCGCGGCGGTGTTCCGGCGTAACAACTTCCACGGCCGCGATCGCGTGCTGACCGGCCAGATCGCCGCCGCCCATGTCGAGCGTGACGCCTATGAGGCGAATACCTTTTCGCTGTCGGGCAGCCTGGAGCGGCAGACCAACATCTTCTTCCAGAAAGCCTGGACCTGGTCGCTGGGGGCAGAACTGCTTGCCTCTGACGAGCGGGATGTGATCGTGTCCACCGGCCAGCCCCGGCAACGCACCTTTCTCATCGCCGCCGCGCCGACCAGCCTGACCTATGACGGATCTGACGACCTGCTGAACCCGACGCGCGGTTTCCGGGTCGGCGGGCGCCTGTCGCCCGAGCTGTCGTTGCAGGGAACAGCCTTTGGCTACACCCGCACCCAGTTCGATGCGAGCATATACCGGTCGGTGACCGACCGCGTGGTGCTGGCGGCGCGAACGCGGCTGGGGACGATCGTTGGCGCTCCCCGTGACCAGGTGGCGCCGTCACGTCGCTTCTACGCGGGCGGCGGCGCGTCCGTGCGAGGCTATGGCTTTCAGTCGATCGGGCCGCGTGACCCCAACAACGATCCGATCGGCGGCCGCAGCCTGGCTGAATTCTCGATCGAGGCGCGGGTTAGGGCGTTCGGCAATTTCGGCCTGGTGCCCTTCCTGGATGCCGGCAATATCTACACCGCCGCGCTGCCCGACTTCACCGGCATGCGCTTCGGCACGGGGCTGGGCGTGCGCTACTACAGCAATTTCGGCCCGATCCGCGTCGATGTCGGCACGCCGATCAACCCGCAGCGGGGCGACGCGCGGGTGGCCGTGTATGTGTCCCTGGGACAGGCGTTTTGAAGAAAGCGCTGCGCTGGCTGTTGATTGCGCTGCTGGCGCTAATTGCATTGGCAGGGGCCGTGCTGGCGCTCGTCGACACCTCGATCGGGCACCGGTTCGTGGCCGACCGGATCGGGGAGGTGCGGCTCGCCAATGGCCTTCGCTTCAGCGTCGGCCGGATCGACGGGTCTCTGTACAGCAACACCCGGCTGACGAACCTGCGCGTTTATGATCCGCAAGGGCTGGTGTTCCAGGCGCCGGACGTCGCGCTCGACTGGCGTCCGCTCGCCTGGCTGTCGAACCGGCTGGAGATAGAACGGCTTGCCATCCCCCGCGCGACCTTCGTGAAGGTGCCACGCGCCCGGCCGACCGGGCGGCGCGGGCCGGTACTGCCCGATTTCGATATCCACATCGGTGCGCTCTCCGTGGGGCGGCTGGATATCGCGCGGGGCGTGCTCGGCGCGCCGCGGCAGGGGCGGCTCGCCGGGCGGGCCGATATCCACGCCGGCCGGGCGCTGGTGGAGCTGTCCGCGCTGGTGGCGGGCAGCGACCGCCTGCGTCTCAGGATTGACGCCGCGCCAGATCGCGACCGTTTCGACATCGACGTGGATGCGACTGGCCGGGCCGGGGGCGTGCTGGCGCGGATGGCGGGCAATCACGGCCCGGTCACGCTCACCGTTGCGGGCGACGGCCGCTGGACGCGCTGGCAGGGCACGGCGGCCGCCAGCATCGCAGGAAGGCCGGTTGCGGACCTGCGGCTGGGGGTGGAGTCCGGCCGCTACACGCTCGGCGGCACGATAACGCCGGCCCCATTCCTGCGTGGCAAATTACTGCGGCTGACAACCCCACGCGTGCTGGTCAGCGGCAGCGCGACCTTCGCCAACCGCCGCATCGATGGCGTGCTGGCTCTACGCAGCCGCGCCCTGGCCGCGACCGCGACCGGCGTGATCGACCTTTCCAGCAGCGATTTCGATGCAGTGCGCGTGCGAGCGCGGCTGCTCCAGCCGCCAGCGCTGTTCCCGAACATGACGGGCCGCACCATCGAACTGCGCGCGGTGATCGACGGCCCGTTCCGCACCGCCCGCTTCGACTATCGCCTGGATGCAGAGCGCTTCGCCTTCGACCAGACCGGGTTCGAGGACGCCCATGCCGCGGGGCAGGGGCGCTTCAGCCCCGCGCCGGTAATCGTCCCCATCCGCTTCCGCGCGGCCCGCGTAACGGGAGTGGGCGATGTTGCGGGCGGCATCCTGCGCAACCTGATCGCAGAGGGGCAACTGCGGGTCACCTCTACGCTGCTGACCGGGTACGGCATTCGTGTCCGTTCCGACAAGCTGTCTGGCCAGATCACGCTGGTGCTGGACCTGCGCACGGGCGTTTACCAGGTCGGCGTCGCGGGCGCGCTCGGCCGCTATGTCATACCGGGGCTGGGCGTGGTCGACGTGAAATCCACGCTGCGGGTCGTACCCGGGCCGGGCGGGCACGGCACGCGCATTGTCGGGCAGGGCAGCGCGCAGATGCTGCGGCTCGACAACGCCTTTTTTCGCGGCCTTGCCGGCGGACTGCCGCGCATCACCACGGGGCTGGAGCGGACGCCGGATGGCATTTTGTGGTTCCGTGGCCTGGTGCTGACCGCACCCTCGATCCGGCTGACGGGCAACGGTTATCGGCGCCGCGACGGCACGTTCCACTTCGAGGGCGGCGGGACCCAGACCACCTATGGTCCCGTCACGCTGGTGCTGGACGGCCAGATCGACCACCCCCGGCTTGACCTCCGTTTCGCGCGGCCGAACGCGGCGCTGGGCCTCCGCGACGTTGCGGCGCACCTCGATCCAACGCCACAGGGGTTCGCGTTCCGGGCCGCCGGCACCTCACGCCTGGGGCCGTTCACCGGGACGGGCGCCATCCTGCTGCCCCCCGGCGGGCAGGCGCGGATCAACGTGGACGACCTCACGGTGGCGGGCACGCGCGCCAGCGGATCGCTGGCCATCGTGACTGGCGGCTTCGGCGGCAGCCTGACGGTCGCGGGTGGCGGGCTCGGCGGCACGATCGGCTTCCGCCCCGACGGCGATGTGCAGCGGATAGAGGCACATCTCGATGCGCGCGGCGCGCGGGCGGCGGGCTGGACCCTGCGGCGCGGGCATCTCGATCTGGTCATGCGGCTGGACCCGGCCGGAACGGACATCGACGCAACGGCGAACGGGCAGGGACTGCGCCGAGGTTCCTTGAGCCTCGCCCGTTTCGCCGGCACCGCGCATCTGGTGGACGGAGTGGGAGAGGTGCGCGCCTCGGTCGCGGGTTCGCGCGGGCGGGCCTTTGACATTCAAACCGTGACGCAGGTCCGGGCAGACAGCTATTCGGTGCTTGCCCAGGGTACGCTGGATCGGCGCCCGCTTCGCTTGCTGGAGCCGGCGACGCTGACGCGGGACGGCGCTGGCTGGCGGCTTGCGCCCACGCGGTTGAGTTTCGCCGGCGGGGAGGCGACGGTGGGCGGGCGCTTTGGCAGCCAAACCAGCATCGACGCAGGGCTGACGCGGATGCCGCTCGCCATTCTCGACATTGGTTATCCGGGTCTTGGCCTTTCGGGCACCGCGTCGGGGCATCTCGCCCTCGGGTCGCAAGCCGGCGCGGCGCCGACCGGACGCGTCGACATGCAGATCCGCGGTCTCGCCCGCGCCGGGCTGGTACTGTCGTCCAAGCCGATCGACGTTGGCCTTGCGGGCGTGCTTACCGCCGACCGGCTCGGTATCCGCGCCGTTATGGGATCGGGCGGGCAGGTGATCGGGCGGGTGCAGGCGCTCGCGACCCCGCTTGGGACCGGCGACCTCGCCAGCCGGATTTCCCGCGCGCCATTGATCGCGCAGCTTCGTTATGCAGGCCCCGCGGACACCTTATGGCGACTGACCGGGGTCGAGCTGTTCGACCTCTCCGGCCCGGTTCAGGTCGCGGCCGACGCGGGCGGCACACTCGACCAGCCGGTGATCCGCGGGCAGGTCCAGGCCAACGGCGCCCGCATCGAAAGCGCCACCACCGGCACCGTGCTGACCGGTATCCAGGCGAGCGGCCGATTTGCCGGGTCGCGCCTCCAGATCGACCGCTTTGCGGCGGCGGCGGGCAAGGGCGGGCGGGTGACGGGCACGGGCCGCTTCGACTTCGCCGCCCAGAACGGGATCGGCCTCGACATCCGGCTCGACGCCGACCACGCCGCCATGATCGCACGCGACGACATCGCCGCGACCGTGACCGGGCCGCTGTCGTTCCGCTCCACCGGGGTAGGCGGCACCATTTCGGGCGATGTGGTCCTCAACCGCAGCCGCTACCGCCTCGGCCAAGCCGCAGCCGCCAGCGCAGCGCCACGATTGAACGTGCGGGAGATTAACCTGCCCGAAGGAAACGGGGATGAGGACGATGTCCCAGTGACCCCGTGGCAGCTCGCCATTCGCGCCCGCGCCCGCGATGGCCTCCGGGTCAGCGGCCTTGGCCTGTCGAGCGAATGGTCGGCCGACCTCCAGATCGGCGGCCAGCCCGAAAACCCGGCCATCACCGGTCGGGCCGACCTGATCCGCGGCGACTATGAGTTCGCCGGCCGCGAGTTCGAGCTGGAACGCGGCGTGATCCGCTTCGGCGGGGAGGTGCCCGCCAATCCGGCGCTGGATATCGAGGCGGACGCGACCTCCACCGGCCTCAACGCCAGCATCCGCGTGACCGGCAATGCGCTGAAGCCAGAGATCAGCTTCACCAGCACACCCGCGCTTCCCCAGGACGAGTTGCTGTCCCGGCTGCTGTTCGGCACCTCCATCACCAACCTGTCCGCCCCCGAAGCGCTTCAGCTCGCAGCGGCGGTGGCGGCGCTGCAAAATGGCGGCAACGGCCTCAACCCGATCAACGCGGTACGGCGGGCGGCGGGGCTCGATCGCCTTCGCATCCTTCCCGCCGACCCGCAAACGGGGCAGGGCACCGCGATCGCCGCGGGCAAATACGTCACTCGCCGCTTTTATGCTGAGATCGTGACCGATGGTCAGGGATATTCGGCCACACAGGTCGAGTTTCAGGTGACCCGCTGGCTGTCGCTCCTGTCCAGCATCTCCACGCTTGGGCGCCAAAGCGCCAACGTCCGCGTGTCCAAGGATTACTGAAACACGGATCGGTTGGACGCTTTTGCCGCTTCGTGCATTGAGCGCCCCATGATCCGATTGTTTCACGTCAGTGACGTTCACTTCGGGGCGGAAGATCCCGACGCCATCGCCTGGTTCACCGGACTGGTCGCCACCGAGCGGCCCGACGCGGTGATCATGACAGGGGACCTCACCATGCGGGCGACCACCCAGGAGTTCCAGCGTGGCGGCGACTGGCTCCGCTCGCTGAACGTGCCGGTCACGCTGGAGGTCGGCAACCACGATATTCCCTATTACTGGGACCCGATCCGCCGCTTGCTTGCGCCCTACACGCGCTATGCCGCAGTTGAGAAGATGATCGAGCACCCGCTCGACCTGCCGGGCATCACCGTGGTGCCGCTCAAGACGACCGCTCGGGCACAATGGCGCTGGAACTGGTCAAAGGGACGGGTCAGCTCAGGCTCGCTGCGTCGCGCGCTGGCCCTGATCGACCAAGCGCCCAAGGGCGACGTCATTCTGGTTGCCGCCCATCATCCGCTGATAGAGGGCGGGACGCGCGGCACGGCAAGAACGCGTCACGGCGATATCGCCCTGAATGCCCTTGCCGAAGCGGGCGCTCATGCCGTGCTGTCGGGCCATGTCCACGATCCCTTTGACGTGCCGGTGGAGCGGTCCGGTCGGACCGTGCGCATGATCGGGGCGGGAACGCTTTCAAAGCGCACGCGCGCCACTCCCGCGGCCTTCAACGAATTGCGCATCCAGAATGGCCAGATCGAGGCGATTGCGCGGACCCACACCAGCGCGCCGCCCAAGCCGATCGAGGAAGCGGTGGCGGCGGGGGAGGCCTGACCCGCCGCCTGCTCCTTCGACGAACGGGCGAGCCTCCCATAGCCCGATAAGCGCAAACGCCGCCCGGATCGCTCCGGGCGGCGTTCGTGTTACCAGGATCGGTGATCAGCTCTTCTTGCGGCCACGCTTCGGGGCAGCGGCGGCCTCTTCGTCATGCTCTTCATCATGATCTTCTTCGCCCGCCTCGGTCAGCGCCTGGCCCAGGTCGCGAAGCTTGTCGCCGTTCTTGTCTGCCTTGTCGGCGATCTTGGTGGTCGCGGCGCCAAGGCGGTGGAGTAGCGCGTGAATGCGATCCGCGTCAGGTTCGCCCTTTTCGAGCTGCTTGCGCAGGGCAGTAAGGTCGCGGAGAATGCCCTTGGCACCAGCGACGTCGGTTTCGGCAAGTGCTGCCTCCCAATCCTCGATCAGGTTAGCGCCCCTGTCAGGCTTTGTGCTGTCGAGCCCGCGATTGATCGCGTTGATCGTTCCGGCAAACTTGATGGCCATGCGACATCCTTCGACTGGAATGGTGATGCCGCGGGTGACGCGGCGGGGACCTGAACGTCCGCCGCCCTGTCGCTATCCGTGCCCACGCCCCGGATCTGGACAGACGATAACCTGGATTGCTCTACTCCCAAACGACAACCGCCGCCCGGGCGAACCCGGACGGCGGCTGTTGTTCAGTCTTTTAGGGCCGCAGATTACTCGCGGCCGAGGAACTCGCCCTCGTCCTGGCTGCGGTCGAGATACTCGCCCGCATCCTCGTCCCTGCCGGTGCCCGACGTCACCACATCTGCCAGCGGATCGCTGCCCGTGCCCACGTCGTCGCGAACGGTGCGGGCAAGCTCTGCCTCGCGCTGCTCGGCAGCAGTAGCGGGAGCGACCAGGGCCGCTTCCATCCGGCGCTGCGAAGCGCGGATGGCCGCATCGGCGGAGGAGGCCGCAACGCGCAGGCGGTTCATGCCCGCACCCGTGCCCGCCGGGATCAGGCGGCCCACGATCACGTTCTCCTTCAGGCCCATGAGCGTGTCCTGCTTGCCTTGGACCGCAGCCTCCGTGAGGACGCGGGTGGTCTCCTGGAACGACGCCGCCGAGATGAAGCTGCGGGTCTGCAGCGACGCCTTGGTGATGCCGAGCAGGATCGGCTTGCCCTGCGCACGCGCCTGGCCTGCCTCGAGCTTCGCGTTGACCGCGTCCATCTCCTCACGGTCGAGCTGTTCGCCCTTCAGAAGCGTGGTGTCGCCGCCGTCGGTGATTTCAACCTTTTGCAGCATCTGGCGAACGATCACCTCGATGTGCTTGTCGTTGATCTTCACGCCCTGCAGTCGATAGACTTCCTGGATCTCGGACACGAGGTACTCGGCGAGCGGCTCGATGCCCATGGTTTCCAGGATGTCGTGCGGATCGGGGCTGCCGCCGATCAGGTTGTCGCCACGCTTGACGTAGTCGCCTTCCTGAACGTCGATCACCTTCGACTTCGGCACCAGATACTCCACGACCTCGCCGCCGTCCTCGGGCTGGATCCCGATCTTGCGCTTGGCCTTGTAGTCCTTGCCGAACACGACCCGGCCGGAGACCTTGGCGATGATCGCCGACTCCTTGGGGACGCGTGCCTCGAACAGCTCCGCCACGCGCGGCAGACCGCCCGTGATGTCGCGGGTCTTGGCGGCCTCGCGGCTGACACGTGCCAGCACGTCGCCCGCCTGCACCTGCGCACCGTCCTCGACCGACAGGGTCGCACCCGATGCCAGCATGTAGCGGCCGGTTTCACCCGAACCCTCGTCGAGCAGGGTCAGGCGCGGACGCAGATCCTCCTTCGACTTGGCGCTGGTGCGGTACTCGATGACCACGCGCTGGGCGATGCCGGTCGCTTCGTCGGTCTGCTCGGTGAGCGTCTTGCCCTCGATCAGGTCCTGGAAGCGGACGGTGCCCGGGTTCTCCGTGATCACCGGCATGGTGAACGGATCCCATTCCGCCATGCGGTCGCCCTTGGTCAGCACATGGCCGTCGTCGAACATCACATACGCGCCGTACGGAATACGGTGGGTGGAGAGCTCGCGCCCGTCCATGTCGGTGATGACGATCTCGCCCGAACGGCTGAGCACCACGCGCCGACCACGCTGGTCGATGATGACGCGCAGGTCCTTGTACGAGGCGGTACCGTCAACCGGTGCCTCCAGGTTGGACTGCTCGTTGAGCTGCGCCGCACCACCGATGTGGAAGGTACGCATGGTCAGCTGCGTGCCCGGCTCACCGATCGACTGCGCCGCGATGACGCCAACAGCTTCACCGATGTTCACCGGCGTACCGCGGGCAAGGTCGCGCCCGTAGCACTTTCCGCAAACGCCGATCTTGCTTTCGCAAACCAGCGGCGAACGGATCTTCATGCCGATGATGCCGACCTTTTCGATCTGCGCGATCATCGCCTCGTCCAGCAGCGTGCCCGTCGGGATGACAACCTCACCCGTCTTGGCATCGACCACGTCCTCGGCCGTGGTGCGGCCCAGGATGCGCTCGCCCAGCGACGCGATGGTGGAGCCGCCCTGAACGATCGCCTTCATCTCCAGCGCGCGCTCGGTGCCGCAATCATCCTCGATGATGACGCAGTCTTGGCTGACGTCGACCAGGCGGCGGGTCAGGTAGCCCGAGTTCGCCGTCTTGAGCGCCGTGTCCGCCAGGCCCTTACGGGCGCCGTGGGTCGAGTTGAAGTATTCAAGGACGGTCAGGCCCTCCTTGAAGTTCGAGATGATCGGCGTTTCGATGATCTCGCCCGACGGCTTGGCCATCAGGCCGCGCATTCCGGCGAGCTGCTTGATCTGCGCCTGCGAACCACGGGCACCCGAGTGGGCCATCATGTAGATGGAGTTGATCGGCTTCTCACGGCCGGCCATCTCGCCGTCTTCCGGACCATAGCGGCGAACCGCCTTGATCTCGTTCATCATCGAGTTCGCGACCTGGTCGCCGCAACGGCTCCAGGCGTCGATCACCTTGTTGTACTTCTCCTGCTGAGTGATCAGGCCGTCCTGATACTGCTGCTCAAAGTCCTTCACCTGCTCGCGCGTTTCGTCGACCAGCGCGTCCTTGTCGGGCGCGATGATCATGTCGTCCTTGCCGAACGAGATGCCGGCCTTGAACGCGTGGCGGAAGCCCAGCGCCATGATCGCGTCAGCGAACAGGACCGTCTCCTTCTGGCCGGTGTGACGATACACCTCGTCGATCACGTCGCCCACGTCCTTCTTGGTGAGGAGGCGGTTGACGGTCTCGAACGGCACCTTGGACGACTTGGGCAGCGTTTCGCCCAGCAGCATGCGGCCAGGCGTGGTTTCCACCCGCTTCATGTACTGCTTGCCGTTCTCGTCCGTCTGCGGAACGCGACTGATGATCTTCGTGTGAAGCGTCACGGAGCCGGCGTTCAGCGCCTGGTGCACCTCTGCCATGTCGGAGATTAGCATGCCCTCGCCGGGCTCGCCTTCCTTCATCATGGACAGGTAATACAGGCCCAGCACCATGTCCTGCGACGGCACGATGATCGGCTTGCCGTTCGCCGGGCTGAGGATGTTGTTGGTCGACATCATCAGCACGCGCGCTTCCAGCTGCGCCTCGAGGCTCAGCGGAACGTGCACGGCCATCTGGTCGCCGTCGAAGTCGGCGTTGAACGCAGAGCAGACCAGCGGGTGAAGCTGGATTGCCTTGCCCTCGATCAGCACCGGCTCGAACGCCTGGATGCCAAGACGGTGGAGCGTCGGCGCGCGGTTCAGCATCACGGGATGCTCGCGGATCACCTCGTCCAGAATGTCCCAGACTTCCTTGCGCTCCTTCTCGACCCACTTCTTCGCCTGCTTGAGCGTCATGCTCAGGCCCTTGGCGTCGAGGCGGGCGTAGATGAACGGCTTGAACAGCTCGAGCGCCATCTTCTTCGGCAGGCCGCACTGGTGCAGCTTCAGCTCAGGCCCGGTCACGATCACCGAACGGCCCGAATAGTCGACGCGCTTGCCGAGAAGGTTCTGACGGAAGCGGCCCTGCTTGCCCTTCAGCATGTCGGACAGCGACTTCAGCGGACGCTTGTTGGCGCCCGTGATCGTGCGACCGCGACGGCCATTGTCGAACAGCGCGTCGACGGCTTCCTGCAGCATGCGCTTTTCGTTGCGGACGATGATGTCCGGCGCACGCAGCTCCATCAGCCGCTTCAGGCGGTTGTTGCGGTTGATGACGCGGCGATACAGGTCGTTGAGGTCCGACGTCGCGAAGCGGCCGCCGTCCAGCGGAACCAGCGGGCGCAGTTCCGGCGGAATGACCGGGACGACCTCCAGGATCATCCACTCGGGCCGGTTGCCCGATTCCAGGAAGCTCTCGACGACTTTCAGTCGCTTGATGATCTTCTTGGGCTTCAGCTCCGACTTGGTCGTCGCCAGCTCTTCCAGAAGGTCACGCTTCTCGCCCTCGAGGTCCAGGCTCTCGAGCATGATGCGAACCGCTTCCGCGCCGATGCCGGCGGAGAAGGCGTCCTCGCCATACTGATCCTGCGCGTCGAGCAGTTCGTCTTCGGTCAGCAGCTGATACTTCTCGAGCGGGGTCAGGCCCGGCTCGATCACGATATAGGCCTCGAAGTACAGCACGCGCTCAAGCTGCTTCAGCTGCATGTCGAGCAGCAGGCCGATGCGGCTCGGCAGCGACTTCAGGAACCAGATGTGCGCAACCGGGGCGGCGAGCTCGATATGGCCCATCCGCTCACGGCGGACCTTCGACACGGTGACTTCAACACCGCACTTCTCGCAGACGATGCCCTTGTACTTCATCCGCTTGTACTTGCCGCACAAGCATTCATAGTCCTTGATCGGACCAAAGATGCGCGCACAGAACAGGCCGTCACGCTCGGGCTTGAACGTGCGGTAGTTGATCGTCTCGGGCTTCTTGATCTCGCCGAACGACCAGGAACGGATCTTGTCGGGCGACGCGATACCGATCTGGATCTGATCGAATGTTTCAGGCTTCGCGATCGGGTTCGCGAAAGGAGTCATCTCGTTCATAACTTCGTCCCTCTAGAGGGTGAATTTCTTGTGCGCGCGAAAGGGTAGGGGAGGAGCGCCGCCCCGAAAGGCAGCGCTCCGTCCAACTTACTCCGCAGCCTCGGCCATCTCGTCGCCGTCTTCCACCGACTTGAGGTCGACGTTCAGACCCAGCGAGCGCATTTCCTTGACGAGCACATTGAAGCTCTCGGGGATGCCGGCCTCGAACGTGTCGTCACCCTTGACGATCGCCTCGTAGACCTTGGTGCGGCCGACCACGTCGTCGGACTTCACCGTCAGCATTTCTTGCAGCGTATAGGCAGCGCCGTACGCCTGCAGTGCCCAGACCTCCATCTCGCCAAAGCGCTGGCCACCGAACTGCGCCTTACCACCCAGCGGCTGCTGCGTGACGAGCGAGTAGGGGCCGATTGACCGGGCGTGGATCTTGTCGTCCACAAGGTGGTGCAGCTTGAGCATGTAGATGATGCCCACCGTCACCTTGCGGTCGAACTTGTCGCCGGTGCGCCCGTCGAACAGATCCGACTGACCCGACGCATCGAGGCCCGCCAGCTCCAGCATTTCCGACACGTCACGCTCGACCGCGCCGTCGAACACCGGGGTGCCCATCGGAACGCCGCCGCGCAGGTTCTGCGCCAACTCGACGATCTCGTCGCCCGAGCGGGCGTTGATGTCGTCCAGATAGTGCTCGCCATAGATGGTCTGGAGCCGCTCCTTGACCGCATCGGGCATGGCGCCCGCCTTGGCATCTGGATTGGCCTCACGCCATTCGTCCAGCTGATGCGCGATCTGCTGGCCAAGACCGCGAGCCGCCCAGCCAAGGTGCGTTTCGAAGATCTGCCCGACGTTCATGCGCGACGGCACGCCCAGCGGGTTCAGAACCAGGTCCACCGGCGTCCCGTCCGCGAGGAAGGGCATGTCCTCCTGCGGCAGGATGCGGCTGATGACGCCCTTGTTGCCGTGACGGCCGGCCATCTTGTCGCCCGGCTGCAGCTTGCGCTTCACCGCGACGAACACCTTGACCATCTTGAGCACGCCCGGCGGCAGCTCGTCGCCCCGCTCCAGCTTCTCGCGGCGATCCTCGAACTTTTCGCGAATCAGCTTCACCGCGTCGTCATACTGGACCTTCACCGCTTCCAGGTTCGCCTGGACCGCGTCGTCCTGCACGGCGAACTTCCACCAGTCGTGACGATCCACGCTTTCGAGCAGATCGGCATCGATGGTCGAGCCCTTCTTGACGCCCTTGGGGGCCGCGGTCGCGACCTGGTCCAGCAGCATCTCGCGCAGGCGGCTCCACGTCGCCCGGTTCAGGATCGAGCGCTCGTCGTCCGAGTCCTTCTTCAGGCGCTCGATCTCCTCGCGCTCGATCGCCATCGCGCGCTCGTCCTTGTCGATGCCGTGGCGATTGAAGACGCGAACGTCGACAATGGTGCCCGACACGCCCGGCGGCAGGCGCAGCGACGTGTCGCGCACGTCCGATGCCTTTTCGCCGAAAATGGCGCGGAGGAGCTTTTCTTCCGGCGTCATCGGGCTTTCGCCCTTTGGCGTGATCTTGCCGACCAGGATGTCGCCCGGCTCCACCTCGGCGCCGATGTACACAATGCCAGCCTCGTCGAGGTTGCGCAGCGCTTCTTCACCGACGTTCGGGATGTCGCGAGTGATGTCCTCCGGCCCGAGCTTCGTGTCGCGGGCCATGACTTCGAACTCGTCGATGTGGATCGACGTGAACACGTCGTCCTTCACGATCCGCTCGGAGATCAGGATCGAGTCCTCATAGTTGTACCCGTTCCAAGGCATGAACGCGACCAGCGCATTGCGGCCCAGCGCCAGCTCGCCGAACTCGGTTGAGGGGCCATCGGCGATCACGTCGCCTGCGACCACCACGTCCCCGACCTTCACCAGCGGACGCTGGTTGATGCAGGTCGACTGGTTCGAACGCTGGAACTTCATCAGCGAATAGATGTCGACGCCCGACTTGCCGGCATCGACCTCACCCGTTGCGCGGATCACGATACGGCCCGCATCCACCTGGTCGACAATGCCTGCACGGCGCGCAGAGATGGCGGCGCCCGAGTCACGGGCGACGGTTTCTTCCATGCCGGTGCCGACGAAGGGCGCTTCCGCCTTCACCAGCGGCACGGCCTGGCGCTGCATGTTCGAACCCATCAGCGCGCGGTTCGCGTCGTCGTTCTCCAGGAACGGGATCAGCGAAGCGGCGACGGACACCAGCTGCTTGGGGCTGACGTCCATCAGCGTGATGGTTTCGGGCAGTGCGTTCAGGAACTCGCCAGCCTGACGGGCGGACACCAGGTCCTCCGAGAAGCTGCCATCCTCGCTGAGCTCGGCAGAGGCCTGCGCGATCGTGTGCTTGGCCTCTTCCATTGCCGACAGGTACACCACGTCGTTGGTGACCTTGTGATCCACCACGCGGCGGTACGGCGTCTCGATGAAGCCGTACTTGTTGACCCGGCTGAAGCTCGCGAGCGAGTTGATCAGACCGATGTTCGGGCCTTCCGGCGTCTCGATCGGGCAGATACGACCATAGTGGGTCGGGTGGACGTCGCGAACCTCGAAGCCCGCACGCTCACGCGTCAGGCCGCCCGGCCCGAGTGCCGAAACACGACGCTTGTGCGTCACTTCGGACAGCGGGTTGGTCTGGTCCATGAACTGCGACAGCTGCGACGAACCGAAGAACTCGCGCACCGCGGCAACAGCAGGCTTCGCGTTGATCAGGTCGTTCGGCATGACTGTCGACACGTCGACGCTGCTCATGCGCTCCTTCACGGCGCGCTCCATGCGGAGCAGGCCGACGCGGTACTGGTTCTCCAGCAGCTCGCCCACCGAACGTACGCGGCGGTTGCCGAGGTTGTCGATGTCGTCGATCTCGCCCTTGCCGTCCTTCAGGTCGACCAGGGTCTTCACGACCGCCAGGATGTCCTCGGTACGCAGCGTTGTCACCGTGTCCTCGACGTCGAGGTCAAGGCGCATGTTCAGCTTCACGCGGCCGACGGCCGACAGGTCATAGCGGTCCGGATCGAAGAACAGGCCGGCGAACAGCGACTCGGCCGTTTCCAGCGTCGGCGGCTCGCCAGGGCGCATCACGCGATAGATGTCGCTCAGCGCCTGCTCGCGCTCTTCGGCCTTGTCGGCCTTCAGCGTGTTGCGGATCCAGGGGCCGGTCGTGACGAAGTCGATGTCCAGCAGCTCGATCGTGTCGATGCCAGCCTTGTCGAGCTTTTCCAGGTTCTCGGCGCTGATCTCATCGCCCGCCTCGACATAGATCTCGCCCGTGCCCTCGTTGATGAGGTCGAACGCGGAATAGCGGCCGAAGATCTCCTCGGTCGGGATCAACAGGTCGGTCAGGCCGTCCTTCGCCGCCTTGTTGGCAGCGCGCGGGCTGATCTTCTGGCCGGCAGCAAACACTACCTCGCCCGACTTGGAATCGACAATGTCATAGGTCGGCTTCACGCCGCGCCAGTTTTCCGCCGCGAACGGGATGATCCAGCCGCCCTGGCCGCGAACATAGGTCACGCGGTTGTAGAAGTGGCTCAGGATGTCCTCGCCGTTCATCCCCAGCGCGTACAGCAGAGCGGTGACCGGCAGCTTGCGCTTGCGGTCGATACGGACGTTGACGATGTCCTTGGCGTCGAACTCGAAGTCCAGCCACGAACCGCGATACGGGATCACACGCGCGGCGAACAGGTACTTGCCGCTGGCGTGGGTCTTGCCACGGTCATGGTCGAACAGCACGCCCGGCGACCGGTGCATCTGGCTGACGATGACGCGCTCGGTGCCGTTGATGAAGAAAGTGCCGTTCTCGGTCATGAGCGGCATGTCGCCCATGTACACGTCCTGCTCCTTGATATCGATGACCGACTTGGCCTCCGTATCCGGATCAACCTCGAACGCGGTCAGGCGCAGGGTGACGCGCATCGGCGCGGCATAGGTAATGCCCCGCTGGCGGCATTCTTCCACGTCGAATTTCGGCGGCTCAAGGACATAATCGTCGAAGTCGAGATAGGCGGTGCCAGCGAAGTCCTGGATCGGGAACACGCTGCGCAGCGTCTTTTCCAGACCCGACACGTGGCCGGTCGACTTGTCCGAACGCAGGAACTGCTCATAGCTCTCGCGCTGAACCTCGATCAGGTTCGGCATCTGCACCACTTCGTGGATGTTGCCGAAGACCCTGCGGATGCGCCGCTTTGCGGTGCCACCCTTGATGTCGCGCCGTGCGGAGCCGCCGTCGATCGCCTTGGTCGCCATGTGAACTATTTGCCTCGTCAGCCGGAATAACGGTGCGCGAAGATCAGCGACGCAAAAAAGCCGATCGCAACCTGTGCGTCGGCTTCAGCGTCGTGAACACCATAGCTCCCCATTCGTACGATGCACTGCGCGACGGCGCACCATGTCCCGAAAGCTTTGGCAGGAGGTCCATATAGGTCGCTGGATCGGGCCTGCCAACCCCCATGTACGAGATCGGTTCCATTCGCTTCCGTTCGTCGCCGTTCGGGCGCCGTTCATCGCAGCCCGGCTTGCTGGCGAGCGGACGACAGGGTCGGCGGGAACCATGAACATATCGGTACGGAAGACAAGCACGATAGCGCTGGCGGCGATGACGCTGGCGAACAGCGCGGCAGGAGCACAAACGACTCAGGTTATCCCGGAAAACTACAGCCTTCCCGGCACGCCCGCACCGACCCCCACGCCGACGCCGACAGCGGGACCGCCGTCGACTCAGAGCCCCGCGCCGGCCCAGTCTCCGCCACCGCTCGTCGTTCCTGAACCGGCCGCGACAACGTCCGGAGTTCCTGCGCCCACCGCAACGCCAACCGCGCGTAGTGCCCCGCGCCCCCGCCCGACGCCAAGCGCGACAGCGACGCCCGCCGCAACCCCGGCACCTTTCCCGACACCAGCGCCTGTCGTGCCTGTGACAGCGGCCACGCCCGTGCCGGTCCCGCCTACCGTCGTCGCTTCCCCGCCGGTGCGGCGACCGGCAGCCGAAACGACCCCGATCGAGCCTGCGCCTTTAGGGGAGGGGCCGGGCGCTTCGCCGACGCTGGAGGGGAGCGAGGGCCTGGGCTGGTGGCTCGGCGCAGCGGCAACCCTCGCGGCACTCGTCGCGATCGCGGCGACGGCCTTGCTGCTGGTGCGCCGCCGCGCTCAACGCCCCGCCCTCTTTGCGCCCGAAGTTGCCGCCTCGGCGCCGCCAGAGCCACCGCTTCAGCCGAAAGCCGCTCCCGTACCTCGTCCTGCACCCGCGCCCCGGCCCACTCCCGCCGTCGCCGCTGACGGCGCGAGGCTAAGCCTTGAGTTCCGCCCGACCCGCGCCGGCTTGAACCTGCTCAGCGCCACGGTGATGGGTGAAGTCACGGTCCGCAACACGGGGACGGCTTCGGCCGAGCGCGTCCAGGTCGAAGGATCGTTGATCGGCGCCCATGCCGAACAGGACGCTGAGTTGCGCACGATCTACACCGGTCAGCTCGGACGACTTGCAACGCCGCCATTCACCCTTGCTGCGGGGGAGGAGCGCCGGGTCACGGTCGTCGCCGTCCTGCCGCTCGATGCGATCCGCCCGGTACAGGCCGCCGGCCGGCCCATGTTCGTGCCTGTGGTCGCCATCACCGGCGCCTTCATCGACCAGGGCAGGCCACGGCGGGCAGGTCGCGCCTTTGCGGTCGGGATCGAGCGGGTGGACTCGGCGAAGCTTGCCCCGATCTGGCTCGATGGTCCGCCTCGCATGCACGACCAGGTCGCCGCCCGTCCGCATGGGGATCTGTTCGAAGCCTGACGATCGCCTCGCCGCCATCCGCGATCATGCTGGCAGGGCAGCGTTGCCCGGCCTACATCTGCCGCCTTCAGGGGGGCAGTTGCATGATAAACAGACGGACACTGGTGGCCGGCGCGGTTGCGATAAGCACGTCGGCCGGGGTTCTGGCCCGGCCCGCTGCGGAGGCGAAGCGCCGGGCCATCGACGCGATCGAGCTGCCGCCCTCCTTCAATGGCCTGATTGCCTTTGGTCGGCGCGGCGCGATTGATCACGTCCGCTGTGTCGGGTTTGAGGACAGGGAGGCGGGCAGGGCCTTCACCCCTGCAACGCAGATAAAGCTCGGCTCTGCTTCCAAGTGGCTGACCAGCGTCGCCGTGTTGCGCCTGGTGGAGCAGGGGCGGCTGTCCCTCGACGCGCCGATCACGACTTATCTCCCGAGTTTCAGGCGCGAGACCGGGGATCGCGTGCTGCTGAAACACCTTCTCTCCAATACCAGCGGCATCCCGGATCTGCTCAGCCGGCAGATCGCGACGGAGCCAGAGCTGCGGACATCAACCGCTACTGCGGCCGCAATCGTCGCTCGCTTCGGCGGTGGCGACCTTGCCTTTACGCCGGGCAACGGCTGGGATTACGCCGCACTCAATTGGGCCATCCTAGCCGACATCATCGAGCGGCAAACGGGTGAGGGGCTGCCCGCCATCGTTCACGGCTTGGTGTTTCGCCCACTCGGCATGCGCTCGGCTGGTTTCGTGCAGGTCGATCAGCCACCACTGCCGCATCTCGCCGCCGCCTATACGGAAGCGGTGCCGCCGGTCCGCAAGATGGCGCCCGTGCCTCCGTTCCTCGCGGCCAGCGGCAACGCCGCCAGTAGCGTGGGCGATGCCATGCGGGCGGCCCATGGAATTTTCCATGGGCCGCTGCTCAGCGCCAACTCCCGTCGTGAGCTGACGACGGTTCGGTGGCCGGGTGAGGAATATGCGCTGGGTGGTCGGGTGCATCCGGTCGCTGGCGAACCCTGGGCATGGGAAACGGGCAAGGTCGGCGGCTACCGCACGCACATCGCCCATCGGCTCAGCCGCAGCGAAACGGTGGTCGTGTTCAACACGACGGACATGACGCAGTCGGTTATCGGCGGCTGGGTCGAGGCGATCGCGCGGGCCTGAACGAGGAAAGGGCGGCCACCGCGTGTGCGGGGCCGCCCTTTCTTGTCTCGAGCTGGCCGTCACGGGATCGGATCCCGTGACCTCGGCCGAGCGGGGCCGGGCCCCGCTGCGGCTTACTTGACCTCGACGGTCGCGCCGGCTTCTTCGAGCTGCTTCTTGACCTTCTCGGCCTCGTCCTTGCTCACGCCTTCCTTGACAGGCTTGGGCGCGCCCTCGACGAGAGCCTTGGCTTCGGTCAGGCCGAGACCGGTGATCGCGCGGACCTCCTTGATGACGTTGATCTTCTTGCCACCGTCGCCGGTGAGGATCACGTCGAACTCGGTCTTCTCTTCAACGGCCGGGGCCGCTGCGCCGCCGGCGCCGCCGGCCGGAGCTGCTGCAACCGCTGCTGCGGCCGAAACGCCCCACTTCTCTTCGAGCAGCTTGGACAGCTCGGCTGCCTCAAGAACGGTCAGCTCGCTCAGCTGGTCAACCAGCGCGTTCAGGTCTGCCATGTTCACTTCCTTTTGTAGTTCCCGGGCCAGAAACGGCCCGCAAGCATCGTTGAAATAACCAAGAACCGCCTGGGATCAGGCGTTCTCCTTCTCCGCATACGCCGCCAGGACGCGGGCGATCTGCGCCGCCGGAGCCTGGGTGATCGTGGCGATCTTCGTGGCAGGCGCCACGATGAGGCCGACGATCTTGGCACGCAGTTCGTCGAGCGACGGCATCGTCGCCAGAGCCTGCACGCCCGAAGCATCGAGAGGAGTTGCACCCATCGCCCCGCCAACGATCTCGAACTTGTCGGTCGTCTTGGCGAAGTCGACCACCACCTTGGCGGCAGCGACCGGGTCGATCGAGGAGGCAAGGCCAACCGGACCGGTGAGCATGTCGCCCAGGGTCAGGTAGTCGGTGCCGTCGAGTGCGATCTTGGCAAGCTTGTTCTTCGAGACCTTGAAGGTCGCGCCGGCATCTCGCATCGCGTTGCGCAGTCGGGTGGACTGAGCGACGGTCATCCCGTGGTTGCGGGTGACGACCACCACACCAACCTCGGAGAAGGTCTGCTTGAGCTCGGCAACGGCCGCGGCCTTTTCAGCACGATCCATGCCATTCTCCACATCTGGGCAGGGCCGCGAACGACCGTGCCCGGTTACGAACCGGCCGCGGCGGAACCGCAAACCGGGTTGTCCATCGATGGGGCATGGGGAACTGCCGCAGCCGAAGCGCGCAGCAGGCCGGAACAGCACAAGCGGCTGACCGGAAAACCTTTATACCCCGTCTGGGCAGGACATTAAGCACCGGCAAATCCGGCGCACCTGCTGTCTTGGACGGAACGCCCGGCGAACCGGGCCCGGCGCCCATAGCAGGATGCGCATCCGAGTCAATTGCTTGCCGTCTTCAAAGGACCGGCCTGGACCCGTCAGCGCCGCTCTCCATGATCGTGATTACCGACGAAAATGAAAGGATCGCCGGGTCCTGGTTCCGACAGACTCGTCGTTCCTAGCAGCGGCGGGTCAACACTGCATCCAGCGCGGTCAGGAAGCGGGACCGGTCGGCCTTGCTGAAGGGCGCCGGCCCGCCGATCTGTTCGCCGCCAGCGCGCAGGTCCGCCATGATCGCGCGGGTGGCGATCGCCGCCCCGATCGAGCTGGTCGTGAACGGCTTGCCGGTCGGCGCGAGGACATCGGCCCCCGCTTTCAGGCAGCGATCCGCCAACAGGATGTCGGCAGTGATCACGACCGCACCGGGGCCTGAAGCTTCCGCGATCCAGTCATCCGCAGCATCGAAGCCGGAGCCGACGACGACCCGCTTCACCTGCGGGTGGTCAGGGACGCGCAGGTGCTGGTTGCTGACCACCGTGACCGGCACGCCGACCCGCCACGCCACCCGATATACCTCATCCTTTACAGGACAGGCGTCCGCATCGACCAGGATGCGGCGCTCGGCTCCGTTCAACGCCGACCCTGTTGACCCGGCCGCGTGGGACGCGCCTGATGCCGCTGCGGTGCCGGGCCGCGACGTTGGGCCGGAGCGGCGGGTGCGGGTGCGCCCTGGACCGCTTCAATCCGCACGCCGCTCTCGTCCTCGCCGGACGGATCGGCCGTCTTGGCGACTGCCTGGGCAAAGCGAGCGGCCAGCGCCCGCGGTACCGCGAACTGGGTTTCACTCGGTCCGATGCGGATCGCGCCGACCTCCGTCTTGGTGACGTGACCGCGGCGGCAGATCAGCGGCAGGATCCAGCGCGGGTCGGCGTTCTGGCGCCGGCCGATGTTCATGCGGAACCACGCCACGTCGTCGAACCCTGGACGATGCTCCGAACGGGCGGCCGGCTCTCGGTCGATCAGTTCCTCAGGGGCGGGCAGGGCAGCCCGGCCGGCGCGTACCAGCAGGGCAGCAATGTCCTCAGGCGAACGCTGCGCCAGAAGCTCGGCCGCGAGTGCGCGATCGTCTTCCTCGATCTCAACGGGTGCCAGCAGCTGCGACAACAGCCGCTCGCGATCCTGCGCCCGGATTGCCTCTGGCGTAGGCACCGGCATCCACTCGGCCGGGATGCGCGCACCTCGCAGCATCATCTCGACCCGGCGGCGGCGCGGGTAGGGCACGATCAGCACGGCCGTGCCCTTGCGGCCCGCGCGACCGGTACGGCCGGACCGGTGCTGCAGCACCTCCGCATCGCGCGGCATTTCGACGTGAACGACTAGGCTCAGCGTGGGAAGGTCGATGCCGCGGGCTGCCACGTCCGTCGCGACGCACACGCGGGCGCGCCGGTCACGCAGCGCCTGGAGCGCGTGATTGCGCTCGTTCTGCGAGTGCTCACCCGAGAGCGCCACCGCTGCGAACCCGCGCTCCACCAGGCTGGCATGGAGGTGGCGCACATTGTCGCGGGTGGCACAGAACAGCATGGCCGTGTCCGCTTCATAGAAGCGCAACAGGTTGATCACCGCATGTTCGATGTCGGACGGGGCCACCGCCACCGCGCGGTAGGCGATGTCGCCGTGCCCGCGATCCTCACCTACCGTCGAGACACGCAGCGCATCACGCTGATATGCCTTGGCAAGCTGCACGATCGGGCGGGGCAGGGTGGCCGAGAACAACAGGGTGCGCCGCTGCGCCGGGCTGGCGTCGAGCAGAGTTTCCAGATCCTCGCGGAAGCCCATGTCGAGCATCTCGTCCGCCTCGTCGAGGACGGCAACACGGAGCGCCGAGAGGTCCAGCGCGCCACGTTCGAGGTGGTCCTTCAGGCGCCCCGGCGTTCCGACCACGATATGCGTGCCCTGATTGAGCGCCCGTCGTTCCCGGCTGGCGTCCATGCCGCCAACACAGGTCGCGATCCGGCCGCCGGCCGCAGCGTAGAGCCACGCAAGCTCCTTGGCGACCTGCAACGCGAGCTCGCGGGTGGGGGCGATGACAAGGGCCAGCGGAAGGGCGGGCGGGGGCAGGACACCGTCGGCCATCAGCTCGCCAGCCATGGCAAGGCCAAAGGCAACCGTCTTGCCCGACCCGGTCTGGGCGGACACCAGCAGGTCGCGGCCATCGGCGCTGGCCTCGGTCACCTCGGCCTGGACGGGGGTGAGTGTTTCATAGCCGCGCGCGGTCAGCGCATCGGCAAGGGGAGCGGGGAGGTGGGGAAAGGACATGGAACTCGCAATGCTAGGATGAAGGCCTGCCTTGAGCAGGTGCCTGGAAGCCCCGAGCGCCGCGCCTGTAACCCTGGGCCCCCGCGTCGGCAGGGGCATGATCAATGCGGAAGTTGGGGCAAAACGAAAGGGGCCGGGATCGCTCCCGGCCCCTCCTAATCAATAACTTAGGAAGCGGATCAGCTACCTGCAACCTCTGCCACGTCAACGCGGATGCCCGGGCCCATGGTGGAGCTGACCGCGATCTTGCGGACATACTTGCCCTTGGCGCCCGACGGCTTGGCACGCACCACCGCGTCAACCAGTGCGTCGAAGTTCGCGCGCAGGTCTTCGGCCGGGAACGATGCCTTGCCGATTCCGGAGTGAATGATGCCGGCCTTTTCAACGCGATACTCGACCTGGCCGCTCTTGGCGTCCTTGACGGCCTGAGCAACGTTCATCGTGACGGTGCCGAGCTTCGGGTTCGGCATCAGGCCCTTGGGGCCCAGCACCTTACCCAGGCGACCGACGATGCCCATCATGTCGGGCGTCGCGATGCAGCGGTCAAAGTCGATGTTGCCGTCCTGGATGGTCTGCATCAGGTCTTCGGCACCGACCACGTCGGCTCCGGCTTCACGAGCTTCGTCAGCCTTGGCGCCGCGCGCGAACACGCCGACACGCACGGTCTTGCCGGTGCCCTTGGGCAGGTTCACCACGCCGCGGACCATCTGGTCGGCGTGACGCGGGTCAACGCCCAGGTTCATCGCGATCTCAATGGTCTCGTCGAACTTGCTGGTGGCGTTGGTCTTGGCGAGGTTGATCGCCTCGTCGATGCCGTGCAGGTGCTCGGGATTGATCGAGACTGCCTTCTGCTTCTTGGTCAGCTTGGCCATGGAATCAGCCCTCCACCACTTGGAGGCCCATTGCGCGGGCCGAACCTTCAATGATCTTCGTTGCGGCGTCGATGTCGTTCGCGTTCAGGTCCTTCATCTTGGCCTGGGCGATCTCCGACAGCGCGGAGCGCTTGATCTGACCCGCGCTCACCTTGCCCGGCTCCTTGGAGCCCGACTTCAGGTTCGCTGCCTGCTTCAGCAGGTAGGTCGCCGGTGGCGTCTTGGTCTCGAACGAAAAGGAACGGTCCGCGTAAACGGTGATCACGGTGGGCAGGGGCGTGCCCTTTGCCTGATCGCCGGTCTGCGCGTTGAACGCCTTGCAGAATTCCATGATGTTGACGCCGCGCTGACCCAGCGCCGGGCCGATCGGCGGCGAGGGGTTGGCGGAGCCCGCAGGCACCTGCAGCTTGATATAACCTGTAATCTTCTTTGCCATGTGTCACTCTTTCACGAGTTTAGCGGTCCAAGCGGGCGCGTTCCGGCGCCCTCCCGCACAAGTTTCCGACGCTTTGACGCTGGAAGGGGGCGCCCATAGCGGAAAACAGGCTGTCCGACAACCGCGTTCGAGCCCGCGCGTACCCGGGCGCAAGAATGGTGCGAAGCGGCTCAAAAACGTCTTGACCATGATGCGCGCCAGCGGCTTTTCTTGCGTAGTATTACGGGGGGAGTTGAAGCATGGCGACTTTGTTCAAGCCGCTCCAAGTCGAGGAGCGGCACCAGAACGCGCCGCGACTATCGGTTATTGTTCCTACCTATAACGAGTTCGCGAACATTGCGCCTCTGGTTGCGGCGGTCCGTAGCGTGCTCGGCTCGGTGCCGTGGGAGATGATCGTCGTCGATGACGATAGTCGCGACGGTACCTATGACGAGGTTCTGCGAATCGCGCAGTCCGAACCAAGGCTGCGGTGCCTGCGACGGGTTGGCCGGCGTGGCCCTTCCTCCGCCGTGACCGAAGGAGTCCTGGCCGCCAATGGCGAGGTGATCGCCGTGATGGACGCGGATTTCCAGCATGACGAAACGAAACTACCGGTCATGTACCATCGCCTGATCGAGGAGGAGGCCGACGTGGTCGTCGGCACCCGCTATGCCGGGGAGGGTGGGATTGGCGATTGGAACGCGACCCGTGCGAAGATGAGCAACTTCGCGAACACGCTCAGCCGACGGCTGGTCGGCAATCAGACAACCGACCCCGTGAGCGGCTTCTTCGTGATCCGCCGGTCCGTGTTCGTGTCGACGCTCTATGGCCTGTCGCAGCAGGGCTACAAGATCCTCATCGACCTGCTCACCTCCGCCGACCGTCCGCTCAAGGTGCTGGAGGAGCCCTACCAGTTTCGCTCACGAGCGGAGGGCGAGAGCAAGATCAGCATGATGGTGCTGGCGGAGTTCGCCTTTCTGCTCATCGACAAGGTCACCCGCGGATGGATCCCGCCACGCTTCGTACTATTCGTGGGCGTGGGCGGACTCGGCCTGCTGATCCACCTGTGTATCCTGCTGACCGGCGCCAAGGCGAACCTCGGCTTCCTGGATGCGCAGGTGCTGGCGACCTTTACTGCCATGGTCTTCAACTACGTCGTCAATAACGAGTTCACCTATCGGGACCGTCGCCTGGTCGGTTGGAAGTTCATTCGGGGACTCGTTCTGTTCATGCTGATCTGCAGCATCGGCGCACTCGCCAATGTCGGCGTCGCCGAGCTCGCCATCCAACGGACGCATAGCTGGACGGCCGCCGGTATTCTCGGCGCGCTGATGGGCGCGGTGTTCAACTTCGGCGCGGCAAGCAGCATAGTCTGGGGGCAGCACAAGCGTCGCAGGACGGCGACGTCATGATCCTGCCAGCAGCGTCTCTGCGGAGCATCTCGAGGCCGGCGTTCGCTGCTATCGCTGCAGCGTTCATACTGGCGTTGATCCTACGCGTGGTCGTCGGCGATCACTCGCTTGTATTCGATGAGCTTGCGTCGCTCTTCTTCGCCGAGCAGCCAGTCTCCCGTCTCTGGAGCGACTGGATGCTGCGAGAGACGAACCCACCTCTTTTCTACACGTTGCTGAAGGGGTGGGTGGCTCTGTTCGGCCACTCGTTAGGCGCTATCCGGGCGCTGCCCACACTGGCGGGTATGGCGAGCATGGTCGTTCTAATCGTGATCGCTTTGCGAGCTCATGGCGAGCGCGCGGCGGTTGCAGTGGCGGTGATCACTGCCTTGTCGGCTCAGCACATTTTCCTGAGCGACTATGCCCGAGGGTACATTTTCAGTCTTGGTGGCGTGGCGCTGGCGACGCTTGGGTTGCTGCTGCTAATCCGTGACGATCATGCCACGCGTCGAACGACGTCCAGTGCCGTTGCTCTGTATGTTCTAGGGTCGTTGCTGGCGATCTACACGCACACCACAATGTTCATCTGGCCGCTGGTCGCCACGTTAAGCATGGTGCTGTTATATTGGCGCCGCTTCTTTCAAGACCGGGCCAGATTGCTGCTAGTGTTGTTCGCCGCCAATGCGATCATCTTGGTGGTGTCAGGATGGTGGCTGTGGATCACGGTCCAGCAGGTTCTGGTCACAAACGATAATCTTGGCTGGATCAAGCCACGGCCTGTTCGCGAAATGCTTTGGATGTTCAGGACGGAGTCGCTTCTGACCCGGTCGGGGGATTGGGTGGCGCGCATTGGATATCTCGCGGTCACTCTGCTCGCGGCAATCGGAGTTGCGCGAAACTGGCGAGAGCCTGAAACGCGGCTGCTGACGCTTCTCGGGGTGCTCAGCTTCGGGACCTTGATGATCGTCGGGTCGGCGAAACCCGTTCTCACCCAGCTTACGATCATGTGGCCGATGATCTTCCCGCTACTGCTCGCGGGAATGGGAGTGGCGTCGTTCCGCTCGACCGGACTGCGCCTGGGCGCGTTAACGTCGCTGGCCGTTCTGCTCACGGCCAACACCTACACAGCGCGTGGTTCGTTCATGCTGCCGCACGACGGAGACTGGCGCTTGGCGTTCCGTTCGCTCGCGACCGTGCCAGACGGTGCAATGGTGGTCGAGGGGGAGTCGATGAAGCTGGCAGCTGAACAGGCCTGTCGCGTGACGTTCCCGAACCTCGCAACCTGCCCGGTGCCGATCCTAGCCATTCGTGCGGTGAATTACCGCGCGGATCGTTGGGCGCGGGGCCTGGCTGGTTCGATGATCGCCTGGGAAGCAGTGCCGAAAACCGTGGATCGGACAACGAAGCTTTTCGCGTTCCGTAACCTCACTTATGATGCTTCGGAGCGGCTGCTTGGCCATCCCAGCGCGGTCAGCCGAACGAGCCATCCGCTTTCCGGACCGTTCACCGCGGAAGATTTCGCCAAGGCCGGTAGCCCCGCTGGCCCCAACGCCCGGGAACGGCAGATAATGTCCGCCGCTCCATAAACGCTCGGGAAAGGGTCTGCCGCACCCAGGACAAGGCGGCAGACACCTGAAACATGTTACTTCGAGCGTTCGACCTGTTCGAAGTCCAGCTCCACCGGAGTCGCGCGGCCGAAGATGCTGACGGACACCTTGACCTTGGACTTGTCGAAGTCGAGCTCTTCCACCGTGCCGTTGAAGCTGGCGAAGGGGCCCTCGAGCACCTTGACCGCATCGCCGATCTCGTAGTCGACCTTGACCTTCTGCTTGGGGGCAGCGGCGGTCTCTTCCTTGGACTGGAGCATGCGGGCGGCTTCGAACTCGCTGATCGCCTGCGGCTTGCCCATCGCGCCAAGGAAGCCGGTCACCTTTGGCGTGTTCTTGACGAGGTGGTAGACCTGGTCGTTCATGTCGAGCTTGGCCAGCACATAGCCGGGCATGAACTTGCGCTCGACAGCGATCTTCTTGCCGCGACGCGCTTCGGTCACGGTCTCGGTCGGCACCTCGATCTGCTCAACCAGCTGGTCGAGGCCGAGGCGGGTCGCTTCAGACATGATCGCGTCGCGAACCTTGCCCTCAAAGCCGGAATAGGCGTGGATGATGTACCAGCGCGCCATGGTGATCGGTCCTTTATTGCGCGAGCTTGAGCAGGGCGGTGACGATCGCGTTGAACATCGAGTCCACGCCCAGGAAGAACAGCGCCAGGATGGTGGTCATGATCACCACCATCAGCCCGGTCAGCCAGGTTTCCTTCCACGTCGGCCACACGACCCGGCGGGTCTCGGCTTTGACTTGGTTGATGAATTCGAGAGGGGTCGTCTTGGCCACGTGTCGGTGCTCACACCCGCTGGATCTACGTCGCCGACCTCGGGGCATGGGTCCGCCGCCGGCCCTCCGCAGGGGAGAGACGGCGAGACCTGTCCTCGCTGTCGGATGGAACAGCCGATGTAGCGCGGGGCGGCCACGGGCGCAAGCCGGGTCGCTAGCCGCGCGAGTGACGAGCTTGCCGGTAGCGGATCGTTTTGGGATTTGGAGCAGGCCAGGTCGGCCGTGAATGGCAGGGGCGCTCGGATTCGAACCGAGGGCCTTCGGTTTTGGAGACCGACGCTCTAACCAACTGAGCTACGCCCCTGTGCGGTGGCTGCCCTTAGCGGGCGCGCAATCCCGGATCAAGCGTGGATCACGGCAACCAAGGCAGGTTTCGGCGGCGGACGCGGAACGAAGAGCCTGCCCTATGTTGACCGGGCGCCAGCGTAGCCGTATAGGCGCGCCCGTCCAACGGCCCGTAATCGGGTTGGAACGACATGCTTGAACATTGCTGGATGCATCAAGGGCCGGGGCGCGTGCGCCGCATGGTCCTTTTCGTATTCCAAGGCTTGTTAGGCTCCAGCAAAGTAACCCACTTAAGAGGTGAAGGCTTCATGCCGACGATCAACCAGCTGGTCCGCAAGGGCCGCGAACCGCAGAAGGCCAAGTCCAAGGTCCCTGCGATGGAGCAGAACCCGCAAAAGCGCGGCGTCTGCACCCGTGTCTATACGACGACCCCGAAGAAGCCGAACTCGGCACTGCGTAAGGTGGCCAAGGTCCGCCTGACCAACAGCCGTGAAGTCATCAGCTATATCCCGGGCGAAGGTCACAACCTTCAGGAGCACTCGGTTGTGCTGATCCGTGGCGGCCGTGTGCGCGACCTTCCCGGCGTGCGCTACCATGTGCTGCGCGGCGTGCTCGACACGCAGGGCGTCAAGAACCGCAAGCAGTCGCGGTCCAAGTACGGTGCCAAGCGGCCCAAGTGAGCCCGGCCCGTACTCTTCCCACAGCTGATTGAAAGGTAGCCACCATGGCTCGTCGTCGTCGTCCCGAAAAGCGGGTAATCCTGCCTGATCCCAAGTTCGGGGATGAGGTGCTTTCCAAGTTCATGAACTCCGTCATGTATGACGGCAAGAAGTCCGTTGCCGAGCTGATCGTTTATGGCGCGCTCGAAACGGTTGAAACCCGTGCCAAGCGCGATCCGCTGGGCGTGTTCCATGACGCGCTCAACAACATAAAGCCAGGCATCGAGGTCCGCAGCCGTCGCGTCGGCGGCGCCACCTACCAGGTGCCGGTCGAGGTTCGTCCCGAGCGTGCCCAGGCGCTGGCGATTCGCTGGCTTATCACCGCGGCGCGTTCGCGGTCCGAGAACACCATGGCAGCTCGTCTGTCGGGCGAACTGCTGGACGCGAGCAACAACCGCGGCAATGCGGTGAAGAAGCGCGAAGACACGCACCGCATGGCGGAAGCGAACCGGGCTTTCTCGCACTACCGCTGGTAGGCTCTGGAAACGGCCCCAATCTAACTTATCTCGTGGGGAGTTGGCTCTGTGCCGGCTCCCCACATTGCCAAGGAAACTACGATCATGGCCCGCAGCCATCCGCTCGAGCGCTATCGCAACATCGGCATCATGGCGCATATCGACGCCGGCAAGACGACCACGACCGAGCGCATCCTCTATTACACCGGCAAGTCCTACAAGATCGGCGAGGTCCATGAGGGCACCGCGACCATGGACTGGATGGAGCAGGAGCAGGAGCGCGGGATCACGATCACGTCCGCCGCGACGACCTGCTTCTGGTCGGCCGACGAGGGCAAGGGTGCCGAGCACCGCATCAACATCATCGACACGCCCGGCCACGTCGACTTCACGATCGAGGTCGAGCGTTCGCTGCGCGTGCTCGACGGCGCGGTTGCGTGCTTCGACGGCGTTGCCGGCGTGGAGCCGCAGTCCGAAACCGTGTGGCGCCAGGCCGACAAGTATGGCGTGCCGCGGATGTGCTTCGTCAACAAGCTGGATCGCACGGGCGCAGACTTCTACTTCTGCGTGAACTCGATCATCGAGCGTCTCGGCGCGCGTCCGGCGGTCCTGTATCTGCCGATCGGCATCGAGGGCGGCTTCAAGGGCCTAGTCGACCTGGTGAACAACCGTGCGATCATTTGGCTCGAAGAAAGCCTCGGCGCTAAGTTCGAATACCAGCCGATCCCGGACGATATGGTCGAGAAGGCTGCGAAGTATCGCAGCGAGCTGATCGAGATGGCGGTCGAGCAGGACGATGCGCTGATGGAAGCGTATCTCGAGGGCAACGAGCCGAGCGTCGCTGACCTCAAGAAGCTGATCCGCAAGGGCACGCTTGAAATGGCGTTCGTTCCGATCGTTTGTGGTTCGGCGTTCAAGAACAAGGGCGTGCAGCCCCTGCTCGACGCCGTGGTCGATTACCTGCCGAGCCCGCTCGACGTTCCCGCCATCAAGGGCGTCAAGCTCGACGGCGAGACGCCGGATGAGCGTCCGTCGTCGGACACCGAGCCGTTCGCGGCGCTGGCGTTCAAGATCATGAACGACCCGTTCGTCGGCACCCTGACCTTTGCCCGCATCTATTCGGGCAAGCTGGAAACTGCGTCGCAGGTCACCAACTCGGTCAAGGACAAGAAGGAAAAGGTCGGTCGCATGCTGCTGATGCATGCGAACAGCCGTGAGGACATCCAGGAAGCGTTCGCAGGCGACATCGTCGCGCTCGCAGGCCTCAAGGACACCACGACCGGGGATACGCTCTGCGCACAGAACGCCCCGATCATCCTTGAGCGTATGGAGTTCCCGGAGCCGGTGATCGAGCTGTCGGTGGAGCCGAAGACCAAGGCCGACCAGGAGAAGATGGGCGTGGCGCTCAATCGTCTCGCTCGCGAGGATCCGTCATTCCGCGTCTCGTCGGATGCCGAATCCGGCCAGACCATCATCAAGGGGATGGGCGAGCTCCACCTCGAGATCCTGGTCGACCGCATGAAGCGCGAGTTCAAGGTCGAGGCGAACGTCGGCGCGCCGCAGGTGGCTTACCGCGAGTACCTCAAGAAGCCGGTCGACATCGACTATACGCACAAGAAGCAGTCGGGCGGCACCGGCCAGTTCGGCCGCGTCAAGGTGAAGCTGTCGCCGGGCGAGCGCGGCAGCGGCTTCGTGTTCAAGGACGAGATCAAGGGCGGTAACATTCCAAAGGAATATATCCCCGCGATCGAGAAGGGCTTCCGCGAGACGGCGGAAACCGGTTCGCTGGTCGGTTTCCCGATCATCGACTTCGAAGTCCTGCTGTATGACGGCGCCTACCACGACGTCGACTCGTCGGCGCTGGCGTTCGAAATCTGTGCTCGCGGCGCCATGCGCGAAGCGGCTCAGAAGTCGGGCATCACGCTGCTCGAGCCGGTCATGAAGGTCGAAGTCGTGACCCCGGAAGACTATCTGGGCGACGTGATCGGCGACATGAACAGCCGTCGTGGCCAGATCCAGGGCACCGATACGCGCGGCAACGCGCAGACGGTGGAAGCGATGGTGCCGCTGGCCAACATGTTTGGTTATGTAAACGCGCTCCGCTCGTTCACCCAGGGTCGTGCGCAGTACTCGATGCAGTTCTCGCACTATGACGAAGTTCCGCAGAACGTCGCGGACGAGGTCAAGGCGAAGCTGGCATAAGGCATCCGCCGGGCTGGCATTATACTGAAACTGTCGTTATGGGGCCGCGTCCGGCGCGGCTCCGTAGCGAATCCGGAACCAAACCCCTGAAGGTAGGAAAAAATGGCCAAGGCTAAATTCGAGCGGACCAAGCCGCATCTCAACATCGGCACCATCGGTCACGTTGACCATGGTAAGACGTCGCTCACCGCAGCGATCACGAAGGTGCTGGCTGAAACCACCGGCGGTACCGCCGTTGACTTCGCCAACATCGACAAGGCTCCCGAAGAGCGCGAGCGTGGCATCACCATCTCGACGGCCCACGTCGAGTACGAGACGACGAATCGCCACTACGCGCACGTCGACTGCCCCGGCCACGCCGACTATGTTAAGAACATGATCACCGGCGCTGCCCAGATGGACGGCGCGATCCTGGTCGTGTCGGCAACCGATGGACCGATGCCGCAGACCCGCGAGCACATCCTGCTCGCCCGTCAGGTTGGCGTGCCGGCGATGGTCGTGTTCATGAACAAAGTCGACCTGGTCGACGACGCAGAGATCCTGGAGCTCGTCGAGCTCGAGATTCGCGAGCTGCTTTCCTCGTACGAGTTCCCGGGCGACGACATCCCCGTCATCCAGGGTTCGGCCGTGAAGGCGCTTGACGGCAGCGACAAGACGCTCGGCCAGGACGCCGTGCTGAAGCTGATGGCAGCGGTTGACGAGTACATCCCGCAGCCGGAGCGTCCGCTCGACAAGCCGTTCATGATGCCGATCGAAGACGTGTTCTCGATCTCGGGTCGTGGCACCGTGGTGACCGGCCGCGTTGAGACCGGCATCGTAAAGGTGGGTGAGGAAGTCGAGATCGTCGGTATTCACCCGACCGTTCGCAAGACCACCGTCACCGGCGTTGAGATGTTCCGCAAGCTGCTCGACCAGGGCCAGGCTGGCGACAACGTCGGCGCGCTGATCCGTGGCGTTGCACGCGACGAAGTCGAGCGTGGTCAGGTTCTCTGCAAGCCGGGCTCGATCAAGCCGCACACCGACTTCAACTCGGAAGTGTACGTGCTGTCGAAGGAAGAGGGCGGTCGTCACACCCCGTTCTTCGGTAACTATCGTCCGCAGTTCTACTTCCGTACCACGGACGTGACCGGCACCGTCGAGCTGCCTGAGGGCACCGAGATGGTGATGCCGGGCGACAACGTTGCTCTCGGCATCAAGCTGATCGCTCCGATCGCCATGGACGTCGGCCAGCGTTTCACCATCCGTGAGGGCGGTCGTACCGTCGGCGCGGGCGTGGTGTCGGCCATCAGCAAGTAAGACGCCGCGCGGCTTCGGCCGCACGACGTTGGGAAAAAAGGAGCCGCCCGATGCGCCGAATGGTGTGTCGGGCGGTTGCCTTTTAGTGAGGGGCCCGTTATGCGGCCCCCCTCACGAGAACAAAGAGTAGCGCTCTTTCTCCGCTTTCCGGGTCGCTCCTGACCCGGATCTCATCCCGCCGGCATCCTGCCTGCGGCACGAGCCCGGGCCGCATGGTTTCGGGAAGTGGCCGAGGGCGTGGCAGCATGAACCGGTAGGGATTATGGACAACAACATCCGCATCCGCCTCAAGGCGTTCGACCATCGCGTGCTCGACCAGGCGGCCGGCGACATCGCCGACACCGCTCGCCGGACGGGCGCGTTGATTCGCGGCCCGATCCCGCTCCCGACCCACATCGATAAGTTCACCGTTAACCGCGGTCCGCACATCGACAAGAAGTCGCGCGAGCAGTTCGAGACCCGCACCTACAAGCGCCTGCTCGACATCGTGCAGCCGACCCCACAGACAGTGGACGCGCTCATGAAGCTCGACCTGGCCGCAGGCGTTGACGTCGAGATCAAGCTCGCGTAAGGCGCCGGCTCGCGTCGTGGTAGACCATCGGTCCCGCGACGCTACGGCATTCTGAGATACCGCCGGCGACCTAGGTTTCCGGGCTGCGTCTCCCGCCACGTTCTTGCAGCTAGCGCTGAAAGAGCAACCAGCCCGGGGCGGGGCGCAAGGTACACAATCCGGGTTGGATGAGCTGGGTCGAGAGGCCCGGTTCGCAAGCACCTGCGGGATGGGCCCGTGGGTGCCTCTGTCAAGGAGAATGGATCATGCGTACCGGCGTGATCGCGAAGAAGATGGGCATGACCCGCCTGTTTCAGGACGACGGCCGCCACGTGCCGGTCACCGTTCTGCAGCTTGAGGCGCTTCAGGTTGTCGCCCGCCGCGAAATGACAGTTGATGGTTACACCGCCGTGCAGCTTGGCGCAGGCAGCGCCAAGGCGAAGAACGTTGCCAAGCCGCAGCGTGGCCAGTTCGGCAAGGCCGAGGTGGAGCCCAAGGCGATCCTGGCGGAGTTCCGGGTTTCCGAGGACAACCTGCTGGACGTGGGCGCCGAGATTTCGGCCGAGCACTTCGTTGCCGGCCAGCTCGTCGACATCCAGGGCCGGACGCAGGGCAAGGGCTTTGCCGGCGGCATGAAGCGCTGGAACTTCGGCGGCCTGCGCGCGACCCACGGCGTCTCGGTCTCGCACCGTTCGCTTGGTTCGACGGGTCAGCGCCAGGATCCAGGCCGCGTCTTCAAGAACAAGAAGATGGCCGGCCACATGGGTGACAAGTATCGCACCCAGCAGAATCTGGAGATCGTGGGCACCGACGCCGAGCGCGGCCTGATCTTCGTGAAGGGGTCCGTGCCCGGATCCAAGGGTGGCTGGCTGTTCGTCAAGGACGCCGTCAAGGTTCCGGCCCATGCCGAAGCGCCCAAGCCCGCCGGGCTGAAGGTCGCTGCGAATAACAACACCGTCGAGGCGCCTGTCGCCGACGCGACCGACGGTCAGGAGGCATAAGTGCAGGTCACGGTTCAATCCTTCGCCGGTGGCGCGGGCACGGAGATCGAGCTGGCGGATGAGGTCTTCGGCCTCGAACCGCGCGCCGACATCCTGCATCGCGTGGTCACCTGGCAGCTCGAGAAGCGTCGTGCGACCGCACGCGGCACTCGCGAGCGTTCGGACGTTGCGCGCACGGGCAAGAAGCTTGGTCGCCAGAAGGGCGGCGGCGTCGCTCGTCACGGCGATCGTCGCGCCCCCGTCTTCGTCGGCGGTGGTAAGGCTCACGGCGCTCGCGTTCGTGACTTCAACCCGTCGCTGAACAAGAAGGTGCGTCAGCTCGGCCTGAAGATGGCTCTGTCGAGCCATGCCAAGGCTGGTTCGCTGATCATCCTGGACGGTTTCGAGGTTGCCAAGACCAAGGAGCTTCAGGGCCACTTCGCTGGCCTGAACGCTGGCAAGCGTACCCTGGTCATCGACGGCCAGGCGGGCGAGGGCTTCCGCGCAGGTCGCAACCTGCCGGGCGTGAACCTGCTGCCAGCAGTGGGCGCCAACGTGTATGACATCATCAAGGCCGACACGCTGGTGCTGACCCGCGCTGCGGTCGAGCAGCTGGAGGCGCGCTTCAATGGCTAAGCCGCAGACCGCGGTGGACGTCCGTCATTACGACGTGATCGTTGCGCCGCACATCACCGAGAAGGCGACGCTGATCTCCGATCAGAACGCCGTTGTGTTCAGGGTCGCCCAGACCGCGACCAAGCCGCAGATCAAGGCGGCGGTTGAGGCCCTGTTCGGCGTGTCCGTCACCGGCGTGAACACGATCGTGCAGAAGGGCAAGACCAAGCGGTGGAAGGGCGTGCCCTACACCAAGTCGGACGTGAAGAAGGCGATCGTTACCCTGGCCGCTGGCCAGTCGATCGACATCACCGAGGGGGTGCGCTGAAATGGCGCTCAAGCAATATAATCCGACGAGCCCCGGCGTTCGCGGCCTGATCCTTGTCGACAAGTCGTCGCTCTACAAGGGCAAGCCGGTCAAGGCGCTCACCGAGGGCAAGAACAAGACGGGTGGCCGGAACAACAAGGGCCATGTGACCAGCCGCGGCATCGCGGGCGGCCACAAGCAGAAGTATCGTTTCATCGACTTCACCCGCCGCAAGTGGGACGTCGAGGGCACGGTTGAGCGGCTCGAATATGATCCCAATCGCACCGCGTTCATTGCGCTGGTCAGCTATGGCGACGGAGAGCAGTCCTACATCATCGCGCCGCAGCGTCTGGCTGCCGGTGACAAGGTGATCGCGGGCCGCAAGACCGACGTGAAGCCGGGCAATGCCATGGAGCTGGGCCAGATGCCGGTCGGCACCATTGTCCACAATGTGGAGATGAAGCCGGGCAAGGGCGGTCAGATCGCACGGTCGGCCGGCACCTATGTGCAGGTTGTGGGCCGTGATCGGGGCATGGTCATTGTTCGCCTGAACTCGGGCGAGCAGCGCTACATCCATGGCGAGTGCATGGCGACGGTGGGTGCGGTGTCGAACCCGGACAACCAGAACCAGAACCTCGGCAAGGCTGGTCGCAGCCGCTGGATGGGCAAGCGCCCGCTGACCCGCGGCGTCGCGAAGAACCCGGTCGACCACCCGCACGGCGGTGGTGAAGGCCGTACCTCGGGCGGCCGTCACCCGGTTACCCCGTGGGGCAAGCCGACCAAGGGTGCGCGCACCCGTCACAACAAGTCGACCGACAAGATGATCATCCGGTCGCGTCATTCGACCAAGAGGAAGGGCTAAATGGCTCGTTCAGTCTGGAAGGGCCCGTTCGTCGAACTGAGCCTGCTCAAGAAGGCCGAGGCCGCGCAGGACGCGGGTGGCCGTGCGCCGATCAAGACCTGGTCGCGTCGTTCCACCATCCTGCCGCAGTTCGTTGGCCTGACGTTCACGGTCTACAACGGCAAGAAGTTCGTGCCGGTGTCGGTCAATGAGGACATGGTCGGCATGAAGCTGGGTGAGTTTGCGCCGACGCGCTACTTCCCGGGTCACGCTGCTGACAAGAAGGGCAAGCGCTGATGAGCAAGCCTGCATCCCCCCGCAAGGTCGGTGACAAGGAAGCCTTGTCCGTCGGCACGCAGATCCGCGGATCCGCGCAGAAGCTGAACCTGGTTGCGGCGCTGATCCGCGGCAAGAAGGCCAGCGATGCGCTGAACATCCTGCAGTTCTCGCCCAAGGGCATGGCGGTTGACGCGCGCAAGGTGCTGGCTTCGGCCATCGCCAATGCCGAGAACAACCACAATCTCGACGTCGACGCTCTCGTCGTCGCCGAGGCCTCGGTCGGCAAGTCGATCACCATGAAGCGGTTCGCAACGCGCGGCCGCGGCAAGTCCACCCGCATCCTGAAGCCGTTTTCGCGCCTCCGGATTGTCGTGCGCGAGCAGGAAGAAGCCTAATGGGTCAGAAATCCAATCCCATCGGTCTGCGCCTGCAGATCAACCGCACCTGGGACAGCCGCTGGTTCGCTGAGGGCGCCGACTATGGTCGCCTGCTGCTGGAGGATCTGAAGATCCGCCAGTACATCATGAAGACGCTGCCGCAGGCGGCGATCTCCAAGGTGGTGATCGAGCGTCCGGCCAAGCTGTGCCGCATCTCCGTATTTGCCGCGCGCCCTGGCGTGATCATCGGCAAGAAGGGCTCGGACATCGAGAAGCTCCGCAAGACGCTGGGCGCGATGACCACGAGCGACGTGTCGCTGAACATCGTCGAGATCCGCAAGCCCGAGGTGGACGCCCGCCTGGTCGCGCAGTCGATCGCCGACCAGCTGGAGCGCCGTATCGCGTTCCGTCGCGCCATGAAGCGCGCGGTGCAGTCGGCGCTTCGCCTGGGTGCCGAGGGCATTCGCGTCGCGTGCGGTGGCCGTCTGGGCGGCGCGGAGATCGCGCGCGCCGAGAGCTATCGTGAGGGCCGCGTTCCGCTGCACACCCTGCGCGCGAACATCGACTATGCCGAGGCTGAAGCTCATACGTCCTATGGCGTGTGCGGCGTGAAGGTCTGGGTGTTCAAGGGCGAGATCCTGGGTCACGACCCGATGGCGACCGACCGGCTGATGATGGAGGCTCAGACCTCCGGAGTCCGTCCGGCGCGCGATGACCGCCGCTAAGGAGTAAGAGACGTGCTGCAACCAAAGCGCACCAAGTTCCGCAAGGCGTTCAAGGGCCGCATCTCGGGCAAAGCGCCCGGCGGTACCGAGCTGAACTTCGGCGCCTATGGCCTGAAGGCCATGGAGCCGGAGCGGATCACCGCCCGCCAGATCGAGGCGGCTCGCCGTGCGATCACCCGCCACATGCGCCGTCAGGGCCGCTTGTGGATCCGCATCTTCCCGGACGTGCCCGTCTCGTCCAAGCCTGCCGAAGTCCGCATGGGCTCGGGCAAGGGCGCGCCTGAGTTCTGGGTCGCCCGTGTCAAGCCGGGCCGGATCCTCTTCGAGGTGGACGGCATTGATGGCAAGCTGGCAGCCGAGGCGTTTGAGCGCGCCGCGATGAAGCTGCCGATCAAGACCAAGGTCGTGGCTCGCCTCGGCGACACCTCGCACCTGGGAGGCGAGTGACATGGCGAAGACTGATTTCAACGGCCAGAGCGACGACCAGCTCACCGAGAGCCTGGGTCAGCTGAAGCGCGAGCAGTTCAACCTGCGCTTCCAGGCGGCGACCAGCCAGCTCGAGAAGCCGAGCCGCGTGGCGGAGGTCCGCAAGGACATCGCCCGCATCAAGACCCTGCAGACGCAGCGCTCCGCTGCGGCTGGCAAGTAAGGAGTAGCAGCACATGCCCAAGCGCGTGCTGACCGGTCTGATCGTATCCGACAAGGGCGACAAGACCGTGGTGGTGAACGTCGAGCGCAAGGTGAAGCACGCGCTCTACGGCAAGATCATCCGTCGTTCCAAAAAGTACCACGCCCATGACGAGGCGAACGAGTACAAGGCTGGCGAGACGGTGCGGATCGAAGAGACCGCGCCGATGAGCAAGCTGAAGAACTGGCGGGTTCTCGATCGCGTCGGGGCGGCTGCCGCTCCCGAGCGGGTCGACGTCGACGCCTAAGGCCTGGTCCTCCTGCGAAAGCGGGAGGGCAGGGCGCCAGGGGCCGCAAGGCTGACCTGGGCAAGAAGTTGGGTGGCGCTTGCGCTTCATTCGTGAAGCGGGTAAAGGCGCCGCTCCCCGACGCGAGTTCGCTCGCGCCGGGGTTTTGTTTTAGTCGGGGCTGGGTCGGTATCCACCCCAAGCGAGAGAAGGAATCGGATCCATGATCCAGATGCAGTCCAATCTCGACGTCGCTGACAATAGCGGCGCGAAGCGGGTGCAGTGCATCAAGGTGTTGGGCGGCTCTAAGCGTCGTACCGCATCGGTTGGCGACATCATCGTGGTGTCGATCAAGGAAGCGCAGCCGCGCGGCCGCGTGAAGAAGGGCGACGTTCATCGCGCCGTGATCGTGCGCACCGCCAAGGACATCCACCGCGCGGATGGTTCGACCATTCGCTTCGACAGCAACGCTGCCGTGCTGGTCAACAAGAACGAGGAGCCGATCGGCACCCGTATCTTTGGCCCGGTCGTGCGCGAGCTGCGTGGCAAGAAGCACATGAAGATCATCAGCCTTGCGCCGGAGGTGCTGTAATGGCGGCCGCCAAGATCAAGAAGGGTGATCGCGTCGTTGTTCTGTCCGGCAAGGACAAGGGCAAGACGGGCACCGTGACCCAGGCGCTGCCCAAGGACAGCAAGGTAGTGGTAGAGGGCGTGAACATCGCGACCCGTCACCGCAAGCCGACACAGGCAGAGCCGCAGGGTGGTCTGGTCCGCACTGAAGCTCCGCTTCACGTGTCCAAGGTCGCCCACGTCACCGCGGACGGCAAGCCGACCCGTGTTCGCTTCGAGACCCAGGACGGCAAGAAGGTTCGCGTCGCTGTCAAGACCGGGGAGGCCATCAATGGCTGATGCTTACAAGCCGCGCATGAAGGCGATCTATGAGGATCGCATCATCAAGGCCATGACCGAGAAGTTCGGTTACACCAACGCGCTCCAGATCCCCCGGATCGAGAAGATCGTGCTCAACATGGGCGTCGGCGAGGCGACCCAGGACAAGAAGCGCGTCGAGCAGGCTGCATCCGAGATGGAGCTGATCGCGGGCCAGAAGCCGGTGATCACCAAGGCCAAGAAGTCGATCGCGCAGTTCAAGCTGCGTGAAGGCATGCCGATCGGCGTCAAGGTGACGTTGCGTCGCGAGCGCATGTACGAGTTCCTGGACCGCTTCATCACGATCGCTCTGCCGCGCGTGCGCGACTTCCGTGGTCTGAATCCCAAGAGCTTTGATGGCCGTGGCAATTATGCCTGCGGCATCAAGGAGCAGATCATCTTCCCCGAGATCAACTATGACCGCATCGACAAGGTGCGCGGCATGGACGTCATCGTCACCACCACGGCGAAGACGGACGACGAGGCGCGCGAGCTGCTTCGCCTGTTCGGCTTCCCGTTCCCCCGCGACGAAGGTGCTGCCGACGAGCAGCGCCAGGCCGCGTAACGGACCTGAAGAAGAGAGCTTAAGTCCATGGCGAAACTGAGTTCCATCAACAAGAACGAGCGTCGAAAGAAGCTCGTCAAGCAGTATGCGGGCAAGTACGCGAAGCTGAAGGCTACCGCGAACGACCAGAGCCTTGATGACGGGGAGCGTCTGATCGCTCGCCTGAAGATGGCCGAGCTGCCCCGCAACGCGAACCCGACCCGCATCCGCAATCGTTGCGAGCTGACGGGTCGCCCGCGTGCATACTACCGCAAGTTCCGTCTTGCCCGCGTCATGCTGCGGGATCTGGCCAACAAGGGCCTGATCCCCGGTGTCACGAAGTCGAGCTGGTAAGGACACCCAAGATGGCAGTGACCGATCCCCTGGGTGACCTGCTCACCCGCATCCGCAACGGCCAGCGCGCGCGCAAGGACTCCGTCCTGTCGCCCGCCAGCAACCTGCGCGTCCGTGTCCTCGATGTGCTTCAGCGCGAGGGCTACATCCGTGGCTATGCCGAAGAGCAGATGGGGCCCGCCAAGGGCGTCCGCATCGAGCTCAAGTATTTCGAGGGCCAGCCGGCGATCAAGCACGTCGCGCGCGTCTCGAAGCCGGGCCGCCGCGTCTACTCGGGCAGCCAGGAGCTGCCACGGGTCATGAACGGCCTGGGCATCACCATCGTATCGACGCCGCGTGGCGTGCTCTCGGATGCCGAGGCGCGCGAGCAGAACGTCGGTGGCGAAGTGCTGGCGGAGGTATTCTGATGAGCCGCATCGGTAAAAAGGCGGTTCCGATCCCCGCGGGGGTGACCGCCACCGTGCAGGACGGCAATCTGAGCGTGAAGGGTCCCAAGGGCACCCTGAACCTCAAGATGGCCGACCTTGTAACTTACGACGTCCAGTCGGACGGCATCTCGGTTCAGCCGGCGAACGACACCAAGCGCGCTCAAGCCTTTTGGGGAATGCAGCGCACGTTGGTGCAGAACCTGGTAACCGGCGTGACCGAAGGCTTTTCCAAGAAGCTGGTGATCACGGGCGTTGGCTATCGTGCCGCGGCGCAGGGCAAGAACCTGAAGCTTCAGCTCGGCTACAGCCATGACGTCAACATCGACGTGCCCGAGGGCATCGAGGTGAAGACCCCGGATCCTACCACGGTTGAGATCACCGGCGCCGACAAGCAGAAGGTGGGCCAGCTGGCTGCCGTCATCCGCCAGTGGCGGAAGCCCGAGCCGTACAAGGGCAAGGGTATCAAGTACGACGGCGAGTTCATCTTCCGCAAGGAAGGGAAGAAGAAGTAATGACCAAGGGTCTTTCCCTGTTCGAGAAGCGCCGTCGGCGCAATCGTACCGCGCTCCGCGCGCGCGCCGGCACCCGTCCTCGGTTGTCGGTGCATCGGTCGGGCAAGCACATTTATGCCCAGGTGATCGACGACGCAGCAGGCCGCACGGTCGCTGCGGCCTCGACGCTGGCTGGCCACGACGGTGCGACGGCGAATGTAGCCGCCGCAACCGAGGTTGGCCGGCGCGTCGCGGAGGCAGCCAAGGCTGCCGGCGTGACCCAGGTCGTGTTCGATCGCGGTGGCTTCCTTTATCACGGTCGCGTCAAGGCGCTGGCCGAGGCGGCTCGCGAAGCCGGTCTGGAGTTCTAATAAATGGCCGATACCAACGATATCCAGTCGCAGCCCGGCAATCCTGCCGCGGTTGAGGCTCCCGCCGGTGATGCCGGCGCTAACACCGGCAATGCTGGTGGCGGTTATCAGGGTCAGGGCGGCGGTGGTCGCGGTCGTGGCGGTCCTGGCGGCGGTGGCGGCGGTGGTCGTGGTCGCGGCGGTCCGGGTGGTCAGCGCGGCGGGCGTGATGGCGGCCGTGGTGGTCGCGATCAGCGCGGTCGTGGTGGTCCGGGCGGCGCCGATGACGGTGGCGAAGAGCTGATCGAAAAGCTCGTCCACATCAACCGTGTCTCCAAGACGGTGAAGGGCGGCAAGCGCTTCGGCTTTGCAGCGCTCGTTGTCGTCGGCGACGGCAAGGGCCGGGTCGGCTTTGGTCACGGCAAGGCGCGCGAAGTGCCTGAGGCGATCTCCAAGGCGACCGCAGCAGCCAAGAAGGCTATGATCCGCGTTCCGCTGCGCGAGGGTCGGACGTTGCACCATGATGCGAACGGCCACTTCGGTGCCGGCCGCGTGACGGTTCGTTCGGCGCCGCAGGGCACCGGCATCATCGCGGGTGGCCCGATGCGCGCCATCTTCGAAAGCCTGGGCGTGGCGGACGTGGTGACCAAGTCGGTCGGCACTTCCAACCCGTACAACATGATCCGCGCGACCTTTGAGGCCCTGGGTGACCAGACCAGCCCGAAGGCAGTGGCACAGCGCCGCGGCAAGAAGATCGCCGACCTCCTCGGTCGTGGTCAGAACGCCACTCAGCAGTCCGCCGAGGCGGATGCTGCGGCCGTCGTGGAGTAAGCACAATGGCGACGATCAAGATCAAGCAGACGGGTTCGCCCATCCGCCGTACCAAGGACCAGCGCGCGACGCTGGTCGGGCTCGGCCTGAACAAGATGCATCGGGTCAGCGAGCTTCAGGACAGCCCTGAAGTGCGCGGTATGATCCGCAAGGTGCAGCACATGGTCGAGGTGCAGGAGGGCTAAGTCCCGCTTGCCATTCGAGACATTCGGTCGGCGGTCGTCCCAAGGGGCGGCCGCCGATTTCTTTTGCAGCGTTTATGATCATGTGAAAAGGTACGAGATCAATTGGTCGCAAGCCTGCGAACAAATCGTAGCTGTAGCTTGTAGATTGGAATGCCCGCTATCAACATCCCGGCTATTGGTGCGGCAGCACTGGTTGAGAAGAGCAACGCTCGGCAAAGTGTTCCTGCACTGTCGCCCTCCACCTCACAAACGATGCGAATTGCTCGTGTGCTGTGCATTCTTGCGCTCGTTTACGTGCACACTCCGCCTTATGCACGTGGCGCGCCGGCGGATTTGATCTCAGCTGACGGTCTTTACTGGATCTGGCGTGAGTTGGCGGGCCGTACCAGCGTGGCGCTGCTCAGCATCTTCTCTGGCCTGCTTGTTGTCCGGCTGGGGCAGAGCAAGACCTGGTCAGTCAATCTCCGCAAGAAGGTCCGCACGCTGATCATCCCGCTGCTGCTGTGGAACCTGATTGCGCTCGCAAAGAACTTTGCTGAGTCTGGCGGACATGAGCTTCCGGCACTGTCCGATATGCCGCATTTGCTCCTGGCGCTGGACGGGAACCCGGCACTAACTCCCACTTACTTCCTACGTGACGTGTTCGTGTTCAACCTGCTGATTGTGCCTCTCATGTTCGGCGCCCGTCACGCGACCATGGTGACGGGGCTGCTGCTGCTTGGAAATGCCGTGTTCGGCATCGACGGGAAGCTTTTTCTCAACAATGCGATCCCGCTGTTCTTCTTTCTGGGCTTGCTGGTCGGCATCGGGGCCATGTCAGCGGATCGTTTGCCGATGAGAGCGGTGCGTGGGCAGGGGCAGGGGACGATTGCCGTGTCTGTGGCCATAAGTCTGATGCTGGCCGGCGCCTCCGGCTCATATCTGCTGGCGGGAGCGGGCTCGGCGTGGGAGTACCTGCAGCACCTCAGCGACGTCGTTGGCCGGCTTGGCGGCGCGTTGCTGTTCTGGACGATTGCGGACCGGGTAAGCGGCAGTCGCGCGGCTTCGAGGGTCGGCGCGTTCGAGCCGGTCATCTTTTTGTCTTCTGCTCGCACCCGATCAGCCTTGGAGTTGCCTGGATCGCGGCGCAGGTTGCGCACGTGAGGTACGCAACGGCGTCTTATTTCCTGTTCTTCGTGGCGACGCCGTTCTTTGCACTGGCGGCGGGCGTGGTCGGCCTTGCCGTCCTGCGGCGTGTCGCGCCCTGGCTTCTCGCTGCGCTTGTCGGTGGTCGCGTCCCTTCGGACGAGCAGATGGCGCGCATATGGGCAGTGCTGATGCCGTGGCGTGCTGCACCAGGAGCGGAGGCGGTAACCGCCGGGGCGGGAGGGAAGCGCTAGGAGCCCTATCTTTCGGGCAAACTTTCCGTGACAAATGGAGATGCCGCGGCTATGCGCCCCGCTTCCATTTCAATCAGCGCGACAAAAGCGAAAGCGAGTGCCTATCATGAATCTCAACGACCTCCGCGACAATGCCGGTGCCCGCAAGTCCAAGATGCGCGTCGGCCGTGGCATCGGTTCCGGCAAGGGCAAGACCGGCGGACGTGGCCAGAAGGGCCAGAAGAGCCGTGAGGGCGTGTCCATCGCGGGCTTTGAGGGCGGTCAGATGCCGCTCCACATGCGTCTGCCGAAGCGCGGCTTCAACAACATCTTCGCCAAGGACTATGCCGAGGTGAACCTGGGCGCGATCCAGAAGGCGATCGACTCCGGCAAGCTGACCGGGACGGAGCTGGACCACGCTGCGCTGAAGGCTGCTGGCCTGGCCCGCGGCGGCAAGGACGGTGTACGTCTGCTCGGGAAGGGTGAGCTGACCGCGGCGCTGACCCTCACCGTGGCTGGCGTGTCGTCGTCGGCGCGTGAGGCGGTCGAGAAGGCTGGCGGCTCGGTCAACGTGATCGAGTTCGTCTCGCCGGCCGACAAGGCAGCGGCCAAGAAGGGCAAGGTCCGCGCAGAGCGTCTGGCCGCTCGCCAGGGCTGATCCGCCACCTTCTTCGCTGCTGCCCCGAACACGCCTTTTCGGGCGTGTTCGGGCCAAAGGCGCCTTAGAGGGCAGCTGCGAAGAGTTGGAAGGTATCGCCCGGGTTAGACAAGGCGCCATGTGCGCCTATATGAGCGGCGGGGCGGTTCAAACGCATCCCGCCGCTTTTGTTTCCAGGACACGCACACACGATGGCATCCGCAGCCGACCAGATGGCGCAAAGCATCAGCCTGGCGAAGTTTTCGCAGGCGACCGACCTCAAGAAGCGTCTGTGGTTCACGATCGGCGTTCTGATCGTCTTCCGCCTGTTGTCCTATGTGCCGCTGCCGGGCGTCGACCCGACCGCGCTGGGGCTGCTGAGCCAGCGGACGAGTGGTGGCGTGCTCGATTTCTTCAACACCTTCTCGGGCGGTTCGCTGTCCCGCATGAGCCTGATCGCACTGGGTGTCATGCCCTACATCACGGCGTCGATCGTGGTGCAACTGGCGACATCGCTCAGCCCTCAGCTTGCCGCGATCAAGAAGGAAGGTGAGAGTGGCCGCAAGCGGCTGAACCAGTACACCCGCTATGGGACGGTGCTGCTGACCGCGATTCAGGGGTACTTCATCGCCGTTGGCCTTGAGACGCTGGGCGCGAACTCGGGCATCCAGGCGGTAATCGAGCCCGGTTTCACCTTTCGAATCGCGGCGGTGATCTCGCTGATCGGCGGAACCATGTTCCTGATGTGGCTGGGTGAGCAGATCACCAGCCGCGGTATCGGGAACGGCGTGTCGTTGATCATCATGGCGGGCATCGTCGCCCACCTGCCCACGACGCTCGTCAACCTGCTGGAAGGCGGGCGTACCGGATCGATCGACCCTGTCCGCCTGATCGGCATCGTCATCGCGGTGGTCGCGCTGGTGCTGTTCATCTGCTTCATGGAGCGGGCGCAGCGACGCATCCTGATCCAATATCCCAAGCGCGCGACACAGCGCGGCATGCAGGCCGATCGCAGCCACTTGCCGCTGAAGCTCAACACCGCGGGCGTGATCCCTCCGATCTTCGCGTCGTCGCTGCTGCTGATGCCGCTGACGATCAGTCAGTTCGCCGGCCAGCGGGTGGCGGGTGAGAGCCGTTGGGGTGACTTCATCATCACTCTCAACCAGTATCTCCAGCACGGCAGCCCGGTGTACATGGCGCTGTATGCGGCGGGGATCATTTTCTTCTCGTTCTTCTACACGGCCGTGGTGTTCAACCCGGAGGAGACTGCGGACAACCTGAAGCGCTATGGCGGCTTCATCCCCGGCATCCGTCCCGGCAAGAACACCGAGACATATTTTGATTACGTGCTGACCCGCATCACGGTGATCGGCGCGGCGTATCTGACGATCATCTGCCTGTTGCCGGAATACCTGGTATCGGCGCTGTCGATCCCGTTCTACCTTGGCGGCACCAGCTTGCTGATCGTCGTGAACGTGACGATGGACACGGTGACGCAGATCCAGTCGCACTTGCTGGCGCAGCAATATGGCGACCTGATCAAGAAGGCGAAGTTGAAGGGTGGGCGCGCTCGCTGAAGCGTGCAGCCGGATCTGTAAAACGAACGAGGGGAGCGCGTTCGCGTGAACATCATCCTGCTGGGACCGCCGGGCGCGGGCAAGGGTACGCAAGCGCAGCGGCTGGTCGCCGAGCGCGGCATGGTGCAGCTGTCCACGGGGGACATGCTGCGGGCGGCACGTGACGCGGGCACTCCCGTCGGGTTGCAGGTCAAGGCGATCATGGCCGCTGGCGAGCTTGTCTCAGACGCGATTGTCTCCGCGTTGATCGGCGAGCGACTCGACTCCATGGACGAGGGCACGGGCGCCATCTTTGATGGCTTCCCGCGTACGGTCGCCCAGGCCGAAGCGCTGGAGCTGCTACTGGCCGAGCGGGGTCGCCAGCTCGACCATGTGATCGAGCTGGAGGTGGACGAGGCCGCGTTGATCGAGCGCGTGTGCGGCCGCTACACTTGCGCGAAGTGCGGCACGGGATATCATGAGCGCTTCAAGCAGCCCCAGGTCGCTGGCGTGTGCGACGTGTGCGGCTCCACCGAGTTCAAGCGCCGGCCTGACGACAACGAGGAAACCGTGCGAACCCGCATGGAAGTCTATCGTGGTGAGACTGCGCCGATCCTGCCCTTCTATGAGGAGCGTGGGTTGGTTTCCCGGGTCGACGGCATGGCAGACATGGACCAGGTAGCAGCGGCCATCGAGGATGTGTTGAGCCGCTGACACCCGGCAACCCTGACAATCGAAGCAGACGCTGGCGGGCTCGGTATGTCACCGGGCCCGTTGTCGTATGCCTTGTTGCTGGACATTGCTGATCCTACTTGACTGCCTAAGCAACGATTGCCAGGGCAGCGACATGGCGTTCTACGATTCCGTTCCGTTCGAGCCCGACAATTCGATCGGGTACCAGATCAAGCGGGCCGCGCAGGCCATGAGTGCGGCGCTGGAGCCGGTGTTCGCCGACGAAGGCCTGACTCATGCGCAATGGTCAGTCCTAGTATCCTTGCACTTCGAGCGGGGGCGGACCTGCGCCGAGCTCGCGCGCGACCAGGCGCACGACAAGGGTGCGATGACTCGCCTCATTGACCAGATGGAAGAAAAGGGTTGGGTGACGCGTGAACGCGCGACCGATGATCGCCGTCACGTCATCCTTGCACTGACCGACAAGGGTGAGGCTGTGGCCCAGCGTACACGGGATCGAGTGGCGGCGTGCTGGAACGGTTGGCTGGCGGGCTGGGAACCCGAGAAGGTGCAGCAATTGCTGGGCGACCTTCGCGAACTACGAACGAGCATCGAATTCGCGGGGGCCTGCGCGTGAAGCGGGCTGCTCTCCTGGTCGCCACCTTGCTGGCCGGCTGCGCGATCCCGAACAGTCGGCCGATGGTGACACCGAAGGTACCGGAGGCGCTTGGTCTCGCCAACGCGGCAGCGCCCGTGATCGACCAGCATTGGTGGCGCGCGTTTGGTGACCCGCAACTGGATCAACTGGTCGAGGCGGCGATTTCGGGCACGCCGCGCCTGGAGCAGGCGCTTGCGCGGGTGCGGCAGGCTCAAGCCGTGTTGCAGCAGCGCGGGGCGGAGAATGGGCCGAATGTCGGTCTGGACGGCAACGCCCAGGTTGCGCGCTTGTCGGGCCGCTATACCATCCCACCGCCCTATGGCGGCACCGTGCGCTTTGTCGGGACGGCGGACGCCAATCTGAACTGGAACCTCGACCTGTTCGGACGGCAGCGGGCGGCGATCGAAGGCGCGCGTGCGTCCACCAGGGCCGCGACGCTGGACCTGCTTGCCGCGCGGGAAATGCTCGCGGGGTCGGTGGTGCAAACCTATCTGGACCTGGCCCGTGCCGAGCGGCAGGCGGGGATTGCGAGGGAGGCAATCGCGGCGCGCGAGAACTCCGTCCGCCTGGTCAACGTCCGCATTCGCAACCGGCTCGCGTCGCAACTGGACGCGGAGGCGGTCGGCACGCTGTTGTCGCAGGCGCGCGAGGAACTGGTCCGCGCGGAGGGCCAGCGGGCGCTGGCCGCGAACGCGCTGGCCGCCTTGGCAGGCCGCGGTGCCGACTTCCCTGCGACGCTCGTCCCGACGCGGCTGACGCTCGACGCGGCGCTGCCGCTGCCCGCGGCCGTTCCCGCCGACCTGCTGGCCCGCCGGCCTGACGTGCTCGCCGCACAGGCACGAATAGATGCCGCGGCTGCCGGGCGTCAGGTTGCGCGGCGCGCCTTCTACCCCAACGTCAACCTGCTGGGGCTGGTCGGGCTGCAAGCAATCGGGATTGGCAATTTGCTATCGCTCGACGCCGGTACGGCACAAGGCGGGGTGGCCGTCCACTTGCCCTTGTTCGACAATGGCCGCCTGCGCGCGGACCTGGCCGGAGCGACCGCGGCGGTGGACCTCGCCATCGCCGACTATAATGGCGAGGTCGTGGATGCTGTTCGAGAGGCGGCCGATGCCCTCGCCCGCATTCGCGCCCTGGCCGCACGGCGCCAGCAGGCCGCGGCCGTGGTGCGCGGCTTTGCCGAGACCGGGCGGCTCAATAACATCCGGGTTTCGAGCGGGCTGTCGTCTCGCCTTGACTTGGTCGATAACGACGTCCGGTTGCTCGATGCGCGACTGGTCGACGCCAACCTTCTCCACGATGCCGCCATTGCGCGCGTCCAGCTTGTGCTGGCGCTGGGTGGTGGCGTCGATCCTGCCCAGGACACGCTGTGATGGCCGACTTCGGTTCCCCCACCCGCCTGCCGGCGGAGCCTGACGCGATCGTCCAGCCAACCGAGACGGTAGCGCCGCCGCCCGCACCCATCGCGGGCAGGTCCCGTGCACGACGGGTCGGACTGAGCGTTCTGGCTGCGGCCGTCGTGATCGGGGTTGCGATCTGGGCGGTGTTCCATTTCCTGCTGGCGCCGCCGGAGCAAGAAACCGACGACGCCTATGTCGCGGGCGATGTGGTGGCGATCACGGCGCGGGATCCGGGGACGGTGCTGGCGCTTCATGCGGACAACACGCAGTCGGTGAAGGCCGGCCAGCCCTTGATCGAGCTCGACCCGGCAACGGCACAGGTCAACCTGGCCGCCGCGGAGGCCGATCTGGCGCGGGCGGTGCGGACCACGCGGGCAAGCTTCAGCCAGGTCAATGAAAGCGGCGCATCGGTCGCGCAGGCGCAGGCGCAGCTAACGGCCGCCCGCAACGACTATGCTCGCCGCCGTGGCGCCGCCGCCGAGGGCGCAGTGTCCGGCGAAGAGCTGGCTCACGCGGCGGACGCGGTGCGGGTCGCGCAGGCTTCCCTAAACCTGGCGCAGAGCCAGCAGGCACAGTCGCGCAGTGCCGTCGCGGGTACCGACGTCAACACCAACCCCGCCGTCCTGAGCGCTATCGCCAATTATCGCCGCGCCGCAATCTCGCTTGGTCACATGCGGGTTACAGCCCCGATCGACGGGGTCGTCGCGCAGCGCACGGTGCAGGTCGGCCAGCAGGTCAACGCCGGCACGCCCCTGATGGCGATTGTGCCCTTGTCGCGGGTGTGGGTCGATGCGAATTTCCGTGAGACGCAGCTGAAGGACCTGCGGATCGGTCAGCGTGCCATCGTGACAGCCGACGTTTACGGTGGCGACATCGTCTATCACGGCCGTGTCGTTGGGCTGGGAGCGGGATCGGGCAACGCGTTCGCCCTGCTGCCGCCGCAGAACGCGAGCGGTAACTGGATCAAGATCGTGCAGCGTGTGCCCGTGCGCATCGCGCTGGACCCGAAGGAGTTGCAGGCGAATCCGCTGCGCGTGGGACTGTCGGTCGCGACAACGGTGGACACTGCCGATACGCGCGGGCCGCGCGTGTCGGGGCAGGCTGCGCAGCCCTATCAGGGTCAGGTTTCGTCGGCGCTGGATGCCGAGGTCGACGCGCGTATCCGCCGGATCATCGCGGCCAACCGCTGATGGCACGCGCCGCGCCCGGCTCCGCGCCCGTCGAGCAGGCGCCGCTTGCTGGCGGTCAGCTGGCGCTGATCTCCTTCGCGCTGGCGCTGGGCACGTTCATGATGGTGCTCGACTCCACCATCGCGAACGTGTCCCTGCCCACGATCGCCGGCAATCTGGGCGTGTCGAGCGATAATTCGACCTGGGTCGTCACCGCCTTTGCCGTGGCGAACGGCGTGTTCGTGCCGTTGACCGGCTGGCTGATGGGCCGGTTCGGGGTGGTGCGGACCTTTTGCGTCGCGGTCGGGCTGTTCACGGTCGCATCCTTCCTGTGCGGCATTGCATGGGACCTGCCGTCGCTGATCGCGTTTCGCGTGCTGCAGGGCGGGGTGGCGGGGCCGATCATGCCGGGCAGCCAGGCGCTGCTGATCTCCGTCTTTCCCCCGACCAAGCGCGCCACGGCGCTGGGCATCTGGTCGATGACGACGCTGGTGGCCCCCGTCATGGGTCCGATCCTGGGCGGGTATATCAGCGACAACTATCACTGGAGCTGGATCTTCCTGATCAACGTGCCTTTCGGCATCTTCGTATCAATGATCTGCTGGCGGGGGCTGAAGTCCCGTGAAACGCCGACGCGCAAGCTGCCGATCGATACGGTCGGGCTCGGGCTGCTGGTTCTGTGGGTCGGGTGTTTGCAGGTGATGCTGGACCTTGGCAAGAACGCCGATTGGTTCAACGATCCCACCATCGTGGTGCTGACCATCATTGCCGGCGTTGGCTTTGTCGCGTGGTTGATCTGGGAACTGACCGATAAGCACCCCGCGGTCGACCTGTCCCTGTTCCGCAGCCGCAATTTCACGCTGGGGTCGATCATCTTCTGTATCGGCTATGCGGTGTTCTTCGCGAACACGCTGCTGCTGCCGCTGTGGTTGCAGACGCAGCTTGGCTATACGGCGACCTGGGCGGGTTTGGTCGCGGCGCCGAGCGGCGTGGTCGCCGTGCTGTTGACCCCCTTTGTCGCGCGCATGTCGGGCAAGGTCGACGCGCGTTGGCTGGCGACCGTGTCCTTTGTCTTCTTCGCGCTCAGCTATTGGATGCGGTCGGGCTACACCGCCACGGCGAGCACATGGGACTTCACCCTGCCATTGTTGGTGCAGGGCGTGTCGATGAGCACCTTCTTCCTGGCGATGCTGACCATCTGCCTGGACGGTATCCCGCCGGAGCGGATCCCGTCAGCGACCGGGTTGTCGAATTTCACCCGTATCGTCGCGGGATCGTTCGCCGCCTCGATCATCACCACAGCCTGGGACCGGCGCGCAGCCTTGCACCAGAACCATCTGGCGGAGGCGGTCGGTACGGGTATGCCGTTCCAGATGGCACGCGACACGCTGCGCGGCCTGGGGATGACCGACACGCAGGCAGCGGCCGCGATCACGCGCCAGATGGTCGGGCAAGCCTATCTGCTCGCCTCCACCGACCTGTTCCGCCTGTCGGCATGGCTGGCCGGCGCGTCGGTGATCATCGTTTGGCTGACTCGCCGGCCCAAGCCACCAAGCGGCCCCGTCGCTGCGGACTGACCGTGCAACCTGGTGTCGTGCCGCCAGTTTAGGCAGGTTAGAAACCGTCCAGGAGGTGAGTATGGCGAATGAGGATGTGAAGGGCGAGGGCGCCGGATCGGGCGAAGGCTCCGCGATGCCGGGCGCCAAGGCAAGCGAGGCCTGGACGGAAAGCGGCCGCAAGGCGGTGCAGGGTGGCTCTGCCGTCGGCGTCAAGCTGATCGATCAGGCCGAGCAGAATGCCAGCGAGGCCTTTGCTGCGATGCGCAAGGCGGCGGGCGCGAAGGACATGGCCGAGGTGATGAAGATCCAGGCCGAATTTCTCCAGGAGCAGAGCAACCGCGCGATGGCGCAGGCGCGCGAAATCAGCGATTTGATCGTGCAGTTCGGCAAGGACGCGGCCTCACCCCGGCGCGGCGGCGGCAGCGACCAGGGCTGAGCCGCTACCCCGCCTGCAGCGGATCAGGTCAGCGAGCGGGGGGCAGCGGCTGTTCGGGCCGCGCTGAGCCAGTGGCCGTGACGGGCTTGGGCCCGTCCGCCGTTGCCTCCAGACTGTCGTCTCCGCCTAGCACCCGATACAACGTGGCACGGTTTGCAGCGCCGACCAGCCGGGTCGCCACCAGCAAGCGCTGGGCCGAGTAAAGCGACCTCTGGGCGTCGAGGCTCGACAGGAAGGTGTCGATCCCGCCCCGGTAGCGGGCATTGGTCAGGGTCAGAGTTTCGGACGCGGCCCGAACGCCCAGGTCGTTGGCCCGAAGCTGATCTGCCAGCGTGCCCGAACGGGCAAGCGCATCCGCCGTCTCGCGGAAGGCCGACTGGATCGAGCGCTGGTAGGTTGCGAGCAACGCGTCGCGCTGCGCTTCGGTGTACTGGACATTGGCCCGGCCCGCGCCGGCGCGGAAGATCGGGTAGCTGACGGAGGGCGCCACCGAATAGCTGAACGCGCCACCCGTGAAGAGCGAGCTCAAGGCGCTGCTCGCAAACCCGACAAGCCCGGTCAGGGAGATGCGTGGGAACAGCTCTGCGCGCGCGGCACCGATCTCCGCATTCGCAGCGCGCAACTCATATTCCGACTGCACCACGTCCGGCCGGCGCAGCAGGATGCGGCTGTCGAGGCCGGCGGGCACATCGGCCACCGTTGGCGCAGCCTGATCGATCGAGCGCGACAGCAGATTGTCGTCCACAGGTGCGCCGACCAGGAGTTCGAGCGCGTTCTTGTCCTGCGCCACCAGCGTGCGCTGTTCGGCGAGATCGGACTGGGCGGCGGCAAGGACGGTTTGCGCCTGCGTCACGTCAGTGCGTGGGCTGATGCCGCCCTGGCGACGCGCATCGGTTAGCCGGACGCTGCTTTCCGCGACCTGAGCGGTCTGCTGCGCCACCTGTAGCAGCGTTGAGTCGGCCGCATAGTTAAGCCACGCGGTGGCGATATCGCCAACGAGCGCCAGTCGGGTCGCCCGGGCTGCCGCTTCCTGCGCGAAGTACCGGTCGAGGGCTGCCCGGCTGAGCGAGCGAATGCGGCCGAACAGGTCGAGCTCAAACGCCGTGGTGCCAAGGTCGACCTGGAAGCTGCTGCCGCCGCGCGTGCTGACGACGCTGCCGCCCGATCCTGTGCCGCCGGTGCCTGTGCCAGTCCCGACGCCACCAGTGCCCGTACCGGTTCCCGTGCCCGTTCCGGTGCCGCCCGAGCCAGTGCCAGAGTTGCCGGTGCCCGTTCCTGTCGTGCTGCCGGCGCGCGTACCGCCGCCCGAATAGCTGTAGCGAGCGGTCGCATCGAGTTGAGGCAGCAGGTCGGCACGCTGGATGCGGTACTGCGCGCGCGCCGCCTGCACGCTGGCCGCGGCGACGCGCAGGTCGCGGTTGTTGACCAGCGCCTGCTCAATCAACCGCTGCAGCCGCGGGTCGCGGAACACCTGCCGCCAGGTCAGCGCAGGCAGCTCTGCCTCATTGGCGTGAAGATACGGATCGCCCGCCGGCCAGGATGGCGGCACCGGCAAGTCGGGCCGCACATATTTGGGAGTAAGGCTGCACGCCGACAGGCTGGCGAGCGCGAGAAGGGAACCGAAACGACGCATCATGCACCCTCTGGCGCAGGCAGCGCCGCGCGTGACGGGGGCGGGGGAAGTTGTGGTGGCGGCGGACCGTCACCGCCCCCGTGGGAATTGCCATCGCCGCCCTCGTCGTCGGGATGGCGCTTCACGGGCTTGCCACGCAGCCGGGCCATGCCGTCGCGCACGCCGCGTCGCACCAGGACGAAGAAGAGCGGGATGTAGAAGATCGCGAGGAACGTCGCGGTCAGCATGCCCCCGATCACCGCAGTACCGATCGCAATCCGGCTGTTGGCGCCCGCGCCGGTCGAAACGGCCAGCGGGAACACGCCGAAGATGAAGGCGAACGAGGTCATCAGGATCGGCCGCAGCCGGATGCGAGCCGCCTCCAGCGCGGCGTCGATCACACGCTTGCCACTGCGTTCGGCCTGTTCGGCGAATTCGATCATCAGGATCGCGTTCTTGGACGCCAGGCCCATCGTGGTGAGCAGCCCGATCTGTAGGTATACGTCGTTGATCAGCCCGCGCAGGGTCACGAACGCGACTGCCCCGACCAGCCCCAGCGGAATGATGAGCAGCACGGCGAACGGGATCGACCAGCTTTCGTACAGGGCGGCGAGGCACAGGAAGACGACCAGCAAGGACAGGCCATACAGGATCGGCGCCTGACCCGAGGACAGCCGCTCCTGGAAGGACAGCCCAGACCAGGCGACGCTGGTGCCCGGGATCTGAGCCGCCAGCTGCGCCATCCGCTCCATCGCGTCGCCCGAGCTTTGGCCCGGTGCGGCGGATCCCTGGAATTCATAGGACGGGATGCCGTTGAACCGGGACAGGGTCGTCGGTGCCTGTGACCAGCCGGTCTGCGCAAAGGACGAGAAGGGTGCCATCTGCCCGTTGCTGCCGCGCACGAACCATTGCGACAGGTCTTCAGGCTTCGAGCGGTAGGGAGCGTCACCCTGGACATAGACCCGTTTGACGCGACCACGATCCACGAAGTCGTTGACGTAGCTGCCGCCCCAGGCGGTCGATAGGGTGGAGTTCACATTCGCCTGGGTCAGCCCCAGCGTGCTCAACTTCTGCTGGTCCACATCGATCTTCAGAGTCGCGACGTCAGGCAGCTCGGTCAGGCGAACGGCCGCAAGCTTGGGATCGTTGCTGGCGAGCGCCAGCAGCTTGTCGCGCGCAGCCCCGAAGGCCTCTTGTGACATGCCGCTGGAATTCTGCAGCTCCATGGTGAAGCCGTTCGATTGGCCGAGGCCGCGCACCGCTGGCGGCACGAGCGCATAGACCCGCGCGTCGCGAAGATGGGAGAAGGCGGCAGAAGCGCGGCCGGTGATCGCGTCGGCGGTGTTTTCCTTGCCCTTGCGATCCGCCCAGTCGGTCAGCGCCAGGAAGCCCTGGCCCGTGTTCTGGCCGCTGGTGCCGCCACCGCCGCCGCCAGCGACGGTGAACATCGTCTTGGTGTTCGCGCCCTCATACTTACGGAAATACTGCTCCACCTGACGCTGCACCTCCGTGGTGCGGTTCTGGGTCGCACCGGCGGGAAGCTGGAACTGCACAATGGCGCCCCCCTGGTCCTCCGTCGGCAGGAATCCGGTCGGCAGGCGCAGGAACAGCACCACCAGCAGCGCGACGCACCCAGCATAGATCAGCAGAAACAGCCACCTGCGGTCGATGATCCACCGCACCGTGTTTCGGTAGCGTTCGCTCAGCCGGTCAAAGCCGGTGTTGAACTTGTCGCGCGCGACCTTGAAGAAGTGCGCCACCTTGGGGAAGCGGCGACCCAGCCAGCTGTCTTCGATCTCATGCTCGTCGCCATTGCGCTTCTTCTGCTTGAGCAGGTGGGAGGTCAGCGCAGGCGACAGGATCAGGGCGACCAGCACCGACAACACCATCGCGGATACGATGGTGAGCGAGAACTGACGGTAGATCACGCCGGTAGATCCGCCAAAGAAGGCCATGGGCAGGAACACCGCCGACAGCACCAGCGCGATGGCGACCAATGCTACCGTGATCTCGTCCATCGACTTGATGGTCGCCTCACGCGGGGTGAGGGAGGGGTCCTCCTCCATCAAGCGTTCGACATTCTCGACGACGACGATCGCATCGTCGACCAGCAGGCCGATCGCGAGCACCAGCCCGAACAGCGTCAGCGTGTTGATGGAAAAACCGGCGAGGTAGAACACGGCAAAGGTGCCAAGCAGCACCACCGGCACCGCGATCGCCGGGATCAGGGTCGCGCGCCAGCTTTGCAGAAACACGAACATGACGATGACGACGAGGATGATCGCCTCGATCAGCGTCTTCACCACGTCTTCGATCGACAGCTTGATAAAGTCGGTCGCATCGTTGGCGTAGGCGACCTTGAACCCTGCGGGGAACGACTTTGCCGCCTGGTTGATCTGTGCCTTCACCAACTCGGCGGTTTCGAGCGCGTCGGCGCCCGGCGCGAGCAGCACCGCGATACCGGCGCCGGGGTGCTGGTTGACGCGGCTGACCGCGGCATAGCTTTCGGCGCCGAGTTCGATGCGCGCAACGTCCTTCATGCGGACGCTAGCGCCGTTAGGCTGCGTCTTCAGGATGATGTTGGCGAATTGTTCGGGTGTTTGCAGGCGCGACTGAGCCGTCACCGTCGCGTTAAGATACTGGTCGCGCGGAGAAGGAAGACCGCCCAGTTCACCGGCCGCGACTTCGGTATTCTGAGCCTGGATTGCCGCGGTGATGTCGCTGGGGATCAGCTGAAAGCTCGCGAGCTGGGTCGGGTTCAGCCAGATGCGCATCGCATATTGCGATCCGAAGACGTTGGTATCGCCAACGCCCTGGATGCGGCCGAGCGGGTCCTGGAGGTTGGACACCAGATAGTCGGACACGTCCTGGTTCGTGCGCTGGTCGGTTTCGTCATACACGCCGACGATCAACAGGAAGTCCGGATTGGACTTGCGGACGATCAGCCCCTGCTGCTGCACCTGCTGTGGCAGCCGGGGCAGGGCCTGTTGCACCTGGTTCTGGACCTGAACCTGCGCGATGTCGGGATCGGTTCCCTTGTTGAAGGTGGCGGTGATCGTCACCTGCCCGCGCGAGGACGAGGAGGAACTGAAGTAAAGCAGGCCGTCGATGCCGGTCAGCGATTGTTCGACAACCTGGGTGACGCTGTTCTGGATGGTCGTCGCGGACGCACCGGGGAAGGTCGCGCGGATCGTGACCTGCGGCGGCGCGACGTCCGGATATTGGGCGATCGGCAGGCCCATGATGCCGCCGACGCCGGCCAACATGACGATGATGGCCAGCACCCATGCAAAGATGGGCCGGTCAATGAAGATGCGCGACATCATGAGCGGTCAGCCGGCCTTGCTCTGGCCGCTCGACTGGCCGCCCTCCGACCCGCCCGATCCGCCACCTTTGCCGTCACCCTGCGGCGGCGCGATCTGCTGATTCTGGTTGGCGGGAACAGGCTTGATGCCCTGGCCCGCGCGCAGCTTGCTCAGGCCCTGCGTGATGACGCGGTCCCCTTCCTTCAGGCCGGCGGTCACTACCCAATATGGCCCCTGTACCCGCTGCGCCGTCACGGTGCGCTGCACCGCCTTGTCACCCGGACCGACGACCATGACCGTCGCGTTGCCCTTGGGATCGCGGGTGACAGCCTGTTGCGGAACAAGGAAGGCGCGGGTGTTGATCGCCTGGGCAAAGCTTGCCCGCACGAACATGCCCGGGAGCAACAGCCCCTGCGGATTGGGGAAGCGGGCGCGCAGGGTCACGGTGCCGGTCGCCTGATCCACCACGGCTTCGGAGAATTCGACGGTTCCGGTCTGGCCATAGTCGCTGCCGTCACCGAGCTTCAGCCGCACGACGGCCCGCGTCGGGACCAGGCCGTCGCTGCTGAGGGCGCGCCGCAGCGACAGGAGATCGTTGGCGGACTGCTGAATGTCCACAAACATGGGGTCGAGCCGCTGGATCTGGGCAAGCGGGTCGGTCTGGCTGGCAGACACCAGCGCACCGACGGTGAACAGCGACCGACCGATCCGCCCGGTGATCGGGGCCGGCACGGTGGTGAAGCCGAGATTGACGCGAGCGGTCTGCAACTGCGCGTTGGTCTGCGCCACCGATGCGCTTGCCTGTCGCGCCTGTGCGATGGCGTTGGTCAGTTCCTGCTTGGACACCGCCTCGATCTGGGCGAGCGGGCGATAGCGTTCGGCCTGGATCCGGGTCGCTTCGGCATTGGCCTGCGCGCTCAGCACGTTGGCGCGCGCTTCGTTGACCGCGGCGCGGTAGACGCGGGGGTCGATCTCGTAAAGCGGCTGGCCCTGGCGAACCAGCGACCCTTCTGTGAAGAAGCGCCGCCGGATGATGCCGTTCACCTGCGGGCGCACGTCCGAGCTTTCAAAGGCGGCGGTTCGGCCCGACAACTCGCTGGTGAGCGCGGCGCTGGTCGGTCGCACGACGACAAAGCCGACCTCCGGCGTTCCCTGGCCGGGCTGTCCGCTGCGGCCGGCGCCGCCCTTCTGCTGGCCCTGTTCGCCGCCGCTGCAACCGGCAAGAAGAGCGGCCGTCAGCACAATGGCAGCGCCACAACGGCGAGAATAGCTAGACAACGGCAACGGTACTCCTGCCCGAGATGAAGTTAGGCGGCGACCGCGTCCGCAGACCGCGGAAATGCACTCCGCTGCAATTGGTTGCAGTTGCTGACCTATATAATTTCCGGCCTGCATTGGGGTTGCACTTTTGCGCGGTTCGGGGCGTGTAGCTGGCATGCAGGATGACGACAAGCGAAGCGCGGCTGAAGCGGCGGTGAACGAAGTGGCCGACGGGATGCTGCTGGGGCTGGGTACCGGTTCCACCGCTGCGCATTTCATTCGGGCGCTGGCGGCGCGGCGGCTGGCCGTGACCACGGTTGCGACCTCCGATGCGAGCGCGGCACTCGCGCGTTCGCTCGGTCTGCCGGTGCGCGACTTCGCCGAGGTCGCACGAGTCGATCTTACCGTCGATGGTGTGGACGAAGTCGATGCGACCTGCCGCGCGATCAAGGGCGCGGGCGGCGCGATGGTGAGGGAAAAGATCGTTGCGTCAGCGTCGACCCGCATGATCGCCATCGCCGACGGGTCGAAGCGTGTGGAGCAACTCGGTACCGCGGCGCTGCCGGTTGAGGTGTTGCCCTTCGCCCGTGCTTTCGTGGAAGATCAGGTAAGGGCACTGGGGCTGGTTCCGGAATTGCGGCGCGCCGGTGATGGCGAGGCGTATCTGACCGATCAGCACAATCTGGTGCTCGACTGCACCGGCGTGCTCGGGCAGGCTTTGGAGCCGCTCGCGGTGGCGCTGGACGCGACACCGGGGGTCGTTGGCCATGGGCTGTTCCTTGCCGAAATCGATCTCGCCCTGATTGCCACGTCGGGCCAGGTCATCCGGCTGGAGCGGAATACAGGTTAGCGCTACCACCCCATTGTTGCCGCCCGACTTGCAAGCGCGTAAGTCGGCGCGGCAACCCAAGCGGGCGCGTGCGCGTTCGGATCGAGACAGCGGAGCACAGTCACTTTCATGGCCGACATCGATACTTCCACGCCCGCCGCGCAGACCGCGGTTCACGAGGACGGCAGCCCGGAGCGGCTGGCCATCGACACCATTCGTACGCTCAGCATGGACGCTGTGCAGGCGGCAAACTCGGGCCACCCGGGTACGCCCATGGCATTGGCGCCGGTTGGGCACACGATCTGGACCAAGTTCCTGCGCTATGACCCGACGCGTCCCGACTGGCCGAACCGCGACCGGTTCGTGCTGTCCGTGGGTCATGCGTCCATGCTGCTCTACAGCCTGATCCACCTCGCCGGGATCGAGGAAATAGACGCTGACGGCAACAAGACGGGCAAGGAGGCGGTCAGCCTCGACGACATCAAGGGCTTTCGCCAGCTGTCCTCCAAGACGCCGGGCCACCCTGAATACCGACACACCACGGGCGTCGAGACCACCACGGGGCCGCTGGGCGCTGGTTGCGGCAACTCGGTCGGCATGGCGATGGCGGAGCGCTGGCTTGCCGCGCGCTATAATCGCGAAGGCTTCCAGCTGTTCGACCACGACGTGTACGTCCTGTGCGGCGATGGCGACATGCAGGAAGGCGTGGCGGCCGAGGCGGCGAGCCTTGCCGGCCACCTGAAGCTGTCCAACCTGTGCTGGCTGTACGATTCCAACCACATCTCGATCGAGGGCGATACCGCGCTTTCCTTCGACGAGGATGTGGGCAAGCGGTTCGAAGCCTATGGCTGGAACGTGCTGCACGTGAACGATGCAAACGACGTTGGCGCGCTGACGGCGGCGCTCGACTCGTTCAAGCAGACGGACGACAAGCCGACCTTCATCGTGGTCCATTCGATCATCGGTTGGGGCAGCCCCAAGGCGGGTAGCGAGAAGGCGCATGGCGAGCCGCTGGGTGCCGACAACATCCGCGCGACCAAGAAGGCGTATGGCTGGCCCGAGGACAAGGACTTCTATGTCCCTGATGGCGTGCCCGAGGGCTTCCGCGAGGCGATGCGGAAGAACGGGTTCCAGCGCCGCGACGACTGGGACGCTATGCTGGTCCGCTATGGCAAGGAATACCCGGAGCTCGCGGCAGAGTTGGACCTGCTGCTGCGCGACAAGCTGCCCGAGGGCTGGGATGCGGACATCCCGGTCTTCCCGGCTGATGCCAAGGGCGTTGCCAGCCGCGACTCGGGTGGCAAGGTGCTCAACGCCATTGCCAACCGCGTGCCGTGGCTGATCGGCGGTTCGGCGGACCTGTCACCATCGACCAAGACCGACATCAAGGGTGCCGACTCCTTCGAGGCGAGCAACTATGGCGGCCGCAACTTCCACTTCGGCGTGCGCGAGCACGGCATGGGCGCGGTGGTGAACGGCATGACGCTGAGCCACGTGCGTGGCTATGGCTCAACCTTCCTGGTGTTCGCCGACTATATGCGCCCGCCGATCCGCCTGTCGGCGATCATGGAGCTGGCAAGCGTATGGGTGTTCACCCATGACTCGATCGGCGTGGGCGAGGATGGCCCGACCCACCAGCCGATCGAGCAACTCGCGTCGCTGCGCGCCATTCCGGGGCTCGACACGATCCGTCCGGGCGATGCGAACGAAGTCGCTTATGCTTGGCGTGCGGCGCTGGAGGATGCCTCCCGCCCGACCGCGCTGATCTTCTCGCGCCAGGCGCTGCCGACGCTCGACCGTGAGAAATATGCGGGGGCGGAAGGCGTGCTGAAGGGGGCCTATGTGCTCGCCGACAGCGACGGCGAGCCGGAGGTGATCCTGATGGCGACCGGGTCGGAGCTGGCCATGGTCGTGGACGCGCACGAGAAGCTGCGGGCCGAGGGCGTGAAGAGCCGGGTCGTTTCGATCCCAAGCTGGTATCGCTTCGAATTGCAGGACCAGGCCTATCGCGATGCGGTACTGCCGCCTGCGGCCAAGGCGCGGTTGGCCGTGGAGATGGCCGGCGAGATGGGCTGGCATCGTTATGTCGGTAGTCATGGCGACACGATCACCATGTCGACCTTTGGTGCCTCCGCCCCCATATCCAAATTGCAGGACAAGTACGGCTTCACCGTCGACAACGTCGTTGCAAAGGCCAAGGCGCTGATTGCCGAGGCCGCCTCGACCGATAAGGAATGAGCATGAGCAAGCTTTCCGAGCTATCCGCCAAGGGCACTGCCGTGTGGCTCGACTTTGTCGACCGCAAGTTCCTGGCCGCCGGCGGCCTCAAGACGCTGATCGAACAGGACGGCCTGACCGGCGTCACTTCCAACCCGTCGATCTTTGAAAAGGCGATGGGTCATGGCAACGCCTATGACGAAAGCCTGGCCGCCTATGACAGGGAGCATCCGGGCGCCGCGACGATCGACCGCTACGAGCACCAGGCGATCGAAGACATCAAGGCGGCCGCGGATACGCTTCGGCCCGTGTACGACCGCCTGGACGCCAAGGATGGCTATATCAGCCTGGAAGTGTCGCCATACATCGCCGACGACACGGATGCGACGATCTCTGAGGCCGAAAAGCTGTGGCACGCCGTTGATCGCCCGAACCTGATGATCAAGATCCCCGGCACGCTGGCCGGCGGACCTGCGATCAGCGCCACGATCGCGAAGGGCATCAACGTCAACGTGACGCTGCTGTTCGCGGTTGAAGCGTATATCCGGGTCGCCGAGGCTTATGCGACAGGTCTCGAGGAGCGCGTCCGCCAGGGTCAGCCGATCGACCGGATCGCCTCGGTCGCAAGCTTCTTTGTCAGCCGCATCGATTCGGTGATCGACAAGGAAATAGATCGCCGGATCGCCGAGAATGATCCTGAAGCCGAGGCGCTGAAGGCACTTCGCGGCAAGGTCGCGATCGCCAACGCCAAGATGGCGTATCAGTGGTTCCTCGACTTCGAGAAGTCGGACCGATGGCAGGCGCTGAAGGCCAAGGGTGCGCAGTCGCAGCGGCTGCTCTGGGCGTCCACGGGGGTCAAGGACAAGGCGTATCCCGACACGCTTTACGTCGACACTTTGATCGGCGCCGACACGGTCAATACCATGCCCCAGCCAACCATGGACGCGTTCCGCGACCACGGGACGGTCGCGGACACGCTGACCGACGACGTCGAGGGCGCGCGCAAGGTCATGGCGGAGGTCGATCGCCTGGGCCTCAATCTAACCGAGGTCACCGACACACTGGTCAGTGAGGGCGTGGCCTCATTCACCAAGGCGTTCGACGATCTGCTTGGCGCCATTGCACACAAGCAGCCGGCGACGGCGTGAACCAAAGGGGCCCGGTGGGAAACCACCGGGCCCTTTCGCGTTTGGCTTACGATTTCCCGAGACACAGGACAGCAGCATGAAAATCGGCATGATCGGCCTTGGCCGTATGGGCGGCAACATGGCGCGCCGGCTGATGCGCGACGGTCACCAGATCGTCGCCTTTGACCGGGACGCGGGTGCGGTAGCAAAGCTGGTGGCGGATGGCGCCGAGGGTGCGTCATCGCTCGACGAGGCCCGCGGCAAGCTCGACAGCCCGGCCATCTGGTGGGTGATGCTGCCCGCTGGTGAGATCACGCAAGCGACGATCGAACAGATCGCGGCGAATGCACAGCCCGGCGACATCGTGATCGACGGGGGCAACAGCTTCTACAAGGACGATATCCGCCGGGCCAAAGCGCTGCGCGAGAAGCAACTTCATTATGTGGACGTCGGCACGTCCGGCGGCGTGTGGGGGCTGGAGCGCGGCTATTGCATGATGATCGGCGGCGACAAGGAAACTGTCGATCTGCTCGACCCGATCTTTCGGACGCTGGCGCCCGGCATCGGCACGATCCCCCGTACTCCCGAGCGCGTGCAGGGCGAGGGCGAGGATGACCGGGCGGAGCTGGGCTACATTCATGCAGGGCCGGCTGGCGCGGGCCACTTCGTCAAGATGATACACAACGGCATCGAGTACGGCCTGATGCAGGCCTATGCTGAAGGCTTCGATATCCTGAAGGGAAAATCGTCGGAAAAGCTCCCCGAGGACGAACGCTTCGACCTGAACCTGACCGACATCGCAGAGGTCTGGCGGCGTGGCAGCGTGATCTCGTCCTGGCTGCTGGACCTTACCGCCCAGGCGCTGGCACGGGACAACGCGTTGTCCACCTTCTCCGGCCGGGTCGCAGACTCAGGGGAGGGGCATTGGACCATCGATGCGGCCATGGAAGAAGCGGTGCCGGCCAACGTGCTGACCGCAGCCCTGTTCGCGCGCTATCGCAGCCGTGTCGACCACACGTTCGGTGACCAGGTGTTGTCGGCAATGCGCTTTGGCTTTGGCGGTCATGTCGAGATGCCCCAGTGAGGGGTACAGCAGTGAGGGGTATAGCAGTGAGCGGGGTACTGGCGTGAGCCAGCCGATCAGGTTGTTGGTGTCGGACGTGGATGGCACGCTGGTCGACAAGGATAAGCACCTGACAGCCGTGACGACCGATGCGGTCGCGCGGTTGGTGGCTGCTGGGGTAGGCTTCACCATCATCTCCGCCCGGCCGCGGTCGGGGGTGCAGCCCCTTGCCGATACGCTGGGCATCGACGCACCGATCGCAGCCTTCAACGGCGGCCTGATCTTTCGTCGCGACGGCACTATCGAGGAGCATCATGTTCTGCCGCGCGAGGCGGTGGAGCAGGCGCTGGCGCTTGCCGCGGACGAGCCGGTCGACATCTGGGTTTTCGCCGACGACCAGTGGCATGCATCCGCCGACCAGGGCGTCCATGCGGACCACGAGCGGGTCGCCGCGAACCAGGAGCCGATGGTCACCGCTGATTTTACCGCGTTGGTGGAACGGGTCGACAAGATAACCTTTGTCTCGGATGATCCGCCGGTGCTCGCCCGGCTGCTGGAGCGGTGCAAGGCGGCGTTCGGTGGCCTCGCGACGATCGCACAGTCGCAGACCTACTACCTCGACGTCACGGCGACCGCGGCGAACAAGGGAGATGGCCTGATTGCCTTGGCGAACGCGTTCGATGTGCCGATCGATGCGGTCGCTGCCATTGGCGACCAGTTCAATGACGTGCCGATGCTGGAGAGGGCTGGCACCTCGATCGCCATGGGCAATGCACCCGACGGCGTGCGGGCGGTGGCCGATTATGGCACCCGTGCAAACGATCAGGACGGCGTCGCCTTTGCGATCGACGCGATCATCTTACCACGAAAAGGGATTACCGAATGAAGCAGTTGGTCGCCTTTGACCTCGACGGGACTTTGGCCGAGAGCAAGCAGGCCGTGCAGGAGCCGATGGCAAATGCATTGGCGGACCTGCTGGGTGTCGCCAATGTCGCCGTCATCTCAGGGGGCGACTGGCCGCAATTCGAGAAGCAGGTGGCAAGCCGCATGTTGCCGCGCGCGAACCTCGACAGATTGTGGTTGATGCCGACCACGGGCACCAAGTTGTACACTCACAAGGATGGCGTCTGGACGCCGGTCTATGCCGAGTTGTTCGACGACGAAACCAAGAAGAAGATCCTGACCGAGTTCGACGCCTCGCTGGAGGCGACCGGCTTTGTGCCCGAGCAGACCTGGGGTGAGCGGATCGAGGATCGCGGATCTCAGATCACCTTTTCTGCGCTCGGGCAGCAGGCACCGATCGAGGCGAAGGAGCATTGGGATCCCAAGTTCGAAAAGCGCAAGGTGATCCAGGCGGATCTGAAGAAGCGGCTGCCGGGGCTGTCAATCAACATGGGTGGGGCCACCTCCATCGACATCACCCGCGAGGGCGTGGACAAGGCATACGGCCTCAAGAAGCTGCGCGACGCGAGCGGCATTCCTCTGGATGCGATGATGTTCATCGGCGACGCGATCTTTCCGGGCGGCAATGACTATCCGGCGAAGGAACTTGGGCTCGACACGGTGCGCGTGCGCGACCCGCAGGAAACGATCGCGGTGATCGAAGGCATCGTCGCCTGCCTGAAGTGATCTGAAGGGGAGGCGAGAGCGGCCTCAAGCCGCACTCGCCTTCGCTGTCCCAAGCCCCATGCGCGCCAGTTCGCCGCGGCGGTCGACCAGTTGGTGCTTCAGGGCACCGGCAATGTGGAGCACCAACAGCGCGAGCAGCACCCAGGCGCCAGCCGCATGGAATGTCTCGATCCGCTCGTGAACCTCGCGCTGTTCGGGCACACCCTCGGGTGTGCGACCCAACTCATTGACCGGCCCGATCAGTGGCAGCGGGACGACGCCCCAGATCATCAGCGGCCCGCGTTTGCGCGGTGCCTGGCCGCCGCCCTTGCCCTCGCCGGCCGGGCCGCCCTGTGATGTCCGATCCTTGCCGCCGGCGGGTGCGGGCGGCGGTCCCGGCCGATGTGCCTCTGCCCAGGCGGCACCGGGCGACCCCGCGGGCGGACTGGCCGAGACCATCGCCCAGCCGGAAAAGGGGAGGATCAGCATTCCGGCATAAAGCAGGAAATGGACACCATGCGCGAGGCCCTGCTGCCACGCGGGCATGGGCAGGTAAGGTGGCGCGCGATGGGTTAGCCGCCATCCGATGCGGATCAAGGTCAGCGCCAGGATCGTGATGCCGGACGAGACGTGAAGCGCGAAGAAGCCGCGTGGCAGAAGCGGCCGCAACAGGCCCGAGGTAAGGTTATAGAGGATCAGCGCGGCGGTCGCCCAGTGAAGCGCAATCGCAACGTTGGTGTATCGAAGCCCGGGAGTTTTCGAGGCGGACCGATCAAAGGTTACGCTGGCCATGACGCTACCCACTGCCTGGCGCAGGATGCGGGCGCTCGGGCGGTTGCGTCAAGCACTTGTCGGCCGGTTGGCCGCAGCGTTCAGGCTGCATGCTTGTTCTCGCGTCGGCGGCCGACCATCATCCCGCGCTCTAGCCGAGCGCACAGCGCGACATAATACTCCGACAGGAAGGCGCGATCATCGCCATCGTCCGGCATGTCGGCCTTGGCCCGGATGATGTTGGCGACAGTGGCCAGGGTTTCGGGCCGGCCCGCGCGCAGCACCTCTTCCAGCGTCTGCAACTCGCGAATCCCATACAGGTTGAGCGCGCGCTCGCTGAACTCGCGCCGTTCGGCCGGTGCCGTCGCGATCAGGTCACCGGCCAGCTTGGCGCGGCTGGTGCGCACCACCCAGGTCCCAGCGACCAGGTCGCCGATGCGCAGCCGGTCGCGGTTGAATAAGAGGAAGAACAGGAAAATGCCGCTCCAGGTGAGGGCGAAAACGGTCAGGAAGGTGTCGGCCAGCCCCTGCGATGCCTGCATGCCGAGGAACGAGAGCGGCAGGAAGACTTCAATCTCGCGCATGGCGTTGCGGGCGATCACCGCGCCGCCCGTCAGCCGCGCGCCGTCCCGCGCAACGACGCGCAGGCCGAGCAGCCGCTTGCCGGGCGTTGCGCCGCGGCCACCCATTTCGAACAGCGTGAACCAGCCGTTGCGAAGGACAAAGGCGCCGAGGAGCCAGATGATCATCAGCAGGCCGGTTTTGTCGCCGCGAGCGAGATAAGCGAGGGCCAGCGACGCGCCGATCAGGATCGCGAGCTGAAGCATCAGGTCGATGGTGAACGCGCCGGCCCGCGCGCCGCCCGCGCCGAGCTCCAGCTGCAGGTCGACCCCCTCTGGCGTGATGAAGCGCCGGCGGGGTGAACGAGGCTCCCGTGGAGAGGACGCCTTACGCCAGGGCCAGCGCATGTCGCTTCCTTGGCAGGTAGAAATAGGCGAGCCACCCCGACAGCATCGCGAGCCCGATCAGCAGGCGCAGGCCGTCGTTCGTCACCGTCTGGCGGCCGATACCCTCCAGCAGGCCGGCAACAGCAAGCATGACCACGGTGCCGGCCATCGCGGTCGCGGCCGAGCGCCCGGCGGCGACCGCGGCGTCCACGCGGGCGATGCGGCCCGGAAAGGCGATGGCGCCGCCGATCCGAAGCCCGGCCGCTCCCGCGATGAAGATCGCAAACAGCTCTGTGGTGCCGTGGATCGCCAGCCAGCAGGTGAAGTTCGGCCCCAACCCCTTGGGCACGAACACCGCAAAGAAGGCGCCCAGCATCAGGCCATTGTAGAGGATCAGCAGGATCGTCGGGATCCCTAACGCAAAGCCAAGCGCAAAGGAAAAGATCGCAACCTGGGCGTTGTTCTGGAACAGGTATGCGGCAAAGGTCGCCAGCATGTTCTGGTCGCTGGCGTACAGGCTTTCGCGCAGGCTGTCGGCGGAGGCCGCAGGATCGCGACCGTTCGCCAAACCTTCTGGCAGAAGCGCATAGAACCAGCTCGGGTCACTGCGGACGAGCAAATAGGCGACAAATGCTCCGGCGATCGTGAACAGCACCACGACCAGCGTCTCTCGCCACAGCGCCCGCACCGCATCGGGCCAACCCCGCGCGAAAAAGCGGCCGAGCTGCGATCCAAGCGAACTCTGCACCCCATAGATCTGGAAATAGGCCCTGGTGGAGAGCTGTTCGAGATAGGTGATCAGCGCGCGGTCCAGCGAGGTCTCGCGGGCGACCGACAGGGAAGACAGGGTGGCCCGGTAGAGCAGCGGCAGGGCGATCAGGTCCTCGTCCGACAGGGCGCGTACCGATCGTCTCTCGATGCTGGTGACCAGACGTTCCAGTTGCTCCCACTCGGCCCCATGGGCTGCGCGAAAGCGACTGGCGTTTACCGGGGCGGCCCCGGCGGCGTCGACCAGGGCGCTCACAGCAGGTTCCTTCGCTTGAGGTCAGTATAGGCCTGCACCAATCGTTCGCCCACGCGGTCGTGCTCCGCCTCGACGACGTGCACGCCCAGCCGGCCCAGGCGCCGGATGACCACGCGACGTTCACGCAGCAGCGCGGCGGCGGTCACGGCGCGGCCGACGTCGTCCGCGGTTGCGGGCGCGCGGTCCGCGATGCTTTCCAGCTCCTCGTCGCGCAGGACGACGACCATCAGCAGGTGCTTTTCGACCAGCCGCTGCGCCGCGCGCACCATGAAATCGGCCTGGGTGGTGTCGACGATCTCCGTCAGCAGGACGATCATCGACCGGCGGTTCAATGCGCTGGCGAGCGAGGTCAGCGCAAAGGTATGATTGGTTTCATCCGTGCCATAGTCGATCCGGGCCGCCAGACGCTGCAGGTCGGCGAACGCGCCGATGCCGCCGGCCATGCCGCTTGCGATGCGTGGACGGGAGTCGAAGGCGTGCAGGGCAACGCGGTCGCCCAGCTTCAGCGCTACCCAGGCGGCCAGCAGCATTGCCGTGACCGCACGATCGACCCGCGGCAAGCCGGCCACCGGCTCTGCCATCTGCCGCCCGGCATCGACCGCGAAGACGATCTGGTTGTTCCGTTCGGTCCTGAACTCGCGCGCGACGAGCTTGCCGTGGCGGGCTGACCCCTTCCAGTCGATGGCGCGCCGCTCCATGCCCGGCTGAAACTCGACCAGGGTCTCGAACTCGCCGCCGTCGCCGCGCCGAGCCTGGGTCAGCAATCCTTCGAGGGCATGGCGCTGGAACAGCCGCGCGCCTTGCTCACGAACGGGGCCAATGTCGGGCAGAATCGCGATCTCTGCGGGCGTGTCAGCCTGTTGCTGCCGCCAGGTGAGCCCCATCGGCCCGCGCCAGCGTATCCACAACGCACCGATCCGCGCCGTTCCGCGCCGCAGGGCCTGAAGCGGCACGTGGGCAGCGCCGACCCCCTTCTGATCGAGCAGCAGCGCCAATCGGCCATCATCCTCGGTGCCAATCATGGGGCCCGCATCGATGGCGACCTCGGCACGCGAGGGTGCCTGTCCCTGCGCGATGCGCGCCGTGACCGTGGCCGCGATTGGCTCCCCGACACTCGCTGTGCGCGGTATCGCAAGCGACACCGTCCCGTGCCGTCCGCCGGTGAACCCGTCTGCGAGAGTCAGCAGGATCACGGCGAAGGGCCATGCGAGGCCAAGATACCACTGGCCAGGCATCGAGACCGCCACAAGGAGCGCGACCGGCGCCCCGGCAGCGGCCGCCGCGACCGACAGGCGGGTAGGGTAGATCAAGTTTGGCTGCCCGACCCGCCGGCGCTGGCCGTCACCGTGGCACCTCGATTGTATCGATGATCCCGGCCACGACATCCTCGATCGCGCGGCCGTCAATCTCCGCGGCGGGCGACAGGATCAGCCGGTGGCGGAGGAGGGCGGGGGCGAGTGCCTTCACATCGTCCGGGATCACGAAGTCGCGTTCCTCGATCGCCGCCCGAGCCCTGGCGGCGCCGGCCAGCATCGCACCGGCACGTGGCGACGCGCCGCTGTCCAGGTCCGCGACCTCGCGGGTGCCCCGGATCAGCGAGGCAATATAGTCGATGACCTCATCCGCCAGTCGCACACCCGCCACGGCATCGACAGCGGCCGCGATCGTATCAGCGTCAAGGGCCGGCTCAATGCCCCAATCGTCCGGCGTCATGACGCTTTGCCGGCTGCCATGGGCAGCGATGATCCGGCGCTCCTCCTCGGCGGAAGGATAGTCGACCAGGTGCTTGAACAAAAAGCGGTCCAACTGGGCCTCGGGCAGCGGATACACGCCCTGCTGCTCGATCGGGTTCTGCGTTGCGACAACGGTGAAGCGGGCGCCGAGCGACAGCGTGTCGCCGTCGATCGTCACCGTACGCTCCTGCATCGCCTCCAGCAGCGCGGCCTGGGTCTTGGGCGGGGTGCGGTTAATCTCGTCCGCCAGCAGCAGGTCGCAGAAGATCGGACCACGGGTCAGCGTGAAGGTCGAAGTCTGGAAATTGAACAGGTTCGCGCCGATGATGTCGCCCGGCAGCAGGTCCGGGGTGAACTGGATCCGTCCGAAGCCAAGGCCGGTTGCGCGGGCGAAGCTGTGCGCGATCAGGGTTTTGGCGGTTCCCGGTGGCCCTTCCAGCAGGATGTGGCCGCCTGCCAGCAGCGCGACCAGCAGTAGTTCCACCGTCGCGTCCTGCCCGACCACAGCCTTGCCGACCTCGCGCCGGATGGCTGCTGCAAGTGCGGGTACCTCGTTCACGGTCACGCTTGTTTGTGTCCTTTCTGCCAGTCATGGAGCGCGCGGGCGGCGGTAAGCACCTCCTCGGCCGTTTGTGCCGCAGACGCGCTGGCGGCGAGGTCTGAAAAGCGCTGCGGTCGTTCGATCCGGTCGAGGTACCTGTCCAGTTCGCGGTCGTGAAGCCGGGCGGGGACGCCAAAGGACTGCCGCGCTCGTTCCCGGGCCAGTTCGGCATAGCGCGGGCCAAGGATGCGCCACCGGCCAGCCTTGCGGATCAGCGCGGCGGTGTTGTCGATCAACGCAGCCTTACCGAATGGGATCGCTCGCGGCAGCCGGCGTGGCGCGCCGAAACGATGGGTGGCCTGCCAACCCGCCAGCAGAAGCGCGACGAGGATGGCCAGCGTCATCGCCAGAAAGGGCGGCTCGAACGCGAGCTTGAGGGGGCTGCGCGTGTGCTCGAAGCCGTTCAAGGTCACGTCGAACAGGATGCCGTTCGCCTCGTTCGAGTTCAGCCAGTCGAGCAATGCCAGGGCAGACGCCGCCTGCTCCTCGCGCCGCATCCCCATGTTGTTGAGCAGGTCCGGATCCGACAGGACATAGACGTTCCGCCCCTGAAGGCGGGCGAGCACCGTGTGTCCGTGACCATCCGTGATCAGCGGATCGAAGCCGGGCGACCGGTGCTTGTGGCCGTCCGCGTCGGTTTCGATGTAGCGATCGATGCCCCCGATGACCTGCAATGGGCGGGGCGCGCGAAACGCAATGGCGGCGGGCAATTCGGGTGCGTTGATGAGCGGGCGTCCGCCGCTGCGCTCACGTATCAGCCTCAGGCGTGTCCCCGGGGCCAGCACGCCCTCCGGATCATATCGCGGTAGCAATCCGACCCGTCGCACCCAGCCCCCCCGCTTTCGATCGGCGGCGGTCTGCCATTTGGGCAGAACGAACAGCGTTACCCGTGATCCGCGCTGCGACAGCACCGGATCAATGGGGACATCCCCATGCTCCGGCGTCGCCACCGCGAGGTTTTCCGAATTCAGGGCGTATTCGCTGCGCACCACTTGTGGTGACCGCCCGGTCGCCTCCGCCAGGCGCACGAGGCCGCTATAGCCCACGGCGGCATTGGACAGCGCATGCGCGCCGCCGTTGTTGCCCGATCGCCAATCCGGGGCGAAGGCGCCCAACACCAGCGTTGCGGCGAAGGCGAGCACGCCCACCCCGATCAGGATGGCGACCACAACCGGCCGGAAGGCACCATCGCGCGGAGCGGCGGATGCAGCATCGCTCATGGTCGCCACGCCTGGGGCAGGGCATAGTCGGTATAGGCAGCACGAGCGACCTGCCAATCAACGGCAGCCACCGCTCGCCCCCCGAACAGGCTGCGTTCGACCAGCGCAGCGATGTCGGAGAACAAGGCGCGCGCGGGGACGGGCACATCCGGCGAGGCCGCCAGCTCTCGACTGGTGAGTGCCGGGCGCACCAGACGGGGGCGCCGGCGGGCCATGTCCTCGACCGATCGGATCAGCAAGGAATGTGCCGCCTCTGCATAGCGCCTCTCCGCGGCGAGCGCGTCCGCTTCGCGCAGCCACGCCCGAACCGGGGCGGCGTCTGGCGTCCATTCCTCGTCAGCGACCGCGACCGGTTCGGCCAACGAACGGCGACGTGGCAAGCGCCAGATGCCGTGGCGCAGCCGCTCCGCCACGGCCCAGACCATGGCCCCGAGCGCCACAAAGATCACCGCCCACAGCAGCACGCGAGCGACCGGAGCATCGGGCATGTGTTCACCGATCCAGCGCAAAAGTCGGCCGACGGGACGCAGCAGCCGGGCGAGAAATCGTCCCAGCGCCGTAAGCCAGGCGGGTGGCTCGGGCGGCGGCGCTTCGGGGAGCATCGTGAACTGCACGTCACGGTCGGCCCGCAGCGCGCTGTGCGCGGCGTGCAAACGCTGGGCGGCGTCGGCCGCTGCGTGCGATGGTCCTGCCGCCAAGTGTTGTTGCCCCCTGTTCCCGAAGACTAGCCGAGCGACGCGTGCACGCAACGGCTAATCCAACGCGAACGCTTGCGTTTCGAAACGCAGGCGGGAAGGATCGTTTTGCGGCGCATGCGACGCGGGGGAGACGAGGATGGCGGCCGAAAGCAGCGTTGAGCGGATTGCCGCGCTGGAGGCTGAGAACGCGGCACTGCGCCGGCAATTGAGTGGCGTACACGCGCGCACGGCACGGCAACTGCGGGGCATTGCCGACGCGTTGCCCGTGATGATCTCCTTCCTCGACCGTGACGAGCGCTTCGTTTTCGCGAACAAGGCTTATGAACCCTGGTTCGGCCTCCCGCTCGACCAGATCATCGGGCGGCGGCTGAGCGAGGTTATGCCTGCCGAGGAATATGCCCGTCGCGCTCCCTTTGTGCACCGCGCGCTTGCCGGGGAGACGCTGCGCTACGAGCAGGATTTCCGTCACCCCACAGGACTGCGCCGCACCATCATCCACAACATTCCCCAGGTGGTCGAGGACCATGTGGTGGGTGTTTATGCGATGGTGCAGGACATCACCGATCAATGGCATGCGCTGGAGGCTGCGCGCGAGAGCGAGATCCGGTTCCGCCGGATTGCCGACAGCGCTCCCGTACCGATCTGGGTGACCGCGAGCGACCGGACGCGAGAGTTCGTCAACGAGGCGTATTGCGCGTTCCTGGGCCTGACTTTCGACGAAGCCTTGCGGTTCGATTGGCGCACGATCCTGCACGTCGAGGATCAGGAACGCATCCTAGCGGAATCAGTCGCGGGAGAGGCCTCGCGGCAGGCGTTCACGCTGGAGGCACGGTACCGCCGCGGCGATGGCGAGTGGCGTTGGGTTCGGTCCATCTCGCAACCCCGTTTCGACGGGGACGGCATGCCTGAAGGCTTTATCGGCGTGGCGACGGACATCACGGCCGCCAAGAATGCCGAGCGTGAGGCGCTGGATCGGGCGCGTGAGCTACAGGCAAGCGTTGACCGGCGGACGCTGGAACGCGACCGACTATGGTCGCTGTCCACCGATGCCTTTGCAGTGTGCGACCTGAACGGGGTCTGGCTGAGCGCCAGTCCGGCGTGGACCACGATCCTGGGTTGGTCGACCAGCCAGCTTCTTGGCCGAACCTCGGCCTGGATGGTACATCCGGATGATCGGGCCGCGACGGAACAAGCGAGCAAGAATTTGCTGGCGGGATTGCCTCAGCGGGCCTTCAGCCATCGCCTGCGATCCGCCGACGGCGGCTACCGTATCATCTCCTGGAGCGCGGTGCCGGAGGGCGACCGGGTGTATTGCATTGGTCGCGACGTGACGATCGAGCGCGAACGGGCGGATGCCATGCGCCAGGTCGAAGATGCGCTGCGGCAAAGCCAGAAAATGGAAGCGCTGGGTCAATTGACCGGCGGCGTTGCGCATGACTTCAACAACCTCCTCACCCCCATTCTAGGAACGCTGGACCTGTTGCTGGCGCGCTCCCCGGCCGGAGAGCGGCAAACCCGGTTGCTCGACGGGGCACTGCAATCGGCGCTCCGCGCCAAGACGCTGGTACAACGCTTGCTGGCCTATTCACGCCGCCAGCCGTTGGAGGCGAAGCCTACGGCGCTTAAGCCCTTGCTGGAAGGATTGGGCGACCTGCTGCGCAGTACGATCGGCCCGACGATCACGATCGAGGCGGATCTGGCCGACAACCTGCCCCCCGCCATGGTCGATGCCAACCAGATCGAAATGGCCGTCCTTAACCTCGTCGTGAACGCGCGCGATGCGATGCCGGCGGGCGGTCGCATCCAGATAAGCCTTTCCGCGCACGATCAGACTGAGCGCGGTCAGGACGTCTCGCCAGGGCAGTATCTGATGCTCGCTGTGGCCGACGAGGGAACGGGCATGGATGCCGAGACGCTGGCGCGAGCGGCCGAGCCTTTTTTCTCTACCAAGGCCAGTGGTGCGGGCACGGGCCTTGGGCTGTCGATGGTTCATGGACTGGTCGGGCAGCTGGGCGGGGCGCTGCGCATCCACAGCGAAGTCGGCAAGGGTACCCGAATCGAGATGCTGCTACCTGTAAGCGGGCAGTCCCCCGACACTGCCGTGCGAGGCGATGGCGAAGTCGCGGCGGGTGACGCGCTGACCATCTTGCTGGTCGATGACGAACCGCTGGTCCGCGCCAATACTGCCGCCATGCTGGCTGAGTTGCACCATCAGGTGGTCGATTGCGGTTCAGGTCCGGAAGCCATCAAACTGCTCGAAGCTGGCCTGTCGCCCGACCTGCTCGTCACCGACCAGGTCATGCCGCAGATGAGCGGCGTTGAACTGGTCACCGCGGCGCGGCAGCGGCGTCCGACACTGCCGGCGCTGATCATCTCGGGCTATCCGCAGGGCGACGAACCGCGCCTGGTGGTCGGGCGCCTGGCCAAACCTTTCGGCGTACGCGACCTCGCGGCCGCAATGGCGCGGTTGCCGGTTCCGGGCGTTGCTGGCGGTGTTGGGACCAGAGAAGGGTGACCACGGCGTAAGAGGGTGATCTGCTCCAGACACTCTTACTCAGACAACCCGAAGGCGCTCAGATGGCAGGTCCCACAACCCGGAAATGCCCTCTTGTCATGGCGTACCGGTGGGCAAGCCGTGTTCGGTCGAACGCTTCTCGACGGCGGCTCTAAGCAGAGCCGGGAAGTTGACCTCGACGTCAGCCCTCAGCCAGCCGAGGCTGGCTTTTCTCACGTGGCAGTGTTCCGACATGATCTTGACGAGCGGGTGTTTAGGGAGAGCGAGAAGTCGACCGAGTTCCGGTATGGTGATCGTGCGTTCCGCAAGCTGGAGCACTGAGGTCATGGAGGCCCAAAGTCCCTGCCCAGCGGCCACAAACTCCAAGTCACCGGCGCCGATCACCTCCCTAATCTGCGGGTTGTTGCAGTTCAGGATTTCGCATGCGTCCAACTGCGAAACAATGTCGGTGAACAAGAAGTCGGGGAACCGCCGATTGTCGAAGTTCTCGGCCATCACAGGCTCAAGATCGCTCGGGCGCACAAGGACGCGGCGGACCCACCGCCAGCCACGACTGGTCCGGTCGTCATGGTCTGAGCTTGGCCATAACGGCACGTCGCCTCGCCGCATAGCCCCTATTAGCGCACCCCAAGGCTTCAGCTTGCCGCCGGTGGTACGAGTCACTGCGGCGAGCTGCACAGCATCGCCGGGAGCGGCATTCCGGCGCATACGGGCATCCAGGTCGACGACTAGCTGATCGACCGATGTTGTGATCAAGCGAAGATTGGAATCGAGCACGGTCGCGATCGTCGACAGCTCCGGATCGACTTCGCCGAGGCAGACAAGCTGTTCGACTGCGTATCGAGGAATGCTCAGGCGCTGCTCGAGCCGGGTGCAGGACTCTGAACCACGCCAAAGCCGGATCACGCGTTGTGACTCCACATAGGGGTACTGGCGGTAGATCCGCTTGCCCTTGCGGGTTTCGACGCCCGTGATCACGTCGTTGAATTCCAACTTCCTCACCTGATCGATCGCAATTCCGGCTTCGCGCGCGATTTCGGACGCGAGCATCACCTGGCCGGTCAGGGCGAAGGAGCGGCTGAGCGTTACAAAGGCCTCCGGAAGCGCGGTCCGGAGCACCGCGGCCTGATCAGCCGGCACTAGATCGGGATCACCGAGGCGGCGTAGCCGGCGTCCCAGAGTGCGGCGGGAATTTGGGTCGGCCTCGGCGCTGTCCAACTGTCGCGAGATTTCCTGGCGTAAGTCGTGGGGCCAGCGTGACAGCAAATCCATTCCGCGGGCGATCCGGGTGGCCATCGCGACGCTCGTCGCCGTCAAGGCAGCAGCATGGGCCTCGGAACGCTCGCGGGACGTGGGTTCAAGTGCGTGCCCCAGCCCCAACACGAGGCTAATCAGCGACGTCGGCGATAGTGCCTGTATCTCGGCAGGCAATGCGGCCAGAGCAGCCTCGCGTTCCGAGGGTACGGCTGAGATGACGGACGCAAACCGGCGGTAACCAGGTGCATGCTGCTCGGCCAACGGCGGCTCGCCTGAAGGGTTCACCACGGCTCGACATCCTTCACAGACGCCGATACCCCAACCGAACTTCCATGCCAGCTTTGCGCCGCAGGCGTCGCACGTGTCGACGAGCTGATCGAGCGTCTCGGTGCAGTAGGGCAGGAGGAGGCAGAGCCAGTTCGAGCGGTGATGTGGCGCCTCCTCAACGCGCGGGGCGAGATGCGGCGTGTCTTGAGGTCCAAGTGCTGACGGAGGAGGACTCCCGAGCCCCATCGGACCGGCAGCCACAAGTTGCCTCCACCTCGACCGGCCGAGATGGGCTCAGCGAGGTAAGGATGCTGACGAAGCACGACGTCCTGCACGTCGCAGCCCAGCTTTTCGGCGAGCCGTGGGGCTAGCCCGCCGAGTTCCTGGCCGACGACGCCGGGCCGCAGCAGGGGCAGGCCGACCTCGCTCAGGATCACGTTCAGGTGTTTGAGAACGTTGGCTCGTGTCGAGGCGGCGACGGCGCCGATCAGGCTTTCATCCGGCGCGAACCGGGTAGGTACTACCAACGGACGGATGCTCGGCAAGCTGCCGGCTTCAGCAGCTTGGATCTCGCTCTCCATCCTCACAATTGACCGAAGGGGTTCTTGATGACGTATCCCTTCGGAATCGCAAAGGTCTCGACCGCGTAGGCCAGATCGTACGTCTCGATGAAGTCGGCATCCCGCTGGATGGCATGCTCCAGAGCCGCCTCGACGATGCGACAGACCCGACCGACGTGGCCGCCGGACGCGGCGAGCAGGCCATTGAGGATCTTGGCGTCCTGGAAGCCGGACAAACGTCGGACGATGTCGGCGTCCTTCATCGCAGTATCCAGATCCTTGCAGAAGGTCTTGAACGCCACCGCTTCCGCCCTCTTGGAAATGTCTATTGGCGACAGCTCGAGGGGACTACCAAGCCGACCGGCGAATTGGATATTCGAGTTGAAGAACTCGTCCGCCTCTTCGTTGCCCGCCATGACCACCGGCACGATGCCCGCGTCCAGGAAGCCCTTCAGCTCGTCCGTGATCTCCTCCTTGTCGTTGGACGAACCCTTGAGGTGCTGCACCTCGTCGATGATCAGAAGCTCCACCCCCCTTAGGACCATGAACTCCGCCAGGCGGAGCCGCACGTCGTCGAGATTTCCCACATCGTCGTGCGGATCGCCCAACATGCGGAGGATCCGGCGGCAAAGCATTTTCAGGGTGCCCTTCTTGTCAAGCCTGACATAGAGGATCCGGTAGGGGTTGAAGGGTTCACCCGCTGCCTCCGCACGCGCCATCGCCTCGTCACGGAAGCTGGTGAGCGCCTTTGATTTTCCGGCTTGGCTGACTTGGCTCAGTCGGAGCCCGGGCAGGGGCACCCCGCGTTTGCCGAGACAACGGATGCGTAGGACCTCCATGCGCCCCTTGATCGCCGTCTGCGGAGCGTACGGGATGAGTAGTTTTTCGAAGGCGTCCATTGCGATGCCGACGCGGGAGATATGCGGCTCCTCGTAGATGGGCAGCGCATGACCCGTGATCGGGGACGGCATGCTGCCGCCCCCGGTGTTCAGATCGCGGTTCATTCGGAGTCCTCCCCGTCGGTGTCGACGAAAGGTTCTTCGTCGGCGTCCAGGATGGGTTCCTCGCCGATTTCTGGATCTACGTGCTGATCATCGAGGCCAATCTCGTCCCAGTTGAAGTCGGGCAGCGGCCTGGCCGACCTGCCATGGTCGTCGCCGCGCGGCGGCGGGAGCATGCACCCGGGCACCTTGGCATCCTTGCTGGTGGCTTGGACCGGCAGACCGGAGTCCTGGCGTTCCCGAGAGACGGTGACCTGCGGTGACACCCTCGCGATGTCATCGAGCGCCACCGGAGGGCTCGCGCCACCGACGTCGCCCGCCAGTCTCGCGACCTGGGTCGACTGGTAGAGAGCCGCCAGTGTACGGCGCTGCTGGAATCCCAGGTGGGGCGCCATTTCGTCAATCAGCCGCATGGTCCCGCGTTTCGAGGCCAAGCGGTGCTTCTGCGACGCGAACGGTTCGTTCCGCTTCTTGGCCATGCGCCGGAACTCGCGGTGCTCCCATTGGGTGAGCTCGTAGGTGTACTCGGGCTGGGTGGATGGGAGAGTGACCCACTCGTCGATCGTCGTGTCCCAGACTTGCACCGAGTCGAGATCGCCTGCCATGACGTTGCACATGACCTCGATCGTGATGCTGCCGTCCTTGCGGCGGCCCCGCAACGCTTGCGACTGCGCCATGTTCTCGAGCAGCGCCCGGACAGCAACCGCCTCCCGGTAGCGGATGCCGTCGATCTCGACGCCGTCGCGGGTCAAGAGAGCAGACACACGACGACCGAGCTGCCGTCTGACTTCCGCCATGTCCGTGAACACCGGCGTCACACGAGAGGCGTTCCGCCTCACAAAAACCATTGCGGGCGACTGCCCGCCGAGCGCCGTGGACTCATCCGTGTTGAAGGCGTCGATCACCTGCTGCACGATGGCGCGCAGTTGTGGGAGGGTAAGACAAGCAGCTCCGATCGCGTCGTAGCCGATCTCGGTGGCGCGCTTGGGGTCGATCAGGGTGCCTGGACATTGCGCGAGCGCCTCTTTGAGGGTTCGCCAGAATCTTTCGAGCGAGGCTTTCGCGGTCGGCGTGCCAACGGGCGCTGGCATGACACCGATGCCAGCATCAAGAAGGGAAGGCAGTACGGACGGGCCGAACAGTGCCTTCTCGTTGTCTCCCAGAAGGCGCGCCGGCTTTCCGAATATCCAGGCGAGTTCGGGGTGCTCGGCCAATCGCTCCGGATCGACCGTCGGGGGCGTCATGCAGTTGATCAGCGCCTCGATCGAGGTTTCGGATCGGTTTGGCCCGGCATAGACGTGGAAGCCCAGGATGGCGTGGCTCAGGGCCTCCATGATCGCGACGATGCGGACCTTGCAGGCGGGAAGCGCCCAGTCGGCGTCGAAGACGATTGTTTGCTCCAAGGTGGTCGCATCGACGAGCGCCAGCTCCAGCAGGTTCGAGACGAGGAGGCGTTCGCCGGAACCGGCAAACATCTTCTCGGCCGCCTCGGTGCCATGTTTGGCGGCATAGGTGTCGAAGCACCTCAGCTTGTGGACACGCTTCCGGAGCGCCTCCTTGCTGGGCATCTGCAGCTTGACCGCTCCAGACGCCAGCTTGTCGTTGTACTTCGTGATCTGCTCCTCGAGCCACGCGAACGCGTGAATGATCTGCGCCCGCGGTCTCGACCAGAAGAACAGCGCGGCTTCATGAACGAAGGCATTAACGACGGGATTGAGCTGGGAGTGGCCGCGCGGACGGCCGGTCGTTGCAGCAAGCGACGACGCCCGCTTGCCGCGCTTCTTCAGGTAACGAATCCAGCGACGCAGTGTGCTTCCGGCGGGCTTTGAATATTTGAGATCATCCGCGACCTGGCCGTAGTTGGCATGAAGCCAAGTCTGACACTCGTCGTCGTTCTTGCCGATTCCGTCCGCTAGGGCTCGGCTGGCGAGCCCAAAACGCCAGGCGGATTTGGGATCGCGATCGACGACGACGGTTGGGTCGAGCAACGCGTAGCGGCCCTGCCTTTCCTCGGCCGTCTCGGGCGCGGTCGGGAACGTGATGCGCCCTTCGCGGTACATCTCCCGTAGCCAATCGAGGGTCGGCGCCTGGAGCGCGCCCGTCTTCGCATCGCGCACCTGCAGGTGGCCGTGGGTACGCATGTCGATGAGTTCGATCGTCCCATCGTCGTGGAGCTTTTCGATGCGGACGGTCCGGTCCTCGATGGTCAGGACTTGGCCCACGATCAGGGGAACGGGAAGGACAACCGGGAGGGCTGTCGAGGCGTTGATCTTGTCGATGCGCATGGCAGTTCCTTTTCAGTGTTGCGCCCGTCCGGCGGACGAGCGTGGTCGACGCCAGGTCAAGGTGACCGGGCGGGATCTCTTGGTTGGAGTTGTTGGGTGCCGCGGCCGTGAGGCCGCGGCGGGGTTCAGGCCGCTTCCGAGAGTTCCAGCGCGCGGATATCGGCCGAGTGGCGCTGGACGGGGGCAGGGCCGACGATGGTGTCGGCCGTCACCGGCAAGTTGAGGTCGAAGGACAGGCCGCGTGCGCAGAGCAGGGCATGAACGACACCGCGGGCGTTCGCACGGCCGGGAGCGACAACCTCTTCGACTCGACCCAGCGGAGCCGTCCCATGGGCCGCGAGCAGGTTGGCGACGGCGTCCACTCCGCTGGGTGGAACGTGGGTGAAGCGGTCGATGAAGGCCCGGCGCACGTTTTGGCGACGCACGACCTGTCCGTGCAACTTGGTGCCAACCACCTTCTTGAAGGTGATGCCGACGGCGGCGCAGGTTCGCTCGGCGTTGGCAACGATCGGCGCATAGTTGCGGTCGACGAAGTAGGACATGTCGGCCTTAACCTCACCCGTGACCACGCCGTCATCGACGTGAAGACCGATAAAGTCTGGAGTGTATGTCCCGCCAGCCTCCCACGAGATCACCGCGCCCTCGAGGGCAAGGTTGACCCACACAGGGTCCACTTCCATCTCTTCGAAGTTGGCCTGCTCGTGCGGACCGCGTCCCGATACTGTTCTGCCCGCCTTGCGGGAGAAGTCCGCGAACGTTCCGGCACGCTCGTGAAAGGTCACGCGCAGCGGCTGATCGACGGATTTCAGCGTCCCGTACCCCCAATCCGGACTGGCCGTAACGAGCGTCGCCTGCTCGACAACGTCTCGGTGGAGCGGGTGGATGCGGTTCTTCCCCCCGATCTGCCAGACTCGAGGATGCAGGCATTCGACAAGCGGCGGGATACGGACGGTTACGTGACCGCCCTCGGCGGCTTTGTCGCCGTCGGTTGCCGGATGCGAGTCGTGTTGAGTTGAGGGCATGTTGTACTCCTTGGCTATGCTGATCTGTTGCTGGCGACCTCGTTGATGGCGTTGAATCGACTTTGGACGGGCTTGTGGCCGTATCTCCACATGTCCCTTAATTCAAAGTCTCGCGGTTCATCGTTCCCAATTAGTTGTGCAACAACTATTGGGTAGTCCAGCCGAAACGGGAGGGCAACAGGTTTTTTGCACAGTTAGCTGGGAACGGTATCGTCGACGATCGGTGTGTTGTATCGCTCGTCGGCATGGACAAAGGCGAAGACGGTCAGGAGCCGAGCCCCGCTGAATGGCGTAGGCGGCGGATCGCGCGGCATCTTAAGGAGGGGCGGGGGCTCGAAGTCGAACTCGCCGTCTTCGCGACCCTACCCGCCGACAAGCAGCGGATCGTCGATGATCGACTGGCGATCATCGACGCTCTGCCTGGCGGCGACGAACGAACCATGGAGCATGTCGAGCAGGCGGCGAGGGCTCTGGGTCGCGGTGTGCGCAACCTCTATCGGCTGATTGACCGGATGAAGGAGGTGGGGCCAGTCGGCGGTCTTGCGCCCGGGTTTCGCGCCTCGAAGCGAGAGGCGCCGGTCCGCAAGGGCTTGGGCGAGCCGATCGAAAAGTGGATCGCCGAGAAGCTTCGTCGCAAGCCGGACGCGTCCGTCGCCGAAATAGCCGATTACCTGAGCAGACGCTTCGACAAACACACTCGAACAAGGTCGACTGGCTCGGCCGAGACGTTCGCCGAGTTCGATCTGCCGTCCTCGTCAAGCCTGTATAGGAGGGTGCACGCGATCCGCAGCGGCGAGGCTGAGCTACGTACTCGAACGCGTAAGATACCTTTCGGTGGACGAATGGTGCTTGATCAGGTTGCGCTGAACGTCACGGTCGGAACGGTCTTCGGCCGATCGAACGATGTCGTGGCGACCCTGCTGGTGGACCGTGCAACGAGTCTGATCGTCGGGGTCGGTCTGGCAGTCGAGAACAGTATGGGGATGGGCCTGCAGGGGGCCGTCGCAGACGCGATCCGCCGACGGCTGGCAAAGATCGGCGACTCTGGCGTTGTCCTCGCAGAGACCCTGTCCCGTGTGGAGTGGGTCGTGCCGCCCGGGCTGGAGGATGTGGCCGACGCCGTGTTGGAGGGAGCCGCTAAACTCCAGCCACCGCCCGAGATCGTCATCCGCTCGGCCGGGAGAAGGCGCCACGGAAGCGAGGTGGTGCGCCTTCTTGGGGACAGGCTCGGGCAGTTCGCTTTCCGTGTGCGATCGACAGGCAGCAGACCGCTGTCGGAGGAGGCGTCAAAGTATGCCGATGGTGAACCCGCGTTGACCAGGCGCGCTTTGCTGGGAGTCGAGGACGTGCTTCCCGCGTTGCGTCTGGCGGCGGACGAGGCGAACGCTGCGCGACTGATGAAGCTGGCCAAGGCCGGCGACGACGCCGAAATCCGTCAGGCACGCATCGAGCAGCTCGCTTTGGCGCTCCGGACGCTGTTCGAACCCGTCTTGCTGCGCATCGAAGAGCAGTTCGATCGGGGCCTCGAGGATTACCGTCGTCCGGTAAGAGTGTTCTTCTAAAAGGCAGGTCAAGCCTGGCCGCCTGTCTACGCGTCTTGCAACTCGGCGTTGCGTTCATCCACGAGGGCATGAACCACCTCGCGGACCTGGTCGAATGGTAGAGGCGGAGGCACATCCGGACCGCCGACCTCCTTTCTACGAGGGGCCAGTGGCACGCGCCCGATGCGTAGACCAAAGATGGCCCGCGTCGCAGCCCCGGCACGTAAGCTGCGAATTGGGGCAATGCTGACCGATCGGTCGGGGTTTTGCGATAGTTCACCGACGACCTGCGGGGGGATGCCGCTGGAGGACACGATGCTGGCTCCCTTGGCGTTCGGGTGCTTGCGCAGCACTCGTATGACATCGTCGGGAGTGGGCAAGCCCGCGATCAGCGCTCGCCCGGGCATCACTCCGGTGCTCACGTCCACCAACGTCAGCAGATTTGCGGGATAGGAGTGGCCATCCTGCTCGACATCGATGGCAAGCGGACAGCAGTCGAGGATGGCACCGGCGGATACGCCTAGACGCGGCCCGAGTTCGAATGCTTGGTTTGGGCGTCCGAAGCGCGTCCACACTGCGTTCCTGCTCGGCTGTGGCAGCCCCCGCTCTCGACAGATCTCAGCCGAGCGGTTGCGCACCTGCGCTTCGATTGCGCCGGGCCCGAGTTCAGCGATCGCATCCTCGACCGCTTGGGCAACCTCTGGCGCAAGGTGTTCATGTCGCCCCTGCGATGACGCACGGACCTGCTCTCCCTCTTGGCGCAGTCTGAAAATACGCACAAGGTTGTAGAACATTCGGGGACGCAGCCCGAGAGAAGCTGCTGCTGTTTCTGCAGCGCCTACTGAGTTATCACCGGAAGCGATAAAGTCCCGTATCGCTGTCGCTCGACGCATAATCTCAGCCCAATGTTGCGGAGGCGACTGCATCATCTCCCGCCGAAGGTGGTCTTCCATGCTTTTCTCTCCCGAACAAAGTCGGAAGACTTACGCTACTCACCACCGTCACCACTCGACGTCGCCGAATTCGAGGCATTGCTGATCCATACCGGCGAGGGTGCCGCGAGGCTGTTGATGATTGCGACCCGGGAAACGACTTATGCTGTTTGAACGGACTTGCCGCAGCATCGTTGACCGCAAGCATGGCCCCCGTCGTCCCGACAGAAGACCGCCGATGCTGTGCTTCTTCAACCGGATGGCGCGGTATGACAATCGTTCTCCGGTCGCATTTTGGCCAGCGCGAGGCGATCTTGGAATTTCCGATACCCTCTGCGCGTCGCTCAAAGTTGCAGCCGCATTTACGCCGCCCGCAGGTGGATCAGCGGATCATGGAAAACGGGATTTGTGCGGCGTAGGCGGCCGGTTGGGAGCCCACCTGCCGTGGCAAGGCGGTCGCTTTCGAGGTCGATGCTAACGGCTGCTGATAGGTGGAGAACGGAATGGCGGCTTTCGGGAGTGCGGAAGAGATAAGCGGACGTTCGCACCTTAAGGGTTCATGAAGCCCCACCCGTCTGCATAGCCGCCATACACTTGCGCCAGCGCGTGCAACTGCTCCTCTGCTGCGGTCACGTTTGCCGCTGAGGGCACCAGCTCCTTGGATGCTGTCACGTCCCAATGGCCCTCGTCGCGATCAACTTTTTCGACGGCTGCTCTGAACCCAAGATGCTCAACATCCGAAGCGAAGGCCTCTGCCGAGAGCCGGTCAGCAAAGAGGTGGCTGAAATCCACCTCCCGCGAAGGGGTAAGATCGTTCCCACCCTCGTCAATTCGTTTCAGAATTTCGGCATTCTCATCGAGCAGCGACATGTCAGTCCCTTGGCCTACAAATCTAGACGGCAGCTTGTTTCGAGCAAGCTGAACGACTGCCAGTGGGCGCTTCCCGCTGCGGCAGCCGTCCCGATTGGGATGCTATTTCGGGACCGTCCGGGTTCGGGGGGTTAGTGAACATTCGCGCGCGACCAAGCAGGGATCACCTGTTTGGGGCTAATTACCCGCTCTAGCCGCACGCTCGGTCTCCCAAACGCAATTCCCGCCACTTGTCCGTCAACGCGAGCCTCATAGAACAGGCTCGCGCCGTCAGCTTCGGGGTCCCCGCCTACTTTTGAAACGGGCAGACGCAACCCGTCTGGCAAATCGGCTGTGACCCCACCATCGCAGGCGACCGGGAACATCATTGGATGTATGTCTGGCGCAGCAAAGGTCAGGATAGTGCCGTGAAAGCGCTTGCCCTGCTGCAAATCAGCGGCCCGCCAGCACGGCGGAAGCGTGACCCTGTTCGGCCCGCAGGCACCAAGCCCCACTAGCATTGCAACAGCGAGCAGTGGACGAGGGCGCCGCATGGCCGAGCTTATCCACAGAAGCTGAATGTCGCAATTGGGCGTAATGGTCATCGCTGGAATGCTCGCCATTCCCTCCTGATTCGATATTCATGCCATGAGCCCTAGTCTTGCTAACCTCTACAATCGAATACAACTGTAAACTCAGCTCGCAGCAAACAGCAGAACCGACATGATGAAGCACTACAGCATCTTTGCCGACTATCACCAGTTCTACCTGTGGGATCACGAGGCGAACCCCGACGTCCCTACTAGTTACACAGAAGAGGATACGATCCGCCGTATTAAGGCGGCTCCATTCGTGGTTGTCGTTCAACCCGAACGCAACATGAACGTTTCGGTCGAGGTCGAAATTACGGGCGAGGCGCCTGAACTTGCGCTCGATGCCTGGGATCATGTTGCTGAGGCCAGCCTCGACTTACCGTCGGGCAGGCTGGAAATTTACGAATGCACTGGGGAGTCGATCGACATCCTGACTGTTCCGGCAGGCACGTATCGCGTCAGAACTTATCACAGTGGGTTAGGGACCTTGAGCGACGACGGACTAGATGGAGACGATCACTACCGGATTGTGCTGTGGCCTGCGCCCTTCACGGACCTCGCAGTTTTAAAGCAATACGTCGATCCACGCGTTGTATCGTGAACCAGAGGCTTTGCCTTTCACTGACGACAGTAATCTATCGAGAGGCTGCTACCCAGCAGATTGGGGCGAGATCCGCCGTCCCACAAGGGATGGAGACCGTCCGAAAATTTCTAGCGCGCTTTCGCTGAGGCAAGATAAGTGCGCCCGGTCAGACTCGCCGGAAGCTAGGTGTCCACCGGCAACGTGCGCCGACTGCCACTCACGTCGAGTTTTCGGACAGTTTCGATGATAATCTGGGAAAGCTCGCCAATAAGGTGCGGAGCGGTTCTCCAGCAGCAGCTAAAGGCTAATGCCCCGCTTGTTCATCTCCTCGGCCGCGATCCTCGATATGGTCGAACCCGGTACGCCGGCGAATATGTCTGCAAGGTCGAGAAGGTCCTCATCGGGCAGCGCAGCAACCTCTGCATAGAATGTCGCAACGTGCTTAAGGGCACGCGCGCCTTGGTCGGCGCGACGCTTGGTCCGGGTAGTCAGCATAATTCGCTGATAGCATCCTAGCTCCCCGAACGGCAGTCCGATAAGCAGATGCGTGTTCCCATTGAGGACGGTATTTTGGCACTGTCGGGGTTTGGGTGGACAGCCGTCTGTCCGCTTTCAGGCGCGGGCATGACGAAAGCCGGACGTCGTGCGGCTGCTACTTGATCACCCGCACTGCGGAGGCTCCTTCTCTGCCAGGAACTTGTGCCATGACCGAGATCGTGGCCCTCCACGCGACCGCGTTCCTCCGCTAAGAGCAAGTCTATGCCCGCGCCCGACTGCCACGCCGTCAAGGTACCAGCCATCACGCTGGGCTTCTGGATCATCAAGATACTCGCGACCACGCTCGGCGAGACAGGCGGTGATACTGTTTCGATGACTTGGCTCGGAGAGACCACGGCCGAGGCAGGACAGGCTGGCATAAACGGCTATCTCGTTGGGACCGGCATCTTCGGCCTGCTCTTGGTGCTACTCGTGTGGCTGCAAATCAGGGCGCGCGCCTTCAACCCGTGGCTATACTGGGCGACGATCATAGCCTCGACCACAGCGGGTACGACCCTCGCCGACTTCGCGGACCGGTCGCTCGGCATAGGGTACCCGGGCGGCTCGCTGCTATTGCTCGTGTGCGTGCTCGCGTCGCTGACGCTCTGGCGCTGGAAGCTCGGCACAGTCGCTGTGAGCAGCGTCGCAGGCGTCCGCGCCGAGTTCTTCTACTGGATCACCATCACCTTTTCGCAGACTCTCGGTACCGCCTTGGGCGACTGGGCGGCCGATAGTGGCCTTGGCTACGGCGGTGGCGCGCTGGTATTCGCGGCAGGCTTGGCGGTGCTCGCAATGCTGTACCGGCTCACGCGTGTCAGCCATGTGGCGCTGTTCTGGAGCGCCTTCATCCTCACCCGGCCGCTTGGCGCGACAGTCGGAGACTTCTTCGACAAACCGGTGGCAAAGGGTGGCCTCGACGTGAGCCGCCCCGTCGCGTCGCTGATCCTTGCTGCCTTGATTGTTCTTCTCATCGCCGTTCTGCCACAGCGCGCCAGCTCCATGTCGGGTGTCCAGCGTGCGTAGGCTTTGCGTCGCTACGGCGGTGACAGCCGCCCTCAGCCTGACTACGCCCTCCTGGGCCGGCCCGCCCTTTCTGACTGATGATCCGGAGCCGACCGACGTTGGTCATTGGGAGATTTACGCGCCCTTGCTCGAGGTTGACGGTCGGGGGGCGGACTATGGCGGCGCAGTTGGGGCGGAGCTCAATTATGGTGCCCGGCCCGGCATGCAGGTGACAGTTGGTTTGCCGCTGTCCTTCGCGCACGATCGGGCCGGCTTCACCTCCGGCCGCGGCGACCTGGAATTCTCGGTCAAGTACCGCTTCGTCCACGATCAAGCGCACGGCATCTCGGTCGCGGCGTTCCCAGGCGCAACGCTGCCGACCGGCGCTCGCGCCTTGAGCGCGCACCGGGTCACGGCTCTCCTCCCGGTTTGGGCGCAGAAGAATGTGGGGCCATGGTCCGTGTTCGGTGGCGGAGGCTATGCGCTCAATCCCGGGCGCGGCAACCGCAATTATTGGACGGGCGGCCTCGCGGTCACCCGCGCCGTAACGCCACATCTGCTGCTCGGGCTCGAAGCTGACCGTCAAGGAGCGGACACACGCATTGGGCGCATGTCCACGAGCTTCGGAGCGGGCGGTATTCTCCAGATTAGCCGCACATTTCGCATTCTGACTTCAGCCGGGCCCACCTTCGGGAACGGTGGCCGACCCGCATTTCACGGGTACCTTGCGGGCGGCCTGAACTTCTAATTCGAGAGCAGCTAGGCCAGCTCTCCCCGTGTTCCCACTCGAGCAGGCCGTGGGAGAGGCCCAAAGCTGCGTCGCACAAGAGTTTGGCCAACAGCCCTGGCGATAACCGGTCAGCGACGCACTCGTCGTAGCTATAATCTCTTAAGGTGTGTCCGGTTTCGTGGAGCGCCGGGACGGCTGTGAATGTCTGGATTTGGGCGAGAGCGGAAGGGCTGCTTTGGAGGAGGGCAGGCGACTATCCGTCCCGCTCGGGACGGTAAAACGGGAGGATCGTGGACGGCTATTGTCCGTCCCGGTCAACAAGATGAAATAGGCTTTCGACGGGTCTCTCCAAAACGCGCGCTGCCTTAAGGGCGACAACGGTTGAGGGTACAAAGACGCCATTCTCGACGGTGTTGACGGTTTTGCGGCTTACACCCATGCGCGCCGCCAGCTCCGCCTGGGTCCAACCCCGCGCCTCGCGAGCTTCGCGCAGTCTGTTAGCGAGCTCGTCAATCAAGGCTTTTGCGCTCTAAAAGTCCAAAGCTCAGGAGCGTGATGGCGAGACCCAAAGACACGATCAGATGCGCCGCTCGTTGTGCCGTGATCGGTTCAAACGGGGACGCCGCAAAGACGATCATCGCCGTGAGAATTGAGGCAACAAACCCACGCCGGATGGCGATTGCTCGATTAGCTTCGGTGACCTCGTCATTGGCAAGGGCGCGCACGTCGCGTGGCAGGAGAAAGCCACCTCCGGTGACAAGTGCCCAGAGCATGACAACCACAATCACCGTCCAGGCAGCCAGTTGAACGATGGATACCGCGCGCCAATCCGAATTCCAAAACAGCGACTGTTGGGCGAGTAGCAATACGGCAAGGAAGGGCATCATCAGCGCCCGGCGACGGCTAAGCGCGTCTGCACGATCGATTGCAGCGGTCATGTGAACCTCCATACGTAACTCGTGAGTTACATGTTACCTATGGGTTACCTCTGTCAAGCTTGCCCTCCAGTAGCTGGCCCACGACGCCCCAGTTTCGGCCGTTTCCTGCTGTCCCACAAAGGAAGGGCGATCGAGATGGCCGAAGCTGTCCCAATTGGGATGCTATTTTGGGACTATCGGGGTTGGGTGGCTAGGCGACGGGCTGTTTTTAGGTAGCAGCCACAACAAAGCGGACTTTCCGGCCGCACCTGATAGACTAACGCTATCTGCCTTTAGCGCATAGAGCCTGCCCCTTGGGGCCAAAGTCTATACGATTGAAAAAGCCTTTGTCTTTCGTGCTGCCGTCAAAAATAGAACCGAAGAAATGATTTTGCGAACCGCTTTTTTTAGCAAGATAACCACGAAACTTCCCGTCTTCGGTCGCATGACGCACGCTCACGCCATCGCGGCGAAGCAATTGCGGGCCGTTGCCTCGGACCTGCGCGGCGTTGCCGCCATATACGCCCCACCAGTGATCGGTTGATCCGCCCGGTCCCTCAAACCTGAAGACAGCGAAGTCCGGTCCCCTTTCGATGAAGGCCCGCTCGTTGGGAGCAAGTTCAACCCAAGCCAATCCAGCGCAGACGCCGCCATCATGAGTGGGAGCTGCCTCGGGCGCGTCAGCGGCGGCGGCGAGCAACATGAGTATCGGTAGCACTCTCTTCTCCCCTAAACCGTTTTCTATGTCAACCACTGAGAACGGCAGCAACCGGGGTCGACTTGGAGGCGCTCCAACGTCGTCATGTGGGCGAGTGCAGAAGGTCCGCTTTGGAGGCGGGCAGGCGACGCCATCGTCCCGATTGGAATGATATTACGGGACTGTCCGGGCTTGGTGGAACGCGGACATGCAAGCCGTTCGGTGCTAAGCGGCCGTATGCAGTGGTTCGAGAGGTTTGCTACCGAAGGATTGCTGCTCCCGGCGTTAGAGGTCGCGTTCGGATCGCTGGTGGTACTGCGTGCATCCTCAACGCGCCAATTGACCAAAGATCAGTTGGATGAGGCGCCAGCGTGGATACGTTGGCTCGCGCAGTTGAATAGCGAGCGCCTGCACAGGCGCTGCGGTTGGGTCATGATCGTCTCCGCGCTATTAATCGCGATCATGCGCATCTCCGCCCAGTAGCGACGTCCGACTTTGGACGAGAGCTGCCGTCCCAATTGGGATGATGTTTTGGGACTGTCCGGGTTCGGGTGGACAGCGCAAGTACGACTTAGTTCTTGGACTTAGTCGCATCATGCCGAGAGACAGCCAATGCAATCCGATGGTCGATGCAGGCAAGGAGGCGGGAACTGGTCCGCATGCCCCGCCTCACGCAGACGTCCGCTGCCCGGCATGCCTGGCTGTCAATGAAAGTATCGCCGCTGGACACTGCGACACGGCAATCCATGAGAAAGTCTCCGTCAATGCTGATGTCCAAGCGGAGCTTCGACAAGTGCTGTCCCTTCACAACCACATCTGGCGAGGGCTCAACAGCTTGAGGCTGGCCGGAAGCCTGCAACAACAGAAAGGGTAGGATCAGCATACGGTTCTCAGGAGGCTAACTGCCTAACCATATTCCTACCGTCAGCTCAGGCACGAATGTTCGCAAGTGGGCGAGAGCTGCCATCTCACAAACGATGGTATTTTGGGACAGCCGGATCCACTAACCTTGGAAGGCCGGATCTGCCCAAGAGGGCTGTTCCGACCGGCAGGGAGGTGGACGTCCTGAGATCATGAGGGCGACCAATCAGTTGTTCTGCGTCGCTGTAGAAAGCTGGCCCGCGGCGCTCTAGCATCCGTCAATGCGCACTGCTCAATTCGCCTTTCTACCGCCCTTTCTAGCCCTTGTTGCAGCTACCGTGCTGGGCGGTCCCGGCGCCAGCCAGGGGACCCACTCAAAGAAGGGCGTTCAGCTTGTCGGGCCGTTTCAGCGCGCTACGATCCCGGGCTCCACGTCAACACTGGCGTACAAGTTCGGCGACCTCTTCAAGCTCGACCCAAATCACCCGCTCGCAGGTGAGATGGCGAGCCAGACACTCAGCTTGTTTGGGCGCGAAGACCTGATCGCCCCGACGAGCTCCGACTTCAAAGCGGCTCCTTGTGCGTCCCTAGCTGGCTCGGCCGATGCACTCACTGCGATCGAAGCCGGTGCGGCCAAGACATCGATCGTCATCATCAATGAAAGCCACGAACGCTCCGAGCATCGTGGCTTTATCGCGGAGGTCGCGACGCGGTTACGCCCGCTAGGCTACGATACCCTGGCGATCGAAACGCTGTCCAACTCTCCACCGGGCACGCAAGAGCGGTACCTTCCCACATTCCAAAGGCAGCCAGGTCTGCCCTACCTTGTAGACGAGGACGGCTATTACCTGTCCGAGGCAGGCTTTGGGCGGCTCGGAAGAGTGGCGAAGAGACTTGGTTATCGTCTGCTGCCCTACGAACCAAACGAGGACAGCGAGTCCCAAAAGACGATGACGCGGGAGCAAAGCATAGCTCTTCGGGAAGAGGGACAGGCCCGCAACTTGGCTGTCTTCGTCAAGGACCACCCAAGGTCGAAGCTGCTTGTTCATGTCGGCTACTCGCACGCGGCAGAAGTCCCGCAGGCTAACGGGGCAAGGTGGCTGGCTGTCCGACTAAAGGAAAAGACGGGCATTGACCCGCTTACGATCTCACAGACCACCTGCCGTGGCTCGGGCCAGAGCCGACGTTTGTCGGCGCTTCCAGCGGGCGAGCCAGCAGGGACATTCGACCTGGTTGTCGACCACCCGCAAGCGTTCTTCGAGCGGCACCGTCCCGTATGGCGGAAACTCATGGGCGATCAGTTGGTCAGCATTCCCCGCGAACTGCGCCCGGCCGCAGGATGGCGGGTGATCGAAGCCCGTTCAGTGGGCGAACCAATCACCGCTGTTCCCATGGACAGGGTCGCGATCCGCCCCGGCGAGGACGTGGCGCTGCTTCTGCCGTCGGGCCGCTACAATCTACGCTATTTGGATGCCAGAGCACCCGCAGCAGCGACCGCAAAGCGAGTTCCATAACGACGTCGTCAGATAGCCCTCCGGCATCGTGTCGAACGTAGCGGCCGATCTGCATACCGACTGGATCGGAAGAACTGTCCCAATTGGGATGCTGTTTCGGGACTGTCTGGGTTTGGCAGGAAAGCGGACATTGGCGCTTGGCACGCACGCAGCTAATCCGTCTGCGACCAATTTGCGTTCAGGGGTTGAGTCATGGCGATTGAGCAGGACTGCGCGAACAAGATCAGCGTCCTGGCCGCCTACGACGCGATGTTCGCCTTCATCGAGAGCTGGTTTGAACGGGGTGGTCGGACGTCCGAGGACATAGCGCAGCTGTTGAGCACCTTAGACAGGAGCCATAGCCACGACGGCTACCCAGCCGATGGAACAGTCTGGAACGACTTCATGGATATTGCCTACCGCAAGGTGGAGGAGGAAGGGGGACGCGATCCCCTTCGGGGGATCAACCCGAAAGGGTCACGCGGAAACCCGTAGGCGAATGTCCGCAACTGGGCGATTGTGTTGAAGAAGTCGGGGTTGGTTCCGAGCCGAGGCTATCGCTGAATGGGCACGGCGCAGCTTCGACCCGGTCAGGCGGGTAGCGGC
>NZ_JACIJK010000010.1 GCF_014199305.1 Sphingomonas aerophila
TGGACATTGATGACTCGGGACATGGTTGCTCCTCGACAAAGCGGGAGCGCAGACCATCTCTCAGCTGGGCCGATGCTCAGATCGAAGACCCAGTGGGTATGAGATGGTGCTGAGCGCACCGTTCCGCAAGAACCAGCGCTTCTGGCCAAGTCGGATCGCACGGACGCGTGGCTGTGATCTGGACGGGCGAGACTTGCCAGCTCAGGCCTCGCCGTCATCGCAATTGCGGTTTTCGACATTTTCATCGTAGCGCAGGCGGTCTCCCCATGGAGGGACTGCCCGGTGTTCTCACACAGCTGCGGCCTGGATGAGCGCAGGGCGATGACGCATCAGGCCCCGCTCGACAAACTTGAGGTTCGGCATCCGGGCCGACCCTTTTCGGAGTGGCCCAGTCGGCCCTGGGGCAGCCACGAAGGCCATGAACCGATGCCGTGCGCCCATGCCTACTTACCTAACGCGCCCCTTTTAGCTGAGCCTACAATCCTACATTGTATGAATGTAAACGAGCCTACGTACCTACAGTTTGTCCGCCTCGCAACGAAGTGGAGCTAGTCGCCGAAAATCGGTGTTGCGAAGGGCAATGTCAGCCGCTGTCGCTCTTGCAACGCCCACTTCATCCGACTTTCCTGCGAGGCGGGGCCGGCAGAAACCGGCAAGGGGAGAGGTTTTCAGGATGCGATGGCACTGTGTCCCGCTGCTTGCGGGGTTGTCTTTGACTGCATTGGTCGCGAGTCCGCTCGCAGCACAGGAACTGGGCGCGGTCGGACCTGGTACATCAGATGAGAGCGGCCCGGACATCGTCGTCACCGCGCGCAAGCGAGCCGAGACGCTGCAGGACGTGCCGATGGCCGTAACGGCCGTGACGGACACCGACCTTGCGATCCGAAACGTGCAAGACGTCAACGGTTTGTACGCGGAGGTGCCGGGGCTGTACCTCGCACCCGGCAGCGTCAACAACAGCGCCGATACGGCCTATCTGACAATGCGCGGTGTCGGGTTCAACGCCGGCCTGGAGCCCGCGGTCGGCGTGTTTCTCGACGGGATGTACATACCCCAGCTGGGGTTCGACACCGCATTCCTCGATCTGGAGCGAGTGGAGGTGCTGCGCGGTCCACAGGGTACGCTCTTTGGCCGCAACACACAGGGCGGCGCCCTTAACTTGGTCAGCCGGCGGCCCGGCCCCGACTTGCGCGGCCGGGTGCAGCTTGAGGCCGCAGAGTTCGGCACCTATCGTGCAGCAGGCTCGATCAGCGGTCCGTTGGTGGACAGGCTGTATGTCGGCGTCAGCGCCGAGCATCGCACCACGGACGGATTTCTCCACAATGTCGTACTGGGCGGTCAGCAGGACTGGTCACGCCAGGACACCGTTCGCGGCGTGGTTCGCTGGGTGCCGAGCGATGACGTCGAGGTGATGCTGATCGGCGACGCGAGCCATCGTTATTATAACGAGGCGATCCGCGGCGTAAGGCTGGCCACCCGGCGGTACGAGAGCTTGGTCGATCAGGACGCGCCCGACACCAAGGACAATCACGGGGCTCAACTGAACGTCACCGCGCAGCTGGGCAGCGGGCTGACGCTCACGTCGATCAGCGGATACCGCTATTCGGCGGCTGACGTATTCACCGACATGGACAGCCGAGTGAGCGTTCAGCGTCAGGCGACCTTGCCCGGGTTCCTGCCGGTGGCGAGGACGCCGCAGACGTTCAGCGGCGCTACTCTGGACGTGCAGACGCGCCAGAAGTTCAAGAGCCAGGAGCTTAGGCTGAATGGCAGCCAGGGCACGGTCGATTGGCTGGCGGGCGGCTACTATTTCGACCAGGACCAGGATTTCGACCGCTATCGGCGGGTTGGCCCCGGAACCGTGCCGTTCCCCGCTGCCCTCTACATCTATGAAAATCATATCGATGATCGGAACGGTTTCGCCGGCTTCGGCCAGGCCAGCTGGAAGGCAACGGATGCAGTCGAGCTGACCGGCGGCGGACGCTGGTCGCACGAGAAAGTGATCGGCACAGGCAACCGGGGGCAGGTATTCGGACCGCCGCTCAACCTGTTCCAGCCGGTCAACCGCAACGCACGGGCAAGCTACAGCAACTTTTCCTGGACGGCGTCGGCGTCGTATAAGGCGGCGCCGGGCACCCTCCTTTACGCGACCTATGCCGAGGGCTGGAAAGCGGGTGGCATCAACCGATCGGGAAGCGCCGCCGCCAATTCGCCATATGCGGACGAGTCGTCGCAAAATTACGAGCTTGGCCTCAAATCGAGCACGCGCGACCAGGCCCTAACGCTCAACGTAGCGCTCTATTACATCAAGATCCGCAACCAGCAGGTCACGAACGTCATCCCGGATCCGGGCGGCGGCCCGACCCCGGTCAGCGTCGTCGAGAATGCCGCGGGCAGCCATGTATCGGGGGCCGAGGCCGAGCTGACGGTGCGACCCGTCGAAGGCCTACGGCTACGTGGCTCCCTGTCCTATTCGCGCTCGCGGTTCGATGAATTTGTCGGTGCGTTCACGCTTACGGACAAGACGGACTTCTCGGGTACGCAGTTCGAGAAGGTGCCTGAGGCGACCGTGTTTGCAGCGGCGGACTATCACGTCCCATTGGGCAACAACCGGGCGCTCGACTTCCATGCCGAGTACCAGTTCGTCGACTCCATCATCATTCAAGACAACACGCGGGCATCCCGTTCGGGGGACCAGCTCACGGCGCCGGCCTATGATCGCGTAAACCTGAACATCAGCTTCGACACGGGTCGTGGCCTGCGGATCACCGGGTTCGTCAACAATCTCCTGGATACGTTCGACGTGACGTTCCCGTCCAGCGATCCGCTGCTCGGACGCGATGTGTTCGTGGCTCCCCTGCCGCCGCGCCAGTTTGGCGGGCGGGCAGCGCTGATTTTCTAAGGAGGAGGACAATCTGATGGCACGCCGTGAACCGCGTCCTTACATCGCGTCGCCCGAGGTCCAGGCTTCCTGGCCCGGAGACGTGTCCGGCAACACGATCAACGGCTTGGGGGAGCGCGAGCCTCGCCGCGCGTCGCCGTTCTTCTGGCATCCTGCGGACCAACATCCATTCGGCAAGCTACAGGCGATCGCCAGCGCGGGTTGCCGGGTCAACGATGCGGCCACCGCAGCTTTTGCCGCGGCCAATACCTATCCCGAGTTGGCGCCGGTCAACCCGGATCGCGTCGATCGCACCCCGGAAGCGTGGACGACGCTGGCGCGTGACTTTGCACTCCGCAACGAGGCGGACTTGTTCGGCGCCACGACCATGAAAGAGCCCTATATCGTCGAGGGCTATTCGGTGGATGAGCCGAACGTCATCGTGCTCGGCATCGCGCACGACTATGAAGAGTTGCGACAGGTCACCGACAGTCCCGCGAGCGGACGGGGAATCACCGAGGTGGGCCGCCAATATGCGCGCGGGACACGTACCAGCTACGCGCTGGCCAACTGGATCCGCAGCCAGGGCTTTACGGCGAAACCCTTTCCAGGGCCCCGCGCCGCGTCACTCCTGCTCATCCCGGCAGCCGTTGACGCGGGACTGGGGCAGCTTGGCAAGCATGGCTCGCTGATCAATCGAAGCTATGGCTCGAACCTTCGGCTGGCGGGGATCACTACGGACATGCCGCTCGCATTCCACCAGCCGGACGAGTTCGGCTCCGACGATTTCTGCACTCGGTGCCGCGTTTGCACCGATGCTTGTCCGCCGGGCGCGATCACCGAGACAAAGCAGTGGGTGCGGGGTGTCGAGCGCTGGTATGTCGATTTCGACAAGTGCATTCCCTATTTCGCGGACAATGCCGGATGCGCCATCTGCATCGCGGTTTGTCCCTGGGCTCGGCCGGGTGTTGCGGACAACCTGCTCGTCAAGATGGCGCGCCGGCGTGACATGGCCGGAGACGTGGCGGGTGGGCATGAGGTATCCCGATGACCACGGGCCGGACCCACGGCGGCAGAGCCTTCGCGATCTGCTTCTTGGCCGGCATGTGCGAGGGTTATGACATGCTGGTGGCAGGGGTTGCCGCGCCCCGATTCGCACCAGTGCTCGGGCTGGACTCAGGGCAGGTCGGCCTTGTCTTTGCAGCCGCCGGAGTCGGCCTTCTCCTGGGTGCGACGATTGGCGGGCGCTTGGCCGATCGACACGGTCGACGTGCCGTACTGGTCGCGTCTCTAGTGGCGCTCGGGGTGTTCAGCATCGCCAGCGCATTCGCGCACGGCCTCGGCTTTTTACTCGGCGTCCGTTTCCTAGCGGGGCTGGGTCTCGGCGGGGCGCTTCCCAACCTTCTCGCGATTGTGAACGAGACAAGTCCGGCCACCAAGACCACAACACGCGTTACCATGCTCGGTTCTGCCATGCCGTTGGGCGGCGCTTTGCTTGGCGTCGGTACGGTCGTCGTACCTGAACTGTCCTGGCAGGCGATGTTCTGGATCGGTGGGCTCCTGCCCCTTGCCGCTGCGGCGGCGTGTCAGGCGATCCTCCCCCGGTTCACCGCTCCGGGCCGGGCGGACGGAACACCGGGCAGCCTTCGACTCGCTCTGGTCGGGGATGGCCGGGGTTCGTCGACGGCGCTGCTTTGGACGACGACGCTCTGCGTTGCGATGTCGGTCGCCCTCATGGTGAACTGGCTTCCCTCGCTGATGGCTGCGCGTTCGTTCAATGCGGCCGCCACCGGCCGAATTGTTATGCTGCTGACGCTGGGCGGCGCCGCGAGCGGTTTTGCGTTCGGCGCGCTGACCGAGCGGCTGCATGCCAGGGTTGTGCACGGCCTCGCCTGGTCGGGGATGGTGGCGAGCATATTGCTGATCCTGGCGGCAGATCATTCGGAACGCGCTGCGGCGGCGGCCGCGCTTGGGCTCGGCTTCTTCCTCAGCGGCGGCCAGTTCCTGCTCTATGGACTGGCTACCGACCTTTATCCACAGGCGGTGCGCGGCACTGGCACGGGTTTCGCGGTCGGCGCCGGACGGTTTGGGGCGATACTCGGGCCTCTACTGGCGGGATTGCTTCTGGCGCGAAGCGGTGATGCGGACGACGCCTTTCTCGCGTTGATCCCTTTGATCCTGGTATCTTGGCTGACCGTATTTGCGCTGTCGCGCATCCACCCGCGCCGTCTTGCCGGGCCATCGAGAACGGGCGCAATAGAGGTCTGACTCTTGGGTCCTCCCGCCAGAGGAGGCCCGTGGAGGCCGCCCCGTTCTGGGGCGAGAACAAGGCTTGTGAGATTGGCTCGATCCTGACGCCTCCCATGCGACAGTCATGGTTCGGAACCGGGAGCAGGTAAATCCTGTCTAAGAGCCTCCCCGAGCTTTACCGGTGCGCTCAGCATCATCAGCGCACCCGTTGCGCGCGAGCAGCCAACCCGCTAACCGAATGCGACTGAGCCAGCATCTTGGCTGGCATCCCCAATTATCGTCTGGTTACGACGTATCTCTCACGCTCGGAGAGGCGGCGGACCGGACTGTGCGAGACTTGTGATGGCTAAGAACCGGAAAATTGTTCCAGGTCCGTTCATTGTTGTGAACGACGCGGGTGAACCTTTGCGCGATGAGCGTGGCGCCATTCGGGAGTTCTCCACCGAAAAGCGTGCTGCCGCTGCCGTCGGCCCCGGCCACCGGGTAGCGCTCGGCAAGCGCTAAGTTGCCTCTGGGGCTTGAGGGGCGGTTCAGTACCGCGGCGGCGCTGCCGCTTGCGCCCGTCGAGCTCTGATACTCAGGTGGGCAGCGGCGCCCTCTCCTGTACGCACCCGGCTCACCAGTAAGATCGTCGGTGGGGCCGCCGTTCACAGCCCCCGCGTAGACCAGCGGGCAGGCGGGGGCCGTGTACTCCGCATCTCTGGCCTGCACCTGCATGCATTGGCGTCAGCACGGTCTTTGCCCGTCGCGCCGAAACCGCCGCTGGAGCGTTCTTGCCGTTGCAACCGACGTTAAGCGGGGACCTACAGGCCGGCCCCGCCCACTGTCCAGCTCATCACCGGGAGCAATCTGATGTTCAAGAAGACACCCGCGACCCTTGAGGTCCGGGTAGCCACCCCGGATGACGTTCCCGGCATTCTGTCTCTGATTGCCCGGGCTTATCCCGGGTTCGGCAATTATAGCGCCGGTCAGGTCAGCGGCCAGATCAACAACTTTCCGGAGGGGCAATTCGTCGCCGTGTTGGGAGGCGAGATCGTGGGCTACTGCGCGTCCTCCCGCATTGACGAGGCAATTGCACTGGCGCCGCACGATTGGGCGACGATCACCGGCAACGGGTTCGGCAGTCGGCACGACGCGACCGGGGACTGGCTGTACGGCATCGAGATGGCGGTTGACGACCGGAAGCGCGGACTTCGAATCGGCAAGCGCCTGTACGAGGCGCGCCGCGTACTCGCCGAGCGGCTGGAGTTGCGCGGGATCGTGTTCGGCGGGCGGATGCCGGGCTTTTCCAAGGTGAGGGCAAAGGTTGACGGCCCGGACGATTACTTGGCCCGCGTCGCCGCCGGGGAGTTCCGCGATCAGGTAATCAGCTTCCAACTGAGCAACGGTTTCTCGCCGATGGGCGTCCTTCCGCAGTACCTGCCTTATGACAAGGCTTCGGAAGGGTTTGCGGCCCATATGGTCTGGCGCAACCCGTACGTGGACCCGAACGAGCCGCCGGCCTTTCGAGTGCCGCGCCATGTCGAAAGCGTACGGCTCGCGACAGTTCAGCTCCAGGCCCGCGCGGTCAAGGATTTCGCGGAGTTCGTCCAGAACGTGGAATACTTCGTTGACGTGGCCGCGGACTACCGGTCCGATTTCGTCGTCTTTCCCGAACTCTTCACCATGTCGCTGCTCTCGTTCGAGAAGCAGGAGCTTTCGCCCATGGAGGCGATCGACCGGATGACCGAGCATCGGGAACCGATCGTGCGCGAACTCTCCCGCATGGCATTGCGCTACAACATCAACATTGTCGGCGGATCGCATCCGACCCGCACCGAAGACGGCAGCATCCAGAATGTCGCTTATGTGTGCCTGCGGGACGGCTCCGTTCACGCACAGGAGAAGATCCACCCTACGCCGAACGAGGCATATTGGTGGAAGATCAAAGGTGGCAGTTCGGTGGACGTGATCCAGACCGACATAGGCCCGGTAGGCGTGCTAATCTGTTATGATAGCGAGTTTCCTGAGCTTGCACGGCGTCTGGTGGACGAGGGCGCGCGCATCATCTTTGTGCCGTTCTGCACCGATAACCGACAGGGCTATATGCGGGTGCGCTATTGCGCCCAGGCACGCGCGATCGAAAACCAGTGCTTTGTTGTGCTGTCCGGCAACGTTGGAAACCTGCCGGGTGTGGACAACATGGACATCCAATATGCCCAGTCCTGCATTCTGACGCCTTGCGACTTTCCCTTTGCCCGCGACGGTGTGGCGGCCGAGGCAAGCGAGAATATCGAGACGCTCACGATCGCGGACGTCAACCTTGCCGACCTCACTTGGGCGCGTGCCGAGGGCACTGTCCGTAATCTGGCTGACCGACGGTTCGATCTGTATCGGATCGACTGGCACCGCAGCCCGCCACGCGACGTGCCTCCGCCCGAGGATCGGCCTCGCGGCTCCAAGGCACCGGGCGGCGGTTGAAAGGCGGATGGTTGCAGGAAACAGCGACAGGGATGGGTGGCGCTCACCCGTCTCGCACCGACAACCGGCAGCCTTGGTACAGTGAGCCAGCCGCAAGGACAGCGAGGCGGCAGTCTGCTGGATCAGGCCATTGAGCCTCCGACCTTAACTCGCGTCTGGTCATGAGTCCTTGGCGCACTTGGCGAATAAGGTCCTCGGATGCAGACCGGGCTGGACGAGCGACCTAACGCCGACAGAATTCGCCTCTACGCTGACTCGCCGCGTTTGCGAGCGGCGATCAGGGTCCTGATCTGCGTTTGCACCGATGAGCCCGAAAGGTGCTGATCTACGGCTTCGAAACCTTCGCGTCGGAGCGTGATGCGAACGTCGCTGACCGAGTTACACGAGCTCGCCTTGGCCAGCTGGAAGGCTCGCTCAAGGGTGCTCTGCGCCCCATCCTGCATGGTCACGACACTTGCCCCCGGCGTTCGATTTCGTCGCCAAGCGCTGCCTTGCGATCGTCATCCACCCCATCCTGCATGGCATGGTGCGTGCCTGCCAGGTGGGAATCGCTCAAACGGGTGGGGTGATCGGAGAAGTTGAGGCCCTGTACGTAGGTGCTCTCTAGGTCGATCTGTTGTCCGGTGCTCGAAAACAAGCGCGCCAATATCAAATCGAGATCATCACTCGATAGATTGCTGGCCCGATCCACCAGCTCGCCGGCGCTGAATGAGGTTCGGAAGGCTTGGAGACGGCCCAAAGCTGAGGCGAGTGGGTCGGAAGTCATGCTGCACTTTACCAATTGAGGCGGGTGGGACAACAACCTAGTTCGCCTGCCAGTGCGAGACGGTGGCGAGCGACGGCAGACCCGTACCAGCGCCCGGCAATCGCGCGTGCGACCGGCCGCCATATCGCGGCCGTGGCCGACGTAGCGTGGGCAGGCAGTCACAGGGCTGCACTTGTATTGGCCCTACTCTCAAAACCTCAGCCGCGCTCGCGCATCAGCCAGAGGAGCACCTTCCAGCCGATTAACAGAGCTGCAAAGCACACCACAACAGCAAGGGCCACGTAGTTCAATGCCAGTCCTCTCCGACTGTCGTCAGCTGTGCTGCGATCCTGTTATCGGCCGCATGCCAGACTTGTTAAGCCAACACTGGCCGGATCGGCGACCGGTTGAGGTTCTAGCCGGGGGAGTCATCGCCGGCACACCCAAGCCGAAGCTGGGATGCCTGAGCATCCCGCTGCTGCTCAAGGACGGTCCGCGAGCGCCGCAAAAAGCTGATCAAGATTGTGCTGCGCATCTTGCACGACGGGATTGCTCGCGTTGCCTGGCATGGAAAGCGGCTTGCTCATGATGTCGTGCAACCCTCGGGTCTCAACATCAGTAAGCAGGTCCCGCTTCCGCAAGATGATGGCCAAGCTCAAGATCCCGTTGAACGCGGCGACGTCCAGTGCCTGCTGAGCCTCCAGTAGCTGCTGCGCCGTAAGCTCATGGCCTGGCTGCGACATGCGAACGCCCCCTGCAGGAGGCAGTGAATAATCCCCGCCTCGGTTATCGATGGAGTATGTCGGCCGGTCTTTAAGCCAGGAGACCTGGTCTCACTTCGACGCGAATTGCCCGGCCTCAGCACCGAACTGCTGCTTGGCATGGGAGCGTGCGGCCATGGCGCTCTTGAACAACTCGGGTTGCAGGCTCGACGTCACGATCGGATAATTCTGTGAGTTGAAGCGGGTATCGCGAATAGTGATCCGGAACTGACCTTCCGCATCTTTGGCGATCAGAAAGGGTTTGACTGGCGTTCTGGACATGGGAGCCTTTCTCACGTCGCCCACGGTGATCTACGCTCCAGGCGTGACTAGCCGAGCGGATCTGTGCGACGCTTCAGTTATGAATTCGAACGGGCAACGGCGGACGCTTTTGGCATCCGCCGCAGTCCATCATGCGTCCTGCAGGTTGACAGCAGACGTCTTGCCGCGACGATCGGTCTCGAGCTCATAGGACACGCGCTGGTCCTTATTGAGCGTGGCCATGCCCGCGCGCTCAACGGCCGAAATATGGACAAACGCGTCGCCACTGCCGTTTTCCGGCGCGATGAAACCATAGCCCTTGTCGTTATTAAAAAATTTTACGGTGCCATTGATCATGAGAATATCCTTGTCCCATGGTGTCGGGCATGCGCCAACAACGGCACATCCCGGCGTCTTGAAGCTAGAAAGGACAAGGGGAGGAGCCGAGGCGGCCCGTCATCCGTCGCAGGCGACGTTCAGCCCAACCAATATAGGCCTGCTTCCGGGATTTACTACCCCAGGTCTCGGAAACTCTTCTTGATCGGTGATCGAGGTAGCGCATCCACGTGAACTCTCACCTCCTCTGTCGAAAGAAGCGCGAGGCTAATACCAGTTTGCCTGGCGCGAGCGGCGGGCGAGCGGGATCGGGCGGTTTCCCTAGCCCTGATGGCTGGTTTGGCCCCACGGTGCCGAATGTCTCGTGACCCGTAGCTGCGGCAACGGCCAATCGCGCCGTGTTGGGAACCGACGGTGGCGCCGTAGCACGAGGAAGGTCGCGCAATTGGACGCCCATCTCCGCTTCGAACCAGGCTTAAGCCTTTGATCAGGAACCGTTCACGGGGTTGGACGACGCCATGTGTTCGATGATACGGGCCGCAAGATGCTAAGTTTCATGATCGGCGGCGGCGAAATGGGCGCGGCCATCCGCGCACATCGCTGGATCGACACTCCCCTCGGTGCGCCCGAGCAATGGCCATCCTCGCTGAAGGCCCTGGTTGGCGTCCTGCTTGACGCGAAGCAGCCAATGTTCGTGGTTTGGGGACCTGATCAGACGCTTCTTTACAATGACGGCTACGCGACCGTTCTGGCGGGCAAACATCCAGGCGCACTCGGTCGGCCGTTCCTTGAAGTCTGGTCGGAGCTGAAAGCGGACCTGAGGCCGATCGTGGAGCAGGCCTATGCCGGATCGGCCGTCCATATGGACGATATCACGCTGGTCATGGAGCGCCGTGGTTTTAGCGAGGAAACGCACTTCGCATTTTCATACACGCCAATCCGGGGAGAGGCGGGCAACGTCCAGGGCTTCTTCTGCGCCTGCACAGAGATCACCGACCAGGTCTTTGCCGACCGGCGATCCGCCGCCGAGCGGGAAGGCTTGTTCAGGCTGTCCCGCGACCTGTTTTGCGTGGGCAGTTTCGACGGTTTCCTGAAATCGGTGAATCCCGCGTGGTCGAGGCTGCTTGGCCGATCGGACGAAGACCTGCTCGCAAAGCCATTTTCAGAAATCGTACACCCGGACGATCTGCCCACGACGGCGGACGTGCTCGCGAAGCTGAGCAGGGGCGAGCCGGTTCACCAGTTCCACGTGCGGCTGCTCAAGGCGGATGGAGCTCCGGTCCAGTTTGCCTGGTCGGCGGTCCCGGACTCGAACCATGCCTCCAACACGTTCTACAGCGTGGGCCGCGACATCTCCGAAGAGCTGCGCCGCGAGGAGATGCTGCGGCAAAGCCAGAAGATGGAGGCAGTCGGGCAGCTCACGGGCGGGCTCGCGCATGACTTCAACAATCTGCTTGCCGGCGTCCTGGGCTCGCTTGAACTTATCAACATGCGGCTCGCGCAGGGACGCATCGCGGAAGTCGAGAAATACGCTACCGCAGCCCAGGGCGCTGCCAGCCGCGCCGCAGCCCTGACGCACAGACTGCTCGCCTTTTCACGACGCCAGACGCTGGCGCCCAAGCCGACGGACGTGAAGAAGCTGGTTTCCGGCATGGAGGACCTGATCGGCCGGACCATTGGTTCAAACATCCAGCTCGAGACGGTGAACGCCGCGGGGCTCTGGCCTAGCCTGATCGATCCGAGCCAGCTCGAAAACGCGATCCTGAACCTGTGCATCAACGCTCGCGACGCGATGCCGGATGGGGGCAAGATCACGATTGAGACCGGCAACAAATGGATGGACCATCGTGCCGCGAAGGAACGAGGGCTGGAGCCGGGCCAGTATATTTCGCTCTGCGTCTCCGACACAGGCACGGGGATGACGCCCGAAGTAATTGAGAAGGCGTTTGAGCCGTTCTTCACGACGAAGCCGATCGGCGTCGGGACGGGGCTCGGTCTCTCGATGATCTATGGCTTTGCTCAACAATCCGGAGGCGCCGTTCGGATCTACTCGGAACCGGGCCAGGGAACGCTGGTCTGCATCTACCTGCCGCGACATTGGGGCGAGACGGAAAACGAAGACTCGATCGCCGACCTGACCGATGCTCCACGGGGCGAGGGCGAGACGGTGCTCGTCGTTGACGATGAGCCAACCGTACGAATGCTGGTCACGGAGACGCTGGCCGACCTGGGGTACAACGCCATTGAAGCAGAGGACGGGGCAGCGGGCTTGAAGGTGCTCAACTCCGGGGCATGCGTCGATCTGCTCGTGACCGACGTTGGTCTGCCCGGTGGACTGAACGGGCGGCAGGTAGCCGATGCTGCGCGCGCGCTTCGCCCAGACCTGAAGGTGCTATTCATCACCGGCTATGCCGAGAATGCGGTACTCAGCCATGGCCACCTGGATCCGGGGATGCACGTGCTCACCAAGCCGTTCGCCATGGATGCACTTGCCAGCCGCATCCGACAGCTGATCGAGGGATGAGCTGCCCGACGGCTGTGCTGCGTCACGCCGAAGGTCTCCACACTCTCGTGTGAGGGTGTATGCTCCCGCGTGAAGCCGTCAGTCACCGCCAGGACTCGGAGGGTCCGCCAATAGCGCTGCTTGGACCCTCGCCCGACGGCCAAGGCAGCCAAATCGATCAGCCAGGCCCCGGAGCTCAGTTTTTCAGACGCCAACCGCTCTTGAAGATCCAGGCGACGATGGCGAGGCAGGTCACAAGAAAAGCCAGCGCCACGGCCAGACTGACGACAATGTCGACGTCGCCCTGGCCGAAGAAGCTCCACCGAAATCCGCTGATCAGATATACAACTGGATTGAACAGGCTGATCGTCCGCCACGGTTGCGGCAGCAGGTCGATCGAATAAAAGCTTCCGCCCAGAAAGGTGAGTGGCGTGAGCAGCAGCAGCGGCACGAAATTCAGCTGCTCGAAGCTTTTTGCCCATATCCCAAGGATGAAGCCGAACAGGCTGAACGCGACCGACGTGAGCAACAGGAATGCGATCATCGCGCCCGGATGCACCACCCGAATGGGGACGAAGAAGGCGGAAGTTGCAAGGATGATGGCGCCGATGACGACGGATTTCGTTGCTGCGGCGCCGACATAGCCAAGCACCAGTTCCATCGCCGATATGGGTGCGGACAGGAGTTCGAACATCGTGCCGGTGAACTTGGGAAAGTAGATGCCGATCGACGCGTTCCCGACGCTCTGCGTCAGCAAGGAGAGCATGATAAGGCCGGGCACAATAAAGCTGCCATACCCAACCCCATCCACGCTTTGCATGCGGCTGCCGATCGCCCCGCCGAAGACGATGAAGTAAAGGCTGGTGGTCAGCACCGGTCCGACGAGGCTCTGCCAGAGTGTTCGAAGCGATCGGGCCATTTCGAAGCGATAGATCGCCCAGATACCGTGCAGGTTCACGCCCGTTCCCCCACCAGTTCGACGAAGATGTCTTCGAGGCTCGATTTGGAGGTTTCGAGGTCCTTGAACGCGATATGCCGATCCGCGAGTGCGCTCAGCAGCGAAGGGATGCCGGTATCCTCCTCGGTCGAGTCAAAGACGTAGCGGAGCGTCTTGCCCTCGTTCGCCAAACTGAGCTGCCAGCGCTCGAGGCCGTCGGGCACCGCGTCGAGCGGTTCGACCACCGTCAGCTCGAGTTCGCGCTTGCCCAGCTTCTGCATCAGCGCGGTCTTTTCGTCGACGAGCAGCAGCTTGCCCTTGTTGATGACGCCAACGCGGTCGGCCATCTCTTCGGCCTCTTCGATGTAGTGCGTGGTCAGGATGACTGTGGTGCCGCGTTCGCGGAGACGATGAACCAGCTTCCACATGTCACGGCGCAATGCCACGTCGACGCCAGCGGTGGGCTCGTCGAGGAACAGGATCTCGGGTTCGTGGGCGAGCGCCTTTGCGATCAGCACGCGCCGTTTCATGCCGCCCGACAGTTCCATGATCTTGGCGTGGCGCTTGTCCCACAGCGACAGGTCGCGCAGAACCTGCTCGATATACGCGCTGTGACCCGATCGGCCGAACAGTCGGCGTGAGAACGTGACCGTGGCCAGCACCGTTTCGAACATGTCGACTGACAGTTCTTGCGGCACGAGGCCGATGCGGGACCGCGCCGCCTTGTAGTCGGTGAGCGCGTCATGACCGGCAACTCGGATCGTGCCCGTGGAGGGTGTGACGATCCCGCAGATGATGCTGATCAACGTGGTCTTGCCGGCACCGTTCGGACCCAGAAGTGCGAAGATCTCGCCTTTGTGGATCGTGAGGTCCAGGTCGTGGAGCGCGGTGAATCCGCCCTTGTAGGTCTTGGATACGCCGGTCACGGCGAGGATTGGTTCTGGCATGAAGTCCCTTTGCCGCGCGTAGATAGGAGCCGGTAGGGGTACATGAAAGCCGTGCAAGGGTGTTCGGCTCACCAGCATCGCCCCTTTCAACGGGGATCATCCGGGGTGGCAGTTCTGGTCACGCTGAGGTCCGCCTGCGCACCTGACTGCCGGTGGGCTGGCGCGGCGACGGCGGATTGGCCTTGCAGCCGACCTTAGCTGCCTGGCCCGGTTGACCGGGCTCGGCCTGACCCGCAGTGTTTCCCAATTCCGCACCTAGAAGGGACTTGCGTGCACCCCGTAGCCAATTTCGAGCTGATCATCGGCATGTTCCTGGCGGTGCTCGGGCTCCATTATCTTGCTCGGCGCCTTGCGCTGCCGCCGGCGGCCGCGCTGCTCATCGGGGGCGGCGCCCTGGCCTTTCTCCCAGGGCTGCCGATCATCACCATTGATCCGGAACTCGTCCTTGTGGTGTTCCTGCCACCGCTGTTGATGGACGGGGCATGGTTCACCGCCATCGCTCCCTTCCGCCGTCACATGGCGGGTATCCTGTCGCTGGCCGTTGGTGCCGTTCTCTTCACGACCCTGGTCGTGGCTGTCGTTGCCAAGCTTCTCATGCCGTCCCTTCCTTGGGCTGCGTGCGCCGCACTGGGGGCGATCCTGTCGCCGCCGGATGCGGTTTCCGCCCGGGCCGTGCTTCAGCGGGTCAAACTGCCTCGCAAGTTATCCACGCTGCTGGAGGGTGAGAGCCTGCTGAACGATGCGACCGGCCTGGTGTTGTTTCGCTTCGCCGTTGCGGCAGTATTGACCGGAAGCTTCAGCCTTGGCGCGGCAACAAGCAGCTTCTTCCTGCTTGTTGCCGGTGGGGTCGCCGTGGGGGGTGCCATTGGCGGCGTGTGGGTCCTGCTTCTGCGGCGTCTGGGGGACGATACCCTGATGATCGCCGCGACGGTGCTGGTCTGCTGGAGCGCGTACATCGGCGGCGAGATGCTTCACGTTTCCGGGGTCATTGCGGTCGTTTCAGCCGGCCTGACCTGCGGCTGGTACCAGCACGTCGTGTTCAGCGCGAGCGTCCGCATTCGCGCAATGGCGTTCTGGCAGGTCCTGGTGTTCCTGCTCGAAGCCGCTGTTTTCATGCTGATTGGCTTTTCGCTCCGTAGTTTGCTGGAGCGGGTCGGCGGTGCCGCGGTCGTAGCGGACACGATGGCAGCGCCTGTCCTCCTGATCGTGGCCGCCGTGGTTCTTGCCAGGTTCGTCTGGGTATTCGGCGTCGACACCCTTCTGGCGGCTTTCCGGCAGGCTGGCTGGAAACGTGTAACTCCGCTCGGCCCGCGTGCTGCCCTGGTGATGAGCTGGGCAGGCATGCGGGGCGTGGTGACGCTGGCGGTTGCGCTGTCGCTTCCTGACACGATGCCGGGTCGTGATCTGATGCTGGTCGCCGCCTTCGCGGTTATTCTGGTCACCGTACTGGTGCAGGGCACATCCCTTGGCTGGCTGATCCAGTTGGCCAAGCCAGCGGAAGATGCGAATGCGGCTCTGCCGCTCGACCTGCAGGCTGCTGAGGCAGCCATTTTTCAGGCACAGCTGAAGTCTGTCGAGCGGCAGGCATACGCCGCGGACGGTTCGCTCCTTCACCCGCAACTCCTCAGGCGATATCGGACGCGCGCCACTGCGGGCGAAGCCTTTCAAGGCACAGCTGAAGAACGCACTGCGGCCATCGCCAGCCACTTCGATGTTATCATCGGCGCCGTCGACGCGGGACGCGCGGAACTCGTTCAACTACACCGCGATGGCAAGATCGACGACGAGACCCTCCATGATCTGGAGCGCGACCTCGACCTTGAGGAACTCGCGGCTGCTGCGGCAAAGGGCTGACGACCAGAGGCGCATTCTCAAAGGCGCTCGATCAATAACAGGCGTATTGAGCCGCGGCTCAGGGACCTTCCACCGCCGAACGGTCCGGTAGCCCACAGCTCCAGCCGCGCGCTGTTAAGTCCGACCCGAGGTCTTGATGTGCCGTACTTCGGAACGTCGCCAGCCGTCTCGTCATCCCTGTTTGCGGTTCAACCAGCGTAAGGCGGGCCACAAGGGAAGCGGCGCCGTCATGCGGTTCGGGGAGCAGTTGCTGCCGAACTCATGCGAGCATCTCAGCAGGCTGCAACGGTGGGAGGCGCTGGCAACAGAGGCGGTGCTTGCCGACGCATGACCCCGCGTGCCGGCGTACAGGCGGCAGCTTATCCTGGCCGCCCCGCATACCCATATCCGGCCTCATGAACGAGGACCTGAACCTGCTCGGCCTGATCGACGAGGAAGAGATCTTGCTTGACGAGGCTGCGCTGTCGCTGGCGCTTCTGGATCATCCGGGCACCGACCTTGCCCCTTATCATGACCTGCTCGATACTATGGCGACGCGGCTGGAGTCCGTTGGCGGCGCGGAAACGCCGTCGGAGCGCGCCGACGCCCTGGCCGCGGTGCTCGCGGGCGAGTTCGGCTTTGTTGGTGACGTCGAAAGCTATGACGACCCGGCGAATGCCGACCTGATCAGCGTCCTCGATCGCCGCCGGGGATTGCCCGTGAGCCTGGCGATCGTCTGGGTCTCAATGGCGCGCCGCCTCGGCTGGAGCGCCGATGTGCTCGATGTTCCGGGCCATGTCCTCGTTGTCCTTGGCGCGGAAGTGGCGCCCGTGATCGTCGACCCGTTCGCGCAGGGCGTGCGCGTCGGCGCTGAGCGGTTGGCGGAGCTGGTCGAGGCATCCGCAGGCAAGCGGCGTGCTGTGACGCATGTGGCAGCGATGCCGAACCGGGCCGTGCTCGTCCGGCTCCTTCAGAACCAGGCGTCGCGTGCGGAGCAGGCGGGCAAGGGACGGCGCGCTCTCGAACTATACGTCCGCATGACGACGATGGCGCCAGCCTTTCCACATCTGTGGTGGGAGCGCGCCCGGCTTGAACTTGTCGACCATGCGTTTGGCGCGGCGCGCGGCAGCCTTGGTGCGATGCTGGAGCTCACACGCGACCCGGAGCTGCGTCGCCATGTGACCGAAGCGCTCGGCCGCTTGCCACCGGAATGATGCTGCAAGAAACTGCGTCTTTGGCTTGGTCCCGACCCGGCGAAGCGTTCCTCTGCAGCAGTTCTTGACGGCCTGTGCGACACCCGTGCGCCGATCACTTCGGCGGTGCCGGGCACAACATCGCCGGCGATGCTGGTGCTCTGCGGCACGTGGCACGATTTCTTCGGCGACCGAGTGCTGCGCCATTATTGTGACGAAGTGAACCCGGCCACTCGAGATCCGTCAGTGCCGAACGCCTTCGGTTGGTCTGTCTGCGATCGAGGTCAGCCCAGGCGCTTGGGTGAGGGGCACTGGTTTACGGGTGTTTCCCGCCGCCAGGGCGCTTCATATGTACGCGCAGCGAGCCGTTCGAACGCAAAGCGGGTCTGGCGCCAGCGATCTGTCACGAATGCAGCAAAGTCGCCGTGCCGCTCCGCCCAGATCGGGGTCAGGAAATCATCGTGCATGGCTGTTCTCCTCGTCCACCCGTGGCAAGAGGATCGTCGCGGGCAGGGGCAAATCTATGCTTTCGCTGGTGGTGTCGCCAACGAAACGCTGGACCTTGTTGATAAGCTGAGCTTATGATCTCACGCGTGCGCCACCTGCCGCCGCTACCTGCCATTCGCGTGTTCGAGGCGGCCGCGCGCCATGAGAACTTCACCGCTGCCGCGAACGAACTCGGCCTCACGCAGGCTGCGGTCAGCTATCAGATGCGTGTGCTGGAGGAGCGGCTCGGGACGGCGCTTTTCCGCCGTGAAAAGAAGCGGGTGAAGCTGACGGAGGCGGGCCGCCGGGCGGCGGGGGAGATCAGCCGCGCCTTTGACGTTCTGGACGGCGCCTTTGCGCAGCTTCGCACCGAAAGCGAGGCGATGCTGACGGTTTCCACCTCCACGACATTCGCGAATACCTGGTTCGCCCGCCGGTTGGGCGTGTTCCAGATGGCAAACCCCGGCATGGCAGTCCGACTGGTAGCAAGCGACGCGCTGGTCGACTTTGCGGCGGACGAGGTGGACGTGGCAGTGCGCAGCGGGCGCGGGCAGTGGCCGGGCCTGGTGGCCGACCGGCTGATCGACATCGATTTCACGCCGATGTGCTCGCCCGGGTTCCTCGCCGCGCATGGCGGCAGGCTGGAGCCGGCGGACCTTCTGACGCTCCCCGTGATCAGCCCGCAGGACGACTGGTGGCGCGTCTGGCTGCGGGAGGCCGGTGTGGACGTGCCCGGCGGGTCCATCCGTCCCGGAGTGCGCCTGGACTCACAAGCGAACGAAGGCGCCGCCGCGATCGCAGGGCAGGGGATGGCGGTGCTGACGCCCTTCTTCTGGCGCGATGACGTTGCCGAGGGACGGCTGGTGCGCCCGTTCACGCAGGTCACGTCGCTGGGGCACGGCTATTGGTTCGTGTGCGCCGAACACCGCCGGCAGATGCCCAAGATCAAGCGGTTTCGCGAGTGGCTGCTCGCCGAGGTCGCGAGCGACCTGTTGAAGGACAACACGCCCTGAGCTTTACAGGCGAGCCTGGTTCCAAGACCACTGGCGAGAGGAGGGCGGCGTTACAGTGGTTGCGGGCGACCCCCGCGCACCGTCTCGACGTCCAGTCTGGCCGGCGTCAGGCCCGGCTCCTTTGAGGAGGCCAAGAGCCCTTCCGCCTCATGGACGATGCGGCGCAGGCGGCCTGTTCTGGTGTCACGAAGAAGCTCCGCGATCCGTTGACCGGGCGTCCACGACCCAAGGCCGGAGGCCGCATTGATGTGCCCTGCTTGACCGATATTCAGATGTCCGGCTCCCCAAGCGTGGGCCAGCGCCCGTGACTCGTCGAGCGTCGCGTGCGGGTCATCCTCGCTCGCGACGATCAGGGACACGAAGGGCAGTGTGCGGCGGGGGACTTTGCCGAACCGCGCGATCCGCTCGTCAACTCCCGGCCTATCCGCCGCCGGCGGTGCGACGAGCAGCGCGCCGAGCACGGTAGAGGCGCCGCTGGCGCCCATCAGGTTCGCCCACCATGCGACTGCCTGGCACCCCAGGCTATGGGCGACCAGCACGACCGGGCAGGCCGAAGAGCTGACGGCTTCGTCGATCCGGCCGATCCATGTGTTACGGACCGGGTCGTCCCACGAACCCAGTTCGACGCCGCGACAATCGTTGCGCTCACGCTCCCACCGCCGCTGCCAATGGTCGGCTCCTGATCCATGAAGACCCGGCACTGTGAGGAAAAGCGGGCGAATCATCGACTATTCCTCCAGCGAGGCAGGTCGCTCATGCAGCGGACGCGAGTATTCGCTAAAGTTGCGCGCCGGGCGATCCGCGACAAGCTTTCGACCGCTAAAGACGTGCTTGCACCGGCGCCGATCGTTCGCCGGCTGCCGGCGCGGCAATCGGTCATCGAGGGTGCCGCGACCCCGTCGAGGCGAAGCTTCGCCAGCAACAAGCTTTTCTTCTGATTCCTACTCAGGCGATGGGATATGCTGCCGAGTCTCGGAGGTGATCCATGTCGCTGAAGCTGTTCGACACCGTTCCCGATTTCACGCAATCGTCCACCGTTGGGGCGCTGTCCTTTTATGAATGGGCGGGCGCCGACTGGGTCGTGCTTTTCTCGCATCCACGGGATTTCACGCCGGTTTGCACAACGGAACTGGGCGCGGTCGCCCGGCTGAAGCCCGAGTTCGATCGACGCGGCGTGAAGCTGCTTGGCCTGTCGGTCGACTCGCTGGATCGGCACCATGCCTGGGCGAATGACATCCTGCTGTCGCAAGGGGTGGAGATCAATTTCCCGTTGATCGCGGATGAGGACCGGCGGATCGCCAACCTGCTTGGCCTTATCCATCCCAACGCCTCTGACACGACAACCGTGCGTACCGTGTTCGTGATCGACTCGTCGCGACAGGTCCGGCTGACGCTGACCTACCCCGCGTCCACGGGGCGCAACTTCGCAGAAATTCTGCGTACGATCGACAGCCTGAAGCTGACCGACACGCACAAGGTCGCCACCCCTGCCGACTGGCGGCCCGGTGAGGACGTGATCATCCTGCCAAGCGTCACGGATGAGGTTGCAGGGCGGCTGTTCCCACAAGGCTGGACCGAACAAACGCCGTACCTGCGCACGGTTGCGTTGCAGGAACACACGCCGTGACCGTGACGGCGATCCGCAACGACCATCCCGAACCGACGATCGGCTCCGCGGTAGCCGCCCTGCGCGCGGCACGTCAGGCATGGCGGGACGGGCAGGACGAATCGCGCGACGTGGACAGCTTTCCCGGGCGCGCTGCGGTCAGGCGGATCATGGACCTGCTTTCGGGCGCGCTGTTTCCCCGTCGTCTGGGCGGGTTCCGGGGTGCGGATGCCGAGGAGGACACCTTTGTCGCCGCCCGGCTGATCGCCGCCTTTGCCGATCTGGAGCGGGAAGTCGCGGCAGAGCTTGGCTATTGGCAGAAGGAATCGCGCGGCGCGTTCGACCCGGAGCAAGCCGGCATGATCGTGCGGCTGTTCAGCGCCACGCTGGGCGATATTCGATCGCAGGTCGACAGCGACGTGGAAGCCGCTTTCCTGGGTGATCCCGCCGCCCGCAGCGTTGACGAAATCCTGCTCTGCTATCCCGGTGCGATCGCCAGCCTGCATCACAGGATCGCCCACCAGCTGCACGGGCTTGGCGCGCCAATCCTCGCGCGGTTGATCTCCGAACTCGCGAACGAGCAGACGGGGATCGACATCCATCCCGGTGCGACGATCGGCCGCGGCTTCTTCATCGACCATGGCACGGGCGTCGTGATCGGTGAGACCGCGATCATCGGCGACAGGGTGAGGCTCTACCAGCATGTGACGTTGGGTGCGCGCAGCGCGCTGGGTGCGTCCCGCCACGGCGGGCGAAGGCGGTTCGATCGGCATCCCATCGTCGAGGACGATGTCGTGATCTACGCTGGCACCACCATTCTTGGCCGGGTAACGATCGGCGCCCGGTCGATCATCGGCGGCAATGTGTGGTTGTTGTCCGACGTTCCGCGTGACAGCGTGATCGTGCAACCGGAGGCGCAGCAACTGGGTAGCCCTTTATCCGAAGAACTTCGCGACACGCTGGTGGAGGCCGTATCCTGATGCGCGCCGCGCGCCGGCCGCTTGTCGGCGTGCTGTGCTGCAACGAGTTCGCCGACCGTGCCGTGCAGGTTGTCGCGAGCCGCTTTGTGCGGCCCCTGACCCATATGGCCGACGCAACGGTTCTGTTGGTGCCTGCCATCGCCGATGCAGCGGACGTGAGCGGCGTAGCGGCGGCGCTCGACGGGCTGCTGCTCACCGGCTCGCGCTCGCATGTCGCGCCCGAACGGTATGGCGCCGGCCGGATCGGCGCTCCGGTGCTGGACACCGACCGTGACGAGGTCGCCCTCGCCCTGTCCGCGCAGATGATCGAGGCTGGCAAGCCCGTGTTCGGCATTTGTCGCGGGTTGCAGGAGATCAACGTCCTGTTCGGCGGAACGCTGCGGGAGCCGTCGGTTGCCGGCCGCCACCATCGTGGCCGATGGGACGACAGCTATGACGAGCTATTTGACCATTACCACGGCGTCGATCTGGTCGAGCATGGCCGCCTGGCCGTGGCAACTGGAGAGCGCACCCTTCGGGTCAACTCGGTCCATGAACAGGGGGTCGACCGGCTGGGTGCCGGCCTGAGCGTCGAAGCGACCTCGGAGGAAGACGGGTTGGTCGAAGCGGTGTGGGCCCGCCCCTGCGGAGCGGACGTTCTGGGGGTGCAGTGGCACCCGGAGTGGGATGCCGGGCATTCCGACGCGAGCCGCGCTTTCTTCGCGCTGGTCGGCACCTCGCTGCGCACCTCTGCCCATGCACAACGATGAACTGCGACAGGGGCGAGTTCAGCGCTAGCCGATCGGGCTGAGGGGAGGCACGGCGATGTGGACCGCAGCGGCCGCCCTACCAATAATGACCGAATAGCGGTGTTGCGGGATGGCCCGCGATGACGCTCGTTGCTGATCAGGGGGGATGCGCATGGCGACAACAGCAGGATCGACGGCGGCGAACAGCACGGGCCAGCGCGCGCCAAGGCTGAGCGAGGATTGGTGGGCGCTCTCCATTGGGCTGTTCGTGGTGGTGCTCGCTTGCGTCCTGTTCTGGAGTGGTGGCAGCCTGCGCTGGCTGGCTGTGCTGCCGCCCCGCTGGACGCATCCGGGGCAAGTCGCGGCTGACCTGGTTGCCAATTGGGCCCGCTATGGCGCGCAGTTCCTGTTCTGGCTGGCGGCCTTTTCCGTCGTGCTTTCGGCGCTGGGGCAGCGGGTTCGCGCTTTCGCGCCGGCGTTCGCCTTTCTGTATGTGGCGGCCTATCTGATCTTCGTGATCGGGCAGTGGGATGGCGCGACCCGGTACAATCTGGAACCGCCGCTGGTTGCCCTTCTTCTCGGGCTCGTCATCGCCAATGTCGGCCACCTGCCGCGCTGGCTCGATGCGGAGTTTCGAGGCGAGTTCTACGTCAAGACCGGCATCGTGCTGCTGGGCGCGACGCTGCCCTTTTCGCTGCTCCTGCTCGCTGGGCCGATCGCCGTGCTGCAGGCGTCGATCGTGTCGGTCGTCACCTTTGGCGTGATCTACCTTGTCGCGATCAAGCTGGGGTTAGACCGGCGCTTTGCGGCGACGCTGGGTGTTGGCGGCGCGGTATGCGGGGTCTCTGCGGCAATCGCCGTGGCCGGCGCGGTTGGCGGTCGGAAGGAGCACACCGCGGTCACGATCACCCTGGTCGTCCTGTGGGCAATCATCATGATCTTTGTTCTGCCGCTCGCCGCGCGCGCGATGCACCTGCCGACGGGCGTGGCGGGGGCCTGGATCGGCACATCGGAATTTGCCGACGCCGCCGGGATAGCCGCGGCCCAGGCCTATGGCGGCTATGCCGGCCGGATCCCTGGCATCGCCGGCACCGCAGACCAGGCGCTGCAGGCGTTCACGCTGATGAAGGTGGTTGGCCGCGACATGTGGATCGGAATCTGGGCGGTCGGCCTTGCAGTGGTCGCAACTACTCGCTGGGAGCGGTCGCCGGGTGTGGCTCCCGACCCGCGCGAGGTCTGGCGGCGTTTCCCGAAGTTCATCATCGGGTTCTTCCTGGCCTCCGGGATCATCACGATTGCCACGGCGAGCTACAGCCTTGCCGACTATAATCGCGTCGCGGTGGCGGGGCTGGTCGGGCCGATAAAGGACCTGCGTACCTGGGCCTTCATCTTTTGCTTCTTCAGCATCGGCCTGACCACCCGATTTCGAGATCTGGCGGCCGCAGGGCGAAAGCCGTTTGCCGCATTCACGGCGGGCGTCGGGGTCAACCTTTCGCTGGGGTTCGTGCTGTCGATTTACGTGTTCGGGGCATATTGGGCGACGCTTGGACAATGAACCTTGCGGTGAGACTGCTGGGCGCTCTCGGAATGCGTCTCGTTGCACCTGCGGGCTGCCGCGGTTGCACGCATTTTTGCCAGGACGGGGCCAGGCTGGAGGTAGCGCTGCCGGGGCTGGCGGTGCTGTCATCAGCCGCGGGTTCGACGCGAGCGGATGACGGCTTCTGCCGGCACCACGATGCGTTGATCAACGGGCAGGCCCGATGCGCGGACTACAAGCTCAGTCCTGCGCCGTGTGGGGCTTCGGTACTCTCACGAAACTGATGCCGGGCGCCGGTGCGCCGTCGGGAAACTGAGCTGCTTGCATGGCGAGAGACCGACAGGCGCTCATCAAGGTCTGTCGCTCAACGTTCCGATCGGTGCCGAGCACTACCGGGTCGGGAACGGCGGGGCGAATCCCCTGCCCGAGGAGGACCGCACGCCAGGCGTCGGCGGGCACGCTGTCCTCGTCGCGATGCGGCAGCTGTCCGCGTCGGCGGAACTGGGCAAGCGTGTCCGCCAGTGACGACGGTGGTTCAACTGCTGACAACCCCGTCCAGAACGGGCCACGGCGTCGCCCGCCTGCCAGATAGTGCGCGGCGACGAAGTCGCGAAGGTGCTCGGTTCTAAGGCGGGCCCTCCGATTGTATTCCGCGACAAGGACGGGCTCCATGTCCCGAGCGGGCAGCAGTTCGAGCGCGAGAAGCAGATGGTGCGCCGCCAGGGTAAAGCCGGGCAGGGCGAGGGCGCCGAGTTGCGCGGCCCCGTCGCCCAGACGCAGCAAATTGCCGGTCCACCCATACGCAGCCGCACCGGGCGTCAGTTTCAGCGGTTCTGCCGCATCGCTGACAGGCTTTGCCTGCCCGATGCCCGCATTGAAGGCGACTGCGCCAATCCCCGTGTCGCCATGTGCCCACCGCGCACGCCACCCGTCGCCGACTGTTTCATACTCGTCGACCAGCCCCGACGCGTCGGTTCGTGTGACGGTCAGGCGATCCGCTGGGAGGACCCCGGACCAGTCCAGCCATTCCTCGCCCGGAAGCGGCTTGCCCGCCGCCCAAACGAACAGGTCCGCTTCTATCACGCGGCCGCTCGCCAGGCGGATCGCCCGCCAGCCGCCATCAGGTCCGGGCAGCGCGGCTTGCAAAGGGCCTTCGCTGACGACCACGTTCGCCCGTTGGCACCCCGCGCCGATAACCGCGCCAAAGCGGTCCGGGGCGAGGGCGAGCGTCACGTCCGCCTGCGCCAGTTCGGTCGAAACCAGTGCGTCCGGGGAGAAGCGGCCCGCTTCAGCCAGCGCGGCCGCGGGGAAAAGGTCGTGAAAGGCCATGCGGGCACCGGCATGAAGCCAACGCTGGTGGAGCGCGCCCGTGCCGGGGATGCGGACTGTCTCCCCCTCCGGGCACATCCAGCGGCCGCCCGACCGGCTCCAGCCAGTAAAGCGGCGGGCGAGAAGGGGAGCCGCAATGCCGCGGGCCAGCAGGTCCGCTTCCGCCAAGCCGAGTGAAGGCAGAAGCGGAAAGGCGGATGGCCACAGGCGCGGCAGCCGGTCCGCCAGCGCTTCGGCCGGAACAGGCATGGTGACCAGCTCGACGCGAGCGTGGGGCAGGGTGCGCGTCAACGCCAGCGCAGCCATCCCGGCGACGACCCCGCTACCGACAATCGCGACGGTGCGGATCGGGGGCGACGCACTCATGCCGCACGCATCAGCTGGTCACGGTGATCGGGCATGGCCGCGACCTCACGCGCGATCGCGGCGCGAAGTTCGGCCAGGGCACGGTCGAGCGCCTCCTCGCCCAGCAAATCGGCCCGTTGGTCCCAGCGTTCGGGAATGATCCCCTGGCCCAGATACACCGCCACCCAGCTGGGCTCCAGGAACAGGCCATAGCCATATTGCTGGACCTGCGCGCTCCGCCGCCAAAGCTCCAGCTTTTCCTCCAGGCTGTCCGGGATTCGCATGGTGCGGACATGATCCCAGAAGGGAGAATCGTCGCGGGTCGTGGCATGGTAGTGGAGGATCAGGAAGTCGCGGATGCGATCATATTCGGCGTCAACGGCGGCGTTGAAGCCGTCGCGGTCAACCGGCTCGATCGTCCGTCCGGGGAAGTGCTCCAGCAACCGCGTGATCGCCATCTGGACGAGGTAGATGCTGGTGGACTCGAGCGGCTCCAGGAACCCGGAGGCGAGGCCCACCGCGATCACATTGCCGACCCAACTCCTGCGCCGCCGCCCTGCCTTGAAGCGCAACAACCGTGGTTCGGCCAGTGAAGGCGTCTCCAGCGCGTCCAGCAATGCTGCTTGCGCGGTTGCATCATCGCAATGCGCGCTTGAATAGACATAGCCGTTGCCGACGCGATGCCGCAGCGGAATGCGCCAGCGCCATCCGGCCGGCATGGCGACCGCGCGCGTGAATGGCTCGATCGGTCCTGGCGGGGAGGCGCACGGCGCAGCAACGGCGCGATCACAGGGCAGCCAGTGCGACCAATCCTCCCACGGCTCATCCAGGGCGGTGCCAAGAAGCACACTGCGGAACCCCGAACAGTCGATGAACAGGTCACCCTCGATCCGCTGCCCGTCGGAGAGTTGCAGTGCGCGCACGTCACCGGTCGGGTCGTCGCGGTCGACATTGGCGACGAGCCCCTCGACGCGACGCACGCCGCGCTCCTCCGACCATGTGCGCAGGAATGGCGCAAACCGAGTAGCATCGAACTGATAGGCGTAGCCGAAGCTGTTGGTCACGTTCCGGTTCGACGGAAAGGCGAAGCGGCTCTGTTCCGCCGCGACCACGGCGGGTGAATAGTCGCCGATCGGGGAGGTGCCATCCGCCCCGCGACGTCGAAGCCAGTGATGGTGAAAGGCGATCCCGTTCAACGGTTGGCCATAGCTTCCGAACGGGTGAATGTAGCGGTCGCCGATCCTGCCGAAATCCCGGAACTCGATCCCGAGTTTAAAGGTCGCCTCTGTCGCGGCCATGAAGGCGTGCTCGTCGATGCCAAGGCGCGTGATGAAGGCCCGCAAATGGGGCAGCGTCGCCTCGCCAACGCCGACGATGCCGATATCGGCTGATTCGACCAGCGTGACCTTGCAAGCAGCGCCAGCCAGCGCCGACAGCGCGGCAGCCGTCATCCAGCCTGCCGTTCCCCCACCCAAGATGACGACCCGTGATCTTGGCTGGACCGGCATGTCTCTCTCCCTCCAGATATTCGTACCGTCCGCACTAATTATATCAACTTTCGATAATCTCTTGAGAGGCGCGGTGAAGCTTGTTACGAAAGATTCAAGCCCAGCCTCTTGGCTGGAAAGCACGAGCACCTGTCAGGGGCCAAAGGGAGGATCGAGAGATGAAGGCGCAGATTTCCGGCAGTCGGTGGGCCGCGACGGTGTCCGTGCTGGCATTGATGCTGGCTGGCGAAGCTTCGGCACAGACGACCGACAGGCCCGGTGCGGAACAGACCGACCCCAACCAGCCCGCACAGGGTGACAACGTCCAGTCGGCCGGACAGAGTGGGCTCAAGAAGCCCCTGTCCAATTCGACCAGCATAGAGGCGCAGGCGCAGACCGATCAGTCGCCGGTCACTCCCGCCGATGTTGCCACTCCGGAAGCGGACGCTGGCGAGGACGTGGTCGTTACCGGCATCCGGCAGTCGCTCGCCAACGCGCAGTCGCTGAAGCGCAACGCCGACACGGTGGTGGACGCGATCACGGCAGAGGACATCGGCGCGCTTCCCGATCGGTCGGTCAACGAGGCGCTTCAGCGCGTGCCGGGCGTCGCGATTACCCGCTTTGCCGCATCGAACGATTCGCAGCACTTCTCCGTCCAGGGATCGGGCGTGGTGATCCGCGGCCTCAGCTATGTTCGCGGCGAGTTCAACGGCCGTGACGCGTTCGCCGTCGGCGGCGGGCGCGAGATCGGCTTCAACGATATCCCGACCGAGATCGTCGGGTCGGTCGAGGTGTTCAAGAACCTGACCGCCGACCTGATCGAGGGTGGCATCTCGGGCAGCGTCAACATCAACACCCGCAAGCCGTTCGACAGCTCCAAGGACCTGTTGTTCCTGTCGGGCAGCATCAACGGCGGCGACCTTGAAGGAAAGAGCGCCCCGTCGGTGGTGGGCCTTGTGTCCAAGACCTGGGACACGTCGGGCGGCAGCCGCTTCGGCGTGCTCGCGTCGGGCACTTATTCGCGCATCCGCAGCCGCGCGGACTCCGTGTTCCTGTCGTCGTACCTGCCGCGCTACAATGACGACAAGAACGGCAACGGGGTTCAGGACGCGGGCGAGGGGCGCACCCTGAACGCAGGGACTGCCTATCAGTCCACGGTGTTCGATACATTCCCCGTCCCGGTCGGCCGCGACTTCGTGTACGCGCCGCTTGGTGGGGGATCGCGCACGCAGGATTTCGATCGCCGCCGCCTCGGCTTCTCGGGTGCGCTGCAATTCGAGAATGCCGACCGCACCTTCCTTGCGACCGCGCAGTTCGTCCGAACCGAGAGCACGGAAGAGTGGCTGGAGCACACGGTCGAGCCGAACGTCTATTATGGCGACGTCAACACCGTCTTCCCGATCGGCGCGGCTACTTATGATGACGACGGCGTTTTCACGTCGGGGACGCTGGGCAAGACCACCGGCCTGATTCAGGGCAATCGCCCGAATGGCGGCGGCTATGGACCGCTCGCGCAGTTCGCGCCCAACGGCATCTTCACGACCCAGTCCAACCGGCACTTCTATTCGAAGTCGATCACGCAGGATCAGTCGCTCAATATCAAATGGGAGCCGATCGACAGGCTGCACCTCAACTTCGATGGCCAATACGTTAAGTCGAAGCTGAACGCCGATGACGACATCCTGGATACGGGCACCTTCTCCCAGGTCGCGATCGACACCCGCGGCAAGGTGCCGACCATTCAGTTCATCACGCCATCTTCGGCGACCGATGCCAATGGCGCACTGATCGGCGGGCAGCAGAACACCGCCGCATACTTCGCTAACCCGAACTCGATCTATTTCCGCGACGCGTTCAACAACCTGGCGCGGAATGACGGGGACGAGTGGGCCTTCCGCGCTGACGCAGCCTATGATTTCAGCGACGGTGGCTTTTTGCGCCAGTTGCGCGTGGGCGGACGCTATTCCGATCGCCAGCAGACGGTGCGTAGCAACGACTACAGCAACTGGGGCAACGTATCCGAGACATGGGCGTCGGCTGGCCCGGTCAGCTTCGCCAACCTGCAGCCGGGCGACGGGCAGTTCTACAATTTCGAGAACTTCTTCCGCGGCCAGGCGGTAACGCCGCCGGGAACCACGTTCGTGCCGGATTCGGTGCTGAACGACCATGACGCATTGATGGAGCTGCTTCGCCGCGCGTCTGCCGCTGGCGGCGGCAGCTACACGCCGGTCGAGGACCGAACGCTCGACGGTTCTGCCCCGCCCAAGAACGCGGCGGGCCAGACGTTCCCCAACGCCAACCTGATCGACGGCTATTTCCGCCCGAACGAAATCTACAAGAACCGTGAGAAGACCTGGGCCGCTTATGCCCGGATCGACTTTGGCACCGACGACATCGGCGGCGGGATCGGGCTGAGCGGCAATGTCGGCATCCGCTATGTCCGCACCCGCGACGATTCAGTGGGGTCGATCACGTACCCCAACGCCAGCAGCATCTTCACGCCGGTTACCGAGCCCGGCTTTGGATCCAGCCTGTCGGAATATTGCCGCTATCAGCTCAGCCGTCCGAACGGTCAGGGTACCATCCCGGCGATCTGCACCATTTCGGCGGCGCAGCAGGCGAACGTACTGGCCTTTTCGAACGGCGCCTCATCGCCGGACACCGCCGTCCAGAAATATGATGACTGGCTGCCGAGCCTGAACCTGAAGCTGCAGGTTTCGCCAACGCTGCTGTTCCGTGTGGCGGCATCAAAGGCGTTGTCGCGGCCGAACTTCGGCGACCTGCGCAATTATATCGGTGCAACGCCGTCCGGCGGCAACGCGGCAGGCAGCTTCGGCTTCCAGGCAAGCGCGCGTAACCCGTTCCTGACGCCCGTTCGCGCCAAGCAGGTCGATGTCACCGCCGAATGGTATTTCGCCAAGGTGGGCTCGCTGACCGGTGCCTTGTTCTACAAGGACCTGTCGAACATCATTCTGGACAATTTCGGCTATATCCGGACCCTGTCCAATGGCGGGCAGACGTTCGACGTCGCGGTGAACGGGCCTGCCAACGTTAGCGGCAATTCGAACATCAAGGGCGCAGAAGTCGCGTACCAGCAGACGTTCGACTTCCTCCCCGGCCCGCTGAGTGGTCTTGGGACGCAGTTGACCTACACGTACGTGAAGGCCGGCAAAATCCCGAACTCCGTGCCAGCCAACGGCCCGGCCGATGGCAGCCGACCGCCGCAGGACATCACGGGCCTGTACAGCAACCTGCCGCTGCAAGGATTGTCGACCCACAATTTCAACGCGTCCGTGTTTTACGATTTCGCCGGTATCTATGCTCGCGTCGCGTATAGCTGGCGTTCGAAGTACCTGCTGACCAACCGCGATTGCTGCTTCCCGTTCCTGCCCGTGATGGCAACCGCGTCGGGGCAGATGGACGGGTCGCTGTTCTACACGGTCAACCCGCACTTCAAGATTGGCGTGGAGGCGCAGAACCTGCTCGACACGACCACGAAGACGCGGTTCCTCCTGAATGGCGATGGCCTCACGGCACCGCGTTCATTCTTCAAGAGCGACCGTCAGTACACCCTCAGCGTTCGCCTGACTCTGTAATCCTGCAGATACCACTCCCCCTTGCAGCCGCGGCCTCGTGCCGCGGCTGTCTTTGTTTGTGCCCCAGCAGCGCCTAGCGGCCTGCCTGGATCAGGATGGCGTCAGAGGGGAGCAGGTGAGCCAGCAGGGGCAGGATGGCGGCACCGATGGCGGGAGCATCCTGTGCCATGTCGGCAGGCATCACCGGGGCGCGGGCCGGGAGGGGCACGTTTTCCAGTTCCCGATTGAGGTCAGCGGCCAGCCGCTCGATCAGGGGCAGGGGAAGGCGGCCGCCGATCAACACGGCGTCGGGGTTGATCAGGCAATTAATAGCGATCAGCGGCTGGACCAGCGATCGCACGGCATCGGCAAGCCATTGGTCCACCACCGCAGCTGCCGCGCCGTTCAGGTCGGCCAGTTGCTCCACGCCGACTGTGAAGCCGACATCGCCCAAGCGGTCGAGCAGCGCGGATAGCGACACCGTGTCCTGTACCATGGCGCCGGGCCGGTCCGACGTTGGGTCCGGCATGAGGCCGATTTCACCCGATCGTGCGTTCGCTCCGCGGTGGTAGCTGCGATCGACGACGACCCCGCCGCCCAGTCCGGCGCTGACGAGCAGGTACACGAAGCTGGGGTTGTTGAACGCGGTCCCGTACTCCGCCTCCCCCAGTGCGGCCGCCGCAGCGTCGTTGTCGGTGTGGATGGGCCAGGGCAGCACCGGCGCCAGCAGTTCCGCGGGATCGATATCGAGCCATTGGTCATATGTGGCTGGCCGGTGGGGCAGGGCGATACGACCGAGTTCATCGGGCAGCGCGACACCAGCGCCGAGCACGCGGGAGCGATCAACGCCGCCCGCCTCAAGTGCAGGTGCCAGCTCGTCGCGAACGAACGCCACCACGTCGCCGGGCAGTGGCCAGGCATGTTCCCGCGTCACCCGGCTGCGCACGGAGCCAGCGAGATCGACGACAACTAGGGACAGGTGATCGCGATCGATGTTGAGGCCGATCGAAAACGCTCCATCGGGCGCAACCTCCAGCCGCAGCGCTGGCTGTCCGCGGCCGCCCTGGCGACGGCCGGTCACGCGGATGAGGTCAAGGTCGACAAGCCGGCTGGTGATGTTCGCGATGGTGGGCGCCGTCAGCCCGGTCTGCTCCGCAATCTCGACCCGAGTGATGCCGGGCGCAAGCCGGATCGCCTGCAGCACGGTGCGCTGGTTGTAGTCGCCCGCACGGGCAAGGTTCGTGCCCGACAATGACCGCGACAGCCGTCCGCCACGGCTGTCCCCGGTTCCTGAGTCACCTCGTGTTGATCTGATACGATCCAGCATGGGGCAATGGGGCTCCCTGTAAACGCTCTGCTTAATCCCGGCCGGGAAGGCCCGCCAAGCTTGCCGCCCATTAAGTCATGTTAGCGCTTCCATTGCACGTTTGACGAATACCAATTTTGATTTAATAAATTACAGGAGCGCTGATGGCCGGTGCAGACGCCGGCCAGACAAGGACGCTGCAAGGGGAGAGCGATGAACTCTGGGCTTAGGCTGCGCACGCGATCGCGAGACGATCTAGCAGGCCCTGCGGCGTGATGATCGAAGCGGGCAAGCTTCGTTCTGCAGGCGGGGCGACACGGGTTGCAGGAGTCGAGCTCGGCGGCACCAAATGCGTGGCTGTGCTGTCGCGCGACGGCACCCAGATCGACGAGCAGGTTACTGTCCCGACGAGCGATCCTGTTGCGACCCTGTCGGCGCTGGCCGGGGTTCTGGATGGCTGGTGGCGTAGCGAGCAGTTTCAGGCGCTTGGCATCGCATCATTCGGCCCGATCGCACTCGATCCGAACTTTCCTGAATATGGCCGCATCACCACGACGAGCAAACCGGGTTGGCAGGGGGCAGACGTGCTCGGCGCGCTTGCGGCCCCCTTTCCCGTGCCGAGCGCCTTCGACACCGACGTCAATGGCGCGGCACTGGCCGAAGGGCGATGGGGCGATGCGCGTGGCCTGGATGACTATGCCTATGTCACGGTCGGCACAGGGGTGGGCGTCGGGTTGATCGTGGCGGGCCGCCCGACGCGTGGCTTTGGCCATTGCGAGCTTGGCCATGTTGGCGTGCCGCGCCTGCCGGGGGCAGACTGGCCGGGCAATTGTCCCTTTCATGGCTCCTGCGTGGAAGGGCTGGCCTCTGGCAGCGCAATCGGTGCGCGAATGGCCCGCCTGGGCTGGGACCAGTCGCCGGCCCCCGACCACATGTTCTGGGATGAGCCGGCGGATGCCCTGGCCCAGCTATGCCAGATGCTGGTGCTCTCGACGGCGCCGAGACGGATCCTGATCGGGGGCGGGGTGACGAACGGGCAGCCGCACCTTCTGGACAAGGTGGAAGCGCGGCTTCGACAGATTCTGGCAGGTTATGTCGATCTGCCCGCGCCGACCGGCGCTTATGTCACCGGGCCGGGCCTTGGCGACCTGGCGGGACCGATGGGGCCGATCGCGATGGCTTTGACCCTTTGCGAACACCACGCCGCCAGTTGAGCGGCGACCATAAACATAGACTGATCAGGAGAGGCACGATGGCGACCAGGATGTGGAAGGCAGTAGCCGCAGCTACTCTGTTGGCGGGGGTAGCAACTATCGCGACCGGTCAGGAGCGAACGGGCCCTCTGGCCCTCCCGGCCGGGCCGTTCAACGTGTCGATCCTGGCTGGCGGTATCGGGGTGGAGCGTGACCTGACGGGCGCCGATGCGCTGGCGTCGGCGGGGTCGCCCTACACGCTTTCCACCTGGGTCCGCCCCGCTGCCCGCCAGGATGGGGAAGTCGTGCTGCTCACCCTCGGGACTGGGGAGGGGGCCTGCCGGTGTCTGGCGCTCCACGGCGGACGCGCCGTTGTCCGCGACGGTGACATTCGACTGACGGGCGGGGCCGTCGTGCTGCCCGGGCGCTGGACACACCTTGCCGCCTCGTCGGACGGACGCACGCTGACCTTGTTCGTCGACGGTCGTCCTGTTGCATCGCGCGCGGCGTCGTCGTCGGCGGTGGCAACGCACTTGTCGGTCGCTCCGGCAAAGGCGGGCGCCGCTCATTTTGGCGGTGACCTGGTCGATGCCCGAGTATCGGCGGCGAGCACCAGCGATCGAGAGATCGCTATCCGGGCCAAGGCGCGGCCGGATTTCGACCTGGTGCAGATGTGGCGGGTTGGCGTTGGATGGCCCTTTCAAAAGCAGGCCAATATCGGCCTCACCCGGCAACAGGACGCCTGGACCCTGCCGCAGACCCGCGACGGCGCATATTCCGCGCCAGTCGCCAAGCCCGTCCCGAAGCAGCCGGCGCTGGCGCCGATCGGCCCCGACCGGTGGCAGATCAATGGTTGGGAGCTTGCCTCCGCCACTGACGTGCCGGGCGATGGCGCGGCCCTGTCACGCACCGGCAAGCCGGCCGGCAAGGTCTGGCGAGCCGCCACGGTGCCCGGAACCGTGCTGACGACGCTGGTCGATCGCGGCGTTTACCCCGACCCCTATTATGGCCTGAACAACCTCAAGATCCCGGAAAGCCTGTCCCGCCAGGACTGGTGGTATCGGACTCGCTTCACCGTGCCGGCGGATGCGGCGGGCAAGAAGCTGACGCTGGTGTTCGGTGGCATCAACTACGCCTCTGAAGTGTGGATCAACGGCATTCGTCTTGGCGGAACGCGCGGCGCCTTTATCCGCGGCCAGTTCGACATCCAGCCCCAGGCGGGCGAGAACATCGTGGTCGTGCGCGTGTCGCCGCCGCCTCACCCTGGCATCCCGCACGAGCAATCCGTGGCGGGCGGAGTGGGCGAGAATGGCGGCCAGCTTGCCATCGACGGACCGACCTTTGTCGCGACCGAAGGTTGGGACTGGATCCCCGGCATCCGCGATCGCAACACGGGCATCTGGCGGCCCGTCGAGTTGCAGGCGCACGGCTCTGTCCGGATCGGTGATCCGCACGTCGTCACGGACCTGCCGCTGCCCCGGACCGATCGGGCCGACATCTATGTGACCGTGCCGATCAAGAACGACACGAGCGCACCGCGCCAGGTTACCGTTCGCGCCGGCTTTGACGCGGTGCGGGTAGAGCGCACGCTAACAGTCGCTCCCGGCGAAACGGCAGTGCGGTTCACCCCGGCAGAGTATCGGCAGCTGGCAGTGGCGAACCCGAAGCTGTGGTGGCCGAACGGCTATGGTGACCCGGCGATGCACGACCTCTCGGTCGAAGTGGTCGACGCCGGTACGGTCAGCGACCGCAAGCAGACCCGCTTTGGCATCAGGGAGGTGAGCTACGACCTGTCGCTGTTCGACCGGGCTGGTGCGCTGCGCCGGGTCAACGTCCAGACCACGAACGGAGCGCTTTCTGGCACCAAGCTGATCGACGTCCGGCATGAGGCGATCAAGGAAACGCCGACCGGCTGGGTGGAGTCGCTGACGACGGCGGGTGAATCCTCCCCCGCCGTGACGCAGATTGCGGATACCTTGCCCGAGCCGCACCTCGCAATCCGCGTGAACGGCGTTCGCATCGCCGCGCGCGGCGGCAACTGGGGAATGGACGATGCCATGAAGCGCGTCAGCCGGGAGCGGTTGGCCCCATACTTCCGCCTCCAGAAAGAGGCGCACATGAACATCATCCGGAACTGGATGGGCAACAACGACGAGGACGAATTCTACGATCTGGCCGATGAAAACGGCATTATGGTACTGAACGATTTCTGGCAGTCGACGCAGAATTTCCAGGTCGAACCGGACGACCCCTCGCTGTTCCTGGCCAACGCACGCGACACGATCGCACGCTATCGCAACCACCCTTCGATCATCCTGTGGTTCGGCCGCAACGAAGGTGTGCCCTATCCGACGCTGAACGAAGGGTTGGACAAGGCGGTGTTCGAGCTGGACGGGACACGCTGGTTTACGGGCAGCTCCAATACAGTGAACCTGCAAGGCTCCGGCCCGTACAATTACCGTCCGCCGGTAGGCTACTTCACCAACCTCGCCACCGGCTTTTCGGTGGAAACCGGAACGCCGTCGCTGTCCACGCTGGAGTCGATCAAGAGCTATGTTCCGGATGCGGACCGCTGGCCGCTTGGTGACGTGCTTGCCTATCACGACTGGCATTTCAGCGGGAACGGCGACACCAAGACGTTCTTGGCGGCGCTCGACACGATGTTCGGCGTAGCAACCAGTTTCGAGGATTTCGAGCGCAAGGCGCAGATGATGAACCTCGAAACCCACAAGGCGATGTTCGAAGGGTTTCTGGGCCATCTGTGGACCAAGAACTCGGGCCGCCTGTTGTGGATGACCCAGCCCGCATGGCCGTCCAATGCGTGGCAGATCTATTCATGGGATTACGACACCCACGCCGCCTATTATGGGTCGAAGAAGGCGGCCGAGCCCGTCCATGTGCAGCTGAACCAGCCGGGCAACGAACTCATCGTGCTGAACACCACACGGGAGGATCGGCATGGACTGACGGCGACGGCGCGGGTCACGACCCTGGACGGACGCGAATTGTTCACCCGTACCGACCGGGTCGATGCGCTCGCCAATCGTGCCACCCCGCTTGCAGCCGTGCCGCTCGATGGGCTGTTTGCGGCAAACCCGATGGTGCTGGTGCGGCTAACGCTCAATGACGCCGCCGGCGCACCCGTGTCGGAGAATTTTTACTGGCGCGGGCGCGACACGGCTGCGTACCGGGCGCTGAACGACATGGGCCAGGCGCCATTGACGCTTACCGCCGCAGCGCCGGTCGGCGACGGCCAGGATCGCCGGGTCACGGTGACGCTGGCGAATGCGAGTCAGACGCCCGCACTCGCCGCAAAGCTGACTTTGGTGGATGCCAAAGGCCAGCGTATCCTGCCTGCGTTCTACAGCGACAATTACGTGTCGCTGATGCCGGGGGAAAAGCGCTCGATCGAGGTGCGATACCCGGCCAGCATCGCCGCCGTCCCCAGCTTCACGTTGCGCGGTTGGAACGTCCCTGAACAGCGCGTTTCGGCACGATAGGAGGTGAGAGTGATTGAACGACGTCACTTGTTGGCCGGCGCCTTGGCCGCGCCCGTGGTCGGATCGATGCTGGCACGGCCTGCCTTTGCTGCCGATCATGCCGCAGCCGAGAAGCGCCTGCACGATGATTGGGCCTGGACCGGTCGCTATGTCGAGGAGAACCGGCAGCTGATCGCCTCTCGCGTGCCGGTTGGGATCGTGTTCATGGGCGACTCCATTACGCAGGGGTGGCGCGACAAGCGGCCCGGCTTCTTTCGTCCCGGGCGGATCGGGCGCGGCATCGGCGGGCAGACCTCGCCGCAGATGCTGGTGCGGTTCATGGCCGATGTCGTGGCACTGCGGCCCAAGGCGGTGCACATCATGGCGGGCACCAACGACATCGCCGGCAACACCGGGCCAATGACGCTCGAGCAGACCGAGGCGACCCTGACCGCCATGGCGCAGCTTGCAACGGCGAACGGGATCAAGGTGCTGCTTGCCAGTGTTCCCCCCGCAGGCAACTTTCCATGGCGTCCCGGGCTGGACACGGTGACGCCGATCCGCGCCATCAATGGATGGGCACGCGGTTGGGCCGCGCGCCAGCGTGCGACCTTTGTCGACTATACCCCGGTCCTTGCCGATGCTTCCGGCGCGATGAAGGCCGGCCTCGCCTATGACGGCGTGCATCCGACAGAGGCCGGCTATGATGCCATGGCGACGGTGATCGAGCCGGTGTTGAAGGGGATGGGCCTGTGATCCTCGCTGTTGCTCTGGCTGCGGCGGCGGTGCCGGTCACGCTGGCGTCGCCCGACGGGCATAACCAGGTCACCGTCGCGCAGGACGATCAGGGCCGCCCAACCTGGTCGGTCAGCCGCAATGGCGAGATCCTGATCGCGCCATCGCCCATCGCGCTGGAGCTGACGGACGACCGTATCGGCTATGGCATGGTTCGCGAGGGTGAGGAGCGGCGCAGCGGGGATGATCGCTACCCGATTGTCGCCGGCAATGCGGCGACGGGCGGTGGTGCGTATCGCGAGATGGTGGTGCACTTTCGCGAGCCCGCCGGTGCGCGGCGCCAACTCGACCTGGTGGTTCGGGCGACGGACAAGGGCGTCGCGTTCCGCACCGTGCTGCCGCTGCAGCCCGCCACCGCGGCGGCGCTGGTCCGTGTCGAGGAGACCGAGTTCCGCTTTCCGCAGGCGTGGCGCTGCTGGGGCTTTAACGTCGGCCATACCGGGTCGAGCCATGAAGGCGAGTTCGATCCCGTCGACACCACGAGGGTCCGCGAACACAATCTGTTCGACCTGCCGGTTCTCTGCCAAACAGGCCGGAGCGCATTCGCCCTGGCCGAGAGTGACCTCGGCGATTTTGGCGGCCTGTACCTGACGGGGCGCGGCGATGGCGGCCTGGGTTTCAGGGCGAAGCTGTCGCCGGCGCTGGACGACCCGCGGGTGGCGGTCAGGTCGCGGCTCGGCAGTCCGATCCGGACCCCCTGGCGCGTGGTCATGCTGGGCGACAGGGCAGGGGACCTGGTCGGCTCCACGCTGGTCAGCGACCTTGCCAGCCCGTCGCGCATTGCCGACACGAGCTGGATCAAGCCGGGCCTGTCCGCCTGGGACTGGTGGAACGGTTTTTCCGTTCACGGCAAGACCGACCAGGGCACCACGACCGATACGGCCAAGGCCTATATCGATTTCGCCGCTGCCCAGGGCCTGCCCTATGCCCTGATCGACGATGGCTGGTATGTGGGTTCGGGCAAGGCGCCGCTGGTGCTGCCCGGCACTGACCTGACCCGCCCCACCGATGCTTTCGACCTCGACGCGGTGCTGGCCCATGCCAAGGCCAAGGGTGTCCGCATCTGGCTGTGGGTGCACTGGCGCGCGCTGGACGCGCAACTTGAAGAAGCCATGACCTTTTTCGAGAAAAAGGGTGTCGCGGGCATCAAGGCAGACTTCATGGACCGTGACGATCAGGCGATCGTCGCCTGGTATAATCGCGTGCTCGAATCCGCGGCCCGCCACAGGCTGATGGTCAACTTCCATGGTGCCTTCACGCCGCGCGGCCTCAACCGGACATGGCCCAATTTCGTGACCCAGGAAGGCGTGCTGGGTGCCGAATACAACAAATGGTCGAGCCGCATCACCGCGCGCCACAACGTCATGCTCGGCTATACGCGCGCGCTGGTCGGGCCGATGGATTATACGCCCGGTGGTTTTCGCAATGTTGCGCCTGCTGCTTTCGCCTTTCGAAACGCGCTGCCGTTTGTGCAGACCAGCCGCGCGCATGGCCTCGCCATGTACATCGTCTATCCGAGCCCGGTCGCGATGGTGTCGGACAGCCCCGACACCTATGCCGCATCGCCGGCGGGGCTCAGCTTCATCAGGTCCGTGCCGACAGGCTGGGACGAAACGCGGTTCCTGGACGGAGAAGTCGGTGAACATATCGCGGTCGCCCGGCGCAAGGGAGCGCGCTGGTATATTGGCGCGATGAACGGGGAGAGCGCGCGTGACGTGTCGCTGCCGCTCAGCTTCCTTGGCTCGGGCAAGTTCACGGCAAGCCTGTGGCAGGACGGGGATGCTCCCGATCAACTGCGGGACGACGCGCGCAGGGTGTCCGCGAGCGATCGGCTGACGTTGCATCTGGCGGCGAGTGGCGGTGCCGTCGCCGTGGTCGAGCCGACAGGCATGGAGAAGAGGCGGTGAGCAACACTGGACCAGATTGGAGCCGGCGCAAGGCCCTGGCCGGTGCCGCCGCAGCCGGATTGCTGTCGGCGATGCCGGGGCATCTGGCGGCGGCGCGACGGTCATCGCACAGGCTCAGCAACCCAACGGCTTCGGCGGAGGCGAAGGCGCTTTATGCGTATCTCTGGTCGCACTATGGCAAGCACACGCTGACCGGGCAGCAGGAGCGGCCGGGTGGCCATGGCCAGGAGCTGGAGTACCTCCAGCGCACGACCGGCAAGCTGCCGGCCATTCTTGGCCTCGACTATATCGATCCTGCGGATCTGGCGGGGGTCAATACGCGGGCAACCGACTGGCACCGGTCGGGCGGGATCGTGACGCTGTGCTGGCATTGGGGCGCACCGGACATCGGTACCGGGTACGAAAACTCGAAAAAGGACTTCGACGTCGGGCAGGCGCTGACGCCGGGCACGCCGCAGAACAGGCTGATGCTTCAGCAAATGAAGCAGGTCGGCGATCTGCTGGCAGAGCTGCGCGACAAACGGGTGCCCGTGTTGTGGCGGCCGTTTCACGAATTCAGCGGCGATTGGTTCTGGTGGGGGAAGCACGGGCCCGACGCGTTCAAGGCGTTGTGGCGGCTGATGTACGATGACTTTGCCCGGACACGCGGCCTCGACAACCTGATCTGGGTGCTTGGCTGGGCGGGGCAGAATGTCGATCCGGCCTATTATCCCGGTCGCGCTTACGTGGATGTCGCGGGCGCCGACATCTATGTCGAGGATCATGGCAACCTGGCGCCGATGTTTGGAAAGGTGAAGGCGATCGTCGGCGACACGGTGCCGATCTGCCTGCACGAGAACGGGCCGATCCCCGATCCTGCGCTGCTGGGTCCACAGGCCGACTGGCTGTGGTTCATGACCTGGCACACCCGATGGCTGACCGATCCGTCGCAGAACGATGCGGCGCGGCTGGCTCGCTTCTACGCTTCTGACAGGTTCATCACCAAGGATGAGGTGAAACTGGCTCGCCGGTGATCGCGCGGCGAGCACGTTCCGCACGAGGGATAGAGGCGGGTCAGGCGGACCGACAATTAATCATCGCACATCTGGAACCCTAGTGGCACGATGGGCCAGCAGACTGAGAGTCCACGATGACTGTCGATCAATCCACGGCTGTCACCCCTGCGCCTCGCGATACGCGGGATGCCGGCGATCCGCCTGGGCCGCCGCTGGAACACCACCTGGTTCACCGCACCGGCTGGCTTCGCGCGGGAGTGTTGGGGGCGAACGACGGGATTATTTCGGTTTCGAGTTTGCTGGTCGGGGTAGCCGCTGCGCCGAGTGCCACTCATGCCAAGGTGCTGCTGGCGGGGGCGGCGGCTCTGGTCGGTGGCGCGCTGTCGATGGCCGCCGGCGAATATGTTTCGGTCAGCTCGCAGTCCGACACTGAACGCGCCGACCTTGCCCGCGAGCGAGCCGAACTGGCGCGCGTGCCCGAGCAGGAAACGGCTGAACTTGCCGCCATCTATGTGTCACGGGGCGTCACCCCTGTAGTGGCGCGCCAAGTCGCCGAACAAATGATGGCGCATGACGCGCTGGGTGCTCACAAGCGCGATGAACTCGGCCTGTCGGACGAGCTGGCGGCCCGCCCGGTGCAGGCCGCCTTATCGTCGGCGCTTGCCTTCACGGCTGGAGCAATCGTGCCAGTGCTCGTCGCCTTTGTCGCTCCGATAGACAGCATCGTCATCACCGTTTCCGTGATCGCGTTGCTGCTGCTGGCGTTGTTGGGCGCGATTGGCGCATGGATCGGCGGCGCGAAGATCGGCCGTGCGGTTGCGCGCGTCACGTTATGGGGTGTCGTCGCAATGGGTGCGACGGCCGCGATCGGGCACCTGTTCGGGGCGCCTGTGTGAACAGGCCACGGCACCGACGACAGCAGGCTGCGCTCATCCCAACCCCGTCCGACAAGCCCCGCCACGTCGCGGGTGTCAGCCGTCCTTGAGAGGGAGATAGTTGCTATCAGGGGTCATGTCGATCGAGACGACCCGCGGCGTTGGCGAGCGGTACAGAAGGTGTGAGCCAGACCGTGCTACAAGGTCGCCGACGAATGAGTAGCGCACCGTTTGCCGCAGGCCCGTTGATCCGGAAAGTGCCATGGGCATGTAACGGCGCTGGCTGGTCGCCTGGATCACCGGCCGAAGCCACTGCCGCTCCAGGTGGCCCGATTTCGCGACTAGCTGAACATCGCCAACATGCCCGTCTGGGGTGACCAGAAAGCTGATGTCGGCCCAGGGCGTGTCAGAGTTCGCGGTCAGGTCGTGAATACTCGGGGCGAGTTCGACAGGTGGTGAATAGAGCAGCGTAGGGCGTGTTGATGCAAGCGGCTCCATGCGTGCAATGGCAGCGTCGAAGGCGGCGTCCCGCTCGCTCGCTTTCCTGGTCAGTTGGACCTGGATCAACTGGCAGGCATTGCGAAAGGGCGCCATGTCTGCATCTGACGTTTGCTGTATCTCCTTCACCGCGGCGCGCGCGCGGCCGTTGTAGATGGACTGGGTGCTCGCCACGGCGGAGAGCAGCACTGCCTTGCGCAGCATTGCCATACCCTCGACAGGTCGAAGCGACAGCCGCCTGGCCTGGCTCCGCACTGTGTCATAGCGCTCGATCGCCTCGTCGAGGCGACGATCCCTGGCGTACGCGTCACCAACCTCCAGCCGTGCCAGCAGAACGCGAACATCGTCCTTGTTCAATCCAGCCTTTAAAGCGTCAACAGCGTCGATCATCAGCAACTGTTCGGAATCCGGAAGTCCGACCAGGCCGGTAATCCGGCCGGTTGCCCTGTGGAGTCCCGCTACCTCGACCGGGATGGATGATGCGTAGCGTGCGTTCCTGTGGCGAGCCTTTCTCAGGGTTTCGCGGCTCCCCGCATAATCACCCAGCGCAAACTGACCGTTGGCGTACTCTTGGGAACGGACGATGTCGTCCGTGGCCGGGCAATGACTTTGCAGACAGTCGTCGACCGCTTTCTTGAGGCTGGCGAGCGACACGCCCGTGACGACAACGTCCCTCGCGCGCGTTTCGGAAGCAGGCACGCGAGCGGTCCCGGCCGGCGATGTCGCAGCTTGCAGCAGCAAGAGAATTGAAGCGATCAAGGCCTGGGTCCCATTCTACTCATGATGGACAAGTTCCCAGGTCACCGAATGACCCAGCCTTGCCTTGATTGCCAAGGTGATAGCGCCCGCAGCAAAAGGCCAGAGCGTATTTTGTCGATATGGGGCCAATCCGGCCAACACCTGCGCGGGGACGATGTGGCTCACATCAAAGGCTGTACTGCCGGGGACAGCATTGCCGGCTTAATGAGTCGGGAAGTCAGTGACCGAAAATCCGGCGGTGAGATCAGACATGTAAAAGCTGGACCCAAGGGCTGTAAAGTTGCGAGTGCCCGGTGTATCATCAACAAACGCCACGCCAGAACACTCTCCCTTAAAACGCTAAGCCATCATAGCACTTCGGGGGCGATAGCCTCTCTCAGGTTCATCTGAGCGGGACCTTGACGCAACTTCGCGTCTGGCAGAATCGACTTCTTGCAGGGGTCGACGATACTCGATCCAGGAGCGTCGTACTGGGCAGCGATGCTCGCCTGCCCGCAACCGGCTTACATGACTGCAACACCTTCTATTTAGACGACAACATGATTGTAACATGAATGACACACCGACGCGAAAAACTAAGCGCACAACCACGTGCGCTTAGTAATATGTTGCGTCGCGGCGCGATCCGCCCTTTTCTGATCTCAACAGGAATACCTGTGACGTTAAAGGGGTGAAAACCACAATGAAGATTACGCAGCTGATGGGCGCGACGGCCCTTGCAGGGTCGCTGGCCCTCGCATTCCCCGCCCTCGCTCAGACGACTTCGCCCACCACGGGTGCCGGCGACGTCGTCAATCCTGGCCAGGCGGATGCGGACAGCGCCGTTGCTCGTAACGCCGGTTCGGTCCAGTCGGTCGAGGACGATGGCGAAGCCAACACCGTTGTCGTTACCGGCACGCGCATCGCGCGCCCGAACGACGTATCGCCGATCCCGGTCAGCACGGTTACTGCCGGCGAGCTCGCCGTCACTGCCCGTACCTCCGTCGGCGACGTCCTGAACGACCTGCCGCAGCTGCGCAGCACCTACAGCCAGTCGAACTCGACCCGGTTCCTCGGCACCGCGGGCCTCAGCCTGCTCGATCTTCGCGGCCTTGGCACGCAGCGCACGCTGGTGCTGGTCAACGGCCGCCGCCATGTCGGCGCGGACGTGCTCAACAATGCCGTGTCCGTTGACGTCAACACCATCCCGACCGACCTGATCGAGCGTGTCGACATCGTCACGGGCGGTAACTCGGCCGTGTACGGCTCGGACGCCCTCGCCGGCGTCGTGAACTTCATCCTGAAGGACAGCTTCCAGGGCGTGCAGCTGCGCGCGCAGGGTGGCATCAGCGAGCACGGCGACGCGGGTGCATATTTCATCAGCGGCGTTGCGGGCAAGAACTTCGCCGACGGTCGCGGCAACATCGCGCTGAACGTCGAATATGCTCGCCAGAACAGCCTTTATGCGTCGCAGCGCTCTCACTATCGCCGCAACGACACCTTCCTCACCGTTGATTCCGACACCGCGACGGACCGGGTCAATGGCAACCTGAACTATGACGGCAACCCCGACTCGGTCTTCTTCCGCGACGTGCGCGGCGCGACGATCAGTTCGAACGGCCTTGTTGCGTTCGGCAGCCCGACCGGTGCCTGCGGCCGCGACGTTGTTGGTCGTGCCTTCACCTGCAACTACCTGTTCCAGGCAGATGGTTCGCTGGTTCCCCAGACCGGCACCCGCGTCGGCCTGTCGGGTGGTACCGCGGCAGTGTCCACCGTCACGCCCGCTGGCTCCTTCATTGGCGGCAACAACGAAACCCGCCGCGAAGGCCAGCTGGTTCAGCTGCAGCCGCAGCTCGACCGTTACACGGCGAACCTGATCGGCCACTTCGACGTGTCCGACGCGTTCAAGCCGTTCGTTGAAGCAAAGTATTCGCGCACCGAATCGGTCGGCCAGGGCACCTCGGGCCCGGCATTCTTCACCGGTTCCACCATCGATGCGCTGTACGAGCGGCCACGTCTCGACAACCCGTACCTGTCCGCCGCTGCCCGCGGAACGATCGCGACGCAGCTGCTCGCGAGCGCAAACGCCGGGTTCAACCCGACGACCGGCGCAGCTTTCACAAACACGCTGAATGATGACGGTTCGGTGCTGCGTACGGCGGCCCAGAACCAGGCCAACACGATTGCCGCGATCAACGGCGGTTCGCAGCGCTTCATTCTGCGCAAGAACCTGGTCGATCTGGGCGTTCGCACCGAAGCGGCCAAGCGTGAGACGTACCGCATCGTAGGCGGCGTTCGTGGCGACATCGCTTCGGACATCCGGTACGAAGTGTCGGCCAACTATGGCGAGTTCAGGGAGCAGACCAAGGTCCTGGGCAACGTCAACGTTCAGCGCCTGTCGCTGGCGCTCGACTCGACCCGCAATGCAGCCGGCCAGATCGTCTGCGCGGCACAGGCCGCACCGTCACGCGCCAACGGCACGGGCGAAGATCTTGCCGGGAACGCGGCGATCCTCGCGGCGGACATCGCCGCTTGCCAGCCACTGAACCCGTTCGGCTCCAACGTTTCGGAGGCAGCGCGCAACTACATCCTCCAGAACACGGTTTCGCGCGGCAAGATCACGCAGTTCGACGCAACGGGCTTCATCTCGGGCACGACCGACAGCTTCTTCCGTCTGCCAGGCGGTGGGATCGGCTTCTCCGTCGGCGCTGAATATCGTCGTGAGACGAACTTCTTCCGCGCTGACCCGCTGGTCGAGCAGGGCTACACCTTCTACAACGCCCTGACGCCGTTTACGCCGCCTTCGTTCGAGGTGAAGGAAGCGTTTGGCGAAATCGAACTGCCGCTCCTGCGCGACCTGCCGATGATCAAGGAACTGACCATCAGCGGCGCAGGCCGTGTGTCGGACTACAAGGGTTCGGCCGGCACGGTGTACACCTACTCGCTGAGCGGCACCTATGCGCCGATCCGCGACATTCGGTTCCGCGCCAACATGTCCCGCGCCGTCCGTGCGCCTAACCTGTCCGAGCTGTATTCGCCGCAGGGCCAGAACTTCGCGCCTGGCTTCAGCGACCCGTGCTCGGCGATCAACATCGCCAACGGCACCCAGTACCGCGCTGCAAACTGCGCCGCGGCGGGCGTTCCGGCCTCCTACGACTACCGCTATGCGCAGTCGCTGGAGATCCTGAGCGGTGGCAACCCCGAACTGGCTGCGGAAACCAGCAAGTCGTACACCTATGGCGTGCAGATCCAGCCCAGCTTCGTTCCGGGGCTGAGCCTGTCGGTCGACTACTTCAACATCAAGGTGAACAACGTCATCACGGCCCCCAGCGCGCAGGGGATCGTGAACAGCTGCTATGACTCGCCGACGACGAGCAACCAGTTCTGTTCGTTGTTCACTCGCGTCGCTGCTGGCGGAACCGGGCCGAACGGAGAGGAAGCTTTCCGGATCGTCGAGGGTAACCTTCAGCAGACGCTGCTGAACTACGCCAAGCTGCAGGTGCGCGGCATCGACGCCGACCTCGCCTATACCCACAAGTTCGGTGATACGCGTCTGACCAGCCACCTGGTCTATTCGCATCAGTTCCAGAACGACTCGTTCACTGATCCGCAGCAGCCCGGTTTTGCCGACACGTTCCTTGGTGAAGTTGGTACGCCGCGCGACGAGGTGAACTGGAACATCGGCGCTGACTTCGGCGTCCCGTTCGTCAACCTCGAGCTGCACTACATCGCCAAGCAGGCTGTCGGTGCGATCGAGAACCACAGCACGTTCCAGGGCCGCGCACCGCAGAACCTGGATGATTATGACATCCCGTTCTATCCGGCGGTGTTCTACATCAACACGCGGTTCGGCGTTAACATCACGCCGGGATCGAACTTCTACGTCGGTGTGGACAACCTGACCGATCAGCTGCCGCCGCTGGGTGCGACCGGCACTGCGTCGGGCTCGGCGATCTTCGAGAACGTTGGCCGTCGTTTCTACGCGGGCATCACTGCGAAGTTCTAAGTCACAGACGATCGATTAACTGGAAGGGCCGGGTATTTCCCGGCCCTTCTTTTTTGTGCGATGGGCCATCCATGCCGGCGCCGCACGACAGCATCATCACAAGGGCCAATTCGCTGCTTGCCGGAGGGCGGGTCCATGATGCGATTGCCCTGGCGACCAGGGCCGCGCAGGCGGGTGATCCTGATGCGCTGATGCAGGTTGCGATCTGGCGGCTTTCCGGACATCCTCTACCTCGTGACCTGCCGGAAGCGCGCCGGCTGCTACGCCGCGCGGCAGAAGCCGGCCATGCCGACGCGGCTTTGACGGAGGTCGCACTGGTCGGAAACGGCAGTGGTGGGGCGCCGGACTGGCCCGGTGCGCTGGCCCTTCTTCGGTCGGCGGCCCGCCGCGACGCCACGGCAGCCGCTCACCTGGCGCTGGTCGAGGCGATGGCGCTTCGCCCTGACGGGGCGCCGTCCACCCTGTTATCTGGCGATCGGCTCAGCACGTCCCCGGACGTCACCCGCTTTCGCCAATTCTGCACGCCTGCCGAATGCGCTCATGTTGCATCAGCCGCGCAGCACCTCCTGGCCCCCTCGGCGGTGGTGGATCCCCGCACTGGCCGGCTGACCGAGCACCCTGTCCGCACGTCGGATGGCGGAGTGTTTCCCCCCACGCGCGAGGACCTGGTGTTGCAGGCGATCAATCGCCGCATCGCCCTTGCCACCAATACGGCCGTCGCGCAGGGCGAGGGTCTGGTGGTTCTCCGTTACCGCCCCGGCCAGCAGTTTCGCCTGCACCACGACTGTCTGCCTGGCGTGCGAAATCAGCGGATAAGGACGGTGCTGATCTACCTGACCGACGAGTTCACCGGCGGCGAGACGCAATTCCCCGCCGCGTCGCTGACGGTGCGGCCGCAGGTCGGGGACGCGGTGCTATTCACCAATACGCTCAGCGACGGCCGCCCGGATCCTTCTGCGACCCATGCCGGCCTGCCGGTCAGCACCGGGACCAAATGGCTCGCAACCCGCTGGATCCGCGCGAACCCTGTTGACCCCTGGAACGCGGCGCAAACGGCCAGTTAGGTCGTGCCGTATGTCCCCCGAGAACGCCGCCTGGCGTGCCAGCCGTTAGTGGAACGACCGAGCAGGTCGGCGATCATCGGCACACGCGACGACACTTCGGCGGTGGCCCGCGTCCGCTTGACTGCTGCGCTCAGGCCCACTGCTCGTCACAAGCATCGGCTTCGCCACCCGGCTTGTGTGTGCATGTGAACGGACGGCCGAGATCAGGACGACGTCAGCGCGCCGCGACCGTCCGTAACCGGGCCATGGACACCTTCAATTCTATCGGGCCTGTTCCCCCGGCGTGAAAAGGCCATAGAGGTCGCGCCATGCGCGCACCTCGCCCTCTATATATTCGGGTGCGGGAGTTCCCGAGAGAACATGTTGAGCGACCTCGTTGTCCGGGTGCATCAGCATCTTCTTCGATCCGTCACTGAACCAGACGGGGACCAGCTGATCGCATACGCTGTCGAGCACCTTTGCCGCCAAGCCATTCTCGATCGCGGCGCTGCCGGCGAGCAATCGGACGTTGATCGACACACCCTCGAAGCAGTTCTGGGGTTCCCGGGCGAAGTTCAGCGACACGAGAAGGCCGGAGCGGTCGGGCCTGGCTTCGTCAGGCATGCTTGCCACCCTTCGCCAAACGCAAAACCATGTTCGGCAGATGCCCGGACGTACGGCATGGATAGAGCACCCGCGCGCGCTGAGGTGAGTGCACGGTACCCCGGCAGGCTTTTTGAAATCCGGAGCATCGACTTTCAGGACCGTGCAGCACGCCGTGCACCCGCCGCAGCTCCGTTCGGCCAGAACCGGTCCAAGCAGGGCTGTTTCCAGGTCGGCGTCGGCTTGCATATGCCGACTAAGTGCTTGCACCGGGGTCACGGCACAAGAGGCGGCGTTCTTCGGGCGAGCCAGCACATGAGGTGGTCAAGAACAAGCTTCTGGCGCGGAACACTCATAGAAGCCTCGACCCGAAGATCTGGACGTCAGGAACGTCGGCGCCGGGATCACCGCGCGCGCCGAACAGCGCTGGTCATGCGAGGCACCTCACGCCCTGCAAGGTATCTAGGCCGCGGACCGCCTGCTCGGCGTCCGCTGGCAGCCATTGCTCGACACCCAGTGATAAATGGAGCGCTAGAGGGGGGCGAACTCAGGCCATGAGACGGCTTCAACTTCACTCCGTATGCGCGGCTCCGGTGGTGGGGGCCAGTTCCGCTGGATCATTCGCGAAGAAGGCCAGCGTGGCTGTCCAGGCTGCGACGTTCTGACGAAGCTGGTCCTTGTCGATGCGGTCCAGCGTGTCATCGGCAGTGTGGTGCACGTCGAAATAGCGCGACGCGTCCTGCCTCAGATCGATCACGGGCGAGCGAGTGGCCGCAGCGGCAGGAGCGACGTCGGTTCCGCCGTGCGCCGGGTCTTTCCCGCGCGTAATGCCCAGGGGCGCCAGGAGAGAAGATAGCCGTCCGATCAGCGGCGATTGGGGGCTGCCGCTGCTGGTCGTGAAGCGCCAGACGCGATCGGCCCCGCTGTCGGACTCACCCACCAGGACATGCTTTTCACCGGCGTGCGCCTTGGCATAGGCATCGCCACCCAGGCCGCCCACCTCTTCAGCACCGAACCACACGACGCGGATGGTCCGCAGCGGACGGCCGGCGTCCATGATGCGCTTGGCGGCGGCGGCGGTGATCGCCACGCCCGCGCCGTCGTCGATCGCACCCGTGCCAAGGTCCCAACTGTCGAGGTGTCCGCCAACCAGCAGGATACCTGCCTTCGGATCGCGTCCGGGAACCTCGGCCACGACGTTGCCCGATTGCGCCGTGCCGGCCGGCCCGGCCCCGATCGTCAGGTGCAGTTTGACCGGCTTTCCCTGCGCGAGGATACGCGCCATCTGCTCCGCATCCGACACGCTCAAGGCTGCTGCCGGGATGGGCTGAACGCCCGCGGCCCAGGTCTGGACGCCCGTATGCGGCATGCGATGGCGATCCGTGCCGATCGAGCGGATAACGATCGCGGCGGCACCCTTTGCGGCGGCAACCGACGGACCCAAACGCCGGATCACTCCCACCTCGCCATAGGAACCGCCGTCCTGCTGGACAGCCATCGCGTGATTCACGAACACGATCTTGCCGCGAATGCTGGAAGGATCCGCCGCTTTCAGCGCTTCCATGCCGTCAAAGCCGACGACCTCTGCCGTCAGGCCCTGGGCCGGGGTGGGAACGCTGTTGCCGAGCGCGGTCACGGCCAACTTCTGCGGATAGGGCGAGATGATCTCGGCCGTTTCAATTCCGCGCCGCCAGACCGGCATGGTGTAGGTTTCGACGTGAACATTGGCGAAGCCGAGCGCCTTCAGCTTCTTGACCGCCCAATCGCGGGCCCGCGCCTCAGCCTCTGTCCCGGCGAGACGCTGGCCGACCTCGGTCGTCAGCCCCTCCACGATGTCCCACGCTATCCCATCGTCCAGCGCCGCATCCCGCAGCACTTCCGGCGAGGGAGTGGCGGCCGGCGCCGCGGTGGCGGTCGCGGCGGCAACGAACAGTGCGACGAAGGGCAGGCGGATCATAGCGGCTCCATCCAGAACTCGCCTGTTCTTGCCCGACAGCATCCGTCCTGAACAGGGCTGATCACCGTCCAGCGCGAGCAGTTGGGTAGACACTTCCGTGCGGTCGTTTGTCGCGCGGATCAGGCCTTCTCGTTTCCTATGCTCCAGCCGTCCCAGGCGTTCAGGATCGCGATGCCGTCCTCATAGGCCCCCTCGCTCGGGTCCATGCGCTCGAACTCAGCGCGGTTTCGGCTCAGGGTGGACAGCCACTTCGTGCGGACCGCGTCGACGTCGCCCGGCAACATGTAGCGGTGCCAAAGGCGTGCGACCCGACGCTCGGTCCATAGCCGGTCCAGAACCTGACGGATGCGTTCGGGAGAAAGATGCGGGTGCAGGCGACGCAACTCACCGATCATGAACGCGGGATAGATCTCCACCCGTTCCGTCAGGAGAGAAAGGATCGCTGTTTCTGTTTCCATATCGGTCATGCCCACAACAGGCGCGCCATTCACGTCAGGACCGGTCATGATGCGAGCGCAATCAGCTGGGCGAGCCCGTTGGTGCCGGTCTTGGCAAGCACGGCGGCGCGATGATCCTCCACGGTCTTTGGCGACAGGCCAAGGCGGTCGGCGACGACCTTGTTGGGATGGCCCTGCACCAAAAGCTCGAACACCTGCCGCTCACGCGGGGTGAGGTGGGCGGTTCGGGCAAGGGCCGCGCGCCGGCCACGCGACCACGCCACTCCTTCACCGACGGCGGCGAGCAGGCGATCCTCGTCCAGGGGCTTTTCCAGGTAATCGAGGCCGCCATAACGCCGCACGGAGTCCACCGCGTTGGCGGTGGTTGGCCATGCCGTCATGAAAACGATCGCGACGGCAGGGTCGATGCGCCGCAACTGGTCCGCAAAGCCGAACCCGTCGATGTCGCCCATCATGATGTCCGTCACGATGCAGTGCGCAGGGCTTTGCGCGTAAATGGCCAGCAGCGGGGCGGGATCGGAGAAGGGCTCGGCTGCGTAGCCATGACGCGTCAGCAAGCGAGCGACGCTGGCGCCAAGGTCGCCATCGTCATCCACGACATAAACAGCGGGATTGTCGGTCACATCAGGGCTCCCCAGCGAGCGGCAGAAGAATGGAATGGGTGATAAGGCCGTCGGCGTCCTGGCGCTCGATCCGGCCACCATGGGCTTCAACAATGGCGCGGGCGACCAGCAGGCCCACCCCCATGCCCGCAGCGCCGCGCGGGCGAACGGCGCATCGGTTATGGACGCTGATGACGACCTGCTCCTCACGTTTCAGGGCGTCCACGCGGACCACACCGTCGTCGCACGCGTGCACCGCATTGCGGACGAGGTTCACCGCGGCCTGGGCGAGTTCGACTTCTTGCGCGAAGACGAGAAGATCGGGGTCGCCGGGGTCGATCTCCAATCGCACCCGCGCAGCCTTTGCTTCCGCCTGGGCCAGTCCGCTGACAGTATCGAGCAACGCGGAAACGGGCAGCGCAGAGGGTTGGTCGGCCGCACTGCCGCCAAAGCGACGCAGCCTGCGGACCAAGTCGGACAAGGCATGAGCCTTGCGATCGATCAACGCCGCGCCGGCCGCGATCTCCGGGTCCGCGCCGACCGACAATTCGTGAAGGTGCCGCGCCTCGATCGCGAGGGTCGACAACGGCTGTGACACCTCATGGATCACGGCCACCGACATGGCCCGCAACGTCTTCAGCCGCTCGGCCTGGAACAGCAGGCGGTCGCGTCGCGAAAGGTCGGCGCGCGCATGGGCCTGGGCATCCGCGAAGCTGCCGGCCAGATAGCCGGCGACTACTACCGTCGCGAGTGCCAGGTGGATCTGTAGCCGTGCTGCTGCGGCCGTCGCGCCGGCTGTCTGGGGCAGTACGAGCGCAACCACCAACACCAGCGCCATCCAGGCAGGCGCGCGCCCGAAGCGCAACCCGATCCATACGGTCGCGAGCAGCACCGGCATGGGCTGCAGCCCAAGCCCCGCGGCGGTGAACGTGCCGGCGATCAGCAGGCTGGCGAGCAGTACGCCCACAGCCTCCGCCAGGGCAGCCTTGCGAAGAGCGAAGTTAGGGATTTCGCGTGAGGCCAGCCGATCGGCTATCCACAACAAGGGTGGCGCGACGATCAAGGTGCCGAGCAGGTCGCCAACCGCAAAGTCGGAAAGGGACAGCAGCACGTCGTGCGCCCCGGCAACGCCCGTCAGTTCGGGTCGCAACAGTGCCTGGGGCAAGGCCGCGAGGGCGGCCATGTTGGGGGCGAGCACGGCGGCTAGGCCGAAGGGCATCGGTGCCGTCAAAAGCTCCGCCCGCGCGCCACTGGCCAACCATCGGATCGCCGCGACCGTCAGCCCATAGGCCACCACCGGCCGCACCACGCCGATGATCGCCAGCACCCGATCCGCCCCGAAAGGATCTACTGCGCCGTCGATTGTGTCGACCAGAAGCTCGACCAAGGCCGCCGCGATCGTTAGCCGCGCACCACCTCGCCACAGCAGCGCCAGGCGCACGCCCGCCGCCGGGAACCACAAGGAATAATAGCCGGTCCCACCCCATGGAGCGGCAACACCGTGCGCCAGCCAGAAACCGACTGCATAGAGGGCGAGCAGGATCCAGTCCCCACGCATCGGCACCCAGGCGAGCACCGGCCGGGCACGCTCGCCCTCGCGGGGCAGGGCAGGGGTGAAGCTGGCCATCGGCGCTTTTCTTGTCATCGACCTTGCGTGCACCCCATCCGGGAAAAACCCTGACCATCCCTGGCGCTTACGATAGCCACCGGTCGGTCCCGCAAGCCGTTGGTAATCCCGAAACTGGACAGGCCCTATCCGATCCAACCGGATTGGAGGCGGTGAAGGTCATCGTGCGAGGCGGGGCTTTTGCAGGGGAGCGCCGCCCGACCAATCCGCGGCCCATGGGTCGATACCTTCGCCCCACAAATCGTTGCGGGCTACGACCTTACGACGGATTGCGCCGCCCGATGGCGTTGCATAGTCGTACCCGGCGGACACAACAGGGTCGCGGGAGAGACTGATTTGAAAGCCTTTGTGCTGTTCGGCGTCGCGTTGGCGGGATTGAGTGCCCCGGCCCTTGGCGCTTCCACCTCCGTTTACCTGACGCGACCCGATGAGCCGCAGGCGATCACGGTAAAGGGCGTCGGGGACGGTCGTGCCGATGACTCGGCGGCGATCCAGCAGGCGATCGATGCCGCTGCTAAGACCGGTGGCGCCAAGGGCGGGATCGTCTTCCTGCCGTCCGGTCGTTATCGCGTCAGCCGCACCATCCTGCTGCGCTCCGCCGTGCGCGTGTTCGGCATCGGCAAGACGCGGCCGGTAATCGTGCTGGGCGACAACACGCCAGGGTTCGCCGACGGCGTTGCGGCGGTGGTGAGCTTCACCGGCGACGACCAGTACCGCTCGGGCAAGCCTCCCATTCCGCCGCCCACCACGCGACCCTTTGACCCCAACGTGTTCGACGCGACCCAGACCACGTTCTACTCCGCCCTGTCGAACGTCGATTTCGAGCTCGGGCAGGGTAATGCAGGCGCGGTCGCCATCCGCTTCCGCGTCGCACAGCATGCGTTCGTTCGCCACGCCGACTTCCACCTGGGATCGGGGCTCGCCGGCATCTACCAGGCGGGTAACGAGTGCGAGGACCTGCGCTTCTTTGGCGGGCGCTATGGCATCGTTAGCGAAAAAACCTCGCCCGCATGGCCGTTCACGCTGATCGATTCCGAGTTCGAAGGGCAGCGCGACGCGGCGATCCGCGAGCATGAGCTGGGCCTGACCCTGGTCAACGTCGCGATCCGCAACACGCCGGTCGGGATCGAGGTCGATCGTGGTTATTCGGACTCGCTTTGGGGCAAGGACGTTCGTTTCGAGAATGTCTCGCGCGCGGGCGTCGTGATCTCCGAGGAAAAGAGCGTCTTCACCCAGATCGGCTTCGACAACGCAGTGGGCGTGAACACCCCCACCTTTGCGCTGTTCCGTGACAGCGGCAAGACGATCGCGGGGCAGGGCAGCCGCTGGCAGGTCAAGGATTTCTCCCACGGTCTGAAGCTTCCCGCACTCGGCACGACCGGTGGCTACGCCACCGAGTTCACCATGGGGCCGCTGACGCGAACGCCGGCCCGTCGCGCGCCTGCGATCCGTTCGTTGCCGCCGGTGCGTGAATGGGCGAACGTGCGTCTTGCAGGCGCCAAAGGTGACAACAGCAGCGACGACACCGCGGCGCTTCAGCGCGCGATCAACGCCCATCGCGTCGTGTACCTGCCAATGGGCAAGTACCGCATCACCGACACGCTGAAGCTGCGCCCGGACAGCGTCTTGATCGCGCTGCACCCGGACCTGACGCAGATCACGCTCGCCAATGGCACGGAGAATTATGCCGGCGCGGGCGCCGCTAAGGCACTGGTGGAAAGCGCGAAGGGCGGCAACGCGATCATCTCGGGCGTGGGCCTATGGGCCGGGGCGATCAACCCGCGTGCGAGCGCTCTGATCTGGAAGGCGGGCGAAGCGTCGCTGGTCAACGACGTCCGCATCCATGGGCCAGTCGTGCTGGCGGACGGCAAACCGACCGGCGCCAACGAACCTGGCGCGCGCATGGATTCTCAGCATGCCAGTATCTGGGTAACCGACGGCGGTGGCGGCACCTTTGCGGCGATCTGGACCCCCAATGGCCTCGCCTCTAGCGGGTTCATGGTGTCGGACACCAAGACGCCGGGCTATGTGTATGAGCTGTCGGCGGAGCACCACCTCAAGAACGAGATCGTTCTTCGGAACGTCCAGAACTGGCAGTTCCTGGGGCCGCAGACCGAGCAGGAGGTCGCAGACGGCGTGAACGCGGTGTCGACCGAGTTCCACGATTCCAGCAACATCCTGTTCGCCAACTACCACAGCTATCGCGTGACGCGGACGGCCAAGCCGATGGACACCGCCGTGCGGCTGTTCAACTCGGGCGATATCCGATTCCGCAACGTCCATGTGAATGCCGACAACAGCTTCGCGCATTGCGACACCAAGGGATGCGGCACCTTCGCGCGCGCGAGCAAGTACGCGTTCGAGAACTCGATCAAGGATTATACGCGCCGGCAGGAGGTGCGTGAGCGAGAGTTCGCAAAGCTCGATGTACCCGCTGCGCCGGCCACCGCCGCGACGGAGTCCGCGGTGCCCGTGACGCCTGGGATCAAAAAGCTGGCCGACGGCTTCTACTCGGTCGCGGGTGGTGCGGTGGACGCGAAGGGCAAGCTGTACTTCATCGACCGCTTCCACCACCGCATCCACGGATGGTCGCAGGAAGAGGGGCTGTCGCTGCTGACGGACACACCACTTGACCCGGTGAACCTGGCGGTCGACCGCTCGGGCGACTTGATGGTCCTGTCATCCGCCGGGATCGACGCCACCGTGTACAGCATCGACCCTGCCCATCCCGAGCAGGCTCGTCCGATCGCGCCCACCGCGACGCGATCGCGTGGGGGTGCCGCGACACTGTTGCCGGTCAATGTCTATGCCAATGGTGAGTTCGCCGACCGGCTCGACCCAAAAACCTATGAGTTCCCGCCACTGTCCGCGTTCTTCCTCAACAAGATGGGCGAGGCCAAGGCGCAGGAATATGTATCGCCCGACGGATCGCTGGTGCTGCCCGCGTTTCGCGTGTGGAACCAAAGCACGTCCGACAATCTGGGCTGGCGCTGGTCGGATTCGCTCGACGCCTATGGCTTCGTATCGGGCAAGGTGGGCGAGCGGGTCTTCCTGACCAACGCATCCGAAAACCGGACCTATAGCGGGCTGGTGGGCGCTGGCGGGCAGTTGACCGACCTGCGTGTCGCGGCTGATCGCGGCGGTGAAAGCGTGGTGCGGGATGCGGCGGGCAATCTGTATGTCGCGAACGGGCAGGTGTTCGTTTACGACCCGTCCGGCACGCTGCAGCGCCGGATCGACGTTCCCGAACGCCCGCTGCAATTGCTGATCGGTGGCGCGGACAAGCGCACCCTGTTCATGCTGACGCACCACGCCCTGTACGCAATGCCGCTGTGAAGTTGGCGTAGTTGACGATCGATGCGAGTGGAGGGCCATGAGGCTCTCCACCGCGCGCCCACCGTCCAGGGGCGCCGCCGACCAATGGTACATGGACGATGATAGGGCGCGCGCTGTGTCACTTGGGCGCAGCCGTGGTTGAGGCGAGCCAGGCCGAACAGGTTCCGGTCGCCCGCCTGGCGCTGTTCGCGTCGGGCGACTTCGGGTTCAACCTGTTCTGGCAGAGCGCGACCTATTACCTGCTGTTCTTCTACACGGACGTGCTGGGGATCGAGATCCGCACGGCGGCGACGATCTTCCTCCTCGCTTCGCTATGGGACGGCGTGGCGAGCTTTGCCGTCGGGGTCATGATCGACGCGCGATCGTCAGGGCGCACGCATCGCCGCCTGATGACATGGGGCGCGGTACCGCTGGGGCTGAGCTTCTGTTTGGCTTATTTGCAACCGCCGGCCGGGCTGTCGGTCACCGCGTGGATGCTGGCGGGCCAGCTGCTGTTTCGCACGGCTTATGCGGCGGTGAATGTGCCCTACCTCGCCCTTACCGCCCGGGTCAGCGCCGACAGCCGCGATCGAGCATTGGTTGCCGGATTGCGGATGCTCGCCGGCACGGCTGCGGCCGTCGCTGTGACCGCTGGCACGATACCGATTGGACGGGCGATGATGGGCGGAAAGGGCGACGCCGCGGCGTTCCTGGCGGCCGCGATCCTGTTCGCCGGCATCGGTGCCGCGTTGATCGCACTGGTCGGTTGGACGTTCCGCGACCGCGCGCCTGTTGCCGCAGTGGCACACCGGATACCGATCGCCACCGCGCTCGCCGATCTCGCACGCAATCGCGCGTTCACGACGTTGGCGGCCGCGATGATGGCCATGATCGTCGCCACCACCGTGCTCGGCAAGTCGGTCCTGTACTTCTACAAGTACGTGCTCGCCGACCAGACCGCGGGCCAGCTCGCGCTGGCGTCGATGGCGGCGGTCAGCGCGCTGGCGGTGCCCATCTGGATGGTGGTGGCGCGCCGGATCGGAGCGCGGGCGCAGTGGTTCTGGGCCGCAGGCGCGTGCGCTGCGGGTGCGGGATCGTTCGCGCTGGTCGACTTCGCGTCCATCGATGCGACGCGCCTGTTCCTGGCCGGGATGCAGGCGACGACGGTGGGATTGCACCTGGCGTTCTGGGCATTGCTGCCCGACACGGTGGAATGGGGGCAGCAGCGCAGCGGTTATCGCGTGGAAGCAACCGCGTTCGGGCTTGCAACGCTTCTGCAGCGGGTGGCGATCGGGATTGCGACCCTGCTGCTAGGGTTCGGGCTGGATGAAGCGGGCTATCGCGCAAACGTACTGCCGTCCTCGGCCGCGGCGGGCGACATGCGCATGGTGATCGCGCTGCTGCCGCTCGGCTTTTTCGCGCTGTCGGCCCTGATCATGGCCTGGTGTCCGCTTCGCCAGGGCGCGCACGCGGCGGCGGTGCGCGCCCTGAAGGGTGAGCGGGCGTCAGGCAGCTAGGAGCTGGAAACGCCCGGTCACGCCCTCTGCCTGGGCCGAGGGTGCGATCCATAGATCAAAGTCGCCCGGCTCCACGGTGGGCTGGAGGTCGCTGCCGATAAACTGAAGCTGCTCGCGCGTGAGGGTGAAGCGCACGGACTGTGTTTCACCCGGCGCCAGCGCGACCTTGCGAAATGCCTTCAGCTCGCGAACCGGCCGGGTGATGCTGGCGACGCGATCGTGGATGTAGAGCTGGACGAGTTCTTCGCACGCGCGCGTTCCGGTGTTGGTGACGCTGGCCGCCACCTCAAGCGACCCGGCCCAGGGAAGGCTGCCAGTGCCAAGCCGCAGGTCGGCGTAGCGCACCTTGCCATAGGTTAGGCCGTGTCCGAACGGGTAGAGCGCGGCGTTCAGCACGGTGCGCCACTGGTTCTTGTACGGCTCGCGCGGGCCGGCGGGGGCAGGGCGCCCGGTCGGCTTGTGGTCGTAATGATAGGGTTCCTGCCCGCTCTCGTAGGGAAAGGAGATCGGCAGGCGTCCGGACGGGCTGTATGCGCCGAACAGGACGTCGGCGATGGCGTGGCCGCTTTCCGAACCCAGGAACCAGGTGACAAGGACAGCAGGCGCATCGCGCACGGCGCCCTGAAGCGCGAGTGCGCGGCCATTCTTGAGCACCACGACCACCGGCTTGCCGGTCGCCGCGACAGCCTCGGCCAGTGCCATTTGCGGCGCGGGCACGACGATGTCGGTGCGAGATTGCGCTTCGCCCGACATGCCCTCGCTTTCACCAATGGCGAGCAGCACCACATCAGCCGCCTGTGCCGCCGCAACCGCAGCTTCTATGCCGCCGGCCAGCGGCTCCTCGACGCCCGAGCCGGGGGCCACGGTGACACGGCCATTGCCGACGACGGCGCGAACACCCGTTGCGAGATCCACGGCTTGTACGTTGTCGCCGTACACGACCCAGGGGCCGTTCAGGTCGTGCTGACCACTGGCGAACGGGCCGATGATCGCGACGCGGGCGTCGCGGCGCAGCGGCAGGATGTCGCCTTCGTTCTTCAGCAGCACGATCGACTTGCGCCCTGCCTCGCGCGACAGGGCAAGGCTGGTGCGGGTGCGCGAGCGCGCCTTTTCACGACGCGGGTCGATGCGGCGAAAGGGGTCGTCGAACAGGCCGAGCTGATGCTTGGCCGCGAGCACACGGCGTACCGAGCGGTCGAGCAGTTCCTGCGACACGGTGCCATCGCGAACCAGGCCGGGCAGGTGCAGCATGTACAGGTTGGACTGCATCGCCATGTCCACGCCCGCCAGGAAGGCAATGCGCGCGGCATCGCGGCCGTCCTTTGCAAACCCTGCCGCGATCATTTCCTCGTCACCGGTATAATCCCCGACCACGAAGCCCTCAAAGTGCCATTGGTCGCGCAGCAGCGTCTTCAGCAGCCAGGGGTTGCCGTGGGATGGGATGCCGTTTATCTCGTTGAACGAGGCCATTGCCGATCCTGCGCCCGCATCGAACCCGGCCTTGTAGGGTGGCAGGTAGACCTCCCGCAGCGTGCGATCGGAAATGTCGACGGGATTGTAGTCGAGCCCGCTTTCCGCCGCACCATAAGCGGCGAAATGCTTTACGCAGGCCATCATGGAGTCGGTCGCGGCAATGCTGTCGCCCTGGAACCCGCGCACGCGTGCGGCGGCGAACATCTGGCCGAGCAAGACGTCCTCGCCCGCGCCCTCCATGGTCCGGCCCCAGCGCTGGTCGCGTGCGATGTCGACCATGGGGAAAAAGGTCCAGTCGATCCCCGCTGCTGCCCCTTCCAGCGCCGCGACCCGCGCGGTGCGTCGGGCGAGATCGGGATCGAAGCTTGCTGCTTCGCCGACCGGCACGGGAAAGATGGTGCGGTGGCCGTGGATCACGTCGGCGGCAAACAACAGCGGGATCTTGAGCCGCGAGCTTTTCATCACGGCCGCCTGCATTCGGCGGGCCATCTCCGCGCCGTTGCCATTGAACACGCCGGTCAGGCGGCCGGCCACGGCGTCCGCGATCTGCTGGTCAAAGCCACCGCCCTGCGACGGCGGATTGAGCTGGGTCGCAACGCCGCCGGACCAGGCGGCGGCGTTGAGCGTCAGCTGCCCCGCCTTTTCCTCCAGGGTCATGCGGCCGATCAATGCATCAACGGCTGGTTGAACGGGCGCACGGTCGGCTGCTGCGAGCAGCGCGCGCGCCGGACTTGTCGCCCAGGCCGCGATCGCGCCTGCGCCGATCAGTGCGCCGCGCCGCGTGATCCTTTGATCCGTCATAGCCTGTCCTCCCCTGCCGTCCGTCATCATGCTCCCTCGCGCCAATTGGGCGTTGACGGGTCCGTGTAACCGGTTACCTACCTTGTGAGTAGACGTGGCCCGGGCGAAAACGCAACGGGTTTCGAGCATCAAGGGAAGGGGGAAATCGCCCGAATGGCTTCGGCAACGATTCGCGATGTGGCGCGACAGGCGGACGTGTCCGTCGCATCGGTCAGTCGGGCTCTAAACGGTCACAGCAACGTCCACCCCGAAACGCGAGCGCGTGTGGTGGAAGCGGCCAAGGCTCTGGGCTATGTGCCCCATGCCGGTGCACGCAGCCTGTCCCTGGCACGCAATCATGCGATCGGCGTCGTGCTGCCCGACCTTCACGGCGAGTTCTTTTCGGAGATCGTGCGCGGCATTGATCGTGAGACGACGGCACGTGGCTATCACCTGCTCCTGTCCAACATGCACGCGGACGCCGAGCTAGCGGCACAGGCGATGCGTTCCATGCGGGGACGGGTCGACGGGTTGATCGTGATGGCGCCGCAGCTCGATCCCGCGGCGCTGAACGAAGCGCTGCCGAAGGGTACGCCCGCGGTGTTGGTCAACACGTCGGACGGGGGGGAGCGGCAGGCGATGCGGGTCGACAACCGCGCCGGCATGGAGACCATCGTTCGCCACCTGTTGTTCACCGGCCGACGCTCTCTGGTCCACATAGCCGGGCCGGCGGGCAACATCGACGCGCGTGAGCGGCGTGAGGCATTTACCGCGACCCTGGCCGAGCACGCGCCGAACGTGCCCGTTCGGATTGTGGAAGGTAATTTCCGCGAAGAAGCCGGCGCACGCGCGACGGCGGCGCTGCTGGATGCGGGCGAGCCGGTGGACGCAATCGTCGCGGCCAACGACATGATGGCGCTGGGCGCAATGAACGCGTTGAAGGATGCCGGTGTTGTGGTGCCGGGAGAGGTCGCGGTTACCGGCTTCGATGACATTCCGCTTGCCCGCTACATGGGACTGACCACCGTGCAGGTACGCTCCGCTGATCTTGGCGCGCGAGCGGTGGCGCGATTGATCGGTGCACTGGAGGGGGCGCGGGATGCCGGGGTCGAGTTCGTGACGCCCGAGCTTATCGTACGATCGACCAGCGACCGGCAGAGCGCGGCATGACCACGGGACGTCGCGATGTGCTGCGCGGCGCGCTTGCGTTGCCGGCGCTGGCGGCAACACCTGTGTTGGCCGCGCCCCTCGGCACCACGCTGCCGCCCTTGTTCGACGACATTGAGCAGCGCACGTTTCGCTGGTTCTGGGACACTGCCAACACGCGCAACGGGCTGGTGCCCGATCGCTGGCCGACCCCGTCCTTTTGCTCGATCGCATCCGTCGGCTTTGCGCTGACCGCGTACCCGATCGGGGTGGAGCGGGGCTGGATCACCCGGGCTGCGGCGCGCGACCGAACGCTGACCACCCTGCGCACCTTTGCGACCCTGCCTCAAGGGGCTGCGCCAAGTGGCACGGCGGGACACCAGGGCTTCTTCTACCACTTCATCGACATGAACACCGGGCTGCGCTTCCGGAAGGTCGAGCTGTCGAGCGTCGATACGACGCTGCTGTTCCTCGGCATCCTGTTCGCTGGCGTCTGGTTTGATCGCGGCGATGACCCGGCCGAGGCAGAGATACGGCGGCTCGCCACGCAGATCACCGATCGGGCGGACTGGCGCTGGTTCACCAATACGCGCGGGTCGGTGTCGATGGGCTGGCACCCGGAGAGCGGCTTTATCGAGCGCGCCTGGGAAGGCTATAACGAGGGCATGATGGTGTACCTTATTGGGCTCGGCTCAACAGGGGCGGGCGCGCTGGCGGACGGCGCCTGGAGTGCCTGGACGCGCACCTATCCGTCATTCTGGCGAGGGCAGGGGGACACGCGCCACCTCGCCTTTGCGCCCTTGTTCGGGCACCAATACAGCCAGATGTGGGTCGACTTTCGCGGCATCCGCGATGCGGCCATGCAGGGAGTCGGGCTCGACTATTTCGAGAACAGCCGGCGCGCAACCTATGCCAACCGCGCTTATTGCATCGCTAATCCGGGCAAATGGGCGGGCTATGGCCGGGACATCTGGGGGCTGACGGCGTGCGACGGGCCGGGCGGGTTCACGCTGCCCGCCGCGGGGCGGATCCGCACTTTCCAGGGCTATTCGGCGCGGGGACCGATCGGACAGCCGGACGGCAATGACGATGGCACGTTGGCGCCCACTGCGGCGCTCGGCAGCCTGGCATTCGCGCCGGAGATCGTCGTGCCCGCGGCACAGGCGTTGCGGGGCTGGCCGGGGCTTTACGGCCTTTATGGCTTTCGCGACAGCTTCAACCCGAGTTTCCGCGCGACCGACCAGGTGGTCACGACCGGCACCGTGCGCGCCAGGAGCGGATGGGTTGCGACCGATCACCTCGGCATCGATCAGGGGGCGATACTGGGCGCGATCGCCAACACCCGTAATGAGGGCGTGTGGCGTGTCATGCGGCGATCGCCGGTTATCCGCCGGGGGTTGAAGCGGGCGGGCTTCACTGGCGGATGGCTAGGGCACTGAGGCGGTGACGGAGCGCGCCAACCCGCCGATCCAGGAGATCACCATTGTTGGTGGCGGCACGGCCGGATGGATGGCGGCAGCGCTGTTGTCGCGGCTGTTCGTCGAGGGCGCCTACCGGATCCGGCTGGTCGAATCGGATGAGATCGGCACCATCGGGGTGGGCGAGGCGACGATCCCCGCCATCCGCACCTATTGCGGTCTCGCCGGCATCGACGAGTTCGAGATGGTGCGCGCGACCCAGGCGACGTTCAAGCTCGGGATCGAGTTCCGCAACTGGCGCGCGCCGGGCTCCAGCTACATTCATGGCTTCGGCAAGATCGGGCAGGACCTTTACTGGCTGCGCTGCCACCAGTTCTGGCTGAAGGAGCGCGCGGCCGGGCGCGCCAAGCACTTCGACCATTATTCGCTGAACACGCTGGCGGCGCGGATGAACCGGTTCTGCCTGCCGGACCCGGGCAATCCTACCTCCCCCATCGCCGATCTCGATTACGCCTATCACCTGGATGCGACGCTGCTTGCCCGCTTCCTGCGCGGGCGGGCCGAAGCGGCCGGGGTGGAGCGGATCGAGGGGCGGATCGTGGCCGTTAACCGCCGTCCTGCGGACGGCCATGTCGATCACCTGGTGCTTGCAGATGGGCGTCAGGTCGGCGGCGACCTGTTTATCGATTGTTCGGGCATGCGCTCGCTGCTGATCGGGCAGGCGATGGGGGTCGGCTTTGAGGACTGGAGCCACTGGCTGCCGTGCGACCGGGCGCTGGCGGTCCCGTGCGAGAGCGCTGGGGAGCTTACGCCCTATACCCGCTCCACCGCCGGCACGGCGGGCTGGCAATGGCGCATCCCGCTACAGCATCGCACCGGGAACGGGCTTGTCTATGCCAGCGCTCACCTGGGCGATGAGGACGCCGCCCGCGTGCTGCTTACCGGCCTGGACGGGCGTGCCCTGGCCGATCCCCGGCCAGTGCGGTTCACACCCGGCAAGCGACACCGCGCGTGGGAGGGTAATGTGGTCGCGCTGGGCCTGGCAGGGGGGTTCCTGGAGCCATTGGAGTCGACCAGCATTCACCTGATCCAAACCGGTATCCTGCGCTTACTGGCTCTCTTTCCCGGCCGCGGCTTCAATCCGGCGGACATCGCCGAGTACAACCGGCAGTTCGATTTCGAATATCGCGACGTCCGCGACTTCATCATCGCGCATTACAAGGTGACGGATCGCGAGGACACGCCGTTCTGGGCCTATGTCCGGAACATGCCGGTACCCGACAGCCTGCAGGAACGGCTGGATCTGTTTCGTGCCTCTGCCCGCTTCTTCATGCACGGCAAGGCGGAGCTGTTCCGGGAAGAAAGCTGGGTGCAGGTGCTGATCGGCCAGGGGCTCGACCCGCATTATGATCCCGTGGTCGACATGGTGCCCGAGGCGCAGTCGACCGCATTCCTTGGTGATGTCGAAGAGGTGGTCGCCGACGTGGCGCGTGCGATGCCCGGCCACGCCGCCTTTATCGCCCGCCATTGCCGAGCACCCAGCATTCAATCTTAACTCTGTTGCACTTCAGCAACAATCGGCTTGCGAATAATCGGGCCGGAGTGGCCCCCGGTTGTAACCGGTTACCGGTCGATGTAATCGGTTCCAGAAACTTCGCCCGTCGAGCGGAGTCCAATCAATGATGTGGGGGAGGAGCCTGATGACCGGCCATCGTCGTTCGATACTGGGACGCGGCATTTCGGCTGCCGCCGTGGCATTTGCGCTGGCGAGTGCCGGTCCGGCCCTGGCGCAGTCCAGTTCCACCCTGCGCGGCCATGTCGAGGGCGCAGCGGCCGGTACGGCGGTGGTTGCGACCGACCTGACCACGGGGCAGGTGGTGAACGGCCGCGTCAACGCGAATGGCGACTACACCATCCCCGGCCTTCGTCCGAGTACCTACCGCGTGGCGGTTCAGGGACAGCAGCCCCAACAGGTCGTGGTCCCGGTGGGGCAGACGGTCACGCTCGACATCGGAACACCTGCCGCCACTGCGGAAGCGGGAACCACCGAAGCGACGACGTCGGGTGACGCGGGCGCAGGCACGGGCAGCGACGTGGTCGTTCGCGGTCGCCGCACGCAGGAGGTGCGTACCGCGGAGGTCGCCACCAACATCTCGCAGCAGCAGATCGAAAGCCTGCCGCAGAATGATCGCAACTTCCTGAACTTCGCCGCGCTTGCGCCGGGTGTCGCCGTGTCGCCATCGGGTGGCAGTCGTCAGGTTCAGGCGGGCGCGACCAGCGCCGACAACGTCAACGTGTTCATCGATGGCCTCAGCCTGAAGAACCAGGTCAACCACGGCGGCGTCGCGGGTCAGAACTTCAGCCGCGGCAATCCCTTCCCGCAGCTTGCGGTGCAGGAGTTCAAGGTCGACACCCAGAACTTCAAGGCTGAGTATGAGCAGGCGGGCTCCGCGATCATCACCGCGGTGACCAAGTCGGGTGGCACGTCTTTCCACGGCGACCTGTTTGGCGAATGGCAGCCCAAGGCATTCCTTGGCCGCCCGTATTTCGACCGGCCGGGCAAGGCGAATAATCGCGACGGGTCGATCGCCAAGCCCGATTACGATCGCAAGCAATATGGCGGCGACCTGGGCGGACCCATCATCAAGGATGTGCTGCACTTCTATGCAGCATTCGAAGGCACGTCGCAGAAGCTGCCGTCGAGCTCGGTTATACTCAACACCACCAACGATAACCCGAACCAGGCGGTGCCACAGGCGATCGCCGACCAGTATAATGGCAGCTACGGACAGAGCTTCGATCAGAAACTGTATTTCGGCAAGCTGACCGCGTTCGTCACCGACCGCGACACGGTGAACCTGTCCGCCTTCCTGCGCCGCGAGAACAACCTGGCTGATTACGGCGGCACCGCCGTACCCAGCCACGGTCACAATCTCGAATCGCGCATCGACCTTTACCAGCTGGAGTACAACCACCGCGGCGACTCCTGGCTCAACGAGCTGATCCTCGCCTATAACAAGGTGTTCAACGGCACCCCGCGCGTGACCGACGGGCCGGAAATTAACCTAGGCAGTCCTGGCAGCATCGTTGCGGCCCTGGGAGCCAATGGATTCGAGCAGGCCGACAACCAGGAAACCTGGACCTTCAAGAACAACATCACCTTCTTCGGTGACGCACATGTTGTGAAGGCGGGGGTGAAGGCGTCGTACAACAAGCTGTCACGCCGCGAAGACAATATCTCCAATGGCAGTTATTACTTCCAGCCGTCGCTGTTCACCACGTTCGAGGCGTCCACGCCGACCGTCGGGCAGATCGCGCTGGTGCCGGTCGAGGCGGCGCGCGCCAAGGATACCCAGATCGGCCTGTTCATTCAGGACGACTGGACGGTGGACGATCACTTCACGATCAATGCCGGCATTCGTTGGGATTACGAGACCAACGCCAAGAACGACAAGTTCGTGACCCCGGCCCCGATCGCGGCGGCGCTGCGGGCGTATCAGCCTTGGCAGGCAGCCGGTATCGATCCCGAGGATTATATCTCCACCGGCAAGAACCGCGATCCGTACTGGAAGGCGTTTCAGCCGCGTCTGGGCGTGTCCTATGACGTCTATGGCGACCGCAACACCGTGCTGTTTGCCGGCGCAGGTCGCTATTATGACCGGCCGCTGTTCATCACCGCCGGCATCGAGACGGTGAAGGCGTTGTACCAGCGCACGGTGACGCTGAATTTCTGCGACGGCGGCAGCGGCCAGCCGACCTGTGATTCGGTGCGCGCCGGCAATGGCGGCGTGCTGCCCGCGACGACGCTTGCCTACAATCCCGCATTCAAGGATGTGGAAACGCTGCGTGCCGCCGCGACCGCGACCGGGGTGGGCGGCGACATCTGGCTGCTCAACAACGACACCAAGCTGCCCTTTTCGGATCAGTTCAACGTCGGCGTGCGCCAGCGGTTTGGCGCGATCCAGACCTCGGTCACCTTCAGCCACGTCCGCAGCCACAACATCTTCAAGTATGTGCGCGGCAACCGGCTGCCGACCGGAGAGTATACCAGCCAGGGCGACCAGTGGATCGAGGACAACTTCCCTGCGTCCGGTATTCTGCCCGGCTATAGTGGCAAGCTGAACATCGGGTCGAACGATGGCAAGTCGGTCTACAATGCGATCTTCGTCACCGCCGAAAAGCCGTTCGTCGCGGGATCGCGCTGGGGCTTTACCGCGGCGCTGACACTGCAAAAGGCGCGCAGCAACGTTGCGCAGGAGTTGCAGGGCGACGAATTCTTCAACGGGCCACGCGTCGACGCTTATGGCTGGAATTATGTGGCAGGCGTCGAGAAGTGGCGCTTCGTCGGTACCGGTATCGCGCGCGGGCCATGGGACACCAAGATCTCGGTCACGGGCACCTTCAGCTCGGGTCCGTCATTCGGGCAGGTCATCTTCCCGCCCAATCCGCCCGAAAACGCTAATGCCTCCGGGAACTTCGGTGGCGTGTTCTGGCCAGGCGAGATCGTCGGCTATGCCAATGTCGATGCGCGCATTGCCAAGAACTTCAAGCTGCCCTGGGGGCATGACCTTGAGCTCAACTTCGCGGCGTTCAACCTGTTCGACTCGGTCAACCGGGCCTATTCGGCATGGGGCGCGGGATCGGGGCTGCGGCCGACCAAGAAGGAGAACGGGACAGTGGGCAACGCCCGCTCGTTCCAGGTAGGCGCGCGCTACAAGTTTTGACGGAGAAGCCGGCGTGACGCCCGAACTGCGCCGCGTCGGCAATTCGCAAAGCCCCGTGGTCGTGATCGACGGCGCGCTCGGCGATGTCGCCAAAGTGGTCGACATCGCCGCTGCCCTGGCGCCGTTTCCGCCGATCCCGGACAGCTACTATCCCGGGCTGCGAAGGATCATCGACGCTGACGATATCGCCGCGCATGACTACGCCACCCGCCTGCTCGAAACGGTGGCGCCGTTCATCGGTGGCGCGTTCGAGATCGATCGGTTCGACTGGGTGGAGGCGAGCTTCTCCATGGTGACAGCTGCTCCCGAAACGCTGAGCCCGGCACAGCGGGCGCCGCATTTCGATAGCGTCGATGCGCGCCACCTCGCCATCCTTCACTATCTGTCGGACACGCCGGGAACCGGCACAGCCTTCTACCGGCAACGCTCCACCGAAATCGAGGTAGTGACCCCAGCCAATGTCGACCGCTTCGTCACCGCCGCCAAGCGGGAGAGCGCGGCGCTGGCCGGCTACACGGCGGGGTCGAACGCCGCCTTCGAGCAGATCGGGGCGGTGGAGGCGCGGGCCGATCGCGTGCTGATCTATTCGGGCAGCCTGCTCCATTCGGGTATCATCCCCGCCGACATGGATCGCAGCGCCGACCCGCGGCGTGGGCGGCTGACGGCGAACCTGTTCGTTCAGGGTCATTGATGCGTACGGCCGTCCTGGCCGCGCTGCAGCTCGTTGCCGGGCCGGCAAGGGCGCAGACCTATGCCAACCCGCTCGACCTCGACTACCGGTACAATTTCGAACAGATCAACGAGGGCATCTCCTACCGCACCGGCGCCGATCCGGTGGTGGTGCGCTTCGGCGACGCTTACTACCTCTTCGCGACGTTGGCTGACGGGTATTGGCGCTCAACCGACCTTGTCACCTGGCGCTTTGTCACGCCCAGCCGCTGGCCCGCGGAGAGCATCGTCGCGCCGGCGGTCACGTCCGATGGCGAGCGACTGCTGATCCTGCCATCCACCACCGAACAGTCGGCCATCCTGTCGAGCCGCGATCCAGCCGGTGGCAAGCTCGACTATTTCGTTCGTCGCCTGCCGGGGCTCCCGGGGGCGGTGATGTCGGGCCAGGAGGGGCAGATAAAGCCAGGCGAGGTGCCGCCAGGGCCCTGGGATCCCGACCTGTTCCGCGACAATGACGGGCGCTGGTACCTGTATTGGGGGTCGTCCAACGTCTTCCCGCTATACGGCGCGCCGATCACGTTCGCAGAGGGGCGGATGCGCTATGACGCGCGGCCCGCGCCGCTGCTGTCGCTGCACCCGGAATTGCATGGGTGGGAGCGGTTCGGGCCCGACCATAGCGGCGCCTTGCCCAATGGCACGCCGATCAAGCCGTTCATGGAAGGTGCCTGGATGAACCGGGTCGGCGACCGCTATTACCTGCAATACGGGGCGCCCGGGACCGAATACAATGCTTATGCGACGGGCGTGTACACCGCCTCTGCGCCACTCGGCCCTTTCACCTACGCGCCTTATAATCCGGTCGGGTACAAGCCGGGCGGCTTTGTTCAGGGAGCGGGGCACGGGTCGACGTTCCAGGACGTGTACGGCAACTGGTGGAACACCGGAACGCCGTGGATCGGGCAGAACTGGGCGTTTGAGCGGCGGGTCGGCATGTGGCCGGCAGCGTTCGAGGCGGACGGACAGATGCGTGTGTCGACCCGCTTTGGCGACTTCCCGCACCGCGTACCCAAAGGACGAAACGCCGATCCCGAGGCGCTGTTTACCGGCTGGATGCTGTTGTCCTATTGCGCAAAGGCGACTGCCTCATCCTCGCTGGACGGGCACGGGCCGGCGGCGGTGACCGACGAAGACCCGCGCAGCTTCTGGGTTGCGGGCGCGAACCGGCCGGGGGAGACGCTGACGCTGGACTTGGGCCACGCCAAAACGGTGCGCGCTGTGCAGGTGAACTTCGCCGACTACAAATCGGACCGGTTCGCGGACGGGCCCGACATCTACACCGAGTTCCGGCTGGAAGGATCGTTGGACGGGGAGCACTGGCAGCCGCTCGCCGCCACCGACACCGGGGTGGGGCGCCGCGACCGGCCGAACGCTTATTTCGAGTTGCCCGCGCCCCGCACGCTGCGATTCCTCCGCTATGTCCACGGCCATGTCGGGGCGGCGACGCTGGCGATCAGCGATGTTCGGGTGTTCGGTTCCGGAGGCGGGCGAGCGCCCGCGCAGCCGGGCGCAATCACGGCGGTTCGCGACAGCGACGCCCGCAACGCGCGAGTGTCATGGCGGCCGGTGCAGGGGGCGATCGGCTATAATGTGCGCTGGGGCATCCGGCCTGATCGATTGACGCTCACCTATCAGGTCTGGGCGGATCAGGTCCGACAGGAGGGCGGGCGCGCGGTGCTGGACCTGCGCGCGCTCACCAAGGGGCAGCGTTACGCCGTCGCCGTGGAGGCGTTCAACGACACGGGCGTATCGCCGCTCAGCGCGGTACGTTCGCTGCGCTGAGCGCCATCCTCAGCCCTCGATACGGCGAATGGCAAAGGCGCGATCGGCCCCGAGCGCCGGTGTCGTGAAGCTAAGGCCGCGTTCGTCGGCCACCCCCTGTGTCGGGGCAAGCGCCGCGCCCGCGGCAGTGTCCCACGACTCGACCCGATAGCGGCCCGGCGGCATGGGTAGGGTGATCTGCTGTTCGGGGGTGACCCGCGCCGGGTCGACCCGTCCGTCAGCCATCCGACCACCGCGGCGGACCAGCCATATGACCGCCTGGCGCTCGTCACCGCTCCCCAGCGCGTGAAAGCCGGGCGCGCGCACGGGGAAGGGCTGGCGACGGAAGCGCTGCCAGTCGACCAAGGGCAGGAACCGGGACATCGCCCCCTGTGCCTGGTGCATGCCTTGCGTCAGAACGTGGGGCTTCCGATTGGGCCAGCGCATGCCACCGCCGACGCCGCCGCTCGCCAGGTGCGCCCAGCTCATGTGGCGAAAATACTCGTCGTCGAACGCTTCTGGCAGCGTCTTGTGCTTGTCCTTGAAGCTGTGGATCGGGCCGTGTTCGGTATCAAAAAACGGACGCCCATCGGCGATCTCGCGCAGGCAATGCCGGACGATCCGCCCCATTGCGAGCGCCGGGCGTACGGTATCGGTTGGGTTGTCGATCGTGCCGCTGCGATAAATGTGGATGCTCGCGAAATCGAGGTCGGGGTGACGGAAGATCGGTTCGGCGAGCGGCAGGTCGGGACGCCACCATAGTTCGGGCCCGAACAAGGACACGGTTTGCGGGTGGCTGCGACCGTAAAGGCGCTGTTCAAGCGTACGGACGTGGTTCGACAGGTCCGCGATGAACTCCGGAAAGCAATCGGCGGTATCGCCTGCTTGCGCATAATGAATCTCGTTCCACAGATCCCAGGCGAACAGCGCGCCCGATCCGCCCCAGCGTTCCACCATGAAGGTCAGGCGCGCCTTGATGGCGGTGCGCGTGGTGCCGCACAGCAAAAGGCGGGATGGATGATCAAGGGGGCCGCCATTGGTCTTGTTCCACGGGTGGTGACGCCAGTGCAGCCACATCCAGAATGTATCCACCGGCGTCAGCAGGATCCGCATCCCGACTCGCTCGCACATGGCGAACAGATCATCCCACAACTGAACCATCGCCGGCACGGGTCGTCCAACGGGCCGTTCAAAATAGCGGTGGCGGACCTGCGCATATTCTACCATCAATCGCAGGCAGGTGACGCCATGGGCGACCAGATCGCGCAAGTGTTGTTCCACCGCCGGCAGGTCCCGCCGCTTGAACAAGGGCAGCAAATTCGCCCAGCTTATCGCCTCGTTATGGCCGATAGGCGTCCAATCTTCTCCCTGGTCAGTGATGAAATAAGGCGCGCCGGGCGCAACAGTGATCCAGGGCAGGTGATCGGAATTCATCGTACGCCCTGTGCCCGGTTCCACGGCGAAGGCAATCTTTTGTCATGATATGGATCAAAGACCGCGCCTTTCTCGTTGATTAACAAGGGTGACGGGCGGGGGCCTGACTGGAGTTGTCTATGAACGCTGCCCGCTTGCCTGCCAGTTCCCATCGACATGCAGGCACGGGCCTGTTGGTGTGCTTCTCCCATCTGCGTTGGAACTTCGTATTTCAGCGACCGCAGCACCTGCTTACCCGCTTTGCCCGCCACTATCCGGTTGTCGTATGGGAAGAGCCAGAGCATGGCGCGGCCGAGCCCGGCCTGCTGGTCCGGGAAGAAGCTGACGGGCTGCGCGTGGTTACTCCGCAGCTGCCCCACGGCCTTTCCACGGCGGCGGAGCGCGAGGCGCTGGGCACGCTTCTCGATGGCTTCCTCGCGGGCGAGCCGCCTGTGGCGGTACGCTGGTATTACACCCCGATGATGCTCGCCTTTTCGCGACAGGTCAGGGCTGCGGTCACCGTGTACGACTGCATGGACGAGCTGTCCGCCTTCCGCTTCGCGCCGGCCGAACTGCTCGCCCTTGAAGAAGAGCTCCTGCGCGCCTCGGACCTGGTGTTTACCGGCGGCTATAGCCTTTACGAGGCAAAGCAGGCTCGCCATCCCAGCGTGCATCCGTTTCCGTCGAGCGTCGACGTGCCGCATTTCGCGCGGGCACGCGACCGCGAACCCGGCCGTCAGGCGACACCGCGGCTTGGCTTCTATGGCGTGATCGATGAACGCATGGACCTTGAGCTGCTGGGCCATCTCGCCGCAGCGCGGCCCGAATGGCAGATCGAGGTGGTCGGCCCGGTCGTGAAGATCGATCCTTCCGAACTGCCGCGGCACGAGAACCTCCATTATCCCGGTTCCCGTTCCTATGACGAACTGCCCGCAACGGTGGCGGGCTGGGACGTGGCATTGATGCCGTTCGCCATCAACGAGGCGACCCGCTTCATCAGCCCGACCAAGACGCCCGAGTATCTCGCGGCAGGCCGCCCGGTCGTGTCGACGCCGGTGGTCGACGTGGTGCGTCATTATGGCTCGCTCGACGCGGTTCGGATCGCGGAAGCGGGCGACGCTTTCGTGCAGGCCTGTGACGAAGCCCTGGCGCTGGTGCGCGGCGGGGATCGTGGCTGGCGCAAGCAGGCGGATGCGGTGTTGGCCGCGGGATCATGGGACGATGTGGCCGCTGCGATGCTGGCGGCCATCAGGAAGGTTGGCACGGCAATGGCTACAACAAACACGACCACCACGGGAGGCGCGGACCGCCCCCATTACGACTATCTGGTCGTGGGCGCCGGCTTTGCGGGATCCGTGATGGCGGAGCGGCTGGCAGCGGACGCTGGCAAGAAGGTGCTGGTGATCGATCGCCGCCCGCATGTCGCCGGCAATGCTTACGATGTGCAGGACGAATCAGGCATCCTGATCCACCAATATGGTCCGCACATCTTCCACACCAACTCGGACGAGGTGTTCAGCTATCTGTCGCGTTTCACCGAGTGGCGGCCCTATGAGCATCGCGTGCTCGCCGAGGTTCGCGGACAGCAGGTGCCGATCCCGATCAACCGGACGACGCTGAACAAGCTGTTCGACGCGGGCCTGGAAACCGATGAGGATGCCGCAGCCTTTCTCGCGGCGCGTGCCGAGCCGGTCGCGGAAGTGCGCACGTCCGAGGACGTCGTGGTGTCCGCGGTGGGTGAGGAACTCTATCGCCTGTTCTTCCGTGGCTACACCCGCAAGCAGTGGGGCCTTGACCCGTCAGAGCTCGACAAGTCGGTGACCGCGCGCGTGCCGACCCGGACCAACCTGGACGACCGGTACTTCGGCGATACGCACCAAGCGATGCCAGCCCATGGCTTCACCGCCATGTTCACTCGGATGCTCGACCACCCGAACATCACCGTGATGCTCGACACCGACTTCGCCGAACTGGAAGGCACCGCGACCTGGGGTAAGATGGTCTATACCGGGCCGATCGACGAGTATTTCGGCCACCGCTATGGCAAGCTGCCTTATCGGTCGCTCCGGTTCGAGCATCGCACGCTTCAGACCGAGTGGCACCAGGCGGTCGCCGTGGTGAACTACCCGGACGAGGCGGTACCCTACACCCGCGTTACCGAATACAAGCACCTGACCGGCCAAGATTCGCAGGTGACCAGCGTCACGTTCGAATATCCGGCATCCGAGGGCGATCCTTACTACCCGATCCCCCGGCCGGAGAACCAAGCGCTGTTCAAGCGCTATGAGGCGCTGTCCCTGGCCGAGCCGGATGTGATCTTTGTCGGACGGCTTGCGACTTACCGTTACTACAACATGGACCAGGTCGTTGGGCAGGCGTTGGCGACGTATCGCCGGCTGAAGGCTCGCGAGGAAGAATCGGTGCTGGCCGACGCGGCTGAATGAACCGCAAAGGAGTGACGCGGATCGAAGCGGCGCGACCGGACGTCGCGCCCCCGGTCTGCGAAGTATTGCTGATCGGGCGCGACGGGTTCCTCGGTGACTATGTCGCCGAGGGTTTGCGGCGGGCAGGGCTGGTCGTGCTTACCCTGTCGCCCGGTGAGATGCCGCACCCTGGCGTGGAAGGCTGCGGCGGCGCGGTGATGGATATCGGGCTGCCTACCGACGACTTGCTGCGGGCCAGCAACTGGTTGGCCGAACGCAACATCCCGGTTGTGCTGATCGGCGGAGCTGCCGCCCGATTGCCCCCGGAATGGCAGCGCCGGCCGGTGTTGCTCCAGCCTTTTGCCAGCTTTCAGGTAGTTGAGCAGCTACGGCTGCTGGGTGTCCCCCTGCAGATGACGGTGAACCAGGCGATGCCCCTCTAGAGACTGGCCGGCCAGTTATCCGCCTCCAGGACCGGACGCGCCGCCAAGGCCGCGGCGTCCAGGTCGCAATGAACGCCATCTTCCGAAAAGCGCACGTCCTGCGGGGAGAGGGCGTGCAGGCGCTCGCCCAAGCCGCCGACGCCGCCCTCGCTCACCACCAGATAGGCAAGGCCGGTGCCGGCGCACTGCATCATCGCCTCGATCACCGTGCCGATCGCCGCGCCATCCTTTCCGGTGACCGTCGCCCCGCCAAGCCTGCCGATTGGAAACAAGGTCGGCACACGTGCAACGGCGGCGCTGCGCCGGGTCGCGGCCGCACCACCATCTTCATATCGGGCTTGCCGGCCCAGCCAGCGCCAGATGCCGATCAGGTTCACCAGGGTCAGAAAGCCGTTGCTCCAGAGCAGGTTGTTCTGGCCGGTGCCGATCGCGACCATGATCCACCCAATCGAACCGACTGTGAAGACGATGAAACCCCATCCCGTGACACGGGCGCCGAGATTCGCCGCGGTCATCATGGCCGCGATCATGGTAGCGGCCGGGGCGACCCAGCCGGCGATCTCCGTCATAGAAGCGTGTTCCTGGTATTGCCGTTGCGGCGCTTAACGGCCGGCCCGCCATTTTCGGTCCCTTTACGTCGGTCGCAGCGCCGCTAAGGCACGATCGATGGCGACGGGGCGGATTACCAGGCGCGGGCTGCTGGTTGGCGGTGGCGCGGGGGCAGGGCTGCTGGTCGCCTGGGCGCTGTGGCCGCGCCGCTACGCGGAAACATTGGTCACCGGCCCTGGCGAGCATCTGTTCGGCGCATGGCTGAAGATCGGCGAGGATGGTCGCGTGATCGTGGCAGTGCCGCAGGTGGAGCACGGCCAGGGCGTGTTCACCGCCCTGCCGCAGATCGTGGCGGACGAGCTCGGCGCAGACTGGCGCACGGTGGCGGTTGAGCCGACACCAGCCAGTCCGCTTTATGCCAATCCGCTTGCGCTCGACGAGCTATGGGGCGGCGCCTTCGACCAGGTGCCGGCCCCGGTGCGTGGTGAGTGGGCAAGGCGCGCGGCGCTGATGCTGACCGGTGGGTCGACCTCTGTGCGCCAGTTCGAGGATGACTTGCGCGTCGCGGGCGCCACGGCGCGGGCGCTGCTGCTGAAGGCGGCGGCACGCCGTTGGGATGTCGACTGGACGCAATGCCGGACCCAGGCGGGCTTTGTGGTCACCGGGCGAAACCGCCTCCGCTTCGCCGAGCTCGCCGCCGCCGCTGCAAGCGAGGAGGCGCCGGACCCGCTGCCCCAGGGCGTCCAGGGGGCGGGCGCGCTGGCGGGAAAGCCCCTGCCCCGGCTCGACGCGCCGGCCAAGGTGGACGGGTCGGCGAACTTTGCCGCCGACATCCGCCTCGCGGACATGGTGCATGTTGCCGTGCGGGCTGGCCCGCAGGGCGACACTCGCCTGGTCCACGCCGATCGGGCGGCCGCCGACCGCGTGGCAGGGGTGGTTGCTGTCGTCGAGAACCGGCGCTGGGTCGCCGCGGCCGCGACGACGAGTTGGGCCGCGCAACGCGGGCTGGATGCGCTGGCGCCCCGTTTCGAGTCTCGCGGCGCTCTCGCCGACGATGCCGGGATCGAGGGCGCGTTACGGCGGGCGTTGGCGGACAAGGGGCACCGGGTCGCGTCGGCGGGAAGCCTGGGTCAGCTTCTATCCGGGGGCGGGGTCGTCGAGGCGGAGTTTCAGGTCGCGCCCGCGCTTCATGCCGCGATCGAGACACCTTCCGCAACCGCGTCCTTTCATGACGGGCGGCTGGAGCTATGGCTTCAGACACAAGCGCCGACGATCGCGCGCGCCGCTGCCGCACGGGCGGCCGGCCTGGCCGAGCACGCTGTAACGGTGCATCCGATGATGATCGGCGGGTCATTCGGCGCCGCGCTGGACCATGAGGTAGCCGAACAGGCAGCCGTGCTGGCAATGACGCTGAAGCGGCCGATCAGCCTTATCTGGTCACGTGGCGAAAGCCTGATTCACGACCGCTGCCGCACGGCCGTGATAGCGCGCATGCGCGGAAGGTTGGCGGCGAACGGAACGCCCGTGGCGTGGAACGCCCAGATTGCAGCCCCGGCGACGGGGCGCGCCATGGCTCAGCGCATGCTGCCGGCGAGTGTGGCTGACCTTGCTGACCTGGGTCGCGGCGGTGACGCGCAAGCGGTCGGCGGCGCGGTGCCGTCTTACCGGATCGCGAACTGGGCGGTGGATCACCATCCAGCCGACCTTCCGCTGCAATCCGGCTATTTGCGGGGTGGGGCGGACGGCTACACTGCCTTCTTCAACGAGTGCTTCATGGACGAGCTTGCCGCGACGGCGGGAACCGAGCCGGTGTCGTTCCGGATCGGCATGCTGGGCGGCGATCCACGGCTCGCGCGCTGCCTGTCCACGGCGGCATCGCTGGGGGGCTGGGATGGCGGCGTTGCTGGCAGCGGGCAGGGGATCGCCTGCCACCGATTGCGCGGGAGTGCGGTCGCGGTGATGGCAGAAGCGCGTATCGAGCGTGGCCAGCCGGTGGTTGAGCGCCTGGTCGCAGCGGTTGATTGCGGCCGCGTGGTCAACCCCGACCTGGTACGGCAGCAAATCGAGGGCGGGTTGGTCTTTGGCCTGGCGCAAGCTCTTGGTGCGACGACAGGATATGAGCGTGGACTGGCACGGGTGCGCGGCTTCGACACGCTGCATCTGCCCCGACTGGCCGACACGCCCGACATAACGGTGGAGCTGATCCGGTCCGACGAGGCGCCGGGCGGCGTATCGGAAATCGGCATTCCGGCGGTCGCGCCGGCACTAGCTGGCGCCTTACATAGTTTAACCGGCAAACGTCTCCGCTCTCTCCCGCTGGTGATCCCTGCATGAACCGTCCTGCCAATCATCCCGCAATCCCGCCCGCCCGCATCGGTGTGCTGTTGATAAACCTAGGCACGCCGGACGCGGCCGATGCGCATTCGGTGCGCCGCTATCTCGCCGAGTTTCTATCGGACCGGCGAGTGGTGGAGATACCGCAGCTCTTGTGGCAGCCGATCCTGCGTGGCGCGATCCTGACCACCCGGCCCAAGAAATCCGCCCACGCCTATGCGCAGGTTTGGACGGAAGAAGGTTCCCCGCTGGCGGCGATCACGCGTGCTCAAGCCATCGCGTTGAAGGATGCGTTCGGGCCGGAGGTTAGCGTCGATTACGCGATGCGCTATGGCCGGCCCGCGATCGGCGACCGGCTGCAGGCGCTGAAGGATGCGGGGTGCGAGCGGATCCTGCTCGCGCCGCTCTACCCGCAATATTGCGCAGCAACGACCGCGACGGCGAATGACAAGGCATTCCTGGCCCTCGCCGGCATGCGCTGGCAGCCGGCAATCCGGACATTGCCACCCTATTATGACGACCCGGCCTATATCGACGCGCTCAAGACGTCGGTGGAGGCAGGCCTCGCCGCACTGGATTTCGAGCCTGACCTGCTGCTCGCCAGCTTTCACGGCATGCCGCAGCGAACGCTGGAGCTCGGCGACCCTTATCACTGCCACTGCCAGAAAACAGCGCGGCTGCTGAAGGAGGCTCTTGGGCGAGACCTGACGATCACCTTCCAGTCGCGATTCGGTCGGGCCAAGTGGCTGGAGCCCGCCACCGACACGGTACTGGCGTCGTTGCCGGCCAAGGGTGTGCGCAAGGTGGCGATTGTGGCCCCGGGATTTTCCGCCGATTGCGTCGAAACGCTCGAGGAACTCGCGATCCGGGGACGAGAAACCTTTGAAGAAGCGGGCGGTACCCACTTCGCGGCACTGCCTTGCCTCAACGCCAGCGATCCGGGCATCGATATGCTGCGCAGCATTGTGCGCCGCGAGCTTGCCGGGTGGACGGCCACGCCGTAGCGTCTTCCCCGAAACAGGGAGAGGCTCATGGCACGGGTTGCGATCGTCACTGGCGGCACACGCGGCATTGGCGAGGCGATCAGCCTTGCCCTGAAGGAAGCGGGGCTGAACGTTGCAGCCAACTACGCTGGCAATGAAGAGCGCGCACGCGAGTTCACCAGCCGGACGGGGATACAGTCGTTCCGCTGGGACGTGGCCGATCACGAGGCCTGCCTGAACGGGGTAAAGGAGGTCGAGGCGGCACTTGGGCCGGTCGACGTGCTGGTCAACAATGCCGGCATCACCCGCGACGGCACGATCATGAAGCTTACTTATCAGGCATGGAAAGAGGTGATAGACACCAACCTTGGCGGATGCTTCAACATGGCCAAGGCGGTGTTCCCCGGCATGCGCGATCGCAAATGGGGTCGCATCGTCAATATCGGCTCGATCAACGGCCAGGCAGGGCAGTACGGGCAGGTCAACTACGCGGCCGCGAAATCGGGCATCCACGGCTTCACCAAGGCCCTGGCGCAGGAGGGCGCGCGCGCAGGGGTGACGGTGAACGCGATCGCGCCAGGCTATATCGACACGGACATGGTCGCGGCAGTGCCAGGGGACGTGCTTGAGAAGATCGTCGCGCGGATTCCGGTCGGACGGCTGGGGCAGGCGGCCGAGATTGCCCGCGGCGTCGCGTTCCTGTGTTCCGAGGACGCTGGGTTCGTGACCGGTTCGACGTTGAGCATCAACGGCGGCCAGCACATGTACTGACGGTCGCAGCCCTGCGGCCGGCACGGCCGGCGGGTCGACGGCAACGCCGTTTGAACCCGTCCGACATCACGCCGGCGGCGTGGCCGTTGGCGGTTGACTGAGTCCTTGAAGGGGTTGAGACGGCGAAGCCGCCGCTTGCCCGTCAGACGGGATCGGCTGCGCCGACCCGCTGGCCGGTTCGGGCGCTGGCGGGCGCGACCGGCCGCAGTTGCGGCCTGCGCCCGAACAAAGGGGCCAGCTCCTTTCGGAACCGGCCCCCCGCTCCCCGATACGCTACGCGTGGGAGCTCACACACACTGCGCTGGTGGCGTGCCGGGCAGCCTTTCGGCCCGCCCGGCGGCCAGGATCAGCGGCAGTACCTCGGGTTATCCGACTTATCGATCGCGTGGCCCGCGAGGGCACCGGCGGCCCCGCCCAGAACCGTGCCGAGCGTCCGGTCACCGCGGCTGTCGATGGTGCGGCCAAGCAAGCCACCCGCAATCGCGCCGACAAGGGTGCCGCCGGTGTTGTCGCAACCGCGGCCGCCCCGGCGTGAATAGCCACGGTCACCCCGGTAGGAGCGCGGGCCATGGTTATAGCCGTCGTCATAGGCGCGGCTGTAACCCCGGTCGTAACCGCGATAGCGCTGCGCATCAGCCGGCGCAGAAGCGATGCTGGTGGTGCCAATGGCCAGGGCGGTGGCGGCGAGAGCAATCTTCTTAAACATGGTTCGAACTCCCATTTCGTCGGCGACGCGTTCGTCGTCGTTGAGGTGCTTATGGGTGATTCGCGTTGAGCCGACCCTGAATGCGCTCGTTATCCATCATTCATGCTGGCGAGGCCGGGCGTCGCCCCTAGAAGGCGCCATGCGTCGCCCGGTAACCCTGCTTCTTGTCACGGCGCTGGTGCTCGCAATCGTGCCTGGCTGGACCGGTGAGGCGCGCCTTCGCCTGTTAGGGCGTCGCGCGGAGGTGAAGGCGCGTGAAATTGCGCTCGATCCTGCCGACCCGGCGCACAATCGGCTGGGAGCGCTCGATTTCCTGGATGGCGTCGAACTGACCAGCCCTGACCCGGCCTCTGGTGGATTTTCGGCGCTGCTGGTAGCGGGTCGGCGCGTGACGCTGCTCAGCGACGGCGGCAACGTCGTTGCCTTCACGCGTGCCGCGGACGGTCAGGTGATTGCACCTGCCTTCGCCAACTTGCCTGACGGGCCCGGGATCGGGTGGGACAAAGTTGACCGTGACAGCGAATCGCTCGCCTTCGACGCTGCGACGGGGCGGCTGTGGGTCGGGTTCGAAAAGTATAACATGATCATGCGCTTTGCCCCGGGCTTCGCACGCAGCGATGGCGCGGTCAGGCCTGTGGCCATGCGGAAGTGGCCCGATGCGGGTGGGCCCGAATCGCTGGTGCGGCTGCCGGACGGACGCTTCGTCTCGATCAGCGAATCGGCAAGGCCGCCGGCAAAGTCATGGGGCGCGCGCGGTGGACGCGGTCAGGCGCGACAGGGGCTGATCTGGGCGGGTGATCCGGTCGACCCCGGACGGGAGCCTGCCCGCTTCACCTACATCGCGGAGGGCAAGTTCGATGTTGCGGACGCCGCGGCGCTGCCAGACGGGCGGTTGCTGGTCCTGGAGCGCGCATTCGACGCGCCATTCCGGTTTCACAACCGCATTGTGCTGGTGCCGGCCGGTGCAGTTCGGCCGGGAGCCGTTGTGAAGGGGGCGTTGCTCGCCGAACTCGACGCGCCCTTGGTCCACGACAACTTCGAAGGGATCACAGCCACCCAGGAGGGCGCGGACACGGTGATCTGGCTCGTTTCCGACGACAACCGCACACCGGTGCTCCAGCGCACGCTGCTGCTGCGCTTTCGCCTGCGCTAGATCGATGATCGCTCAAACGACTACGGCCCGCCGCCCGAAGGTGGCAGGCCGTTGTATCAGGAACGCGTCAGCTTAAGCGGCGACGGGCTCGGCCGCAGCAAGCTTCTTCACGATGTCGCGCTTCAGCCGGCGGCAACGCAGCGACAGCTTGTCGTCGGACGTCTTGACCAGCCAGTTATCCAGGCCGCCATTGTGCTCGACGGAGCGAAGCCCGTGCGTCGACACACGCAGGCGCACGCTGGTTTCGAGAGCGTCGGACAGCAGCGTGACATTCTGCAGGTTGGGCAAGAAGGTCCGCTTGGTCTTGTTATTGGCGTGGGAAACGTTGTTACCCACCTGCCGGCCCTTGCCGGTCAGCTCGCAGATGCGCGACATGACTGTTGATCCTGGTCGTCGTTGGACGGAAAGGCTGCGCCCCTACCGACCGGGTGCGCAAAGGTCAACCGTTGGCGTGCAACTTGCCCCGGATGACGGCGTTGTTACGGGCACGAACCGTTTTAGGGAAGGCTTGAAAGCGATGCGCGTGATTCTGGTATTGCTTGGCCTGGGGCTGCTGATCGTCGCAGGATTGCTGATGACGGGGATGCTCAGCATCGACCAGACTCGTTCGGCCGTGGTGCAGGCGCCCGAGTTCCGCGCGGACATGGGGAAGGTGACGGTAGGATCGGAAAAGAAGACGGTGGAGGTTCCCCGCATCAACGTTGAAAAGGCCGGGAACACCGCCCAGCCGGCGCAATAGCTTTACGACCCGGGCCCCGCCGGCCAAGAGCGGGGCCATGTTTCCCTTGCCTCAGCCGATGAAGATGGCGCTGGCCGCTGCGCGTGACGCGGCAGCGGCGGGGGAAGTGCCTGTCGGTGCGGCACTGGTCCACCGGGGGCAGGTCATCGCGCTGACCGCCAATGCGCCCCGGGCGCTGTGCGACCCGACGGCCCATGCCGAGATGCTGGCGATACGCGAAGGTGCGGCCCGGTTGGGGCGCGAGCGGCTGGAAGATTGCGACCTGTGGGTGACGCTGGAGCCGTGCGCGATGTGCGCGGGGGCGATTGCCCATGCCCGCGTGAGCCGGCTTTATTACGGCGCCCCCGATCCCAAGGGCGGCGCCGTGGAGCATGGGCCCCGCTTCTTCGGTCAGCCGACCTGCCATCACCGGCCGGAGATCTATTCGGGGATAGGCGAAGCCGAGGCCGGAGCGCTGTTGCGGGACTTCTTCACCGCTCGTCGATGATGAGAGGCACCCGGCGCGGCATTCCAGCCGGCCGGGCGCGATGGATCAGCCCTGCACGTCGGCCTGGGTGATCGGCACCAACTTGATTTCCACGCGGCGGTTGGCTGCACGGCCCGCGTCGGTGTCGTTGGACGCGATCGGCTGGGTTTCGCCATAGCCACGGGTGGCAATCCGGGCGGTCTGGACGCCGTGCCCGGCGAGGTAATCGGCGACTGCCGTCGCGCGCCGTTGCGACAGGCCGAGATTATAATCGTCGCTGCCGGTCGAATCGGTGTGGCCGTACACGTCGACAAAGGTTTCGTTGTACTGCGACAGCGTGCCGGCGACCTGATCCAGCGTCCGGCGAAACTGCGGCTGCACGTCCGAGCTGTCATAGGCGAAGGTGATGCCCGACGGGATATTGAGTACCAGGTTGTCGCCCTGGCGGATCACCTGAACATCGGTGCCAGCGGTGCGGGCGCGCAGGTCGCGCTCCTGCTTGTCCATGTACGCGCCGATACCTGCGCCAGCGAGGCCGCCAAGACCCGCGCCCACCAGCTTCTCCGTCCGATCGCGCCGTCCACCGACCAGGTCGCCCAGCAGATAGCCGCCTAGCGCACCGCCGATGCCGCCAATGGCGGTCTTGCTGATCCGCCGTTCGCCCGTCTGGGGATCGGTCGTACAGGCCGTGGTCGTGCCAAGCAGGGCCAACAGGGCCGCGGCGGCAACGGATTTGGTACGCAACATCGAGTATTCCTCCTTTTTGTTCGGGAAAACCGAAACGGCGGTGCGATTGTTCCGGACGCGCACCGATCCCGCGAAGGGCGTTGCCTCGTCCGCCATGCTCGGGCAAGGATGCTTCCCAAGCCAATGGCACCTCCTTTCCCCTGGACTGACGTTTTCATCATTCTCGCGCTGGTTGCGCTGAATGGTGTGTTCTCGATGAGCGAACTCGCCATCGTTTCCGCTCGCAAGGCGCGGATGGAGGCGCTTGCCCGGGCCGGAAGCCGCGGTGCGCGCACTGCCATCGAGCTTGCTGCCGATCCCGGCAAGTTCCTGTCCACCGTGCAAATCGGCATCACACTGATTGGCGTCATCTCGGGCGCTTATTCGGGCGCGAGCCTGGGCGGCCCCGTGGCCATTCGCCTGCAGGGGCTTGGCTTTGTGCCGAGCACTGCCGAGACGCTTGGTTTCGCGCTGGTGATCGGGGTCACGACCTTTGCATCGCTGGTGATCGGCGAACTAGTTCCCAAGCAATTCGCACTCCGCAACCCAGAGCCGATCGCGGCGGCGATGGCGCTGCCGATGCGCTGGTTGTCGATTGGAACGGCGCCGATCGTATGGCTGCTCGATTCAACCAGCGGCGCGCTGTTTCGGCTGCTCGGGCTGAAACGCGAGGCGGAGGATCAGGTAACGGCCGAGGAACTCCACCTCGTCGTCGCGGAAGCGTCGAAATCGGGCGTGATCGAGGAGCATGAACGCTCGATCATCTCGGGCGTGGTGCGGCTGGCGGATCGTCCGGTGCGCGAGGTGATGACCCCGCGAACGGAGGTCGACTGGCTGGATTGCACGCTGGACGAGGCAGGCGTTCGGGCGTCCCTGCTGGACACGCCGCACACGCGCTTGCCGGTGTGTGATGGCTCCATCGACGCGGTGGTTGGCGTCGTGCAGGCACGTGACATCGCCACCGCGTTGTTCCGGGGCGAGCCGCTCGACCTGCGTCGCCTGATGCGCAAGGCACCGGTCGTGATCGACCAGATCGACGCGATGGATGCCTTGACCGCCCTGCGGGAGGCTGAAGTGCCAATGGCGCTGATCCATGACGAATATGGACATTTTGAAGGGATCGTGACCCCGGCGGATCTGCTCGCGGCGATCGCGGGGGCCTTTGCTTCGGACGCGGACCCGGACGAAACGCCGGCGATTGTCGAGCGGGAGGATGGGTCACTGCTGGTCGCAGGGACAGCCGCGGCCGACCTGCTGGCTGAGCGTCTGGGGCTGGACCTGGACGAGGACCGCGACTTCGCCACCGTTGCCGGGTTGGCGCTGGACGTGCTGAAGCATCTGCCGGACGAGGGTGAGTATTTCAGCCTTCAGGGCTGGCGATTCGAGGTGATCGACCTGGACGGCCGGCGGATCGACAAGCTGCTGGTCAGCGCCGAGGAGCGCTGACGGGTGCCGCCCGCCGGCCAGTGAGATCGCGCGGCTGGGCTATTTGTGGCCGCCGTGACCCGCGTTCTGGTTGTTGTTGCGGCTGTCGGTGTTGTTAGGATTATCCTGCTTCTTGTTGCCGCCGACATCGCCGTGGCTGCTGGTCTTGTGGAAGTCGCCCTTCTTCTTGTGGTCGGTCATGATACGCTCTCCTTGGGCCGGAAGAACGCGCCACGTCAGCCGAGGATGCGCCGGTAGAGCGCCAGATACTCGTCAGCCATGCGATCAACGCTGAAGCGCTGTTCGGCGGCCCGGCGGCAGGCAGCCCGGTCGATGCCATCCAATTGCCCAATGGCCTCGATCGCTTCGGCGCTGTTGTTGACCAGAAATCCGGTGACGCCATGCCCGATCAACTCGGGCATCGAGCCCCGGTTGGTGGCGATCACGGGCGTGCCGCAAGCGAGCGCCTCGGCCACCGACAACCCGAATGGCTCATCGAAGTTGATGAGGTGCAGCAGCGCCTTCGCCCCGCCCAGGGCCCGCACCCGCGCCTCCCCACCGAGCGGGCCGTCATAGCGGATCTGATCCCCGTCGATCAGCGGCTCCACCTGCTCGCGGTAATAGCCCTCATCCTGGACGATACCGGCCATCAGCAGCCGCCGTCCGGTTGCCTTGGCGACGTCGATCGCCTCGCGGGCGCCCTTGTCGGGGTGAATGCGGCCAAAGAACAACAGGTCCTCGCTGCCCTGCGGATCAAACGGGAAGTCGACGATCGGGATGCCGTGGTGGATCGTGGCGGCGTAGCGAAGTTGCGGCGAGCGGTCGGCCTGCGAGATCGCGACATAATGCACCCTGTCCTCATAGGGCTTGTACATCGGCAGGATGCGGTCGGACGAGAAGCCGTGGATGGTGGTCACCATCGGCGTCGGCACCAGGTGCGAAAAGGCGTGGGCGGGAAAATCCGCCTGATTGTGGATCAGGTCGAACTCGCCAGCACGATCAAACAGATGGGCCAGGTGACGAAATTCCCAGACCTTGGCATCGACGGCGGGATCCTCCGAATAGCCGGCTGGCACCACCGCGGCGAGCGTGCCGGCGGTGATGCTGTCCTGCGTCGCAAACAGCGTCACATTGATCCCCTTGGCGACCAGCGCTTCGGTCAGAAGGCTCGTGACCAGCTCCCATGGGCCATAGTGCCGTGGCGGGGTGCGCCACGAAATCGGGGCAAGCATCGCGATCTTCATTGGCCGGCTTTGGCGTTGATGGCGGCTATCGCCAACCTCTTTGTGTCCACGGGCTGCGGCCTGTCGCAGAACACCGGTCAGGGCGCGGCGATGAAGACCAGCCCTTCGTTCGGTCGGAGCGTGAAAGGGCCGGCAACGGGTGGCGGAAGCGCTGCCAGGGTGGATGCGACGGGGTGCCACTCACCAGGCGGCGGCGTCAGCGGCGCGTCCGCGTTGCCGAGGTTGAGCGCGACGAGCACGTCCTCTCCACGGCGGTACGAAAGGACATTGGCTTCTGCATCGAGGAGTCGAAGGTCGCCTGTGGCAAGGGCAGGGTTTGAACGGCGAAGTCGAAGGAGATGGCGCACCAGCGACAGCATCGATCGCGGGTCCCCTTGCTCCGCGGCGATGTTGCGCGCCGGCCAGTCGGGGCCGAGCGGCAACCAGGGCGTACCGATGGTGAAGCCGGCGTTCTCGCTTGCGTCCCATGGCATGGGCGTGCGGACCGGATCGCGGCCAAGGCCGATGGCGGGCTCGCGCAGCTCACGCGGGTCCTGAACCTGATCCGCCGGGATCGCGACATCCGTCATGCCGAGCTCGTCGCCATAGTAGAGAGTCGGCGTCCCGCGCAGCGTGAGCAGCAGCATCTGCGCGACACGCGCCTGGGCCTCGCCCCGCTTGGTCGCGATGCGAGGGCGATCATGGTTGCCGAGCACCCAATTGGGCCAGCCATCGGCGGGCAACGCCGCCTCATAATCCAGGATCAGTTGATGCAGAGCGCGGGCGTTCCATGGCGCGTCGATCAACGTGAAGTTGAAGGGCAACTGCACCTCGGGCGCGTCGGCTGAGCCGTAATAGGTCATCAGCCGATCGAAGGGCAGGTAGATTTCCCCGATCAGCAGCGCGCCAAATTCGTCGCCGAGGGCCCGCATCCGGGCGGCGATCTCGTGTACCTCGGGCTGGTCGGTCGAGTGCGTCTGGTGAACGCGAAACATGTCGCCCATGCCGGGTTGCCAGTCGAGGTTGACCGGATTGTCGATGAACTCGGCGTGCTTCACCATGTGCCAGAGCACGTCGATACGAAAGCCGTCGACCCCGCGTTCATACCAGAAGCGCATCGCGGCAAGCATCGCCTCGATCACCTCGGGGTTGCGCCAGTTCAGGTCCGGCTGCTGCGGCAGGAAGGCGTGTGAATAATATTGGCCCGTCGCCTCGTCCCACTCCCAGGCCGGGCCGCCAAAGTCGCTGATCCAGTTGTTGGGCGGGCCGCCGTCCGGTGCCGGGTCTCGCCAGACATACCAGTCGCGCTTGGGATTGGTGCGCGAGGAACGGCTTTCCCGGAACCAGGGGTGCTGGTCAGAGGAGTGGTTGGGCACGAAATCGAGCAGCACTTTCAACCCGAGCCCGTGGGCGCTTTCGACCAGCCGGTCGAAGTCGGCCATCGTGCCGAATCGCGGGTCGATGCCGATATAGTCCGCTACGTCATAGCCGAAATCAGCCATGGGGGATGGGAAGATCGGGCTGATCCAGATCGCGTCGATGCCCAGGTCGGCAAGGTAGGGCAGGCGCGCCGTGATGCCCGGCAGATCGCCGATGCCGTCACCGTTCGTGTCCTGGAACGAGCGTGGATAGATCTGGTAGATCGTGCCCGACCGCCACCAATGATCGGCTGTCAGCTCGGGCTGATCCCCGCTTGATGCACCAGGTTGGTCGGCGGTGCTGCCGGGCTGGCTCGTCATGGCTTCTTTCCTTGTGCCGCGGCGTCACGACGACCCGGGGGCGGGACTCCTAGGCAAAGCGGGACCTGGGAACATAGGTGATCCGGCACGCGAGGTCGGCCTCCCCTGATGCGACGATCCAGTCGTCTCCGGCGTCGACCATCCCGGTTGAAAAAACGACCGGGGTGGGCAGGTAGAGCCGGTCGGCCATCGACGCGGTCAACGCGGGGTTCGCCTCGATCAGCGGCGTGTCGTCCTCGATGCGGAGCACGCGTCCCGGATCATCCCGGTCGTGGAGCGCCCAAAAGCTGCGATAAATGCCGACGGTCTCGCGCCGCTCCACACCGTGCCAGATGTGAAGCCAGCCATCGTTGGTCTGGACGGGCGGGGTGCCGCCGCCGACCTTCATGGCGCTGATCGACCCTTTTCGCGCGCGGATGCCGGGCGCTTCCATCGGCTTCCAGTGCAGCGCGTCGGGGGAGGTCGCGAGGTTGATCGAGGGGCCGCCGACATATGGAGCGTCCTCGGGATACGCGAAATAGACCTCTCCCAGTGGCCGGGTCAGCGCGACGAACTTGCCCGCGACCTTTCCCTGGAAAAACAGCATGTCCTTGTTCTGATGGTCGAGGATGATCCCCTGGAGCTGCCAGTCAAGGCCGTTGCCGCTGGTGTGGAGCGCGGTGCAGTGCCGCTCCGCCGACACGGAACATTCCGTCATGTAGTAGCGGCCGTCGATCAGGCTGATCCGCGCATCCTCGACGCCATAGTCCTGCCAGGTCGCGGCAGGTTCGATGGCGCGTTCATAGTGAACGGCCACCACCGAGCGGCCATCGGAAGACAGCTCCACGGGCAACAGCCAGGAGAGCGAGGTCAGCCCCAGCATCCGGTGAGCCAGGCCGCGCAGTTCGAACTGGCGGGGATCGCGCGTATCGACTCCGGCAAGGGAATGGCGGTCGAGCACATAGCCGTCGGGCGTCCAGCGGATGGCCCGGACATGGGACCCGTCGATCGGCTCCGACAAGGCCTCGGCCACCCGTACCATCAGCAGCAGATTGCCTGTGGGCAGGCGAGTGAAACCCGGATTGAACGCGCCGAGCACGAAGGTAGGCTCGGCAATGCCACGGCGAAGCGGCGAGCGTGCAAGGTCCACGTCGTCGGGAGTGAAGATAAGGAAGTCATCGGGCATCGTGGGCGGAAACGGGCCCTGCACGCCTGTGTTCCGCCGGCGTAGGCCTGAGTTCAGTCCTGACAAGGCGCGACGCGCCGGTAGTCAGGTCGTGTTCGGGCGCCGAACTCGCCGGGGGCGGTTGCATTGTGCAGGGCGCGCAGTGACAAACCCCTTCATGTCTCGACCCCGCCGCAGCGCCTTGTTTCTCCCAGCCTCAAACCCGCGTGCGATCGCGAAAGCACGGGGGCTGGATTGCGACGCGGTGATCCTGGACCTGGAGGATGCGGTCGCGCCGGACGCCAAGGCCGAGGCGCGAGCGGCCGCTGTTGAAGCGGTGCGCCAGGGCGACTGGGGTCATCGCGAAATCGTGGTGCGGGTGAACGCGGTCGAGACGGAGTGGGGCGCCACGGACCTCGCCGCTCTCGTGGGCAGCGGGATTGATGCGGTGTTGCTGCCCAAGCTGTCATCGCCCGATACGCTGGCGCAGGCCCGCGGCGCGCTGGGCGATCGCCCGGCCTTGTGGGCGATGATCGAAACGCCGCGTGGCGTGCTCGACCTGCCACGGATCGTCGATGCCGGGCAGGGCCTCGCCGTGCTGGTCGCGGGCACGAATGATCTTGCCAAGGAACTTCGCTGCCGACCGGGACCGGACCGCACGGCCCTGTTGCCGGCACTATCGCACATCGTGATCGCCGGCCGGGCTGCAGGGCTCATGGTGCTGGACGGGGTATCGAACGTGATCGGCGACCCGGATGCGGTGGAGGCGGAATGCCGACAGGGTCGCGACCTGGGCTTTGACGGCAAGTCACTGATCCACCCGAGCCAGATCGACCCCGCCAACCGCGTCTTCTCGCCCGACGAGGCAGAGGTCGAATGGGCGCGCAAGATAGTTGCCGCATTTGAAGGAGAGGAGCGCGGCGTGATCCGGCTGGATGGACAGATGGTGGAACGGCTTCATCTAGCCGATGCGGATCGCGTACTGAAGATTCACCGGGCTACCCGGCGATGAGGCGGTTGCTGCTGCTCGCGCCGCTGCTGTTGTCGGCTGCACCGGACCCTGAGGGCGCGCGACTGCGGGCCCGTGCCGACAGCGTGACCATTGCCCGTGACGACTGGGGCATCGCGCACATTCGCGGACAGACCGACGCCGACGCGGTATTCGGAATGATCTATGCCCAGGCCGAGGATGATTTCCCTCGGATCGAGGCCAATTACCTGACCGCGCTGGGCCGCACGGCGGAGGCGGACGGGGAGGGGGCGATCTGGGCGGACCTGCGCCAGAGGCTGTGGAACGACCCCGAACGGTTGAAGGCCGACTATGCCCGCGCCCCCGCCTGGCTGCGCAAGCTGTGCCAGGGCTGGGCGGACGGGCTGAACCTCTACCTTCAGACGCATCCGACCGTGCATCCGCGCGTGCTGACCCGGTTCGAGCCCTGGATGCCGCTCGCTTTCAGTGAGGGCAGCATCGGCGGTGACATCGAACGTGTGCCGCTGACGCAGTTGCGCTCTTTCTACGAGGGGCGGCAGCTTGCGTGGACCGCCGACGAGCGCGGTCGCATTTTCCACGAGCCAAAGGGATCAAACGGCATCGCGATCGCGCCGGCGCGGACGCGGGACGGCCACGCGTTGCTGCTGATCAACCCGCACACCAGCTTCTTCTTCCGTGCCGAGCAGCAGGTGACGAGTGGCGAGGGCCTGAACGCGTATGGCGCGGCAACCTGGGGCCAGTTCTTCATCTATCAGGGCTGGAATCCGGACGCCGGCTGGATGCACACGTCGAGCGGTGTCGATAATGTCGACGAGTTCGCGGAAGATGTGACGGGCAGCCGGTATCGCTATGGCCAGGAGCAGCGGCGACTGACCACGCGCGCGGTGACCATCCGGTTTCGTCGTGGCAATGGCTCGGTCGGATTGCGCACCTTCACGACCTACGCGACCCATCACGGGCCGATCACGCGCGCCGAAGGCGGACGCTGGATTGCGACGGCGCTGATGAACCGTCCGCTGGCAGCGCTGGAACAAAGCTTCCTGCGCACGAAAACGCGCAATCTTGCGGGCTATACCAAGGTCGCGGGCCTGCAGGCGAACTCGTCGAACAATACGCTGTTCGCGGACCGGAAAGGTGAGATCGCGTTCCTGATGCCGCAGTTCATGCCGGTACGCGATGCGCGATTTGATTATACCAGGCCCGTCGACGGCAGCGACCCGGCAACGGGCTGGCACGGGCTGCACAGCCTTTCGAGCCTGCCGCAGGCGGTTCAGCCCAGCAGCGGATGGGCGTACAACAGCAACGACGCACCCTGGAGCGCTGCGGGCGCGGGCAGCATCAACCAGGCGACCTATCCAGGGTATTTCGACCAGGTTGGCCGCAATGCCCGAACGTTGCATGCGCTGGAACTTCTTCAGAAGACAGCGCCGTCCCCCTGGACGCTGGACAAACTCGTCGGTGCTGCGTTCGACACGCGCCTGCCGGCCTTCGACATCCTGCTGCCACGACTGACGGCGGCATGGGCCACGCTTGCACCCTCTGATCCGCGTCGCGCCGCCTTGGCGCAGCCAGTCATGCTGCTGAAGAACTGGGACCGTCGCTGGGGCACTGAGTCGACCGCGACCTCGTTGGCGGTGTTCTGGGGTGAGGAACTGTTCGAGGCGACCGGCGGTGGCGGCGCGCGAAGCCTGGCGCGGTTCGACATGGCAGCCGCTGCGCCGGACGAAGTGCAGCTCGCGGTGCTGTCGCGTGCCGTGGCGCGGCTCAACGCCGACTTCGGTCGCTGGCAAGTGCCCTGGGGCGAGATAAACCGGTTCCAGCGCAACGACGGCGCCATCGTCCAGCGATTTGATGACAACAAGCCGTCGCTCCCGGTCGGCTTCCCGTCGGCGCAGTGGGGCACGCTAGCCTCGTTTGGAGGGAAGCGTTACCCGGGCACCCGGCGCTACTACGGCACCAGCGGCAACAGCTTTGTCGCGGCGGTGGAGTTCGGCCCCCGGGTGCGGGCGCGTGCGGTGACGGCGGGCGGCGAAAGCGGCGACCCTGCCTCACCCCACTTCAACGATCAGGCCACGCGCTACGCGACCGGCGCGCTTCGCCCCGTTTACTTTTGGCCCGACGAGCTGCGCGGCCATATCGAACGGGAATATCGACCGGGACGGTGAACGCCTTTCGCTCCAGCGCGTTGAGCCGCGCAAGGGAGACGATCCGATGCGCGATAACAGCGGCAAGGGCGAGGCGGCCAGCCAGACCCGCGACCCTACGCTCGACGAGAATAGCGGCGGGACCGGCAATCGTGGCGCCGACTTCACCGAAGGCGCCGAATTCGACCTTGGTCGCTCGGAAGAGCCCGGTGCCAAGCATTCCCCCAGCGATCGTGGCCGCGGCGAAACCGCCGATGCGCAGAACGGCGCCCCCATCGACATCAGCCAAGCCTGAGGAGCAGATCTACAATGGCAAGCTATTCCCCCGACGTGTTGCAGTCCGTTTTCGTTACCGGCCTGAAGAATGTGCATGGTGTCGAGCATCAGGCGCTGTCGCTGATTGATCGGCAGCTCGACCACCTGGAAAATTATCCGGAAGTGGCCGACATGCTGCGCCGACACCGCGTGGAAACCGAACAGCAGATCGAGCGCGTCGATACGATCCTGCAGGGCTTTGGTGAAACTCCGTCGAGCCTGAAGGACGCGGTGCTAAGCTTCACGGGAAACATGGCCGCGCTTGCCCACCTGCCCGCGCCCGACGAAATCCTGAAGAACAGCTTCGCGAACCAGGCGTTCGAGAATTTCGAAATGGCGGCCTACACGTCGCTGATCGCGCTGGCGGAGGCGGGCTTTGCCAACACCGTGTCGGCACTTCGTCAGTCGCTGACCGAAGAGCAGCGCACGGCGCAGTGGTTTGCGGACAATATTCCGAACATCACCCTGAAATATGTGTCGCTTCGCGCGGAAGGCGAAACGGCAAGCCATTGATCGTGCGTTCTGCCCCGGCCTGACGCTGGGGCAAATCGCTGGCAGGGTTACCTTGCTTGGGGTAGCGGCTCGGGAATGAACGAGCCGCTACCCCTTGTCTTTGATGTCCTGATCGTCGGCGCGGGCCATGGTGGCGCCGCTTGTGCCATCGCGCTGCGCCAGGTGGGGTTTGCGGGCACGATCGGGCTGGTCGGCGATGAGCCCGAACTGCCTTACGAGCGGCCGCCGCTCTCCAAGGAGTATCTGTCGGGCGAAAAGCCGTGGGAGCGGCTGCTGATCCGGCCCGCCAGCTTCTGGACGGAACGCGCGATAACTCTGCTGCCGGGCCGGCGCGCGGTATCGGTGGACTCCGACGCACGCACCGTGTCGGCCGAAAGTGGCGAAACCTTTGGGTATCGAAAGCTGGTCTGGGCAACGGGCGGATCACCGCGGCGCCTGACCTGTGACGGGCATGACGCGGTCGGCGTGCATGCAATCCGCACGCGCGCCGATGTCGACCGCCTGATTGGTGAGTTGCCCGGCGTCACCAAGGCCGTGGTGATCGGCGGCGGTTATATCGGGCTGGAAGCGGCGGCGGTGTTGCGCAAGCTGGACAAGGCGGTGACGCTGGTGGAGGCGCAATCGCGCGTGCTGGCGCGGGTCGCCGGCGAGGATCTGTCGCGCTTCATCGAAGCTGAGCATCGTGCGCAGGGCGTCGATCTTCGCGTTGGGACCGGCGTGGAAAGCATTGTCGAGGAAGATGGCCGCGCGACGGGGGTGCGCATGGCGGATGGCGAACTCCTGACGTGCGAGTTGGTCATCATAGGCGTCGGGATCGAGCCTGTGGTGGCCCCGCTCTTGGCTGCCGGGGCCGAAGCGGCGGGCGGCGGGGTCGTGGTCGACGCGCATTGCCGCACGACCTTGGTTGACGTGTACGCGATCGGCGATGGTGCCGCACGGCCGAGCCGCTGGGCCGGAGGGGCGACCCTGCGCATCGAGTCCGTCCAGAACGCGACCGATCAGGCCACCTGCGTCGCCAAGCTGATCGCCGGTGCCAGCGAGGCCCCCTATGACGCAGTGCCCTGGTTCTGGTCCAACCAGTACGACCTGAAGCTGCAAACGGTGGGCCTGTCCGTCGGTTATGACGCGACCGTGCTGCGCGGCGATCCCGCCACGCGCAGCTTTTCGGTCGTGTACCTGCATGAAGGGCGCGTGGTCGCGCTCGACTGCATCAACGCGACGCGTGATTATGTGGGCGGGCGTGCGCTGGTCGTGAACGGGGCCACGCCCGATCGGTCGGTGCTGGCTGACCCAGCGGTGGCGCTCAAGACACTGGCGTGACGCGTTCAGCACAGGTGAACCCTGGGTCGGCATAGTCTTGCGACAAATCGCGGCTAGGTGACGCGGTTCGTTGAGTAACAGGGCAGGAACATCATGGCATTCTGGGGTATCGGACTGGCGGCGCTTGCCGTGAGCCAGGCAGCAGCGGCGCAGCAAGCGCCAGCGCCCGTGCCGGCACCAGCCCCCGCTGCGCCGGTGGTCCAGGAGGACCCCGCTGCATCCGCGCCAGCAGCCGAGAATGGCCCCGCGACCCCGCCCGAGGCGCAACAGGGTGCCGCGCAGGCGGAGGACACGCCCGAGGAGCCGGACGTCATCGTTCGCGGCACGCGTACGCTGCCCGGCGCCGTGATCGGCGACATTCCTCCCGAAGAGCAGCTGGGGCCGGCGGACATCCGGTCCTATGGGGTCAGTTCGGTCGCGGACCTGCTGAACGAGCTTGCGCCACAAACGCGCAGCGGGCGCGGATCGGGCGGTGCCCCGGTGGTGCTGGTCAACGGCCGGCGCATCTCAGGCGTTCAGGAGATCCGCGACCTGCCGACGGAGGCGATCGCGCGCGTCGACATTCTGCCGGAGGAGGTCGCGCTGAAATATGGCTATCGCGCCGATCAGCGGGTGGTGAACTTCGTGCTGCGCCGCCGCTTCCGTGCGGCAACGGTGGAACTGGCGGACCGCGTCGCGACGGAGGGGGGCCGTAACCAGGCCAATCCCGAACTCGACCTGTTGTCGATCCGCGGCCAGGGGCGCGCGAACCTGCATCTGGAATACCAGGAAAGCTCCGGCCTGACCGAGGCGGAGCGGGGCATCACTCAGCAATCGGGACAGCTCTCGCCGGGTGGCACCGTGACCGCCGCCGCGGGAGCGCTCGATCCGCGGCTGGGCGGCGCCACCACGACGCCGGTGCCAGGGACCGCGGCAACCGGGACGCCGACCTTTGCCGATTTCTCGGCAGCAACGGGCAGCACGGGCAGCGGGGATCTGGGCGCGTTCCGCTCGCTGCTTGCCAGCCAGCAGCAATTCAACGCCAATGCCGTGTACGCCCGCACGCTGGGCACAATTGGCGCGACGCTGAATGGCACGCTGGAGGTGACCAACACCGACAGCCTGCAGGGCCTTGCCGGCGCGAGCATCCCGGTGCCTGCCGGCAATCCATTCAATCCCTTTGCGGGCGCGGTCACGGTCAACCGCGCGCTCGGCGAGTTCGACCCACTTCGCCAGAGCAGCCAGTCGATCGCGGCACATCTGGGCGCCAGCGCCAACGGCGCGCTCGGGCGCGGGTGGCTGTGGTCTCTGACCGGGAACTATGACCGGACGACCAGCGATACGGTAACCGAGCTCGGCTTCGACTTGTCCGCTTACCGCGCGCGAGTCGCGGCAGATGATCCGCTCGCCAACCCTTATGCCCTGTTGGCGGCGCGCAATGTCGGCGTGCTGCCCGCCAACAGCGCGCACTCGCTCACATCGCAGGGTGGCCTGGACGCTCTAGTGACGGGATCGCCGTTCAGCCTGCCCGCAGGGCCGGTTACGACCAGCATCCGCATCGGCGCGACCACCAGTGACCTCAACAGCCGCTCCTTCAGGTCGGGGCTGGTCACGCGCGGTGACGTGTCGCGTGACGTGGGATCGGGGCAGGTCAATGTCGACCTGCCGATCAGCAGCCGCACGCGCGGCGTGCTGAGCGCGATCGGCAGCCTGTCGCTGAACGGCAATTTCGGCATCGACCAGGTGTCGAACTTCGGCACGCTGACCACGGTCGGCTATGGCGCCAACTGGTCGCCCATCGATGCGTTGCGGATCATTGCATCCCATACCGACGACGAGAACGCGCCGGGTGCCGGGCAACTCGGCAACCCAACCGTGGTCACGCCGGGCGTGCGGGTGTTTGACTATGTTCGCGGCACCACGGCGACCATCACGCGGGTCAGCGGTGGCAATCCCGACCTGCTCGCCGACAACCGCCACACCACCAAGATCGGGGTCACGGCCAAGCCGCTGAAGACCACCGAGCTGACACTCAGCGCCAATTACATCCGCCAGCGGACCGACAACGTCATTGCGGGCTTCCCAACGCCCACCGCCGCGATCGAGGCGGCATTTCCGCAGCGTTTCGTGCGCGACGCGAACGGGCAGTTGCTGAGCCTTGATTCCCGACCGATCAACTTCGCGCGGTCCGAACGATCCGAGCTGCGCTATGGCTTTGACCTGTCGTTCCCGATCAAGTCGCAACTGCAAAGGCAGATCGAGGCGTTCCGCGCCGGGACTGGGCCGAACCCGTTCGCAGGGCTTCGCTTCCCCGGCGGGCAAGGGCGTGCCGGCGCGACCGGTGGACAGCAGCCGAGCGGGCAGCAAACTGGTCAGCCAGGGGCGACCCCACAGGCCGGAGGACAGGAGGGTGGCGGCCTTGGCGGCCGCGGTCCGGGTGGCGGAGGTTTTGGGGGTGGCGGTTTTCGTGGCCGGGGCGGCGGTTTTGGTGGCCGCGGCGGCGCGGGCGGAGGACGGATCCAGTTCGCGCTTTACCACACCTGGCACTTCACCGACCGGGTGGACATCGGCACCAGCGGGCCGTTCCTCGACCTGCTCAACGGCGATGCGATCGGCCAGTCGGGCGGGTCGTCGCGTCACGAGCTGGAAGGGCAGGCGGGATATTCGAACAACGGGCTCGGCGCACGGCTGTCCGTCAACTTCCGCAGTGCCACCACCGTCAATGGGGGTACGCTGGCCAACCCGACGCAACTCGACTTTTCGAGCCTGACCACCGCCAATCTCCGCCTGTTCGCGGATCTGGGCAACCGCATCGACCTGTTGCGCAAGCAACCCTGCCTGCGCGGTACGCGGGTATCGCTGTCGTTCGACAATGTGTTCAACCAGCGCCAGACGGTTCGCGACGGGGCAGGGGCGACGCCGGTCAGTCTACAGCCGGGCTATCTCGACCCGCTTGGCCGCTCCGTACGGTTGTCCATTCGCAAACTGTTCTTCTAGGGTCGCCCGGACAGGGGAGGGCTTCATGGCAGAGCGCAAGGCGATCTTCATCACCGGCGGCGCGTCGGGTATCGGCCGGGCAACCGCACGCCTGTTTGCCGCGCGTGGCTGGCTGGTCGGGCTGGCCGACGTGAACGAGGCGGGCCTGGCGGAGACGGCGGCATTGCTGCCGGCGGGCGCTGCCGAGCAATATGTCATGGATGTGCGGGATCGTGACGCGTGGGAGCGTAGCCTGGCCGCGTTCACGATCGTCAGCGGCGGTCGGCTCGACGTGCTGCACAACAATGCGGGTATCGGCACCGGTGGCCCGTTCGCCAGCGCAAGCTTTGCAGAGATCGACCGCACGGTGGAGATCAACTTCGTCGGCGTGCTCAACGGAGCGCGGATCGGTTACGCGTACCTGGCCAAAACGCCGGGATCCTGCCTGCTCAATACCGCGTCGGCGTCGGCCATCTATGGCTCATCCGGGCTCGCAACATATTCGGCCACCAAGTTCGCCGTGCGAGCGCTGACGGAGGCGCTGGACGGTGAGTGGTTCGGGGCAGGGATCAAGGTCCGTAGCCTGATTCCCAGCTTCATCGAAACCCCGCTGCTCGACACGGTGCCCGAGGGTAGCAACCGGACGATCCGCGACCGTGTGACCGGCGCCGGGTTGGAACTGACCGACGTGGAGGAAGTCGCGAAGGCGGCATGGCGCGCAGTTCATGGCCGGGCGGTCCACACCTATGTGGGCAAAACGGCGCACCGCCTGCGCTTTGCCGCCCGCTGGTTTCCGTATGCCCTGCGCCGGCGGAGCCGGCGATAACTCCAGTGATCGGGCGCCCTAGTTCCGGCTAGGGGCAACCGGCATGGGCGGCAATGCGCTCCACGGCCGCACCGTCGTCGTGGAGCGATCAATGGCGCTGCGCAGCGACGGCAAGTCGGGCAGCGTGATCTGGCCGGCAATCCAGCAAAGCTCGCCAATCCGACGCGATTGCTGCACCATGCGATTCACATGGACCGAGGTCAGCCCGAGCGCGTCCGCCGTGATCTCCTGCGTCAAGGGGAAGGCGAAGCTGTTGCCTTCCACCAATCCCGCCAGCGACAATCGTTCGAAAAGCTCGATGATCAGGTCCAGGATACGCTCGCGCGCCGTGAACCGGCCCAGACGGATGATTTGCGCGACCAGGCACGCTTCATCCAGCGCGCCACTGATCGAGTAGGCCCGCTCCAGATCAGGCAGTTCGGTGCTGTCGGGAAGGGGGCAGACTTGTACATCGGTCAGCGCCACCACCGTCGACGTCGCGACCGGGTCGGGGTAGGTGTAATGGCCCATTATGTCGCCCGGCAGCACAAAGCTGATGAACTGTCGGCGCCCGTCATGCAGCACGCGGACGCGCGCCGCCCAGCCGTTTAGGAGCAGCAGGGGCGACCGGATCGCCTGGCCTTCGGTTTGAAGCTCACGCCGTGCGCCGACGGGGTATGACAGCGACGCAGCCTCAACGATCGCGACTTTCGACCGGTCATCCAAGGAACTCAAGGCGTCCAGCCGTAACAACGCTGGCGTTGGGCTGGCTTTGTCGCGTGGAGACACCCTCATGATGCAATCCTCGCCGTCCGAGGCAGAGCACCGCCTCTCGTCCCCACGGCAGGGCCGCGCGCACTCGCGATGCCTTCGCGCCGAAAGCATGTTCTTCCCTGACGATGATGTTCGATCGTCATGTGCCCTCGATGCCGTCGCGGCGGAAAACCTGTGCCGGGGTGGAACGGGTATTCGGCCGTGCGTATCGTAATCACTAGTTAAGAATAAGCACTGTCGCCTTGATGTAGGTTGCGGCGGCAGTAAGCCGGTCAATCTCCGACAATGGCATCGATAGCTTCGGCCAGCTCGATGTCGCGCGAGGACAGGCCGCCCGCATCATGGGTAGTGAGCGTCATATCGACCCTGTTATAGACGTTAGACCATTCGGGATGGTGGTTCATCCGCTCCGCGATCAGGGCGACCTGAGTCATGAATCCAAATGCCTCGACGAAGTCAGCAAAGACCAACTGCCGCGTGATCGCGTCGCGCGCATCGTTGAAGTCCCATTCGGGCAGGCCGTCCAGTGCATCGGCTCGCTCGGTTTCGTTCAACGGTTCGATCATGTGTTGGCCCTCCCTGGCCCTATCGCTATGCCAGCACGGATGAGCGGACAAGGTGGCAGTGCGCCCGATGCCGGCGCCATCGAGGCGATCGCCCGCGACACGGTGGCGCGGCTTCCTGCCGCGTTTCGCGCGCACCTGGGCGATGTTGTGCTGATCGTGGAAGAATGGGCCGACGAGGAAACGCTGAACGCGCTCGGGGTCGAGCACCCGCTCGACCTGACCGGCCTATACCATGGGCAACCGATCGGGGAAAAATCGTCCATGGCGTCGGGTGCGATGCCGGACCGCATTCACCTGTATCGCCGCGCGATCCTGGATGAATGGATCGAGACCGGAGTGAGGCTGGACGATCTGGTGCGTCATGTCACGATCCACGAGATCGGCCAACATTTCGGGCTTAGCGATGCCGACATGCACGCGCTGGAAAGCGAAGCGGATTGACCGCCGCCGCCCGTGAAGGGCTGGGAGAGCTCTTGTTGCTCGAGAGGGTCGCCGTCGCACGCGGCGGGCGCGAGCTGGTGCGCGACCTGTCGCTTGCACTCGGACCGGGCGATGCTGCGCTGGTCACCGGCCCGAACGGCGCGGGTAAATCGAGCCTTATCCGCGTGTGTGCCGGGTTGCTCCGTCCTGTCGCGGGCCGCGTGGCGGCGTCGACCAGCGCGCTGGCCGATGCGCGGTTGGCCTTGGATGAGGAGCGGCCGCTCCAACGCGCGCTCGCTTTCTGGGGTGGCACTGTCGAGGACGCGCTTCGCGCGCTGAACCTGCTCGCACTCGCCGACGTGCCGGTTCGGTTCCTGTCCACGGGTCAGCGTCAACGTGCCAACCTGGCACGAGTGGTCGCAAGCGGCGCGCCCCTTTGGTTGCTCGACGAGCCGATAAACGGCCTCGACGCAGAGTCGACCGACGTGATCGAGACGCTGGTCGCCAGCCATCGGGCGAATGGTGGCGCGGTGGTGGTGGCGACGCACATTCCGATGTCGCTGCCCGGCGCGACGGAGTTGCGTTTGTGAGTGGCGTCGGCGCGCGGGCGCTGGTGGCGCGCGAACTGCGGCGTGCCTGGACCGGGGGCGGTCTGGTCACGCCGGTCGTCTTTTTCCTGCTGGTCGCGGTGCTGTTCCCCTTTGCCGTCGGGCCCGATGCAAGGCTGTTGGCGCGGGTGGGCGGCGGCGTGATCTGGGCTGCGGCGCTGCTCGCGGCGCTTCTCCCGGTGGAGCGGTTGGTCGGGCCGGACCTGGAAGCGGGCGTGCTGGATCAGCTTGCCGTGCGTGGCGTGCCCCTGCCGGGCGTGATGCTGGCCAAGATCGCCGCGCATTGGCTTGGCTTTGCACCCGCGTTGATGCTGGCGGCCGTGATCGCGGCGGGGCTGCTCGGCCTCTCGGTAGAGACGCTGGTGCGGGTGGAGGCAGGGCTTGTTATCGGAACTGCCGGGCTTGCGGCGCTGGCCGTCGCGACGGGAGCGCTGACGGCCGGGCTGCGCGGGGCGGGTGCGCTTGCCGGGTTGCTGATGCTGCCGCTCGCAGTGCCGCTGCTGATCTTCGGCGCGGGTGCCGTGACAGACGGGACGGGGGCGCTGAAGCTGCTTGCCGCGGTCAGCCTGCTCTACTTGGCTGGCGCACCGCCGGTGGCGGCAGCTGCCGTCCGCGCGGGCATGGACTAGCGGCAGCCTAGCAACGCCCGTGATGGACATAATGGCGCGACCGCGGTCGGGAGAGCCTTGAACCGCGCGCCGGCCCCCTTGACCTGATCGCGCTGGGCTGGCCCCCTAAGCCGCTGTGAACACTCATCTCTCGCCCGGCGTCTCCTCAACGTCAGGTTTCAGGCCGGCATCGCTTGTAACGGTGCCGCTGGGCAGTTGCTTGCCGAGCGCTTCTTCGCCTTCGCGGGTATACGCCTGGCCGGAATAGCTGTCGGGATCGTCCGTGACGGCGCCCGTGCGGCGTTCTGGGTCGATCCAGTCGTGTTTGGGATCATCGGGCCTGCTGGAGTCGGTCATCATTGGATCTCCTGAGTTGTCAGCCAACCGCAGGCGAATGGGAAAGGCCGATCGCGTCACCGCCCGAACCTTCGCCCGCGCGCGTTACCTTGATCCCTCCCTCGGCCAGGTCATCTGACCCGGCGGGCGCGGCAGGATCCTGGTCGCGTCCGGCCGCGGCAAGGTCGGCAACCTTGGGATTACCCGGTTTGGGATTGGTCTGGTCTGTCACAACACCGCTCCTGCGTGTGACACCATTAACGCGCGGGATCGTTCAGCGTTGCCAGCGCGCCCAGATTGCGGTCGGAAGCACCAGCCCGCGCGCTTCTTCGCGCACGCCAAGCTCGCCTGCCTCCACGGTGCCGGGCAGGTCGGCAAAGGCCTGGCGCACCAGTTCGCCGATCGCCAGCGCACTCATCCGCACCGCATAGACAGTCAGGAACAGGAAGCGGGATCGCTCGTCGAGCAAGCGGCGGCAATCAGCGACGAGGGGCGCGAGATCCTCTTCGAGCCGCCAGATCTCGCCTTCAGGCCCGCGGCCATATTTGGGAGGGTCAAGCAGGATACCGTCATACCGGCGGCCGCGGCGTACCTCACGGCTGACAAACTTGGCGGCGTCGTCGATCAGCCAGCGAACGGGCGCGTCGGAAAGGCCGGAAAGCTGCGCGTTGGCGCGGGCCGCTTCGACCGACTTCTTGGACGCATCAACGTGGACCATGCGTACGCCCTGGCTGGCCAACGCCAGCGTGCCGACACCCGTATAGCCAAACAGGTTCAGGCATTCGGGCGCGTCATGCCCATCCAATTGCCCGCGCATCCATGCCCAGACCGGCGCCATGTCGGGAAAGAAGCCGAGGTGTCGGAACGGGGTGCACTGCGCCGTGAAGCGGGCTTCGTGCCAGCGGAGCGGCCAACCATCGCGCGGGACGGGCTCGGCGAAGTTCCAGCGACCGCCTCCCTCCTCGTCGGAACCGGGCACGAACTCGGCATGAGGGCGCAAGTGCGGCGCCTGCCAGTCGGCGTGCGCTGGCGCCCACATCGCTTGCGGCTCCGGTCGGACGAAGCGAAATCGGCCATAGCGTTCGAGCTTGCGGCCGTTCCCGCAGTCGAGCAGCCCGTAATCGGGCCATGGTTCGCCCACCAATGCTTCAAGCTTCATGCGGACGGCACCGCGCGTTCGCAGATGTACGCCGACACCGCATCATAGGTAGCGGGGAGAGTGACGAACCGCTCCTCGCGGTCGAACAAGTCGCCGACACGGGCGGGCAGTGCCGGGCGGCCGCCCGTCGCCTGCTCCACCGCGTCGGGGAACTTGGCGGGATGGGCGGTGGCGAGCGTCACCACTGGGACATCGAGCCCGGCGCGCCGCGCCGCTGCAAGCGCGACGGCGGTGTGCGGGTCGATCACTTCACCGGCCTGCGAGAAGGCCCAGCGCATCGCGCCGGTCATGGCGTGGGCGTCGACGCGATCGCTCGACAACAATCCAGCGTGTCCCTCGCTTTGCGCATTGGTCAGTCGCATCACGCCGGTCCGCTCGAACTCGGCCATTTGCTGCGCCAGCGCCCGACCGTCGCGCCCGCCGGCATCGAACAACAGGCGTTCGAAATTGGAGGATACCTGGATGTCCATCGACGGCGTGGCGGTCTGCTGCACGCTGCCCTTGGAATAGTCACCCGACGCGATGGCGCGATGGAGGATGTCGTTGACGTTGGTGGCGACGATAAGTCGCTGGATCGGCAACCCCATCCGGCTAGCAACATAGCCCGCGAACACGTCGCCGAAATTGCCCGTCGGTACGGAGAAGGCGACCCGCCCCTCGGGAGCGCCGAGACGGACCGCGGCGTAGAAGTAATAGACCACTTGCGCCATCAGCCGGGCCCAGTTGATCGAGTTCACCGCCGACAGGCTGAACCGGTCCGCGACCGCGCGGTCGTTGAACATGGCCTTGACCAGCGCCTGCGCGGTGTCAAAGTCGCCCTCGATCGCGATGTTGTGGACGTTGGGGGCGAGCACGGTGGTCATTTGCCGCCGCTGTACGTCCGACACGCGCCCGACGGGGTGGAGCATGAAGATGTCCACGCCATCACGGCCCGCTACCGCGTCAATCGCGGCAGAGCCGGTGTCTCCGCTGGTCGCGCCAACAATGGTCAGGTGTTGATTGGTGCCCGCCAGGAACCGCTCGAACAACAGGCCGAGCAGTTGCAGTGCCACGTCCTTGAAGGCGAGCGTTGGGCCATGGAACAGCTCCAGCAACCAATGCTGGTGATCGATCTGGACGAGCGGGGTGACTGCCGCGTGGGAGAAGCGGCCATAGGCTGCCTCGCACAATTGCCGCAGCTCCGCTTCCGCCAGGTCATCCCCGACAAAGGGCAGCATGACGCGGACAGCCGTTTCCGCATAGGACAGCCCAGCCAACGCTCCGATCTCGGCAGGCGACATGGTGGGCCAGGCGTCGGGCAGGTACAGGCCGCCGTCAGAGGCGAGCCCGGTCAGGGTTGCTTCGCGAAAGCCGATGGCCGGCGCGGTCCCGCGGGTGCTGACATAGCGCATCCGAGCGGACCTAGCCGGGCCGGCGCAGCGCCACAACCCAGGGCGGCTCAGGCCGAAGCGAACTCAGGCCTTGGTCGGCGCGGGTGGGCGCAGGCGGTTGCGAACCGCCAGTGCATAGATGATCGCGGCGATCGCGGCGAAGAAGAACCATTGCCCGGCATAGGCGAGGTGGTTGTTGGGTACCGCGCCAACATCGGGAGCGGGATTGGCGGACAGGCCGGCGGCGGGGCTCGCCGCCACCAGCATCATGCGTTGCGGCTGATGGCGGACCAGTGTTTCGATCAGCGAGCGGCTGTCGGGCGCGTGGCTGATGTACCCGGACACCGGCCCGCCGTTCCAGACAGGCTTCGCCATGGGATCGCGCGTGGTGCCAAGCTGGACCAGCATGCCCGGCCCTTCAGCGCCCGTCCGGCACGCACCGATCGCCCGGTAACCGGCCGATCCCGCGCCCGCGAGGGTGATCGACACAGGCGGAAGGCAAAAGCCGCTCGATCGGCGGAACAGCAGCGTATCGTCGGGACCGCGGGGAAACGCGACAGGCGGGCGCCCCGGGTTCTGTTCAAGCCGCGCGAGAAAGGCTTCCTTCTGCGGCAATCGGTCGAGCAGCTGCCACAAGCCGAGGCCGATCATCGCGGCGACGGCGAGCGTGACCAGCAAAGTCGGGATAAGCGGGACGCGTTTCATGTCTGGGAAGTCCCTAGCGCACCGCGGTCTGGAGTTCGAGCGCAACGGACACGCGATGAGGGCCGCTCCATCACTTCAGCAGGTCGGAGGAGAGTGAGGAGGTTCGGGAACTCTGCCGGATCGCCACTACTCGGAGCGACCGCCGGTCGATGAACAGAAGGCTCGTAGAGGGGGGTAGCCCAGTGCACGGTCCTGGGAGCGTCCGCACTGCCTGCTGGCTCGCCGGATCCAGGCAACTTCGTTCGGCGGCTCGGGCCAATGCCAAAGCGCGAGGGGGACGGGTGGGCTGAGTGCAGCCCACCCGAATGTTCAGCTCAGCCTGCGCCGTGAACGGGGGCGCCCCAGCCGCCCCAGACGTAGATGGTGACGAACAGGAACAGCCACACCACGTCGACGAAGTGCCAGTACCAGGCAGCGGCTTCGAAGCCGAAATGCTGTCGTGGCGTGAAGTCACCCTTGTAGGCGCGGATCAGGCAGACGATCAGGAAGATGGTGCCGACCAGAACGTGGAAGCCGTGGAACCCGGTCGCCATAAAGAAGGACGCGCCATAGTTGATGCCCTTGAAGGGGAACGGCGCCTCGGCATACTCGTACGCCTGGATGGAGCTGAACAGCGCGCCCAGGATCACGGTCAGCCACAGGCCCTTGAGCACGCCGTCGCGGTCGCCAACGCCGATCAGGCCCCAAAGCCCACGCTTCTCACCGCCACGCTGGCCATGGATCAGCGCGTGGTGTGCCCAGGTCACCGTGGTGCCGCTGGTCAGCAGGATCATGGTGTTGAGCAGCGGGAACTTGAACGGGTCGATGACTTCCAGCCCCTTGGGCGGCCACTGCGCTGCGACGGCGGCGGCGCCCTCTGCGGCGCGCTCAACCTGGCCGTCGACGAAGCTCATCGCGGTCGGGAAAAGGGAAAAGTCGAAAAAGGCCCAGAACCAGCCAACAAAGAACATCACCTCCGAGGCGATGAACAGGATCATGCCATAGCGGAAATGGAGCTGGACGACGGGGGTGTGGTCGCCATGGTGCGCTTCGCGGATGACGCTCGACCACCAGGAGAACACGGCTGCGATCAGCAGGCCGCCGCTGATGAGCGCCAGCCAGCCCATGCCATTGGCATGTTCGGGCCCGGTATGCCCGCCGTGCATCCAGCCGATGAACCCGGCCGCAGTGCCGAGTGACAGCATGGACACCAGGAACGGATGAATGTCGGGCGGCAGGATATGATAGTCGTGGTTCTTGGCGCCGGCCATGCGAGGCTTCCCCAGTAGATCAGTAAGCGTTTCAGCTGAACGCTCTAGCCGCGCGTTTTGCCGGAATCCACAGGGTAAAATGTATAGGACAGGGTGATCGTGTCGATGTCGACCGCGTCCGGGTCCTTCAGGATCTTCGGATCCACATAGAAAATGACGGGCATTCGCGCGGTTTCACCGGGCTTCAGCGTCTGCTGCGTGAAGCAGAAGCACTGGATCTTGGTGAAATATTTTCCCGCTTGTGCCGGCGTCACGTTGAAAGTCGCCGTGCCGGTGATCGGGTGGTTGGCGCGGTTGGTGGCGAGGAAAAACACCATGTCGCGCGCGCCGACCGCCACTGTATCCGATGGGTTCTCCGGCCGGAAATGCCAGGGCAGCTTGGGGCTGACATTGGTGTCGAAGTCGACACGGATCTGGCGATCGACGGCGCCCGGCGCCTGATCGCCCCGCTGCGTCGTGCCGTTCAGCCCCGTGACCTGGCAGAACATCCGGTACAGCGGCACGCTGGCCCAGGCGAGGCCGGACATGAAGCCGATCCCGACCAGCAATAGGACCAGGGTGCGGGTGGTGCGCGTCATCGAGTCACGCCATCCCCGTGCGGATCTTTGCAATGGTGATCGCGAACACCAGGACCACGAGCGCCCCGAGCAGCAGGCCCATCACGATAGCCCGCCCGCGCTGACGCCGGCGAATCAGGTCGCGGTCGTCGGGCGTCACGCGAACCACCGATCGGCCACAAGAGCGCCGAACACGACGAAAAGGTACAGAACTGAATAGCCGAACAAGCGCTTCTCCGGTTTCATAGCGTCGCCCGGCACTTGGCGACGGGTCGCCACCTGCGCCGCCATGAGCGCGAACACAGCGGTGGTGGCCAAGGCGATGACGCCATAGATCGCGCCGGTCAGCCCCAGCGGCCATGGCAACACGGCGGCAAGCGCCATGGGAATGGTGTAAAGCCCGATCTGGGTGCGCGTCACCGCCTCACCACGCACCACCGGAAGCATCGGCACGCCGGCATTGGCGTAATCGGTCTTCACGAACAGCGCGAGCGCCCAGAAGTGCGGTGGCGTCCAAAGGAACACGAGCGCGAACAGCAGCAATGGCAGAGGCGCGATGTCGCCGGTCGCCGCGGCCCAGCCGATCAGCGGGGGGAAGGCGCCTGCCGCCCCACCGATCACGATGTTCTGCGGGGTGCGACGCTTCAGCCATACGGTGTAGACCAGGACGTAGAACAGGATGGAGACAGTCAGGATCGCCGCGGCCACCATGTTCACCGCGAGCTCCATCAGCAGCACGGAAAAGGCGGCAAGCCCGACACCGAAATGCAGCGCGGACTGCCGCTCCATGCGTCCGGCCGGCAGAGGACGACCCGAGGTCCGGCGCATCTGCGAGTCGATGTCCGCTTCGTACCATTGGTTGAGCGCACCCGCCGCGCCCGCGCCCAGAGCGATGCACAGGATGGCCGTGAACCCGATCACCGGATTGATCGACACTGGCGCGGCCAACATGCCGCAAAGCCCGGTGAACACCACCAGCGTCATCACCCGCGGCTTGGTCAGCGCCAGGAAATCGCGCCAGTCGGCCGGGGGTAGCAGGGGGGCAACAGTTTGCATGGTCAGCCGCGATATAGGGGCGGGCAGGCGCCGGGGAAAGCCGCATCGGGCAGCGACGGCTCCATCGCGCGCGCTGCGCGTTCACCCCGCCGCACCATCCTTAACACAGGAGAAGAATGATGGCCGTGTTCAACAAGGAAATGAACAAGCTCGCCGAGGCAAACGACTTCTTCCAGAAGGAGGTCTACCTCGACAAGCAGATCCAGATCGTCCTGATGAGCCTCCTGCCGGGCGAGGAGATCGGGATGGAAACGCACCGGGCTGACCAGTCCACCTTCTTTGTCGCTGGCGAGGGCCAGGCGATCGTTGATGGCCAGCAAAGCAAGGTCGCGCCCGGCCACCTGGTCGTGATCCCCAAGGGCGCCGAGCACAACATCATCAACAAGGGGTCCGAGCCGCTGAAGCTCTTCTCCGTTTATGCCCCGCCAGCCGAGCCGGAAGGTGCCGCCTTCAAGACCAAGGCCGATGCCGAGGCGGCCGAGGAGAGCTTTGTGTCTCGCGCGGCCAAAAAGGCCAAGGAACTGGTCGGACGCTGAGTTACGGGGGCCGGCTCGTAAGAGCCGGCCCTTTCCCGCGCAACCGAGATCGCTTGGGGCGCCGGCAACTTGCCCGTCTGAACATCGTCCTTGCTGGGCCACTGTTCGCCCTCTTGCGACCTGGCTGGGCACCGCTTCGCTGCCCAAATGCCAGCTATTCTGCCCCTTCGTTGCAACACAGCATCAGTGCGTAGCGATTATTTACGCGGCCGGTTCGGGCCCGTTTACAAGTGACAATGAAGAAACCACCATCCCGGCGGCTTCGAGAAGCGGGCGCACGTTGACCCGCGAAGCCAGGGGGATTGTGAATGACGACAGCGGGATTTCGTTCGCGTTTGATTGGCGGGGCAGCGACGCTGTCCGTGATGGCAATGCTCGCCCAGCCTGCGCTGGCGCAGGACGTGCCAGCTCAGCCCGCCCAGTCTGGCGCGCCGCAGACGCCGGCCGCAGTCGACATCGAACAGCAGCAAACCGCCCCTGATTCGCCCCAGGGCATCAGCGACCAGGGTGGAGGAGGCGACGTCGTCGTCACCGGATCGCTGCTGCGCCGGACCAACACCGAAACCCCGTCGCCCGTCACCGTGCTGACCAGCGACAACCTTGCCAAGGCCGGTATCACCACAGCCACCGAGGCGATCCGCTCCATTTCCGCCGACAGCGCCGGTTCCATCGGTACCGGCTTCCAGAGCGGCTTCTCGGCTGGCGGTTCGGCCGTGTCGCTTCGTGGCCTGGGCGTTTCATCGACGCTGGTGGTGATCGACGGGCTTCGTTCAGCGAACTTCCCGATCAACGATGACGGCCACAACGCCTATGTGGACCTGAACTCCATTCCGTTCAGCCTGATCGACCGGATCGAGGTGCTGAAGGACGGTGCGTCATCCACCTATGGCGCTGACGCCATTGGCGGCGTGGTCAACCTGATCCTGAAGAAGCACATTACCGGCGTCGACGGCCTGGCCGAAGGCGGGATCGCCGAGCGCGGCGACGCGAGCCATTACCGCGCCTATCTGACGGCGGGCATCGGCGATTATGAGGACAAGGGCTGGAACGCCTACATCAATGCCGAATACCAGCGTGACGGGCGTGTTTCGAACCATAGCCGCGGCTTTCCGTTCAACACGCAGGATCTGACCCGGATCGGCGGCAACGACAACAACGCCGCGGACGGTGGCCTGACCACCAACACGCCCACCGCCTATGTGGTGCGAACCACGCAATCCGACCTCAACAACCCGCTCTCGGGCGGCGCGGCGGTCATCAACGATCCCGGCCAGAGCTTCGCCACCTACACCGCCCTTGGCCTGAACAACTGCGCCCGTCCGACGTACAGCATCACCACTGGTGGTGCGCGCGGGGTCGGGTGCCCCTACGATCTGACCGACCTGTACCGGCAAATCCAGCCGCTGCAGGAGCGTTATTCGTTCAACGGTCGCATCAGTGTGCGGCTCAGTGACGCGATCGAGGGGTACATCACCGGCAGCTACAGCCGTGACTTCGTCAGCATCACCAGTGGCCCGCCCTCCGCGATCCGGCAAACCCAGCCATTCGGCGGGTCGCCGCTGGTGGCGAGCAGTAACCCGGGTATCGTGCTGCCCTACTTTGTCTGCGCGGCGGGCACCAACTGCGCGACGGCAACCGATCGACGCCTCAACCCGAACAACCCTTACGCGACCAACGCGGCTGCTACCCCCGCCATCGCGGCCCAGAATGCGGCCCGCATTTATTACCTGTTCGGCGACATTCCGGGCGGCAGCGATCGCACCAACGAAGTGTTGAGGTTCTCGGCGGGGCTGAACGGTCGTTTTGGCGACGACTGGACCTGGCGGGTAGAGGGAGTGGCTGCACGCGACGACCTCAGCATCACGCAGCACGGCCTGATCAACATCGCGGCGCTCAGCAACGTGATCAACACTGGCGCGTACAATTTCGTCAACCCGCAACAGAACACCCAGGCGGTTCGCGACGCGCTTGCGCCCGACAAGACGACGCCGTCCAACTCGCAGCTGTATTCGCTTGACGCGTCGATCACCAAGGCGCTGTTCGACCTACCGGGCGGCCCGCTGCAGATCGCGGTCGGCGGCCAGGTGCGGCGTGAAAAGCTGACCAACCGCAACCAGAACGCCGCGCTCGACACCTATGCGTTGACGACCTCGTCGGCGTTTGGGCAGCGTACCGTGTGGGCCGCCTATGGCGAGCTCGACGCGCCGGTGTTCGAGCAGCTCGATGTCAACCTGTCTGGCCGCTATGACCATTATTCCGAAGGTTATGGCCGCTTCTCGCCAAAGGTGGGCGCTAAGTTCACGCCGTTCCGACAGTTGGCAATCCGTGGCACCTATTCGCAGGGCTTCCGCGCGCCAACCTTTGCCGAAGCCGGATCGCGCAGCCAGTATGCGGGCTTCGTCAGCATCGCACCGCCTGGCGCCTTCTGCGCCCAGCATGGCGGTTCTGCGTCGGGAACCGGTTCCTGCGTAGCCAACGGCAACCCGTATAACCTCAACTACAATGTCGGCCGTGGGTTTGTCGGCAATCCAGACCTGAAGCCCGAAACGTCGCGCAGCTTCACGGCCGGTGCGATCTTCCAGCCGGTGCGCTGGTTCAGCGCCACGGTCGATTACTACAACATCAAGAAGAACAACCTGATCGTTGCAGGGCCGCTCGCGGGCCAGGCGATCACCGCTTATTACTCTGTGGCGGGTTCGGCGACCCCGACCTCGACTGCGGGATGCGCGGCGGTTGCGGCCGTTGGGCCGGGCTATTCGTGCAACCTGATCGACGCGGTCGATCCGCTGTTCCCGAACGCCCTGCCGCGCGTGCTGATCGTCAACGCACCGTTCGTGAACGTGAACTCGGACAAGACCGAAGGTCTCGACTTCTCGGCAACCGCGAACGTGCCGCTGAGCGGTGACATCCGGTTCACCAGCCGGATCGAGGCAACCTATGTCCTGAAGTACGACCGCCTGACGGCCACCGGTGTGCAGCGCTTTGCGGGTACGCTTGGGCCGTACGACCTGTCATCGGGCAACGGTACCCCACGCATCCGTGGCAACTGGCAGAACACGCTGGACTTCGGCAGCTACTCGATCAGCGCGACGACCTATTATGTCGGGCGCATCAAGGAGGTCGCGACCGACCAGGGCAACCTGTCCCTTGGTTGCGATGCCAATCTGTACCGGACCAGCAACCTGCAGAATTTCTGCTATGTGCGGCCGTTCATCCATGTCGACCTGAACCAGACGTTCAAGGTCAACGACAAGTTCGGCTTCTTCGTGAACGTGCAGAACCTGCTGGACGCCCGGGCGCCGGTTGCGCCGGCAGCTTATGCCAGCGCGCCGAACTTCCTGACGACCTGGCACTATGCGGGCCTGATCGGCCGGCAGTACCGGGCCGGCGCGTCGTTCCGCTTCTGATGTGACGGTGATCGGGGCCGGGGTGATTTCATCACCGGCCCCGCCATCATGAGCAGAGTCTAGCTTGCGCCCGATCGCGTCAGGTCGCTGTCCGGGAACAAGGCCTCGATGAATCCGAATTTGGTCATGTCGACCATGCGCTGCGGGTAGAGCACGCCGTTCAGATGATCGACCTCATGCTGAACGATCCGGGCGTGAAAGCCACGCGCCTCCCGTTCAACAATGGCGCCATCCGCGCCCAATCCGCCATAACGAATGTGACTTGCTCGCGGCACTTGCCCGCGCAGTCCCGGGATCGACAGGCATCCCTCCCACCCATCCTCGACCTCGTCGGACAGGAACTCGACCCACGGGTTGACCAGCGCGATCATCGGAACGCCGGGCTCGTCGGGGTAGCGCGGGCTGTGATCGAACCCGAACACGATGACACGCTGATCGACGCCGATCTGCGGAGCCGCAAGGCCGACCCCGCCCGCCCCGGCCATGGTATCGAACATGTCCCCGATCAGCTGCTGCGTGGCGCTGCTGCCGAGATCCGTCACTGGCTGGGCAATACGGAGCAGCCGCGCGTCACCCATCTTCAGCAGATCGCGGATCATCCCTGACCCGCAACCGGCAGGCGGCGAGGCCGGTCTGCGATCATGCTCCGCCCTCCCGGCGAGTCAGCGGGCGGAAGGTCGGTGTCGGCGTCTCGACCAAGGTGTCGGGTGGCACCTCCTGCCTCAACCAGACATTGCCGCCGATCCGCGATCGCGCGCCGATGGTGACGCGGCCGACAATGCTCGCATTGGCATAGATCACCACGTCATCCTCGACGATCGGGTGGCGGGGCTTGTCCGTTTTGTCTTCGGAAAGGTCGGGGTCACCGCCCAGGGTAACGCCCTGATAGAGGCGGACCCGTTCCCCGAGGATCGCGGTCTCCCCGATCACCACGCCCGTGCCGTGGTCGATGAAGAAGCGGCCACCGATCTGCGCGGCGGGATGAATGTCGATGCCAGTGTCGGCATGGGCGATCTCCGCGATCAACCGCGCGACCAGGGGGGCGCCGAGCCGGTAAAGGCGATGCGCGACCCGATGATAGATGATGGCGATGAAGGACGGGTAGGCGACCAGCACTTCGTCCACACTGCGCGCGGCGGGATCGGCGGCATAGGCAGCTTCCACATCGCTATCGAGCAGGCGGCGGAGCTGCGGCAGGCTGGCGGCAAAGGCCCCGATCACCCCGTCTGTGCGCGCCGCCACTTCTGGCGAACTGATATCGCCCTCGCGATAGCCAAGCTCCAGCCCGATCTGCGCTGCCAGCTGCGACAGCGTCGACTCGAGCGAAGCGGCGATAAAGGCGTTCTCGTTCGCCGCGGTGATCTCCGACGGGCCTAGCCGAAGGGGGAAGAGCGCGGTGCTCAGCTCACGCGTGATACGCTTCAACGCCTGTCGTGACGGAAAATAGCTGCCCCGCTCGTCGTTACGGGCATGAGCGGTGCGCCAGTCGAGGCGAGCCAGCCGCAACCCGTCCACCACGGTGCCAAGCTCCTGCGGAAAGGCGATCGGGGCCGTGTCGTCGGTTGCGTTCGGGTCGACCATGACGCTGCTTGTCCTGTTGAGCACGCACAGGCGCGCGCGTGGCGAGATGCAGCCTCTTTCCACGCCAGCCCGCCGCCGAGGCAACCGAGGTTGGTTTGCGGCGGGACAAGCCTGGATTTCAAGGGCAGGGGCGGCGATCCGGCCTGGCGCCCCGGTCCCCTATCTGCCGATTGCGTCAACCCGCTCGATCAGCGACCCGTGATAGCCAGCAGGTAGATGCTCGACGCGGCAGAGGAGAACGTGCCCTTCGCCGGTTCGATCTTGTACAGGTAATCTTCCTTCCAGTGCGGGCCGCCACCCCACCAGCTGACCCCGGCATAGGTCCGCGGCATCGCCCGCATCCTTGCGATGAACTCGGCGCCCAGGGCGGCGCAGGTCGCGCTGACCCCGGCGTGGTTACCAAAGGCGAACTCGCCCACCCAAAGCTTCAACCCTCGCGCGGCAGCGGCCTCGTCCGTGTTCGACACGAGTTGCGCGCCCGTACTGTTGGCGACGCAGGTGGCGCTTGTGCCCGAGCCGTCGGCATCCGGATAGCGATGGCCGGAGATCATGGTCAGCCCAAGCGGATCCTTCAGGCCGCCGGCGCGATCAAAGGAGCAGGCCGGGCTTTCGCACGCCTTGGTCGCTGCCTCCTTCTTGTCGAACCGGCTCATCCCCGACGAGCCCCGCCATTCAATCAACAGCTTGTGCCGGAAACCCGCCTTTTGGAAAGCGCTGATCCCGGCGTTCACCTCCGTCGCGTAGGATTTGCCGGTGGCAGGGTCGAGCTCATAGGGAGCGCCGGTCTTTGGCTCGTTCATGGTGTCGATCATCACCCGCTCCGCATCGGGAAACGCGGTGATGAACTTCGCCCACCATGAGGCAAGGTCGGGATCGAAGGTCGCTCCGTAATCATGGCGGTCCAGGATCACATATGCGCCGCGCGTCGTTGCGGCATCCGCAGCCGCCTTGATCTTCGCCACCACCGCGGCATTATCGGCCTGCGCGCCCCTGAACGGGATGCGAAAGGCGCGAAAACCCTTGTCGAAATATGCATCGACAATAGCCGGGGTCGGGCAGAGTGCGCCATCGGCAGCAAACTCGCAGCCTGACAGGTTGACGCCCAGCAATGGCGCGTTGCCGAGATTGATGTTGGCCGACGCGCTCGGTTGCGCCTCCGATGTTGGCGTTGGCGTTGGCGACGGGGTTGAACTGGGCGTTGGCGCCGGCGATGGCGCCTGGACCGGGTTGGTCGCCGCGGCCGGCGATGCGGTCGATCCCGTAACCGCCACAGGCGCGGCCACGGGACTCGCGGCCCATCCTCCGCCGCAGGCCGACAAACCAAGCGCGCAAAGGGCGGTGGCGAGCACGCGGAAAACTCCAGGGTGGCAATGCATAATAGGCTCGTTCGCTCGGGTCGCGAAGCGAGAAGAAGCCGCTTCTTCTCGGACGAGCGGTCCTTGTGGCGAGCAAGGGTTAACAGACCGTCTGGACGGGCGAGACGGAGCTTACGGCGCCATCGGTTCGCCCGAGGCTCTCACTCGATTGCCCCGCCGAGGGAGATAACCGGAACAACGCTGGGCTGAAAGACGCACGACCGCCGCATCATCATTTACACACGTGTAAGTAATCCAGGGTAACGTTTACCTCCGTAAAACTTGTGTGGGGCAGGGCGGCGCCGTAATTGCGATCGCTCCAGGAGGTTTGCGTTGCCGTACGAAGAAGCTATTAATTTGATCGACCGGTTTGGCGATACGGGCACGGTTGTACGGCACATCGTTGGTCAGATGATCACGAATCCTGAAGCAGAGGACCACTGGCGGGCAATCGCCTCAGCGTGCTGCGAGCTCTTTCAGGCAAGCTGGCAGTGATCCCGGACCGTCGCGGTGCGGCGGTACGCCTTCGACACTGAAGGCCAAACGCCGGGCGCGATTTCAGCGCCTGTTATCCGTTCCGGCGATGCTCAGCGATCGACCGCCTTCGTGATCGAGTCCGTTCAGTTGATCGATCAATGCCGGAAGGTCAGCCAGGCTTTCAAGCAGCCTGTACCTTTCCGTTTCGGTCGGCGGGGCGGCTTGTTCGTGGCTCCATGCGCCTGGTTGCGGAACGTACGCGGCCCAGGCTCCCGCCTGTAGAGCAGGCAACACGTCCGATCGCATCGAATCCCCGGCCATGATCATGTCGCCTGCTGGCACGCCATAGCGCTCGCAGATCCTGCGAAACGTGTCGGCTGTCTTGTCGCTGACGATCTCGATCCCGGAGAAACGCTCATCCAGCCCGGATGCCGCCAGCTTGGCTTCCTGGTGGAGCAGGTCGCCCTTGGTGACCAGGACCAGGCGGCCGCGCTCGGAAAGACGTTCCAGCGTGTCGGCAATGCCCTGCAACAGCTCTACTGGATGAGCGAGCAGCGAGCGCCCGGCGGACAGCAGTTTGGTCACGAGAGCAGGGGTCAGCGCATCCCCGCATAGCTCAACCGCGGTTTCGATCATCGACAGGGTAAACCCCTTCGCCCCATAGCCATACAGCGGCAGATTGCGCGCTTCGCACGTTTCCAGGGCCTGCCGGGCAACCCCGGCTTCTGCAAAGGGCCTGACCATGTCGACCAGGGCTGTTTCGGCATCATGGAAGTGGCGCATGTTGTGCCAGAGTGTGTCGTCGGCATCGAGGCAAATAAGGCGGATCGTCATGCCGCAACCATTCCATCAAAGAGCAAAGCAGCCAAGATCGTCGGTCCGGCCGGGTGGATTATCGCTTGATGGCGCTTCGCTTGATCCAGGCTGTCGTTGTTGCAGGATTCTTGTCGTAGCGCGCGGCGCGTAGGAGAGCGCGCATGGCGAATGCAGAAATTGAATCCAAGGCAGCGGGCGCAACAGCGCTGCTGATCATCGACATGATCACGGACCTCGACTTTACTGGTGGCAAGGAGATGCTGCCGGGCGTGAAGAGTGCTGCGGAGGCGATCGCGCGGCTTTGCGACGAGTGCCGCGCCGCCGGCGTGCCGATCGTTTATGTGAACGACAATTACGGGCAATGGCACTCAGAACGGTCCAAGCTGATCGAGCGTGTGGAAGGCAGCCCAGCGGCTGAGGTCGTCCGGCCGCTGATGCCGCAGGATGACGACTTCTTCGTTGTGAAGCCGCAATTCTCTGGCTTCTACGCCACAAACTTGCCCGTGCTGTTGCCAAAGCTGGGTGCAAGCCGCCTGATCCTGACGGGCATTTCTGCAGACATCTGCGTGTTGTTCACCGCTGCCGACGCTCACATGCGCGCCTACGACCTGTGGGTGCCTGCCGATTGCGTCGCCAGCCAGGACGCCCAACGCACTCGCTGGGCGCTCGACATCATGGCGCACAGCATGAAGGCCGAAACCGCTCGGGCAGCGGATCTCGACCTCGCCGACTGGGTGAAAAGGGCGTAAACGAGAGGAAAGGGATCGGCACGGCATGCGCATACCTGCGCGTCCGGGTTCGTGAGCTGGGCAGGCAACTTACCAACCGAAAGAACCGACCGTGCGGACTCTTTTCACTTTGCCAGTCGTCATGTCGGTCCTGGCTGCAACGTTGCTGGTCGCGACGCCCGCCTGTGCGCAGCGGGAGGACGAGCAACTATGGTTGCAGGTGAACACCAATGTTACGCTCAACGACGATGTGCGCCTGACCCTGGAGCAGATTGCCCGGTTCAGCGATCGGCAGGATGGATTGTACCAGACCGAGTTTGGCGGCCTGCTGTCCTATCGTGTGATCAAGGGGGTGGAGCTGGGCTTCGGGTACCGCAAGGTAGGCGCGCACAACGGCAATACGGGCGAGAACGAGGACCGATTGCGCCAACAGGTCGTGGCCAGTTTTGGGCGGGTGACGACCCGTTTTCGCGTGGATGAACGTTTTTACCCGATTGGCAGCGGGGTGGGTGTGCGGATCCGGCCACTCGTCCGCTACAACCACCCGCTTGGCCGCAAGGGGCTCGCGTTGTTCGTCAGCCATGAAAGCTTCATTCTCCCGAACAGCACCAACTGGGGACAGCGCAGCGGCTATGAGCGGATGCGCAATCTGGTGGGCCTGGTGATACCGATCGGGCAACAGGTCAGCGCGGACGTCGGATACCTAAATCAGTTCCGGCCTGACCGGGGGGGCGCACGGGCGCAGATGGATCACGCGCTCAGCGTGCAACTCACCATCAACCTCCATACCGCGCTGGCGCCGCTTACCCACGACTGACTGGCCGGCGGGATTATATTGATCACGCTCAGGCAATCATAATTGCATCAAAGTACTGATTGCCGCCGCCATTACGGCCGTGTTTTTGTTGAATTAAACATTCTAGCCCCTAGAAACTGCGCGCCACTGACACGAACCATGAACCGAACCGCGCAGTCAGCGTTCGGAGGCAAGCATGGTCCTGCGCCGTGTCGCCAGGGAGACTACCCATGTTGTGCTTCTTCAACCTTGCTGGGGCGGTCTATGATCCTGATGTCGTGGGGGTCGATCTGCCAACGCTGGTAGACGCCCGGGTTGAGGCCGCCCGGTACATTGGCGAGGTGATCCGCGACAAGCCGGAGGTCGTATGGGCCGGCGACGAGGTGCGCGTTGAGGTCACCGATGAACGCCGGTTGCTTCTGTTCACGATTGTAGCGTTCGGCGTCGATGCTCCAGCCGTTGCCGGGCAGCCGGCGAGCTTCCGGCCGAACCCCTAAGAGGCTGGGGCCTTCCTGCGACAAGGGCCTTGTCGCCGTCCGTATGCAATCCCCTGACTAACAAGGTCGCAGCTAAATCAAGTTGGCTGACGCAGTCGCGGCCAGCGGCTTCATACGGTGGGGCACGACCCTTCCCATGGCGGCGGATCGAAGGATGTACGCAGAAACGCCACGAACGCGTCCAGCGCTGCCGATCTTCTGGGTGCCTGCAGATGCATGGCGTAGATCCCGAGTTCGCGCTGACCCTCCCATTCTGGCAGCACGCGCACCAGCCGCCCGGCCGAGAGATCCTGGCTGACGTCCCAAAGCGATCGAAGCGCGATGCCGATGCCGGAAATAGCCAGTTCGCGAACGATCTCGCTCGAGTTCGTCCGCACATGGCTGTGCCCGTCGACCTGCTGGCGTCCGCGGCGCGAGACGAGGCGCCAGGGCAGTTGCCCATCCGCCGCCAACAGGTGGTGATCGCGCAGATCGGACAGGCGTTCGGGCGCACCCCGGGCAGCAAGATAGCAAGGAGCCGCCGTCAGGTATCGAGGACTTCTTGCCAGCCGGTGCGCTTCGACACCGGCGGGGACGTCGGCGGTGATCCGGATGGCCAGATCGGTGCGTTCCGACATCAGATCGACATAGCTGTCCGAAAGATCAAGTTCGAGCTTCACGCGCGAATGGCGATTCAGGAATTTATGCAGCCGTGGCGCAATATGCAGCCGGCCAAAGGAGGTCGGCGCCGACACCCGCAAGGGTCCGCCCGGTTCGCGGGCGGTACCGGTCAGCCGCTCCTCTGCTTCCCGTACCGCGCCGAGAATGGCCAGCACGTCCTGGTGAAACATCGCCCCTGCCGCGGTCAGCGCCAGCTTGCGCGTGGTGCGATGGACCAACCGCGTCGCCAACCGCTCCTCTAGGCGGGCCAGCCGCTTGGACACCATCGCCGGTGAGATGCGGAGATGGCGCGCCGCAGCTGAAAGGCTGCCCGCCTCCACGATCGCGGTAAACAGCACATAGTCGGGATCGAGAGGCACCTTTTCCCCCAGGGAATGACTGCTTGCACGATTTGACGACTACTGGAGCAGGTCGGATGCGTCTATCACCGGCGAAGGAGAAGGAGGGCGGAGAACACGCTGATGTCGTTGGTGATGCCCGAGCCGGACCTGACGACGCTGGCCCGCCGTGCGGAGATCGTCGCCGCTTTGCGCGCGATCGTGCCCGGCGAGGGCGTGATCGACGACCCTGACGAGCTGGTTCCGTATGAATCGGACGGGCTGACCGCGTACCGCCAGCCGCCTCTCCTGGCAGTTCTGCCGGGAACAACCGCCGAAGTCTCCGCCATCCTCGCCTGGTGCCATGCCAACCAAGTCAGGGTCGTGCCGCGAGGATCGGGCACCTCGCTGTCTGGCGGTGCGCTACCGCTCGCCGATGCGGTGCTGCTGGGCCTTGGCAAGTTCAACAAGATTCTCGACATCAACTATGTGGACCGGATCGCCGTGGTGCAGCCGGGCGTCACCAACCTGGCAGACACTCGCGCCGTGGAGGATGCGGGCTTCTATTACGCCCCGGACCCATCAAGCCAGATCGCCTGCTCGATCGGCGGCAATGTCGCTGAGAATTCCGGCGGGGTGCATTGCCTGAAATACGGTTTGACCACCAACAACGTCCTCGGGTGCGAATTCGTGATGATGGACGGGGAAGTGGTCCGCATCGGGGGTACGCAGCTCGACCCGGCTGGGCTCGACCTGCTGGGCGTCGTCGTCGGGTCGGAAGGCTTGCTCGGCGTCGTCACCGAGGTGACCGTGCGCATCCTGCCGAAGCCGGAAACGGCACGCGCGCTGCTGATCGGGTTCTCGACCGTGGAGGGCGCAGGGCAGTGCGTTGCCGACACGATCGCAGCCGGCATCATCCCCGCCGGCATGGAGATGATGGACCGCCCTGCCATCCATGCAGCCGAAGCATTCGTGAATGTCGGCTACCCCCTGGACGTCGATGCGCTGCTGATCGTCGAGCTCGACGGCGTGGGGGCGGAGTGCGACCACCTTCTCGGCGAGATCGAACGGATCGCTCTGGCGAACGGCGCCGTGTCGGTGCGCATGTCCGTCGACGAGGCCGAGCGCGTTGCCTTTTGGGCCGGTCGCAAGGCGGCTTTCCCGGCTGTGGGTCGGATTTCGCCCGATTATTACTGCATGGACGGCACGATACCGCGTCGGCGGCTGCGCGAGGTGCTGGAGCGGATCAGGGCTCTGTCCGACCTATATGGTCTGGGCGTCGCCAACGTTTTCCATGCGGGTGACGGCAACCTGCATCCGTTGATCCTGTACGATGCCAATGTACCGGGCGAACTGAATCGTGCCGAAGCGTTCGGCAGCGACATCCTGCGACTATGTGTCGAGGTCGGCGGCGTGCTGACGGGCGAGCATGGGGTGGGGGTCGAAAAGCGCGACCTGATGCCCGAAATGTTCACGGATGCCGACCTGAAGCAGCAGCAGCGCCTGAAATGCGCCTTTGATCCCAAGTCGCTGCTCAATCCCGGCAAAGTGTTCCCGCAGCTTCACCGTTGTGCCGAGCTGGGCCGGATGCACGTCCATGCTGGACGAGTGACGCATCCCGATCTGCCGCGGTTTTGAGAATGGCCGAAGCAGCTTTCCCGGCCAGTGAGAGCGACGTGGCCGATGCGGTTGCGGATGCAGTGCGGGCAGGGGAGCGGCTGGCGATCACGGGCGGGGGCAGCAAGGCCGGCAGCGGTGGCGATTTGCCAGGGCGAGCCTTGCCGATGAACCGCCTGGCCGGCGTGGTCGACTATGACCCGGCCGAGCTCGTCCTGACGGTGCGTCCCGGCACACCGCTGGCCAAGGTCACGACGCTAGTCGCCGGGGAGCGGCAGATGCTGGCATTCGAGCCGTTCGACCATGGCCCTGTCTTTGGACGAGAGAGCGGCGCCGCCACGATCGGCGGGGTCGTCGCGGCGGGCGTGGCCGGGTCACGCCGCGTGTCGGCCGGCGGTGCGCGCGATCATCTGCTCGGTCTGCGCGCGGTTTCCGGGCGAGGGGAGATCTTCGTAGCGGGCGCCAAGGTGGTCAAGAACGTCACCGGGTTCGACCTGCCCAAGCTTGCGGCAGGAAGCTGGGGCCGCCTGTTCGCGATGACCGAACTGACGCTCAAGGTGTTGCCGAGGCCAGAGACGACGGCAACGCTGTTCCTGTCCCGCCTCGATCCACAGGAGGCCGTACAGGCCATGGCGGCTGCGATGGGCAGCCAGGCAGTGGTGGCTTGTGCCGCCCATCGGCCCGCCCGCGACGGGGAGCCATCCCTCACCGCGTTGCGCCTGGAGGGTTTTGCGCCATCGGTTGCGGCGCGCGCCGCGATGCTTGAACGGGTGCTCGCCGACTACGGCCCGCTCAATCATGCTGGTGAGATTGAGGGCGAGGATTTCTGGGCGGGCGTCCGCACGCTGGCGCTGCTTCCGCTTGCACCTGCCCTCTGGCGGATCAACGTCCCGCCCAGCGCAGGCGCGGCTGTCGCGGCCGTCATGGAAAGGCTGGGCGCTGCGTGGCTGATGGACTGGGCGGGCGGCCTGATCTGGGCGGCGGTCGACGGAGCTGGCGAAGAGGTCCGCGCCGCAGCTGATCGGGCCGGCGGCCATGCGACCCTGGTTCGTTCAAGCGCGCAGGAACGCGCCACAGTGCCGGCATTTCACCCTCCAGCGCCGGGTCTTGCGGCCCTGGAGGAGCGGGTGCGACGGGCCTTCGACCCTGACGGCGTCTTCGAAACAGGGCGGTTCTGAATGCAGACGCGATTTTCCCCCGCTGCCCTGTCGGTTCCGGCGATGGCCGCTTCGGAGGCGGTCATCCGCAAGTGCGTCCATTGTGGCTTCTGCACCGCGACCTGCCCCACCTATGTGTTGCTGGGAGACGAGCTAGATAGCCCACGCGGTCGCATCTACCTGATCAAGGAGATGCTGGAAAAGAAGCGCCAGCCAACGGCCGAGGTGGTCAAGCACATCGACCGATGCCTGTCCTGCCTCTCGTGCATGACGACTTGCCCGTCGGGCGTGAACTACATGCACCTGGTCGATCATGCCCGGGTCTATGTTGAGGAGCGTTACCGTCGACCGTGGAAGGAGCGGTTCTTTCGCTCCATGCTCGCCTGGGTGCTGCCGCATCCGGGGCGGTTCCGCCTGGCCCTGCGCCTCGCTCGGCTCGCAAGGCCAGCCGCACCTGCGATTGGCAGGATCGATGCGCTGAAACCAATGGCAGCGATGCTCGCGCTAGCCCCCCGAGTGTTGTCCCCCAAACCGGGCGGCGACGATGCTCCGGTACCGAACGCGAAAGGCCGGGTGGCGTTGCTGGGCGGATGTGCCGAGCCGGTACTGCGGCCAGAGTTCCGCGCCGCCGCCGTCCGGCTGCTCAATCGCGCTGGCTACGACGTCATCTTTGCCGCGGGCGAGGCATGCTGCGGAGCGCTGATCCACCATATGGGCCGCGATGCCGATGCCTTGGCGGACGCGCGCCGAAACGTCGATGCGTGGACGCGCGAGATCGAGGGCGGCGGACTGGCCGCGATCATCGTCACCGCATCAGGCTGTGGCACGACGATCAAGGATTACGGGTTCATGCTCCGCAGCGATGTTGCCTACGCAGACAAGGCGGCCCGTGTCTCCGCATTGACGAGGGATATATCGGAGTTTCTGATCGAGGCGGATCTGCCCAAGGGCAAGGCGCAGGGGCTGACCGTCGCTTATCACGCCGCCTGCGCGCTTCAACACGGGCAGAGGGTAACAGAGGCACCCAAGCGATTGCTGGCCGGTGCCGGCTACGTGGTTCGCACCGCGGTCGAGGCGCATCTGTGCTGCGGTTCGGCCGGTACCTACAACATTCTCCAGCCAGAGATCGCCGGGCAGCTTGGCGATCGCAAGGTCGCCAACATCGAACGGCTACATCCCGACGTGATCGCGACGGGGAATATCGGCTGCGCAGTGCAGATCGGCCAGCGCACCGGCATCCCCGTCGTTCACACGGTTGAATTGCTCGACTGGGCGACCGGCGGCCCGGTTCCGGCCTCCCTTCACCACATCCATGCAAGGATATCCGAATGAGCGACATCACGCTCGATCAGGCGAACACCATCCTGTCCGCCGCCTTCGACAAAGGGCGCGAACTCGGCCTCAAGCCGCTCAGCATCGCTGTGCTTGACGCAGGCGGGCACCTGGTCGCCTTCGCTCGGCAGGATGGTGCCTCGACATTGCGGCCGCAGATCGCGTGCGGAAAGGCGGGCGGCGCACTGGCACTGGGCGTGTCGAGCCGCAAGATCGCAGACATGGCTGCCGAACGGCCGAGCTTCATTGCCTCGCTTGGCCCGATCAGCCCTCACGGCGTGATCCCTGCCGCCGGCGGCATCATCGTGGTGGACGGGTATGGGGAGCCGATCGGCGCGGTCGGCATCACCGGTGACCTCAGTGACAATGACGAGGCATGCGCGCTGGCGGGAATAGTCGCGGCCGGCCTGACGGCACAGGGATGAACATGATGAGCGATGTGATCAACAAGGCCGGCTTGCAGGTAGCCGAGCCGCTGGCGACGTTCCTGGAGCAACAGGCGCTGCCCGGCACCGGCGTGGCACCCGATGCTTTCTGGGCGGGTGTCGCGGACATCTACGCGCGCTTCGCGCCCGAAAACGCGCGGCTGCTATCCGTTCGCGACGACATGCAGGCGCGGATCGATGGCTGGCATCAGGAGCGGGCCGGTCGGCCGATCGACATGGCTGAATACCAGGCGTTCCTGCGCGAGATCGGCTATCTTGTCGAGGAGCCGGCGCCTTTCGCGATCGCGCCCACGAAGGTGGACGACGAGGTCGCCCGCATCGCCGGACCACAGCTGGTCGTGCCGATCCTCAACGCGCGCTTCCTGCTCAACGCCGCGAACGCCAGGTGGGGCAGCCTTTACGACGCGCTGTACGGTACCGATGCGATCCCCGGCACGGCGCAGGGAAGCGGCTATGATGCGAAACGTGGCGAACAGGTGATTGCCTGGGCCAAGAGCTTCCTGGATCGCGCCGCGCCATTGGCTAAGGGTAGCTGGAGAGATCATGCGGGGGACCTGCCAGAGCTGGCCGATCCCGCGCAACTGGTCGGCCGGGCCGGTGACAACCTGCTGCTGCGGCACAACAATCTGCACATCGAAGTGGTCATCGACCGGAATCACCCCATCGGCCGGAACGACCCGGCGGGGATCGCGGATGTGGTGCTGGAATCCGCGGTGTCGACCATCTGCGACCTGGAAGATTCCGTTGCGGCGGTGGACGCTGCAGACAAGGTTGCCGCTTATGCCAATTGGCTCGGCTTGATGAAGGGCGATCTGGAGGAAACGTTCGAGAAGAACGGAAGGCCGCTCACTCGCCGACAGAATACCGATCGGCGCTACACAGCGCCGGATGGCGGAGAACTAGTCCTGTCGGGCCGCAGCCTGTTGTTCGTGCGGAACGTCGGTCATCTGATGACCACGCCAGCCGTGCTGCTGCGAGACGGGGGGCAAGCGCCCGAGGGCATATTGGATGCGATCGTCACCAGCCTTGTCGCTGTCCACGATCTGAAGCGGCTTGGTACGCGCACCAACAGCCGGGCGGGGTCGATCTATATTGTGAAGCCCAAGATGCATGGCCCCGAGGAGGTGGCCTTCACTAACCGTCTGTTCGATGCGGTGGAAGATCTGCTCGGACTGGAGCGCCATACGATCAAGGTCGGGGTGATGGACGAGGAGCGGCGCACCTCCGCCAACCTGGCCGCGTGCATTGCGGCCGTGAAGGACCGCATCGTCTTCATCAATACCGGTTTCCTCGATCGAACCGGTGACGAAATGCACACGTCGATGCGTGCCGGCCCGATGATCCGCAAAGGCGACATGAAGAACGCCGACTGGATCAAGGCGTACGAAGATCGCAACGTACAGATCGGCCTCGCCTGCGGCCTGTCCGGCAAGGCGCAGATCGGCAAGGGCATGTGGGCCGCGCCGGACAAGATGGGCGACATGCTGGAGCAGAAGGTCGCGCATCCGCGCACGGGCGCCAGCACCGCCTGGGTGCCGAGCCCTACCGCGGCAACGCTGCATGCGACCCATTATCATGACGTAGACGTCTTTGCTCGCCAGGCTGAGCGTCGGGGCGAGCCGGTGGCGCCGCTCGACAAGCTGCTCGCAATCCCTGTTGCGCATGGACAGAACTGGTCACCCCAGGACATCTCGGACGAATTGGAGAACAACGCCCAGGGCATTCTTGGTTATGTGGTGCGCTGGGTCGATCAGGGTGTCGGCTGTTCAAAGGTTCCCGACATTCACGACGTCGGATTGATGGAGGATCGCGCAACACTGCGCATCTCGTCACAGCACATGGCCAACTGGATGCTGCATGGCGCCGCCAGCCCAGCCGAGGTCGACGCTGCCTTCGCCAAGATGGCTGCGAAGGTGGACGCGCAGAACGCGAGCGATCCGCTTTATCGTTCAATGGCGGGTCGTGAGGATTCAAGCCTGGCGTTTCAGGCGGCCCGTGCGCTGGTCTTTCAAGGGTTGGAGCAGCCAAATGGCTATACCGAGCCGTTGCTCCATCGCTTTCGCGAGCGCGTGAAGGAGGGGGAAGTGGCCTGAAAGGCGCCCCTTCCTGACGGCCGCTCAAGACCAGGTTTCGGAGATCTCTCAGCCGGGGATGATCTGGGGCACGAAGTATTGTTGCGCCATCACCAACAAGCCGAGCGCGAGCGTGAGTATAACACTGTGCTTGAAGGTGCGCGCGAGCACCTGGCCCTCCATGCCCTGCAGCTGTGTGACAGACGTGCCCGTGGAGATGTTCTGGGGAGAGATCATCTTGCCCATCACGCCGCCCGATGAGTTGGTGGCAGCCATCAGCACCGGGCTGAGTCCGAGCTGGCGTGCGGCTACCACCTGAAGATTGCCGAACAGGGCGTTGCCTGACGTATCGCTGCCCGACAGGAACACCGCCAGCCAGCCGAGGAAGGCCGACAACAACGGGAAAAGTCCGCCAGCCGACGCCACCGCAAGACCGAGCGTGTAAGCCATGCCGGAATAGTTCATGAGGTAGGCGAGCCCGATGATCAGCGTCGTTGTCAGCGCGGGCAGTCGAACCTGCCGCAGGGACAGGCGCGCGGCACCGAGGAACTGTACAGGCGAGGCCCGGACAAGCAGAGCAGTCACCACTGTGGCGGCGAGAATGGCCGTTCCGGTCGCCAGGGGCTGGAAGCTCCACATGGCCGCGTAAGGCGTACCGTACACGGTGATGAACACGGACTTGTGCAAGCCAGGCCATTCGATCGCCTGCTGTCCGATCTGCGGGATCTTCAGATGAATCCAGGCAATCACGACAGCGGTGAGGACCAGCCACGGAATCCAGCCGTGCCAGGAGGCCAGCGTTGATCGGTCCGACTCCGCCTTGGGAAGCGACGGTCGCGACGCGCCAAGGGCATATTCCGGCTCGTGCGGGACGCGCCAGATCTTGAGAAAGCCGATCGTCAGTACCAGCGAGACGGACGAGGAGATCACATCCGTCAGCGCGTAACCGATATAGTTGGCCGACACGAACTGCCCGATGGCGAAGCTGCCGCCTGCCACCAGCAGCACCGGCCATATACCCCGCCATGCGCGGACGCCGCCGTACACGGCGATGACATAGAATGGCAGCAGCACGGCAAGTACCGGGAGCTGGCGCCCGATCATCGCGCCAAGCACATGGTCGGGCAACTGAGTGACCGCCGCAAGGGTGGTCACCGGCGCGCCCAATGCGCCGAACGCAACCGGCGCGGTATTGAACATCAACGTGAACACCAGCGCGTCGATGGCGCTGAAGCCAAGCGCGATGAGCAAAGCGCTTGTGATCGCGATGGGCGTGCCAAAGCCCGACACGCCTTCCAGCAGGCAGCCGAACGAAAAGCCGATTACCACCAGTACCACGCGTCGATCATCGGGAAGGTGTGTGAGGAGCCACGCGCGGAACGCGTCAAATCGCCCGGTGGCGACAGACAGGTTGAACAGCAACAGGCCATTGAACACGATCCACATCACCGGCCACAGCGCAAAGGCGGCGCCAGCGGCGATGCTATCCAGGCCGAGCGAAAGAGGAAGCTGCCACACCGCGGTTGCAAGCAGCAGGGCAACTGCCAACCCGGCTGCGGATGCTTGCCAGGCAGGGCGCCGCAGTACGCCAAGAAGCACCAGAACAACGGCGATCGGAAGCGCGGCCGTCAGAAACGACAAGGCCAGGCTGGCACCCACCGGGGTCACGAGTTGGTGAAACATCATCCCTCCCAGCCCGGACGGTCGAACGCCGCCTGATGGGCATGGCATGGGTAAGGGGGCGATCCAATCCGCGCAACTGGTAAAATCAGTTAGCCAACTCGCAACGACTTATGCTGAACGTGAACGCTTCTTGGGTGGTGCAACCAGGTCGTTGCGGACGAGTCGCCTTATCGACGCCTCCAGCCGCTTTTCGCTTTCCTGAATGGCACGCTGGGTTTGCATGGCTGACAGCATGTGATGGCGAGCGGCGTCCTGAGCCGCCAACACGTCTCGCGCCATGATCGCGTCGAATATCGCGCGGTGCTCAGCCAGCTGTGACTCGCGTGCAACCCTGTGCTCGTAAAGGTTCTTGCGGTTGAGATATACGTTCGACCTGATGATCGTCTCCAGGCTTCGCATCAGGTGGATCATCATTAAATTGTGACTGGCGTTGTAAATCGCGAAGTGAAACTCTGCGTCCGTGCGAGCGATCTCGTCGACATCGCTTTGCTGGTGGGCGCTGACCATGGCCGCAAAGCAGGCGCGGATTGAATCGCGATCTATTTCGGATGCGCGCTCGGCTGCGAAGCCTGCGGCGGCGGCTTCGACTACGGAACGAAACTCCATGCAGTCGCCGCGGGCGTCGGGGTTGTCCATCAGCATGATCAAGGGATCACGCAAGCTCTGCCCGATGGTCTCACTGACGTAGGACGTGCCTTGAGCATCCGTCGCGATCAGTCCCCGGCCGATCAACTTGTCCAAGGCTTCGCGCAATGAAGGACGTGATACCTCCAGTTTCATGGACAACTCGCGCTCGGACAACAACCGCTCGCCGGGCTGGATCGCACCTTCAAGGATAAGTTGCTGAATGTGCTCGGCTATGGCGTCGGCCAGTTTGGCCGGCTTGATGGGGGGCAGGGTCATGACAGGTCCTATCGCGGCAGGTGCAACCGTCCCACGGCGACCTTGATGGGTCAACAAGGACCACGAATATAGCCGTTGCGCAAAACGGTAAAACATTATAGCCAAATGTGGAGCCGGCGGCACAGCAGTGTACAGCCAGCAGACGGAGGAGAGGGGTTATGCGGAATTCAGCAAAGGCGCTGCTGCTCGCGAGTGCGTGCATGACATGCCCGGCTACGGGTTGGGCGCAGGCGTCGCCCCAGGAAGCCCCGAGCGCGGCGGCCGGGCCGGACGGGCCCGGCAAGGCAGCGCAGGTGCAGGCCGCCAACCCGGACGCTCCAACCGGTGCCATGATCGGACAGGTGCCGCCGGCCGACTCCTCTGCGCCCGCCCTCGAGCAACAGCCGGAGACTGCGGCGCAGGCGCCCGATCAGGACGTGGTGGTGACGGGCAGCCGTCTGGCGCGTTCGACGTTCGAGACACCCACGCCCGTCACCTCCATCGGCGAACGGCAATTGCAGGCGAAGGCCGCGACCAGTGTGCCAGACCTGTTGCGCGATTTGCCAGCGCTGCGTCCGAACCGCAACAACGGCTCCGCCACCGACGTCGGTGCGTCGACCTTTAACATTCGCTCGCTTGGGCCAACGCGCACCCTGCTGTTGATCGACGGACAGCGCGTGCTCAATTCCAGTCCTACTGGCGGATTCGACCTCAATCTCCTTCCCGCACCGCTGATCCGCCGGCTGGAGGTTGTGACCGGCGGTGCATCGTCCGTGTACGGATCGGACGCGGTCACCGGTGTCGTAAACGTCTTCCTGGACAGCAAGATGGAGGGCGGGCGGGCCGACGTTCAAAGCACGATCAGCAGTCGCGGCGACACCCAGACCATCTCCGCCAGCTTGGCTTATGGCACTAAATTCGCAGGCGACCGTGGTCACCTTGTTGTTGCCGGGTCGTACTTCGACCGTCCGGACATCCTGTACCAGGGCACGCGCGAATGGGGAGCGAAGGGTTACACGCTGATCCCCAACTCCACCTACACGGCGACCAACGGGCAGTTCAGGCAGCTTATCGTGCCGAACGTGCAGTTGGCCCAAATGACCTATGGCGGGGTGATCACCACGGCGGGAGCGCTAAAGAACATCCAGTTCGGTCCGGGCGGCGCACAAAGCCGCTTTGTTCAGGGCACCAACATCAGCTCGGTCTGGATGCAGGGCGGCGAGGGGCTGTCACTCCAACCGGAGCTAGGAGTGTTGATCCCGTCCAACCAGCGGCTCAACGGTTATGCGCGGCTGAGCTTCGACCTGACCCCGGCACTCGAATTCCACCTCGACGTCTTGGCTGCGCGCACGAAGCAGAGGCAGACCAACGTCTACAACTATAACAATGGCGACATCACGATCCGTCGCGACAACCCGTTCCTGCCTGCCAACATCCTTGCGGGGATGATCGCGAACAATCTCCAGACCATCAGCCTTGGCCGGCTCAATACGGAACTGGGGATCAACGACAACACCACCACGAACACCTACATACGCACGTCCGGCGGGTTGTCGGGCAAGCTGTTCGAAGGCTTCACCTGGGACGGCAACGTCAACTACACGCACGCGATCTACGACAATCAGAGTAAGAACAATCGCAACAACGCCAGGTGGACACTTGCACTTGATGCGGTGACCGGGCCGAACGGGCAGCCAATCTGTCGGTCCACGCTGACCAATCCCAACAACGGCTGCGTTGCCGCCAACGTCTTCGGCGTGAACACAGTGTCGCCCGAAGCGGTCGCCTATGCAGCCGGAACCTCGTTCATCAAGGCGTACTCGACCCAGTTCGACGCCAACTTGAATACCAGGGGATCGCCCTTCTCGACATGGGCGGCGCCGGTGCAGGTCGCGGTGAGCGCGGAATACCGGCGCGAGACAGTGAACCTGGAATCGGACCCAATCTCTGCAGTCAACGGCTGGCGCCAGGCGAGCTCTGCCCCGTATCGCGGGTCGGTCGACGTCAAGGAAGCATCGATCGAGGTCGGGATCCCGCTCGCCCGTGACGTGAAGTTCCTCAAGAACCTCGAGCTCGACCTTGCGGGACGCTACGTCGATTACAGTACCAGCGGCGGCACCTTTGTGTGGAAGGTTGGCGGTAACTGGAGCGTCAGCAACGCGGTCCGCTTCCGCGGCACCTACTCACGGGATTTCCGCGCGCCAACCGTCAACGAACTGTTTGCGGCAACCACGTTGCGCCAGGGCGCGGTGGTGCTCGACCGGTTCAGCACGGGCAACCAGTCGACGGTCACGGCAACCGCTTCAGGCGGGAATCGCGACCTGGATCCTGAGTCGGCCCATACCGTCACGTTCGGCGTCGTGCTGCGCCCAGATTTCCTGCGCGGTTTTCAGTTCTCGGTCGACGCATTCGACATCAAGCTTGATGATGCGATTTCCGTGCTTGGGGCGCAGGAAGTGATTGATCGCTGCTTTGCGGGAGGGACCGACTTCTGCGCGGGTATCACCCGCAACGCGGCCGGCACGATCACAACCGTTCGCACCACCACATTCAACGCCCAGACCCTGAAGACACGTGGTCTGGATTTCGAGGCATCGTTCACCCAGCCGGTAGGCGCGGGGAACCTGACGGTGGCCCAACTGGCGACCTATGTGGATCGCCTGATCACCGTGTCGAATGGCGTGACGGTCGACACCGCAGGCCAGTTGACCGGCACCAATGCGACGCCGAAGTGGCGTACTTCAACGACGCTGACCTACAGCAACGGACCCTTGTTGCTGCGAGCGCTGGGCAACTTCGTCGGGGGCGGGCGCTACGACAACACCTATGGTCCGCTTGACCTGGACCCGCAGCACTTCAAAGGCCGCTTCTACCTCGACCTGTCGGCACAGTATGACGTTACCGACCACTTCCAGATCTATGGAAAGATGGAGAACATCACCAACGTCGATCCGCCGCTGCTGGCGGAGAACAGCGTGATCCGTGCGGGCGCGGCCAATGCGTCGGGCTTCTACGACGTGATCGGACGCAATTACGGCGTCGGCGTGCGCGTCAAGTTCTGAACGGGAAACGGGGGCATGGACATGACGGATGTGGAAACCGGGCTCGATCGGCGCACCTTGATGAAGGGCGCGGCGGCTGCGGGCATGTTGTCCGCCCTTTCCGAAGCCGCAGTCGCGCAGACCGCGACGGCACCGGCGAACGGCGCCGGGTCCGGCTGGGAATGGGAGCCAATGCGCTGGGTCCAGATCTGCGCCACGGACGACGACCCGGGCCGCTACGACAAGGGTTTCTGGATCGACTTCCTTGGCCGCACCAAGACGCAGGGCGTGTGCTTGAGCGCTGGCGGCGTGACCGCCTTCTACCCGACCAAGGTTCCGTTTCATTACCGGACGCCATTCCTCGGCAATGGCGACATGCTGGGCGAGCTGGCGCACGAGTGCAAGCGCATGGGCATTCGCGTGCTCGGCCGCGTCGACCCGCACGCCGCGCACGAAGACATGCTGAAGGCGCATCCGGACTGGATCGCACATTCGGCGGACGGCACGCCGAAGCGACACCCCACCGATCCGGAACTTTACCTCACCTGCCCCAATGGCCCGGTCACCTTCGAATGGATGCCGCAGGTGCTGAAGGAAATTGTGGGAAGCTATCCCGTCGACGGCATCTTCGGCAACCGCTGGGCGGGCAGCGCAGGCATCTGCCACTGCCCAGTCTGCACGCGGGAGTTCAAGGCGGCGAGCGGTTATCCGGTCCCGACGTCGCTCGCCAATCCGCAGGACCCGGCGGCGCGCGCCTACCTGACTTGGGACGATGGCAAGCGCTACGAGCAGCTGAAGCTTTGGAGTGACACGGTCACGTCCATCAATCCCCAGGCGTTCTTCACGCCCGGCACATGGGGGCGGCTTGACCCCAAGCGGCTGCGCCAGACGATCCGGTCGATCTACGCCGATCGCCAGGGCCGCAACGGCACCGATCCGGCGTGGGCGAACGGCCGCAGCGCCAAGGAGGCCTATTGCCTGATGCAGGATCGGCCCGTCAGCGGCATCTTCGCGGTTGGCGAAACGTCGACGCCGTATCGCTTCATGGATTCCGTGCAGGCCAGTCCGGAGATCACCGCCTATATCCATGACGGCCTGGCGCACGGATTTCGCCCCTGGATGACCAAGTTCAAGGCAGAGGTGTTCGACAAGCGCTGGGTCCCAGCCGTCGAAAAGGCGTATACCTGGCACGCCGAGCATGAGGAGTACTTCCGGAACACCGCCAATCTGGCGCGCGTGGCAATGGTCCAGTCGGTCCAGACAACAACCTACTACAAGCCGGAGATGTCGACAGCGGCGTCGTCCATGCCACTCGATGCGCAATCACTGCACAGCGGCGGTAATGACGCGGTCACCGGGTTCTACCAGGCGTTGGTAGAGTCCCGTATTCCATTCAACTTCGCCGATGAGAGGCAACTCGAGCCCGAGTTCATCGGCGGGTACAAGGTTCTGATCCTGGCGAACACGGCGGCGCTGTCCGACGCACAATGCGCTCGCATCCGCCGCTTTGTGGCAAATGGCGGATCGATTGTCGCGACGGGTGAAACGTCGTTGTACGATGAATGGGGTACGCGTCGCGCGAACTTCGGCCTCGCGGACCTGTTCGGCTGTGATTTCGCCGGCACGGTCGATTACCGTGTCCAGAATTCCTACATGACCGTGCACGGACCGGGGCCGATGACGGTCGGGTTCGACGACACGCCGCGGATCATGTCGGGCACGCGGCTGGTGCACGTGAAACCACGGCCGGGGCTGGGCCGGGCGGCGCTGACGCTGGTACCTTCCTATCCCGATCTGCCGATGGAGAAGGTGTTTCCGCGCGTGAAGCAGACGGAAACGCCGATGATCTATGCACGTCAGGTCGGCAAGGGCCGGGTGGTCTACCTTCCGGGCGATATCGACCGCACTTTTTGGGAGGTGTCGAGCCGCGACCACCTGAACCTGTTGCGCAACGCGGTGCTGTGGGCTGCCGAAGAGCAACAGCCTATGGCGGTCAGCGGTCCAGGCTTTGTGGACGTCAGCTATTGGCGCCAGCGTCGGTCGCTGGCTGCCCACCTCGTCAACCTCAACAATCCCATGGCGATGAAGGCATATATGCGGGAGGTGATCCCGGCAGGCCCGTATGAAGTAAGACTGCGCCTGCCATCCGACGCCCGTGACATCCGCCGCGTCCGCTTGCTGGAGTCCGGCACGAATGCGGAGGTCCGCAGGTCGGGCGACACTCTGACCGTAGCCGTGCCGCGTATAGCGGTTCATGAGGTCGTGGCAATTGACCTGGCCTGAGCGATGGGCGCACGACACACAGACCGGCAACTCGTCTGCGGGGCGAGCCGCGCAGCCTGCGGGAACATGCCGAAGGGCAGCCAGAGCGCGCTCGATTGCGGCGGGGCAGGGCGATGATGCCTGGGATGGCTGACCTGTCGACTGGCTGGAGCGATACTCGCGCGAGGAGCGTGCTGCGCGCTTTGTTCGACGCGGCTGTCGCCAGCGCCGACCCCGCCCGGACGATCGCCGCGCACCTCCCGGCGCCTCCCACGGGCCGGTGCGTGGTGGTGGGTGCGGGAAAGGCGGCGGCTTCCATGGCTGCTGCCGTGGAGGCGGCATGGCCAGATGTGCTGCTGTCGGGAGTGGTGGTCACACCCTATGGCTATGGCGCGCAGACACGACGCATCCGCGTCCTCGAAGCTGCGCATCCGGTTCCTGATGCCAACAGCGAAGCCGCGGCGCGGGAGGTCCTGACCGCCGTGCACGGCCTCAGCGACAACGACCTCGTACTGGTGTTGATTTCCGGCGGTGGTTCGTCCGTGATGTCGCTTCCGGTCGAAGGGGTCAGCCTGGCCGACAAGCAGTTGGTCAACCGCCTGCTCCTTGCTTCCGGGCTCGACATCCGCACCATGAATGCCGTTCGTCGTCGATTGTCCGCGATCAAGGGCGGCAAGCTGGCGGCGGCAGCGGCGCCTGCCCGTGTTGTCACGCTGGGCATCAGCGATATTCCGGGCGACGACATCGCGGCAATCGCCTCCGGCCCCTCTGTTCCCGATCCCATGCCGGACGCGGACCTGAGCGACGTGGTGCGACTGCTAGGCCCCGCATTGCCGGAGGCGGTAGCACGACGGTTGCTGATCGCTGATCCGGTACCCGCGGCTTCGGCGCCCGCCGAGTTCCACCTGATCGGCACCCCGGCGGGAGCCCTGCACGCAGCCGCTACATCCGCCCGTGCACAGGGTCTCGATCCAATCATCCTGGGCGACGATCTCGAAGGTGAGAGCCGTGTACTCGGCGCCGAAATGGCGACCCGCGCATCCAGCGCAGTGACAAGGCCCACCGTGATCCTGTCAGGCGGCGAAACCACGGTTACCCTGGCCGGCGGTCCAGCGGGCGTGGGCGGGCGTAATACCGAGTTGTTGCTGTCGATGGTTGTCGCCCTAAACGGTCGCCCGGGTGTCTGGGCACTGGCAGCGGACACGGACGGGGAAGACGGCGCCAGTCGTGCAGCGGGCGCGGTGGCCGGCCCCGACACGATCGCGCGAGCGCGCGCAGCCGGACTGGATCCGGCCTTCTTCCTGCTCAACCACGACAGTGGCAGCCTGTTCGCCGCAACAGATGAGTTGTTGGTGACCGGGCCGACCCGCACCAACGTCAACGATTTCCGGGCCATTCTCGTCCTGCCTCAAGGAACTTTGCCATGACGCGCCTTGCCGCAAACCTGACCATGATGTTCACCGAACTATCCTTCCTTGATCGGTTCGACGCCGCGGCAGGGGCCGGGTTCAAGGCAGTGGAGTGCGTTGCGCCCTATGGCGAGCCGATCGAACTGGTGGCAGAGCGGCTTGGCCGAAACGACCTTTCCTTTGCGCTGTTCAACATGCCGCCGGGTGACTGGGCGGCGGGCGAACGCGGCTTTGCTGCCGATCCTGCACGCACGGCCGAGTTCCGCGCCAGCGTCGACCTGGCCATGGACTATGCGCGGGCCACTGGCTGCCGAAAGCTTCACCTGATGGCGGGCAAGTTTCCCGCCGGCGCCGATCGGAATGCATGGACAAACGCCCTCATCGATAATGTGCGATACGCGGCGGACGTGGTCGGCGAAGATATCACGATCGTGCTCGAGCCCATCAACACCCGCGTCGACATCCCCGGCTATTTTTATGACAGCACCGATGCGGTGGTCGAACTGCTCGAGCGCGCGGACCGCGGCAACGTGAAGCTCCTGTACGATGTCTATCATGTGCAGATCATGGAGGGCGACCTGGCGCGCACGATGGAACGGTTGATGCCGCGGATCGGGCACGTCCAAATCGCCGACAATCCTGGCCGAAACGAACCGGGCACGGGCGAGATCAACTTCCCCTGGCTGCTCTCCCGCCTCGACCAGCTTGGCTACGACGGCTGGGTCGGGTGCGAGTACAAGCCAGCAGCAGCCACGGCCGACGGGCTCGGCTGGGCCGCGCCATATCTTCGCTGACAGCAGGCAATCAGGACAAACCACATGAAGATCGCATTCATTGGGGCTGGCATCATGGGCCGGCCGATGGCGGGGCACTTGCAACAAGCGGGACATGAGCTGCTGCTTGTTCAACATCGCAGCCCGTTGCCGCCCGAGTTGCTCAGCGCCGGTGCCTCAGCGCGCGCGACCGCTCGTGAGGTCACCGCGGAGGCGGAGGTCATCATCCTCATGCTGCCCGACACGCCCGATGTCGAAACGGTCCTGTTCGGTACCGGCGGCGTCGCCGAGGGTCTGACGCCGGGCAAATGCGTCATCGATATGAGCTCGATCGACCCGATCGCGACCAGGCGCTTTGCCGCCCGGATTGCCGAAGCGGGTTGCGACTATGTCGACGCTCCAGTGTCGGGCGGGGAGGTCGGTGCACGCAACGCAGCACTGACCATCATGTGCGGCGCCGAACCACATGTGTTCGAGCGCGTGCGGCCGTTGTTCGAGCTGATGGGCAAGAACATCACTCGTGTCGGCGGGGTTGGAGACGGTCAGGTCGCCAAGGTCGCCAACCAGATCATCGTAGCGCTCAACATCGAGGCTGTGGCGGAAGCGCTGGTGTTCGCGTCCAAGGCAGGCGCGGACCCCGCGCGCGTGCGCGAAGCGCTGATGGGTGGGTTTGCCGCTTCTCGCGTGCTGGAAGTGCATGGCGAGCGCATGATCAAGCGCACCTTTGACCCGGGCTTCCGGATCGAATTGCATCAAAAGGACCTGTCACTCGCGCTCGCAGGGGCACGGAGCCTGGGTCTTGCGCTGCCCAACACCGCATCTACCCAGCAGTTGTTCAGCGCCTGTGTCGCGGCTGGCGGTGGCGCGAAAGACCATTCTGCGATGGTTCAGGCGCTCGAGAGGCTTGCCGGTCATGCCGTTGCTTCGGACGCGGAGGGCTGAGGCGGTCGCACCCCGCCTTCTTCATTCCGCGCGCCTGCCTTCCCGAAAGGACGTCCATGACAGATACCTCTGGCCTTAATCGTCGTGACGTCCTCGCCGGGGTAGCGGCGGGCGCCGCCGCTCTTACCGCAAGCGAGGGATATGCGCGTGCCAGGCGTCCGGGGCCGCTGAGCGCGGCGACCGGCTTTGCTGACGCGGAGATCGCGGCGGCAGCCCGCGCAACCGGGCGCGCTGCGCCTCGGGTGCGCTACGCAGTCGACGAGAAGCTAGGCGCCGAGGGGTACCGGATCGAGGGTTCGGCCAGCACGGCGCTGACCGTCACTGGCGGCGACGCGACGGGCGCCATGTACGGCGGGCTGGACGTTGCCGAGGGCGTCCGCCTTGGCGGCGAAACGCTAGCGATGCTCGGCAACGGGCGGACCCATCGCCCGCACATCGCGAAGCGAGGGATCAAGTACAACATCCCGCTCGACCTAAGGACGCCGAGCTATTCGGATGGTAGCACCAGTTCCCAGCTGAACATCCCCGAAGTCTGGAGCCGCGCTTTTTGGCAGGCCTATTTCGATGAGATGGCGCGCGACCGCTACAACGTCCTGACATTGTGGAGCCTTCATCCTTTTCCGTCGATGGTGAAGGTTCCCGAGTTCGCGGACATCGCGCTCGATGACGTGTGGCGCAGCCGCGAGCCGCTAGACGCCGAGCCGCTCGACTTTCGCGGCCGGGACGCGGTCCACCCCAAGTTCCTCGCCAATCATGAGGTGGTGAAGAAGATCACCATCGGCGAAAAGATCGCGTTCTGGCGCGACGTGATGCAAATGGCGGCCGACCGCGGCATTGCCGTATATGTCTTCACCTGGAACGTGTTCGTCTACGGCACCGCCGGCAAATACGGCATCGATGACAGCATGACCAATACGCGTACCGTCGCCTACATGCGGGCGAGCGTGCGGGAAATGGTGACAACCTATCCACTGCTGGCCGGCATCGGCATCACGGCGGGCGAGAACCTGCCAGCGGGCAACCCCACCGCGACCCAGGAACAATGGCTTTGGTCGACCTATGGCGCGGGCATCAGCGATGCGTTGAAGGCGCAACCGAGCCGCCGATTCGAACTTGTGCACCGTTTCCACGAAACCGAACCCGGCGAGATCGAGCGTAACTGGAGCGCTTACCCGGGCTTCCCCGACAGCTTCACCTATAGCTATAAATATTCCGTCGCCCACATGTACTCGGACCCCAAGCCGCCCTTCATCGCGGAAGCCATTCCGTTCATCAAGGATGGCGTGAAGACCTGGCTGACGGTTCGCAACGATGACCTTTATTCGTTCAGGTGGGGCGACCCGGATTTCGCGCGAGAATACATCCTCAACATGCCGCTGCCGGACAAGCTGGTCGGCTTTTACATGGGTCCGGACGGATTCAACTGGGGGCGCGACTTCTTGGACAGGGCAAACGCCGGCAAGGAACAAGGCGCCGCGCGGCGGCTGGTGACGCAGAAGCAATGGTATAGCTTCGCGATGTGGGGGCGGCTCTCCTACGACCCATCGCTGCCGGACCGGCATTTCGAAGCCATGCTCGCGGCGCGGTTCCCGGGCGTGGACGCCGGGCGGCTTTATGCAGCCTCCAGTGCCGCGTCGAAGATCATTCCCCAGGTTACGCAATTTTTCTGGCAGGACATCGACCTCGAATGGTTCCCGGAGGCCTGCGCTTACAGCCCGCAGAAACGACCGCGCGGCACGCGCTTCTATTCGGTCGCGGACTTCATCAACGGCGTGCCCATGCCCAGGTCCGGCATCTTGTCCATCCGGCGCTGGCGCCAGCGCCTGACCGACAGCCGGCCGCTGGACGCCCTGTCACCGCTGGACGTGGCAACGGCGCTGGCCGGCCTTGCCGACACAACGCTGGACCATGTCGCCGATCTTCGCACCGGCGGGGCGACAAAGGAGGGCGAGCTCGCAAGTACGCTCGCCGACTATGAGGCCATGGCCCATCTCGGCCGCTATTATGCACACAAGATACGGGGCGCATGCGATCTTGCCCTGTACGACCAAAGCTCCCGGCCAAGTGACAAGGGGAGCGCGGTCGTCGAGCTCTTGGCAGCGAAGGACGCATGGAGGCGCTATGCTGCTGTTCGGGATGCGCAATATCTGCCGGCTTTCTACAACCGCATCGGGTATGTTGACGTGACCGCACTGACCGCAAGCGCTGCAAAGGATGTCGAGATCGCACGCACCTGGCGCGCCGGCACGATCACCTTCGACCCGAACGCACCTGAAACCCATTGGGAGAAACTGCTGCCGCGGGACGCCTAATCGCGCGGGTCCGCTTCCGTCGATTTGATGCTCGGGCCGCGAGAAGATGTTGAGATCGGCAGTATCGCTCAGCCTTCCGTGCAGGCGCGGCAAGCGGCCCACCACGTCCGAGTGCCTGTTCTGCTATCTCGCGACGTCGGAGTTGAGGGCCGGGAAGACCCTTCGGTGCGGTCGTCGGACAGGCTCGCCCATGTGGCCGGTGTTGGCCGCCCCGTTCATCGCCTCAGGCGAGCGGATAAATGCGTGCGACTCTCGCCGCCCTCTGCTCAGCTATCGGGAAGCTCGCTTCGGCACCGACCCAACGGCAGAAAGCGGATGGCGACGATATCGTCCGCACCATATTCCACATACTGGTCGTGCCACCAACGCAAGTCAGCCGCGCGCATCGTCACGATCGAACCATATCTGCGCCTGACCGTCACGCGACTGTCGGGCGGCACCGGACAACTGCCTCCGGTCCAGGGCCGCCATTCCGCGTCTGGCTCACTCACATCGGGTTCGGTCACGGGTCCTGAGTGGATTGGGACAGCCGCATTGTCAAAGGCCGATCCATCGCGTGCTTCGCGGACGAGTGCTTCGCTGTGCGAGCAGGGCGAGCGAAGGGGATCGCTGCCACGCCCGGTTCGCTGTTCCGCTCTGCGAGCGAATGCCAGACGTCCGGTGGGGATGACGGGCTGAAAGGACCAAATCCAGCTTCGCCGTCGCCACCGCGTGACACGAAGATGCGTATCGGCGACCCCTAGGGGGCCGTTTACTCGACGGGATCCCGCGCGTAACGCGTCTTAGAAAATGGTGCCCAGAAGAGGACTCGAACCTCCACGACCTTGCGATCGCCAGCACCTGAAGCTGGTGCGTCTACCAATTCCGCCATCTGGGCACGGGGTAGGCCGGCGCCTCTAGGGGAGGGTTACTAAGCTTGTCAACACGCCCGTGTGGCGGCAAGGGCAGCTTCAGCAAATTTCGGGTAAGGGCGAACACGATGTACGAGCTGGTGACGCTGATCGGCGGGGGCGGTTTCGTCGGTCGTTATGCCGCACAGGCCTTGTTGCGGGCCGGCTGGCGGGTGCGCGTGGCGCAGCGTGATCCTCGGCAGGCTTATTACCTGCGGCCCTTGGGCGGGCTTGGCCAGACGCAATTCGTTGCGGCCGATGTTACCCGGCCCGACACGATCGCCCGCGCGGTTGAGGGTGCGTCCGCGGTCGTGAATTTGGCCGGCAGCTTTGGCGACGCGATGCGGATCCAGGCCACGGGTGCCGAAACGGTGGCCAGGGCGGCGTCAGCAGCCGGCGTGGATGCATTGGTGCACCTGTCCGCAATCGGCGCGGATTCGGCGTCACAGTCCACCTATGGGCGGTCAAAGGGCTTGGGGGAGGAGGCGGTGCGCTCTGCTTTTCCGAATGCCACGATCCTGCGCCCGTCCGTGATCTTCGGGCGGGAAGACCAGTTCCTCAATCGCTTTGCCGACATGATGCGCCGCCTGCCCGTGGTGCCAGTCCTTCGACCGGCGGCCCGGTTCCAGCCGGTCTATGCCGGCGATGTCGGCGATGCGGTTGCGGCCGCCGTCGGCAACCCGGGGCGCTTTGGCGGGCGCACGATCGAATTGGGCGGCCCGGACGTGCTGACCATGCTCGAGCTGCAGCGCTGGATCGCGGAGGCGACCGGTCGCAAGAAGACATTTCTGGAATTGCCGGATGCCATTGGGGGCGCGATTGCTCGACTGGGCTTTCTGCCTGGCGCGCCGATCAGCTGGGATCAATGGCTGATGCTGGGCCGTGACACGGTTGTGTCGCCGGGTGCGGACGGGCTTGAATCGATGGATCTGACAGCGACGCCGATGGTGGCAGTCGCGCCGTCCTGGCTGGTCCGGTTCAAGCGCAAGGGCCGCTTCGCCAAACGCGTTCACGAAGAGGCGGTTTGATTCGCAACCAGCCCTTATGTTCCCTCTTGATGGGTTGCCCCGCCTTTGACTGACCTTTTGACCGTAATCGTGCTCGGCATTGTCGAGGGCATCACCGAGTTTCTGCCGGTGTCATCCACCGGCCACCTGATCCTGGCGACCCGCCTGCTCGGCTATGATGCCGAACGCTGGGCGCTGTTCAACGTGGTGATCCAGCTTGGCGCGATCCTGGCGATCACCGTTTTGTACTGGCGAACGGTGTGGACGGTGATGTCGGGCATGTTGCGCGGGGACGCGGGGTCGATCCGCTTCGTGCGCAACGTCCTGGTCGGCTTCCTGCCCGCTGCCGCGGTCGGGCTGGTCGTTCATCGCCAGGTCGAAGCGTTGCTGGGTAATGCCGAGGTGGTCGCGATCGCGCTTGCGGTCGGCGGTGTCGCCATCTTGCTTGTTGAGCGGCTGGCCAAGCCCGGCACGGTACGCGGCGTTGCGGATATACCCCTGCCAACCGTGGTGGCGATCGGCTTCATTCAGTGCCTGGCCATGGTGCCAGGGGTGAGCCGTTCAGGCGCAACCATCCTTGGCGCGCTGTCGCTGGGCGTCGAACGCCGCACCGCGGCTGAGTTCTCCTTCTTCCTCGCGATCCCGACCATGCTCGGTGCCAGCGCCCTCGAGATTTTCAAGAACCGGCACGCTCTGACGGCTGGCGGGGCAGTTGGGCCGTTGTCGATCGCCATCGGCTTCGTGGTGTCCTTTGTGGTCGCCCTGGTGGTCGTTCGCTGGTTCATTAATCTGGTCGGCCGGCACGGCTTTGGCCCGTTTGCCTGGTACCGTATCGTCGCGGGCTCGGCTGCACTGGTCTGGCTTCTGAACGGGTAGGTCCGACCCGGCCTTACTCTTGTGGCAGTAAATAGTGTGCCAATGGCAAAGAGCTGAGTTGATCCTTAAAGTAGGACAGCAAAGCTGACTTGATGCTCGGAACGGTCCTGCTATGTCGTCCTGCGTACTCACGCTGGAAGGTATCGCTGTGGCCGACAGTCCGATGTTGAAGTTTGTCGACCGCGTTCAGGCTTACCCCGCAAAGCGTGCGCCCGAGCTTCGTGCGGAGGACTTCCGGGAGATTGCCGACCGCTTTGCGGTGCCCGCGGCAGAGGAGCAGGCTGGGCGCTGCTCGCAATGTGGCGTGCCCTATTGTTCGGTACATTGCCCGCTCCACAACCATATCCCCGATTGGCTGCGGCTGACCGCGGAGGGGCGGCTGCGGGACGCCTATGAGTTGAGCAACGCGACCTCCACCATGCCGGAGATCTGCGGCCGCATCTGCCCGCAGGATAGGCTGTGCGAGGGCAATTGCGTGATCGAGTTTACCGGTCATGGCGCGGTGACGATCGGGTCGGTCGAGAAGTTCATCACCGACAAGGCCTGGGAGGAGGGCTGGGTCGAGCCGCTCGTGCCCGGGCCGGCGCGGGGGCAGTCGGTGGCGGTGATCGGAGCAGGCCCAGCAGGGCTGACCGCGGCCGAATATCTGCGCGGCAACGGCTACGAGGTCCATGTTTATGACCGGCATGATCGGGCCGGCGGGCTGCTGACCTATGGCATCCCTGGCTTCAAGCTCGAAAAGCCGGTGGTGATGCGTCGCGTCGACCGGCTCAAGGACGGCGGGATCGTCTTCCACGAAGGCTTTGAGGTCGGCCGCGATGCGTCGCTCGACGACCTGCGCCAGCGGCATGATGCCGTTCTGGTCGCAACGGGCGTGTACAAGGCGCGCGCGATTGAGGCACCGGGCGTGGGCGCCGGGGGCGTGGTCGAAGCGCTCGATTACCTGATCGCTTCCAACCGGCGCGGATTTGGCGACGTCGTGCCGGAGGAGGAGGCTCAGTCTCTGGATGCGACCGGCCGGAACGTGGTGGTGATCGGCGGCGGCGACACCGCGATGGACTGCGTTCGCACCGCCATTCGTCAGGGTGCAGCGTCGGTGAAGTGCCTGTATCGCCGCGACCGCGCCAATATGCCGGGAAGCCAGCGTGAGGTGGCGAACGCCGAGGAGGAGGGCGCGGAGTTCGTCTGGCTTTCGGCACCCGAGGCCTTCCACAGTGTGAGCGAGGGCAGCGTCTCCAGCGTCGCTGTTCGTGGCATGCGGCTCGGCGCGCCCGATGCCAGCGGCCGTCGTGCGCCCGAGCATGATCCCGGCAGCGACACGCAGATGCCTGCCGACCTGGTGATCAAGGCGTTGGGCTTCGATGCGGAAGACCTGCCCGGTTTGTGGGGAGCGCCCGAGCTTGGCGTGTCGCGCTGGGGCACGGTGCTGGTCGACGGCAAGACCCTGATGACCAGCCTGGATGGCGTGTTCGCCGCGGGTGACATCGTCCGTGGCGCGAGCCTGGTGGTGTGGGCGATCCGCGACGGCCGTGACGTAGCGGCAGCGATGCACAAGTGGCTGAAGGCCAAAGCGGCGGGCGAGAGGAAGGCAGCGTGAGGAGGTTGGGACTTCCCCCGGCCGCAACCGTGGTGGCCGTTCCCGGCGCAGCACAGGGCGTTGGCCCGCAGGCCGACATGGACGCGGGCCGGCACGACCGTTCACCTGCGTCTCTCGATCTACTGGGCATCATGCCCAAGCTGAAGGCATGAACATGACCGACCCTCGCACTTATCTCGCCGAGCACGGCATGTATCGCCCCGACTTCGAGGGGGACGCGTGCGGAGTCGGCCTGGTCGCCGCGACCGATGGCACGCCCTCGCGCCGTGTGGTCCAGTCCGCGATCGACGCGCTTAAGGCGGTATGGCACCGCGGTGCCGTCGATGCGGATGGGAAAACGGGCGATGGTGCTGGCCTCCATGTCGACTTGCCGCACCGCTTCTTCGACGATGCTGTGGCCGCTTCCGGGCATCGCCTGCTGCCGAACCGGCTCGCCGTGGGCATGGTCTTCCTGCCGCGCACCGATCTGGGAGCGCAGGAAACCTGCCGCACGATCGTGGAAAGCGCGATCATCGAGGCTGGCTACACCATCTATGGCTGGCGCCAGGTGCCGGTCGACGTGTCGGTGATCGGCCTGAAGGCGCAGGCGACCCGGCCCGAGATCGAGCAGATCATGATCGCCGGCCCCATGCCGGACGCGGTGTCGGTCGAGGAGTTCGAGAAGAACCTGTATCTTGTCCGCCGCCGGATCGAGAAGCGGGTGATCGCGGCCCAGATCCAGGGCTTCTACATCTGCTCGCTGTCGTGCCGGTCGATCGTGTACAAGGGCCTGTTCCTGGCCGAGAGCCTGTCGCTGTTTTACCCGGACCTGCAGGATCAACGATTCGAAAGCCGCGTCGCGATCTTTCACCAGCGTTATTCAACCAACACCTTCCCGCAATGGTGGTTGGCCCAGCCGTTCCGCTGCCTCGCCCATAACGGCGAGGTCAACACGATCCGCGGCAACAAGAACTGGATGCTGAGCCACGAGATCCGGATGGCAAGCATCGCGTTTGGCGAGCACTCGGAGGATATCAAACCGGTGATCCCGGCGGGCGCGTCGGATACTGCCGCTCTCGACGCGGTGTTCGAGGCAATCTGCCGCTCGGGCCGCGATGCGCCGACCGCCAAGCTGATGCTGGTTCCAGAGGCCGCGCGCGACGACATGCCGGCGCCCCATGCAGCGATGTACAATTACCTCGCATCGGTGATGGAGCCGTGGGACGGCCCCGCGGCGCTGGCGATGACCGATGGGCGATGGGCGGTGGCGGGCGTCGACCGCAACGCGCTTCGGCCGCTTCGCTATACCCGCACCAGCGATGGGCTGCTGATCGTCGGATCCGAGACGGGCATGGTGCCGGTGCCGGAATCCACCGTGGTCACCAAGGGGCGGCTAGGGCCTGGGCAGATGATCGCCGTCGACTTGCATGAAGGCGTCGTGCTGGACGATATGGCCGTAAAGGACCGGATCGCGGGCGAGCAGGACTATGCCGCCATGACCGGCGCTTTCCACACGCTCGCCGACCTGCCCGAGGTGGGCGACGCAGTGGTCCATTACCCGCGCGCCGAGCTCGCCCGGCGTCAGGTAGCCGCCGGCCAGACGCTGGAGGACATGGAGCTGATCCTGTCGCCCATGGTCGAATCCGGCAAGGAAGCGATCGGCTCGATGGGAGATGACACGCCGCTTGCCGTCATTTCCGACAAGCCGCGACTGATCAGCCAGTTCTTCCGCCAGAACTTCAGTCAGGTCACCAACCCGCCTATCGACCCGCTGCGCGAGCGGCATGTGATGAGCCTGAAGACCCGTTTCGGCAATCTCGCCAACATCCTGGACGTGCGCGACCGGCGTGAGCGGGTGCTGGTGCTCGATTCACCAGTGCTGACGGGCACGCACTGGGCGCGGTTGCGCGCGCATTTCGGGCGCAGCGCGGCGGAGATCGACTGCACCTTCGACGCAGGTGGCGGCCCGGAGAAACTGCGCGAGGCCATTGCCCGCATCCGTGCCGAGGCCGAACAGGCAGTGCGGATGGGCCAGTCGGAGCTGTTCCTGACTGACGAGCATGTCAGCGAGGACCGGGTGGCGATCGCCGGCGTGCTGGCCGCCGCGGCGGTGCACACGCACCTCGTTCGCCGGGGCCTGCGCTCTTATGCCTCGATCAACGTGCGCTCGGCCGAGTGCCTGGACACTCACTATTATGCGGTGCTGATCGGGGTGGGGGCGACCACCGTCAACGCCTACCTTGCCGAGGCCGCGATTGCGGATCGCCAGGCGCGCGGGCTCTTCGGCGACCTGTCGCTGGACGAATGCCTCAAGCGTCACCGTAGCGCAGTGGAAGAGGGGTTGCTCAAGATCCTGTCGAAGATGGGGATCGCGGTGATCTCCTCCTATCGCGGCGGCTACAACTTTGAGGCAGTCGGCCTGTCGCGCAGCCTGGTGGCGGACCTGTTCCCGGGCATGCCCGCCAAGATCTCGGGTGAGGGCTATGCCTCGCTCCACCTTAATGCCTCGATCCGGCATGAGGCGGCGTTCGACAGCGCGGTCGCGACCCTGCCGGTCGGCGGCTTTTATCGTCAGCGGCACCAGGGCGAGACGCACGCTTATTCGGCGCAGCTGATGCACCTGCTGCAAACGGCCGTATCGACGGACAGCTACACCAGCTACCTCCAGTTCAGCCGCGGCGTCGCCGACCTGCCTCCCGTTTACCTGCGCGACCTGCTGCAATTCAACTTCCCGGCCGAGGGCATCGCACCCGATCAGGTGGAGGCGATCACCGAGATCAGGAAGCGCTTCGTGACGCCCGGCATGAGCCTTGGCGCGCTGTCGCCGGAGGCGCACGAAACGCTCGCGATCGCAATGAACCGCATCGGCGCGAAGGCGGTTTCGGGCGAGGGTGGGGAGGACCAGGTCCGCTACAAGCCCTATGCCAATGGCGACAACGCCAATTCGGGCGTGAAGCAGATCGCTTCGGGCCGCTTCGGCGTGACGGCGGAGTATCTGAACGCCTGCGAGGAGATCGAGATCAAGGTGGCGCAGGGCGCCAAGCCTGGCGAGGGCGGGCAGCTGCCCGGCTTCAAGGTGACCGAGTTCATCGCCAAGCTGCGCCACGCCACCCCCGGCGTGACGCTGATCAGCCCGCCGCCGCACCACGACATCTATTCGATCGAGGATCTGGCGCAGCTCATCTACGACCTGAAGCAGATCAACCCGCGCGCGCGCGTCTGCGTGAAGCTCGTCTCGTCTGCGGGCATCGGCACGGTCGCGGCGGGCGTTGCCAAGGCTCACGCGGACGTCATTCTGGTGTCCGGCCATGTCGGCGGCACCGGCGCGTCGCCCCAGACCAGCATTAAATATGCCGGTACGCCCTGGGAAATGGGCCTGTCGGAAGTCAACCAGACGCTGACCCTCAACGGCCTGCGCGGTCGCATCCGCCTGCGCGCGGACGGCGGGCTGAAGACGGGGCGCGACATCGTCATTGCCGCGATCCTGGGTGCCGAGGAGTTCGGCATCGGCACGCTCAGCCTTGTCGCGATGGGCTGCATCATGGTGCGCCAGTGTCATTCCAACACCTGCCCGGTTGGCGTCTGCACCCAGGATGCGCGCCTGCGGGAGAAGTTCGTCGGCACGCCCGAAAAGGTCATCAACCTGATGACCTTCATCGCCGAGGAAGTGCGCGACATCCTGGCGCGGCTCGGCTTCCGCAGCCTGGACGAGGTGATCGGCCGCACCGAACTGCTCCGCCAGGTCAGCCGCGGTGCCGAGCATCTCGACGACCTCGACCTCAATCCCATACTGGCAAAGGTCGACGCTACCGATGCGGAACGACGCTTTTCGCTCAACACCTTCCGCAACGAGGTGCCCGACAGCCTCGATGCGCAGATGATCAAGGACGCCAACGCCGTGTTCGAGCGTGGCGAGAAGATGCAACTGACTTATTCGGTCAGGAACACGCACCGCGCCGTCGGCACGCGCCTGTCGAGTGAGATCGTGCGCCGGTATGGCTCGTCCAAGCTTGCCGAGGGGCACGTCACCGTGCGGCTGCGCGGCAGTGCGGGCCAGTCGCTTGGCGCGTTCCTGGTCCAGGGCGTGACGCTGGAAGTGTTCGGCGATTCCAATGATTATGTGGGCAAGGGACTGTCCGGCGGCACGATCATCGTTCGCCCGGCGGTGTCATCGCCGCTGCGGAGCCAGGAAAATACCATCATCGGCAACACGGTGCTGTACGGCGCCACCAGCGGGAGGCTGTTCGCGGCGGGGCAGGCGGGCGAGCGGTTTGCGGTGCGCAATTCCGGCGCAACCGTGATCGTCGAGGGCTGCGGCGCGAATGGCTGCGAGTACATGACCGGCGGCACCGCGGTGGTTCTGGGGCCGGTCGGCGCCAACTTCGGTGCCGGCATGACGGGCGGCATGGCCTTCATCTACGATCCGGAAGGCACGTTCGAGCGCCGCGCGAACCCGGACAGCATTACCTGGCATCGCCTGTCCTCGCGTCATTGGGGAGGCGTGCTACACCAGCTCGTCTGCGATCATGCCGACGTGACGGACAGCAAATGGTCGCGCGGGATCCTGGACAATTGGGAGCGGGCGTCCCGCCACTTCTGGCAGGTCGTCCCGCGCGAGATGCTGACGCGGCTGTCGCACCCGATCACGGACGAGCCGGACTCGGTGGCGGGCGAGCTCGTCGCGGCGGAGTGATCGCCGGGACGGGCCGGCCGGGTTAAGACCCGATCTGCCCGTCCAGCATCGCTTTGCGATAAGCATCCGCCTCGGCCGGCATGATCGCTGGCGCAAGGCGGAGGTAAGCGCGACCCTGGATCATGTCGCGGGTCGCCGCGTCCGCGCTCCGGGTGAGCTGTTCACCCCGCCGCATGGCGTCGGGAACGGTTGCGAACAGCTCGATCACGTTCTCCGTATCGAGTCCGGTGCCCGGATGCCGGGCGTCCCGGAATGTCACCTTGCTCGTGTAGGAGCCGGGCTTGCCGAGCAGGTGATCCCGGTCCGTAGCGGCCGTCACAGCGACCACGCCCGTGACGGGCAGTCCCGCTCCCTTGAGCGCCTGGGCGACACTGGCCGCGTCGGCCACCGGTGCAGGACTGGCCGCCGCGCTCGGCTGTTCGCTTTCCTGCGAGCAAGCGGCGAGGCTCGCGCTCGCGATCGCAGCCAGCAACACGGTCCTGTACGTCATCCTCGCCTCCCGTTTGAGATCAAGCATAGGCGCCGGGCGTAGCAACTGGGAACCGGAAAGCGGCCCCGTGCGATCGATTGCCGCAGCACAAAGTCTTTCATCGAGTGAAAGGCGGCTCTACGACGCTATGACCATGTGGCAGCTTTACCAATTTCCCCTGTGCCCGTTCTCGCGCAAACTGCGCCTTCTGCTGGGGGAAAAGGGCGTCGGCTATGAACTGGTGCGCGAATCACCTTGGGCGCGGCGCGACGAATTCCTCGACATGAACCCCGCCGGACAGACGCCAGTGATGGTGGATACGCAGCGCGGCACCGTGCTGATCGATTCGATGGCGATCTGTGAATATTTTGAAGAAACCGTCGAAAAGGCGGCGATGATCAACGGCACTGCCGCCAATCGGGCAGAGATTCGCCGCCTGGTCGCCTGGTTCGACAACAACTTCTATCATGATGTGACCGGCCCGCTGCTCGGGGAGCGCATGATCAAACGCCTTGCCCACCGCCAGGCGCCTGAGGCCAAGGCGCTACGCCAGTCGATGAAGGCCGCGATCGAGCACCTCGACTATATCGACTATCTGCTCGACCACCGAAACTGGTTGGCCGGCGCGACGCTCAGCCTCGCCGACCTTGCGGCGGCTGCGCAAATCTCGGTTGCCGACTATCTGGGCGGGATCGACTGGAAGGGTCATGAGCAGACGGCACGCTGGTATCGCGGGTTGAAAAGCCGTCCTTCCTTCCGCCCGCTCCTGTCCGAGCGAATGGAAGTGATCGGGCCGCCTGCGCACTACGACAATGTCGATTTCTGATGAGTGCCGGGCATTGCCGCGGGATTGAGAACATGACGATCACCATGGATGATTTCCACCGCGTCGACATTCGTGTCGGCACGATCGTCGAAGCTGAGCCGTTTCCCGAAGCGCGCAAACCCGCCATCAAGCTGCGTATCGATTTCGGGCCGGAGATCGGTGTCAAGCGATCCTCGGCGCAGATCACCCGTCACTATACCCCCGACGCGCTGGTAGGGCGGCAGGTCGCGGCGGTGATCAACTTTCCACCGCGCCAGATCGGCCCGATCATGAGCGAGGTGCTGACACTTGGCTTTCCGGACGCCGATGGTGAGGTTGTGCTGCTCGCCCCCGAACGGCCGGTGCCGAACGGGGGCAGGTTGTTCTGACCCTCAGGCGGCCAGCGGCAGCTGGTCGTCTTCGCTATCCGGCGTCGGCGTATCCGTCGCCAGGCTCGACGTTGCGGTGCGGGGACCGCGGAACAGCAGCCGCGACGCGAGCACCACCACGCCCAGGCCCAGATACACAAGCACGCTCCACTTCAGGCTGACGAACAGCCCGAAGGCGAACAGCACGCGCAAGTACAGGGGATTGAACCCGAAATCGTCTGCGATCGACTGACAAATGCCAACCATCGTATCGGAGCGAGTGAACGGGTTGCTGTTCGACATGGACCTGAACTCCTGGCGGCGGGATCATCCTGCCTTTGCCATCTACTTCGCACAGGCCATGCCAGTTTGGGTTCTAACGCAATGTGAACGAGTTAGTGTGGAATGCCGTCCAGAGGAGATGCTGTGATCCGGCGCGTTTCGCTATTAACTGGTGTGTTTTGCCGGATGGTCAGCTGACCACCCAGCCGACAAGCGTCGAGGCTGGCCACACCCGCGCGCCGTTGACCACAATCAGCAACGCTGCGGGTGTCGTCAGTGTCCGCCGTCACTGCGCGAGCGGCGTGGCGTCAAAGCGTGCCAGCAGCTCGGCCACGTCATCAACGATCATCTGAGCGCCTGCCCGGCTCAGCGTATCGTCATCAAAGCCGCCGGACCGGACGGCGACACGGGTCATGCCGCATTTGGCAGCGGCTTCCATGTCATAAGGCGCGTCCCCTACAACGACGACGCTCGCCGCCTCCACTCCCGCCTTTTTGGCGGCGACCGCAAAGATGTCCGGGGCGGGCTTCGTCGCCCCGACATCGTCGCTGGTCGTTGAGGTCGATACGGCATCGCGGATGCCAAGCAGGTCCAGGTAATGGTCGCGTTCGCCGGCACCCGCGGAGGACGCGAGCACGGACTGCCGCCCGCTGCCGTGCACTCGCCTGACCAGTTCAGCGGCGCCCGGAAGAGGGCGAACTCGATCTAGATAATCCGCCTTGAAGAACTGGCCGTGCAATGTACCCAGCCGCTCAACCTCCGGATCCGACAAGTCGGGAAACAGGGCCGGCACGAGATTGTCCGTACCCTTGCCGATCTGCTCCGTGATGCGTTCGCGTGCCACTGGCCGGCCGGTTGCCGCAAAGACGCGATACCAGGCTTCCACATGATAGCCGTTGCTGTCTACCAGCGTTCCGTCGATGTCGAAGAATACCGCTTGTGTGCGCATGGGATCAGCCCTCCAGGCTCTTAGAGGCCTGTTCGAACAGGTCCTTGGACAAGCCCGGCACCGCAACGATCCGCTCGAGCTCAGCACGCATCATCACCGCTCGGGTCGCATCAAAGCGGCGCCAGCGACCCAGGGGCGGCAGCAGCTTGGCCGCGGTCTGCGGATTAAGCTTGTCTAGCTGGATCAGCTGATCGGCAAGGAACCGGTAGCCGGCCCCGTCCGCCCGATTGAGCGCGCGCTGGTTGACGCCGAATGCCCCCACCAGCGAACGCGCGCGGTTGGGGTTGGCCAGGCTGAAATCAGGGTGCCTTGACAGTTCCGCCACAATCTCCACCGTGTCGGCGCGGGTGGCAAGAGCCTGAGTCTGGAACCACTTGTCGAGCACCAGAGCGTTGTCTGCATAACGATTGTAGAAGATGTCGAGCGCCGCGACCCGTTCGTCGCTGTCGCCGTTGGCGAGTACCTGCAACGCACCCTGGCGATCGGTCATGTTGTCCGCCGCGGCGAACTGGGTGAAGGCAAGCTTGCCTGCGTCACCGGTATTAGTCGCCGCCAGGTAGCCGAGCGCAACGTTGCGCAGCCGCCGCGACCCCTTGGCCCGTGGCGTATAGGCATATGGTTCGCGCGGGCCGTCATAAGCGGCGCGCCATTGTTCCTCCAACTGCCGGGCAAGGTCGGAACGCAGAGCCTGGCGCGCGGCGAACACCGCCTCTGGATCGACCACGGCTAGCTGGTCGGCGATGAACCCCTCAGCGGGGAGCAGCACGGCTTCCGCAACAAAAGCGGGATCGAGCGAGGGGTCGGACAGCGTCGCCGATACGGCCCGGATCACCGCGTCATGATTAGTCCGCCCGCCCTCGATCGCGCCGGCAACAAGCGTGTCGAGCATCAACTGCTGCGTCGCCTCGTAACGGGCGAAGGGATCGTCATCGGTACCGGACAGGAACGCGAGCTCGTCCGGGGTGCGGTCGCTCTCGATCACCACGGGCGCGGAGAAGCCGCGATTGATCGACAGCACCGGCCGTTCGGTCACGCCTTCGTACACGATGGTGTCCGATGCCTGGTTAAGCATTACCAGTTGCTCGTCCGTCAGCGGCCGGCCCGTAGCGGCGCCGAACAAGCGCAGCTTGAGCGGAATCACCATCGGCTCCTTGTCGCTCTGGCCGGGGGTGGCGGGCACCTGTTGACCCAGGCGCAGCGTCGCGCGCCCGCTACCGGCGTCGTGCGTAACGCTGGCCGACACGCGCGGGGTGCCTGCCTGGCTATACCAAAGGCGGAACTGGGTCAGGTCAACCCCGCCTGCATCCTCCATGCATTGCACAAAGTCCTCGCAAGTGGCCGCCGTGCCATCGAAGCGATCGAAATACAGGTCGGTCGCCGCGCGGAAGCGCTGCGGGCCCAGGATCGTCGCCATCATGCGGACGATCTCCGCCCCCTTGTTGTAGATGGTGGCGGTGTAGAAATTGGAGATCTCGAGATAGCTTTCGGGCCGGATCGGATGCGCGAGCGGCCCCGCATCTTCGGGAAACTGGCTGGCCCGGAGCGCGCGCACGTCCTCGATCCGCTTCACTGCGGCCGATCCCTGGTCGGCGGAGAAGCCCTGGTCGCGGAAGACCGTGAAACCTTCCTTCAGGCTCAGCTGGAACCAGTCGCGGCAGGTGACGCGGTTACCCGACCAATTGTGGAAATACTCATGCGCGACCACGCCCGCGACATGGTCGTAATCCATGTCGGTCGCGGTGTCCGGGTCGGCCAGGACATAGCGGCTGTTGAAGATGTTCAGCCCCTTGTTCTCCATCGCGCCGAAGTTGAAATCGTCCACCGCGACGATGTTGAACACGTCCAGATCATATTCCCGGCCGTACACATGCTCGTCCCACGCCATCGACAGCTTCAGCGCATGAAGCGCGTGATGCGTGCGGGGCAGGTCCGCCTCTCGCACCCAGATGCCAAGCTCTACCTCGCGGCCCGACTGCGTGGTGAAGCTGCTGCGATTACAGGCCAGGTCGCCCGCGACCAAGGCGAACAGGTAGGACGGCTTGGGAAAGGGGTCGTGCCATTCCGCCCAGTGGCGGCCGTCGGGCAGATCGCCCGACGCGATCGGGTCGCCGTTGGCAAGCAGCACGGGGAAGCGCGCCTTGTCCGCGCTCATGCGCACGCGATATCGTGCAAGCACGTCGGGACGGTCGGGGAAGTAGGTGATGCGCCGAAAGCCCTCAGCCTCGCACTGAGTGCACAGGATGCCGTTCGAGGCATAAAGCCCCATCAGCTGGGTATTGGCGTCGGGCGCGATTTCCACCTCCGTCTCGACCACGTGCGTGTCGCCGGTCAGCGGGACCTCCAGCGTGTCGCCGTCTAGCCGCCAATCGTTGATCGCGACCCCATCGACCAGCACCGACACCAGCCGCTGCCCCGCGCCATCGAGGCGCAGCGGCTCCACCGTGTCCTCGCGCCGACTTACCTCCAGCCGTGCACGTACGCGGGTCGTTGCGGGGTCCAGGTCGAAGTCGAGCGACACCTCCGGCACCGTCCAGGCGGGCGGGCGATAGTCCTCGCGCCGGATTGCCTGGGGCTGGGCGGGGACAGGCGGGGCGTGGTTGGCATCGAGCATCATGGGGATATACGCCTGAGATCGCGCTTGGCTACCGAGGGTTGCGCGACGGCTGGGCCCTGTTAGCCATGACGCGGTGTGCTGCCGTTATGAACGCTTGGCCCGGTGAGCCGGTTGCTTGTCTTCGGACTGGGCTACACCGCCCGGCGCCTGGCCGACACGCTGGCGGACAAGGGGTGGCGCGTGGTCGGCACGACTCGCGACGGGCGCGGAGGGAGCATCGCCTTTCACGACGTCGAGCGGGTTCGCGCGGAGATTGCGGCGGCGACCCACATCCTGTCCTCCGTTCCGCCGGAAGGGGAGGCCGACCCGGTGCTGGCCGCTTACCGTGATCCGATTGCGACCGCGGGCGGGTGGATGGGCTATCTGTCCTCCACCGGAGTGTACGGCGACACGGGCGGCGCCTGGGTCGACGAGAGTGCGCCAACGGGGTCAGGCCGGCGAGGCGCGCGTGCGGCGGCGGACGGGGCGTGGCGAGCGCTTGGCGCGCGAGTGTTCCGGCTGCCCGGCATCTATGGCCCGGGCCGCTCACCGCTCGACCGGGTGCGAGAAGGGCGGGCGCATCGCGTCGGACTGCCAGGCCAGGTGTTCAGCCGCGTCCATGTCGATGACATCGTGAGCGGCGTGACCGCCGGGCTGTCCGGGCCGGCTGGTGCCTACAACCTCGCCGACGACACTCCTTGCGATCAGGATCAGGTGATCGCCTATGCCGCGGCGCTGCTCGGCCTGCCATTGCCGCCCGTGGTGTCGGTTGAGAGCCTGTCGCCAATGGCCCGCGGCTTTTATGCCGAGAACCGACGCGTGTCGGCGCTGAAGGCGAAGCGGGTGCTCGGCTGGGCGCCGCGCTATCCCGACTACCGGTTCGGCCTCCGCGCCCTCAACGCCACAACCAGCCCGGCGCCGGTCAGTATCGCCCCCGCTATCGCCAGCGTGCTCCAGCGATAACCCTCGAACAAGGTCGACAGCAGCATCGCGATCACCGGCACGATGACGCTGGAATAGGACGCCTTGGCCGGGCCGATCACCCGCAGCACGCGGTAATAGAGCGGAAAAGCGAGCGCGGAGGCGAACAGGCCCAGGTATAGGATGCCGAGCGTATAGCTTGGCCGCGGGTCAAACCGGGGTGGCCCGCTCATGAAATAGGCGAACGTCGCGTCGAGCGCGGCGCCGCCGAGCATGGCGATGGCCAGGGTCGGCGCCATGGGAAAGCGTTTCGCGATGTTCGTTCCCTGCAACACGTTGGCGCTGGAGGCGCAGATGATCGCGGCTGCGGTGAAGCCGATGCCGGCCATCGCAGTGGCGCCGCCACTCGGGTCCACGCGAACCTCGCGGATGAGAAGCAGTATCACCCCTGCCATGGCGATCGCGGAGCCAAGGATCAGTTGCCGCCCCATCCGCTGGCCCAGGAAGATGCGAGCAAGCAATGCGTTGGGGACGAGCAGCAGCGCGAACAGCACGGCAACCAGGCCGGAGGTGATGAACCGTTCCGCCTGATATACGAAGTTGAAGTTGCCGACGAACTGCAACGTGCCGACTGCCAGCGCGAAAAGGACGCCAGCGGGCCCGATCGCCCAGCTATCCCGCCGCCACAGGGCGGCCCCCGTCATCGCAAGTCCCGCGACCAGGAAGCGATAGCTGACGGACCAGCCGGCCGGCACCACCGTCAACTGGTCGCGGATGACCAGCCAGGTCGATCCCCATATGAGCGTGACGAGCGCAAAGGGGACCAGGATCGCGGCGCGGGTCGATTGCGGGGTTTCAGGGGTCATCCAGCCTTGTGCTCCCGCGCGCAGCACCCTTGGCCATGAGGTCCCGCTTGCACTGAAGCGCAAGGCCGGTTGTGGCTCACAGCGCTGCGATGGCCTCTGCCAGCGGGCGCACGCCGTCGGCCTGCTGGTCCCAGGAGGTTACCAGCCGGATCTCGCCCGCCGCCCAGTCATAGAAGTCGAACCCCTTTGCCCGCAGCGCTGCCGCTTCGTCCGGGGTAGCGCGCAGGAACACCTCGTTTGCCTCAACGGAGTGGATCAGCCGGTCGCCCGCACCCGCCGCCAACATGGTCGCGTTGGCATTGGCGGAGCGCGCATTGGCGAGCCACAGGTCGTCATCGAGCATGGCGAGCACCTGAGCGGCAAGGTAGCGGCCCTTGGAGAAGAGCAGCCCTGCGCGCTTGCGCCGCTGCGGCGTCGCGCCAACAAGGTCCGGGTCGAAGAACACCAGCACTTCCGCATTCATGCCGCCATTCTTGATAAAGCCGAAGGACAAGGCCTCGACCCCCGCCTGCCAGGTCATTTCCGCGGGCGAGCAGCCGGCGGTTGCCATCGCATTGGCGAAACGCGCGCCGTCCATGTGGAACTTGAGCCCGCGCGATCGGGCAAGCTCGCCAATCGCGGCTACCTCATGGGGCAGGTAAACCCGGCCATATTCGGTCGCGTTGGTAATCGACACGGCATAGGGCTGAACGCGGTGAACGTCAGCGGCGATCGCGTCGAGCACGGTCTGAACGGTGTGGGGCGTGACCTTTGCTCCCTCGCCGTCGGCCAGCATCAGTTTTGCGCCGTGCGTGTAGAATTCGGGCGCACCGCATTCGTCGTTCTGGATATGCGCGTCACGATGGCAGACGACGCCGCCATAGGGCGGGCAGATCGCAGCCAGCGCCAGGCAGTTCGCCGCCGTGCCGCTCGGCACCCAGAGCGCGCGGACGTCGCGTTCGAACAACTCGGAAAAACGGGCGTCGAGCCGCTTCGACCAGGCATCGCCATCGTAGGCGGTATCCAGGCTGTTGGCAGCTGCCATTGCCTCCATAACGCGGGGATGCACGGGGGCGGCGTTGTCGGAGAAGAAGCGCATGTGCAGGGCCATAGGCGTTCGGCTTGGGGGCGCAACATCAACTCTTGTCGGAGCCGAGTGACACCGATCGCGCCAGCGAAGGAACTCGGCATACACTTGCTCGACATGCCCGGGCGCGTAAGCTGCGCCGAAAAGAGGGGGAGCCTATGCCAGTGGAGCAGCGGGTCGACTGGCTGACGATGGCGGGGCTGGGCGCGCTGCTGATGCCGTTGCTGACGATGTGGCACGAACTAGGGGGCCATGCGGCCGCCTGCGTCATGGAAGCTGGGCGGGTCGTGGAGATCGGCGCCTTTTACGTCGATTGCAGCATCCCGGCGGGCTGGTCGCGGTTCGTGGTCGATGTCGCTGGCGTGGCAGTCAACGTCGTCCTGTCATTGCTGGCCTTTCTGCTCTGGCAGCGCACCCGGAGCGATGTCGCGCGGCTGGTGCTCTGGCTGGTTTGGGTGAGCGAGGCCTTTGTTGCTGCCGGTTATTTCTGCTTCTCGGGCGCGACGGGGTTGGGGGACCTCGGGACCGGAACTGATGGGGCACTGTCGGGCCTGCACGCGCCGTTTGCATGGCAGGCGGGCGTGCTGCTGGTCGGGTTGATCGCCTATGTCGTGATCGTCCGGGCCGCGATCAGTGGCTTGGACGATCTGCTCGGCACCGGTCCTGCCACCCGGCCGGCGCGCAAACGGATCGCACATACCTATTACGCTGCGGCCGGAGCGGGCGCGGTGCTGGTCGGGTTGTTCAATCCCGTCGGCCTGTTCGTGACAATCGCGTCGGCGGCGGCATCTTCCTTCGGCGGGCTGGCCGGGTTCATCTCGATTGGGTTTGCCGCGCGCGGGCCGGATGCGCCGCGGCCAGTCACGCTTCGGCGAAATTGGGCAGTCATCGCTGCGGGGGTGGTTGCGCTCGCGCTTTTTGCCAGGGTGCTCGGGCCGTCGATCCGGCCCTGAGCGGGGTTACTCGTTCCCGTCTTCCTCATCCGGCGGGCGCCGGTCTTCACGGGGCGGGGGCGGCCCCTGCCGGTCGCGACCGCGGGCGGGACCGACGCTGATCGAGCCGTCGTCGCCGCGGCGAAGGTCGATGCCCAGGTCACGCAGGCTGTCCCCCGCAGTGCCGATCGCGTCGCCCACCGCCCGGTCGATCTGGTCGCCGACATCGGCACCGTCGATTACCGCTTCCGGATCGATCGCGTTCTCCTCGACCACCACCGGTGCGCGGACGGGGGCGATCCCCAGGCCCGCCACCATGAAATTGCGCCAGATCTGCGCGGGGATGCCGCCGCCATGAAGGCCGGGATTGGGAGTGTTGTTGTCATTGCCGACCCAGACGCCCACGACCAGGTCGCCGGCCCAGCCAATGAACCAGGCATCCCGGCCCGATTGGGACGTGCCGGTCTTGCCGTAAGCGTCAATGGTCAGCCGTGCCTCTCGCCCCGTGCCGCGCAAGGACGAACCGAGCAGGGACTTCATCTCGTCCTGAATGTTGCCGGGCATCTGGCGCGTGCCGCCGGTCAGCGATTGATACCAGCTCTTGTCGCCATGTTCCTCCAGCCCGCGCGGGCGCACCGGATAGCGGCCATTGGCGATACCGGCATAGGCGGCGGTAAGCTCCAGCAACGTCACTTCCGACGTGCCAAGACCAATGGTCGCCTCGTTGGCGATGGGGGTGGAAATGCCGAGGTCGCGCGCCGCCTTGATCACGTTGCGCACGCCGACCTGCTGGGTCAGCCGCGCCGCGGCAACATTGGACGAACGGGCAAAGGCGCGGGCGAGGCTGATCTCGCCCAGGTAGCGGCCATCATCGTTGCGCGGCTTCCACCCGGCGATCTCAACCGGTGAATCGTCCACGGTGGACGAGGGGGTCATCCCCGCGCGCATCGCGGCGAGGTACACGAACAGCTTGAAGGTCGAGCCGGGCTGTCGTTTGGCCTGTGTCGCCCGGTTGAACGGGCTGTCGACATAGGACCGGCCGCCCACCATCGCGACCACCTGGCCGTCAGGGCGCATCGCGACCAGCGCTGCCTGTGCCTGGCGCAGGCCAGCCTGGCGGATCACGCGTTCCGCCTGTCTTTGCAGCTTTGGGTCGAGAGTGGTGCGGACGCTCGCTTCGGTCTTGATCTCACCGGCCTGGTCGCGCGCTTCCGGCAGGACCCAATCGGCGAAGTACGTGCCGGACGGCACCTGTTGCGGCGCCCGCGCAAGCACGCGCTGCGGCTGCACCGCGCGGCCCTGCGCCGGGGTGAGGAAGCCCGCGTCGACCATGGCGCCGACCACGACCGCCTCTCGCTTGCGCGCGCCGGCCAGGTTGCCCGTGGGGGCCAGGCGCGATGGTGCCTTGACCAGCCCGGCCAACATCGCTGCCTGGCCGACGTTGAGCTTGTCGGGCGTGCGGCCAAAATAGTGCTTTGATGCCGCGGTCAGGCCGTAGACATTGTCGCCGAAGTACACGTTGGACAGGTAGCGCGACAGGATCTCGTTCTTGGACAGCCATGCTTCCAGCCAGAACGCAATCATGACCTCGCGCAGCTTGCGTGCCGCGGTACGGTCGGAGTCCAGAAACGCGTTCTTCGCGAGCTGCTGCGTAATGGTCGAGCCGCCCTCCCGAACGCCGCCCGCGCCAACATTGTGCCAGGCCGCGCGCAGGATGCCACGCGGATCGATGCCCCAGTGCGAATTGAAGCGCCGATCCTCGATCGCCATGAATGCCTGCGCGACATGGGGCGGCAGCTTGGACGCGTCGACCGGGGTGCCGAGAATGGCGCCACGGCGGGCGATGGGGGTGCCATCGGACGCCAGGAGGGTGATCGAAGGTGGCGTTGGCGGCTTGAGCGAACGCGACAAGGGCGCCGTGACCGCAAGCCAGCCGATCGCGATGACCAGCAGAATAACGCTCAGACCCAGCCCGCGCATGATCCAGCGCAATGCCGTGCGCAGGCGCGAGCGTCGGCGCGGATAATCACCGCCATCATTGCCGCCGCTGCCACCACCACGACCTTCATCATCGCCCAGCACGGCATCGTAGCCGTTGAGCTGACGCTGCAGTTCGTCACGCGAGTAGGAGCGGTAGGGGCGATCTTCCTCCTCCCACTCCGCCGCGTCGGGGGCGTAGCGAAGGGGGCGGGGATTGGCGTCGCGGTCGGGCCGGCGCGGGTCGAAGAGACTCATGAGTAGCCATGTGTATTACAGCGCTACGACACCGCCCGCAAGCGCGTCGGGCCGTTGCGCCATATCAGCGGCGACAGCGCGTGGCAAAGTGGGTATTCCAAGGGTCTATGACTAACGTCTCCTCCCTTTCCCAGCCGCTGGTCGTCGGCATCGGCGGCACCATCGGCGGGGTGTCCTCGACCGAACGGGCACTTCGGATCGCGCTGGACGCGGCATGTGGGCAAGGGTTCCGGACCCGGATGTTCGGCGGCGCCGACATGGCCAAGCTGCCGCTCTATGATCCGCGGGCGACCAGCCGCACGGCCGAAGAGCAGGCGTTCGTGGAGGCGGTGCGCTCCGCGTCGGCGGTGATCATCTCCAGCCCGGGCTATCACGGCTCGATTTCCGGGGTGGTCAAGAACGCACTGGACCTGCTGGAGGAAACCGCCCGTGACGAGCGGCCCTACCTCGCCGACATGCCCGTGGGGCTGATCGCCACCGCTTATGGGTGGCAGGCGACAGGATCGACCATCGCCGCGCTTCGCTCGATCGTGCACGCCCTGCGCGGTTGGCCGACCCCGTTCGCCGCCGCGATCAACACGCAGTTGACCAAGTTCGACGACGATGGCGGCGTCAATGACCCCGCCGTGCTGGAGCAGTTGCGGCTGATCGGGCGCCAGGTCGCCCGGTTCGCGCCGCTCGCGGCCTGACGGGACCGATCAATCGGGGTTGGGGGCGATCGGCGCACCAAGCTTTGCCGCTGCGCGCCGTACCTCCTCGTCGGTCGGTGCCTCCGGCGGGCCGTCCTCTCCCGGGAAGAGCGCGTCGTCCGGGATGCCCGGGCCGGTCCCCGCAATCGTGTCGTTGAGCGAATGGGCATTGGTGCCGTTGCTGATTCCGGTGTCGCGATCGGGCATTGGTGGTCTCCTCGGCGCAACAACGATCGGCCACGCCGGCTGATCCGCCCAACCCGGTCGCGATTCGCCCAACAGCTTGCCGGCCGGGCCATCATTGGCGAAGGGCACGGCAGGGCGGGCCGAACGTTGAGCGCCGACTGTTAACGGAGTGAACATGGCAACGCAGACCAACGTCCCCAATGTGGTCCTCGTTACCGGGGCCAGCGCCGGCTTTGGCACCGCGATCGCGCGGCGGTTCGTGCAGGCGGGGGCGCGGGTGATCGCGACCGGGCGCCGGGTGGAGCGACTGGAATCCCTGCGCGACGAACTTGGCGACGCCGTCTTGCCCGTCGCCTTCGACATCGCCGATCGCGCTGCCATGGAGGGGGCCCTGGCCGGCCTGCCCGAGCAGTTCGGCGACATTGACTGCCTGGTCAACAATGCCGGCCTGGCGCTTGGCATGGGCAAGGCGCAGGAAGCCGACCCCGACGATTGGGATCGCATGATCGACACCAATTGCCGCGGCCTTGTTCAGATGACCCGCGTGGTGCTGCCCGGCATGATCGCGCGGGGGCGGGGTCATATCGTCAATCTGGGCTCGATCGCGGGGACCTATCCCTATCCCGGCGGCAACATCTATGGGGCGACCAAGGCGTTCGTGCGCCAGTTCAGCCTAAATCTTCGATCCGACTTGATGGGCACGCCCGTGCGCGTCACCAACATAGAGCCGGGCATGTGCGGCGGCACCGAGTTCTCCACCGTCCGCTTCAACGGTGATCAGGCGCGCGCCGACGCCCTATACGCGGGCATGCAGCCGCTGACCGCGGAGGACATCGCCGAAACGGTGATGTGGACCGCAACCCTGCCGGCGCATGTCAACATCAACACAGTGGAGATGATGCCGGTCGCTCAAAGCTTCGCCGGCTTCCAGGTCGCACGGGGCTGAAATCCACCTCCGGCGTGGGAGCGGGAACCGCAACGGCCCAGTGTCGATTTGTGACGGTGGAGGAATGACAATCGATGCGAACAAGCGCCCTGGTCCAGCGGCTGGACCGCTACATCAAGTTGACGCCGGCCGAACGTGACGCGTTGGACTGGGCGGAACGCCGCGAAACAAAGGTTCCGGCCGGGGCGAAGTTGCTGATCGAGGGAGAGGAAAGCAACACGCTCTTTGTGGTCCAGATGGGCTGGTTCCACGCTGCCATCCGGCTGGCCAATGGCGGGCGGCAGATCCTGCGCTTCCACTTTCCCGGCGACCTGATGGGCACGTCCAGCATGGCCTGGGCCTTTGCCGTTCATGATTTCACCGCGGTGTCGGACTGCATCGTGTCCGAACTCAGCAAGCCCAACCTTGGCCGGATATTCCGCGAGCAGCCGCGCTTGGCGGGCATGTTGTTCGCCATGAGCGCCGCGGAGAACGTCGCCTTGTCCGATCGGCTGACCTCCATTGGGCGGATGGACAGCGTGGAACGGGTGTCGACACTGATCCTCGACGTGCTCGCCCGGCTGCGGGTCACTGCGGGCGGGGTGGTCGACTCTTTCGATTTCCCGCTGACCCAGACCGACATCGGCGACGCGGTCGGGCTGACCAAGGTCCATGTCAGCCGTACGCTCGGCAAGATGGAGGATCAGGGACTGATCGAGCGCAATGGCAAGCGGGTGAAGGTGCTGGACGAGGCCCGTATGATTACCATGACCGGCTTCATCGACCGCTATCACGAGATCGACTCGGAGTGGCTGATCACCGCGGAAGTGTGACAATGCGCCCCCGGCCAATTGGGCCGGGGGGCATCACTCAGCGCAGCAAAACCAGTTCTTCCGCCATGGACGGGTGAAGCGCGACCGTGGCGTCGAAATCCGCCTTGGTCAGCCCCGCCTTCACCGCCACGGCGGCTGCCTGAAGGATTTCGGGAGCGTCCGGGCCGATCATGTGGATGCCGACCACGCGGTCGGTCTCCCCATCGCAGACCATCTTGTAGAGTGCGCGCTCCTGACGCCCGGCAAGCACGTTCTTCATTGGCCGGAAGTCCGACGAATAGACCTTCACGGACCCAAGCTTTTGCCGTGCCTGGCTTTCGGTCAGGCCGACGCCGGCAAGAGGCGGGTGACTGAACACAGCGCTCGGAATGCAGTTATAGTCGACCCGGGTCGGCTTGTTGCCATATTTCGTATCGGCAAAGGCCTGACCTTCGCGGATCGCGACGGGAGTCAGCTGAACGCGATTGGTGACATCGCCCACCGCATAGATTGACGGGCAGGACGAGCGATTGTCCTCGTCCACCCTGATCGCGCCCGTGTCGTCCAGTTCGACACCCGCACTTTCCAGCCCAAGCCCGCGCGTGTTGGGAACGCGCCCGGTCGCGAACATGACCATGTCCACCGTGATCGGCTCATGCCCGCTCATGTGCACGGTCAGGCAGCCATCGTCGTCGCGAACGATCTTCTCGAAAGTGGCATCGAAGCGGAAATCCAGCCCCTTCATCATCGAGATCTGAAGCAGCCGGTCGCGGATCTGAAGGTCATAGCCGCGCAGAATATCCTGCGTGCGGTTCATCAGCGTCACATGGGCGCCGAACTGGTGAAAAATGCCGGCGAATTCGTTGGCAATATAGCCTGCGCCCGCGATCAGGATGCGGCGGGGCACCGCGTCGAGGTTGAACGCCTCGTTGGAGGTGATGCCGAACTCCTTGCCCTCGACGTCGGGAATGGCGGGATGGGCGCCGACCGCCACCAGGATCGTTTCAGCCGTCACCTCGCGTCCGTCCGACAGGCGTAGCGAATGCGGGCCGGTCACCTCGGCACGGGCGTTGATGATCTCCACGCCGTGGTTGGTCAGCGTCTGCGTATAGGCGGCGTTCAGCCGGTCCACTTCCGCCAGGACATTGTCCCGCAGCGTCGGCCAGCTAAATTCGAGAGGATCGGGGACGTTCCACCCAAACTTCTTGGCGTCGCGCAGGTCCTCAGCAAAATGCGCGCCATACACCAGCAGCTTCTTGGGTACGCAGCCGCGAATCACGCAGGTGCCGCCGACCCGATATTCCTCCGCCACCGCGACCTTGGCGCCATGCGCCGCGGACACCCGCGCGGCACGAGTGCCGCCCGAGCCCGCGCCAATGACGAACAGGTCGTAATCATAATCAGCCATGTACCGTGGGTCTTTCGAGGAATGTTCAACAACCAAGGTCGGCACGCGCCGACCCCGCTTCAAGCAGGCTCCATGGCGCTCAACAGATCATCGACGCTGCCCACCGCGAACGCGCTGAACTCATCGCCGATCGCGTAAGGCACCAGCAACTGTCGTTTATGCAGCAGCGCCCCGCAGCTATAGGTGACGTTGGGAACATAGCCGCCGCGCTGCTCTGCGGAGGGGAACAGCAGCGGCGAGGGCGTGCGCGCCAGCACCTTGGTCGGATCTTCCTTGTCGAGCAGGCACGCGCCAATGCAATAGCCGCGCACCAGGCCGACGCCGTGAGTGAAGACGAGCCAGCCCTCCTCGATCTCGATCGGGGAGCCGCAATTGCCGATCTGCACGAACTCCCATGGGTATTTGGGACCCATGATGCGGGTGCCGGTTTCCCAGGTGAACAGGTCGTCGGAGAAAAGGATGTACAGGTTCTCGCTGTCCTGCCGGCCCAGCATGGCGAACTGGCCGTTCACGCGCCGGGGGAACAGCGCCATGCCCTTGTACGCCGCCATCGCGCCAGTCAGCGCCCGCATCTCATAGGTGCGAAGGTCGATACCCCGCAGCAGCTCGGCCCGAGCATCCTTCCCGTCGAACGCGGTATAGGTGCCGATCACGCTCTGAACGCCGTCCAGGTCCGTAAAGTGGGTCAGCCGCAGGTCCTCGACGCCCTGGCGCTGGCTCGGCAGGATCGGGAAGATCACGGTTTCGGAGATGTTCTGGCTTTCCTCCGACCGCATCCGCACCCAGCCCTCGTTATCACTTTCGATCTGCGGCGGCACGCCCGCCGGGCTTGGCGGCTCGATGACCAATCCATGCCCTGCATCCCAGGTGCCGGTGCGGAAGGTGACGGACGAGATGTGCCCTTCACCAATCCCGCGAAGCGAGAGGATGAACCGGATCGAGTCGTCGTTGGGGTCCTGATCGGGGATCGTGACGATGCTGGGGTTGAACAGCGCCGCAGATTCAAACGCGTACTCCTGGCCGAAATAGGCGCCGAGAAGCAGTTGGTCGCGCTGCTCGGGCACGTCGAGGTCCCCCAGGTCGCCGCGCACCTCGTCGAAACGGCGCAGGAACATGCCATCAACGTCGCGATGGCGCGGGCATAGCGCCTCGTACATCAGGTGCAGCATGCGATCCCGCGTTGTTGTGTCGAGCGCCATCAGCCGGTCTGCCACTTGGCGCATCCGGGGGGTGCGCCCCTCGGCAAAGGCGGCGGGGTAGCCGAACCCGAAGGGGCGGATAACGGTGCGCGACGGGTCAGGCTTGAGCTCGAGCGGCAGCTTGGTGAAGACATCGGCAGCGTTCATGGGTTTCCTAACCGACTGGTGGATTAAAAGTGACCCGGGCGCCCCGCCGGGACGGGTCAGCGTCGGCCGGCGCGGCGCATCGGCATGGCATCGATGGCGGACTGCAAGGCGTCGGGCGCGATCGGTGCGGCCTGGCGGATCGCGACATGTCCATCCTTGCCGATCAGCAGTGCTGCGAAGCCGTTGACCGGCAAGTGGTAGCGCGTACGCAGCGCGGCTGCGGTGTCGCGGACCCCCGACACCGTGGGCCCGGCGATTTCGACCACATGGAGGTCCCGCTCCGCAGCGCCTTCCTTCCACGCCGACAATATCCGACGCTGTTCCAGCAGGGCATGGTCGCCGGCGACGGGGGCCGCGACCAGCAGCACGCGTCGGTGCCAGCGCAGCTCGTCCATGCTGGGCGCTGCGGCGGCTGCAAGAAGCGGCACCGCAGCGGCGAGGAGGAGCAACGATTTCATGGCCGCCCCGACGCGCCCGCCCCGATCAACCAAACGCCCGGCGCATCAGGTCGGTGGTGGACGGGTCGAAGTCACCGCCGCCCTTTTCCGCCGCCTTCGCCATTTCCTTGCCGAGTTCGACCCCGAACTGGTCAAAGGAGTTGATGCCGAGCAGCGTGCCCGACACGAACACGCGATGCTCGTAGAACGCGATCAGCGCGCCGAGCGTGCGCGCGTCGAGGTCGTCGAGCAGCAGCGTCGATGACGGTCGATCGCCCGAATAGGAGCGGGCAGGGTCATCGACCTGCTTGCCCTTCATCAGCGCAGCCCCTTGCGCAAAGGCATTGTTGAGGAGGGCGCGGTGATGCACCTCGGGCAGCGTGTCGCCGGGCTCGATCACCGCGACGAACTCGACCGGCACCAGATGGGTGCCTTGGTGCAGAAGCTGGAACACGGCGTGCTGCGCGTCGGTGCCGACGCCGCCCCAGGTAATCGGTGACGTGGGCCGGCCGACCGGCTGGCCATCAACGGTCACGCCCTTGCCATTGGACTCCATCTCCAACTGCTGAAGATAGCTCGGCAGCAGCTTCAGCCGTTCGTCATAGGCGAAGGTCGCGCGCGTCTCCGCGTGACGGTTCTGGGTATAATAAAGGTCGGCAAAAGCGGCGAGGGCGGGCGCGTTTTCGTGCAGCGCAGCCAGCCGGAAATGGCGGTCCATCTCCGCCGCGCCTTCCAGCAGTTGTTCGAACTGGTCCCAGCCGAGCGCGATCGCGGCCGGAAAGCCGATCGACGACCATAGCGAATAACGTCCGCCCACGCCCTCGCTGAACGGCAGCACTCGGGTTTCGTCCACGCCCCATTCGATCGCCTTCTCGGGCGAGGCGGTCAGCGCGATGACGTGGCCGTAAGGGTCCTCCACGCCATGCTCGCTCATCCAGGCGAGCACGCTTTCGGCGTTGGTCATCGTCTCGGTCGTGGTGAAGGTCTTGGAGGCGACCACCAGCAGCGTCGCGTCAGGATCGAAGTCCGCGAACACGTCCTCCAGGGCGACCCCATCGATATTGGACACAATGGCAACGTCGTAGTGTACCTCGTCACGCCCCAGCGCATCCACGAGCAGGTCGGGGCCGAGCGCGGAGCCGCCAATGCCGACATGCAGGATGTGGCGCACGGGGCCGAACGCATCCGCCTCGATCGCATCGATCAGCGCGCGCATCCGGGCATGGTAGCTTGCCGCGCGTGCCACGCTTTCCGGCTTGCCTTCGCCCCGCTCCGCGGTGTGCTCGACCGGGCGGTTCTCGGTCACGTTGACGTTTTCGCCGTTGAACAGCGCCTCGCGCCGACCGGCGAGGTCCTTGGCTTTTGCCAGAGCCACAAACGCGGCGATCGCGTCGGATGTCAGGTGGGTCTTGGACCAGTCGAAATGGATGCCCGCGACGTCGAGCGACAGCTTGCCCAGCCGGTCGGGATCGTTGGCGAACAGGTCGACGAGCTTTTCATGCGGCAGCGCTTCGATCGTGGACCAATCCGACATGCGATATTCCCTTTCGTGCCTTGGCTGACGCCCGGTACGCCATTCATAGAAGCGCGGACCAAGCTTCGCCACTCTCCCGCCGAACGGTTGACGTGGAGCAAGGCTCCCACGCGAACACACGGATGCTTGACGGCTGCGCGCCCTTGGGCGACGCCCGCATCATGGCCAAATCTACCACGCCGCGGTCGGAAACCAGCGACACGGTCCGCTTTCTGCTGAAGCTGGCATTGTTCGTTCTGATTTTCCGAACCTTCCTGCTCGCGCCTTTCTCCATTCCGTCCGAATCGATGCTGCCACGGCTGCTGATCGGTGACTATCTGTTCGTGTCCAAGTGGAACTATGGCTATGGACGCTGGTCCCTGCCCTGGGGCTGGCCACTGCTGCCGGACATGCACTGGTCAACACCGACGCGGGGCGACGTGGTGGTGTTCCGCAGCCCCGGTCCCGACGATCATGACGTGATCAAGCGCGTGATCGGGCTGCCCGGCGACACGATCCAGGTCCGCAGCGGGCAGGTCGTGCTGAACGGCAAACCGATCCCCAAGCAGCGGATCGGCGATTTCACCGTTCCCGTATCGCCGAACTATCGCTGCGAGGCGACATATCGCGACGTGGACGCGAAGGGCGCGCCGATCTGCCGTTATGCCCAGTTCCGCGAAACGTTGCCGGGCGGGCGCAGCTATGCGGTGCTCGACCGGGGCAACTTTCCCGACCGCGACGACACGGGGCTGTATACCGTGCCGGCCGGCAACGTCTTCCTGATGGGGGACAATCGCGACGATTCCGCCGACAGCCGCTTCCCATCCCCAGAAGGCATGGGGTACATTCCCATGGACCGGATCGAGGGGCGGGCGCTGGTCGGCTTCTTCTCCACCGACGGCTCCGCTTCGTTGCTGAAGCCCTGGACATGGGTCAGCGCGGCACGACCGGAACGGATCGGGCAAGGCTTTTGACGACCCCCGCACAGGCGTGGTTGGCGAAGGTGTTCGGGCGCGCGCCCGAGTCCCCCGGGCGTTTCGAACGCGCGCTGACCCATTCAAGCCATGAAGGGCCCGATTACGAACGCCTAGAATTCCTGGGGGACCGGGTGCTGGGGCTGTGCATGGCGCAATGGTTGTTCGAAGAGTTCCCCGACGAAAGCGAAGGGGAATTGTCCAAACGGCTGAACGTGCTGGTCACCGGCGCGACCTGTGCCGAAGTGGCGCGGGAGATCGGAGCGCAGGCACACCTCCGGCTCGGCAAGCAGGCCCGCGACGACGGCGCGGGCGACAGTGACAACGTTCTGGGCGACGTGATGGAAGCGCTGATCGGCGCCTGGTACCTGGAGGCGGGGCTGGCCGGCGCGGACGAGTTCGTTCGCCGGGTCTGGGATGGGCGGCTCCACGCGGACCTGCGCGCGCCGCAGCATCCGAAATCCGCGTTGCAGGAATGGACGGCGGCCAAGGGACGCAAGCCGCCTGTATATGAAATCATCGATCGCTCGGGTCCGCAGCACGCGCCGCGTTTCACGGTAAGGGTAACTGTGGGCCGTCTCGCCAACGCGACGGCGACGGGCGCAAGCAAGCAAGAGGCCGAAACCGCGGCGGCGGCAGCGTTGCTTGATCGAGTGCGTTGAAGGTTCGGTCGCGCCCGGGCGCGGCATGAGGAGATGCAAGTGAACAACACGCGATGCGGCCTGGTCGCGGTGGTCGGCGCCCCTAATGCGGGCAAGTCGACGCTGGTCAATCAGCTGGTCGGACAGAAGGTCGCGATCGTCAGCCCCAAGGCGCATACGACGCGGACCCGGTTGCTGGGCGTCGCCATTCAGGATGACGTGCAGCTGCTGCTGGTCGACACGCCCGGCATATTCGAGCCCAAGCGACGCCTGGACCGCGCCATGGTGGCCGCGGCGTGGAGCGGCGCAGAGGGTGCAGACCTGCTGATGCTGGTCGTCGATGGCAAGGGCGGCGTGGGTGAAAAGGTCACCCGAATTATCGAGGCGCTGAAGGACCGGCCCGAGCCCAAATACCTGGTGCTGAACAAGGTCGACATCGCCGACAAGGCGAAGCTGCTGGTTCATGCCGAGCGTTTGAACGGGTTGGCAACCTTTGCCGATACCTGGTTCGTGTCGGCGGAGACCGGCGACGGCGTCCCCGAGTTGAAAAACGCGCTCGCCGCCGCAATGCCGTCGGGGCCGTGGCATTACCCTGAGGATCAGGTGTCCGACGCGTCCGAGCGCGCGCTGGCCGCCGAGGTAACGCGTGAGCAGCTCTTCCTGCAGCTTCATGCCGAGCTGCCCTATGCCAGCGCCATCGAGACCGAGTCCTTCCAGGAGCGCGAGGACGGATCGGTCGAGATCCATCAGCAGATCATGGTCGAGCGCCCGACTCAGCGTGCAATCGTGCTGGGCAAGGGCGGCGTACGTATCCGGGAGATTGGTGCGCGGGCGCGGGCGCAACTCTCTTCGCTGCTGGAGCGGCCGGTTCACCTGTACTTGCACGTCAAGGTCCGGCCCGGTTGGGACGAAGACCGCGAGGTATATCGCGACATCGGCCTCGACTGGGTGGACTGAGATGCTGGCTGGCATCCACCATGTTGCGGTGATCTGTTCAGACTACGCTCGCTCGCGACGCTTCTATGCCGAGGTGCTGGCGCTGCCGGTTATCCGCGAAGTGTATCGCGAAGAGCGCAGCTCATGGAAATGCGACCTCGACGCCGGCAATGCGCAGATCGAGCTGTTTTCATTTCCCGACCCGCCGCCTCGGCCGAGCCGGCCCGAGGCACAGGGGTTGCGGCATCTGGCCTTTGTCGTGGACGATCTGGACGGGGCTGTCCGGCGCCTGACCGGCCTGGGCGTCGATTGCGAGGAGGTGCGGGTCGATCCCTATACCGATCGCCGCTTCACCTTCTTCGCCGACCCAGACGGTCTGCCGCTGGAACTGTACGAGGCATAGAACCGGGAGCGGGCGCCAGGCGTTGTTGAGGCGAGACGTCAGCAAGGACACACCCCATGACCCGTCTGTTCATCATCCCCGTGCTGCTCGCCGTCGCCGCGCCCGCGGTTGCGCAGGAAACCGCTCCGCCCGCGAGCGGTGGCCTAGGCGGGCTTGGCGGACTGCTCGGCGGTGCGTTGCCTAGTGTAGGCAAGGTCGGCGCCGGCAACGCGGCCGGCGTGATCGGTTATTGCATCAAGAACAACTACCTGTCGCAAGCGAACGCCGGATCAGTGTTGTCGCGGCTGACAGGTCGGCAGGCTGTAACGACGTCGCCGGGCTATACGGCGGGTCAGTCGGGCGTGCTGCAGGCGGGCGAGCAGGCGTTGCCCTTGGCTGACCTGAAAGGGCAGGTGCGTACCAAGCTGTGCAATCTGGTGCTGAAGCGCGGCGCTTCGTTCCTGGGCCGCTGATCGCGCCGTCGAGGTGATGATAGCGGGGCCGGCAAGCCGACCCCGCTGCTCGATTACCGGTTCGAGTCGAGCGTTTGTGGCGCTTCCCCGATCTGAGCGGCCTGGGCGCCGGATTCCGGACGGGCCGCACCCAGCACGGGTTCTTCGCCAAGCGGCTTGTTTTGGAAAACCGTGAACTCGCCGCGTCCATCGATGCTCGGACCGTTGGTCCAGCGTCCCTCGGGCACGGAGCCGTCCGCTGCCGTCGCGTAGAAGTTGTAGTTGTTCTCGTTGTCTTCCTGCGACTGCGGGAAGCTGTTCGGGATCGGCAGGTTGCCGGTCTCCGCGCCCAACTCCTCGATCACTGCCAGCCACTGCTGCTGGTGCATCGTGTCGCGTGCGATCATGTAGTGAAGCATCTTCTTCATGCCCTCGTCATGGGCCATGTTGAACAAGCGTACCGCCAGCACGCGTCCGGTGCTTTCCGCGGCGACATTACAGTACATGTCAGCGGCGACATTGCCGCTGGCGTAGATGTGGCTCATGTTGAAGGGCACGCCGTCCGAGTCCATCGGCATCGCTGCCATGCCGGCGGAAAGCAGGTTCTTGTGGATCACACCCTCGATCTGATGGCGGGGGTTCTCGCCGCCCATTACAGCGCCGACGATCGAGTCCTTGACGCCTTCCTCCTGTAAATGGCTCGGCGCCTTCTCCAGGTTCAGCGCGACTGCCGTCGCCAGCATCTCGATATGGCCGATCTCTTCCGTCGCGGTGTGGAGCAGCATGTCGCGATACTTGGTCGTCGGTGCGCGATTACCCCAGGCCTGGAAGAAATACTGCATGCAAACCCGGATCTCACCCTCGACCCCGCCAATCGCCTGCTGGAGCGCGCGCGCGAACGCGGGATCGGGCTCCGACACGGTCACGGGGTACTGAAGGCGCTTGTCATGATAATACATGGTGTTCTCCCGGAATCATGGCGCACGTGGACGTGTTGTCCCGCGCTGTGACCTGAACACCTGGCCAGCGATCCAGTTTATTGCGACAGCGTATCTATCGTAATCTGTGACGCTACTAGTGGGGCCGGGGAGATCGTATGGAGATACTAGGCCCAATTACTTCAGCACTCGTGCTAATCTGCATCAATGACACCGATCAACTGCGCAACCCAGTCCGGTACCAGCTCCGTTGCCGGGCCATAGCGTCGGTCGGCAAACCAGTCGCTTCCCGCGGAGGGTTCCAGATTAAGCTCCAGCGTATCGGCGCCATGGTAGCGTGCGATCTGGACGAAGCCCGCCGCCGGATAGACCGCGCCCGATGTGCCGATCGACACGAACAGGTCGGCACGTGCAAGCGCGGCCTCGATCTCCTCCATCCCATAGGGGATTTCGCCGAAGAAGACGATGTCGGGCCGCAGCGCCGGCGCCTTGCACGCAGGGCAGATGGTGCCGGGCGGCAGGTCGCCCGACCAATTGCGACGCTCCCAGCAGTTTGCGCATAAAGCGCTGTTGAGCTGGCCATGGATGTGGTGAAGCCGCCGCAATCCGGCGCGCTCGTGCAGATCGTCGACGTTCTGCGTCACCACGAGCAGCTCGCCTGGCCAGGCTGCGTCAAGCCGCGCCAACGCCCGATGCGCCGCGTTGGGCTGCACGGCCGCCAGCGCTTCCCGGCGCGCATCGTAGAAGCGGTGAACGAGATCGGGATCGGCCGCCAGCGCCTCCGGGGTGCAAACGTCCTCGACCCGGTGCCCTTCCCAAAGGCCGCCTGGACCGCGAAACGTGGCAAGGCCCGACTCCGCGGAGGTGCCCGCGCCGGTCAGGACAACGATGGTGCCGGCGTGAGGCATGGCTTATCGTACGTCCGTGGCCGGCATTCTCCAAGCATGGCACCCTTTCCACGGAGGTGCACGTGAGCGGCTAGGCGTCGCCCCCGTGCTGCTCGACCATTCTCGATGCCTTGCTCGTCGCGGCGCTGGTGTTGCTAGCCAACCGCTTCACCTCGCCCGCGACCACGGCAAAGCCGCGACCTGCCTCACCCGCGCGAGCGGCCTCGATCGCGGCGTTGAGCGCGAGCAGGTTGGTCTGCGAGGCGATGGCGGAGATTGATTTCACCACATCAGCCAGGTCGGCCACCGTCGCGCGCAGGGCCGCTTCGCGCTCGGTCACGGCGCGCTCGAGCTCAACTTTCCCGGTGACGTCGGTAGCTACCTTCAGGATGCGGTGGACCTTGTTCGACCTGAACAGCGGATTGTAGGTGGCTTGCAACCACAGCTCCGTCCCGTCACCGCGCCGGCGCGGGTACATGCCGCGGTCGAACTGCCCCGCGCGCAGCTTTGCCCAGAACGCCGCATAGGCCTCTGACCGTCCATAAGCCTCGTCGCACAAGGTCCGATGGTGCTGCCCGACCAGCCGCGACTTGGAATAGCCCACCAGCGTCAGGAACTCGTCATTCGCCCAGGTCACAATGCCGTCTCGGTCGAACTCCACCACCGCCTGTGACCCGCATACCGCGTCCCAGGCATCGCGGCAGTATCGGTCGCCAGGCCTGGATGCTACGGCGTGAATCTGCTCAGTCACCGGTCAACAGTGCACAACGCAAGGTGGAAACGCCAGCCCGGCCGGGCGGCAAGCGACTGATCTGGATTGCCTTTCAGGCAGGTTCCAGCAACCGGTCAGCCTGCGCACGCGCCTCGTCCGTGACGGTCGCCCCGGACAGCATGCGCGCAATTTCCTCGCGCCGCTCGTCCTCGGCGAGCGGGCGGACACCGGTGCGGGTGACGGTTCCGTCATGGGCCTTGGCGATGAGCAGGTGCCGTGCGCCACGCGCCGCGACCTGGGGCGAATGGGTTACCACCAGCAACTGCGTTCGCGCCGCCAGCCGGGCGAGCCGGTCGCCGATGGCAGAAGCAACCGCACCGCCGACGCCACGATCGATCTCGTCAAAGATCATGGTCGCCGCGCCCCCTTCTTCCGCAAGCGCCACCTTCAGTGCCAGGATGAAGCGTGACAGCTCGCCGCCACTCGCGATTTTCGTCAGCGGGGCAAAGGGCGCGCCGGGATTGGTCGCGATCTCGAACTCAACCCGGTCCTTGCCCGCGCCCGACCACCCATCGCGGGGCAGGGGAGCAAGCGCGGTGCGAAAGCGCGCCGCGTCCAGCTTAAGCGGGGCAAGCTCGGTGGCCACCGCTGCGTCCAGCCGTGCCGCTGCCGCACGGCGCCGCTCCGTCAGCGCGTTGGCTGCCGCGTCGAAGGTGGTGCGCGCTGCCTTTACCGTCGCTTCCAGCTTGGCAATCCCGCCTTCGCCCGCCTCCAGCCGCTCAAGTCGGCCGCGCAGCTCTTCGGTCAGGGACGCGAGATCGTCGGGCTGGACACGATGCTTGCGGGCCATGCCGCGCAGCTCGAACAGGCGCGCTTCATCCTCTTCCAGCGCGCGTTCGTCATAGGCAAGTTCCAACCGGGCTTCGCGCAGCCTGTCCTCGGCCACCGCGCCCTCCGCCACCGCACGGTCGACAGCGGCGAGCGCGTCGGCAAGGGTAGGGTGCGCGTCGGCGATCCGCTCCAGAACGCGGCCGGCCTGGCGCAGGTGGGACAGCGCACCGCTCGACCCCTCCAGGTGATCGTCGATCGCGGCGAGCTCCGAGGCGATCTTCTCGGCGCGTTGCATGGTTCGCCGTCGGTCAGCGAGCGCTTCTTCCTCGCCCGGCTCGGGAGCGAGTTGCGTCAGCTCGGCGACGGCATGTTCCAGCCATTCGCGGTCGCGCTGCGCGGTGTCGATTTCGGCCCGCGCGGCCTCTAGGGCGGCTTCTGCGTCGCGCAGGGTCGCCCAAGCCGCCACCGTGTGGGACGGATCAACCCGCCCGAATGCGTCGAGCAGAGAACGATGCCCGCGTGGATTCAGCAACCCGCGCTCGTCATGCTGGCCATGGATCTCGACCAGGTGGCCGGCAAGCTCACGCAGCAGCGATGCGGACGCGGGCTGGTCGTTGACGAAAGCCCTGCTACCGCCATCGGCCTTCACCAGGCGCCGCACGATCAGCGGCTCGCCGGGCTCGATCTCCAGCCCATTGTCTTCGAGGACCGTGTGGACGCCCGGCGGTGCGTCGAAAGTGGCGGTCACCACGGCCTGTGGCCGGCCATGGCGCACCAGCCCGCTATCGCCGCGCCCGCCAAGGGCCAGACCGAGCGCGTCGAGGAGGATTGACTTGCCGGCGCCGGTTTCCCCGGTCAGCACGCCCAATCCGGCGCCGAAATCAAGGTCCAGAGCCTCGATCAGCACCACATCGCGAATGGAAAGCGCGGTCAGCATCGCGCCGGCATATAGGCGTTCGTCGCAGGAACGAAACAGGGACATTGCGCGCGAGGGCAGATCACTCTGCCTCGCGTCGCTTTGCTGCTACCCGCGGACCGCAATCCGGTCAGGTGCTGGGCGTGCCAGGTGCTGTCGTACCCGGAGCGCCGGCAGCGCTGCCCGCCGGATCGGTGGCCGATCCGCCGGTGGTCGCCGGGGTCGGCTCGGCAGGCGCATCGGCGCGCGGGGTGCCGGCGGTCGGGCCGGTCGCGCCTTCACCCGCCAGCGCGGACTTGGGCAGCGCGCCGGGGCTGCCGGGAGCCACGATCTGCGCGCCCGGCGTCACGGCCGCGATTTGCTGAACGGGATGTTCCTTCATCAGGCGATACGCGCGCGAATACCATTCGGTACCGGGGTAATTGGCGCCGAGCACCGCCGCGGCGCGCTCTGCTTCCGGCCGAACGCCAAGGTTCAAATAGGCTTCGGTCAGCCGCATCAGCGCTTCGGCCGTGTGGCTGGTGGTCTGGTAGTCGTCGATCACCCGGCGGAAGCGCAAGGAGGCGGCGAGCCACTGGCCCCGCGTTTCGTAGAAACGGCCGATCTCCATCTCCTTGCCCGCGAGATGGTCGTTGACCAGGTCGATCTTGAGCCGGGCATCAGACGCATAGCGGGTGTTGGGATAACGGCGGTTGAGCTCACCCAGTGCGTCCAGCGCCTGGCGCGTGATCTTCTGGTCGCGGGTGATGTCCTGGATCTGCTCGTAATAGCCAAGAGCGACCAGGTAATAGGCATAGGCGGCGTCGCGGTTGCCGGGGTGCACCGTCAGGAAGCGCTGTGCGGACTGGATCGAGTTGGTGTAGTCGCGATCGAGATAATAGCTGAACGCGCTCATCAGCTGGGCACGGCGGGCCCACACCGAATAGGGATGCTGGCGCTCCACCTCGTCGAACAGGATCGCCGCTTCCTTGTAGCGACTCTGATCCAGGCGGCGCTTCGCCAGCGAATACAACGTCCCGACGTCGCGCGCGACATAGGGCGTGTCACCGCGGTTGGTCCGATTGCGAGCGCAGCCGGCAATCGGAAGGGCAAGGGCGGCGAGAAGCGCAAGGGTAATCGCGCGGGACGGGACGGTACGCATCGCGTTGCCCTGTAGCAGGCGCAGGCAGGGGCGAAAAGAGCGGGATCGAGCATGCTGTCTTGCGCGTTGGGCGACCTGCAACATAGGGGGACCGCATGCCGGCAACGAAGCTACACACCCATCGCGTCGAAAAGCCCTGGGGTCGGCGTACGTTGTTCCCGGGCTTCGAGGACGTGGCGCCAGGCGGGGAGCCGATCGGTGAGGTGTGGTTTCAGGAGCCGGGCGATCCGACGCCGGACCTGTTGATCAAATATCTGTTCACGGCCGAGAAGCTGTCGGTACAGGTCCACCCTGATGACGAGCAGGCGCACCAGCGCGGGCTGCCGCGCGGCAAGGATGAATGCTGGACAGTGCTGACCGCCGAGGCCGACTCGACGATCGCGCTCGGGCCCAAGGCGCCGATGACTGCCGACCAGCTGCGCGCGGACGCACAGGACGGGTCGATCGAGAACGACCTCGACTGGGTGCCGATCAAGGTTGACGATTTCTATTATTGCCCGTCCGGCACGATCCACGCGATTGGCGGCGGGCTGACGGTGATCGAGATTCAGCAGAACTCCGAAACCACCTATCGCCTGTATGACTATGGTTCGGATCGTGAGCTGCACCTGAAGGACGGGGTCGATGTCGCGGACCTCACCCCGTACCAGCCGGTCACCTCACCTGGCGAAGTGGAGCCGGGGCGTACCATCAAGGTAGAGGGGCCGAAATTCGTGCTGGAGCGCTGGTCCACGGGGCGCAGCGTCTCCCTGCCCGAGGGTACGACCGGGTGGCTGGTGCCGATCAAGGGGGCGGGCCAGGTCGCCGGGGTCGAGTGGAAAGCGGGCGAGTGCGTCACTGTCACCGGTTCTGAAACGATCGAGGCGGGGGAGGGTGCGGACCTGTTGTTCGCCTATCCCGGCACGCGACGCATCTGATTGGTTGACCCTTTGCGCCTCGGGCCTGCTCTGACAGTCAGAGGCGGGCTTCGAGGACCATGTTGAACGGGCCCTCCGTTGCTCGCCGGACCCGGCTGAAACCAGCCCCGGCGAGCAGGTTCTTGATGCGAGCCTCGCCCGCCTGCGCGCCGAGGGCGAGGCCAACTTCCTGGTCCAGCGACGTCGGGACGCAGATCATCGTCGACGCGTTGTAGTAAAGGCGGCTGATGGGGCCGAGATTGTCCTCCGGCCGATCTGCCGCAATCGGCTCCACGATCATCCAGCTTGCGTCCGGTTCGAGCAGGGTCGCGACATGGGCCGCACAGCCGGCGGGATCGCCCATGTCATGAAGGCAGTCAAACATGGTGACGAGGCCAAAGCCGGTTTCCTCGATAGCCTTGGCCTCGATGGTCTCGAAGCGAACCCGATCACGCAGGCCATGGGCGGCGGCATGCTCGTTCGCTTCGATGATTGAGGGGGCGTGGAAATCGAAACCGACAAACTGGCTGTTCGGATAGGCACGCGCCATGAGCAACGTCGAAAATCCGATGCCACACCCAATGTCGGCAACCTTGATGCCCGCCTCAAGCTTGGCAACGGCGCCATCGAGCGCCGGCAGCCAGGACTGCACGACGCTGTTGACATAGCCGGGCCGGAAGAACGCGCCCACCGCGCAGAACAGGCAGGCGCCGCTGTCACCCCAGCGAACGCCGTTGCCGGTGCGAAAGCCCGCTTCGACCTTGGGCCTTCCCTCGACCATAGCGGCGGCGAGATCAAAGGCGCCCGCGAGGTACACGGGACTGTCCTCGATCGCGAAGACCATCGCCTGTTCGGGCGTCAGCCGAAAGCGGCCCGTCGCGGGATCGAAGCTGATGTAGCCGTTGGCGGCCTGTGCCATCGCCCATTCACGAACATAGCGTTCCGCCAGCCCGCCCGCGCGTTCGGCCAGTTCGGCAGAGGTGGCTGGACCGCCCTCGTGGAGTGCGGTGAACAGGCCTAGCCGGAACCCGATCTGCGCGGTTGGCACACTCATCGCCCCGCCCAGGTCACCGAGCATCTTGCCTACGAAATTGTGCAGTGCTTCTCCGTCGACGTCGGCCATGCCTCACCTCCGGGTCGGGAGTGAGGATAGCACCACCGGGCAGGCGATGCCCGGCGAACTTCTCGGTTCAGGAAAGTGGGTAGAGCGCCGCCGCGATCACGCGGCCTTCGCTGCGCAACACGCCCCAGGCGCGCGCAGCCGCACGGCTGTCCATCACCTCCAACCCAATCCCTGCAGCATTCAGCGCTCGGGAAAAGGCAGCCGGCGGATGTGACAGGTTCACGCCTGTCCCAAGCAGGATGAACTCGGGGCGGGCGTCGATAAGATGTTGAAGGTCGGCCGGGGCCAGCGCGGACAATGGCGGGGGAGACCAGGGCTGCGCGGCGTCAACCGTCATGGTCAACGCCGGCAGCACGGTTTCGCCGATGCGAAATCCCGCGCTCGACAGGCCGGTGACTACCGGCCCGGCAATCCCCTGGTCGCGATCCATCCGCATCGCCGGATCAACGCTCGCGCGGGGTGATGCGCTCGGCGCCCGCGATCTGGCTCTTGTCGACGCGAGTCTTGTCGTTCGTGCCCGGTCGCGCCCGGTCCGGCTCGGCGCGCAGGCCAAGCGTGATCAGCAGCGAGGACGACACGTAGATCGACGAATAGGTGCCGACCACGATGCCGAGGAACATGGCCGCCGTGAAGCCCCGCAGCACATGGCCGCCCAGCAACAGCAACGCCGCCAGCGCGAGCAGGATGGTGACGGAGGTCATCACCGTGCGGGGCAGCGTCTCGTTGACCGACAGGTTGATGATCTCGCGCATTTCCATCTTGCGATAGCGCCGCATGTTCTCGCGTATTCGGTCATCGATCACGATCTTGTCGTTGATGGAATAACCGATGATGGTCAGGAACGCGGCGATGATGTTCAGGTCCACCTCGAACCCGGATAGGGCGAAGAAGCCGAGTGTCATCAACATGTCGTGAATGATGGCCACCACCGTGGATACGCCGAACTGCCATTCGAACCGCACGATGGCGAACAGGCCGATGCCGACCACCGCGAAGAACACGGCCATGCCGCCCTTCCACTTCAGCTCGTCCGACACCTTGCCGCCCACCGTCGCGTAGCGGGAGAAGGTCGCGCCGGGGAAGCGCTGCGCCAGCGCCGCTTCCACCTTGCGCACGACGGCGTTGGTCGCGCCCTCGTCGGCACCCTGCTGGATCGGCAGGCGGATCGACAGCGTGTTGGCCGAACCGACCTGCTGGATGGCGGCATCGCCGACGCCAAGCCGGTCCACCGTGGCGCGTACCGCCTCAACCGGCGGGGGGGAGGTGAAGCTTTCCTCGATCATCAGGCCGCCAGTGAAGTCGACACCCATATTGAGGCCGCGGATACCCACCAGCGCGATGGCGATCAGCGACAGGGCGAGCGTCAGCCCGAATGCAATACCGCGCAGACGCACGAAATCGATGTTGGTGTGGTCGGGGACGATCTTGAGCAGTTTCATCGGACTATCTCGTCACCCCGGCGCGATGCCGGGGTACAGGGCCAAACAACGCGCCAGCATCCGCCCTGGATGCCAGAGCAAGCCCGGCAAAACCGTAGGGGCGGATCGGCGGCCTCGTCATATGTGGATCGTCTGGGGCCGTGCCCGGCGGATCCACAGCGCAACCAGCATGCGGGTAAAGGTCACCGCGGTGAACACGGACGACAGGATGCCGATCAGCAACACCACCGCGAAACCCTTCACTGGGCCGGAACCCAGCACCAGCATGATGATGCCAGAGATGCCGTGGGTCACGTTGGCCTCGAAGATGGTGCGGCTCGCTTCCTTGTAGCCGAGCTCCACCGCTTGAACGACGCTGCGACCGCGTCGACGCTCCTCACGAATGCGCTCATTGATCAGCACGTTGGCGTCCACCGCGGTGCCGATGGTCAGCACGAAACCGGCGATACCGGGCAGCGTCAGCGACGAACCGAGCACCGCCATCACCGTCAGGATGACCAGCACGTTGATCACCACCGCAAGGTTCGCATAGGCGCCAAAGCGGCCATAGGTCAGGAACATGAACGCGACGACCAGCAGCACCGCAACCGTGCAGGCCAGCACACCCGCATGGATCGAATCGACGCCAAGATCGGGACCGACGGTCGACTCCTCGATCACCTTCAAATTGACCGGAAGCTTGCCCGAGCGGAGCGCGATCGCGAGCTCGTTGGCCGACTCGGTGGTGAAGTTACCTTCGATATAGCCCGAGCCACCCAGGATCGGCGTGTTGATGCGGGGCGCCGAGACCACGGCGTTGTCGAGGATGATCGCGAACAGCTTGCCCGTGTTCTCCTGCGTCACGCGGGCAAAGCGCTTGCCGCCTTGCGTGTCGAAGGTGAAATTGACGATTGGCGCGTTGGATTGCGGGTCATTGGCCTGGCGGGCGTCGGTCAGCTGATCGCCGCTCACGATGGCAGAGCGCTTAACGGCGATACGGCCGCCCGGGTAACCGGGATAGGCGAGAACCTGGCTACCTGCTGGCGCAATGCCGCGTGCGACGTCGGCCGGGTTGGCGTTGTCGTCGACCAGCTTGAATTCCAGCTTGGCGGTCTTGCCGAGCAGGTCCTTCAGTTGCTGCGGATTCTGCAGGCCGGGCACCTGCACCAGGATGCGGCTGGCGCCCTGGCGCACGATGGTCGGCTCACGCGTGCCGAGTTCGTCGATACGACGGCGCACGACCTCCGTCGCGTCGCCCATCGCCTGGTCGATCGCCTGGTTCAGGCCTGCCTCGGTCTGGCGGACGACGAAGCGGCTCGAGTCGACGACCTGGATGTCCCATTGGCGCTGGCCGGTCAGCCCCGCACCGCCACCGGTGATGCCGAGCAGCTTTTCGCGTGCGGCATCAACCTGCGACGGGTCGCGCAGCATGAAGGTCAGCTGGCCGCCGCGCGCCGAAATGTCACCAATCGCGATTCGCGGGGTGGCCCGACGCATCTCGGTCTGCACCTGGTCGCGCATCGCCTCCAGGCGGCTGTTCGCCAGGTCGGCCGTGTCCGCTTCCAGCAGCAGGTAGCTGCCGCCGGCCAGGTCGAGGCCCAGGTTGATCTTGGGCAGATGGGGCAGGCGGTTGGTGTAGCGCTCGGGCAAGAAGCTCGGGAAGGCGAGCAGGCACAGGACCGCCAGGACCGTGACGATCGAGGCAACCTTCCAGCGTGGAAAATCGAGCATGTTCTTAGTCGTTTGCCGGCTTGGCGTTGGGGTTGGTCACCTCCGCCAGCGTGGTCTTGACGACCCGGACACGGACGTTGGGGGCGATCTCCACCTCCACATGCGCGTCCTCGACCCGGGTTACCCGGCCAACGATGCCGCCGGCGGTTACCACGGCGTCACCTTTCTTCACGGCATTGATGGTCGACTGGAATTCCTTCTGCCGCTTTGCCTGAGGGCGAAGAACCAGGAAGTAGAAGGCGACAAAAACCAGTGCGAGCGGCGCAAACATGCCGATCAGGCCACCGGCCCCTGCGCTGGCGGCCGCGCCTGTGGTCTGTGCGTAAGCAGGAGAAATGAGCATCGGACCCGTGGATGGCTGGAAAAAATGCGGGGGGACAGGCCCGGCCGCGAACGCCGCGCGCTAGCATTGCCCGCGCCCCCGCGCAACCGAGCCACGGTCGCGATGGCTTGCATCGGTCGGCCGAGCCGCGTAGAGGCGCCCCCCTCGGGATCGCGAGCAAGTCATCTTGCGGGGCGGTCCCTCGGTCGGGGCGTAGCGCAGCCTGGTAGCGCATCACACTGGGGGTGTGGGGGTCGCAGGTTCGAATCCTGTCGCCCCGACCAAATTAATCAGCTGTTTGAGGGTCCCAGCGGCGACGCTTGATGGGATCGCCGGGGTGAGCGGCAGAGTTGCCAGCGACTCGCCCCAGGCGCGACTTGCACTCACTCCGCGGTCCAGACCTTCACGCGATCCCTACATCAGGTCAGGCATCCATCCCGGCAGAGCGGCTGTCGGCCACCCCGAGGACTAGCGCCGAGGTTCAATTCCAGGGCCGTCGCGCTTCTTGGGCCCCTCCGCCGCGATCAGCGCGCCCGCAGTAATTCTTTGAAACGTCTCGGTTGCGAGCGCAGATATTGGTTCGGTGCGGCGACCTGCGCGCCGAGTTCGGCGGCCGCGTGCCAGGGCCAGCGCGGGTCGTACAGGATAGCGCGGGCCAGCGCGATCAGGTCGGCATCCCCGTTGGTGAGGATGGCTTCGGCATGCTCGGGTTCGGAAATCAGGCCAACGGCAACCACTGGCATTGAGCACGCCTGCTTCACTGCCCTGGCAAGCGGCACCTGATAGCCGGGGCCGACCGCAATCTCCTGGCGCGAATCAAGGCCGCCGCTGGATACGTGGATGGCGGAACAGCCGCGCTCCTCCAGTGCCCTGGCGAAGGCGATCGTCTGCTCGATATCCCATCCGTCTTCGACCCAGTCCGTGCCGGAAACTCGCACGGTCACCGGCTTGTCCGACGGGAATGCGTGCCGGACGGCGTCGAAGACGGCGAGCGGGAAGCGCATCCGGTTCTCGACACTGCCGCCATATTGATCATCGCGCCGGTTGGAGAGCGGCGACAGGAACTGGTGCAACAGATAGCCGTGTGCGCCGTGGATCTGCACGGCATCCAGCCCGAGCCGGGCTGCGCGGCGAGTCGCGGACGCAAACGCCGCGATCACTCGGTCCAGCGCAGCGATGTCCATCCCGGTGGGAGCATGGTCGGTGGCGGTGAACGGTAAATCGGACGGGGCGAAGGTCTGCCAGCCGTTCTCCGCATCGGGCGCGATCTGCTTGCCGCCACGCCATGGAAGGTCGGTTGATGCCTTCCGTCCGGCGTGGCTGAGCTGGATCGCGATCGGCATGTCGGAATGGTCCCGCACCCGTTCCACCACGCGCGCCATCGCCGCTTCGCTTTCATCGTCGTACAGCCCGACATCACCAAAGGTGATGCGACCTTCCGGCACGACAGCGGTGGCTTCGATTATCAGCAGTCCGGCGCCGGACAATGCCAAATGGCCCAGATGAATGAGGTGCCAGTCCGTCATGCAGCCGTCGACCGCAGAGTATTGGCACATCGGCGCGATGACGATCCGATTGGCCAGCGACAGCTTGTCGATGGCGAACGGTTGAAAAAGCTTCGGACCGGACATCTGGGATTTCCTGATTCATCTGAAGGGGGGCCACGCCGCGGTAACTCGCCCGCAAGTCGACCCGTTCCGGCGGACGTTGATCCGGGCATGGCTGTCCCGACGAGGCCGCCGGGTGAGAAAGCAAATTCGAATCAGCTGAATGAGAGGCAGGCATGGGTAGCTCACGTTAACCAACGGCCAACCCGTCAGCCCTAGACGACATGTATGCCCGACGAGACCGACGTTGCAGGAGAAATGGCGCGCCTGGAAGTTCTGCGCAGCCTGGACGTGCTCGGCACCGCGCCAGAGGCGGAGTTCGATGCCATCGTAGAAGGCGCGCGGCACCTGTTCGGCTGCAAGATGGCGTTTGTCTCGCTGGTCGACACGCAGCGGCAATGGTTCAAGGCACGTTGCGGGATCGACATCACCGAGACGGATCGCGATATCTCGTTCTGCAGCCGGACCGTGGCCGCCGACGAGATGCTTGTCATCGCTGATGCCGGCCAGGACGCGCGCTTTGCGGGCAACCCGCTGGTCCTCGGGCCGCCCTTTATTCGCTTCTACGCAGGCGTCCCTCTGCGGGTGAAGTCGGAGGGCAATGGCGCGTTGCTGCCCATCGGCACCCTGTGTGTGGCCGATGACCGGGCGCACTATCCGTCCGCCGACAAGCTTGCCATCCTTCAGGGTATGGCCCGAGTGGTGGAAGCGTTGCTCGAAACGCGCCGGCTGAGCCGCGAAAGCCTGCGCCTGGCCCTGGAGCGTCAGGATGCACTGGACGACATGGCGCGCACGCAACGTCTGCTCCAGCACGCCGAGCGGATGGCGCGGATAGGATCGTGGCGGCTCGAGCTTGCTACCGGCCATGTGCATTGGTCTGATCAGACCTATGGCATTCACGCGCTCGAACCGGGCCTGGACAAACCGCTGGACAGCGCGCTCCATTTCTATCCGGAGGCTGATCGGTTGAAGCTGCAGACTGCGCTTGATCAGTGCGCGCAGCAGGGGAGGCCCTGGGAGTTGGAGCTTGACCTGACCGACGCGAACGGGAAGCTGCGGCGGGTCCGGACGCTCGGCGAGGTTGAGCAGCGCGGCGGCGAACGCATTGCGATCATGGGCGTGATCCAGGACATCACGGACCGATACCGCCTGGAATGTCGGCTGCAGCATATCGCGCGAACGGACGAGCTGACCGGCATCCCGTCGCGCAGGGCCTTCAACGAGGAGCTGGACCTTGCCCTGGCGAAGGCAAGGCAAGACGGGGACGGGTTCGCGATCGTGATCATCGATCTGGACCGTTTCAAGGAGGTCAACGACCGGCTCGGCCATCCCGCCGGCGACGAGGTGCTGCGGCTGATCGCGGCAAAGCTCGGCTCCATCCGTGACCTCGGGCAGCATTTCACCGCACGACTGGGCGGGGACGAGTTCGTGCTGCTGTTGCGCGACACTCATGCGAAAGACGGTCTCCCGCGGGCGATCGAACTGCTGTTGTCGGAACTGCGGCACCAGGTTCCTGCCGATGGCGGCAGCATCCTGGTGTCCGCAACGATCGGCGCTTGTGTGTATGGCGACAGGTACCCCGACCGGGCGAATCTGCTGAAGTGCGCGGATGGGGCACTGTATCGAGCCAAGGCCGTCCGCCGCGGTACGGGTGCGATCGCCGGGCAGGACCAGATCATTGAAGCTGCTCCCGCGGCGGCCCGGCCGATTACCGTCGCGGCCTAGGTCGAGCGCCGCGGGGAGGTCCGCGTCGCCTTGCTGCGTCGTCGTGGCTCGCGAGCAATGCGCAGGCGTTCGTCATGTCGGGGCCCCGCCTGGCACGGTATCTCCGCTCGATCATCCCTGCTTTACACCGGCAACACACCTGATAGCATCATGAGGTCAAGGGGGGCCCATGCTGCAGATCGAGAAGCTCACACATCTGTATCCCAACGGAACGCGGGCGCTTGACGGAGTAGACCTGGCGATACCGGTCGGCATGTTCGGACTGCTCGGTCCCAATGGCGCCGGCAAGTCGACCCTTATGCGCACGGTTGCCACCCTGCAGACGCCGACGTCAGGGAAGATCACGTTCGACAACATCGATGTGATCCAGTCACCGGAACTGCTTCGCCGCACGCTCGGCTACTTGCCCCAGGACTTTGGCGTGTACCCGCGCGTATCGGCCTATGACATGCTCGACCATATGGCGGTGCTGAAAGGGATCGCCGGCCGGCCCGAGCGCAAGGAGACCGTTGAAGGCCTGCTAAACCAGGTCAACCTTTGGAGCGTCCGCAAAAAGGCGCTCGCCGGCTTTTCCGGCGGCATGCGGCAGCGGTTCGGCATCGCACAGGCGCTGATCGGCAATCCCAAGCTGATCATCGTCGACGAACCCACCGCCGGCCTTGATCCGGAGGAGCGCAGCCGCTTCCTCAACCTGTTGGGTGAGATTGGCAACGATGTTGTTGTGATCCTGTCGACCCACATCGTCGAGGACGTGGCCGACCTTTGCCCGCGCATGGCGGTGCTCGCGGGCGGGCGCATCCTGCTTGAAGGTGCGCCGCTCGAACTCATCGCAGCGACCCGCGGGCATGTCTGGCAGAAAACCATATCCCGCGACGAACTGGACGCTCATCGCGAACGCTATCGCGTCATTTCCACGCGTCTGTTCGCCGGGCGGACGATCATCCACGTGCAGTCTGACAACGACCCGGGCGACGGCTTCTCGCCGGTCCAGGGCGGGCTGGAGGATGTTTACTTCTCGACGCTCGACGCCTCGCGTCGCGCAGCCTGAGCGGGGAGGCGCGCGTGTTCGCAGGCATTCTCGGCTTCGAGTGGCGCTATCAGATGCGCAACCCGGTTTTCTGGGTTGCCGTCGTGATCTTCTTCCTGCTCGCGTTCGGCGCGACAACAGTGGACCAGATCCAGATCGGATCGGGCGGTAACGTCCACAAGAACGCGCCGTTCGCGATCGCGCAGATGATGCAGATCCTGACGCTGTTCTACATGTTCGTGTCGACGGCCTTTGTCGCCAACGTTATCGTGCGCGACGACGACACGGGCTTCGGGCCGATTATCCGGTCGACCCGCGTTACAAAGGGCGCCTATCTGTTCGGCCGCTTTGGCGGAGCGTTCCTGGCAGCCGCTCTCGGCTTTGCGGCGGTACCGCTCGGGGTTTGGCTCGGTAGCCACATGCCCTGGGTCGATCCCGAGACGCTGGGGCCGAACCACCCTGGCTACTACCTGTCTGCGTATCTATGGCTCGCGCTGCCGAACATCCTTCTCACCTCCGCGCTGTTCTTCGCGTTGGCGACGATCACGCGGTCGATGATGGCCACCTATGTCGGCGTGGTCGGGTTCCTGATCCTGTTCACGGTGGCAAGCGTCGTGCTCGACCGCAATCCCGCCTATGAGCTGTGGGGTGCCTATGGCGAGCCGCTCGGCCTTGGCGCGACAAGCTACCTCACGAAGTACTGGACCGCTGCCGACCGCAACATGCTGACGGTCCCGCTGACCGGGCTGGTGCTGTGGAACCGCCTTCTGTCGCTTTGCCTGTCGGCGCTGTCGCTGGCGCTCGCCTTTGCAACATTCCGCTTTGCGACCAAGCCGTCAAAAAAGGCCCGCAAGGCCGAGAAGCTGGCCGAGGGTGCGGAGGCGCCCGAACATGTGCGGGCCGTTGGTCCGCTACCCGCACCGCGCTATGACCGCCAGACCGCGCTTGCCCAACTCGCCGTTCGCACCCGGCTCGAGATGGGCCAGGTGTTCAAGAGTCCGGCCTATGCCGTTCTCCTCGCGCTGGGGTTGTTCAACACCGTTGCGGCGCTGATCGACCTTGGCGAGATTTTCGGCACGCCCGTTCTTCCGGTGACCCGGATCGTGATCCGCCTGGTCGAAGGGTCGTTCAGCATCATCCCGGTCATAATCGCGATCTATTATGCTGGCGAGCTTGTCTGGCGCGAGCGCGACCGCAAGACGCACGAGCTTATCGATGCGAGCGCGATTCCCGACTGGGCCTTCGTGCTTCCCAAGGCGCTGGCGGTCACGCTGGTGTTGTTTTCCACCCTGATCGTCAGCGTCCTCGGCGCAATGCTGATGCAGCTGTTCCACGGCTACACGAACCTTGAACCGGGCAAGTACCTGATCTGGTACGTGCTTCCCCAAACGGTCGATTTCACCTTGCTCGCCGTGCTGGCCGTGTTCGTGCAAGCGCTGTCGCCGCACAAGTTCGTCGGCTGGGGCGTGATGGTGCTCTACATCATCGTGCGCACCACGGCCCGGAACCTCGGCTTTGGTGACGTCCTCTACAACTATGCCTCCGGGCCAGAGGTGCCGCTGTCCGACATGAACGGGCAGGGCAGCTTCTGGATCGGCGCATGGTGGCTGCGCCTTTACTGGTCGGCGTTCGCGGTCATTCTTCTGGTCCTCGCGCACGCGCTATGGCGTCGCGGGACGGAGACGCGGCTGGCGCCCCGCCTTCGTCGCCTCCCTAGCCGCCTGGCGAGCAGCGCGGGCGCTATCGGGGCGGTCGCCCTGGTCGTGTTCGCCATCACCGGCGCCTGGATCTACACCAACACCCACGTCTGGAATGAATATCGCACCCCAGTCGGTGATGAGCAGTTCATGGCCGATTACGAAAAGGCGCTGCTCCCCTTTGAAAAGGTGCCGCAGCCCTCGGTCGAGGCGGTTCGAGTGGCCGTTAACCTGCACCCCGATCAACCCGGGCTAAGCGCGCAAGGCGAAATGACGTTGGTTAATCGGACCGGCCAACCGCTGGACGCGATCCATGTCAGGCTGGGCGACCGCCGCACTAAGCTGGTGGCGGTCAGCATCCCGGGCGCGACCGTCCAGCGCGCATTTCCGCGGTTTCAGTACCGTATCTACCATCTTGCCAGCCCGCTGGCGCCCGGCGGCACTACCACGCTCGCCTTCCGTACCGAGCGGCGCCAGCGCGGCTTCGCGAACAGCGGCAACGACACCCGCGTTGTCGCCAATGGCACGTTCGTCAACAACGGCGAATTTGCCCCCGTGATCGGCATGGACAGGCAGGAACTGCTTCAGGACCGTTCCAAGCGCCGTAAGTACGGCCTGCCGTCCGAGCTGCGCCCACCTAAACTCGAAGACCTGAACGGTACCCGCTTCAGCGCCTTCCATGTAGATTGGGTGAGAACGGACATCACCGTTTCCACCGATGCGGACCAGACTCCGATCGCGCCTGGCGACAAGGTGTTCGACCGAACGGAAGGCGCTCGGCGGGTTGCGCGTTTCGTGACGACCGCGCCGATCCTGAACTTCTACTCGGTCCAGTCAGCCCGCTATCGGGAGAAGCACCTGAACCACGACGGCATCGATCTGGCCGTCTATTATGATCCGCAGCACGGCGCGAACGTCGACCGTATGCTTTCAGCCTTCGCGCATGGGCTTGACCTCTACCAGCCGGCCTTTGGCCCGTACCAGTTCCGCCAGGCACGTATTGTCGAATTCCCCGACTATGCCCAGTTCGCGCAAGCCTTTGCCGGGACCATGCCCTATTCCGAAGGTATCGGTTTCATCGCGGACCTGTCGAACAAGGACAAGATCGACTATGTCAGCTACGTCGCCGCGCACGAGTTAGGCCACCAATGGTGGGCCCATCAGGTCATCACCTCCGATAACCAGGGCGCTACCATGGGGATCGAGACCCTGGCGCAATACAGCGCGCTGATGGTCATGGAGCATCTGTACGGCCGCGATCAGATCCGGCGCTTCCTGAAGTTCGAGCTCGACCGGTATCTTCGCAGTCGCGGTGGCGAGGTGATCGAGGAGCTTCCCCTCGCTCGTGTCGAGAACCAGCAATACATTCATTATCGCAAGGGCAGCCTTGCCATGTACCGGTTGAAGGACGAGCTGGGGGAAGCGCGCGTCGATGCGGCCCTGAAGCGCTACGATGCCAAGTTCCGGTTCAAGGGGCCGCCTTTCCCGAGAAGCCTCGACCTGATCGCCGAGTTCCGGCGCGGAGCGACCCCGGCCGAAAACGCGCTGATCACCGACCTGTTTGAGCGGATCACCCTGTACGACATCAAGACGCGCGCGGCAGTCGTGTCGCGTCGACCGGACGGCAAGTGGCAGACGCGCCTGACCGTCGATGCCAAGAAGCTGTATGCGGACGGGAAGGGGATTGAGAAGGAAGCGCCGATGACCGAAACGGCCGAGATCGGGGCATTCGCCGCGATGCCGGGCCGCGGCAGCTTCGCAAGGAAGGACGTGCTCACGCTCACCCGCGTGCCGATCCGTTCGGGCGAGCAGGTGCTGACGCTGGTCACCGCCAGCAAGCCAGCCTTTGCCGGGGTGGACCCCTACAACGTCCGCATCGACCGCAACTCCGACGACAACGTGATTGCCACGTCCAGTTAGGGTAACGGGCCAGGAGATTGGCGGAGCATGACCAAGTACCTCATCTCCTTTCCGAGCGAGGCCATGCAGCTGAGCAATGAAGAGCTCGCGCGGGCCGGCGTGGAGTCGCGTGCCGTGATCGAGCAGGCAAAGGCAGCCGGTGTGTATGTGTTCGGCGGCGGCATCGATGAAAGCGTCGATCCGGTGCTGGTGGCGGCGAATGGATCAGTGACGCGCGACCTCTACCCGGGCGGCAAGTTGAACGGCGGGTTCACTGTCCTGGAACTACCAACCCGGCAGGAGGCCGAGGAATGGGCCCGGAAGATCGCTGTTGCCTGCCGCTGCTCGCAGGAGCTTCGCCAGTTCATGTACGATCCTGCCAGCTAGTCAGACTGCGCCCGACCGGCTTGCGTGCGCAACGCCAGTCACAAGGTCGAAAGCCAGGCCAGTGAAGACCGCAGCCTGGCGCAGCCGAGCTGGCACGTTTCGTCAACAGCCTGGTGCTAGTCTGCGACCATGGCAGCGTTAGAAGATGGGCGGGGAGCAATGCAGAGCGGAGTGGGCGACGCCATCGAGGCAGCCGGATCGTCCGCCGATGCCGTTCTGGCCACCATTGCCCGGGTCTGGAAACAGGTCGCGCCGCGGCTGGCGTTCGATACGGACAGGCCCTGGCAGGAAACCGGCATGGACTCCCTGAAAAGCCTGCAGTTCATGTTGCGCCTCGAGGCCGAGCTTGGTCGAAGCATACCGCTCGACCTGCTGCACCCCGACGCCAGCCCGCGCGACTTTGCGCGCCATCTGGTATCGCAGCCGGCCGAAGTTGGCGGGCAACAGGCCCGGATTATGCTGATCCCGGGCCTGCTGGGCGACGAACCCGCCCTGGCGGCGTTTCGGCGGGCAACAGCCGACCTCGCCGCGTATGACCTGGTCGAGATGCCCGACATCGAGACCGACGCGGCCGTCCTCCGCGACATACCGGCCACGGCAGAGAATATTGCCGACGCCATTGTCGCCCGCCAGCCGGGTGGCCCGCTTGTTATCGCGGGGTACAGCATGGGCGGCATTGTGGCGCTGGAGGCCGCCCACGACTTGCGCACACGCGGACGCGACGTCGCGCTGTTGATCCTGCTGGATCCGTTCCTGCGCATCGATCCGAAGAAGCCGTTCCGCCGTGACCTCTCGCTGCCTGCTCGCCCGCCGTTGCGGATCGTGTCATTGGCGCGGGGCGGACGGGTTCCACCGGCAGTGCTCGCCGACCGCATCCAGTTCGCGGCGCTGTTGATCGTCGGCGCGATGGAGAGCGCGAGAAAGCGGCTGTTTGCTGTGCGGGAGCAATTGGCTGCGGACACGCTACACTGGCGCCGGCTCCGCCTGATCGGCCGCCTGCGCTGGACGGCGCTGCGCCGCTGGAAGCCACGGCCATGGGACGGCGCCACGCTGGTGGCGATCAGCGACGAAGCGGCCGACCACTACGACACGGCGCAATGGGCCTCCCTATGCCCGAACGCGCAGCAGGTCGCCGTGCCGACCAGTCACCTCGACCTGTTCGGGCCTGCTGCCATGGTCGTGCTGCACCCGGCACTGGCGTCGGCCCTAAGCAGGTCCGGCGTGCCTGCCTGACGGCCGGGCCGCCCCGGCGAACCCGTAGGCCTGCCGCCTCAGCCGTCGAGCATGGCGGCAAGGCGCACCAGATCGGCCTTGAAGTTGGCAAGGCGGGGCATCTGGTCGAGCACCCTGAACTCTGCCGGGACCATGTGCTCGGCGGTCGCATCCGCAATGGTGCTGCGCATCGCGGGCTCCTCGGGCACGGCGCCGCCCGGCTCCGCGACGACAAAGGCGACGATTTCATCTGCGTCGTTCGCAACCTGACGGACCACCGTCACGGCTTCCGCCACGCCGGGCATCGTCATTAACGCCGCCTCGATCTCGCTCAGTTCGGCCCACAGCCCGCGTATCTTCACCCGGCGATCACGGCGACCGAGATGCTCGAACAGCCCATCGGGTCGGTGCCGCACCAGGTCGCCCGTGCGATAGATCTTGCCGCCTGACCCGTCCGTGTCCTGAAGGTAGCTGCCATGGGTGAGCTTGCCCGCCTGCCACCCGCCAAGTGGCATGGCGCCCCTGACGATCAACTCGCCCGGGTCGCCCGGCAAGGCGAACGAGCCGTCGTCGGCAACGATCGCGACCTGCTTGCCCGGGATGAGATAGCCCGCAGGACATATCGCGCCGTCGACCAGCGCTTCATCGACGAACCAGGAAAAGATCAGGCCGGTCTCGGTCGCGCCAAAGGTGATGCTGATCCTGCAATCGGCCGGCAGCTTTTGCCGGAACAGTTCAATGTCGCTGGCAAGGATGCCTTCGCCATGGAGGTCGAGGGCACGCAGCGTTCTGAAGGCGTTCTCGATGCCCGGAATGTTCATCACCATGCGCAAGGCGGTGGGCACGAAGCTGAGCAGGGTGATGCCGCTGCCGAGGACGCGGAGCGCTTCTGCAAAGCCGGCGCGCTTGATATCAAGCAGGCGGATGGTCGCGCCCGTCGTCAGCGCGCTGAACACGTCGCGGGAACCACCCGTGCTGAGCGAGGCGATGCCAAGGATCACGTCGTCGGCGTTGACGTGGAACATGTCCACGAACTGCGCCATCGCCCGAACGGTGCGATAGGGAAAGGCAATGCCCTTTGGACGGCCGGTGCTGCCGGAGGTGAAGATGACAAGCATCGGCGCCTCCGGATCGATCGGCGCCGCAAAGCGCGGAACGCCGGTGGCTTCGGACGGGTTCACGACCAGGCGGGGCAGCGCCGCGTGAACGAAGCTGTCGTCGATGGCAGCGCCGGTTTCCACCAACAGGGCCTGTGCGCCACTCTCGTTAAAAAGGGCGCGCTGGCGATCAACCGGATGGCCGGCGTCGATCGGAACAAGCGTTCGCGCCGACGCGACGCAGGCCATGACCACGATCGGTGCCGCAGCGCTGGTCCCGATCAGGGAGGCAACCACGCCGCCCGGCGGCACGGAGGCGTCGATCCGGGCGGCTAGGCCGTAAGCGCGGTCCATCACCTCGGCATAGGTCAGCTGCAGCCGGCCATCATCGATCGCGATCTTGTCAGGATAAAGTGAGGCGATACGCTCGATCGGTCGCAGCCCGAGTTGGTCGGACAGGTCATGTGGCAGCGGCAGGAACGGCCGGTCGGCAGGACCGTGATGGTCCAGCGGGACGGGGCGGACATCGATCCAGTTGGACAGGTCAGGCACCGGGCATGTTCCTCAAGGTATAGGTCGCGCCAAAGGTGCGCGGGGGCGCGGCGACATAGCTTGGCAGGCCGAAGGACAGGCTGCCTTGTCCAAGGTCGCGGACGTAACGGGTGTTCGTCAGATTGGCGACGAACAGCTCCAGCGACCAGGGGCCGCGATCCGGCGACACCCCGAGCCGCAGATTGGCCCGTGCATAGCCAGCCTGCGATGCCTGATAAGGCAGCGGCGGCAGGAAGGCGTCGGCCCGCTGCGCCAAATTCCCCCCTCGACCTGAAGGGCCGGGGACACGTCCAGCGTGCCGTTCCAGAAGATGTCGTAATAATGGGCGTCGCTGGTTCGGGTCAGATCCTCGCGATGGCCGGTCGATACGTTGCCCGCGAGCGCCGCCAGTTGATTGGCCGGCAAGGTCAAACCCGCCGTGCCAAGCAAGCCGGCGAGCTGCCGGGCGATGAGTGCGGCGCTGTTGTAGGTGGCTTCTGCCGCAAGAATCGGATTGGTGCGCCTCATCACCCCGGTTTGCAGCGCCAGCACCTCACGTTCGTTGATGACGATGGGCACATATTGTGAGGCGCGTTCGTGTGCGATGTTGCCGCCGAGCACCAGGCGCAGCGGGTCGAGCGGAGTCCAGGTCAGCCGGGCCTCGCCGCTACGCTGGCGGTTGCGGCTGTCCTCACCGGTGCTGATGATGCCAAGCGCGGTTCCGTCGAAGTCGCCGGCAAAACGGGAGCGAAAGCGGCTCCAGGCAAGGGTGCCGCCCAGGCTGAGTCGCGACGCGAGCGGCACATGCGCGAGAAGCGTAGCGCCGCGAGTGGATCGAAATCCACCCATGCCGCCGGTCGGAAACCCGGAACTGACCGTCAGATAGGCGGGAGAAAAGGGCGAAAGGTCGCCTACCCGGGCGCCGGTGGAGGGGTTCACGGGATAGAATTGTCCCGACTTGTACGACAGGCCGTCAAAGCGGTCGTGCTGAGCCGAGCCGATCAGGTCCAGTGTTGCGCCGCCGGTACTTTCTGCGTGGACCGAACCGCGAACCGCGGCCACCTGGTTGCCGTTCAGGCGGCTACCGTCCGCAAGGTTGACGACATAACCGTCGGTGTTCCGCAACACGGATGCGAAGCGGACGGCAACCCCGCTGCTGACGGGCACGTTGATCATGCTCTCCAGCCGGCGCTCGCCCAACGTTCCCGACGTCCCGCGAACGGACCAGTCGCCGCGCGACGGGTCGGCCTTGTTCTGCACGATGCTGATCGCGCCGGTCAGCGCACTTCGACCGAACAGCGTCGACTGGGGTCCCTTGATCACCTCCACCCGCGCAATGTCGAACAGTTCGCCAAGTGCCACTTGCGGCCGCGACGCGGATACCCCGTCCACGAACACCGAAATGCGCGGCTCCGACGTCGGGTCGGGCGTATTCGTGCTGATTCCCCGAATGACGATGTACGGCGTGGTCGGATATTGGGACTCGACCGTCAGTCCCGGCACGAACGCGGACAGGTCGCGCAAGTCGTTGACTCCGAGCGAGCGGAGCGTTTGCTGATCATAGCTCGTGATGGTCAGCGGGACGTCGCGCTTGTCCTGGGGCCGCCCTTGTGCCGTGACCACCACGTCGCCCTGTTCGGGGGCGGGCGACAGCTCTTGCGCGTGCAATCCGCCGGACACCAGCCCCAGGCTCAGCCACAAGGCCTTGCCCCGAAATGGATCCTTCATCTTTCCTCCCCAAACCCGACGATCAATGCGAATTGCCGGCTGCTTTAGGGACAGTCTATGTGGAACCGGTAAATGGATAACAGATCGGTTCGAAGTGGAAGGGGGCCTGATGGCTACGATTGAAGAGTTGACCCATCGGCTGGATCAGGCGCTACGCCGTCAGCCTGTTCACGGACAGTCGCTCAAGCTCGATCTGAAGGGCGAAGGCGTCATCTTCGCGAGCGGCGACGGGGCCAGTAACTTGGACGACGATGCCGATTGCACCCTGCGCATCACGAAAGCGAACCTTGATGCACTGCTGGCCGGTCAGATCGATCCCAGCATCGCGGCACGCGACGGCACTCTTGAGGTGATCGGCAACCCTGGTGCCGCCCTGGCGATGCAGCCGGCGCTTGTGTCGGCCTGGCTGTCGCGTCCGGCATGACGGACCCCGTGGCCCTGCAGCTTTCGGCTGACATGCAGGGCTATGTCGACCGCGGCGATGTTCCGGGCCTGGCCACACTGGTGCTGCGGGCGGGCGAGGAGGTTCATTGTGACGTCCTGGGCCAGCGCGATTTCGGCGACGCGCCACCGCTGCGCCGCGATGCCCTGTGGCGGCTCGGGTCCATGACAAAGACGATCGTGTCGGCCCTGACGTTGATGCTCGTGGAAGACGGGCGGCTGCGGCTTACGGATCCAGTCGATCGCTGGCTTCCCGAGTTCGCGTCCCTGCGGGTGCTGAACGCGCCCGATGGCCCGCTGGATGACACCCGGCCCGCACGGCGCGCCATGACCGTGCTGGATTTGCTGACCCATCGTGCCGGGTTGCCCTGTCACACACTGCCGCAGGGGCCTATCGGCCGTGCGGCGGTGAAGCTGGTCGGCGCCTCGTCACAGCGCGCCGACATTCCCACGGACGCCTGGATAGCGGAACTTGCCGCCTTGCCGCTGCTGCACGAGCCAGGCGAGCGTTTCCTGATGGGGCTGGCGAGCGACGTGCTGGGCGCCTTGATCGAACGCGTCACCAAAGTTCGCTTGCCTGAGCTTCTGCGGGAGCGACTGTTCGCGCCACTCGGCATGGACGACACCAGTTTCTGGGCGGGCGAGGACTCGATTGATCGGCTCGGCCCCACCTATTCGGTGGGCTGGCTTACCGGCAAGCATACGAAGCTCGACCCGGGTCGCGGTGGCTATTGGAACCGTCCTCCCGCCCACCCGTCGGGCGGCGGCGGCCTGATCGCGACCATCGACGATTATGCGCGGTTCGGCGCCATGTTGCTGGCGGCGGGGCAGGGAAGTGGCGATAGCCTGTTGTCGCGCGCTTCCGTCGGGCTGATGACCACGAATTTCCTCACCCCCGCACAGCGCGCGGTGCCCTTTTTCGGCACCGACTATTGGCGCGATCGCGGCTTCGGGCTGGGTGTGTTCGTGACCGACAATGCCGCTGATCGACCCTGGCTCGGCGCCCCCGGACAATATGGCTGGAGAGGTGCGTTCTCGACCTATTGGTTCAACGACCCGGCCCGCGAGTTGACAGCCGTCCTGATGGCGCCGGTGTCATGGCCGGCCGTGATCCCGACCTTGCTCTCCGACTTCGAGCGGGGGGTATACGCCGCCGGCTGGGCCTGAGGCGACCGACAAGCCAGCTTGCCACCGGCGCGTGCGGTGCCATGGTGCGCGCATAACCCACGGGCACTGAACGGGAGAGGATATGAAGGCGGTTAGGGCGAGGCGGGCGGCGTGCTGTCTTTTCCTGGCCACCACGGTGCCGGTCGAGGCCGCACCGCGCGCCGTGACCAGGTCCGGGCTGGTGGAAGGCGTACAGGAAGGCGGCGTGGCGGTTTTCCGCGGCATCCCTTACGTCAGGCCGCCGGTCGGCCCCGACCGCTGGCGCGCGCCAGTGCCGGCGCCGCGATGGACGGGCGTCAGGCCCGCGACGCGCTTTGGCCATAGCTGTTGGCAGGCGGTGTCGCCAAAGGGCTTTGGCCCATGGACGCATGAGTATGTGGTTGCCGGCGACATCAGCGAGGATTGTCTGTTCCTCAACGTCTGGACCCCGGTGAAACGCGCCGGGCCGCGACCGGTGCTGGTCTGGATTCACGGCGGCGGCTTCAATTCCGGGTCTGGCGCGATCCCGATCTATGACGGCGCGGCGCTTGCCGCGCGCGGCGCGGTGGTGGTTACGATCAACTATCGTGTTGGCGTGTTCGGTTTCCTGTCGCATCCCGAACTGACGGGTGAAGCGGGTGGCAACCCGCCGGCGAACTTCGGCCTGATGGACATTGTCGCCGCGCTACGCTGGGTGAAGGCGAACATCGCCAGTTTCGGCGGCGATCCGGGTGCGGTCACGATCGCGGGCCAATCCGCGGGCGCGATGGCGGTGCACGAACTGGTCGCCTCTCCCGCCGCGAAGGGTCTGTTCCATCGGGCGATCGGGGAAAGCGGCTTGCCACGCGCGCTTACGCCCTTGGACCAGGCCGAAGCGCAAGGAGTCGCCTTTGCCAAGGAAAAGGGCGCGGCGTCGCTTGCGGCCCTTCGCGCCATGCCCGCCGAAGCGCTGCAACCAAGTCAGGGCGCAAATGCTGTGCGCTTCGTGCCCGTGGCCGACGGTCGCCTGTTGCCGGCGGGACCCTGGCGGGCGGCCAGCGACGTACCCATGCTGGTCGGGCTCAACGCCGACGAGGGGAGCGCGCTCGGCGAGGATTATGGCTCAGCGGATCCGGCGAAGCTGAGCGATCTGCTGCGTACCAGCTTTGGCCCGCTGGCGGGCAGGGCCGCTGCCTTGTATCCGTCCTCTACCGAAAGCGAGCGCGCAGTGGCCAATGAGCAGGTCCGGCGCGATCGGGGCTTGGGGGCGATCGACATCTGGGCCGGGCGGCGTGCGGCCACAGCACGCTCGCCGGTCTATGCCTATCTGTTCACGCACGTCCTGCCCGGCCCGGATGCAAGCCGCTGGAAGGCGTTCCATTCGTCAGAGATACCGTACGTGTTCGGGACGCTCGCTGCCTCGCCGGAACGGCCGGTCACCACTGCGGACAGCAACCTGTCCGCCGTCGTTTCCAGTTACTGGCTGAACTTCATCACGCGCGGGGACCCCAACGGCGCCGGCCTGCCGGAGTGGCCAGCCCTGACGCAGGCCGCACCGCGGGCGCTGTTCATCGACAACGTGCCCCAGGCCAAGCCGCTCCTGCGGCCCGAGACGCTGGCCCTGTTGCGCGAGTACGCGGCACGTGGCGGAGAGCCGAGCGCGTTTTGAGGGCGGCAGCGGCCTCAGCTGCTCGGCTGGTCCTGTTCCGGAAAGTCGGCGCCCAGGCTCGTCGCCCGGTCCTCTTCGATCGCCTGTAGCCGCTCCCGGAGCTTGCCGGTGACCGCATCGAAGCCGAAGCGGCCCAGAACCAGGTGCCGTGGCGGACTGTCCCGCTCCACAGCCGCGATGATCGCTTCGCCTGCCCGGACGGGATCGCCCGCCTGCGTGCCGCTGATCGCCTTTGTTCCCTCCATCCGGGAAGCCGCGGTGTTGGCGTAATCGGCAATCGAGCTCGGCGTTTGACGAAGCGACCGGCCCGCCCAATCGGTGCGGAACGGCCCCGGCTCAACACAGGTCACCGCGATACCCAGCGGCGCCACCTCGGCCAGCAACGAATCCGACCAGCCCTCCACCGCATGCTTGGATGCGGCATAATAGCCCGACCCTGGAAACCCGACGAGCCCGGCGACGGAGGTGAAGTTGACGATGTTGCCGCTACGCTGCGCCCGCATGACGGGCAGGACGGCCCGGGTCAACGCGAACAGGCCAAAGACGTTCGTGTCGAACTGGGCGCGGATTTCTGCCTCGACGCCCTCTTCGGCGGTCGCCTGGTAGCCATAGCCGGCATTGTTGACGAGCACGTCGATCCGTCCGAACCTTTCGTGCGTGGCGGACACGGCAGCCGCGATCTGCGCTTCGTCATTGACGTCCAGGTCGAGCGCGAGCGCGTTGGCGTTCCCCTCGACAAGATCGGCCACCCGGTCCCGTCCCCGCGCGGTCACCACCGCGCGCCAGCCCCGGTCCAGTACCAGCCGCGCCAGGTCGCGCCCGAACCCGGTCGAACACCCGGTGATGAACCAAACGGGCGATTGCGGGATAGCCATGGAGGTAACCTCTATTCGGAAAGTCGATACGGGACGGCTGAACGCGGCGGTGCTGGCTTGGGTCCCGGTCAGGTTGCCGATGGGTGACGCGCCGTCCTGACGTAATCAACAAAGGCGCGAAGCGGCGGCGGGAGCAGGCGGCGTCCGGAATAGTAGAGGAACGGTCCGGAAAAGGGTTGCCACCACCCCTCAAGCACCGCTTCGAGAGCGCCGCTGTCGAGATGGGGGCGGAGCCAATCCTCGAACAGGTGGATGATCCCGCTGCCTGCGACGGCGCTGTCCACCGCCAGGTCCGTGGCGCCGCCCACCCGAACGATCAACCGGCTACTCGGCTCGACCCGGACGATCTCGCCCGCCTGTTCGAACTGCCAGGGGCTGGTCAGGGCGCCGCTGGCGAACCGGCCGAGGATGCATGCATGGCCAATCAGGTCGCGCGGGTGCGTCGGGCGGCCATGGCGATCGAGATAGGCCGGCGCCGCGGCGGTCGCGAAGCGCTGAACCCGCGGCCCGATGGGAACCGCGATCATGTCCTGCTCCAATCGTTCGTCATAGCGGATGCCTGCGTCGCTTCCGCTCGCCAGCACATCGACGAAGCTGTCCTCCGCCTCGATCTCGACCTTTATCTCTGGATAGGCCTCCAGAAAGCCGGGCAGGATCGCGGGCAGCACCAAGCGGGCGGCGCTGACCGGCACGTTCAGCCGCAACGTGCCGGTTGGCCGGTCGCGCAAGCCGTTGACCATGTCCAGCGCGGCTTCCACTTCGCCCAGCGCAGGCTGAACCCGCTCCAGCAACAGCGCGCCAGCCTCCGTCGGCGTGACGCTGCGTGTGGTACGGTGGAGCAGGCGGAGGCCGAGTTGCGTCTCCAGCCGCCGTACCGCCTCGCTCAGCGTGGATGCGCTTGCCCCCGTGATGCGGGCGGCATCGCGGAAACCGCGTGCCCGTGCCACGGCGACGAAGGCGTTCAGGTCGACCAGATCAGCGGGCATTGTTCGGTTTCCTGCACAGGCTGTCCCGATCATGCCGGCTAATCAGTGTAATGTAAGCGTCCTAGATCGGGGTCGTGAAATGGAGGCGACAATGCAATCGATCGAATTCACGGGCGTGTATTCCATGGGTGACCGGCGGGTCCGGCGGCTGGGCTATGGTGCCATGCAACTTGCCGGGCCTGGCGTGTTTGGGCCGCCCCGCGACCCTGATGCCGCGCTTGCGGTTCTGCGCGCGGCGGTCGAGGCCGGCGTCGATCATATCGACACCAGCGACTTCTACGGCCCCCATGTCACCAACCAGCTGATCCGAGAAGCGCTGTCGCCTTATCCCGAAGATCTGGTGATCGTCACAAAGGTCGGCGCGGAGCGTGGTGATGACGCGTCATGGAACCCGGCGCAGGAGCCTGACCAGCTTCGCGCAGCCGTGAAGGACAATCTGCGCAACCTTGGCCTCGACCGGATGGAAGTGGTCAATTTCCGGGTCCATCCCGGCCATCACGGAAGGGGCCACCATTCGATCGCCAAGAGCTTCGAGGCCATGGCGGCAATGCAAAGCGAGGGCCTGATCGGTCATCTCGGCATCAGCAACGCGACCGCCGGGCAGGTGGAGGAGGCGCGCGGCATCGCCCCGATCGTCTGCGTGCAGAACCAGTACAACCTTGCCCATCGGGAAGATGATGATCTGATCGACGCGCTGGCGGCCGATGGCATCGCCTATGTGCCGTTCTTTCCTCTGGGCGGCTTCAGCCCGCTGCAATCCGACACGCTCTCGCAGGTCGCGCGGCGGCTGGACGCGACACCGATGCAGGTCGCTCTCGCCTGGCTGCTTCAGCGCTCGCCCAACATCCTGCTGATCCCGGGGACCTCGTCAGTTGCGCACCTGACGGAGAACCTCGCGGCCGCAACCCTCGTGCTCCCGGCCGATGCGGTGGCCGAGCTGAACGGGATCGGCGCATCGGCCGGCGAAGGTTAAGCCAGGGTCGGCCGACGGCACTCCCGCCGTCGGCTGGCTGGCCCATCGCGCGCGTCAGCGGGCGAGCAGCACCCGTGCCTGGCCCGCAATCTGCGCCAGCATCGCTGCACCCGGCTGTGCCGCGGTGCGCGCCCGTGCGACCAGCCCGCGGAACTGGGCGACGCGCCCTGCCTGTTCCGCAAGCCATGCTTCCACCGCCGCGCCGGGATCGCCAGCGGCTCGCCGGCCGAGAAAGTCGAGCCGGAGCTGCTGGAAGTCGCGCGACAACCCCGCAAGCAGCAGCCGCTCCCACGGATCGCCCGAGCTGATCCGCGCGGCGGTACCCTGCGCCCAGTCGAGGCCCAGTGCCTGGCCGAGCCGGGTAAAGGCGCGGGTCAGCACAGCCTCGTCCTCGCCCAAGCGCTGGCCAAGATCGGCGAGGCCGATCGCGCCGTCCATTTCGAACAACCGGGCCACACGCCGGGCCAACGATGCCGGCGCGCCGACTGCGACCAGCGACGCCTCGATCCGGGCGGAATGGCTGCGCGCCTCATCGAGGAGCAGCTCGTCAGTGCGCCCGGCAAGTTGCGCGATGCCGGGCCGCAAGCGCGCAATGACATCGCCCGGCGCGGTTCCCGCCGGCGTGGCGCGCAGCAGGTCGGAAATGTGCGAACCGGTCGCTGCAGCAATCTCCTCGAACAGGGCAAGCCGGCCCGATTCGGGCATGGCGGTGGCCTCCACCTCCGCCCAGAGCGGCAGGAGGTCGAACAATTGCTCCGCCACCACGAACATCGCCGCGACGTCGGCGATCGAAGCCCCTTCTTCTTCGGCAACTTCAAAGGGCTGCAAGACGCCCAGGCGGTTCACCATGCGGTTGGCGAGCTTGGTCGCCACGATCTCACCGCGCAGGCGATGGCTGTCGATCGCCGGGGCAAAGCGTTCGCGCATGGCGTGGGGGAAGGCAGCGTGCAGGTCAGGCCGCAAGGCGTCGTCACGGCCCAGCCCCGCTACCTCGATCGCGTCCTGCAAAGCGAGCTTGGCGGTGGCGAGCAGCACGGCGAGCTCGGGTCGGGTCAGTCCTTCGCCCTCCTGCCCACGGCGCAGCAGGTCCTCATTGCCCGCCAGCCCTTCAACGCGGCGGTCAAGCCGTCCCGCGGCTTCGAACATTTCAACCAGCCGCACGTAACTCGGCATCGCGCGGGCGCCGCCACGTTCCGCGATGGACAGCGCCAGCGTCTGAAGGCGGTTGTCCTCCAGCACCAGATGCGCGACATCGTCGGTCATGGACGCGAGCAGGGCGTTGCGGTCAGCCTCGGGAAGCCGGCCCTCGACCATCTCGCGGTTGAGCGCGATCTTGATGTTCACCTCATTGTCCGAACAATCGACGCCCGCCGAATTGTCGATGAAGTCGGTGTTGATCCGCCCCCCGCGCGCGGCGAACGCGATCCGTGCCGCCTGCGTGACGCCCAGGTTCGCGCCTTCACCGATCGCACGAACGCGCAGATCCTCCGCATCGACGCGCAGCCGATCGTTGGCTGGATCACCGACGGCGGCGTTGTTCTCGGCGCGCGCCTTCACATAGGTGCCGATGCCGCCGAACCACAGCAGGTCGGCGGGTGCGCGCAGGATCGCCGTGATCAGCGCAGCAGGCTCGATCTCGCCAGCGTCGATGCCCAACGCCGCTGCGGCTTCTGGTGAGACGTTGATCGACTTCGCCGCCCGGCTGTGCACGCCGCCGCCCGCCGACACCGGCGCCGACCAATCGGCCCAGGAAGAGCGGGGCAGGGCGAACAACCGCTCGCGCTCCGCATAGCTGATGGCGGGATCGGGGTCGGGATCAAGGAAGATGTGGCGGTGGTCGAAGGCGGCGACCAGCTTGATCGAGCGGCTGAGCAGCATGCCGTTGCCGAATACGTCGCCCGACATGTCGCCGCAGCCGACCACGGTGATCGGGTCGGCTTGTACGTCCACGCCCTGTTCGGCGAAGTGGCGCTGGACGGACACCCAGGCGCCCTTGGCCGTGATGCCCATCGCCTTGTGGTCATATCCCTGGCTGCCCCCGGACGCGAAGGCGTCGCCCAGCCAGAAGCCGCGCTCCAGCGCCAGCGCGTTGGCGACGTCGGAGAAGGTCGCGGTTCCCTTGTCCGCGGCGACGACGAAATACGGGTCCTCGCCGTCGAGGACGCGCACGCCGGTCGGGTGCACCACCTGACCGTCGACGATGTTGTCGGTGATCGACAGCAATGCGCGGATGAACACGCGGTAGCTCTCCGTTCCTTCCGCCATCCACGCGTCGCGATTGGCGGGGGAGGGTAGCTGCTTGGCGTAGAAGCCGCCCTTGGCCCCGGTCGGGACGATGACCGCGTTTTTCACCCGCTGCGCCTTCATCAGACCCAGGATCTCCGTTCGGAAATCGTCGCGCCGGTCCGACCAGCGCAGGCCGCCACGCGCGACGGGGCCTGCGCGCAGATGGATGCCCTCCACCCGCGGGCTGTAGACCCAGATTTCCCGCCAGGGCAACGGCGCTGGCAGGCCGGGAATACGGTGGCTGTCGAGCTTGAAGGCGAGCGCCTCCACGCCGCCGGGCGCAAAGGCATTGGTGCGCAGGCACGCTTCCACCAGGGAACGATACGCGCGCAGGATGCGGTCGTCATCGATCGCAGACACGGCGTCGAGGCCGGCGGTGATCGCCGCATCCGCCGCGTCAACATTACCGCCGTCCGGCCCATGCGCGGCCGTGAAGCGCTGCACCAGAGCGGCGGCTACGCGTGGCGCGCGGCGTAGCGCGTCGACCACGGTTGCAAGACCATAAGGCAGTCCCGCCTGGCGAAGGTAGCGGAACCAGGCGCGCAGCAGCACCACTGCGCCCGGTTGCAGCCCCGCTTCAACAATCAGCCGGTTGAACCCGTCGTTTTCCGCCTGGCCGGCAAGCACCGCGGCGACGGCCTGCTCCAGCACGGCGGGATCCGTCGGCAGCTGACCGCCGGGTTCCACCAGGAAGTCGTGGATGGCCGAGCGCGTCTCGTCCGACAGCTGGGTGGGCAGCTCCTCCACCACGCGAAATCCGAAGTTCTCAAGCGCCGGCACCGCGTCCGACAGCGCCAACGCGCCACCCTGGCGGTAAAGCATCAGGTGAGGGCGCCCGCCCAGTTCCGCGAGGCGAACGTCGCGCGCGTCCGGCCCGTCGAGGCGGGACAAGCGGATCGCGTCCGCTGCGGCTTCCTCTGCGGAATGGGCATTGCGGTAGCCCAGCGGAAACGCGCCAGCGAAGCGCAGCGCGAGCCGCGCCGCGCGGGCCGTTCCGATCGTCTCGCCGAGCGCCGCCTCCACGGCCGGCACCCACCCGCGCACCATGCGCGCGACGCGCCGTTCCAGCGCGCTATCGTCGACCGTCGTGCTGATGCCGCGCACATCCAACGTATAGCGGAGCAGGGCGACGCCGCTGTCCTCCAGCGCGATCGACCAGTTGAGCACCGCGCCGCCAGCCGCCTCCGCCAGCATCTCGCCGATCGCGACCCGGCGCTGGGTGGTCAGGTCATCACGCGGCAGCCACACAAAGGCGAACACATGCCGACCGAGCGCGGAGCGAACGGTGCTGAGCGCCGGGCGGGGCCGGTCGGCGAGCGACATGGCGGTCAGCACGAGCTGTTCCAGCGCATCGGGAACGAACGCAACCGCTAGGTCGTGGGGCAGGGCGGACAGGGCGTGGGCCAGCGCCTTGCCATTATGACCGCGCGGGTCGAAGCCGAACTTAGCCTGCAGCTCCGCCAGGTGGCGCCTCAGCATCGGCACCTCGGCTGCTGGGGCGGCCAGCGCCGCGCTGGTCCACAGGCCGGCATGGATGGACAGGCCGACCACCTGGCCGCCTTCACGCACCGGCAGCACGATCAGGTCGAGCGGCACCGCGCGGTGGACGGGAGAGATCAGGTTGGATTTGAGCAGCAACGGTGCCTCGCCGCCCCGACGGAAATGGTCGAGCGCCAGTTGGCGGCTCCCTTCGGCAAGGATGGGTACGGGGCGCGAGGCGCGCGCAACGCCCAGCGCCGCGAGGGTGCCGTCGCCTTCGCGCCATTGATCATGGCCCAGCAACGTCAGCCGGCTGTCGGCAAACCACTGCAACAGCGCGACGCCTTCGCTATCGCCGCCCTGTTCGTCGCTTAATTGTTGCGCGTCGGCCGCCAGTGCCTGACGCAGGCTGGTCCAATCCCCTACCGCGGCGCGCACATCCGCCAATACGGTCGCCAGTGCGTCCACCAGCCCGCGCCGGTCGCGGGCATCGACCCGCTCCACCTCCAGGTAGATGATCGATTCGCGTGCCTCGCCTTCGCCGACGGCCAGCAACGTGCCCGATGCGTCACGCCGGACGGCGACGACCGGGTGGATGATGCGGTCCACCACCATGTCGCGCGTGCTGAGAGCCGCAGCGACAGAGTCGACCAGAAACGGCATGTCCTCGCCGACCACAGCCAGCCGCATGCGGCGGCGCGGGTCGTCGTCTTCGGCGGCGAGCGGCGCCAGCGCGATCGCCGGCGTGCCCGGCGTGCGGTGCTGGGCGGCCTCCACCACGAATCGAGCAGCAGCGGCCTGTTCGGTGTCGCCAAACCCACCCAATTCCCCGGGCAGTGCGCCCTCTGTCAGATGAAAGGCGAGCTGGACGGTAAGCGTCTGGAGATCGGTCATGGCCGGGGGCTATGCGCCCGTCGGCAGGGCGGCTCAACCCCGCCGAAACTGTGACCGCTACCTTCTTCGTCAGTCGATCGCGCGCAACGCCCGGTCGGCCAGCGACGCATCGCGGCTGGTGCCAAGCAGGTCGAAACCCCCGCCCGCTGCGATGCGAGCGACCAGCACCACCGTCTCGCCGGTGTCGCCCGGCAGGTCAAAGGCGACATGGGCGATCGGTGCCCGTGCGGGGCGTGGCGGCTTGGCAGCGGGCGCCGGCCGCTTGGCCTCACGCTCGGCGGCGACCACGCCCTTGATGCCGCCAGGAAAGCTGTCGAGGAACGCGCCGAGGCCGCCCGCGCCGATGTCATGCCGGCGCGCATGGGACAGAACCGCCGCGAACTCGGTGAGACGCGTCTTGTCGTAATCGGCGCCGAACACCAGCTTCACGACCGGGGTCAGGGGCGCGCGCGCCTGGATCGTGACGCCGGCATCGGCGGCAAGCTCGGCGAACCCTTCGGGATCGGCGGCGGCAGACAGGCCGAAATCGTGCGCCCGGGCAAGTGCCCGATACAGCGCGGCGCGGCTGCGCGTGTCGGCGGCACGGACGGCCGCGGCGCTCTCCCGTGCCATGGACAGGCAGTCCGCGAGCGAGCCGGTCATCATCGGGTCAACGAGCGACGTCGGCGCCTCTCCGGGGGCGGCCCGATCGTCCTCGTCGTCATCCACACCGGCCTGTGCGGCAAGCGCTTCAAGCGTTGCTTCATCGAAACCGGCGCTGGGGCCATCGGCCCAGATCGGCGCGTCGCTGGTCGATTTGGGGCCCGCGCGCACGGACGCATCGAGCTCTGCATCGAGCCCCGCCTGGGTGCCTAGGTCCACCGTCTCCTTCCAGTTGATCACGCCATAAATGAAGTCGATCGTGTCGCCGGTAGAGGAGAATGGCATCAGGATGCCGCGATACAGGGTGGTGCGCCCGCGCGTGCCGACGAACTCCGCCTCAAAGCCGATGGGCGCACAGTTGGCGATGATCTGGAGATAATGGTCGGTGAGGCGCGACAGCAGGGAGCGGCTGGGCACGTCCGCGATCTTGTGGATGTTGAGCGCCAGCCCGCATTCCTCGCGAAGCGCGCGGCCGAGATACGCGATGGAGGGATCCTCGATTCCTGCCGAGAAATCGAGCAGCACGCTGTGCGCGCCGAAATCCACGATGCTGTCAGGATCAAGATCGGCAATGGCAGGGTAGGCGCGCCCCTTCAGCAGCGACACCCAGTGGTTATAGGCCCGAACGTGCATGCGGCGTTCGTCCCCGCCCAGGTCGAACATGGCATCCTCAATGCCCGCATCCGCCGCTTCATGCGCCAGCTGCAGGTCGTCGCCGTCGATCGCATCCTCGAAACCGCGCGCGATGTTCATGACCGTTGTCCAAGCCCCTGTAACCGGCAACGCTGCCGGCTTCAGGGGCGGTTGTGCATTTGATGTGGTAAACGGGACGTAAAGCCGCTGGGCCCGTTATGCTCAGTCGCGCTTGTCAGCCACGATTCGACCTGTTAAGCGCCGCCCTCCAGCCGGCCCTTGCGCCGGCGGCGCCGCTTTAGCTCAGCTGGTAGAGCATCGCATTCGTAATGCGGGGGTCACAGGTTCGAGTCCTGTAAGCGGCACCACCTTTCCAGAGCAGCATGAACCAGGAAAGCGCGACTAACCTACGCTGAAGTGTCTTCGGCTGGGTGGCCCACGTGGGTCCTAGCTGGGTCGCCTTCGGCCCAGTCAAGACCCAGTGGTTAATAGCTGCGCCGCCGAAGTCGCGCCGCCGCGTCAGCTTCAGCGGCACCACCTTGTCAGGCTTGCGGCCTGAACGGCTCCATTACGAAGCCGGGCAGCCGTCAACCCGTCTTATAGGGGGCCCTCTGTCGATCGTGAGGCGACAGGCTCAGATGTGCTGATGCGCCACTAGTAAGATTAGAGCGGACGGAGCCGCTGAGTGGCTGGTGGGCAGTTTTCGATCGAGCGCTACCCTCAGGGGCACTGCAGCCTAGGGTCAGGACCCATTGATGTGAGAGGCGCGATCTGATTCAGGCTCTGTGAGGAGAGCGTGGATGAGCGACCTGTACTGGCTGACGGATGAGC
>NZ_JACIJK010000011.1 GCF_014199305.1 Sphingomonas aerophila
TCGCCCATCATGGGTCCGTCTCCGCTCGCCTCGCGAAGATTGAATCAGACCACCGTAACTACTGCAAGGCCGAGTTTTTCAACACAATCGGGCGAAAGCGGACGTTGCGCTGCCCGATGCGTCGGCGCACTATCGAGAGTGCAGAGGACTTTGGTGACCATCAAAGAGTGCGCGCTATTTGAAACCACAAAAGCTTTATGGCCGGATGAAGTGAGGGTATCCGGCAAATCAAACGCGACCAATGAGATTTACCAGCGCCACGAGAACGCGTTCCCGCAGGACGACGACTGGCAGCAACTGGCCCTTTGGTCGTTTCATCAGGCCTTAGGCACTCACGAAAAGCAGGCTTTAGCAAAGGGGCTGCCGAGCATTTATCCCCGCGAGGTTACGTTTGCCGAGTTTGATACGTGGATGCGCTCCAATTTGAAGGGCGACCACTGCTGGTCGGCGGAGCGAGCGGAATACGAGGAGAGCGAACCCCGCCACTGCGCGTGACCACTTAACAGCGCCGCTAGTGTCCGGTGATGGGCGTTAGCTGACGTCGCGATCAGGGGATCTGAAGGCGGGTAAACTGCCGTTGCCCTATAGTCTCGGCGCGGGCAGCATCATGGTCATGCGGATTGAACCCTCCGAATACGAGCGCCTGCGATCTTGGTTCAGCCATATGGTTCCCAAGGTTTTCCCCTCGGATCTGCTCAACCCTGATACTCATCCCACGGCTGTGCTCGATAGAATGGCGGTGAAAACCCCCGCAAAAGCGCGGAGCGGCCTTGGTATGGCGATCGGCGACGTTGTGGAGTTTACGAGTGACTGGCCCGCCAGCGACGTGACCGCGTGCGACCACGAGCTTTCGCAATCGGGCTTACCGACGCTGTCGGAAGTGCGCGCAAGGTTCTCTAAGCTGGTGCAGCGAGTTGTCCGCCGTGGTCACATCAAAAGCAACGATGAGTTCTACGCCCTCCGCAACGCGGTCGAGCAGCAGGGCGCGACCTCCGCGGGCTTGCGGCAGCTACTGGAAGCATACGAAGCCCGGACCCAAAGCTGACTTTCAGGTCAGTCAACGCAGATGTAATCTCCGACCAGCTTCCCGCCTTCGACACGTCCGTAGCAGCCGAAGGTGCTGCTTTCGGCTTCGCACATGCCTGTAACGGGCGTCCCGGTGCTGACCGAAACCGCGTGCTCGGGGGCGTCGCTCAGACATCGGCCCAGGCAATCGGCTTTACCGCTGCAAGCCTTACCTGCATCCCTGTAGGGTACTTGGCAAATTGGCGAGCCGAAAGGTGCTCGGCTCTCGCGTCCGCCTCGCCCGAGACAAACGCGCACCTCCTCTTTGGACAGATTGGGTCGTCGGTGCAGATCGCAGCCGGACAGCGTCGAAACACAACAGACGGCAAGGAGCGTGAGACGGGCGGCTTGTGTCATTGTCTCAGAGTGCGCGGCAAGCCGAGGCCCCGCAATCAGGATCGCGCCAAGCGCCTCGGACCGGCCGGGTTTGGGCGTAAGACGTTCCGCTTGGTCGCGCTCGCGTGCTATGTCGGTGGGCCAGCGTGACGGAATTGGTAGACGTATCGCTACAGCGATCCTCGGCAACGAGGTGCGGGTTCGATCCCCTGCCGCTGGCAATGTCCGCAACTGAGTGGAATGCGGGATAGATGATTTTAATGCGAAAAGGTGGATTGCAGTCCTTGAGGCGGCGCGTGAAACTCGCTCGTGGCCTACGCTTCCAAGATTGTTCTCGAACTTCCCCTATCTGACGAACGGGCGCTTCAATCCTTCGTCGAAGCGTGCTTACGAGATGGCGTATCGCTCATCGCCGTCGTCGGTGAAGGTGCAAGCCGTGTTGACGACATGATTGACGAGCTTGTTGTAGGCGATGGCTCCGATACGGGCCGCTACATCACGACCACGATGCACCCCGACGAAGCGGTGGAGGACGCGATTCAGTTCGCGGCAAACTGGGAAGCGGAACTCGGAGGAGCAGTTCAGCTAGTTCGCCTCTGATGACCATCTTGGGTGGAGAGAGGGGACGTTCGTCACCGTGAGATTGACGATAGTGCCGCGTCAATCTGACCATGAGCCTCGGGTCGTCGCGCCCTTTCCTTAGCTACGAAGGCAGCGTGTCGCGCCGCGAATGCCGCTACCTCCCGCAAAGTATCGGGGTAAGGGTCGCCCAGACTCCAGAATAAAAAGCCGTGTCGCACTAAGGCCTCGACCTTCTCCCACTGCTTCCCGTCAGACTGCTTTGGTGGCTTAAACTTGCGCGTTAGCCCTATGCTCGGTCCTCCGCACTCGGGGCATGGTAGGACTGCCGACTCTCGACTGCCGCGCTTGAAACTCTTCCGGCACCGGAAGCACGCGTAAGGATGGAGGTAGTTCGACTGGACAGGGCCGCCCTTCTGCGCCGGTGGCGTTGTGAGTTCCTGAGCCATGCGGCTGTCTAGCTTAGGCCCAAAATGTCCGCAAATGGGCGGGAGCAGGCATCGCCGCGGCCATTTGGGCCGTCGCGATCACGGCAGGCTCTGTGGCTCGGGAACGGGAAGGGACTTCAGTATCGCCCGAAGCTCCTTATTCCTCGCCGCATACCTGTCGCGATCGCAGCCAAAGTCTGCAGAATAGAGCTGGTCGACTGAGGTGCCGAGCCAACGAAATGATATACCGCCGTTGTCGGTAACGTAAGGTCCGTCGCAAGGGACGCCGCGCAGGGCAAATGCCCGCACATCTCCGCCCGCCATAGTCTGAGGGGACCGCCGAAACACTTCCATGCGTCGGACAAGGTGTTCAAGCTGCTTGGAGTTGAGCGAGAAGCGCCCATCTTTCCCGTCGAATCGGTTCAGAAAACGGCCATTCCCCTGACCGTCGATCGTGATGTCCACGCCCGGTGCCCAGATTGCCACTTGTCTCAGCGCGGGAGGGCTTGGCTCGCTGCATGCAGCTAGCCAGAGTGCAAGGGCGGGAACGATCACGGGCCGCATGGATCAAGAGTGCGCGTGCGTCGGAACGTCCGCAAGTGGGTGGTAAGCTGGCGGTCCGGCTTCGAGTAGGAAGCGGCGAGAGCAGCCGTTCAGCCGAGCAACGCAAGCGCTTCGTTTGTCTCATGGTGCGTCGGCGGTCTGCTGTCGTCTTCTACGAAATAAACAGCGTTTCGCACCCCATCGTCCGCGAAATGGAAGTCGTCGCTCATAATAAGGCAGTCCGCGACATAGTTTGCGAGTTCGAAGGTTAGACGTTCCTCCGCTACGGCGGCTAGAGCCGTCGTGCGCAGTCCCTCGTCACCTGGAAGGCAGGACCATCGGTGATAATGATGTAGCCATTCTCACCCGCTCGGCAGGCCGCATTGCAGGCGTCCACTTCCTCGGCGATCTCGTCAGCCAACACCTCTGGCGAAAGAACGCCGGTCAAGAACCCAACGAGTGTAGCATGCTCCATCGAAATAGGATGCATCGCTGTATGAAGGTCCGCAACCAGGAAGCTACTGCCGCGCGCTGCAAGGCCGACAACGGGCGAGCTGGACAGGAAGCCAAGCCTCACCCCTCGCCATGACAGCTTGCTTTTGGGACCGTCTTCGACCCGACCTGATACTCGACGTCAATGTAAGCGCACGCCCCGTCGCTCACGAAAGGCAGGATTACATCATCGGCAAACCAACGGCGCTCGCCAGCCTTCATCCCGTCCGGTGGAGGGCAGGCTAAAGCAATTTGTCCATTCTTGTGTCCATACCTCTTCGTTCCTTCGCAAAACATACGGTCAGGCTCTTCTTCTGGAATGAAATAGAGAGCTTCGACTCGATCCGGAGAGGCGAACTTGTAGGCACGGGCGAAACGCTCGACCGCCCCTGCTCCCGGCGGAAGCGTTATCTTCCTCTCGATGGTGTTCATAAGTTCGGCTTGGCGACGCGCCTCAGGCGGGTCACAGGCTGTTGTGGCGAGAAATGCCGCGAGAATCAGATAGAGCTTCACCAGCGTGACGTTCGCATCTGGGCGGGACGGCCGCAATTAGGCGTAAGCAAACGTTGTGGCGCAGGTATCCCAGCGGCATCATAACCCTATGGAATCCCTCATCGCCGCATCAGGCTTGCTACTCGTCGCTCTCACGCCTGGGTGCAATCACCAGCCCCGTACCTACGCCGCGAACTGTTCGACTCCCCTTCCACATTGGGGGCGTGAAAAGGATGGAATTGGACACCTGCGGACCGTTCAGCCGATTTACATCGGTTCGGATGGCTCAACATTATGGAACAAGGCGGCCATCTCAGATGACACCTTTCGGCGTTACGTGATGACGATGAGTGACATGAACCCAGAGCCCCAAGCTATTCTGGAGGTCGCGCCCACCGCGGCGTGCGACCGCGTTGAGGCTGTTCGGATGATCATGGATGCGACCCCACTCTGCAGCGGGCCGAGATCCTTGTGCAGTGAGGGGTGGAACTGGCGGCAATGGCCCGAGAAGGGCTTCCAGTAACGCCAGCGAAAAAGAAGCGCGACGTTGGACTGCAGCGTCGTAAGTCTGATGACGGGGGGTGATATGGGTTTCGAAAAGATTGGACCTTACGGCGTTACGCGCGGCGATATGGTAGCCGCGGCGATAGTCATATCGTTCCTGACTGGAGACAAATCCGCTCGGGTCAAAGCCTCGCTATTAGTGGTGATCGGAGTTGTGATGTTTGTTGGCGGCCTTGCTCTTGGCGAGCCGCAGACTGCCGGATTTGGCATGTTGTTCGTTCTGTTCATGTTTGTGATCGCTCCGGCACTGCGATCACGAAAGGGCAGCAACGAGATCTATCTTGAGCATAGCCCGGAAGGTCTCGTTGCCGAGACTCCGAATGCGCGGGTCACTTACAAGTGGAGCACGGTCGGCGCGGTAAGAATGGTGGGCTCGCGATTATTCATAATGGTAAGTGGTGGGTGTGCGCTCGTGATCTCTGATCGGTCAACCAGCCGTCAGAACATGATAAGCCTGATGACGATCGTAGCTCAGCATCAGAGCCACTCCTCGACGCTTTAAGAACGGCCTCCAGGATAGGGCCACGCCATACACGACTAACATGGGCGGGCGATGCGAAGGTATGCTGGTACGACTGCGGACGGCGAGCGGGAGGATATGAGTCTTATATGTGGCAGATTGCTCTTCTAGCCTTGGCGTCCATGGCCCCGGCCGGCCAACGAAGCCTCACCTTCGCTGGAGAACCCTTCGGAGCGCAACGCAATCTTACCTGCACATGGTTCACCAACTTCGAGAACAGCCGGTTCGAGCAGTGTCAGGACGCCACGGGACAAGTGCTGCAGGCTGGCGACGGCGCATCAATCGAGTGTGCTCAAGGGGTATGCAGACAATTGTACGCGGCAGCCCTAAAGGCGGCCGGCTGGAGAAAGCCTGACCCACTATGGGGGACGTTCGAAGTAAAGCTGGTCGGCCGAGTAAGCCTCAACCCGCATGAGAAACGCTACCTTGGTGACGCCACTAGAACCGTCCTCATCGAAAGGTTTATAAGCGTTCACCCGTCCAGATAGCGGCTCCGCTGTAGGTTCAAGACCTAGTCCTCAGACGACACGGCGCCGGTGCACAACCTCAGCAATCGGGGATCGTCGCTGTTGGGCTGAGCGGCAACGATTGGGCGATAGCTGCCTCCTCTTCAGCCCCGGTACGGCTCGCAGGCGATTCCGTCGCTGTCGCCGTCCATTTCGGGACGGTAGCCAGGTTCCCCTTCGTAGATGGGCGCAGTGCCCACGGCTCGTGCGTCGTTGCAGCCGCTCCAATGGTCGCCTGGTTGAGGAGCACGTGCCCGAGTGAAGCCGCCTGCCACTCCGACGCTCTTGGCCGTTGCAGATACAGCGCCGCGGCCCTGAGGCGTAGCTGTCAATGATCCCATGCCGATCAGCGCACCAAGAACGCCGGCCCCTGCCAGGATAGGCAACGCTGATGATCTATCGTTTCGCACCACGGCCCTACATGGCCGATGAGGGGTAAACGACAGGTATGCGCGGCGGGACCAATCATGGCCGGTTCTCCTCCTCAACCGGCGCCTCAAGCTCGATTAGCCGCAAGGCGATTCGCCGGTAGGGCAACTGACAGCTGGTCCAGGGATGCCGCGGCTGGATCGTCGCCGACCGCCAATACTCACTGAGCAGGTGCTGATCCCGTACGAACGGCCGGAGGACGTGCAGCGCCAGCCTGACCTCGATCGTGCCCACCGCCTGGTACGCTGACCGGTTGGCAGCCTCACGCAGGATCGTCAGCGCCAGGTTGATCAGCGCATGGCGGTGCGCCTGCCGCCGCGCTCGCTCCTTGCCGTATGGGATCGGGGCGAGCGACACGATAGGGGACGGGCAGCGCTTGGGGCATTTCACCGAGTGCTTGGCCGCGTGCCAGTCGGTGTTGCCGCCGTTGTTGCGCACCTCCGCGAACAGCGCGTCCAGCTCCCATACCTCGGTCGCCTTGCAGCTCTTGCAAGTCGCCCTGACCTGCGCCTCGATACGGTGAAGGTCGGACAGGTTCTTGGGCGGGCCGACCACGCCTCTTGGTCAGGCGAACGCTGGGAGCTGCAATTGTTCTCCCCGGCCTGCCAGGACAGCACGGGCCTGCTGGGCCGCGCCAACAGCCTGGCGGTAGTGCACGGTCCCGAAGCGCTCGGCCTCATCGAAGCCCACCGGCGCCCAATCGTCCGTTGGGTAGCACGCATCGTAGATCGCCCGCGCAGCCGCACGCAGTTGCAAATCGTGCTGCATCAGGTTGCTCCAGCAGTGTCGAGTCACCGCTTCAGCGGCGTCCCGCTAGGTAGAACAAGCCGTGAACAGATTGCAAGCTGGAGCAGCGATCTTTGAGGCCCTGAATTTACGACCGCTCAACCAACAACTCGGCTGTTCGGTAGCGCCCTCAATCTCTTGCGGAGCCAACTACGCCGTTGTGAATGTTCAATTCCGAGCAGGTCGTGCTCTGGCAGGAGCGTTTCGATCACGCGGTCCAGCAACTCACCCGCGACACACCCTCGGCGAGCGCCAAACACGAAAACGATTTGCGGCCCGGTTGAGAGATCCCGGACGGCCGCATCCATCCGGCGAAGCCCTTCCATACCAATGAGGAGATCCGCCAGACGTGTCCGTGTAGCGGCGTCGAGCGGCCGCAAAGTGACACGCTCGTCAATGGTTTCGGCTTCCTTGCGCGCTGCCAACTGGCGCTGCTCTGCTTCTTCTGCTTCGTCCCAGTAAGGCTGTGCGCGTTCGGGCCTATTGGTCGCATGAAAGTGCTGAGCAAGCCGTCGGCAAGCGTGGACGCGTAGTTCTGGCTCCGCCTCCGCCGCTTCGAGGAGCAACGCCACGCCGTCCTCGTCTCCGGCGTCGAGGAGCGCGTCGCCGTTTCGGAACCGAGCCCCGTGCGCGTCAGGGTGAGCCGCTACGAGCGCCGCAAACGCAGCGGCGCCAGCCTTTGGTCCATCTAGAAGCTCGATCAGGCCAGCATGCCTGAATTGCTCGTCGACATCGAGCTCGCCCTCCAACCCCCGCGCATCCAGATCTTCGCGCTCGCGGTGGTACTCCTGCCGCTGGGTGTAAACCTCTGCCCACGTTTCGTCGGCGGCATCGTGCCACTGGGCGTCCAGCTTGTCCGTGACCGGTCCTAGTGCTTCACCGAGAAGGATCGGAGCCGCCGGCTCAATCAATTGCGGCGGAGGCGCGGGGCTCACGTCTAGGGCGGCTAGCCGAGCCGTTAGGCTGGGATGTGTATCGTCGAGGTCTGGTCTGACCTGCAAGGCGTCCACCAGCAGGTCATCCAGCCCGTCTTTCACTTCGAGCACGGCGGCGGCGAGCGTGCGATGCGGTGAAACCGGCGGGTCGGGGCGTAGAACGGACTGCGACCAAATGCAGCGCCAACCCTCGTCGAGGAGCCTCGCCTGCAGTGCGACCCTAATGAGCGCGTGACCCGCGGCCCTAGCTCCAGCAGCTTTCGCGGCAATCGCGTCCGCCTCAAGTTCCTGGCGGCGCGCTAGCACGAAGCTGTACGACGCGAACCAGGGACCGTACCACTCAAAGAACCGGCGCAGAACGCCCGCGACAATGCCGTCCGGCAGTCGCTCACCGATCTGATGCCAACGGGTTCGAAGAGTGTATGCGAACGCTGTTGATCGTCCGTGCTGGGCTACGAAGTGTCCCATCTCATGAGCGACAATTGCTTTGATCTCCGACACGCGCATCGCGTTCAGGAGTGGCAGGCCAAGGTACAGGGTGTTCCGAGCCCCGAGCAGGCCAAAGCGGCGCTGCTGTGTGATCGAAGCGTTCATCACATCAGTCACCCGCACTTCGTGCACGCGCGGCCCGCCAGTCGCGAGGCGGATCCGCTCGACAAGGGCGTGGAGAGCAGGAGCTTGATCCCGCGTGACCTCAAAGCCGTCCGGCGCGGGCCAGCTAACCTGCAACCCTCGCACAAGACTGAGCACCACGGCTCCGAGCGGCACGACAAGCTTCAACAACCCGCTAATCGCCAAGGGGAAGAAGTACAGAAGAGCTACGAAGCCGAACACTAGTGCCAGGATGAGACCAGCTACGGCGCAAAGGACGGCATAGCCCAACAGCCCTGCCGCAACCACGCTTCGGCTATAGCTCCGCGCGTGCGTAGCCGCCCGGGCTTCCAGCCGCTCCACCATCGGAGCAAAGCGCGCCTCCAGCGCAACAATCTGGCCCCAACTCCCCCGGCTGGGCTCGTTCACTTGAATAGCTCGCAACGGTGTCCCCCATTCGCTGGCTCAGACCAGCGCCCCGCGCACATTGTGCATCAGGCGATACGGCGCACAAGTCTCGGTGCGTCTGCAGAGCGAGATCGCGCAGATTATGCGCCGGGCTCGATTGGACGGCCCTGCGCCACCGTACAGCTGTGGATCAGAATCTGGCTGCTAAAGGCAATCAGAGAGGAAAGACGGCATGAGTAGTGCGGCGAAGTGGTACGGTCATTCGGCGCGGCCGCGTGCAGTGGCGCCAGCCCGTCTAACGCGCCGTGAACCTCACTCCGACTGGATAGGTGCGAGCCGGACGCCTTCGCCTCCGTTCGGCGACGCATCTCCCGCGGCAACTAAGGTGACACCAGCGTGCTGAAGTGTGGCCTCGATCTTCTGAATGGAGGCCACGTTGACGGTTTGGCCTGCTTCGAACCGGCGAACTGTCGCGACACCAAAGCCGCCCCGATCCGCCAGGTCCTGTGCTGACCAACCGAGCAGGCCTCTAGCGGCCCGGCACTGTGACACTGTCAGCATATGATATTAAATAGATCAGTTCGCACTTGTCCCGCGAGTCTCAAGAGCTTGCTGTACGGCCGGGGCTTTTCGCCGCTGAGCACTGAACAGTTGAGCCGTTATTTCAAGGAGGTGACCCAAGTGTATAGCTTCCGATCGACGTACTTGATCGAGCATCCCGGCTACAATGATCAGTTCTTCGCCATGCGCAATGGCGAGTACATCGTGCACGATGCAGCCCCTAACCGGAGCGATGACGATTACACCTCCCGTGGCGAGATCATCAGCCCCGCGATCGCCTGCCCGAAGATCTTTGGAAAGGCGGAAACGAATGGATCGCTAGCCGAGTACCGCAAGGGCTTGAAGCCGTTGCTAAAGGGCCAGCACGTCCTCACAACAGCAATTTGCGCGAGCCTGGCCGCTTGCGTCTTGGCTTTCACCGACCTTGATAGTTTTACCCTGTCGTTTGTCACCAAGTCTGGAAGCGGCAAGACTTCGCTGCTTCGACTAGCCGCATCGGCGTGGGGCCGCCCTAAATACGGCGAGGTCGAGGATAGCTCATTCTTTGATCGGCTAGAGACGCTTGAGCAGATTGCGTCGGTAAATGACCATCCGCTGATTATTGATGGGCTCGACAGCTGGTTTGCCCTCGAAAATAGTAGACAGAGGATTGAGAAGGCTCGGCTGTTCGCCTCCATTTTCGAGGCCAAGACCGCTCGATGGAACTCTACCGCATTCTCACCAACTCGCTTGATCGTGCTGACAGCAACCAGCAACGCTTTAGGAGAGCTATGCGGGGATGAGCAGGGCCTAAGAGACCGACTTGGAACTGGGCTTCTGACCATTCTTTTGCCCACGCGGAAGAGTGGCGTCGCTGAGCCGACGGACGACAAGAACGAGGTAAACGGGCCCGAGCTGATGGAACAGTTGAACGGTCTGATCACGATGCAATATGGTCACGCCGGCCGGCAGCTCGTCGCGAGTCTGCTCAAGGCTGCCTTCGACGACGATGCCGCATTGAGAGCCGAAATTCATACGATGATGCGGGAGTTCGCTGATAAATCGGGCGGCGATTGTCAGGACGGTTCAGCGCGCCGGGACGCGTTACGCTTCGGGTTGATCGCTGCGGCGGGCCAACTCGCTACGCGGTGTGGCGCCCTGCCCCGCAAGCTCGACACAGATGCCGCAGTGCTTGCAAGCTACCGCATGTACGCGAATACCCGTCCACCCCGCCTCTTCTTGGAGCGCCTGGCAAGCTTGGCATTTGACCCAAAAACCATCGACCTTGGCGGGGGTCACAAACCTTCCACCGTTTCGGATGAGCAGCGGGAGGCTGCGGTGGCCTACAGACGAAGTGTGGGTTCCAAGACTGAAGTGTACATCCGACCTGAACAAATTTATGCCGCGTTTCCTGATTGGGACCGCATCAAGAAGACCGAGGACGTGCGGGGGTGCCAGGAATGCGAGGGGGCGCGGCTGGGTAAGGACCGGAAAAGCCGGCATCGCAAGCCTAAGAAGAGCCTCGGGCGCGGGCGCGATCAGGAAAGGGTTTACTGCTTCGCCATTGAACGGCGCTGAGGCTCGCCGACGCGGTTCTTTGGGCGGCCGCTCCTGGACGGCAACTGGCAGTGTTCTCCCGGAAATGCCACATGTTGTCCAAGGCAGCATCGCCCCGCAACTATACCTGCCGCCATCAGCTTCTAGCAGGGTCTGGCGACCAACAAAGCTGCGTGTGGGTCGACGCACCAGTGAAGAGGAGTACACCCAGCGCCCTTCAACGCGGCGCGTTGTAGCCTGAGGCCCTGATCGTCGGTCGACACGCGCGCGTAGCCGATCTGCATGTCGCAAACATGCTTCAAAACCAGATTGCATTGCGACAGACATTTGCAACACGTCGCAACGAGGCAAGTAGGTGCGTTTTGCCGCTGTTGCAGCACTTAGGACTTTCGAGACACGATAGTCGTCCCGAAACTCCATCTCTCCCTGTCAATTTCGGGAAAAAGCAATTGGGAACAGATTTTGGGAATCTGGCCCCGGTGGAGGCCGAAGGGCCTACCATGACAGACCGGCTGTCTCCTTGAACCTTTTCAATCGGGAAGCGAGTGACCCGACCAGGCCGGTACCAGGTGGAACTTCCAAGATCACGTTGCGCTCTGATCCGAGTGCGCCGCGTAGTCTATATAAGCAAATCAAGGGTCGGGTCTGATCCTACCGAGCTGGACGCGATCGTTGCGCGTTCCAGCGCTCTCAACAACGTCGCCGGCGTAACGGGCATGCTATGGTCGAACGACGCTTGCTTTGCCCAGGTGCTCGAAGGCGAGCATGACGCCGTGGACGAGACGATGAAGCGTATTCTCGCAGATCCAAGGCACTTCGACGTCGAGCTTGTATCCGACCGCACCGTAACTCGGAGGCTCTTTGGAGAATGGGCCATGATCCGGTCGGTTGGCGGATCCGAGACCATGGCGGGTACAGCATTTCTCGTCGGCTTCGCTATGGGAGAACGGACTGCCTCAGCGCACCAGCTTTATCAAATCCTTGTTGCGTCTGAGGCCTGATCGCTGATCAGCAGCCCCGCACAGGCGGCGACGCTCTCCACGAGCCTTCAACTGGCTAGCGCAGCGGCTGTTCTTCGGCTTGCTCCCCCCGCCTGGTTCGTGCAGCGCGAAAAGGAGGGATTTGGGGATCAAAATGACGAGCCGTTCAAAAGGGGCAATGACTGGCGTGCCCGGCCTCGATGACATCCTGTGCGGTGGTCTGGCGCCCGGTCGCGTGTTCCTGCTCGAAGGTAGCCCGGGAACCGGCAAGACGACCACGGCGCTACAGTTTCTTCTCACCGGAGCGGATGCGGGTGAGCGCGGTTTGTATATCACGCTTTCAGAGACTGAGGAGGAGCTGCGCGAGAGTGCCGCCTCGCATGGTCGAGACATTGGCGATCGGTTCGAGATCTTCGAGTTGGTCCCGCCGGAGACGCTGCTCGACGCGGACCAGCAGCAGAGCCTGCTGTATTCATCGGATCTGGAGCTGGGCGAGACTACCCGCGGCATCTTCGACGCGTTTGAGCGCGTTCGCCCGACCAGAGTCGTGATCGACAGCCTTTCTGAGATCCGGCTGCTCGCGCAGAGCTCTCTGCGCTATCGCCGACAGATCCTGGCGCTCAAGCACTACTTCTCCCGTGCGAACGCCACAGTGTTGATGCTGGATGACCTTACGACTGAGGCACTGGACAAAACCGTCCACTCCGTTGCGCATGGCGTAATTCGACTGGAGGAAAACGCACCCGGTTATGGCGCGGAGCGCCGGCGTCTGCGGGTGATCAAGTTCCGCGGGCGGCGTTTCCGCGGTGGTTATCACGACTTCATCATTGAGCATGGCGGGGTACGCGCATTTCCGCGGCTCATTTCGGCCGAACACCGCCGTGAGTTCAAACGCGACGTGATGCTGAGTGGCTCGAGCGAGCTGGACGCACTGCTCGGCGGGGGCATCGAGCGCGGATCGAGCACCCTGATCCTTGGTCCGGCAGGCACTGGCAAGTCGCTCCTCACGCTCACCTTTGCGGTTGCTGCAGTCGCGCGCGGAGAAAAGGTAGCCCTGTTCATCTTCGACGAGGAGCGCGGGCTGCTCTTACAGCGCGCATTTGGGCTCGGGATCGACCTCCAGTCGATGATCGACGACGGGCTGCTCTTCCTCGCCCAGGTAGACGCCGCTGAACTCAGCCCCGGCCAATTCTCTCATATGGTTCGCGATGTCGTCGAGGAGAACGGCGTCAGCACCGTCGTGATCGACAGCCTGAACGGCTATCAGGCCGCGATGCCCGAGGAGCAGTTGCTGATCCTGCATATGCACGAGCTGCTGCAATATCTGAACCGACAAGGCGTCGCGACCTTCCTGACGGTCGCCCAGCATGGCTTGGTCGGTGACATGAAGAGCCCCGTCGATGTCACCTACCTCGCCGACACCGTCGTCCTGCTCCGCTATTTCGAGGCGCTCGGTCGCGTTTTGCGCGCCATTTCGGTGATCAAAAAGCGCACGGGCTCGCATGAGAACACCATCCGGGAATACCGGATCGATAGCGATGGCATCACTTTGGGCGAGCCGCTTGAGGACTTTCAGGGCGTACTAAAGGGCGTGCCGACCTATGTCGGCGGTGGGCGAAACCCCTTGCTGGACGGCCCGCTTGCCGACGACTGAACGCCCCGAACGTGCGTTGATTTTGGCCCCGCTCGGCCGTGACGCGGAGGTTGCCGCTCGGATGCTGTCTGAGGCCGGCATCCGATCACAGCCCTGCGCGGACCTTGCTGTCCTTGTGCGAGAAATGCAGGCTGGTGCCGGGCTCGTGGTCGTTACGGAGGAGGCTCTGGCGACCGGCGACATGCGCGAGGTTTCTGCCTGGATCGACGCGCAGCCCGAATGGTCCGATCTCCCCTTCGTTCTTCTTACTCATCGGGGTGGAGGCCTCGAGCGCAACCCGCGAGCCGCGCGCGCCCTTGCCATCCTTGGCAACGTGACCTTCATCGAACGTCCCTTCCATCCGACGACATTGATCAGCCTTGCGGATGCGGCGCTGCGCGGTCGTCGCCGGCAATATGATGCACGCGCGCGCCTCGAACAGCTCGTTGAGGGGGAGCGCCAATTTCGCACCCTGGCCGACTCGATCCCGACACTTTGCTGGACGGCGGACCCGGACGGCACCGTGCTGTGGTTCAATCAGCGATGGTACGACTACACGGGAATGACGCCTGTGCACCTTCGCGACCGCGGCTGGCGATCCGTCCACGAACCAGCTGGGATGCCGGCACTGCTGGAGCGATGGAACGCGGCTTTGTCGGTAGGCGAGCCTTTCGAGACCACTGTGCCTCTGCGCGCAGCTGACGGCTCGTACCGCTCATTTTTGATACGCGTTGATCCCGTTCGCAACGCGCAGGGCCAGGTGACCCGCTGGTTCGGCACGGCGACAGACATCTCCAAGCAGCAGGAAGCCGAAGCTGCGCTCCGGATACACGCCGACGAGCTTGAGGAACGGGTGGAGCAACGCACACGGGAACGTGAGCAGGCGCAGGACGCACTCCGCCAGGCACAAAAGATGGAAGCGATCGGCCAGCTCACCGGTGGCGTCGCCCACGACTTCAACAATCTGCTTACCGTGATCCGGGGCTCAGTCGATCTGCTCCGACGTCCGGACCTGTCCGAAGAACGACGCGCTCGGTATATCGATGCGATCGGCTCGACTGCAGACAGGGCTGCCAAGCTGACCGGTCAGTTGCTTGCATTTGCGCGCCGGCAGGCATTGACGCCCGAACTCTTCGACGCTGGTCTCAGCTTGTCTGAAGTCACCGACATCATTCGCACCCTGATCGGGTCACGCGTACAGCTCGACTTTGTGCGGCCGGCTACCCCGGCCTTCATCCTTGCCGATCGCGGCCAGTTCGATACGGCCATAGTCAACATGGCGGTCAATGCGCGTGACGCCATGAACGGCGAAGGCACGTTAACAATCGCGACATCTACGGTGAGCAGAATACCTGCCATACGCGGCCATGCGCCGGTTGCTGGCGACTTCCTTGCCGTTTCCATAACCGACAGCGGCAGCGGGATCTCCGAAGAAGACGCGGAACGGATCTTCCAGCCATTCTTCACGACCAAGGCTGTCGGCCAAGGCACTGGGCTTGGCCTCAGTCAGGTGATCGGGTTTGCCAAACAGTCGGGCGGCGACATCCAGCTCGACAGCATGGTAGGAAAAGGCACGACCTTCACGCTCTATCTGCCTCGCGCAGATACGCAGCCGGTCGACGTTGAAGCCGTGGTGCCAACGCTTACGCCAATAGAGGGCGAAGGCGTGTGCGTGCTCGTTGTCGAGGACAATGAGCAAGTCGGCGCGTTCGCTACACAAGCTCTTCGCGAGCTTGGATATGCTAGTGTGCTTGCACCAGACGGAACTCGGGCTTTGGCGGAGCTAAGTGCCGGACACGACCGGTTCCAGATCGTCTTCTCGGATGTCGTCATGCCAGGGATGAGTGGCGTCGAGCTCGCTGGCAAAATCAGAAGGCTCTACCCTGACTTGCCCGTGGTTTTGGCCAGTGGATACAGTCACATTCTGGCAGAAGACAGCAGCCATGGATTCGAGCTGCTACACAAGCCTTACTCTATCGAGCAACTCTCGCGCATGTTGAGCAAGACCTTGGCGCGCCGGAGACTGATGTAATCGCAGTGGCTCGGCCCTGCGCCGCGTACAGAGCTCGACCAGCATATCCACACCTCCCGAAACAGCATCCTTTCGGGAGAGCCGGCGGGGTAGCGAACATCTCCTATGCACGCTCACTCACCCGAAAGCCGCCGGTCCGCACCCCACCCAAAGCCGGACAGTCCCAGAAATACCATCCCAAACGGGACGGGCAGCTATCGCCCAATAGCGGACGTGGAGCGACTTGATAAACGTTCGTTTGAAAGGGAGTTTTCATTTTGAGACGGATCGCAGCAGCAAGCCTGTTTTGCTCAACGTCAGCAAGCCTGGTCCCGAGCGACGCTCTGGCCTGTGCGCTTCCCCTTCAACCGTATGCTCCGACAAACGCGGCCGCAGCAGTGACGGCAACGGTTACACGAGTCCGTGGGAGGGACTTTGCAGCGGTGTACGAGGTACGGCGCGACGCGATCGTCCAGAGGCCGCGCGGTGCAGAACCGCTCCCGAGCCGCCTGACAATCAAGATGGCCGATCACGTACACGGCACGTGTGGGCCCGACAGCCCCCAACTTATCGCCAAAGACAAGATCATTCTCTATTTTGGTGACGCCGGCGGCAGGCTTTCAACGGATGCGTGGAAGTTGCTCGACCGAGCGCAATAGTGGCAATACGGCTGGATCGCGGGGCAACGTCGGCCCTCCACCCAAGATCAGACATTCGCACGATCGCGGCGGATAGGCCCTCCGCCCTGGTCGCGGGTAGAGCCGGGTTTTCTGCCGGTCCTCGCGGCTCGACATTACCGTAATACCCTGCCCAACGCCCCCGGCACGGACGTCGGCTAACGCCCAGGAGTGGACGCTCCGAGTTGCTCTCGCTGACCCTTTTTCCTGCCACTTGTTCATTCAGGGTTGGTCAGCGGCTGAACAGTTCTACCTCTCCGTCGAACAGCATCTGCCTAGGTGGCTCTCGTGTAAAGTCGAGCTTCACCTTTGCTGCGCCGAGGCGTCGGAGCGAGACATACGGGCCACTGACAGTCACGGTTGCGTATGGAGGCGGCGCAAGTGAGTATTGCCCTACATAGACGCCGTTATGCACAACGACCAGTCTCTGCCCGCCGTGCGTCACATTGCCGTGTTCCGGCCGGAACTTGTAGCGGTAGTCATAGATGTAAAAGCCGCTGCTTCTCGTGCGCCCAACAAGTATGAACGACGCCTCCTCTGAGCACACGATTGGTCCGGTAAAATGCCCCTGCACGAGAACCGGCCGCAAACCTGCAAGGCAAGGAGGTCTTGTCTCGTTCGAAGCGGATGCGGTGGCGCTTAAACCGACGATGGCGGCCCACAGCACAACAGGTTCAAACAGCTTGTAGTTCATCCTGCCAACCTCGCTTGATTAGGCGACGATGTTGTCACGGTGGGAGTTTGCTTACCACATCCGACCGCCAAAACTTGCCGGTCAGACTTCCATCCAACTCCGGCCGCTCTTCTGAGGTCGCTCGGTGCTGGTCGATCACTTCACCGAGAACCGGACTCTGTAGTCAGACCGGCATTCCTCTAGCGCTTCGGCCAGCAAATCCTTAGCGGCCTGAGGCGCTTCGTTGGCATCGAGGTCATCTTGAAGTCCAGCCATGGCGTTCAGCATGGACGCGTAGAAGCTTTGGGCTTCATCTTGCGGCATCCGGCAGATGTACAGTGGCACGGCTGCTGCGCCAACCGGCTGCCTCAAGCGGACGTTCGGCTCGCGCCCAATTGCGACCTTTCCGTCCTGCTTAACGGATCGCTGTCAGCGGACCTTCGTGGGGTCGGTAGGCCAAGCGCCTTCATGAACTACCTGCGACAGCCCTTCGAGCGTAAGATGGCGCTTCGGCTTGGCTGGAAACAGCCAGCCACTGCAGAGCCGAAATCCGAAGAACGCCAACACGCCGAGCAACCCTCCCATGTGGGTCGAGAGATCAAAGAATATGGCGATCCACACCGCCAGCGCTGTTGACGGGATCATTGTTGCGAGACCCAAAAACAACCCTCGCAGCGAGCCGCCTTCGTTGTGGAAGAACTCCGTCCATTGCTCGTTGAGCGCCGAGAAGTCGGTTCCGAAGCGCTCATGAAGCCTCTGGAACAGGTCGGATGCGTCATCGCCGTCAACGCCTAAGTCATGGCTGATCCTGGCCGTAGGGCTGAGCCGAGCTACGGGGATGCCGTGATCATCATGCAAAAGTTCAGTAATCGCGGCGAGCGCGTCGTCCATGTTCCGACCATAGCGAACTAGAGAGCGTCCGCTATAGGCAACGACTTCCCGAAAGCGGCCTGTCGGCAAACCACCCACTTGCGGACATTGCTGATCGCAAGCGGCCGAGATAGCGTCGCCTCATGTGGTCCCTTCTTGTGTGGAACGTCGCGGCTCTGATCGCTGTCATTTACTGCTTGATCAAGGCGGTTTTTGACCTTCGCGCACGTAGGTTTGTGTGGGGGATCATAGGCCTGCTAAGCGCAGGCATAATATTGCTGACGCCTATGAAGACGCACGCGATCAAGGTTGACCTGCCTATCGCACAGTCATGATTGCCAAGGCACACTTCAGCCGAACTGATGGTGCCTCGGCTTGTTCTAGGGCGGTTTGCTCGTCCAATCTTGCGAGGCTGGGGAACGCCCCGAAGAAGATGGCGATTACTGCTGCACTGGCGTCAACACTGATTGCTCAGAGCTGCACAAGAGAGCAGAACGTCGTGAGGAACGCGGAACAGTGCGTGCGGCTGCAGGTGCATGGGACCGGACGGCTCTCCGAAGTTGTGAGAAAACAAGTTGCCCAGCGCTGCAACCGAGCAATTCAGGCGTGGGCATTTACCTCGACACGTCATGCATACGGTGACGCTTTCGATCCGCGCAAGCCGATCGTGGCCGAGGAATACCGGGAACGCAAAGCGGCCATCATTCAGATCTTGATGCCGTTGGAGGACGATTAGCCTCACATGTGAGGCGGTCCGCTGACCACCCATGACAGCCGCTCCCGTTCACTAGCGGAGCTGCTCGGGCGTCCCCTCGATGCACGGAAACTCTCGTGAGCAGCCGGCAGCGCCGGCAATCCGTGCCTTAAGTTCGCTAAGCTCAGAACTATTCGCGTGCTCCGCAAAGCTGAAGAGGATCATAGGGGTTGGCCGGAGTGTCTTTGCGGCAGCAACTTCGCTCAGCATAAGTGCTTGGTCGATAGCTCCTGTCTCGGTTTCACCTTGATAGCGTCGCTTTTCCCAGCGCCAGTCCCAAAGACCGTCCCGAGTTTCGCGAGCGGTAATGATAGGGTTGGGTGTGTAGGCGACCCTCGGAGGTTCGAGAGAAGCAGCGGTTACCCACAGGTCAGTCGACTTAGCTTGCTTGTCATCTGAACAACTCGGGAGCGCGAGGCACCCTGCAGCAGCAATCATCAAGGGTCGCATGGCAAGATGTATGCGCTCAAGAATGCCCGGGTTCCACTCATTCGTAAGCATTCGGGCGCGACGTTGTCGCGACGTTGCCCCAACTCCGCCGTTCGCGCGGTTCGGCAGCTTGCTTGGTAGCGGACCTTGGTTCAGGCTTAGCAGATGCACGACGACCAGTGGGTGTGGCCTGAGCGACGCGACCTTTATCGCGCGTGCCTGACCTTAGCTGATCCTCGAGCGCCTTCCGCGCGTGTCAGCGGAGCGGCAGAATTGCTGCTCAACGACATAGAGCTATATGACGATCCTCGTCAGGGCAAAGACCTTTGGCTGTTCCCTGACGAAGTCCCCGTCGCTGACGATCTGGCAACCAAGCTGCATGCGCTTGCTGGCGCTGAGACCTTGGGAGAGTGGGGGCACGCGATCATCGGACATCCGATTTGGCCCAGCATCTGTGCCGACGCTCAGATGCTACTTGGACTGATACATCGCAACGGACAGGGCGCCGTGAGGAAGGTCCGCTGATCCCGAGCGGGTTTCCGAAAGCGCACCTTTCGCTCCCTACCCACTTGCGGGACATCCCCACCTACGCGCACTCTTGGTCTATGCGGCCCTTGATCGTTCCCGCGATCGCACTCTGGCTAGGCGCATGCAGCGAGCCGAACCCTCCCACGCTGCGCGAAATAGCGGTTTGGGCACCGGGTCTTGAGATAATCATCGACGGTCAGGGAGGTGGCCGTTTCTTTAATCGACCAGACGGGAAGCACGGACGTTTCTCGCTAACCACGACGCAGCTCCAAAACCTGATTCGACGCTTGGAAGTGTTTCGGCGATCTCCTGAAACGATCGCAGGCAAAGACATGCGAGAATACGTCCTGCGCGGCGCCGCCTGCAAGGGACCTCACGTTACGGACAGCGGTGGCATTTCATTTCGCTGGTCTGGCAAACGAGGCGATCAGTTTTACTCTGTGGATTATGGCTGCGATCGCGACAGATTTGCGGCGAGAAACACGGAGCTGCAGGCGATACTGAAGTCCCTTCCGGTTCCCGCGCCACAGAGCTTGCCGTGATCATGACGCTCAGCACGGCTTGCGGCAGTGTCGGTTTCCGCCCCAATTGCGGAAATTCGGAGATCGGCTAATCTGAATGGATGGAGCACTCGTCACTGGTTGCTTTCTTAGAAGGCAAACTCACGCCCGAACAGTTCAGCACAGAAGTCGTTGAGGAAGTGTCTGCTTGCAACGAAGCGTGTCGCTCGCACGGAGAAGGTCGAATAGTCATTACCGATGGGCCGGACACCATCGTAACGCGAGACCATGCAAAGCGCCTACTCAAAGCGGTTGCTTACCAGCGCCTAACCTTTGAGATCGCAAACTACACGGCAAGCTGCATTATCTTTGGTGATTTTGAGTTCGCCGACGATGCGGTGAATGAGGCGGTTTGGTTGCTTGAGATGGGGGACCTCGATGAAGTGACGGCCGAGGACGTGCAGACGGCTATCGACCGTCTCTCGCCCTAAAGTCCGCATTCGACCCAAGATAGGGCATCTGCTTGCCCACGTCACCGAACCGGGTAGGCTGGATAAAATGGACCTGAAAACCTTCGTTTCGCAGACGCTGATCCAAATCGTCGAAGGCGTGAACGACGCGAAGCAACACATTGAGGGGCTAGGCATCGGCGCCGCGGTTAATCCCGAGACGACCTATAGCTCGGGCCCGCCGCACGCTGCGCCGAGCGATGTTGAGTTCGACGTGGCAGTGACCGTTGCCACGAGCGATCGCGACAAGGATGCGCACAACATCGAGGGTGCTGCGGGCGGGGTCCTGGCGGTCGTTTCGCTTCGGGCCAAAGCCCAGACCGGCGGCGAGGCGATCCATGAACAGCGGGAAGAGGCGGTCAGCCGAGTGAAGTTTAGCGTCAAGCTGGGCCAACCGGGCAAGGTTGAGCGAAAGCCGTCTCAATCGATCCCGTCGATGCGGCCTGGCTTTCACGGTTGACGCCTTGCCCACCTCACCGAGCCGGGTAGGCTGCCTCCCTCTGTTCCGAGGTCCGCTGTCGCCCACTTGCGGACATTGGTTTGTGAGGTAGGCTGGACCCATGTCGGACGTAGCGCGCACTTATCCAAAACGAGCGCTTTGCGGACTTGTCGCTGCTGTGGCGATCGGAGTTGCGTTGGTTGCAATTAGCAACACCGTTTGGACAGCGATCGCAGGGTTTTCGTTGCTTTCGGGGTGGGACGACGCGAGCAGCTTTCAGATCCTGATTGCCAGCGGTCCGTTCATGATGTTGTCTTTGTTTGGGGTAAGCGCACGTCGACCGTGGATAGTTGGTCTATGCGTCACGGTCGCGTTCTGGGCTTATTATACCTACGTCACGAGCCGCCCCTACGATGGCGGGGGTGCAAACATTGGACTGGGCATCTTGATGATGGTCTCGCCAGTGCCGATTGCTGGAGCCTGCCTACTTTCGCTACTCACCCTTACAGACGGTCGGAGCGCTGACGAGATGGCGAGCGGCAGGTAACCACCCAATCTCTGACGCTCCGAGCTGCCCTCGTTGAACACTTTTCCCGCCACTTTTTCATCTACGGCTCGGTCAGCGGCTGAACAATTCTACTTCTCCGTCGAACAAAGTCTGCCTGGGTGGCTCCCGTTCGAAGTCGAGCTTCACCTTTGCTGCACCGAGGCGTTGGAGCGAGACATAGGGACCACTGACAGTCACTTTTGCGTATGGAGGCGGCGCAAGTAAGTATTGCCCTACATAGATGCCACCTCGAACGACGACCACTCTCTGACCGCCGTGCGTTACATTGCCGTGTTGCGGCCTGAACTTGTAGCGGTAGTCATAGATGCGGAAGCCGCTTCTTCTCGTGCGACCCACAAGAACGAACGATGCATCCTTCGTTGAGCAAATGATCGGTCCGGTGAAATGCGCTTGCACGAGAGCTGGCCGCATACCCGCAAGGCACGGTGGCTTGGTCTCGTCCGAAGCGGATGCGGTGGCGCTTAGACCGCCAATGGCGGCCCACAGCACGATAGGTCCAAACAGATTGTGGTCCATCCTGCCAACCTCGCTTGAGGAGGCGACGTTGTCACGGTCAGAGTCCGCTTACTACATCCGACCGCTAAAGCCTGCCGGTCAGCCTTCCGCTATTCAAAGGTGCTTTTTTGCCTTCCGGCGCTGGGAGCATTATAACTCAGGGGCTTCCCAGGACACTGTCAGGAACACGAAGCGCTTATCCGGCCCACTTTCGCCTGCCGGCGCAAACTGCCCGACCCGCATGATCTTCCGACAGACTGCCTCGTCGAGAGAAGCATGACCGGAGGTTTTCAGCACGGTGCAGCCGATGGGCTTACCTGAAAGATTCACGGTGGTCAGAGTTGTGACGCGCCCTTGCTCCTGATTGCGGAGTGCCTCAGCGGGATAGTCGTCGGTCGAGAAGATCCCTATGGTTTGAGATGCGGGTGGTTTGAGAACCGCAGCCGGGTTCGCACCCCAATTGCGCATTAGATCGTCGCCACACTTCTGTGCGGCGGCAATCGCTCCTTTCATCGGCCCGAGCGCTAACCTTATCGGCCGCCCTTCTCCTACCTGCAATCGAACCTCGGTCGAGGTCGGAAGGTCGTCCCAAAACTCTCGGGGGGCGTCGAAGCGCACTCCGTGCCCTTGACCGTCCTTCAGTGGAGCCGCTGCCCAACGGATTGTACTCCCATTGTCGACCGGGAAGAGGCGAAGGCTCCCTGTTCCGTATTTGGCCGACTTTCCAGCCGAGCCCGGAATGATGAGGACAAGCTCTCCCGCGGTAAAATCGACCGTGGGCTTGATGCCAAAGACAATCGGCTTGGCCGGGCCGCCAAAGCTGCGGGACAGGGTGCAATCTCCGGCTTTGTACTCGACCGTCCAATGCCCAGCGGGTGGCAGCGAGGCCGAGGCCGGGGCGTCGGCCAGCATAGCTACTGCACCGACAAGCAGAGACAAATTCCCGAACATTGTCCTCCGAATGCGCTGCCGCCGGACAGGGTTCGTCCGGGCGGTCGCAAGCTGCCAGCGCAAACTGCGTAGGGCAAGACCGGTCAGCTTAGCGCTGCCGATGGACGAGCCGACTTCTGGGATGCGGGATGCCTTGCCGAAAGCTGCCCTTCTGCTGCCCACCAGAACCCGGCTTGTGGTTCCCGTCTAGCTGCCTGAACGAACGGTCGCTCACCACGATTGCCGCGCGAAAGCGGCCGTTCCGCTTCCCGCCCAGAATACGTTAGTTTTGGCGCTTCTCCGAGCTGGCCACTAAGCTCAATCAGTTGATCGCTACGGACGGCGACCGCTCTGGCGGGGCCCGCATTCCTACTCAAAAGCACGAATTCTGCTCACTGCTCTCGACCATCGGCTGTTGGGCTCAGCTCGGTGATCCGGGCGAAACAAGCGCGTCCCGACCCTGCCAGGTTTTGAGCGAGCACTTACTCATCTTTGACATACGACGCTAAGTGTGTTATTGTTATAAGACGGCTACAAGCTAGCTGTTCCTCAACATAGCTGGAGACGAAGATGTCAAACCCTGCACGGGTGCTGGCAGAAGGAGACGTGCGCCGCATGCTGCGGCACGCCTCACTGCTGCGGTACCCGGACCGCAATCGCGTGGCTATCCTGCTCAGCTTCAAGGCAGGCCTTCGTGCCTGTGAGATCGCTGGGCTTCGATGGGAGATGCTGCTCCGGCCTGACGGCCGCATCGACCAGCTACTCCATATATCGGGTTACATTGCTAAGAACGGCCACCCGCGCCGGGTGCCTATCCACCCTGAGCTGAAGCAGGCGCTACGAGGCTTGCGATAGAGTTGCGAGAACCCCACCGACGGGCCCGTCATCGGCTCAGAGCGTGGCGGCCACATGACCGCAGGGAGCATCGTGAACTGGTTCGGCAGGCTGTACGCTGACCTTGGGATGGCGGGCTGCTCGTCCCACTCAGGCCGCCGTACGTTCATCACTCGCTCTGCCCGCATCCTGCCCAAGACCGGCGGCTCACTCCGCGACATCCAGGAGTTGGTCGGCCACCGCGACCTCAGCACGACCCAGCGCTACATCGAGGGCGACCGTGACGCCCAGCGCAAGCTGGTCCGCCTGATCTAGCCCTTACCCTTTTCTCACATCGTCAAACATCAGGAGAAGCGACCATGACGGCTCGCCGACGGCTTTCGCGCGTCCCCACCACATCGCCTCACGTCAGCCGCGAGGCTCGCCTACGCGAGCTTAACGACGGCCTACGCCGCTTTGCACGCGCCGGCATCATCTGCCTCACCTCCGGCATTCAGAACCTCGGCGAAGAGCGGATCATGGCCGTTCTCGACGGGGTACGCAGTTTCGACAGCTTCGACGTCCATAATGACCCCTACGACGAACATGACCTCGGCGTGCTGAAGATCGCCGGCGAACGGGTCATGTGGAAGATTGACTACTACGACCGGGACCGGCGTTTTGCTTCGCCCGATCCGACCGACCCTGCCGTAACGACGCGTGTCCTCACGATCATGCTGGTCGCTCTCAGCGCCCCGGGTGTCCTCGTCGTGCTCGCGATTGATCGCTGCCAAAATCGGTAGTAGAGCTGAACGCTCAACTGGAAGTCGCAATGACGCCCTTACGCCTCCATGCACAGCGCACGCGCTACGCGAGTTGACGGGCGTCACGATCCAGGAGGCGAAAGCCTCCAGGATTTGCCGCGAGGCACGGGCCGTCCTGACTCATGGCGACCACCCGCGGACCGCGTCGACAGGTTCGACGCGCTCGCTGCCTGCGAAGTACTTTCCAGCCTGCAAGACCCCGCGCGATGGCGTCCTCGCGGGTGATCTGAGCACTGCGCCCGGGTTCAGCGCGTCGCCCTGCCTAGATTGGAAGCGCCGTCGGGTGAATCACCGATAGGTCGCCCGCGTTCGTCCGACACGACCCAAACGCGGACGCCCGATTCACCGGAAGCGCTTCCCGAGACCGGTCGTTCGTTCAGCCGGCCGATCGGGGCAGAATGCTACTGGTTCAGAGCGCAGCGGACGATCGCAAGTGAGCTAAACGTGCGGCGGCTCACGCAGTTGGGCGTCCCAGGCCAGCATGGCCATATCGACAACAGCGATCAGCTCGCCGAGTTCTGCTCCATCGCGTGCGATCAGCGACATGCCGTTCTGCACGGTCTGTACGAAGCGAGCGAGGCGGTGGGTATCCACCAACCGATCAATCTCGCCGGCAGCTTTCGCCTGTTCTATCCGCTCCTCCAGTCGAATGAGCGTGGCGTTGCGCGCCGAGGTAACAAGCGCGCCTAGCTCCTCGTGCCCCTCAGCCCCGACCGCGGACAAGGTCACCATGCAACCGTTCGCAGCCTCGCTGAGCCCTGCCGCCGTATCGCGGAGAAACGCCTCGACTGCATCCCGAGCGGTCGCCGCCGCTAAGAAGCCGCCCCAAGCCGTCGCTTCATGCATGCGGCCATAATGCTCGAGTGCTTCGGCGTAGAGCGCCTCCTTCGAGCCGAAAGCCGCATAGAGGCTCGGCGAGCCGATCCCCATCGCCGCGGTCAGATCGGAGATCGATGTCGCGGAATATCCTTTGCGCCAGAACAGATGCATCGCAGCGGCTAATGCCTTCTCGCGATCAAACGCGCGCGGTCGGCCGCGGCGAACCGTTCCACACCCCTCGCCGCTTGACTCCGGATTCTGCATCAATCGCTACATAATCCATTGACGAGCGTCTGCAAAGCGCACATCTGTTCTGTATCAGTCGACACAGAAAGGATTCGACAGTGCAGGAACTGAACGGCAAGCGGGCGCTCGTCACCGGCGGCTCGCGGGGCATCGGCGCGGCCATTGCGATCGCGTTGGCCGACAAGGGGGCGGATGTGGCGCTCACCTATGAGCGATCGGCCGAACGTGCCACCGAGGTGATCGCGGCCATAAAGCAGAAGGGTCGCAAGGGCGTGGCGATCCACGCAGACAGCGCCGACCCGGCGGCGATCCAGCGGTCGGTAGACGGAGCGGCCAATGCACTTGGCGGCCTCGACATCCTCGTCAATAATGCCGCGATCGCCCGCTACAACAGCATCGCCGAATTCACCGTCGAGGATATTGACGCCCTGTTAGCAGTAAACGTGCGCGGGCCCGTGCTCGCGACCAAGGCCGCGATCCCGCATCTCCAGGCAGGCGCCCGTATCATCAACATCGGCTCAGGCGGCGCGGACCGGATCGTGGGAGCGTCGGGCACCGTCTACTACATGACGAAGTCGGCACTCCAGTCCTTCACGCGCGGCCTCGCGCAGGAACTGGGCCCGCGAGACATCACCGTGAATCTCGTCCAGCCGGGCTCGACGAACACTGAGATGAACCCTGAGGACGGCGAGTTTGCCGACTTTCAGCGGAGCCTCATCCCGCTTGGCCGTTTTGGTCAGCCCGAGGATGTTGCCGCAGCTGTGGCCTTTCTCGCGACCCCCGCTGCCCGGCAGATCACCGGCGCCATTCTCAACATAGACGGTGGGGCGCTCACCTGAGGAATACTTTGGCGCGGCGCATGACCTCCTAGCGTACGCCGTGCCGCGTCACCTCGGCCACTCGAGTTCTCATGAGCCGATATTCGCCATTAAGCGCCGCCCAGCAGCTTCCCGCAACCAGCCGTTCGTTCATTTCGGGCATCGGTTGTCGCGTGAGCTGGCTCGGCCGCTGCCCACGACTAGGAATTGGCGTGCGCTGACCGACAGCACGCGGAGGCGAACTACCGCGCCGGCGTCTCGGCGACGCCCGGCGCGATGAAGCCGAGCAACGCGCCCCAATGGTAGAAGCGATCACTGGTCGTGACGGTGTCGCTGTCCGGCAACACGGCGCTGTAGTTTTCGTGCACGTGCCCCTTGGCGCGCCATTCCTCCATGAAGAGCGCCAGCGACCGCTCGCCAAGTTGCCGCCGAGCCGATCGCGCCAGGGCCGTGTCGTAGGCACCAAGGCCCTGCCACAGCAGGTAGTTCATGGGGCCCCATATGCGTCCCCGCCAGTAATCCTGGTCCTTGAACGCCGGGTCGCTGCGGGCGATCGCGGGCACGACGCGATCACCCCAGAACTCGGCCGGGTTGAGGAGATGCTCGCGGATCATCTGATCGGCTGCGAGCGGCGACGGGGCACGAGCGAGCAGCGGGTAGAAATTAGTAGGCGACAGGTGCTCGCTTAGCCGGCCGGTCCGCAAGTCCTTGTTCCTATAGATGTGTGAAGCCGGGTCCCACAGCGTGGCCAGACCACGTCGGAAGCGAGCGGCGCGGGCGCGCAACTCGGGGGCATCCTGAGGTCGGCCGAGCTCGACGGCGATGTTGGCCAGCGCGTCGCAGTCAGCGATGTAGAGGCTCAACAGGCCGACGTCGGCAAGCTGCATCAGCCGACCGTCAAAGCCCGCGCCATCGTACATCGGGCTGTTATCGAGGCCGGACTCATACTTTGCGCCCTGCAGAGTGCCGACGCTGAGGTCGTCCGGATTGATCGGACCCTGGCCTGCGTCGCTGCCCCACACGAGGTAGTCGCCGACACTCCGGTTCGCGGGCCACCACCGGTTCCATCTCATCAGCCGGTCGTAGCTGTCCACCAACAGCCAACGGTCGTGAAACCGGCGATACAGTCCGAGGATCGTGACCGCGCCGACGGGCGGCTCGGACCGATCCCAGCTCTTCCAGCCACCGCTGCGCGCGAAGTTCGGGACGAAGCCTGCCGGCGTCGCCTCGTTCAGCACCTCCAGCGCGTTGGCGTAGGCCAAGTCACGACTGCCGAGCGAAGCCATGGTGGCAGCAAAGAAGGTATCCCAATCGAAAACGACATAGCCACCCCAGTTCTGATTCCAGATCCGGCTGACAGGAGACAGCACCCGCCCGCCGACCGGATCGTAGATGCTGTCCCAGCCGAGCACCGTCTCAATCGCGGCGCGCACCTCCCCTGCTGTTCCAGCCGCAGTCGCGCGAGCGGCAAATCCGGCCCGGGCTCTGTCGACGATCGCGGTAATCTCGGCAACGCTTCGGGCCTGGCCAGTGCTGATCCCGGCAGGCCGATCAAGCCGAAAGGCGAAGTACGGGCCGGTCAGCGGCACCTGCGCGTCGGCAATCAAGGGCCCGGCGGGGTGGATCGTGATGATGTCGCCCGGCAGGCGCGCGACGATGTTCCTACCCTCGTGCGCGACACTGCCCGGCCTGTTCCAGACCATGCCCGCCGACAGGACCGCGACGGGTGCCTGGCTGGTCGCTTCCTCCTCGGACCGGAAAGTCGTTTTCACCCGGCTCGCTGCCGCGCCCAGAGCGGTCGGGGAAGGCGCTGGCCTGGACAATGGCGTGACCAGCATCACCAGGTCGGTCCCGACATGCGCCGTCTCAAGCCGCAGCGCGATGCCGCGCCACGTCAGTCGGAATTCCGTATAGGACCCATCATAGCTGTGCGGGCCCGGATATACCATCTCGTCGCCCGCGGCCCTGCGCCCGATCAGCGCGGTGCCGAGAAAGGCGTTCGTGTTCTCCGCGCTCTCCTTCTTCACCCCCAGCCGGATCGCGAGGCCGTAAGGTAGCAGCACTTGCCCGGCGACTGTGTTCGTGTCCCAGCTGTTCCAGCCGCGCTGCAACCGGGCCTGGACCGCTTCGTATTCGGGCGAGCGCGCCGGCACACCCGCGGCCTCACCGGCCGAGAGCAGGAATGCGACGACAAAGGCCAGGCGCATGAGCCAGCCTATTTGCAAACGACAAGTCATGGTCCGGGGCTGTAACATAGGTATCGACCATCTCGACGTGTCATCGCGGCTTTCAAACGCGACCACATCGCCCGCTCTGGAGCATCGACGCCCGTTACGCGGTGGTACAAGCGATTCGCATGATTCCCGGATCGGCTCCGTCATAGCCGACAGTCTTGAGAGGCGTTGCTCACGTACCGCGGTAGTTGCGGCGACGACCCACAGGCCGCCGCCGAGAACGTCTCGCCAGCCTTCCAACCCTAGACACTCGCTGATCGGCATTGCAACGCGTTCAGGCGCTAACGGCAAGCCTCGTGGATCAGAATAATGCTGCTTACACGCCTTTTGATTGTCCTCAGCCTCTGCTTTTCTGCTAGGGTTGCTCGTGCCGAGTGCCGCCTGGGTGACATTGACGCCCAACCCGAACGGGCGCTGGTTCACCTTCCTGCGGCGCACGTAACTCAGTCCCTGCCGCTTGTGATCCTGCTCCACGGCAGCACAGGCAATGGAGCGGAAATGCTGCGAGACAGCCATCTTGCAGACACGGCAGATCGGCACGGCTTCGTCGTCGTAGCGCCTGACGGCGGTATCCCGGCAGGTCGCGGCTTTGTCTGGAACATCCCCGGCGTGCCAACTGTCACGGGCTCTTTGCCGCGAAATGACGCACGGGACGATGTGGCTTATCTGGCGGGCCTAGTTGACCGGCTTGTCGCAACGGGCTGCGTCGAGGCCAAGCGCGTGTACGTGACCGGCTTGTCGGGCGGTGGACGGATGGCCTCCTGGCTCGGTTGCGTCGAGACACGGCGTTTCGCCGCGATCGCGCCGGTTGTCGGGCTGCGTGCTGGACGCCCGCTCGCCTCCGATCGAACACAAGCCGATCCCATGACGTGTCGCCCTCGGGTGCCGCTGCCGATCCTAACCTTCGCCGGCGATGCTGACACGACCAACCCCATCTCCGGAGGCGGCGCGTCCTACTGGCAATATGGACAGGCCATCGCCCTGCAGCGCTGGGCAGTGTTGAACCGCTGCTCCGCACCCTATGCTCGCAACCTGAGCGCGACGGTATACGAGCAAGGCTATGTAGGCTGCCAGGGCGGCGCGACTGTTGCGGCACGTGTGACACGCGGCGGTCAGCACAGCTGGTCGGTCGTCGACAATGAAGCCATGTGGGCGTTCTTGTCGCGCCATCTGCGCTAAGCCGCACGCTAGGACTTCTACCCACAAGCGGCCATTCACAAGTCCGACTGCACTCCCCTAAACCGGTTGACGGTTGCCCCACGCTCCGGCGGCGGTCCTTAGTCGATTATCTCCTTGCGGCTCCCATCTGCCTTGAACGAGCGGCACCGGCCTTAGCCCTGCGACTTAGCTCGTCAATATTTCTGAGCTTCTCCTCTCGAAGAGGCGCTTCGTTCCGGAGCTCGTTCCGACGCAACCAGAGAGCTGTCTCGCTCGCTCGATAGGGAGCCCACAGCGGCAGGCCGGGTCCGTTCGGATCGCCCGTTCGCAAGAAGTTGACCCAATAACGCTGCATAGTATCGCTCAGCAGAATGTCGGCCGCGGACCAGCGGTCTTTCGCATCCGCATTGCCCCATACATAGTCGAGCTCATCGGAGTGCACGGCGCCGTCGGCTCGCGACCCGTCTGGTCCAGGCGGCGGGTTGTCGAACTGGTAGAGGAACACCGAGGCGGGCTTCCCAGAACTTCGCGCTTGCGCGATACTCCAGCTCCGCCAGCCGAACCCCGCGTCGCTCATCAGGTTCTGCGCGGCACGCGTCGCAGTAGCATCGTCACCCGCAGGATAGAGCCGCAGCAAATCCGGCGCCAGCAGGCCGTAATCTGCACTTGCCGAGGCGGCGTAAGTGGCCAGCGTGGCGTGGGTGACGAACCGGGCAGCTTCGTTGCTGTTCCAACCGAGTAGGACCGGGACCCCAGCATCGTGCCGGCCCTGATAAGCCGCCGTAATGTCGAGAGGAACTACCCTGCCGTCCTGCACCGGGCTGGTGATTGCGCGAGGCGCGCCGGGCGCGATCAGGGCTGAGACTGGCAAACCACGCAGCTTATCGAGCGTAGTCGCGCCCAATCTCTTCGCAAAGGCGCCGCCCGCTAATTCGGCCCGCTTGAAGCTACTCCCTTGAGCTGTGCCGGGCAGGTCGAGCGCTGCGCCGCTCTCGAAAATCGCCTTCTGAAACAAGCCACGTGCAAGCGGCGACACGGTCACCAACATGGCCGATCCGCCTCCGGCCGACTGGCCCGCAACAGCGACATTGGCCGGATTGCCGCCGAACCGAGCAATGTTGGCGCGAACCCATTCAAGGGCCGCAATCTGGTCCAGGAGGCCATAATTGCCTGAAGTGCCCAGAGGCGCCTCTTTGCTCAATGCCGGATGCGCCATGTAGCCAAGGACACCGAGCCGGTAGTTGACCGTGACGATCACAGCGCCGCGACGGGCAAGGTTGCTGCCCTCGTAGGTTCTCTGAGAACCAGCGCCGCCCGTATAACCCCCGCCGTGGAACCACACCAAAACCGGCAGCCTTGCCCCGTCTGAGACTTGGGGCGTCCAGATGTTGAGCGTCAGGCAGTCCTCGCTCGTGCGATCAAGATCGTGTCCTGCCCAATCAACCGGAGCTTGGGAGCAAACCGCACCGAACGCGGTCCCTTGCCGCACGCCGGCCCAACTCAAAGCCTGCGTGGGCGGCTTCCAACGCAGCTTGCCGATCGGAGGTGCCGCATAAGGAACGGCCTTGAACACCGACACACCTGCGGTCGAGCTTCCCTCTACCTTGCCCTGTGCAACCGTCACGACCGGACCTGCCAGGCCCGGCGTCGCTGCAAGTCCGAGCAGAAGTGATAAGAAGCGCGTCTTCACGTTTTACCCTCCATAGGGTGGTCGCCTCGCCTCAGCTGGCTACGGGATGAAGCTGATGTGGCGCAACCCTCGCGACGTTACCATTCCTTTCGCCCGTGCGCTGGCAGCGCGAAGGAAGACGGTAGGAGCAACTGGGTCAAGACCCAGAAGTCGCCGTTCAGCGACATGCGCCGCCAGTCCAGAACCGGACATTCGTTCAGGAAACGGCGCTACCGTTTCAGGAAGGCCTGAGACAGCATCGCTGTCATTCATCCGTAACTCAATCGTCGTCGGATCGACGCATGCCACACTTACTCGCCGGGCCAGAGCAGGCCCGCACTTGGGGACCGGCCTGCCGTCCGGGGGGTCATGAACAACACAACTGGTTGCCGCGCCGTCATGTGGCTGTCTTCAACTGCGCAGCTAGCTCTGGCTGTCTCGACGCCGGCCGCTGCGCAAAGCCAGCCTTCACCGTCCGACGCTGGTACCGCAGCGCCGGCCCTACCGCAGCAATCATCCGTTGGCGGCACCATGCCCGTCGATCCCAGCCAGATGGACGGTCGCGGTGCGGTGCAGGGTCGCATTCTGAACACGGTCAGCGGTGACTACCTTCGCAACGCGGAAGTCAGCATCGCTGGCACGACGATGGCCGTCCGCTCGGAAGGCGATGGCCGGTTCCGGCTGACAGGCGTGCCGGCTGGTACTGCCGAGATCATCGTCCGGTACACAGGGCTTCGCGAAAGCCGCGCCAGCGTACAAGTCACCGCAGGCAACACGGTCACCCAAGACTTCGAGCTCGCATCGGCGGTCCTGGCTACGTCAGAAGATGAAGGGCAAATCGTCACGGTCACTGCCCGGCGCGGCGGTCAGGCCGCGGCCATCGAAGAGCGCCGGGCGTCGGTGAATGCCAAGACGGTGGTGTCCGCCGACAACTATGGCTTCCAGACGATGGGCGACGTCGGCGAGTTCCTGAAGAACATGCCGGGCTTGTCGCTCGACTACACCGAGGTCGATGCGACGGCAGTGCGGATCGGCGGGCTCGACCCGAAATACTCGACCTTTTCGGTCGATGGCGCGCGCCTGGCCACGGCAACCTCGAACAACAATGCGGGCCGCCAGAACTCGTTCGAACAGATGTCCATCACAGGCGTCGAGTCGATCGAACTCAACAACACGCTCACTGCGGCGATGGACGCCGACTCACCCGGCGGCAACATCAACCTGCGAAGCAAATACGCCTTCGAACGGAGGGGTCGGCGAGTCTCGCTTCAGCTCGGGGGCGTTGGCACCTCAGACTCGGGCTTCTCGCGCATCTACCTGCCCGACGACCGCAAGCACACGCGCATCTTTCCATCCGCGCAGCTGAGCTACGCCGACGTCTTCTTCGGTGGACGCCTGGGCGTCGCGGTGAATGCCAGCCACTATGCCAATTACGTTCAGCAGGACCGCGAGCAGATCGACTGGTCGTATCTCGCCAGTGGTCGGATCATCCCCTACCAAGTCATGTTCAGGCCAGGCCCGAAGACGACTCATCGCGACGCCGTCAACTTCGCTGCAGACTACAAGATCACCGACGATCTGGCTTTGTCTCTCCGCAGCAACTACTCCTTTTACGACGTCGAATACTACAACCAGTATACCTATCTGATCTTCGGGACGACGACCACGTCGCAGACCACGGCCGCGTCCACACCGACCCACATCGTCGTCAATCCGAACGGGACCAACACCCGGCTCTCGACGCAATACTCACACCGCCATGCAGGCACCCCCGCCTATCTCATTGCTCCCAAGCTCGAATACCGGGGCGACGATTGGGAGGCGACGTTGCGCGGCAGCTACTCCAGCTCGGAGTTCAACTTCCGCGACAACAGCAAGGGCTTCTTCCAGCGAGACGACAGTTGGCTGACCCGCATCGGCTTCACGCTGGACAGGCCATCGGAGAGTTCGCGGGCCTGGACGCTGACGCAGACAGCGGGGCGGCCATGGGGCGACCCGGCCAGCTACAATCGCGACGACGACATCGGCAACAATGTCCGCACGGCGGAGTCAGACGCCAGCGACAAGATGTACGGCGTCTCCGCCGACCTGAAACGGCGCTTCTCGATCGACACCGCGGAGGTTTCGGTGCTGGCCGGCGCTGGAGTCCGCAAAAATGACTGGCGCACGAATGAAGGATCCTACCAGCAATTCCAGTATGTCGGCTCAACCGGTGACCTGACGCAGAAGGCGCCTCAGGCCGTCATCCCGGCAACCGAGAACTACAAATTCGGCATCATCGGCTTCGACGCTGGCAACCTGAACGCCCAGAACTGGCGTGCCGACAGCAACTACGGTGTGTACGACATCTACGCGGCGCATCCCGAGTACTTCGTCCCCGACACCGTCGGAAATCTCAAGCGTCAGTTGGACAACGACAAGCGCATCCAGGAGGATGTGAGGTCAGCCTATATCGAGGCTCAAACCCGCGTCGGTCCCGCCAAGTTCGACATCGGGCTGCGCTACGAAGCGACCCGGACGGCTGCCAAGGTGGCGGACATCCGACCGGTGAAGGATGTCATCGCCGCGGGGCTGAGCGTGAGCACCGTGCCGGGGCTGCTCTACCAGTACAATGACGGTTCTTATTCGACGCGGCGCGGCGGCTACGACGACTGGTTCCTGAGCGGCGGGGTCAAATACGACATCACCCGGAAGCTGGTCGGACAGATAGCGTTCAGCCAGTCGATCCTGCGGCCTGACTACGCCAACCTCGGTGGCGTCGTCTCGGTCAATGACGACACGCTGATCGTCTCAGTGCCCAACCCGCAGCTCAAGCCCGAGCACTCGGTCAAATTCTACGCAAGCCTGCAATACTATCTCGAGCCGTCAGGGATCATCGCCATGTCCGGCTTCAAGCTCGACGTGAAGGACATGCAAGTAACCGGCATCACCGTCGATGCGACGGCCGTCGGCTACAATCCGGACGATTACGCGGGCTACATCTTCCGCAGCGCCCAGAACGCCCCCGGCGTCAGCACCAACAACGGCCTGACCGTCGAGTATGACCAGCAGCTGACCTTCCTGCCGGGAGCCTTGAAGGGCTTCGGGCTGCGCGCGTCCTACACCAAAGTCGACCCGGACGGCGTCCGTGTGAACCTGCCGAAGGACTCGGCGAACTGGGGCATTCGCTACAGCTATGGTCCAGCCGACATCCAGCTGACGGGCAACTACCAGTCTACCTTCAGGACCAGCGCGCTCAGCAACACGCCGACGACGGCCAACAACGGCGTCCTCTACCACGACGCCCGCACGCTGTGGAACCTGAGCGCCAGTTACAAGCTCGCCCGCAACGTCGACCTGGTCGTAGCCGGCCGCAACATCTTCAACGCGCCGGACATCATCTACTCGAACGTGAAGAGCCGGGTGCAGCAGTACAGCATCTACGGCTCCTTGTGGAATGCCAGCATCCGCGCGGTCTTCTGACCTTGCTCACCATGCCTCCCCTTCAGGAGTACCGTTCATGTTGACCATCGACCGCCGCAGCCTGGTAACCGGCGCAGCGTTGGGGCTCGGCGCTCTCGCCCTGGCGCCCGGGCACGCGCTTTCTGCGGACCTTCTTGGGGCAACCGGCTTCACCCACGCTGTAGCGAGCGGTGAGCCAGGTCCGGACTCCATGCTGTTGTGGACGCGCTTCGTGCCGAGTGCTGCCACCGGTGCGGTGCGGCTCGATGCAGAGCTGGCGCTGGATCGCGACTTCACCCGCGTCATCGCGGGCGGCAGCGTGCGCACCGGACCCTACCGGGACTGGACCGCCAAGCTGACCGTAGATGGGCTGCAGCCTGGGACGACCTACTGGTATCGGTTCGTCGCCCCGGACGGGAGCAGATCGCCGGTCGGCCGCACGAAGACCCTGCCGGTCGGGCCGGTGAGCCGCTTCGGCCTTGCCGTGTTCTCCTGCTCCAATCTGCCCGCTGGCTGGTTCAATGCCTATGCGCATGCGGCGGTGCAGACAGACCTGGACCTCTGGATGCATGTCGGCGACTACTTCTACGAATATGGCGCCGACTACGGACAACTGATGGCCGGCCGGGCGCTAGAGCCCGCGGGCGAGATCCTGGCCCTCGCCGATTACCGGATGCGCTACGCATGCTATCGCGCAGACCCCGACCTTCAGCGGCTCCACCAGGCCGCGCCGATGGTGGCGTTCTGGGATGATCACGAGTCAGCCAACGACAGCTGGGAAGGCGGCGCCCAGAACCATCAGCCTGCGGCAGAGGGTGACTGGTCCGTCCGTCGCGCTGCTGCGATCCAGGCATACCGCGAGTGGATGCCCGTCTCTGACGAGCCATGGAAGGCCTACACGATCGGAACGCTCGCCACGCTGTACCGGACCGAGTCTCGTCTGCTGGCGCGCACCAGGCAGGCGGACATCGACGCCACCTTCCGTGCCGCGGATCCAGATGCCGCCTTACGCGCATTTCGCGATGGCGCCTGGCAGGATCCATCGGCGACCATGCTCGGCTCGGCGCAGGAGAGCTGGCTGGCGCACTCGTTTGCAGCCAACGCGAAGTCGACCAGCTGGCAGCTCCTCGGCATGGGCACGATCCTCGGCCGTACAGTGATGCCCTCGGACGCGCTGGACTGGCTGAGACCCGATCTCAGCGCCAACAAGGTGAAGAGCTTCCGCAACGATATACGAGCTGCAAAGCAGGGCGTGCCGATGTGGATGGACCGCTGGGACGGCTACCCGGCGGCTCGTTCGCGGCTTCTGCGAGCAGCGCAGAAGGCGGATGCTGACCTGGTCATGCTTTCCGGCGACAGCCACAACGCCTGGGCTTACGAACTGTCTGAGGGTGGCAATCGCGCAGGGGTCGAGTTCGCAGGCCACAGTGTCACGTCCGGCGGCATGGAGGGCAGCTGCGCTGCAGATCCGAAGGTGGTCGCTCGCGGGTTCGTCGGTGCCAATCCCGAGCTGAAATGGGCCGACACCAGCCAGCGCGGCTACATGATGATGGACGTCAGGCCAGCCAGCGTCACGGGCGAGTGGCGGTTCCTGCGCACGATTGCGATGCGCGACGACAAGCTGTCCGGCAATCACCGCATGACCGTGCAGGCGAAGCGCAAGGCCTTCGCCGCGTGACAACGCTTGCGCACCGGTCACAAGGGCGTGGCTTGTTGATCCGCCTAGGCATCGTCGCAATCGCGCTGGCAGCGCCGGGCGCATTCGGCACAGTTTACGGCGCGAAGCCGATGCGCAGCGTACCAGTTCGGCAGGTCAGCGGTCCGTGGGATTCAGGTCACGTCCAAGGTATTGCAGTCGACCAGCGTGGCGGCTTCATCTACTACTCCTTCACCAACCTGCTGGTGAAGGTCGACTTCGATGGCCGGCTGGTTGGGACCCTGCTCGGCTGGTCGGGGCATCTGGGCGACCTCGACTTCAACCCTGCCGACGGAAAGGTCTACGGGTCGCTCGAGTACAAGCGGACCGACGGCTTCTACGTTGCGGTTATTGACGTCGCCCGGCTGAACAGTGTTGGCATGGACGCCCGCCGCGCAGATCTCTTCCGGACGGTCTACCTGCCCGAAGTCGCCAAGGATTATTCCGCCGATCTCGACCAGGATGGCAAGGTGGAGTACGATCCGAGCTCGCCGGACCACCGGTACGGCTGCTCAGGTATCGACGGAGTGGCCTTCGGGCCGGAGTTCGGGCGTGTCGGCGGCAAGCAGTATCTCACGGTGGCTTACGGCATCTATGGGAACGACCAGCGTACCGACAACGACAACCAGGTCCTGCTCCAGTATGATGTGTCCGACTGGGGCCGCTACGCAAGGCCACTGCTGGAAGCGGCGCCACATCGAAGCGGGCCCGCAAACCCGCACGGCAAGTACTTCGTTCGCACTGGGAACACCCGCTTTGGCGTGCAGAACCTGTCCTACGACACGACGCTGCGTCGTTGGTTCCTGGGAGTGTATCAGGGCCACAAGCCGAACTGGCCCAATTACCTGCTCTTCGCTGTGGACGCGCAAGCAACTCCCAAGATGGGTGTACTGACCGGGGTGGCCGATCCGAGCGGGAGCGGCCTTGAGCGAGGTCTCTTCCTGCCGCTCGCGGGCGGTGGCATGCGGGATCCGAAGACCGGCGTGAAAGGCTGGATGCAGAGGGCGAATGTTGGGTTCCAGCCGCTCGGTGACGGCCGCTACTACATTGCGTCGAATACCGGAGCCAAGGGCTTCCAGAGCGCCTCGCTGCAACTCATGCGGTGGACGGGCGAAACAACCAAGCCACTTGCGCCTGCGTTCGAGAGGCAGTCAGACTCGCCGACCGGCTAACACAGACCCAATGTCGGTCACTCAGGTGCAATCAGTCGTTTCCCGATCGCGGTCACTCGTTCATCGTTTCGGATGGCACCCGCAACAACGCGGGCGCGTTCAGGACCCAGGCGCCGCCGCCAGCGCTGGCCAACGATGTTAAGGCGAGAAAGTCCTCACCAGACGAGCACGTCTAAGAGAGTCTTGCCGAACCGATAGGCCATCCCAGGCTGCCATCCTATAGCGTCCGCGAGAGCCAGCGCCGGGCTGAGAGACCCGGAACACTGTAGCTTGGCCGCAAGCTGCCGGCCATGTTGGATGGCGCTCGCTTGCCCCGACCGAACGGCTCGGTACGGTGCGGCTCGGACCGGAGAACCAACTTGCTGAACCGTCGTGCATTCATCGTGAGCTCCGGTGCTGTTTTAACGCTTCCTGCCCGGCTGAGCGCCGCTGCCGGCAGTGCGGATGCAGCGCTAACGGCTGCGCTCGACTCCTTCGTGGCCGCAACGCTCGATGACAGCCCGACAACGGTAACCTCGCTAGGCTTGGACGTCGGTGCTCGGAGCGCAGCCAAGAGCCGATTGGACGACGGGGCGCTCGCGGCCGTGGCGCGGCGCAAGGCGACAACAACAGCGCAGTTGGCACGCCTGCGCACCATAGACCGGACCGCTCTCAGCCCGGCTCGTGCGCTCGACTATGACGCTGCCCTATACGACCTCGCAGCGACTGACGCTGCCAACCGGCGCTTCAGCTACGGCGGCACCGGCGCGGGCAGCCCATATGTCCTAAGCCAGCTCAATGGCGCCTACGCCTCCGTGCCGGACTTCCTCGACAGCCAGCATACGATCGAGACAAGTGCGGACGCTGAGGCCTACCTCGCGCGCCTGGACGGCCTGGCTAGTCTCATGGACCAGGAGGTCGAGCGCGTCCGCCACGACGGCTCGCTCGGCGTCGTACCGCCCGATTTCGCGATCGACGGCGCGCTTGCCCAGATGAAGGTGCTGCGCCAGCCCGCGGCCAAGTCCAGCCTGGTCACCTCACTCGTCTCCCGGACTGCCACGAAGCGAATTTCGGGGGACTGGCAGGCGCGGGCGGTCGCGGTCTACGAGAAGCGCTTCCTGCCCGCGCTCGACCGTCAGATGGCGCTGCTCGCGTCTCTGCGACCAAAGGCCGTGCACGATGCCGGCGTCTGGCGACTGCCCGACGGCGATGCATATTACGCGGCCAGTCTGCGGGCGCAGACCACCACAGACCTCTCGCCCGACGAGGTGCACCGCATGGGTCTCGACGTCACGCGCGAGCTCTCCGCGCGGGCGGACGTGCTGTTCCGTCGGCTTGGCATGAGCCAGGGTACGGTGGCCGAGCGCTACGCCGTCCTGTTCAAGGATCCCAAGTACCTCTACCCGAACACGGATGCGGGCAAGGCCAAGGAGATCGCCGACCTGAACGCGCTGGTGCAGGCCATGCAGAAGAGGCTGCCCTCCCAATTCGCGACCCTGCCCAGAACGCCGCTGGAGATCCGCCGCATTTCCCCCGCGACCGAGGCCGGTGCGTCGACCCACTACACCGAGGGCAGTCTCGACGGCACGCGAGCGGGCATCTACTGGCTCAACCTGCGCGACACGGCGGAGGCGCCGTTCTGGGACATGCCGACGACGACGTTCCACGAGGGCATCCCGGGACATCATTTGCAGATCACGCTGCAACGCGAGTCCGATCTTCCTATGTACCGCAAGATGCTGTTCTTCGGGGCCTATGTCGAAGGCTGGGCCTTATACGCCGAGCAGCTCGCCGACGAGATGGGCTTCTACAAGGACCAGCCCGCGTGGGAGCTCGGCTACATACACGACGCGCTGCTTCGCTCGGGGCGCCTCGTGGTTGACACGGGCATCCACTCGAAGCGCTGGAGCCGGGAGAAGGCGGTAAAGACGTTGTCAGGCATCGATGGCGACCCGATCTCGCTTTCCGGCCAGGAGATCGAGCGCTACGCGGTGAGCCCCGGCCAGGCATGCAGCTACATGGTCGGCAAGGTCACCATCCTGCGGCTGCGCGACAAGGCGAAGACGGCCCTGGGCTCACGCTTCAGTCCGGGACGCTTCCACGACGCCCTGCTGCTCGGCGGACCTCTACCGCTGCTCGTGCTCGAGCGCCGCGTGGACGAGTACATCGCGTCCGCCCAGGCGTGATCCGCCCAAATTAAGACGCGATGACTCATCTGACCGCCAGTACGTCCAGCGCTCGGGTCGACAGACGAAACGACGTGGCCGAGGCGAACACGCGCGAGCGCGGCTACTCTCATGTCGTCTCGTCGGCCACTCGCCTCGCTCGAACCGCTTGCAGTGAAGATCTGATCCGAGCGAGATGACGCCATGACGGGTCAGCAGCACGAGATCATCACCGGCGTTGTTCACCGGGCGCCGGAATGGATGCGGCACGATCTATTGTCGAAGGAGCCAGGCGCGCGCGAGCGGGCGGAAGAGGCACTCGCTGCGATGATCTCGGCAGCTCTTCGGTCCGCTACTGAAGGCGAGAGATAATCAGATCGCGCAACGGGAGCATCCGCCGCGGTAGATCAGGACCTCTTCGTAATGCTGGTCCTGAGACCCACGTTTTGCGGCCGGTCGCGGAAAAGCGCAGGTAGTCTCAGCTCGCCGCCACCTGCTCCGCGCGCTTGCGGTAATTTGACAAGATTGCCTGCCATCCGTCACGCTGCATATCAATCGAGTTCTCGGCCTCAGCGTCAAAGGTCGTTTCGACCAGCGTTTCAGTACCCGACGACTGGAACGTCGTCCGACTCTGGCGACCGTCGCCCAGCAGAAGCGTCAGAGCGCGAGGCGCCTCAACCTCGGTGTAGGTACCCTCGAAGTCAAAGCCGAAGCTCCCGTCCTTTGCCTCCATCCGCGCTTGGTGCAGGCCGCCGACCCGAAGGTCTGTCCTCGCCGCTGGGCAGTGCCAGTCGTCGACGGCGAAGTTCCACTGGGTGATTTCACTTGGGTCCGTGTAGACCTGCCAGGCACGTTCGATTGGCAGCGGTACCGTTGTGGCAACAGTGATCTTCTCAGAGGGCATGCAACTCTCCCAAGCTGGATCGACCACATAACATGCTGACCGAACTGCAACCAACTGGTCCATGTATGTTGGCGCCTGATCCCAGCCAACATCGAGGTCGCGAGAGACCCAGAGTCGGACGTCCAGACGCGTTGGAGCGGCACCCGACACCAGACACTCGTTCAGACTCGGCAATCACGCCCAAGCTACACCCTCGAGATCACCGGATCATCGGTTAAAACCCGATCTTGACCGACGAGGATGGCTTCGCGGCCGCCTCAAGCCGCAAGCGTCCTACCAGATCCTCCGCACCTCGAGCCGGCGCAAAGCGGAGCTGGCGGGCTACTATAGCGAAGTCGCCGGGGGTGAGGCCGTCGACTTCCGCCAACGCTGCCGGAGCTAATGTCCCGAAGAACCGCTCGAACGCGCGCGCCGCCCGCTCCCGACCGAGTGGCGCGAGGCGCAGCTTGAACACGAAGCGACGCAGCGTTGCAGGATCGAGCCGGTGTTCGTGGTTGGTCGCCGCAATCACAGGTAGTGGGTGGCGGTCGAGCCAAGTCAGCAGCTCGTTGACCTGCCCGACCTCCCAGCTCGTCCGCGCTGTGGTGCGGTCGAATAGAAGCGAATCCGCCTCGTCAAACAGCAGCACCGCCTCGCGCCGGCGTGCCTCGGCGAAGGCGTCGGCGATCTGCGCCTCGGTCTCGCCGACCCATTTGGACAGCAGGTCAGACGCGCGCTTGACGAGCAGCGGGCGATCGACGGCGCGGGCGAGGTGGTGTGCGAAGGCGGTCTTGCCTGTCCCGGGCGGGCCGGTGAGGAGCAGCGACACGTCAGCCGCGTTGGCCATGCCTGCGATCAGGCGGTCCAACGCAAGATCTGTCTCGAACAGGTCGAGGTCGAAAGCAGGCGCACCGGGCGCCGGCATCGCGCCGCCCCGGAGCGCGCGAACAAGTGCCTCCGCCGCCCGCGTGCCGCCATCCGCCTCGCCCGCCAGCCGACCCGCACGCGCGGCGACGCGGAGCACCGTCGCGGTCTCGGGCGCGGCGTCGAGCAGGGTGCCGAACTGCGCGCCCGGGGTCACCCGCTCGTCCGCCGCGACCCGCTCCAGCATCGCCTGCGCCGCGCGGCGCGACGGCAGATCGAGCTCGAGGACGAAGCTCATCCGCCGGAGGATGGCACCGTCGATGTTGCCGAGCGCGTTAGTGGTCCAGATCACCGGCACGGGGTTCGCTTCGAGCAGCCGGTTGACGAACACTTTGCTGCCCTCGCGCTTGGCGAACCAATCGCCGCCCGAGGGGCGTGCGTCGCCAATCAGGTCCTCCATCTCGTCGAACAGCAGAACCGCGCCCTTGCGGCCCGCGAGCAGGCGCTGCACCAGGCCGAGTGCCGCGACCCGCTCCCAGCGGTTCGGCTCCTCGCCGTCCTCGTCCGCCTCGCCGACTGCATGAAGCGCGGCGCCGGCAGCCGCGGCGAGCGTGCGGGCGAGCTCGGTCTTGCCGGTGCCGGGCGGCCCGTGGATCAGGATGTTGATGCCTGCCGCACCCTCGGCGAGCGCGCCGGCAAGGAGGCGGACGAGAAAGTCGGCGTTCGCGACATGCGCGAAGTCGGCCAGCGCCAGCGTCGCCGGCTGGCGCTGACCGACGAGCGCGTCGAGCATCGCCTCGCCGCCGACCGGCGCGCGGTCGAGCAGCCGCTCCAGCGTCCAGCAGATGCTGACCTCGACCTCGCCCTGCCGGTTGGCCACGAAGCTCGAAAGGTCAAGCCGCACGGGCACGCTGCGCCGGACCGCTCGGTCCGCCTCCTCCGGCACCGCGCCGGCGATTTCGCCCAGCAGCAGCGGCAGGTCATACCCGTGGCGGCTTGCCAATCGCCCGAGCGCGCCGACGCGCGGGAGACGGTCGCACGCGACCATCAGCCGCAGCAGCGCGGCATCGAACGGCGCCAGCGCCAGCAGCTCAGCCAGCGCCTCCGCCAGTTCCAGCACCTGCGGCCGGGCCGTCGGCGCGCGCGGCTCCGCCACCCGGGTCAGCAACGCATCCCAGGTCAGTTCGTCTTCGCAGGCAGGCACAAGCCACTCGGCATGCGGCTGCGCCCACTCCAGCACCGCTTTGGCCAGCGGCGCCGTCGCGGGCACGCCGCCCGCCACCCGGAGCAGCATGCTCCGGACGATCGCATATTCGTCCATGATGATCCCACAATCGTAGAGGACGCGCGGCCGCAGCACGCGCATCCTGGTCTCGTCAGTTCTGTGTCGAGGTGCGGCGCCGGTGAGTCCCGGCCAGCCGCTGCGTCGTGGGACGTCTTACGCGAAGGGTCGGCAGTCACCGGACCGATCACCGCGATATGCGGTCAGGTCCAGCAATGCAGTCACTCCTTGAGCGTTCAAACATAAGGGCGAACGGCGCTGCCGATAGCAGACAATCGTTACGGTCGCAATCAGGCGACCGTAACCAGGTGCTCGCCTCCCTCTTGCTGCACGAAGCTTGTCCGCTTGCCCGTGAAGCGCTCGATCACCGCCGCTGCGGTACGGGCATGCTCGCTCGGCTTCACAGTCGTGAACGCGCCGCCGCCCGCGACCGCCATCGGCAGCAGCAGCTGATCGGCGAGATACGGCCCGGCAAAGGCGTCGCAAGCGAGATAGCCGCGCATTCGCGCGCACGCCTGACGCGCAAGGCTCTCGGCCGTCACGCCGAGCCGGCCGAAGCCGCTAACGACCTCCGTCGCCTGCTCGAAGCGGGCCTCGAGCAGCAGGATGTTGCCGGGACCTTGGTCTTCGGGCAGCTCGCGGACGTAGCTCTCCCGCTCCGACCAGCCGAGGTCCTTACGGACGACGGCGATCTCCCGCTCGGCGATGGAGAACGGGAGCCCGGCGAACAAAGCGCACGCGCTCACCCCCAGCGCCGCGCCTCGCGCCAAGCCCTCGATCTGCCGTAGGGGCGCGGGCTCGATTTCCACTTCGATCCGGCCGGCTCCGCGCGGGTAGAAGCCATGGCGCACCAGCTTTGCATCGACCCGCGGCCCCATCCGGTTGGTGATGGGCAGGAAGACGCGGTCGATGAAGTCGAACGGCGGCGCACCGAAGTTGTGCGTGCCGCCCTCCAGCATAAGCCGCGAAGGTGCGCCCGCCAGCAGCAGCGGCATCAGCACCGTCTGGAGCACGAGCCCTGTCGAGCCCGCGGTGCCGACCGCGAACCGGTACTCGCCGGGCGTGACCCGCCCCGGCCGGAAGGTAACCTCGGACGAGCCCACCGTCAGCCCCTCGCACTCGCCCCCGCCGATCGCGCACGCCGCCTCGATCGCGGTTACGTGCTGGCGCATCAGCCCCGGCTTCGACCGGCGCGCGCGGACGTCCGTGATCCGCACCGCCTCGCCCGTGACGAGCGACAGCGCGCACGCGTTGCGCACCACCTGTCCTCCGCCCTCGCCTTCCGATCCGTCGATCGTGATCATGTGTTCACCAGTTCCAGAAACAGCCCTTCGGCCTCTGCCTGAAGCTGGGGGTCGGGCGTCGTTGCCCGAACCTCAGCTGCACGCGCGAGCTCGTCGCGGATGAGCGCATCGAGGTCCGGTAGCCGCGTCCCGTTCGCGCGCTCGTTGGTCCGCCGCTTGGCCTCGACCAGATCATCGATCTGCGTCGCGAGCGATTGCGGCAACTCAACAGCAGCGATCAAAGCCTGCAGGTTCATCGGCGGGCGCTCGCCCGGTCGCTCGCGCAGATAGCGGATCGCCAGTGCCGGGCGCAGCGCGTAGAAGTACTTCTTCACTGGCACGGCATCGTCGCCCGCCAGCCAGCGATCTGCGGCGTTGCGGCCGAGGCCGGCATAGTGTTGCGCCAGCGCACGCGGATCGAGCACCGCATCGGCCAGCCCCGCCAGCTGGGCCACGACCGCGTGGTCGGGCCGGTAGCGGATCGGAGAACCGATCCACTCGCTGACCACCGCGTTCGACTTGAGCAGCAGCCCGAGAGCCTTGCGGATGTCCCAGCCGTTCAGGTCGATCTCGTCCTCGATCGGCGTCTCGATCACGTCGCGACCGGGCGTGAGCGACAGATACCAGTCGCGCCGCCGCACGTAGACGAAGCGGACATCATAGTCGCTGTCGGGCGACGGGAAGCCCCAGGCGCGCGAACCGGATTCGACCGCCAGCAACAGGCGCACGTCGTGCTCCTCCTCGATCGCGGTCAGCCGCACGTCGATCTCCTGACGGATCGCGGGCGCGATCGCGTCCTCCTGCACCGTATCCATGGAACCCCCTTGGGGTGGTGTACGTCAGCCCTTGACGCACACCACCTGCTTCAGCGTGTGGACGATCTCGACCAGGTCGGCCTGCGCCGCCATCACCGCCTCGATCGGCTTGTAGGCCTTGGGCGTTTCGTCGATCACGCCCTCGTCCTTGCGGCATTCGACACCCGCGGTGTCGGCGATGTGCTCGTCGAGCGTCACCAGCTTCTTCGCCTGGGTCCGGCTCATAACCCGGCCGGCGCCGTGCGAGCAGCTGTCGAAGCTCTCCGGGTTGCCCAGCCCCCGCACGATGAACGACTTGGCGCCCATCGAGCCCGGGATGATCCCCATCACGCCCTTGGCCGCACGCACCGCGCCCTTGCGGGTCACGAGCACGTTCTCGCCGAAGTGGTTCTCGCGCGTGACGTAGTTGTGGTGGCAGTTCACCGCCTCCAGCTCCGCCTCGAACGGCTTGGCGATCGCACCCCGCAGCGCGGCGATGACGTTGGTCATCATGGTCCGCCGGTTCAGCGCCGCATAGTCCTGCGCCCAGCCGACCGCCTCGACATAGTCGTCGAAATGATCGGTGCCTTCCGGGAAATAGGCGAGGTCCTCGTCGGGCAGGTTCACGAACCAGCGGCGCATGTCCTGCTTCGCCAGCTCGATGAAGAAGCTGCCGATCGCGTTGCCGACGCCGCGCGAGCCTGAGTGCAGCATCACCCACACGGCTCCGTGTTCGTCGAGGCACAGCTCGATGAAGTGGTTGCCGGTGCCTAGAGTGCCGAGGTGGACCATGTTGTTGGTCTTCGCCAGCTTCGGGTACTTGTCGGTGATAAGCTGGAAGCGCGCGGCCAGCGTAGCCCAGGCCTCCACGATCGCAGGCGGGGGCGAACCCCAGGATCCCGGATCGCGCTTGCCCTGCTTCACGTCGCGGCCGTGCGGGACGGCGCGCTCGATCGCCGAGCGGACCCCCTCTAGATTGTCCGGAAGGTCGCTCGCCATCAGCGAGGTGCGCGCCGCCATCATTCCGCAGCCGATGTCCACCCCGACCGCGGCCGGGATGATCGCGCCCTTGGTCGGGATCACCGAGCCTACGGTGGCGCCGATGCCGACATGGACGTCGGGCATGGCGGCGACATGCTTGAACACGAACGGCATCTGCGCCGCCCGCGCGAGCTGATCGCGCGCCTTGTCGTCGACCGGCACGCCGCGCGTCCAGCTCTTGATCGGCACGCCGCCCTCGACGGGCTGGAACTCGTAGGTCGTCGTCATGGTCTTGGGTCCTTGTATCCGGTCGTGGCGACGATTGGGTGCGAGACAGCCTGATGCTCTAACCGCTGAGCTACGGGGCCGAAGCCCCGGCCGGAGTCGAACCGGCGACCCTCAAGGTCCGATGTAGTCCCGCGGGCATTCGCCACGCTTGTTGTTCGTTCGTTGCCGACGACGAGGTTCGGCGAGACCGCGTTTTCTGAGCTATCCGGCGAACCGGAGGCGGGATCGAACCGCCGACCTCCCGTGGCAAGCACGGGTGCTCTCCCATGTAGTCCCGCCAGCATTCGCCGGCGTTGACTTAGGTCTGGCGACGAGAGTGGCGAGACTTCCGGGTTGCCCCGGGGCGGAGTCGAACCGCCTATACCGATGTAGTCCCGCCGGCATTCGCCAGCTTGTTTGATTACGGCGACGAGGTGATGGAGGACGGTTTGTGCTCTACCCAGCTGAGCTACCCGCTTGCGCGGGGCGGGACTCGAACCCGCGACACCATGTAGTCCTGCCGGCATTCGCCGTGTGTGTTGGTAGGCCGTGGCGACGAGGGGTGGCGAGAGTGTCCTTTGAGCTACGGTGTCTGCCGGGGGTCTCGAACCCCATCTTCCGGTTTCCCGGCTGCTCTACTCTGGACGTGCGGGTTTCCCCTGGTGACATGTACTCCCCCCGGCATTCGCCACGGCCTGTTCTTCAAACCTCCGTTTCGTTGACCAGCTCGACCCAGTCGCGCGTCTGCCCTTCGGCGAAGCGCGCTACCGTCTCAAACACGGCGTCGGAGAAGCCCCCGACGTTGAGGATGTCCGCTCGACCCGCCGCCTGGGTCGTCCCGTGCGGCTGGATGTCGACGCAGACGAGCTTGGCATTCGGGTTACGACGCTTCAGCCGCTCCCATTCCTGGATCGTTGCCGTCGCGCCGGAGCGCCGGGCGTCGACCCAGGACTCGTTGTCCGACACGATCACCACCAGGTCCACCGCCGCCCGCTCCTTGTTGAGGACGCCAAGCGCCGCCGACACGTTGGTCCCGCCCCCACCGATTGCCGCCAGCTTCGCCGCGTTGACGGCAAGGCGGGCGTTGGGATCGAGCGCCACCTTCACGACCCCGACCTCGAACGGCAGCACGCGGGCGTGCCGGTTGGTCCGCAACATCGCCGCCGCGACCAAGGCCGCCACGTCGATGCACCGCACCGTCGAGCTCGCACCCTTGCGGTAGCCGGTCGCCGGCGAGCTCATCGAGCCCGAAACGTCCGGGCAGACGACCACATTGCCCGCGACCTCAGGCACCTTGGCGAGCGAGGCCTCGAGCGCCGTCTCCAGCGCCGCCTGCACGGCGAGCGGCACGTCCTCGCCGACCGACCGCAACGCGACCAGCAGCTGATAGGGCAGCACCCGCGCCTTGGTCAGCGCCACGGGGTCAGCAAGCCGCCCCGCAACCGTCTCGGTCACCCCCGCCACGCCGAACGCGCCGTTACGCGCCAGCGTGTTGAGGTTGATCCTGAGCGCCTGCCAGCCCATCCGCCCCGCCAGCTCGCCCCACTGCTCCGCGGTTAGCGGACGCGCGGTGAGCCATTCGAACGGCACAGGCGGCAGCGGTCCTGACGGCTCAAGCTTCCACGCCTCGAACGCGGCGATCTCGGCCGGCAGCGCGGCAAGGTCATACGGCTTGCCGATCAGCCAGCCGTAGAAGGCCCGTCGAGCGGCGTCCGAAGGCTTCGGGTGCACCATCCGCACGATGTCGGCGAGGCTCGGGGACGTGCCCGTCGCCGCGGCCAACAGGTCGCGAATGGACGCGCGCTCCAGCCACTGCGTCACCAACCGCTTCGGCCGCGAGCCGAGCGACGTCCGCCCGACCTGGCCCGAGCGCAGGATCTGCACATAGCTGCGCAGCATCCGCCCGGTGTCGACCACCCGCCCGAACACGCGGACCGCGAGGTCGGGCTCTGCAACGGTGAGATACGCCGCGAGCAGCGCCGGCATGTCCTTCATCGCGCCTACCTGGCGGGCGTAGACGGCAGCCTTGGCGACGAATGCCGGATCGCACCCGCGTGCCGCCTCCAGCGCCTCGGCGAGGTGCTGTTCCGCGGTCGCGTAGAAGCTGTCGGCGAGTGTGCCCGTCGCGGCCAACTGCGCCAGCTTCGCCTCCGGCCCATAGACATAGGCCGGCGCCGCCTCGCGGTTCACCGCATCGGGCACCAACGCGCTTTGGGGCAGCAGCTTCGCCACTGCGCTCGCGAACAATCCCTTGTTGGCCATCGTCCAACCCTCCAATCTGGTCAGGGCGGCAGGATTTGAACCTGCGACCTTCCGCTCCCAAGGCGGACGCTCTACGCAGCCTGAGCTACGCCCTGTTCGCTTCGGGGCGGCCGGCCCATTCCGACCGCCCCTGCCGCGTATCCGCCGAACCGCTTCCGATCCGACGTGAGGAGTTTTGCAGGGGGCGTGCCAACTGGCAGGCACCAGGATCAGAAATCTTCTAAGCATCTGCGATAGCGAGCATTCTCCTGATGTGACTAGGGCCGCTCGCCCGGTAGGTTGCAGTCCGAGGCCGCAAAACACTATCGACCCGTATCTCTTCTTATCCTAGCGTATCAGCATGAAACCGCTCGTCGTCCTTGGCTTTCTCGGCTCCACCCTGGACGCCAGCAAGTTCGGCCCGTCGCGCTGGAACAAGTGGCGGCCGTCGGTCGGACTGACGATGCACGAGGACCTGCGCGTCGACCGCTTCGTCCTGCTTCACGGCGTGCAGCACACCCGCCTCGCCACCTACATCGCCGAGGATATCGCTGCCGTCTCGCCCGAGACGCGGGTCGAGCCGCACGTGATCGACTTCGCCGACCCCTGGGATTTCGAGGAGGTCTACGGCAAGCTCCTCGACTTCGCCCGCGCCTATCCGTTCGATCCGGAGGCGGAGGACTATCTCGTCCACATCACCACGGGCACCCATGTCGCGCAGATCTGCCTGTTCCTGTTGACCGAGGCGCATTACCTGCCCGGCCGCCTGCTCCAGACGCAGCCGCGGCGTGGCACGACCGAGGCGGCGGGCACCTGGACCGCGATCGACCTCGACCTGTCGCGCTATGACAGCATCGCCACCCGCTTCGCTGCGGCGACCGCCGAGAGCACGAGCTTCCTCAAGTCCGGCATCGACACACGCAACGCCGCCTTCAACCGCATGATCGACGAGATCGAGCAGGTGGCGATCCGCTCCAAGGCGCCGCTGCTGCTGATGGGCCCGACCGGCGCGGGCAAGAGCCAGCTCGCGCGCCGCATCTATGAACTGAAGCGCGCGCGCCGCCAGGTGAAGGGGCCGCTGGTCGAGGTGAATTGCGCCACGCTGAAGGGCGACGGCGCGATGTCGGCGCTGTTCGGGCACAGGAAGGGCGCCTTCACCGGCGCGGTCGCCGACCGGCCGGGGCTGCTCCGCTCGGCCGATACCGGCATGCTGTTCCTCGACGAGATCGGCGAGCTCGGGCTCGACGAGCAGGCGATGATCCTGCGCGCCATCGAGGACAAGCGCTTCCTGCCCGTGGGCTCGGACAAGGAGGTGGAGAGCGACTTCCAGCTGATCGCCGGCACCAATCGCGACCTCGCCGCCTGCGTGGCGCAGGGCAGCTTCCGCGACGATCTCTACGCCCGCCTCAACCTGTGGACCTTCGCGCTCCCCGGCCTAGCCGACCGGCGCGAGGACATTGCCCCGAACCTCGACTACGAACTCGACCGCCACGCCGAGCGCGAGGGCGACCGGGTGACGTTCAACAAGGAAGCGCGCGAACGCTACCTTGCCTATGCCACCGGCCCGGAAGCGCGCTGGCCCGGCAACTTCCGCGACCTCGCCGCCAGCGTCACCCGCATGGCGACGTTCAGCCCCAAGGGCCGTATCGACCTCGCTTGCGTGGAGTCGGAGATCGCACGGCTGAAGCGTCTCTGGTCCGGCAACCAGGTCGAGACCGACCAGCTCGCGGACTTGCTGCCAGACGCGGCCCTCGCCACACTCGACCCGTTCGACCGCGTCCAGCTCGCGCACGTCGTCGCCACTTGCCGAGCGAGCCGCTCGTTATCGGAGGCAGGCCGTGTGCTGTTCATCGCCTCACGAGCACAGAAGACTTCGTCGAACGACGCGGACCGGCTGCGAAAGTACCTCGCCCGCTTTGACCTAAGCTGGGCACAGCTGACCTGACTGGATGACGCGTTCATAGATTAGACCCACAAGCGGACGCTCAGCTCAACGCTAGAGCCGCCCTAAAGCAGACGCTCGGTCACTGAGCTGAGTCCGCGGCTGTACATCGGCTGTCTCTCCATATTCCCGATGCTACGACGCGCCCCGTCAACGTAGCCCCATGCGGTCGAGCTTCTTCAACAGCCCCACCCGCGACAGCCCCAACTCACGGGCAGTATGGGTGTGGTTATGTCCTGTGCGCGCCAACGCCTCCTCAATCCGGACGCGCTCGAGCGCCGCGACTTCCGCCTCCAAGCTCTGACGCCCGGCTGGGCCGGCTGGCACGCCGGGCAGTGGCGTTTCGCCCGCGGCGAAGGCCAGATCGGCCGCATCCACCGCAAGGCCGGTCGGACTGCCCGACGCGAGCGCCGCGGCGCACTCCACGACTGACCGGAGCTCGCGGACATTGCCGGGCCACCGCCGCGCCGCCAGCCAGCGCGAGGCCTCGGGCGTGAACCGGGCGGCGGCTCCGCTGGCGCGGCGGAGAAACAGATGTGCGAGCAGCGCCACGTCGCCCGGCCGCTCGTCCAGCGCGGGCGTGCGCAGCTCCACGCCCTTCAGCCGGTAGTAGAGGTCCTCGCGAAAACTTCCCTCGGCGACCATGGCGCGCAGGTCGCGATGGGTGGCGGCGACCACGCGCACCTCCGCGACTCGGGGCTCGCGCGCGCCGACCGGCTGATATGTCCCATCGTTGAGGAAGCGGAGGAGCTTCACCTGCATCGCGGGCGGCATCTCGCCGACTTCATCGAGGAACAGCGTACCGCCCGCCGTCGCCTCAACCAGCCCCGGCCGGTCGGCCACCGCGCCGGTGAAGCTGCCCTTTAAATGCCCGAACAGCTCACTCTCGAGCAGTTCCGCTGGCAGCGCGCCGCAGTGGATCGTGACGAGCGGCCGCTCCGCGCGCGGAGAGGCATGATGGAGCGCCCGTGCGACCAGCTCCTTGCCCGTCCCGCTTGGCCCCAGCACCAGCACCGGCAGGCGGGTCGGTGCGACTCGGCGGATCAGGTCACGCAAGGCCGCCATCGCCGGGCTCGTGCCCGCCAGCCCCATATCCTCCGCCGCCCCCCCTTGAGCCCTGAGCTCGGACAGCTCGCGCTGAAGCCGGGCGCGCTCGGTCGCGCGCTGGACGACGATGCGCAGCATGTCGGGATCCACCGGCTTGGCCAGGAAATCCCACGCCCCGGCGTCCACGGCCTTCAAAGCCAGGGCGTGGTCGGCATGGCCGGTCATCACCACCACCGGCGCGGGCGCGAAGTCGGCGATGAGCTCCAACCCTTTTTCGGGATCATGGTGCGGCGGCATGGCGAGGTCGAGCAGCACGAGGTCGGCGGGTGCCTCGCGGTGGAGCCGCCGGGCCGCTTCGCCGTCGCCCGCCACGCGCACGGAATGGCCCAGGTCGCGCAGCCACGCGCCCGTTAGCCGCTGAAAGGCGGGCTCGTCGTCCGCCAGCAACACGCCGCTCATCGCGCTTCTCCGAAGGTGAGTCGAAAGCAGGTCGACCAGCCCGGCCGCCGCGCCAGAGTGACCCCGCCGCCATGCGCCTCCATGATGCGCCGGACGATGGCCAGCCCCAGCCCGGTCCCGCCCGGACGACGTGAGACGAACGGGCGGAACAGGCTGTCGACGATTTCCGGCGGAACGCCCGGCCCGTCGTCGCATATGTCGAGCGTCGCGGGCGGTCCCGCCTCGGCGAAGATCGCGACCCTTCCGCCCGCGGCCCGGGCGTTGTCGATTAGATTGGCGACCACGCGCGCGAGCGCGCGCCGGTCGCCCGGGACGACCAGGTCGGGCGGAACATGGTCCTCCACGCCCGCCTGGACGGCCAGCTCGGCGAGGCGCAGCGGGGCGGGCGCGACCTTCCAGGCGCGGGCGTAGTCAAGGATGTCGGTGACGAGCCGGTCCATCCGCTCGACCTGCTCGCCGATTTCGCGGCGGGTGTCGGCGGGGGCGGCGACGGCCGCCATCTTCACGATGCCGAGCGGGTTGCGCAGGTCGTGCGCGACGGTGGCGGCGAGCTCCCCCAACTCGGCCAGCCGCGCCTGTTGCTGGCGGTCGCGCTCCGCCTCGACGAGCCGGGCCGCCGCGGCGATGCGGCGCGCGGCTTCCGCCGCCACGCCTGCGAACCGTTCGGCGACGTGGCGGGTGGCGGGCGGCGCCTCGTCCCAGCCCTCCAGGCGCGCGGTCTCGCCGTCGACGCGGATCGAGGGCGCGCCCTCCTCCGTTCCCAGCCCCAGCCGCCGCGCGAGCAGCGCCTGGGCGCGCGCCTCCAGCGCGGGCGCGTCGCCGGGTTCGGCCAGTGCCGTCCGCCATGCTTCTAGGTCCGCCTCGCTTACACGGCCTCCCGGGAAGACGATGCGGTCGGCGAGCCGCTTGAGTGGCACGAGCAGCGCGACGCCGAGCGCGAGCGCCGCCGTGGTCGCGGCCCAGGCGCCCATCACGCTTGCGGGCCGCCCGATCAGCGCCACGGGCAGGCTCGCCACCCCCGCGCTGACCAGCCCCGCCAACAGGACCAGCATGACCCACGCCAGCGCGCGCCTCGCCCAGAGGTTCACCGCCATAAAACGGTGGCGGAGAATACCGTAGACCAAAGCGACCGAGTAGAGCGGCAGCGCCAGCACCGGCCAGGGATAGGCGTCGACGGCGAGCGCGGGAAAGGCGAAGCCGCTGATCGCGAAAAGGCCGATCCCGCTCGACAGGAACACCGCGCCCGCCTGCCGCCCCCGCGCGCCGCTCTCCGTCCACCAAACCTGCGCTAGCCGGAGATGCCCCGCGACCGACAGCGCCGCAGCGACGCTTAGCACGCCCCATCCGACCGGCGACGGCGTGAACATGCCCGGAAAGCCGCGCCAAGGTATGACCGCGCCGACACCGAGCGCCAGCCCCGCCGAGGTCGCCACCGCCGCCGCCGCGTAGCTCGCCATCGCGACCGGTCGCAGCATGCCGCACAGCGCATAGGCGAAAACAAGATGGATGAACGCCGCCGCCGGCAGGGGCGACAGCGCGATCAGCCGGGTGACGACCGGCGCGGCCGGCGGGCCCAGCGCTGCGGGCAGCGCCTGCGCCACGCTCCAGACTGCCACGCCCGCTAGAAACGCGGCGAGGAGCAGCGCGCCCGGCAGTTCGCGCGCGCGCAGCAGGACAAACAACGCGATCGCGAGGCTCGCCGCCGCCGTCAGCCCCAGCACCGCCAGATAGGCCGACACACCTGCCGCTATATCCATAGTTGACACCGCCAGCCCGCCCTCCTGTTCACGACGTTAGCACCCGATCCTTGCCGAACCATAGCGGAACCACAGTTTTCCGCGGCTCCCGGCCGGAACGGAGCAACTGGCATGCCATGTGCTGATGAATCGGCATGGGCCATCCCGGCCCGGAGGAACCGACCCATGCTGACGCCGCTCGCCGCGCTCGTGCTCACCTATGCGCTGACCCTCGGCATTGCCGCGCTCGCCGCCGCCATCCTCTGGCGGCCGCTCAGGATCCTGCTCGGCGAAATCTGCGGGACGGAGGAGCGCTCGCGCTTCTGGACGGTGTGGTCAACCGTCATGACGGTGCTCGCGCCCATGCTGATAGTGTCGATCGGCGGGATGGTGACGGACGCCGCGCTGCTCGTCCGCGGCACGGTGTCCGCCGCGCTCACCGGCGTCCTGCTCGCCCTCATCGGCATGGGCTATGCGGTGTGGAGCCGCAGCCCGCGTCAGGCGTGACCGCGATGCGTTCGCTTGCGATCGATCGGGCCGCGACCGAGGTCGGGCCCTTGCCGCGGCTCCTCGGACCCGCCTTCGCCTTCCTGGCCCCCGCCGTCGTCCGGGCGCATGGCGGCGCCGCCCCGGCCTGGACCGGCCACGCCGACGTGCGTCGGAGCCGGAACCCCGTCGCCTGGCTGTTGTGCGAGCTGTTGCGCCTGCCCCGCTCGGGGCGCGACGTGCCGGTGTCGCTGCGGTTCGAGCCGCGAGGCGACGCCGAGCGTTGGACGCGCGACTTCGCCGGACGTCGCTACGCCAGCGACCTTTGGACGGAAGACGGGCTGCTCGTCGAGCGGATGGGCTGGGCGACGCTCCTGTTCCGCGTGGACGGGGTCGGCGGTGCGCTGCGTCAGACGCTGACGGCGGTGCGCCTCGCCGGCGTCACGTTTCCGGCCTGGGCCACCCCTCGCTGCATCGCGACCGAGCGCGAGGAGGACGGCGCCCTGGCCTTCGACATTCCCGTCGACTTGCCCTGGCTGGGGCGGGCGATCCGCTATTCGGGCCGACTGCGCCCCGTTTCGGAGAAGCTGGCATGAGCCCAGCCGACCAGGAGGAGGTGCGCGGTCTGCGCGCCCAGGCCGTCGCGCTAGCCGGTCGCGCCGGCGACCTTGCCCAGCGCGCGGCAGTTTATCATCATCTCTACCGCCACTCGGGCGGGAACCACGCCTTTCCGCTCCTTGCGGCGCATGGCGCGCTCTGGGGCGGCGGCCATTTCCGTCGCAACCTGGCGCGGGGCCGGATCGCTGCCCGCCTCCTCTCCGGTCCGCGCGCGGCCGAGCGCCGCATCGCCGAACTCGAGCGACTGGCCGATGCGTTCCGGGAGATCAACCGGCGCGTCTGCGTCGAGACCTGGTTCGTCTATCAGCTGACCGCCCGGCCCGCGCTCGCCGACGCCGCCGACGCGCTGGTCGCGCCCGAGCTGCTCGCGGCCATGGCCCGGTGCCACGCGGCGCGGCGCGGCGGCGTGCGCCTGTCCGCGGCCGAGCGGCGCGCGCTGTTCGAAACGTTCTTTCGCTGGGAGCAAGAGGCGATCGTCGGTCCCGCAGTCGAGGCGGCGTTCGCGGCGTGCGACTGGACGCTCGCCCGGAGCATCGCGCGCCGCCCGCGCATCGCCTTCGCGTATCTGCCCCGCCCGCTCGCCTTCGCCGATTTCGCGAGCACCGCCGAGCGGATCGCGAAGGGCTTGGCCGCCTTCGACGCTGGCGAGACGGTCGGCTGGACCGGGGTCGAGACCGCTCTCGCGAGCTACGGCGTGCATCTTCCCACTCTGCCAGCGATCCTCGACGCGCCGTCGCGGCCGAGCGGAGGCTCCTTTAACATTCCCCTGCTAGAAGCCGCAGCATGAGCGACGACCGCCCGATTATCCTGTTCGACGCTCTGTGCGTGCTCTGCTCCGCCAACGCACAGTTCGTGCTGCGCCACGACCGCCGTCGCCGCTTCCGCCTTGCTTCGATCCAGGGCGAGGCCGGCCGCGCGCTCGCGCTGCAGCACAACGTCGACCCCGATGATCCCGACACCATCATCATAGTTGAGCCAGGTTGCATCCAGCGCGACAGCGACGCGGTGCTCGCCATCTATGACGGCTTGGGCGGGCCGTGGCGTACCCTCGCCGCGGCCGCCCGGCTCGTCCCGCGTGCTCTCCGTGATTCAGTCTATCGCTGGGTCGCGCGGAACCGATACCGACTGTTCGGCCGGCGGAAAACCTGCTGGCTCCCGCGGCCGGAGGACCGCGACCGGCTCCTCTGACCCAGTTTCGGACGTTCACACCTCCTCGCTGGCCTCCCAACTTCGGTCATCTGTTCATCCAGGGAAGGCACTGATCCCAGAGTAATGCCGTGAGCGGTGATTGCCTTCTGCCCGCGAGCATCTCACACCCACGCAGTGCCACCCAGCCGATCCGATCTCGCCGACTTCACCTACTTCCTTGCGATTGCTCGGCATCGCAGCTTCAGCCGTGCGGGCTTGGAGCTGCGTGTTACCGCGTCGGGTCTGAGCCATGCGCTAAAGGGACTGGAAAGCCGGCTCGGGGTTCGCTTGCTCAACCGCACGAACCGCAGCGTCACGCTCACCGCAGCTGGCGAGGCTTTACGCGATGCCATGGAGCGACCTTTCACCGAGATCGAATTGGCGGTGGAAAGCCTCAACCGCTTCCGCGACACGCCGGCCGGTCGAATTCGCCTGAACGTCGTCGCCGATGCAGCAACGTTGCTGCTCGGGCCGGTGATGGCGACGTTCGCCGACCGCTATCCGGATGTCGAGGTCGACATTGTCGCGAGCAACCGCATTGTCGATGTGGTCGGTGCAGGGTTCGATGCGGGTATCCGGCATGGCGGTACGGTGCCGGAGGACATGATCGCGCAGCGGCTGTCCGCCGACCTGCGCTGGGTCGTCGCTGCTTCGCCGGCCTACCTCGAGCGGTTTGGCACCCCCGCCAGCCCAAGCGACCTTGCCCAGCATCGCTGTATCGGCGTGCGGCTTGGAGACGATCGCATTTACCGGTGGGAGTTTGAAGGGCCAGACGGGGAATTCGTCGTGCCGGTTACCAGTCGCATCACCGCCGACGATGGCCGCGCCATGCTGGCGATGGCGCTTGGCGGGACGGGGCTGGTCTATGGCGTTGAGCCGCTCTTCGCTCCCTATGTTGCATCGGGCGCGCTGTCGGTGGTGCTGGGGACATGGTCGACCACCGGTCCCGGATATGAGCTCTACTACCCCAGCCGGCGGCATGTGCCGACCGGGCTCCGGGCGATGATCGACCTGATCAGGGAGTTGCGGCCCCTCGGGCTCTGACCCGCCATGTTGAGCGCTGCTCACAGGTCCATGGAGAGCAGCGGGACTAATGCCGGGCGGCCGGGCGGCCTACCTTGAGAATACGATGCGCTGCCGCGCTAGGCTCGAGGAGATTTCCTGTGACGACAGCTGCCCTGGCGCACGCCCCCGACGATACCCATGCCGCGCCGCCGGCGGCCTGGGGCGCGATCTACGCCATGACGCTCTGCACCTTCGTGCTGGTAGCGTCCGAGTTCATGCCGGTCAGCCTGCTTAGCCCTATCGCGGACAGCCTTCACCTCTCGGCAGGCCAGGCGGGTCAGGCGATCGCGATCTCCGGCTTGTTCGCGATGGCGGCCAGTCTGTCGCTCGGTCGGCTGATCAACGGTGTCGACCGCCGGTTGGTGCTGCTCGGGCTGACCGCTCTGTTGATCGTGTCGTGCGCGCTGGTGCCCTACGCGTCGAGCTACGCCATGCTGATGCTCGGCCGGGCGGTCCTCGGAATCGCGATTGGCGGCTTCTGGTCGATGTCCGCTGCGATCGCGATGCGGCTGGTGCCCGCGGAGGCTGTGCCGAAGGCGCTCGCGATTCTCAACGGCGGCAACGCGCTTGCCACTGTGATCGGCGCGCCGCTCGGGAGCTTTCTTGGTGGCCTGATCGGCTGGCGCGGCGCCTTCTTCTGCGTCGTGCCGATGGCGATCGCGGCCACCATCTGGCAGGCTCTGGCGTTGCCGGCGCTGCCGACCGAGCGGCGTGCCAACGGCAGCGGCATGCTGGCTCTCCTGAGGCGCGGAACCGTCCTGCTCGGTCTGACCGCCTCGGCGTTGCTCTTCATGGGTCAGTTCGCGCTTTACACCTACCTTCGACCGTTCCTCGAGCAGGTGACACATGTCGGTCTGGGCACACTATCGTCGCTGCTGCTCGTCGTCGGCGTCGCCGGGTTCATCGGCACCACGCTGATCGGACGCCTGATCGGTCCCAGGCTCCACCTTTTGCTCGCGGCGATCCCGGCAATGATGGCGGCCGCCGCGATCGCCCTTGCGCTGTTCGGCACGTCGGTTCCCGTCGTCGCGGTCCTGCTTGCCGTATGGGGGCTGGTCGGCACGGCGGCACCGGTCGGCTGGTGGACCTGGGTGACGCGCGCAGCTCCCGATCACGCCGAAGCCGGTGGTGGCCTAATGGTCGCCGTGGTCCAGTTCGCCATCATGTCGGGCGCGACTGTCGGCGGGCTAGCGTATGACGCCGTCGGGCCGAGGATCGAGTTTCTCGGGAGTGCGGCAATCCTGACCGCGGCGGCGGCGGTGGCGCTTCTCTGCCGCACAGGCCGCGCCGGAGCCTGACCCAGGAGCCACCCTACTCGCACCAACGAAGGAGCAGCACATGGCTGACTAACCTACCAACGCGCGCAAGGCCTTCGGCGACATCGCGCCGAAGCTCGCCGAGATCACCGACCAGGTGCTGTTCGGCGACGTCTGGGCCGACAACGCGCTCTCTCCCCGCGACCGCAGCCTCGTGACGATCGCCACCTTGGTCGGGCTGTACCGTCACAACGAGCTCGGATTCCACCTCGGCGAGGGCCTGGAGAACGGCCTGACCCGGAATGAGATCGTCGCCGCGATTACCCACACCGCGTTCGATGCAAGTTGGCCGACCGCGATGGCCGCGGTCAACGTCGCGCGGGACGCGCTCAAGGACGCCTGACCGGGCGCCCGAGCCTGACACGCCCGACCGCGACACCAAGACAGACAAGGACAATTGGCATGGAACTCAAGCGCGCAGGATCGCAGCCCTCTCAGCCCGGCCCGGCCACCTACTTCACCAAGACGGTGCGCATTGACCCGCTGAACGCCGCCAGCACCGGCCCGGCACTCGTGCGCAGCGGTCACCTTCGAGCCCGGCGCGCGGTCGCATTGGCACACGCACCCGCTCGGCCAGACGCTGATCGTCACCGCCGGCTGTGGCTGGACCCAGTGCGAGGGTGAAGAGATCGTCGAGATCCGTGCCGGTGACGTGATCTGGTGCCCACCGGGTCACAAGCACTGGCACGGTGCCACCCCGGCAACAGCGATGACGCACATTGCCGTCCAGGAAGCGCTGGACGGCAAGAACGTCGAGTGGCTCGAACCGGTCACCGACGCGGAATACAGCAGCGTTCGGAACGGAGGCTAAGCCGTGCCACCCCGGCCGAAACCGCTGTCGAGGACTCCTGCCCGCCACCCCAGGGTCACAGCGGTGGCGCTGGGGTTAACGCTGATAGCGGCGGCCCCGCCGCAGAACGGGAAAGCGATGACGACCCCGACGCCAATCGTGCGGCTTGCCGAGCTTCAGATCGATCCGGCCCAGCTCGACGCCTATTTGGCGCTGCCGCGCAAGGAGGTCGAAGCCTCCGTGCGCCTCGAGCCCGGCGTTCTGACGCTCAACGCGGTCGCCCTGAAGGACGCACCCGATCACATCCGGCTGATGGAGATCTACGCCGATCAGGCCAGCTACGAGGCGCACCTGAGTTCACCTCACTTCATCAGCTACAAAACCGCAACTGCGACGATGGTGAGGTCGCTCGCCCTGCATGTGACCACACCGATTGCCCTCCGCTCAAAGCGGTGATCACCCGCTTCCGTACGTTATGCCGGGTTTCGGCTCTCCCCGGAAGCAGACGCCGTTTCCTCCCAGTTCTACCCCGACCTGAAGCTGTCGAGCGGTCCGGAAGGTTGCCCAGCAAAGGCTTCGATCGCCGCTTAAGCTGCCAGCGTCGCCTCACGAGCAAGCAGCGCGACGAGGTCCGCGGCCGCCATTGTGCGACTGAGTGGCGCGCCCTGTCCCGCCCACTGCGCCCCGAACCCGTTCTCGCCCGCGGCTTTGGCTGCAGCATTCAGCGCTTTGCCGGCGTCATACGCGATCGGGTAGTCGGGCACCTCGGCCGGCGCGCTCGCTTCCCATTCGGTGAACCGGTTCGCCAAGCACCGCGCCGGACGGCCCGAGATCGCACGGGTCATGGCCGTGTGGCTCGCGCCCGCGCCCGCAAGAGCTTCGCGATATGCCGTGTCCGCGCTGCTCTCCGGACAGGCGATGAATGCGGTGCCAAGCTGTGCCGCCACGGCGCCGAGCGCGAGCGCCGCCCGGATACCCGCCCCGTCCATGATGCCGCCCGCCGCGATGGCTGGCAACGCAGATTGCTCAACGACGAGGCGAACCAACGCCATCGTGCCGAGCTGATCATCGGGGGCGGCCGGATCGAACACGCCCCGATGGCCACCCGCTTCCCAGCCCTGCGCGATCACCATGTCGATGCCTGCCTTCTCGGCCGCGCGTGCCTCGGCCAGGCTCGTCGCTGTGGCTAGCAGGACGCAGCCGGCCTGTTTCAAGGCCTCGATCCGATCGAGAGCCGGCAAACCGAAGTGGAAACTGATCACCGGTGGGGCCGCCTGCACCAGCATGGCCAGCATCTCGTCGTCATCGGCGAAGCTCTTGTAAATCGTGCGGAGAGCTGCCGGCGGCTCTGCGTCGAACCGTTCGAACAGAGGACGCATCGCATCTAGCCATGCCTGCTCCCGTGCAGGGCTTGCCTGGGCGGTCGCATGGACGAATAAGTTCACGTTGTACGGGCGATCCGTGCGGGCGCGCGTTGCCTCGATCATCGTGAGCGCACCGGCCGCGTCCGTCGCGCCAATACCGATCGAGCCCAGGCCGCCCGCGTTCGACACGGCCGCCGCCAGCTCCGGCGTGGAGACGCCCGCCATCGGCGCCTGCACGATCGGGATGGTCACTCCGAGCTGTTCGAGCGGCGTCATAGCGCAGCCATGCTCCTGGTCACTTCCCGCCGCAATTGCCCGAGTACCAACGTCCGTCTTTCTGAGCCGCCACCTAATGCGAACGAAAGTGCGACGTCGCTGCGCAGCGGTCGCGGCGCGCTTGCGTCCCCTTCGGTCCGTGTCGGGCAGGCCACCAAGCCCTAGAACCCGCCGTTAGAGACCTCCTCAAGGTACCCCGAAACCGCCGCTCATTCACGTATGGGGCCTAAACCACCGATGCTTCCCTTTGGGCGCGGGTCATGACGCCGCTCGCTGGCTCGGCGATCCAGCCAGCCAGCGAGCAGCGTTGGCCGATCAGGTCTCTGTGAGCGCCGAATAGTCCATCGTGGTGAGATCGGTGAGCAGATCGGGGCCGGTCGGGTCCCACCCCAGCGCCCCCAGCAACAGCACCTTCCTGTTTTAGCCTTGCTGGCACGCTTCGCCGCCTGCAAACCACGAACCCCAGCCGCGCCTAAGCGGATTGAGCAATTTGCGGCCCGAGCGATGAGGCTGACGGAGGTAGAATGGCCGGACTGACGGACATGGAAGAGCTTATCGCGTCGGTGCCCGAAAAGGACATCGCGACATACCTCCGCGAGGCGTTCATTTGCTATGGCGCCGGTGCATATCGCGGCTGCATCGTGCTCGTCCATACGGCCCTGTTTGAGGGCTTGCGCATGAAGCTTCACGCGGTCTCGTCGTCCAACGCGGCGGCTAAGGCAGTGCTCAGCGTGATTGAGCCGGATGCGGCCGCGCAGAAGGTATTTGAGCAAAAGCTGATCGATCAGATGCGCACTAACGCTATTATCACTCAGCTCGAGTCCGACATTCTGGTCCAACTCAACAAGCAGCGGAACAAGGCCGCGCATCCATCGGGCCACCTCGTCACGGCGGAGGAGGCTCGCTATGTGTTCTCCGAGGCCGTCCAGAAGTTTCTCTCGCAGCCGATCCGTCAGACTTCGGTGTTGGTTGATGCGATCGTCGCTCGCCTGCCGGATCCGAACTTTTTTCCCAGCTCAATGATGCCTGACATCGCGCTGGTGGTGGACCAGGAAACGGAGAACCTTGACCAAGCGGCTATGCCAGAATTGCTCGCCAAGATAGCCGGCCTGCATGGAGGTACCGACCAGACCGCAAGTGCGAACGCGGTGAAGTTCGTTCTAGCACTCGCTGGTCGAAAACAACCGGCGACTAGGGCGACGATCGTGAAGAGGTTCGTCACGCCCAAATCGTCGAGCGATGCCAATGCGGAAGCGATCACAGCGCTGGTCACGACGGACCCGGAGATCCTCACTGCGCTCACGCCCGCCGACAAAATGCGTGTTTCGGCCCTGCTGTTGAAAAACGCGGAGGCGGTCGGGGAAACGGCGCTTTACCAAGAATTGCGCAACCCTGCGCACGCGCTCGCGTCCATGGTCGGCGTCCTCGGTGAGGCGGCAGTGTTGGCCGATCACAAGGCGTTTGCCGATTATGTGCTCGCCACCGCGCCGGCCGCCCCGGCGTTTGTCACGGCCCTAGCTACTTCCCCGACGTTGCTAGGCAGCCTGCAAGATCAGTATAAGGCTCGAGCAGGACACTCCGACTTCGGTACGGCAAATTCTTTCGCATCCGTCCTGCCGAGCTTGGACCACGCCTTGGCGTTGGTGTCCACAGACGTCGAGGCATTGCGAATGCTCGCCTCGGTCGTCAGGGCGGCGGGCTACGGTGCCTTTGGAGCACTCGACCTCGCCAACAAACGGTTCGATTCCCTTCCCAAGCTAAAGGCGAAAGCGTTCAACGCTTACGCCGGCGATCTCTCGGCAGTCGACCGCGCGCTGGCCGCTGCCTACTACAACTCGGGCGCCGCAACATTCCGGGCCAATTACCTCGACCCGGCTCCACCTGTAACAGTCTGAAGATCATAGGGCGCGCGACTGCGGTCGAGCGGCACCATCAAACGGCGGCGGGGTGTCGGACCACGTCATTGCCATGGGTCACGGCATGAGTTTCCTGTTCGCGCCCGGACTCCGTATTTGTCGGCCAGACCGCTACGCCGGTTTGAGGATCTCGACCCAGTCTTGGCCATTCAGCCGAGGTTCGTGCCTTCCCAAAACCTGCCGTTCGTTAATCTCACCTCAGCGTAGGTCGCGCCTTGGTTGCACCCATCTGGATTAGCTGCTCGCCGCCGCCGCGGCGGGACTGGTCTGCGCTGTTTCCCGATCACGTCTGCCGCTCCGCGCTCGAGCCGGGTAAGCTGGTGCGGAAGCTGCCGGCGTGGCGCGCCCAGGTTGGCATCGTCCAGTGCTGTTCACGACGCGGCGTGGACTGCCACCAGCCGTTCGCGCTCTGATCGACAACCTCGCGCAAGGCTTTGCGCCTGCGGTGCGCAGGAACCATGATCGATGAAGCTCCAGGAAGCGCGTCATGAGCGTTGCCGTGGCTTGTGAAAAAAATGCTGGTGAGCTCCCGCCTCCAGCGGGGTAACACACCGCCTTAAGTCGAAATTGAGGACGTGAGCGGTATGGTCGAGCATCGCAATGTCGTGGAAGCGGCCTCGCGTATCGCGGGAACGGTGGTGCGCACCCCCACGATCTATAGCGACGCAATCAGCCGGCATGTCGGCGCGGATATCTGGTTGAAGCTCGACACGCTGCAGGCGACAGGCGCCTTCAAGGAACGTGGCGCCTCCAACCGTCTTGCGATCCTGACCGCGGCGGAGCGGGCCCAGGGGGTCGTTGCGATGTCGGCGGGTAATCACGCCCAGGCAGTCGCGCGGCATGCATCGCTGCTCGGCATCCGCGCTCTGATCGTAATGCCTGCGTTCACCCCGGCGACCAAGGTGACCCGCACCGCACGCTGGGGTGCTGAGGTGGTGCTGCACGGCCAAAGCCTGACCGAGGCTGCGACGCATGCGCGGGAGTTGGCGGCCCGAGACAGTCTCGTCTTCGTTCACCCATATGACGATGAGGCGGTGATTGCAGGGCAGGGCACCCTCGCGCTCGAACTGATCGAGGACGCCCCCGGACTCGACACCCTAGCCGTGCCCGTCGGCGGCGGGGGCTTAGCCGCCGGGTGCGCTATCGCTGCGTCGGGCGCCGCCGCGCCAATCACCACGTTTGGGGTGGAGGTAGAGAGCTACTCCGCGATGGCGCAGGAGCTTACCGGCGCCCCCGTCAACGTGGGTGGTCCGACCATTGCGGAAGGGATTGCCGTGCGCGAGGTCGGTCGCTTGCCGCTCGACATCCTGCGCCGGCACGGGTGTGAGGTGCTCACGGTGTCCGAGCGCGCCATCGAGGATGCGGTCGCGTTGCTGGCGGAAGAGGCGAAGATCGTCGCCGAAGGCGCCGGTGCCGCCGGCGTGGCCGCATTGATCCAGCACCCGACGCGCTTTGCGGGTAAGCGAGTCGGGGTGCCGATCTGCGGCGCCAACATCGACAATCGCGCGCTTGCGAACATTCTGCAGCGCGTGATGCTGCGCGACGGTCGGCTGATGCGGCTGGTGTTCGACATACCCGATCGGCCGGGCATTCTGGGCGAGATCTCCAGCCGGATTGGGGCTGCGGGCGCCAACATCATCGAAGTGTCGCACCACCGCCTCTTTACCTCGCCGAGCGTTCAGGCAGCGCGTCTCGAGGTGATGTTCGAGGCGCGGGACTCCGCACACAGCGAGGCCGTGGTGCAGGCCTTGCAGCAGCATTACGCGGTTTCACGGCTCTAAAGTGACGTGGACGTAGCGCGATTTTGCGCATGTCGGACGGGATAGATGCCGTTCGCCGACCTCTCCCAGTTCGAGACCACCGGAGATCATCGTCCGACCCGCTCGACTGACAATCCTGCTGCTGATGCTGGCGAGCGGAGTGGCCGGTGCCGCAATTGGCTCGACCAAGCAACCGTATCTCGCCGAGATTTAGACGGCCATGGACTGGACGTTAGCAGGCATGATGACGCCGCCTACGCAATAGGTGCCGGTCGAATGAGCCGGGCCACAGCCGGCGTCGGCTTCAATCTGGGCGGGCCGCACAACGCAATCCTCATAACTGAGCGGCTGCCGAGGTTCAGCATCAGGTCGAGCGTACTTGAGCGAGCAACTTCGAGCGCACGTCAGGAGTTCGATTTCAGCTCGATCACGCCGGCCAGCCTCTGCGTCGGGTGCCTTAATTGCCTACGGCATCGACTGTGACCACCACCCGCTTCCCACGAGTAGAGGGCTCCCAGCCGGCCGACATCGCAGCACGCACGCAGCGAGCGATTGTAGCATCATCGAGCTGGAGACGACCGCGTGGCAAGCCCTTCAACAGCCGCTTGGGTGGCGGGAATTGCACCCATGCCTCACGCTGGGCGTCTCGCTGAAGAAGGGCAATCGTCATCCCCTTCGAACCCTCGTCATCTGATCGATGTGGTTCGCGCTGGAAGTGCCAGTCGTATCGGGCCCCATCGACATGGACGACACCAGCATTACTGTGGGACTTTGACATCCACTCGCTACTAGCATGCTAGCGCGGGCAAGGCACGTCCGTCCGACCTAGCACACCATTGATGATCGCAGCACCCTCAGCCGCTACCTCCCGCTTCCGGGTAGCTCCTTCGAAGGGCCGTGCTATTGTCCGGCCCGGACCATGGTGGATGGATGTAATTTGACGACGCGCGGCGACGAGGAACGAGAGCTTGTAAGGTCAATCAGGCTCTCGCCTATCGCTTCGGTCGTCACCGACGCCCAAGCCGAGGACAACCCGATCATTGCCGCAAATCAGCAATTCGAGCAGCTGACCGGGTACACGGAAGCGGAGCTCATTGGCGTGAATTGCAGGATTCTCGCCGGGCCGGAAACCGAACCTGCCCATTCCGCCGCGCTCAGTCGAGCTGTCGCATCAGCGACGCCGAAGGTCGTCGAACTGCTCAACTACCGAAAGGACGGAAGCAAGTTCGTCAACGCGATCATGATTGCTCCCATATTCGGCGAGGATGGGAGGGTTACCCATTTTGTCGGCAGTCAGATGGAGGTCGACGCTCAGCTTGCCGAGAGTTCGAGCGCCAATGCAATCGAGCGGGTGGCTCAGCTAACCGGTCAACAACGCAATGTTCTCCGGCTCATGGCCCGCGGATTGCGCAATCGCCAGATCGGGGAAGAAATGGGCCTCACGGAGAAGACAATCAAAATGCACCGGAGCGCTCTCGTGAGACGCTTGGGCGTCGCCAATGCGGCGGACGCGCTACGTCTGGCGATCGAGGCTGGATTCTAGGCCTAGAAGGCTGGCCTGCCGATAGTGCCGATAAGAATTTTGTTGCTGATCCCTAGAGGCGGAGTATGGACTTTGGTCTGTTGTGTTGAGCCGGGGGGCTAGCACGGGATTAGATTTTGAATTCACCGGACAATGGTCAGAAGCCCGCGGCCGAGACGTTCCAGCTCCTTGTTGATGCTGTCACCGATTACGCGATCTACATGTTGGACCCGCAGGGTCGCGTTACGACCTGGAATGCGGGAGCGCGCCGATTCAAGGGCTATGAGGCCGACGAGATCGTCGGGGAGCACTTCTCCAAATTCTTCCTACCGGAGGATCGCCTCGCCGGCCTCCCCGCCCACATTCTCAAGACAGCCGCTGAGCAGAAGCGCTTCGAGATGGAAGGCTGGCGGTTACGCAAAGACGGACACAAATTCCTCGCGCACGTGGTTGTTGACGCAATTTTCAATGATTGCGGATCGTTGCTTGGCTTCGCGAAGATCACGCGCGACATCACCGAGAAACGGCGCCTCGAACAAGCGACCTACGACAGCGCCCTGCAGCTTCGTTTGCTCGTCCAGGGAGTCCGCGACTACGCCATTTACATGCTCGACACGCTGGGCCGCATTACAAGCTGGAACTCTGGCGCACAGGCAATCAAGGGCTACAGCGAGAACGAAGTGCTGGGGCAGCATTTCTCGCTTTTCTACACCAAAGAAGATCGCGTCCGAGGCACCCCGGGGACCGCACTAGCGACTTCCCTGGAACGCGGAAAATTCGAAGCCGAGGCTCAGCGGGTGCGAAAGGATGGCTCGCTGTTCTGGGCCCATGTCGTCATCGATCCAATTTACAACGAAGCCGGTGACCATGTCGGCTTCGCGAAGATCACCCGTGACGTTAGCGACAAAAAGCAGGCGGAGCAGGACCTTCGCCATACGCAAGAAGCACTTCTACAGTCACAAAAGCTCCAGGCACTAGGCGAGCTTGCAGGCGGGATCGCGCACGACTTCAACAACCTGATGACCGTGATGCGCGGCTCGGCGGACTTCATGCTCCGGCAACCGGACCTGCCGCTCGAGAAGCGCAACCGCTATTTGAGCGTCATGCTGGAGACTGCTGAACGGGCTACCAGCCTGACGTCCCAGCTTCTCGCCTTCGCGCGACGCCAACCGCTCGAGCCTGAAGTCATCGATCTTAGCGTCCGATTGGATGCTTCGGGGGAGATGCTGCAGCGTACGCTGGGAAGCCTCTACGAACTTCAACTCGATCTCGCACCGGCGCTATGGCTCGTTGAGATTGACTCAGCCGGTCTCGAAGCAGCGTTGGTGAATGCGGTGCTCAACGCCCGGGACGCGATGCCGAGTGGCGGGAAGATCACGATATCGACCAGAAACGTGGTTAGAGCTGAGGGCGACGGAGTAACCCTGTCGATCCGTGACACAGGTGAAGGTATCCGGCCCGAGACGCTGAAACGGGTATTCGAACCCTTCTTCACGACCAAGCCGACGGGTAAGGGCACTGGGCTCGGCCTCTCGCAGATCCACGGGTATGCCGTACAGTCCGGCGGCACGGCGACGATTAACTCCGAGCTTGGCGTGGGCACCCTGGTCGAGCTTTGGCTTCCTCGGACCGCCAAGCAACGCAAGATTGACGCTGGCGCGGACGGGATGATCGAGATTCCTGAGGGCCTGAGGGTTCTTGTCGTCGAGGACAGCGAACATGTGCGCTACTTCGCTCGCCAGTTGCTGGATGACTTGGGCTGCAACGTGATCGAGGCACCAAGCGGGAACGATGCTCTCGAGCTGCTAAAGGCCCACCATGTTGATCTTGTCTTCTCGGATATCGTGATGCCCGGGATCAGCGGACTCGAACTTGCCGAACGGATTCGAGCGTTAGATCGCAGCCTTCCGGTTCTTCTCGCGAGTGGCTACAGTAGCAAACAGTTCATACCGAAAGACCAGCGAGAGTTTCCTATCCTCCGGAAGCCGTACAAGCTGGAAACGCTCGCAGCGGGCATCAACGATCTTCTGCAGGCCGATTCCGATAAGCTCAAATGATCACAGGTTCGTTCGGCAGCTACACTACGCCACACCTCAGAGCTTCTGTCCGCGCTGTAGCTGCGTGTCGGCTTTTGATGCCCGCTACAATGCTGAAGATCGGAGCCACCAGTAACTTGCCGCTCTTGATAGCCGCTGAGGCATGGGAGTGTTCCTGAGCTTAGGTTTTTCGCCAGTTTCCTCGTCAGCTCCCGAATTTCGGAGCTGGATTCAGGAGCAGGTGCGAACAGGTCCCGCAGAGCGGTCCACCAAACAGCGATTCCGATAAGGCCACCCAACATGGACGCCAGCAGTCTCCAGCAGGGCGGAAACGCACTTATTGCATTGATGAGTGACGCGACCCTGAGCCGTATGGCCCCGCATTCCCGGCGCGCGGTGCTGTCCAAGGGAGAAGTGATTAGCCGAGCCGACCAGCCGATGACGGCCGCACTGTTCATTGAGGAGGGGGTGGCCTCCATCATCAAGCCCCACGAGCGGCACGGAACGGCGATTGGCATCGCAGGCTCGGAGAGCTTTTGCGGCACTCCGCTCGTCTTGGGTGGCGAGCGTTGGCCCTACAGCACGGTTGTACAGTCGGATCGGATCACTGGAATCTTGATCAAGGCGCACCCGTTCCGGCGTCTCGTCGAGAGCGATCCTGACTTCCGCCATGTCCTGTTGCGTTCTGTCCAAGTGAAGATGGTGCACCTCGCCGAAGGGCTGATTAGCAATGCAAATCAGCGGTTCGTGCAGAGGCTGGCACGGTGGCTCCTCATGTATCGCGACCGGATTGCATCGGAGCAGCTCCCGGTCACGCACGAGTACATCGCCATCATGGTTGGCGTGCGCAGGACCGCAGTCACGGCAGCGCTGCACGAATTGGAGGGGGCCGGACTTATCAGGTCTACTCGTGGACTAGCGACCATCCTCGACGCCGACTCGCTTCGTGCGTTGGCAGCTGGCGGGTACGGGGTCACTGAAAGTGAGCACATGAGGCTATTCGAAGCCGGCATGAGAAGCGTCAGGGCTGATTCCGGATCTTCGTAGCCCTGCTCGACCCGCCTCAGCAGGGGATGGTTGCAGGTCATGCTCCCCGCGGCCCGTCGGAGCGTTGACCAGCACAGCCCGCATCCCAGATCACAGCGAAGAATGGCCAGCCGGTGGATAGCCCATTAGCGCGGTCACCCTCAGCTTCTAGGCTGCGTGGCTGGTGTGATCGGGACGCCCCGGAACCAACGTCCTGACCCCTCGTTCGCTTGGAAATGGATCCGATGTTCGGCGTCCAGGTCGATCGCGGAGCAGCAGATGAACGGCACGGAGCCTTCGAACCTTCAGGACACAGTGGAGACGCCCGGTGCAGAGTCCCCGGTTACACCCGCTCCGGAGGAGGTGGCTGCTGCTGACACAGTCGCGACCCCGTTGGAGGGCGCGCTCGAGCCGGAGGGCTCGCCCGGTGTCGCGGCTCTGGCACCTAGTTCGGCGGCGCCGCAAAGCCGTGCCAAGACGAAGGGTGTTGCGGACATCGTGTTCGTTGTCGACGTCAGCGGCAGCATGGCGCCGTGCATCGATGCGCTGCGGCAGAATATCGAGGCGTTTGTCGACTCGCTAAGCCGCGGCGACGCGAACAACGCGGCGCCTGTAAAAGACTGGCGGGCCAAGGTCGTCGGCTACCGAGATTTCGAAAGCGCCGAGAGCGAAGGGCTGCCTTGGATCATCGACAACAGCTTTGTTCGCGATACGGCCGAGCTCAAGGGGCAGCTAGCCGCGCTCGATGCCAACGGCGGTGGAGACGAGCCGGAGTCGCTACTCGACACCCTGTACAAAGTCGCGACGATGGAGGCGACGCCGAAGGGCTCGCAAACCGTCGAGGCAACCAAATGGCGTTACCGCAGCGATGCGGCGCGCGTAGTCGTCGTCTTCACCGATGCCTCGTTCAAGGAGACGATGAGCATCCCCGAGGCGAAAGGCGGATCACTGCAGGACGTCGCCAACGTGGTGATGGCGAACCGCATCATCCTCAGCGTCTTCGCACCCAATTTCGAGGGCTATGATCGCTTGAGCCAGATCGACAAGTCTGAATGGGAGGTCGTCGAGTTCGAAGGCCTGACTCCGCAAGAGGCTTTGCAGAAATTCACCGCAGACCCCGTCAACTTCAGGAACACGTTGAAGCAACTCGCTGCCAGCGTCTCTCGCTCTGCCGAAACGGTAGCGCTCTGATCAGCCGCAAGCACCCGTAGGGCAGATCATGGCTAAGAAGCTCAAGATCGGCGACGTCATCCGGGGGTACCGTATAACGAAAGTGTTCGGCCCCGGCATGATGGCGATCTCCTACGCTGCGCAGGCACCGACGGGCAGGAAAGTCTTTTTCAAGCAGTACAAGTCACCGGCACCGACCGTGGTCTGGTATCGTGACTTCGTGGCCTACCAGAAGGAGCTGTCGGCGCGCGTCGTTAGAGGCAAGGCCGACAACTTCGCCGTAGCGCAGGTCGACGCCTTTGAAGAGATCTGGGGCGGCCCCTGCTACTTTCAGGCATATACGTTCGTCGAGAACGGCGCCGACCTTCAGCAGGTGCTCGACAAGGAACGCGAGCAGCATCGGCTCACCGGAAGGACGCCCACCAGCGACCCTGCGGTCTGGGGCCGCCATGCGACCTGGGCTAAGGTACTCGTCGCGGCAATTGGTGCCTTGCACGACGTCAAGGTTGTTCATGCCGATCTCAAACCGGCCAACGCCTACCTGATCGAAGACCCGACCATCGCGGCCGAGTACCAGCTTAAATTGATCGATATGGACTTCTCCGTGTTGGCTGATCGGAGACCGCCCTGGCACGGCCACCAGGGCTATGTCGGCACAGACAATTTTCGCTCGCCCGAGCACCTGGTTAAAGGCGCAGTGCCTGGCCTGGCCTCCGACGTGTTCACCTGCGGGCTGATGCTTTACGAGTTGCTGGCGGGACGGCATCCTTACTGGTCGGAGGATCAGGCCGACTATGCCCGGCTGGTCCAGGGCTACAAGGCCGAGCCTCCGGCGTTGCTGGGCGAGATGCCATGGCCGGCGAGCAATGCGGACGTAAGTGCAGCACTCCACCGCTGCCTTTCGCCAGATCCCGCCGCCCGGCCGACCGCGGCTCAGTTGCGCGCTACCTTAAGCGGACGCGACAGGAAGCCTCCCGTCGCCATCGTGCCGCCGAAACCCACGGTTGCCGTGCCGCCCAGGACGACAGAGCCCACCCCCTCGAAGGTCCCTGCGAAACCAGCGACGGCGCGGCCAGCGCCTCCCGTTGCGCGCACGCCTCTAGCCTCGAATGCGATTGAGCTGGTTGCTCCCACCGGCAAGTCATTGCGGCTCGCGGTCAGGACCGAGCTCGGCAAGATGTTGATGCGGCAGTTTGGCGCGGATGCGGAGTTCTGGGACGAACGACAATGCGTTATAGAGCGGAACGCAAGCGGCCAGTGGATCGCGGTGCCGGTCGCCACTGCCCTGAACCAGACACTCGTCAACGGCCGTGCTCTCACCGTCTCACGATCACTGAGCCAGGGTGACCTGATCGCGGTCGGTAATGAGGCCAAAGGTGTTGCAAAGCTGCCGCTCGCCGTGCGGGCCGCATGAGTGACGAGCACATCGAAACCGGCGTGAGCTCCTCCAAGGAGGTGCCCGCCATTGCTGAACCGTCCGACGTCGGGCTTATTGAGCTCACGCCCAAGCCATCAACAGCCGACGTAGCTATGGACGACCCAGCCGTGGAACTCGCCAGTCCTCCGGTCACCATCCCGCCGGTCGTCGATGTTCATGCCCTCGACTGGGCGGCTGTCCACGACGCCGTAGCTCCAACGGCGATCCGAGCACGGATGCGGGCCACGGTCGAGGCGTTCGAGGCGCTGCTCGACCGCGCGGAGGGGCCGGGCTTGTTGTTTGACGGCCACCGGGCGGAAGCTGGGGACCGTGCAATCCGGGTAGCCGCGATTGATCCGGCAACGCCGTTGTGGATCGTGGGCGATCTCCACGGTGATCTTCTCGCGCTCGAAGCTGCGCTGGCTGTCATCCGGACGGAGCAGGCGGACGCAGGATCGAACATCATCTTTCTCGGTGATCTATTCGACGACGGAGGGTTTGGGCTGGAGGTGCTGCTCCGGATCTTCGAGCTCATTCTCGCCGCGCCCAATTGCGTCTGCATAATTGTAGGCAATCACGACGAGGCCTTGAGCTACGACGGCAATCGCTTCGCGTCGGGCGTGTCGCCGAGTGACTTCGCCGATTTCCTCAATGCCAACCTCGCGCATGAATGGATCGAACGCGCGGGAAAGCTAGCCGTGCGGCTGTTCGCGCAAGCGCCACACGCCCTTTTCATGCCTGACGGTCTGCTCGTTGCCCATGCCGGATTTCCGCTGAGCGACCTGCACGCCCGACTGGAGGAGACCGGCGACTGGAACGATCCAGCGTGCCTGTCGGATTTCACTTGGACGCGTGCGCACCCGACCGCGCGGCGGAAGATGCCCAATCGCTTCACGCGAGGCAGCCAGTTCGGTTACGAGGATTTCGCGGCCTTCTGCGAACTCTCGGGCCGGCTTGGCCGACCAGTGACGCACATGGTGCGCGGGCACGACCATGTCGAAGAGCGATATGCCACCTATCCCGCCTACGATGCCCATCCCATCCTGACGACCGTGGCGCTATCGCGCCGCCTGCCCCGTGAGACGTTCGGGCCGCGAGAACGTGTTCCGACCATTGCGCGCTTCGTGGCAGGCGGATTGCCGCAAGTTCATCGGCTGCATATCCCCGCCGACATCGTCGACGCTGTCTTTCCCGAGCCGGGCAATGCGGCGGGTGAGGATGTTTCGCCATGAGCGACGTCGTTTTTCGCTGCTCGAACTGCGGGACCGTGCAGGCAAGCACTGGCGAGTGCGAGGCGTGCCACGAAGCACAAGTCCGATATTTCTGCACGAACCACGCGCCAGGGAAGTGGCTCGACGGGCCCTCCTGCCCTGATTGTGGCGCCCGCTTCGGCGAGGACGCACCTGCTTCGTCTATGCGCCGCTCGCACCCGGATCGCCCTGGCATTCAACCCACCTCGCGGCACGTACGTCCGGCGCCCGAGCCGGTCGACGAGACGGCTCCTTGGGAGACGACGACGTCACGGCTGCCGCGTGACGGCAGCCCTGAGCGGTTGCGCATTCCCTCCGCAGGCACCCTACTCGAAGCGTTTGCCTATGCGGCCCGAGCCCGCAGAATCCGCAAGGCTGAAGCCGATGAAACCCTCGATCTCCCAGTTCGTGCATCCGGGAGTGGCTGCCTTGGTCGCCTTTTTCTTCTGGCCTTTCTGCTTGCGACGGTCTTCCTGCTGGCACCGCTTCTTCTGGGAGGTGCGTTACTTCGCTTGCTCTGACGAGTGACATAGCGACCCTCGTGGCTAACTCGCTGCCTTCAGTAAGCGGACGCTCGCTGTCTAAGGGTTCATTCCGATTGGCTGGAAAGCTAATGCGACATCATCGGCAAAGTGGTTATGCCGTGGTCGCGAGCGAGATTGGAGATTAGACCAACATCCTCCCGGGAGTTCGGCTGAAAGCAACGCTTAGGCCGGCGCTGTAGGATCCTTCATCGCCGCGGGGCTTTATGCGCCCGGCCGCTGAACCGAAGCGTTGACCAGCACAGCCCGCACCTCGGGCCAGGGAACACCTAGTGCAAATCAGAATGATGTTGGCGGCAGCGGGGCTGGCGATTGCCACCCTGTCCGCCCCAGTGGCCCTCGCCAGTCCCGCTCCCCAGCATAACCGGAGCCACGATGACCGACTGCGGCGCGACTTTCCAAGTGAGCGCGCCGACCGCCACGACGGGAGCGGCCCGGATCAAGGGTACCGCAACGGTCGACGGGTCAGGCATGATCGATACGATCGCCGGTGCGACACTGCTTTTCGGCGGCACAGACGAGCAAGCAGGTGCCGACGACTGGAGCAAGCTAGAGTAACTGGCTCCCGAGCCGACGCTCTGGGCGGCTTCTAGCCCCCGAGCGGGCGAGATTTCTGGTCATCGTGCAGATGGCTGTCGTCGCCTTCCACCTCCGTGCTGCTGTCATCCTCCCCGCCACCTGCAGCACCGGACTGCTCGGTGCCGCCCTGTGCGCCGTCGTCCTCGAGGCCGTCACCAGTCGTTGTGTCTGAGCGGTTGCCACCCATGGCCGATCTCCTTTGATGGGCTTCAACTCTCTATGCGGGACGTCGGGGTCGTACAGCTGGCCTGGCCGACTATTACGGCCGGGCTTTTCCTCGACCGGTGCGCTCACGCTCGGTCAACCGCCGCGCGCTACGTCGCTTCTCAGGGTCTTCAGGCGCTCCAGGTGCCGGTCGGACAACTCTCTATGCAGATCGCGGCTTTGCTCGCTCGTCGCTCGCACGGCTCGACCCCGTTCCTGGTAAACACGGCCGCCGTGGTACGCTATGTCGTCCAAGTGATCCCAGCGCGCTTCTTCGTCGCTCAACGGACATCCTCGCCAGCCCCAGGCTCTCCTGGTGCTCGTCGTCGCTGTAGATGCACCCGTCGAGTGTGACGGTTCCAGCTGTTCTCGATGACAAACAACAGGGCGAGTATCGTCCCGACTGCGCAGATGACGAGAAATGTTTGTGCCACGCGGACCTCCACCGAAGGCCAGGCGACCAGCGACACGGCCTCAATGCACGGCAAGGCGGAAAGGGACCATTAGCTTGCGCTGGAGACCACAGCTGCGACCCTCCGGGATCCGACTTGGCCAGAAGCGCTGGTTCTTGCGGAACGGTGCGCTCGGCACCATCTTATGACTACTAGGTCTTCGATCTGAGCATCGGTCCAGCTGAGAGATGTTCCGTGCTCCCGCTTTGTCGAGGAGCGACCATGTCCCGAGTATTAAATGTTCGCGCCACCGAGGCTGAAACGCTCGCGGCGTGCCACAAGCGAGGCGCAATCATCAGCGCGATCGAGACGCTCGCGTCCGGCGGTACACGGGTCGTGCTGATGAACACCGACGCGACCGAAACTATGAGGGTGGCATTCGGAGGGAAGGTCATTGCCGGACCGGTCACGCGAACGCCGTTGCGGAAGTGGGCGCGCTGAATGTTCGCCGAAAGCGTCAGGGCCAGGACAACGACCTCCACGGTCGTTTTCCGCAATACGTTCCGCTTTGAGCAGGACAGGCGCGAGCTGCCGCCCGGCACTTACGTGATCCACACTCATGAAGACGTCCACGAGGGCGCTTTCGAGCCATTGTACCTGGCGACGAGTGTTGAGCTTGTCGTGCGGGAAACCGGCCGAAGCATCTCACGCGTGGTGCCGCCATCGGACTTCAACGCAGCACTGGCTCGCGACGGCCTCATCGACGGGCTGAGTGAAAACCCGGACCGCGGCCGAGCAGCCTGACCATGCGCTTCTGGGTGGACCGATGAGGCTGACTGTCCGACACCTCACCACATACCGATACGCTCGAGTGGTCACGCTGCAGGCGCACTCGCTGATGCTGTTCCCGCGCGCCAGCCACGAGCTGCGAGTTCTGGAAACGTCGCTCCGTTGCACGCCTGAAGCGCAGCTTGCGTGGAGCCAGGACGTGTTCGGCAATGTCGTCGCGACCGCAACCTTTGCTAGGCCAGCTGCCGAGCTCCTCATCGAGAGCTGCTCTATCGTAGAGCAGTGCGCGTCTGCATGGCCCGTCTTCCCCATCGCTGTGCGCGCGCACAGCTACCCTTTTCACTACACGGAAGCGGAGGCGATCGACCTTGGCGGCTTCCTTGTTCCTCAATATCCAGACCCCGACGGGGCGATCTTCGATTGGGCCAGAACCTTTATCTTCTCGACACCCACCGACACGCTGTCGCTGCTCAAGGACATGAACAACGGCATTCTCCCCGTGGTGGCGTACCGCGTTCGCGATGAGGAAGGCACGCAAAGCCCTACCGAGACGCTCGCGCTTGCGAGCGGCTCATGCCGAGATATCGCAGCGTTGTTCATCGACGCGGTGCGGCACCTGGGCTTTGCTGCGCGAGCTGTATCCGGCTACATGTACGACCCTGACGCCTCGCCTGACGATGCGGGCTCCACTCATGCTTGGGCTGAGGTGTATCTGCCGGGCGCGGGTTGGGTCGCGTTCGATCCAACGCACCAGCGGGTCGGCGCCGCGCAGCTGGTGCCAGTCGCCGTTGCTCGCTGCAACGGCCAGATCATGCCTGTGTCGGGGAACTACATGGGCGCCGCCAATGATTTCGAAGAAATGGACGTGAGCGTGACTGTCATCCCGGGGTAGTAGTACAGCCGAGGTGGGTCGAATGGGCCGCGCCGGGCCTGTCGTGAGATCGCGCGAAGCGCACGTGTGCGCCTCCCCTGCAGGTTCGAAGTCGCAACGACCCAGAACTGGACGTTCAGACCGGTCTTCCCGCTCCCCAGATCCGGACGCTCGTTCATGTAAGGTGATCGACGGTCCAAGGACCCGCATCCGCCGGCTAAGTTGCTCGTCGTCAGCTTGCCCGCAGCCTCGATCAGCCAGACAAGATGATGTGGTTCCAAGTAGAGCCTCTTGAGTGGTATAGCTGCGCACATGCCGGTTTTTGAACGATTGTCGCTCCTTTCTAGGGTGGAGGTGGCAGTCTGTGAGGCTCTCGGCATTGCAAGGCTGCGACACCGCTCGGCGCTGATGTCCCTTTCCGTGCCCGCGAGTGTAGATCTGCCCTCAATCGTCTACCGGACAGTTGCACGTAACTGGGCCGAGGGCGGAGCCGCGACAAACGTCAATCGCTCGAGTCAGAACTGGCGCTGGATGCTGCAGCCGCATATCGGCGCGACTAATTGCAGCCCGGAGGTCGTGTTGGAGCGCGCGATTGCGGCGGCATGCCTTGCCGAAGGTCGTGACGACTGGGCGAACCAGGTACCAGTCGCTTCGGGACTGATCGCTGGCGCGGCGGACGGACGGCGCGCGATTGACTTGGCGCAGCGGCGTGGCGAGCAGCATTACGAGTTGATCGAGCTGAAGGTCGCAACCGACACGCCCCTATACGCGGCCGTCGAGCTGCTCGGCTATGCCAGCCTATGGCTTCTTGCGCGAGAAGCACCTCCGGCTCACGCGCCCTCCCTCCTTACCGCCGATCGGATAGACTTACGCGTTCTCGCTCCGGCGACTTTCTATGCGCCCTTCCGGCTGGCTGGGTTGGAGCGGTCGGTCGACACCGGTACGCGCTCTCTTGGACATGCGAACGGCCTAGCGATCACTTTTGCGTTCGACGTTCTGCCAGAGGGCTTGGTGAAGCAGCCAGCGAGGAATGAAGCGCTTCTTCAAACGCTGGCTAAGCGGAGGAGGCTGCATGCTGGAGACTGACTTCTTCTTCGGGATGTCGCGGTCGATCACGAGCTCGCCCGGCCACTGAATTGTACCGCGCGCGCGGGCTCCAAGGACCCAAAACCAGACGCTCATGTTCCCTTCGCGACGTCTTGAAGCTGCCGGTCGACCAACCTCCTAGTCCGCATCGGCCGATCCTGGATGTCCTGCCGACCCGGGCTCAGGCGGACAGCGGATCGAAAAACGTATACAGTTCGGCAATGCGACCATCGCGTGCGCGATGACAACTTTGGTGCCTGCATAGCCGGCGGCTCGCCGGGCGCACCCGAAACCCAGCGCACGCAACTGGCGTGCCGTGCACCTCCTGCGGCGCCCAAGCGGCTCGCACTGGAAGCTCGGGTGAGTGGCGCGTACCCGCCAGCGTCGCGGTCAAAAGCGTCGTGGCCCCAGTGGATCCCGTCCGGTGCAAAGAAGGCGCCGTCGTCCGTGGAGCCTCCCTGCTAATGCCTGCCACCCAAATGCGGACGAGCTGACGATGCTATTCAGAAGGCGACCGCCGCGGGGAAAGTGTCACCATTCTGCAACGGCTCGGAGCAAACCCGATCACCGCAGCAATGTAACTTTACAATTTCCGCAGCCGTCCCGTACGTAATTTTCATCCACATCGCCGGTCTGCCGGCTCACAAGGTTTCCAGCACAACATGAACCGAACCTCGTGCTCTCTCGCGACGCTCCGGCATGGCAGCGCGCTTGCTGTTCTCTCGCTTGCCGGTTTGCTCGCAAGCACCGGGACAGCAATGGCCCAGGCGGCGCCGCAGGCGGTGGACAGCCCGGCCGTGGCCGGTCAGGGTAACGATCAGGTCGCGACCACGCCTCCACAGACCGGGCCCGCCTCGGAGGAAGTCGTCGTGACCGGGTCGCGCATCGCGCGGCGTGGGCTGGACTCCGCTACGCCCGTGGCCGTCGTTGGCAACGAAGAGATCCGGCGCCAGGGCGCCACCAACATCCAGGACGTGCTCGCGAAGCTGCCACAGGTCGGCATCCCAGGCCTGAGCAACACCAACAGCAACTTTCTGACGAGCGGCAACGGCGTCGCGACCATCAATCTGCGCAATCTGGGAGACTCGCGCACTCTGGTTCTCGTGAATGGACGTCGCTTCGTCGCCGGGCTCGCCGGCACGTCCGTCGTGGACGTTAACAACATCCCCGCCGACTTCATCGACAGGGTCGAGGTCGTCACCGGCGGCGCTTCGTCGATCTACGGTTCTGACGCTATCGCGGGTGTGGTGAACTTCGTCCTGAAGAAGGACTTCGAGGGCCTCACCGTCCGCGCGCAGACGGGCATCACGAGCCGCGGTGACAGCCCCAAGTACAACATCAGCGTGACCGGCGGTCAGACCTTCGGGTCGGACAGCCAGGGCGGCATCATCGCAAATTTCACCTACGACCGTGATGAAGGCCTGCTCTCGCGCAAGCGCAGCATCTCGGCAGAGGATTGCAGCAGCCTCGGTTGCGGTCCGCAGTCCTACAGCAGCTACGCCGCCCAGGGGCGCTTCCAGCTCTACAACGGCGGCGTCGCGACCGGGAACGCCGGCGGTTACGCGAGCAACCTGTTCACCTTCAATCCGGACAACAGCCTCGTGTCCGGGTTCCCGAGCGGCTACGGCTACAACCGCAACGCGGTGCGACGCATCTCGACTCCGGTGGAGCGCTACCTCGGCAGCGCTAATGCACATTACGACGTCAGCGATGCACTAAAGCTGTTCGTCGAGGGCACCTACGTCCGCACGAACGCGAGCTCCGCGATCGAGCCTTATGCGTTGGGATCCGACACCGACCTCGGCTTCGGCTTCGGAATCGACAATCCGTTCATCCCGCTGTCCATTCGGCAGCAGATTGCGGCACGAAATAGCGACGGCATCGCCAGCAACGACGTCGACGAGATCTCGTTCCGGCGTCGTCAGAACGAGGTGTTCAGCCGAAGCAACAACAGCCGGCGCGAGACCTGGCGCGTTGCCACCGGCTTCAACGGCACGCTCGCTGACAAGTTCAACTACGAGGTGTCGTACGTCCACGGCGAACTGAAGGATCATACCTTCACCCAGGACCTGGACCTCACCAAATACGCGAACGCGCTGGATGCCATCTCGCTCAATGGCCAGATCGTCTGCCGTGACACCGCTGCACGGGCCGCCGGCTGCGTGCCGATCAACCTGTTCGGCTACAACACTGCCAGCCCACAGGCCTCCGCCTATGTCGCGTCCGATATTCCCCGCGAGGAGCGCATCAAGAACACGGAGGACGTGGTCAGCGCCAACATCGCCGGACCTTTGTTCCAGTTCCTGGCCGCAGGACCCGTGCAGGCGTCGCTCGGTGCCGAGTACCGCCGCGAGAAGAGCAGTGACGATTGGGACGCGCTGACCAACGCCGGCCAGAACACCGGCAACCAAATCCCGGACACGATCGGCAAGTTCAACGTCAAGGAGGTCTTCGGCGAGCTGCAGGTTCCGCTGCTTAAGGACGTTCCCTTCTTCGAGAGCCTGAGCCTCCAGGGCGCGGCGCGCTACTCGGACTACTCGACCATCGGCAACGTGTTCAGCTGGAACGCGGGTGGTGAGTGGGCCCCCGTCGAAGGCGTACGCTTCCGCGGCAACTACGCGGTCGCGAACCGGGCACCCAACATCAACGAGCTCTTCTCGCCGCCGGCTGAGACCTTCCCGACGGTCAGCGACCCCTGCGATGGCGTTACGGCAACGTCGGGCGGCACGTATGCAGCCGCCTGCCGCGCCCTTCCGGGCGTCGCGAGCACCATCGCGCGCAACGGCAGCCTGACCTACACGCTGGCCGACATCCAAGGGATCAACGGCTTCGACGGCGGCAACACCAAACTGCAGGAGGAGAAGGCCAAGACGATCACCGCTGGCGTGGTGCTCACACCGGGCACCCTGATCCCGGGTCTGACCGCGACGATCGATTATTTCGACATCAAGGTGGACAATGCGATCGGCATCGTCGATCGCCAGACCTCGATCGAGCAGTGTCTCGCGACCAGTCTCCCGCAGTTCTGCAACAACGTGCTGCGCAACGCCAACACCGGCTTCATCACCACGGTCAACGCGCAGAACGTGAACATCGCCTCGCTCAAGACCAAGGGCCTGGACACCGATGTTCGATACGGTCGCGCTCTGGGGCTGATGGCGGACGACCGGATCGACTTCAACGCGCTCTGGACGCACACCTTCAAGTATCAGACCCAGGCCGATCCGGCTGCGCCAGTACGTGGCGGCGTCGACAACCTCGAGTTCGGCGAGGTCTTCCGCGACAAGGTCACCGGGCGTGTGACCTATACGACGGGCGGGGTCGGCCTGTCCTGGTCGACCACCTTCCTGAGCCACATGTATGATCAGTTGCCTGACCGGTTCGAAGAGAACAGCGCAACCGGCGATCCGGTGATCGACGGGCACAACAGCATCAAGTCCCGCCTGTACCACGACGCGCAGGTGACGTTCGACATCGAGAAGGGCTTCGAGTTCTTCCTCGGCGTCAACAACGTCTTTGATCGCAAGCCGCCCAAGCTGGAGGATACCGTGTTCTACGGCACCATCACGGGCACGACGACCGCGGCCGACGTGTACGACCCGTTCGGTCGTCGCTTCTACGCCGGCGCGCAGTTCCACTTCTAAGGCTCAGAAACGGCTCGTTGTCGGGCGAATGGAGGGGCGGGCACCGGCCGCGGTGTTCGCCCCTCTTTTCATGTTCTCTACAGGCGCGGCGACGTGGTCAGCATAGATGTTCGGTTGCGACACCGTTTCCGAGCCGATCAGCAGTGATCTGAACCGCCTCGAGAGCGGCAGGAGCGGTCACCGCAGAGCATTGCGCGGACCAGAGTGTCCCGGCAGTCTGCGCGCCTGCTACTTGGGGGCTAAGCCAATGCGTCGTCTGATCCTTGCGTCGTTGCTCGCCACGACACTGCCTTCGCAAATCGCGCTCGCCGGGCCTGCGACCAAGGAGCAGTTGCTTACACCTCCCGCCGGAGCACGGCACTACACCGTGAGTTCGGTCGCCGGTAAGCATGGCGACGTCTGGCAATGGAAGACGCCCGACGGCAAGCTCGCCTACCGCATGTCCATGTCGCTTCGGGGCTGGGTGACCGAGACGGACGAGGTGGTCACCGTCGGCCCCGATCGCCGCCCGCGAGCGATCGCCATCCGCGGATTCACCGACTCCGGCGATGCCACCGAGGACTTCAGCGTGGACGCGGGCGGGGTCGCCCACTGGAAGACGGCCGTGGACGGCGGCTCGGCACCGTTCGCCGGCAAACGCTACAACACCTACGGTGGCCCGGCGCTCTCGGGAGAGCTGGACATCGAGGCGCTGGTCGCGGCGGGTGATAAGGGTATCGACCTTCTGCCCATGGGGCACGCCAGCATTCGCGTAGGCAACCCGGTCCAGATCAAGGGTGCCTGGGGCACGAAGGCCGTTAAGCTAGCGTTCGTTCAAGGCCTGGGCTTCGCACCAGCCCCGGTCTGGCTCGACGAGCAGAACCGGTTTTTCGGGTACGCCGGCATCACCTCGCTCCTACCCGAAGGCTATGAGGCGGCGGGGCCGCAGCTCAAGGACATCCAGGACAGGACGACCGCCGACATGGTCCGCGATGTTGCGCACCGCTTTCTCAGTCCCGCAAACCGTACGCCGACTTTGGTGGATCACGTGCTCCTGTTCGACTCCGTGGCAGGCACCTACCTTCCGGACCGCGCGGTGCTGATTGCGGATGGGAAGGTTGCCAATGTCGGCGCGGCCGGATCGGTGGCCGCTCCAGCAGGCGCGACGGTGATCGACGGCCGAGGCAAGACGCTCCTGCCTGGGCTCTGGGATGCGCACCGCCATGTCGGTGGCGATGACTGGAACCTGCTGCAGAACGTCGCGACCGGCATGACGAACTATCGCAGCCCCGGCACGATGATCGACGAGACGCTCAGCATTTTCAAGCGTCGCGCAGCGGGTGACCTGCTCGCCCCGGACGGCAAGGTGTCGGTGATCATCGACCGGAAAGACCCTCTGGCGGCACAAGGCGCGCTCACGGTGTTGTCGGCGGACGAGGCGATCGCAGCGGTGCGCAAGATCAAGGCGGCAGGCATGTGGGGGGTGAAGTTCTACACCTCGATGACCCCGGCATGGATCGCTCCGGCCGCGGCCGAGGCGCACCGGCTCGGGCTCCACGTTCATGGACATGTGCCGGCTGGCATGCGCCCCCTCGACGCCGTGCGGGCCGGCTATGACGAGGTCACGCACATCAACTTCATCATGATGCAGGCGATGCCGCAGGAGGTGGTCGACAAGGCGAACACGGCCGCGCGCCTCGAGGGACCGGCTCGGTATGGCAAGGACGTGGACCTCGACAGCCCTGAGATGAAGGCCTTCTATGCCGAGCTCGCCAAGCGGGGCACGATCATCGATCCGACGCTGACCGTCTGGGAGCCGCTCATGACCTCGGACGGCACCGCGATCCCGCCGGAGTACGCGCCCTTCGCCTCGATCTCGCCGCCTTCGGTCGCGCGTGGGTGGAAGATCGCCGGATACCCTCTGTCGGACGGACTGACGCGGGACGACTACCGCAAGAGCTTCGACAAGATGGTGCAACTGGTCGGCAAGTTGCATGACGCGGGCGTGCCGATCGTGGCCGGAACCGACGGCTATGGGCTCGAACTCGTCCGCGAACTGGAGCTCTACCAGCAGGCCGGACTCTCGAACGCTGAAGCGCTTCAGACTGCCACCATCGTGCCCGCCCGAATGACCGGCATGGCCGACCGGACGGGGTCCATCGCGCCGGGCAAGGCTGCGGACATCATCCTGGTCGATGGTGACGTCTCGCGCGACCTGACCAGTCTACGTCATATCCGCACCGTCTTCCTCGACGGTTACAGGCTGGAAGGTGCATCGCTGCGCCAGGCGAGCGGCTTCAGCGGTGAACCACAATAACAGGCTGCGGTGAATGCAGTTCGTCCTCTTGATCGGGAAAGTCGAAACGTCGGTAGCTTTCGGGCCGCAAGCTCGTGCCGGCCGCACCTTACGTGGCGTTTTGGCAAGAAGCTCACGAGGACTTTCAGCGAAGATGGCGTAATACACAGGCCGTTGTCGGGCAGACAAAGGCGGCTGCAGGCAGCCAGAGCGCCTCTCGCGTGCTAGAGCTGCCGTCGCAGCTCCATGTCGCCCGATTTCGACATTCCTTGCGCGCGGCGACTTAGGGCGCAACGATGTGGCATGTTGATCCTGTTGCCGCTCCTGCTCCAAGCCGCCGTCATTCAGACGCCCCCGCTCACTCCGGCGGCCACATCGACTGCTACGGTATCGAAATGGCCAGCGAGCGACGCACAGTTCACGATACGTGACTTCCGCTTCCGCTCGGGCGAGAAATTGCCGGAGCTGCGGATCAACTACGCGATGCTGGGTCGACCCCACCGGAACGCCGAAGGTGAGATCGACAACGCGGTTATGGTCCTGCACGGCACGGGTGGCACTGGCCGCCAGTTCCTCAACCCCCAGTTCGCCGACGAGCTGTATGGCCCTGGGCAGCCTCTGGACGTCAATCGCTACTGGATCATCCTTCCTGACGGAATCGGCCACGGTAAGTCCTCGAAGCCGTCGGATGGCTTGCACATGCGCTTCCCTCACTACGACTATGACGACATGGTCGAGGCGCAGTACCGGCTTCTTCACGACGGTCTCGGCATCCGACACATGCGGCTGATCATGGGCACATCGATGGGCTGTATGCACAGCCTGGTGTGGGGTGAAACGCATCCCGATTTCGCCCGCGCATTGATGCCGCTAGCCTGCGAGCCCATCGAAATTGCCGGACTGAACCGCATGTGGCGCAAGCTGGCGATCGACGGGATTGAAGCCGATCCCGCCTGGGCGGGTGGAGAGTACCGTACGCCACCCGTGCAAGGCCTGCGCACGGCTGCCAGCCTTCTATTCGTGGCAGGCGCGGCGCCGCTCTACTTCCAGGCTCAATACCCCGATCGCGACACGGCTGAGAAGTTTGCCCGAGAACGGGTTGCAGCCTCGATCAGGGGTACGGATGCGAACGACCTTATCTACCAGCTCGACGCGTCGCGGAACTACGCACCTTGGTCACAACTGGAAGCGATCACCGCTCCTACCACTTGGGTCAACTCGGCCGACGACTTCATCAATCCACGCAATCTCGACTTCCCACAGCGTGCCGTTGCCCGGATGAAGGATGCGCGGTTTCGGCTCATCCCGGAAAGCGGCGAAACGCGCGGGCATGGCACCCACACCGCCGCCCGGTTCTGGAAAAAGGACCTAGTCGAGCTGCTGCAACGGACCGAGTAGCTGTGAACGGTCCCGAAGACCCACTTGCGGCCATTCAGACCGCCTTTCCTGCTGCCCAACTTCGGCCACTCATTCACAACGGTGAAGCGATCGCCGTCGAGTGAGCGGCCGATGGCTAAGTCATTTGCCCACCTTCGTTGCTTCCGTCGCTGCGGTAGCCTCTCCAGCAAGAGCACTGGTGAAGGCAAGCCAAGCACGATGAACAAGATCATGTTGAGCTATGTGCAGCCGGTGATGGTCGCGGCCGTCCTCCTGTTCTGGGCATTCGCCCCCGCCGCCTGGACAGGTAGCGCCTGGTCGATTGTGATCGCGACGCTGGCGACGACGGGAATGATCCAGGCGCTCGAATGGGTTAACGAGCGCCACTCGAGTTGGCGGCTCACCTGGCGCGAGTTCTTTACCGACGCCTTCTACGTCACGCTGAGCTACACGGTGATCGCCTGGGCGTCGAAGACGCTCGCCGACGAGCCGCTCACGGCGCTCAAGCACGCGCTCGGGATCACCACGCCGTGGGTGGTGCACCTGCCCTTCGTCTTCCAGGTCGCGCTGGTCATCTTCCTGGTCGAGTTCGGGCAATATTGGATGCACCGCCTGATGCACAACCAGGCCTTCTTCTGGTCGACGCACGCGCCACACCACCACCTGACGCAATTGAACGCGATGAAGGGAGCGGTCGGCAATCCGATCGAACTGTTCCTGATCAGCCTGAGCGTACTGGCGCTGCTCGACCTGCCTCAGCCCGCCATGTTCTGCGCGCTTAACGTCCTGGCGGTGGTTTCCACCTTCGCGCACGCCAACACCCGCTTCGATCCTCCGCGCTGGTACGCCTTCGTCTTCACGACCATCCAGCACCACAGCCTCCACCATTCGGTGAGCTATGAGGCAACGCGCAGCAATTATGGCAATTCATTGATCCTGCTTGATCGCATCTTCGGCACGTACAGCGACGGCGAGGCCGAGATCGTTGGCCAGGACGATCGCCGCCGGCTCTCGATTGGCGAGCAGTTCCTGTTCCCCGCTCGGCCGCTGATCGCGCGGCTCACGGCTCGGCGTGGCCAACCCGCGCCGGAGTCCGCCGAGGTAGCGGCATAAGGCGCGCGCGGCCGCAAAGCGCGGCGCTGACGGCGACGTGGGTCGCGGCGGTGATCAGCGGCGGCGGCGCATTGCCGCCAGTCTGAGGCGACACACCCAGCTAGCGAGTATTCAGCGCCGCCAGCTTCGCGGGAGTCCCCGCGGTCGACCGTTAGACCGCATGAGGAACCAACAAGGGACGGGTTGAGCGCTGGTCGCGGAAGGGCGAGCGCGACGAAGTCGCGGTCTCGCCACGGGTGTCCATCGTCGGAGCAGCCGTCACGAACGCAGTCTCCCCCTTAGGTGCTGATCTGAGCTGCCTGTGCCCACATTGGGGAGCTCGCACGCCCAATGGCGTCCGGGTCCGGAGGTAGGGTTTGGCCGCGGCTGTGTAGGTCCGACCGCGCAGCCGGGCCTGAGGCATCCAGAGGTAGAACTTTGTTTCGTTATCTTTGTTGATCGGCACGGGTGCTAGATCGGCGCCTGTTCAGGGGATGATGCATGGCACGAACGGCAAGCAAGCGCGGCAAGGACGAGACAAAGGCGGCAGAGAAGAAGGTGAAAGCGACGGACAAGCCGGTTGGCGGCGCACGAGGCGGCATCACCGCTCCCGTCACTCCCTCGCCCGAGCTCGCCGAGATCGTAGGCAAGGAAGATCTCCCGCGCAGCGAGGTTGTCAGCAAAGTTTGGGACTACATCAAGAAGAACGATCTTCAGGACGAGAAGGACAGGCGGAACATCAACGCCGACGACAAGCTGGAGAAGATCTTCGGCAAGAAGCAATCAAGCATGTTCGAGATGAACAAGCACCTGAGCAGACACCTTGCAGCGGTGAAGGCCTGAGCGACCCGGTTCTTCCACGGCCGGGCGCCCACGGAATCGTCGCCGTCGCTTCGCAACATCGGCGCACGCTGCGCCAAGCTGCGCAACCACGCGGAAACGGCCGGCCGTTAACTTACGAACGTTGGAGGTCGTGGGAGAGCGGCTGGCCGACCGGCGGGACCTGATCGAGCTTGCTAATGAGATCCTGAAACACCTCGCATGCGTCGACCGGGTACATCCTCGCGAACCCGGCCCCAAGCAGGTCCAGATCGCGCTGCGTGAGCAGCCCCACGGCCACAACCTTGTCCATGGCCATCTTCGCTCCCTCACCAGATAACCTTCAATCATCGGATCAGTGCCACTGCTTCCGCCTGGATAGGAAAGGCGATCATGGCCGGTTCTTCTCAGCATGCAGGCCTGATGGCCGCAGCGCGGGGCGGCGACGCGGCACCAGAATTCGGTCCAGGGATGCCGCAGCGGGTGGGCGCGCATTACGAGGGCCGGACAACGTGGTACTACACCCCGAATACGCCGGTTTGTCGCTCGACAGTCCCTATCGGCCGACAAGCAACCCGCACGAAAACGTGCTTTGCTCCGCGAGGGCGATCGCAAGCGGCAGCACAACCCTCTTCAGCTGCTTTGCGGCTGGAGATGTGAACTGGTCCGGTCAGCCATCCGTCTCTGCGCGGGCCTATCCGCCAGCAGGTACAACCTCGAGCGCCGCTGTTGCTGAACTGCTCCGGCCGAACCAGGCGTTGCTCCGGGCAGCGTCAGCCTGCAGCTTGGCCAGCTTGCGGCGCGTATCCTGCTCCGAGTTGGAATACAGGACACGGATGATGATCGCCTGCTGATGCTTCATTCCCGCGGGAAGCGGGTGAAGCGTTGCGATCCGCCGCACCGCCCTCAGCGTAGCGTTGTCGAGATCGCGATGGCCGGACTTCTCGATGAGCGTCACGTTCTCCGGAGCGCCGCTCTCGCTGCAATTGAACTTGACCGCTACCACCCCTTCGGGCGTTGGCAGGTTGCCGATCGACGCTGGGTACTTCGTGACCTTGCCGAGGTCGTCGAATACCCGGCTCGACCATGCGGCCAAGGTCGGTGCGCTTTTCTCTTGTGCGTGGGCCGGTGTGAAGGTGCTGCCGAGCATGAGAACCGCGCCGATCGCACCGCCAAGCAAATTCAGCTTCATGGTCACCCTCCTGAGTGGGCCGGACTAGCCGCCGGTCAGGAGAGGCTTAGGTGCCCCGCGGCTCTTGATCCTGACGAGACGCTGGAGAGATGCTGATCCATTATCTTTTCACCGGCCCAGCCGATCCAAGGGCGTTCAGAGCCGATCGGGAGACGTGCACCTCGCACCAGCAAAGGTTAAGAACGTTCTCAATTCTGCTTGACGCCGAAGGCTCAAACCAACGGCGTTCCGAAAACAGGAACCGTGAGGTGATCCGTTCGAATAGTTTGGTCTGAGCAGCGACGGACGGGAGTCGAGGGCATGGAAGGTGAGAACGCGCCGTTCAGGCAGCGTATGATCGAGCTGGACGTGCTCCGCGGCTTTGCGGTCACGAGCGCCCGACGTGAACGCACCTAGAGGATTTCTGTAATGATCTTGGCCCTCGTTCGGCCCGGAACGGTCGCGTGCACAAGTCATTAGGGTCTAGCCGCGCAATCCGGACAGCTTGCGAGCCGCTCGCCCTGTCGCTCCTTCATGCCCCGGGCGGCAGAGCGTTCGGGTAGCCACTCCTTCTTGCAGCGCAGGCCTATAGCTTGGGTGCCTGCACAACAAATGCTGGCCGGGATACGTCCGATTAGACGCTGATCCCGCCTTGCCCACCTCACCGAACCAGCTAGGCTAACCGGCATGACCGACGACGATGTCCTGGCGCTCGAACGCGAGCTTGCCACCATGGCCGACGACGATGTGCGTCGAGCTTACCGGGACGCTGAGGGAATGCCGGATCGCGATGTGGCCGACCTGCTGGCGGGCGAGTGCGAACGGCGAGGGATCGAGCTGTGAGTGCCCCCAGTGCCGTCGAGCGCGCGCTCGATCTGGCAAGGTCAGGCACGGTGCGCACGGTTGACGATATCCGCCGCACGCTGAAGCGAGAACGGTGTGATGGGGTAGACAGCCACCTCCAGAGCGAGACGTTCAAGAAGCAGCTTAGGGCCCTGATCGCCGAGCGCATCGGCGGGGGTACTCTTTAGGCCCGAAGCGCACCGCGAGGTTGGCTTCCGATTCGAATATTGGACTTCTGAGCAGCTGAGGCAGCTCGCCGTAACACTTTATTAACCATATCGGGCCATCATTGTGTCACCGAAGCTCCAATCGCATACTGGGGCGGCGACTGGTTCCCGCCGCCCTTTTTTCCTTGAGCGACAGACCTCCCGTCTCTTCGCTTAAGCTCACACCGGCCCTCGCTGAATCCGTCGAACCAGGCTTGGCGCTGCTCAGGCTCAAACCGGGGATGATGGAGGCAATCCGCAGCATAGCGAGCGTGCTAGAAGCCGTCGCCGGTTTCCCCTGATCTTGATTGGCTCTCACGAGCTCTCGTCGTCAGCGCCAGGTCCCTGTCGTTCCACGTTCGCGGCAGTCGCCTCCAGGTCCGCTGCGAACTGCTCAAGGGCACGCTGGGCACCATACCGCGCGAGCTCGGGCCTCGGGTCTCCAAGCACAGGCAGTCGGGCACACATCCGGGCCATGTTGGCCACGAGCCGCAGGGTATCAGGATCGGGGTAAGCCATAGCTTCGTGGATCCCGCGAGCGTGGCCGACCGCGAGTGCCGCGTTTCACCTCTGCCATTCGCCGCCTACCGTACTCACCACAAGCCAGCGGAGTATGATCTCCGCCATCAGGGGATGCTGGCGCGCAGAACCACGTCAAAGTGTCGCCGGTTCTTTGTGCCGTGCTCCAGCACCTCACAGACAAGTCGCTGGGCACGGTGCCCACACAAGGCCCGTTCTTCGGCCTTGAGGGATGCGGCATGAACCGTCGCTGCAACGGCTGCATCCATATCAGGGAAGGTGCAGCCCACCCCTGAGCCGGTTAGCTCGCCGTCATCAATGTGGATATCGAAGCGTGGCATAAGTCGAGCTAACGCTGGCTTCGAATGCACTCCACATCGAAGGTGACTTTCGGCCAGTACGTAGTTTCGCCCCGGCTAGGTTGCCCGCGTCGCTGCCGTGACGGCTCGGCGGGTCTTGCTTGGGCTCCACCGCTCACCAGATTTGCACCACCGCCCCTTAACTGCCGAACCGGGTTCATGTCTTGCCCGGCATACAGCGACAGTTGCTCTGCGGGCGATTTCAGGAGTGCTTCTGTGGAATACGAACAGGCTGCGGCGTTGATCGCGCAGCTAGGCAGCCCTGGCAGGGTTGTACGTCACATTGTACGTGAGATGCTGTCCGACCCGACGTCCGAAGAGGATCTGCGGTCGGTTGCGGCTGCATGCCACGAGCTTTTTACCGCTACGCTCCAGTGATCGGCCGGCGAGGGTGAGGCTGATGAGTGAGCAGTCGATCTCCTCTCCACCTTCGATCAGTTCCGCGAATTACCTCACGGTTGGAGCAGGACCGATGACCCGCGCGCCAGAGCCGCAGAGGCATTCACGCACGTACTCGCCTGTGAACATGTCTTCCGCGGCGAGCAGAATGGTGCGACCGGTAAGTGCTTCGGATCAAGCATGACGCCGGTGTGCCAAAGTAGGTACGCTCGCAGCGATAATCTCGATCAAGGTACAGCTATTCCACTGCGCTCGTGTATACCTTCGGGAGGGGTGCCAAGCATGCGGCCAATAACAGGTCGTAGCACGGGCGAATTTTAGGGGAGGACGGCAGTGGAGCGTGTCGCGCCAGCTATCTTGATCTGCGTTGTAGCCCTGTTCGTTGGCTGGTGGGTCTTGCTCCGAGTGATCCGGCCCCGCGGGTAACCCCAAACCGTCTGATCGCATCAGCGCCGATCTTCGAGCGTCAAGGTGAGTTTCTCTGCGCCAGCTCGAATTGTCGACGGTTGCCGGCACTCGTTGTGCGGTGTGCGAAGATAAGGCACTCTCTCGGAAAACAAATCTGGGGAGGTCTAACTTGGCGCTTACCCGCTTTGTCGAGCAGCTTGAGAGGCTTGGCCCTTTGTCGGAGCCAGAGAGGCAGACCTTGCGCTCTCTACCGGGGCGTTTTCTGGACGCGCCAGCCAACCTGGACTTCGCGGACGGGATCTCATCCAGTTCCGAACGCATCCTGGTCGTCGTGGATGGTCTGCTGGCCAGCTGTTACGACACGGTGGAGGGAGAACGTCAGCTCACCGCGCTACACGTGCCAGGAGATCTGTGCGACCTGAACACCCTGATCCTGGCGTCAGGGCCGTTGTGTCTGACGGCACTAGCCCCGAGCAGGGTATTCGCGGTTGCTCGTGGCGCGTTCATCGACGCGATGCAGCGCCACCCGGGATTGATCGGGATATTCTGGCGTTATTCGTCCAGTCGCGTGCTGATCCTGAACGAGCGGATCGTCAGCCTGGGCAGTCGCGATGCAAGGCAGAGTCTTTGCCATTTAATTTGCGAACTTGCCGTCCGGCAGGGTTTGCCGCCTGGCATGGATACCGGATTCTTTCACTTGCCGATGAAACAGCATCAGCTCGCTAGCATCCTGGGTCTCACCTACGTGCACGTGAATAGAACGCTTCGGGCGCTCCGGGAGGACAGACTGGTGCTTTTCCAGCGTCAGACCGTCACAATCACAGATTGGGCGAGGCTGACTCACGAAGCGAGTTTCGATCCGGGGTATCTGATGAGCTATCTGCCCGAGGGACAATGAGGAAGGATCTAGTATGCGCAAGCTGACCGGTGCGGCGTTCACATCGATCGACGGCGTGGTGCAGGCGCCCGGAGGACCGACCGAGGACCCGACCGGCGGCTTCGACCAAGGCGGCTGGGTCTTCGGTGTCGGCGACGACGTGATCGATCCGGTGCTCGCAGACCTGTTTGATCCGCCCTATGCGCTGCTGCTCGGGCGGCGGACCTACGACATATTCGCGGCATACTGGCCGTTCGTCGAGGGTGAGATGGCCGGCATGGGCGAGGCGCTGACAGCGGCCGACAAGCATGTCCTGACCCATGGTGACCAGCCGCTCGATTGGGCTAACAGCTACCGCCTTGAAAGCATCGCTGCGGTTAGCGCGCTGAAGGAGAGCGCAGGCCCCGATCTGCTCATCCAGGGGTCTTCGACGCTCTACCCGCCGCTGCTCGCTGCCGGACTGATCGACGAGCTGGTGCTGATGACCTTTCCCGTCGTGCTCGGCGTGGGCAAGCGCCTCTTTGGCGATGGCACACTGCCGGGCGCACTACGGCTGCTTGACCAACAAGTTGGCGCAAAAGGCGTCATTGTCACGCGTTGGGTACCGGCCGGACCAGTCCCGAGGGCCGACCACCCCCGCCCAAGCACCAGCGCGGCGGAGGTCGAGCGCCAGCATCGCATGGCGGCAGGAACTTGGTAATCAGGTGATGCGCTCTGCCTAACTCCATCGCGAACTCTACCTTAATGCTCGAAAGCCAGAACCGGATGCCGGCAGCGGCAGACAAGCGCGCGAAATTACACCTTGAAATTAAGTTGTTATCTTAGCCTGTGCCCACAACAATGGCTTAACCGATCGACGTAAGTGCTGATCGGCTCGGGATCCAGCAACAGGTTGCCCGTGACATTGAAGAAGTGAGCCAGGACGTCGCGCCAGAGGCTGCGATGGACCAGATCGCAGAGCGGCAATCAGGATACGAGCTCTTGGTCCGACTCTCGGGCAGGCGGGGCGTATTCAATTCCCCGGCGGCCGCACCGACCCAAAGCCGGACGCTCAGCAACAATTGCCGCATCCCGAAAGCGGACGCTTGTTCATCTTGAACTATGGCCAGTCTCGCCCGCTACGCCACGCCCGCTGAATGACTTGGACTCCTGGTAACCTCGCTCACAGCTTAGCCATCATGACAAAGCTCGGGCGACCTCAGGGCGGTCCGTGCTTTTGCCGCTTGCCTGAGCGACAAAGCCGTCGGCGCGAACGAGCAGGGCCTACAAGCCTGACAAGTCGCGCCTGTTCTGCCGAAACGAGCGCGTCATTATTGAAGCGCGAGTTGGATGCTTATCGTCACCATCGCAGCGATCCTGGTCGCCAGCATCCGCCTGAACTTCGCCGACACCGGTGCAATGGCACGCGCGCCCAGCCCCAAACGCCGCGCGCTAAACGTCACGCTTGGTAAAGGGGCGGAGATGGGGTGGTTCGAGCATGGCTCAACGATCATCTGCTTCGTTCCGAGTGGCGTAGTGCTTGCACCGGGCTTGTGCGAAGACGAGTCGATCAGGGCCGGGCAAAGGATGACACAGCTGACCAGCTGACTCATTAGACGATCCCGGCCCGACTACCCGCCCGGCAGCCCCCGACGACGTTGAAAACCACGGAGTGGATCGATCCAGCCTCGTTAGTTATTCTCTTGCAGGGATAAGTTGGAGTTGCCGGGTCACGTGTCAGCGGGTGAAGATGTTGAGGTCGAGCTGAAACTCGACCTCCCTACAGGAAATCTGAACGACTTTGCCGCAAGTCGTGCTTTGAGCGGCATCGCCGCTCAGGACCGCGGATTGTTTGCGACCTATTTCGATACGCCCGGCCAGGATCTTCGAGCCGCCGGCGCATCGTTACGCGTGCGGCGCACAGGTGAGCAATACGTTCAAACTATCAAGGCAAATGCCAGCTCGGCAGTTGGCATGTTCGCGCGTTCGGAATGGGAACACGACGTTGCTGGGCCGGCACCAGAACTGGACGCGGCCTCGCCCCTGCATGCGCTGATATCCGGCGATGTCCTGGCGCACATAATCCCTGTGTTCACGGTCGCGGTTGCCCGTCGCCAGTGGAATGTTGAGCACGGAGGGGCGATCATCGAGATAGTTGCAGACGTGGGCGCAGTGTCAGCGGCGGGCCGCAGCACTGCCGTGTCAGAAGTCGAACTGGAGTTGAAACGGGGGCGCCCAGCCGCCTTGTTCGGACTAGCTCGCGATCTTGGGCGCGATCTCCCCTTGCGAGTCGGTGTCCTGACGAAGGGGCAGCGCGGTTATCGACTGCTCGAAACCGTGAGCGCAGCCTCGGTAAAAGCCGAACGCCTCACACTGAGGTCGGACGCAACTGCAGCAGAGGCGTTCGCAAGTATCGCGGATGCGTGCCTGCGCCAATTTCGATTGAACGAGGACATTCTTCGGCGCGACCCGCAAGCCGCCGCTCTCCACCAGGCTCGCGTGGCGTTGCGTCGCTTGCGATCAGCTCTTTCCCTGTTCAAGCCGATCCTGGCCGACGCTAAATTTGAGCACCTTGCGGGCGAGCTGCGCTGGCTTGCGGGTTCGCTCGGCGAGGCCCGCGATCTGGACGTTCTCGTGGCTCGAGTAGGCGACGAACCCGACGAGGCGATCGTCGCCGCGCACAGGATTGCCTACTCGGAAGCCTTGGCGGCTCTGGACTCGCAACGTGCGAGGGATCTGTTTCTAGACTTGGTCGAATGGGCCATCCTGGGTGAGTGGCGGACCCAGCCGGTAAAGCCAGAAACGGTAAATGAGCGCGCGGACCTCTTCGCCGCCCAAGTGTTGGGACGGCTACGCCGACGCTTGAAGCGCCGCGGGCGCGACCTGACCCGGCTTGACGACGCGGAACGCCATCGTGTGCGTATCCTGGGTAAGAAGTTGCGTTACGCGGCCGGCTTCTTTGAATCGCTGTATGCGGGGAAAGAGGCACGCCAGCGCTTCAGGGCTTTTCTCAAACGAGTGGAAGCTCTGCAGGACCACCTTGGCGAGCTTAACGACGTCGCGACCGCACCCGCCTTGGTCGCCCGTGTTGGACTGAAGGTAAATGATTTCTCGCCCCCCGGGCACCGCGGGAGTTTTCTGGCTAAGGCCGAGCGGGCTTATCGGAAGTGGGTAGATGCAAAGCCTTTCTGGTGAAGATATAACGCGAGCGCGACCCCTTATTCGGTCCTCCCTCCTTCAGCCCCGGCAGTTCCCTCCCATCGCCGAGTTCAGGGCTGGTTGCCGCCTACGCTAAGCGGTGCGTCTGCTCTGAGGCAGCCCACGGGCTAGCGATACTCACCAGAGAAGACCCTTAGTCTTGCCGGATAGGATACGCAGGCTTTGCGCGGCTTCTTGCTCACTGCTGAACACCATGTCGAGCCACCGGTCATGCCGCACAGAGTACAACCCCCATTGGGCTTTTAGTTCAGGCTCAACTCGGCGAGCAACGGTCCACGAGTCATCAGGCGACATGACGCCTTTATGACAGCTGATCCTTCAAACGTCTTGTACCTATGTCGGACAAGGGGCCTGCTGATCAGGCGCCGTTGAGAGCGAGCGCCGCAGATCGCAACGCAAACACGCGGTCTGCCGCGCCCACCGGCAATTCCCCCCAGGAGAAAGCAGAACGGTGCCGAGCGCTCTCCGCCCAGATGCGGGCAGCCAGGTGGGTGAGCTGGTCGCAGGTCGCGGGTACGCCGCTTGCCACACAGGCTACTAGCTCGTCCGCGATAAAGGGGCTGGCACTCTTCACAGCAGCATCTCCGACCATGGCGGCCCTGCTAGCTCAATGCTGTGTCAGCGCGATGACATGCTGGCCGACTGGAGGCTTTCACGACACCAATGGCTCATTAAGGGGTCGTGAGGCGCGACCCGAACAGGTGATCCGCGCTAAGTCGACCCTTGTCATACCATTGCAGTGTTTCGCCTTATAGCGGCACCATGCTGCGTCACTCCTTTGATACTCTGTTGGCCTTGGCTGCAGCCCTAACGCCCGTCCCTGCACTGGCCTGGGGCAAGACCGGGCACCGCGTCATCGGCAAGCTCGCTGAGCCGTACCTCTCCGTACCGGCCAAGGCGGGCGTGAAGCGGATCCTCGGGGCCGAGACCATGGCCGAAGCGTCGAACTGGCCCGATTTCATGCGCTCGGATCCGAGCGACTTTTGGCAGCATACCGCTAGTCCTTGGCATTACGTGACCGTGCCAGCGGGCAAGGCCTATGCGGAGGTGGGCGCACCGGCTGAGGGCAACGCCTTTACGGCGTTAGAGCATTTCTCGGCCGTCATTCGGGACCCCAATGCGTCGAAGGTCGACAAGCAACTCGCGCTCCGCTTCGTGATCCACATCGTCGGCGACCTGCATCAGCCGTTGCACGCGGGCAACGGCACCGACAAGGGCGGCAATGACACAAAGGTGACCTTTATGGGCCGCCCTACGAACTTGCATGCGCTCTGGGACTCAGGGCTAATCGGTGAGGAGCAGCTATCCTACTCGGAGATGGCCGACTGGTTAGGCGCCCGGATCACGCCAGCGCTCGCGAAGAGTTGGTCCGTACCCGATCCAACTGCCTGGATTGCGGAAAGTGCGGCCTTGCGCGACCGCATCTACCCATCAGTCGGCGATACCTCGCTCTCTTACGGCTATGTTTACGCCCACACCGGCGAAATGGAGCTCAGGCTCGAACAGGGCGGAGTCAGATTGGCAGCCTATCTGAACCGATTGTTCGCCGGAGCCGTCGAGCGCTGAATGAGCTCGACGATGCGACCTCCAATGGCGCTCTGGGGCTACATCTTATTGGGTGCGCTCCTGATCATTGCATCGGGCGCCCGAGCAGTGGCTGGCGCCGCAATTGGCTGGGCCGCCGACCGACTCTGAGGGTTTACAGATCAGCCTATCAGAGCCGCGGCCATAGCTAAGGGCCGATCAGTTCGATCAGTAGTAGAATCCGAGTACACGCTACTCGTTGCCACCAATCAGATTCCCTAGGCCGCCCAACACGGAACCTTCACCCCGGTTCTGACCGCCATAGCCGCCCGCCGCTGCGAGCATCCGGCCAGCCAGGCGCGAGAAGGGCAATGACTGGATCCATACTTTGCCCGGCCCGGCCAGTCGGGCGAAGAACAAACCCTCACCGCCGAACAGAACGCTCTTCACGCCACCTGCTGTAACAAGGTCGAACTCGACGCTTGGGGTGTAGGCAGCAAGGCAGCCAGTGTCGACATGGATCTCTTGGCCGGGCGCCAGTTCGCGCTCCACGACGGTTCCTCCCATCTGGACGAACACCCAGCCGTCGCCTTCGAGCTTCTGCATGACAAAGCCCTCACCACCGAACAGGCCAGTCATGACCCGCCGCTGGAAGTGAACACCGATCTGCACACCCTTCGCCGCCGCAAGGAAGGCGTCCTTTTGACAGATCAGTTGACCTCCGACATCCGGCAGGCGGATCGGCAGGATGGCGCCAGGCGTCGGCGAAGCGAAGGCAACGCGCGCCTTGCCCCTTCCATGATGGGTGAACACGGTCGTGAACAGGCTCTCGCCGGTCACCAGCCGCTTTCCGGCACCGAGCAGCTTCCCCATGAAGCCGCTACCCTCCCCGCCTGATCCGTCACCGAACACAGTGGTCATATCCACGCTGGCATCTTTCCACACCAACGCTCCAGCCTCTGCGACGGCGCTCTCGCCCGGATCCAGCTCGATCTCCAGGAACTGAAGCTCCTCGCCCTTGATCTCGAAATCGATATCGTCAGCGACGCTGCTGCTACGAGTATGCTGCCATGGGCTCTGAAAGGGCATCGGCTGAAGCTCCCGGATTGGTCGCTCTTGCGATAGCGCCTGCTCGCCTGCTGGGGAAGCTGACCTCATGTGCAGCCTTCGCTTCGGAGCGTTCAGGGCTCGTGATCGCTGACCTGCGATTCGTCATGGCGGCGACTTCCGAAGACCCCTAACCGCTCTGGAAGCCTGAAAAGGCGAAGTGGTCGAAGCATAAATGCCTTTACGCAGCTCGGCGCACGATCGTCATCAAGGAGACGCGAAGCGGTCGCTGCATTGTAACGCGAGACCGTCACCAACGCCCCCCGGGGCGCTACGCCCTTCGGGGGAAGAAGATGAAGTCGCGCGTCCTGCTGACCGGCGTTGCCGTAATGGCGATCCTTGCAGCGCAAGCAGCCGGGGCCCAAGAGCTGGCCCAGAGCACGGCGTCCAGCGAACAAGCCTCAACCTCGGTCGATAGCCCGGCCGATCAACCGGCCGAACGAGACGTGGTCGTCCTCGGCTTCGGACAAAGCCGCCAGGTGCAGACGGTCACCGCTGCTGACCTGGAACGGCTGACGCCGGGAACCTCGCCACTGAAGGCGATCTCGAAGCTGCCCGGGGTCAACTTTCAATCGTCCGACGCCTTTGGCGCCTATGAATGGTCGACGCGCATATCGCTGCGCGGGTTCAACCAGAACCAGCTCGGTTTCACTCTCGACGGCATCCCACTTGGCGACATGAGCTACGGAAACGTCAACGGGCTCCATATCAGCCGTGCCAGCATCTCCGAAAACCTGGCGGCGACCACGGTGGCGCAGGGTGCAGGCGCGCTCGGGACGGCGTCGACCAGCAATCTCGGCGGCACGATCCAGTTCACCAGCCGGGCGCCATCCGATACCGCCGATCTTGTCGCATCGGGCACGTACGGGAGCGAGGACACGATCCGCGCGTTCGTCCGGGCGGAGAGCGGCGATCTCGGCGGCGGCCTCAAGGGCTATTTGAGCTACGGCTATCTCACCACGGATAAGTGGAAGGGATATGGCACGCAGCGCCAACATCAGGTGAACGGCCGCGTGGTCAAGGAGATCGGCGACCGCGGCAGCATCACCGGCTTCGTCAACTTCTCCGACCGGCGCGAGAACGACTACCAGGATCTGAGCTACGACATCATTCGCCGTCGTGGCCTCAGCAACGACAACATCACCAACGACTATCCGCTCGCGCTGCAGATCGGCCGAGTGTACGCGAACCAGAACGCTCGCGCGGCAAGTGCCACTGCGGCTCTCCCCTACCCCAGTGCGGGGTTAGCGTTGCCAGCCGGCATTGGAACGGTCGATGACGTGTACTTCGACGCGGCCGGCGTTCGTCGCGACTGGTTGGGCGGTTTCACATTCGACGCCCATCTGACGGATGCGCTGTCGCTCGTGTCGACTAGCTACTACCACCACAACAAGGGCCAGGGTTCCTGGATCACGCCGTACGTGAATACTCCCGTTGGTGCGCCGGACGGCCATGGCGGGACGATCACCACGGCGTCTCCACTCGGCTTCCGCACAACTGAATACGGGATCGACCGGGCGGGCAATCTCACCCGCGTCACGCTTGATACCGGGCCCAACCGGCTCGAGGTCGGCGGCTGGTATGAGAGCAATAGCTTTACCCAGGCGCGCCGCTTCTACGGTATGACAGCCGACAGCACGCCCAACCGCGACGCCCGCGATTTCCAATCGGACCCGTTCTTCACCCAATGGGATGGCAAGTACGACACTGAGACGCTTCAGTACTACGTTGCCGACACCTTTGACCTCGGCCGGCTGACGCTGAACGGCGGCTGGAAGGGCATGCGAGTGCGCAACCAGGCTAACCTGAAGGTGGGATCGCTGGTCGCTGGCCGGATCGAGGCACGCGACTGGTTCCTGCCGCAGGTCGGCGTGCTGTTCCGCCTAGGCGGCGGGGCGGAGCTGTTCGCGAGCTATACCGAGAACATGCGGGCTTTCGTCTCCTCGGCGACCAGCGGCCCGTTTGCGACGACCCAGGTCGGCTTCGATGCCATTCGGTCAACGCTGAAGCCCGAGACGTCAAAGACCGCGGAGGGCGGCGTTCGCCTTCGCACCGGTGGCCTCCAGCTATCGGCGGTAGCCTATTATGTCGACTTCTCCAATCGATTGCTCACCTTCTCCAACGGCGCCGGCATCGTCGGCAATCCACCGACGCTCAACAACGCCGGCGACGTCGAGAGCTACGGAGGCGAACTTGCCGCTAGCTACCGTGTGCTGCCCCCGCTCACGCTGTTCGCCAGCTATTCGTACAACAAGGCGACCTATCAGGACGACGTCAGGAACGCCGCGGGCACAGTGCTGACGGCAACCGCGGGCAAGAAGGTCGTCGATACGCCCGAACACATGGGCAAGGGCGAGATCGTGTATGACGATCGCCGCTTTCTGGCGCGGGTCGGCGCTGACTACATGTCACGTCGTTATTTCAGCTACCTCAACGACCAGTCGGTCGGGTCGCGAGTGCTGGTGGACGCGAGCATCGGCTACCGCCTTCGTGATGTCGGCGGCGTGCTGGAAGGACTGGCGATTGAGGGCAGCGTGACCAACCTCACGGACAAGAAGTATATATCGACGATCGGTAGCAACGGTTTCACCGCCAGTGGGGACAACCAGACCTTGCTCGCCGGCGCGCCCCGCCAGTGGTTCGTGACGCTACGCCGGGGCTTCTGACCATGCGCTCGTCTACCATACTGGCCGCCGTCGCCGCGCTGCTGGCTGCATCACCGGTGGCGGCCTCTCCGGTCATCTTGATCTCGCTCGACGGGCTGCGGCCGGATGATGTCGCAAAAGCGAAGGCACGCGGGCTGAAGCTGCCGGCGCTGACCGCTCTGGCAGCCGAAGGCGCAACTGCCGACGGCGTCATTGGTGTGCTACCGACCCTCACCTATCCCAGCCACACGACGCTGGTGACGGGCGTGTCGCCATCACGGCACGGCATTGGCAATAATCTGACCTTCGATCCCGAGGGCAAGAACCAGGGCGGCTGGTATTGGTACGCCGCCGATGTACGCGCCGAGACCTTGTGGCAGGCTGCGCACAAGGCCGGTCTTCGCACGGCGAATGTCCATTGGCCGGTAACGGTGGGCGCTTCCGGGGTCGACGCTAACTTGCCCCAGATCTGGCGTACGGGCACCGCCGACGACCCAAAGCTCTTGGCGGCGCTGGCGACCCCTGGCCTCGTGGCCAGGCTAGAGAAGCAGGTTGGCGCCCCTTACCCGCAGGGTATCGACGAGAGCGTCGGGGGCGATGCGGGTCGTGTTCGGTTTGCTAAAGCGCTGTTGGCCGACAAACCGCAGTTTACTACCGTCTACATGGCCGGGATAGATCATGCCGAGCACCATGGCGGTCCTGGATCGCCGGAAGCCAGCGCCGCGATCGAGCAGACCGACGCACTGGTGGGCGACCTTGTCGCGGCCGCCCGCCAAGCGATGCCCGACATCACCGTTGTGCTGGTGTCGGACCATGGCTTTCTTCCGATCTCGACCGACATCAACCTGTTCAGGCCCTTTCTGGATGCCGGGCTGATCACGCTCGGTGCTGACGGCAAAGTCGCGTCGTGGGAGGCGATGCCCTGGCTGGCCGGAGGCTCTGCGGCGGTCCGGCTGGCCCGGCCAAGTGACGCGGCCCTGGTCAGCAGGGTGCGCAAAATGCTCGACACAATGGCGAGCGACCCGGCCTATCATATCACCAGGATCCTAGACCGAACGGCCGTAGTTCAACAGGGTGGAGCGAGTGAGGCCAGCTTCTTTATCGCAATGGCTCCCGGCTTCGAGACCGGGCGCGACCCGGCTGCTCCCGTCGCCCAGCCTGCAACATACAAAGGTATGCACGGTTACCTTCCCTCGGAGCCGGCCATGCGGTCCACGCTGATCGTGGCGGGGCCCGGGGTGAAGCGCGGGAGCCTAGGCGTGGTCGACATGCGCGCGATCGCGCCGTCTATCGCCCGGATTCTAGGTGTGACCCTGCCTGGCACGGAGATGAAGTCGGTCTTCTAGGTGCGATCGAGACCTTTGCGTCACCGGACGCGCTGGACGGCGCGCCAGTCGACCAACTTGAAATTCTGCGTGCGCGGAGCGTTGTCGCCGTCCTGGGCGACCATCAGGCCACTGGGGAAATCCGGCCCAAAGTCGCCTAACGCGACCTCAATCCCATCCGTTTCGCTGGTCGCACCCAGCCGACCCGCGCCGATCCGGAAACGACCGACAAAGCGATTATCCGCGATATCGAAGAGAGCGTACGCGTTGTCGCCCTGGCTCGAGGCGACGAGCAGGGTACGACCGTCTGGCTCCGCCGCAAGCGCGAGGCCTTCGACATCGGCGACCAGTTGCCGCCCGTCGACGCTTGCGACCCGAACAGGTACGCTGCTCCCAGTCGGGCGGGCGTCGAACCGCCAGATGCCGACATCCTCCTCCGCCACGTAAAGGCGTTGGCTGCGCTGATCGACCACGCAACCCTCTGATTGCGTACCGAGCTTCATGGTCCTGACCACCCGCCCGCTCGGGACCACGCCAGCGAGGTCGAGCGCGACCTGCCGAATCGTGCCGTCCTTCAGGACCAGGAACGCATCCACCTCGCCCTCATGGCTTGATAGGCACATACCATAAGCTTCGCCCGGTCCAGCGGCCACCGCGCCGATCCGCTCTAGACGCGCCGACGCTGTATTCAGCCGATAGAGCGCCACCTTGGCCGCGCTCACGTCGTTGCGGTCCGACGCGGCAACCAGCACGCCCGGCCGGCCGGCGATGGTCGTTTCGATCAAGTCAACATTGTTCACGCGTCCTGCGTCGACGAAGTGTCGTTGCCGACCCGTCAGTCCATATACGTTGAGCCCTGCCCGCTTGTCGGTCGCGACGATGAGGCTGGCCGATGGCGTGACCGGGTTGCGCCAAATTGCCGGGTCATCGGCAGCATCGGCATTGGCCGTCGCCACAGCCTCTGTCTCACCTACTGCGGTGACGATGGGCGCCGGATTGCCGGCCGCGATAGCCGCCCAGTCCACTCCCCGGCCGGTTGTGGGCGTAATGGTAGCGCAACCGGTCGTCAGCACGAAGGCCAGCCCCGGCGACAAGCCTGAGCGGCGCAAGCTCGGCATCAGCTGTCTGCTTTCCAGCCGAAAGCCGCCATCATGATCTCGAACAGGCGTGTATTCGGGAGAAAGCCTCGCACCCGCTCGGCACCGGGCCCAGTTGCGGCGGCGATCACCTCCTCGCCGGTGTGGCCGTCCTCGACACTTACCACTTGGTTGGATGCCGTCGTAACGCCCGGCTCGGCCGCTTCCTCCGCAATCTGCTGTGCGAGCGGCGTTCCTCGCTTGCCGCCGCCCATGCGCAGGCCGAAGCTGTGATCGGCGGTGAACAGGATCAGCGTGTCCTTACCCGCGACGGCGCTGATCCGGCGGATCATGTCGTCCATTTCCACGACGTGACGCAGCCCTTTGTCGAGCTTGTCGGTGTGCATGTCCCATTCGACCATCAGGAAATAGCCCTTGGGATTGCGGGCAAGCTGGCGCACCGTCGCCTCGACCGCGGGCGTCGGCGCGTAATCCGCATCGCGCAGCACTGCTGCCCGGCCTGCCTGCCCCATGATCGCCGGATCGTCGCTGAACCGGTATCCTGCCGCCGTGAACGCCTGTTCGGCCGTGGTCTGGCGCGCCGCAAACGACGCGATCGCGTCGGCACGGCCCTTACCGATCAGGATATCGACGCCGTTGCCGAAACGCGGCGCAAGGATCTGCCGGAAGATATCGTCCTTGTTCTTGCGCGAGGCGACATGGGCATAACAGGCGGCGGGCGTCGCATCCCAGATCGGCATGTTGGTGACGACCCCGGTCGAGAGCCCGCGCTGTTCGGCGTATTCCAGCAGCGTCTTGACGGGGGTCACATCACCTTTCGCGGCACTCGGCACCACCGACACCATCGCGTTGTTGGTCTTCTTCCCAGTCATGATCGCCGTCATGCCGGCAGCGGAGTCAGTCACCCAGCTATCGAGCGAAGACGTGTCGGACAGCCCAACATTCGGCATCGTGTGGATGAACAACGATTGCGGCCGATCATGTGCAAGGATGCCCCCTGCGCTGATGGTCGGCACGCCGCCGGCATCGCCCAGGAAGACGATCACATTACGCGCGTGGTGGCCTTGTGCGGCCGCAGGGCCGCCCGCCAGCGCCGCCAGGGCGACACTAGCGAACAGTCGACGAAGAATTTTATCGGTCATCAAAAGGTCACCCGCACACCGCCGGTATAACGCCGGCCAAAGGTTTCATGCTCGATCGTATATTGGCTGCTGCCGACGTAGCGCCGGCCGGGGCCGTCCAACAGGTTAGAGAAGTCTCCATACACCTCCACATTCGGCGTGAGCTGGTAGCGGATCGATGCATCGAGCTCGTCATCCTTGGCCCAGAAGAAGTCGCCGCCGTCGACGCCCCGGTTCACGCCGTTGATGACCGCGAAGCTGCCTAGGCCGTCCAGCCAGGCCGAGCGGTTCTGATATGAGATGCGAGCGGAAAAACCATATCTCTCGTAATAGCCGATCAGGTTGTACACCGCGTCGGACGTGCCCGGCAGCTTGACGCGGCGGCCATCCGGCGTCGTGGCGCGGCTGTGGTTCAGCGTGGCGTTGAGTTGGACGCCGAAGCCGCCGATCCAGTCGGGCAGGCCGAGGTCGGCCACGAACGGATCGAGCTGCTGCTGGATAGCGGCCTCAAGGCCATAGATCTCACCATCGCCGCCATTGGTGATCGTCGAATAAACGTACTGCGACCGGTCCACGCCGCCGAAGTTCAGCGCCGCGCTGTTGAACGTGCCGGTGAAGTCGAACAGGACGTCTCGCACATCCTTGTAGAAGAGACCAACCGACAGGAAGCCGCGCGGCTGGGTGTAGTATTCGACGTACAGATCGACGCCGCGAGCCTTTTCGGGCTTGGCTTGCGGATTACCACCCGACACGGTCAGGTTTGCGTCGTTAAAGGTAAGGTTGGGGCGAAGCTGGTCGTAATCGGGCCGGGCCGCGCCCGTATTGAAGGACAGGCGCGCGCGCATTCGCTTGTTCACGTCCCAATTGAAGTGAAGGCTGGGGTAGACCAGCGTGCTATCGCCCTTCACCTCAACAGGCGTGATCGCGTTGGTAGCGCCGTTGATCGCGAAGGCTCGGCTGTCGTTGCGCACATGCTCGACACGTGCGCCGCCGATAATGCTGCCCCATGGCACGGTCGCGGTTGCCATCGCGTAACCGGCATACACTTTCTCCTGCACGTCATAGTAGTTGGCAGGAACGAAGGCATAGGGCGCAACCGTTGCCGCGCGGTCGACCAGCCCCATGATCTGGTCGCGGCCGAAATACTGGAAGGTGTAGCCGAGCGGGATCTCGCCCTGGAAGCCGCCGGGGATGCTGATCGCTGAGAAGCTGTTCGAAATGCCTGCTGCGGTGAAGGTGGCGGCACTGCTCACGTCCAGCAGATATTCTTTCGAAGTCTTGGTGCGATCGTCAAAGCGCAGGCCCGCTTGGAAGGTGACCGGAGCGTCGAAAAGGCTGACCGCGCGCGAAACGTCGAGCTTCGCCGTATAGGCGTCGGTCACGTCCTTCGCCCGCAGCGAGCGCAATCGCAACAGGGTGCGCGGGAAGTCCTCGATCGAGGTTACCCGGTCGCCGCGGCCCAGTGCACCGTTGGTGGCCCGCGTCGTCCGGAACAGCTCCACGCGCGCCAGCTGCGGATCGGTCAAGTCGTAGCCGACGGTCAGGCGATTGCCCGCGCTCGCCCCATTGGTGCCAAAGCCCGGCGAGTCATAGTTGAGCTGTGCAGGCTGGCTTCGATCGTCAATCGAGCGAGTGTAGTTGCCGCGCCAGTTGACCTTCCAATCGCCCAATTCGTGATCGCCACCCACCGTGTTGGTGAACACGGATTGTTTGTACGCACGGACGGTGAAGTTGGAGTTCAGATCGATGCCATACACGGTGCCCCGTAGCGGCGCGTTTCCCGTGCAGACATCCGCATAGCCGGTCGTGTTGGAAGCAGGGAGCGGGTTGGCGGCACAGGCTGTCGTGCCGTTAGGCGTGCGCGACTGCTGGTCGTCGAGGTCGAAAATGTAGTTGCTGCGCTGCTCGTCGTCCTCAAACGCCGAATAGATCGTTTCAGCGAAGAGGCGATTGTCGCTGTCGGGCCGGTAGTCGAGACGGGTCGAGAGGGAGTAGTTCTGGCGGGTCAGGCGATACAGCTTGTTCTCGGTCTCGCGTGCCCAGATTCGGTTCTCAAATCCGGGCCGGCGGTCCTGCTCGACGGCTTCCCAATCGGTCTCGAAATTGTCGGTGACCATGTGCCGGCGATAAAGGCTTGCCGAAGAAGTCAGGCCGAAGTCGCCGATGCCCGTCTCGAAGCGATCGGAATAGACGAGCGAGGTTTCATATTCGGTCTTCTTACCGAGCTCGACATAGCCGACCCCACCCTTGGCCTGCAGCTTGGCGCCGGGATAGTCGAAAGCAGAGCGGGTGATGATGTCGATATTGCCCGCGATCGTTTCGCCGGTCATGTCCGGAGTCACAGCCTTGCGTACCACGATCTGCGACGCGATCGCCGACGGAATTGAGTCAAAGCGCGCGTCGCGGCCCTCCGGGCTCACGACGTTGATGCCGTCAAATGACAAGGTCGTCCAGTTGATCGGCGAACCACGCAGGTTGACGTAGCGCGCTTGGCCCTGGTCACGCTGCACGGCGACACCCGGAAGACGGCTGACAGCTTGGGCGACATTCTGGTCGGGCAGACGGCCGATCGAGTCGGACGCAATCACCGAAACGAGCGACGGGCTGGTGCGCTGCGCCTGAAGAGCGGCGGCTTCCGATTCCGCGATCGGGCGCGATCCGGTGACCACCACGTCGCCGAGCGCTTCGGTGGTGGTGTTCATTGCCACGTCCGCGATGCCGGGCTGATCGGCAGCGACCGTCAAAGGCTGGCGCACGTCGGGATAGCCAACGTAGCGGACGACCATTTCATAGGTGCCGGCCGGCAGCGACAGGAACTCGTAATGGCCCGAACGATCGGCCACCGCGGACAGACCTAGAGAGGGTATCTCGACTGACGCACCGTCCAGATAGGTGCCACGCCCGGCATCGCTGATCGTTCCGCTCACCCGGCCCGCGCCCTGCCCGGCATCAGCGCTGGAGGGCGCAGGCGACTGCTCCTGCTGCGCCAGTGCGGGCTGCGTCACGAGCGCTATGGCAGTGCCCGTGAGCAGCGTGCGCGCGATCAGGGCCGCGCAGCGAGGCCGCGCAGCGAAATGGTTGCTCATGTAATGTCCCCCGTGCCGACGGTGCCGTTGGCTTATGGAGCCGGTACCGACAGCGCGTGACAGCGATGTTACGCGGCTGTTCCGGAATGATGACAGACCTGACGCGAGCGGCGAGAGCAATTTCAGCCAGTCCGAACGTGGTCAGCAGTGTCCGGGTCAGCCTGAAACTAGGACTCCCGTGGCACATCGACCGTAAACTCCACCCAACGTCAGTCTCCGCCGCGTCGCGCGGCGTGCGAATGCTAGCTGGGATTGACACCAATCCGTAACACTTCTGTCCTCGCGAAGAAACGTATCGACAATAACTGCCTCACCGAACGGCATATAAGCCGAAGGGGAGATCAACACGTGCCACGCTTGTATAGCCTGCTTCAGGCCACGCTTCCGCTCACGCTGGGCGCGCTGGGCATCTCACAGCCCGCTCAGGCCCAGACCGTTGACGCCGGGCTTGGTACGGGTCAGCAGAGTTCGGCGCCCGCCGAAACTCAACAGCAGGACGCCGAGGATGTGGTCGTCACCGGCTCCTACGCCCGCAGCCTTGCCGCCGCGACGGAGACCAAGCGCCGGGCAGCCTTTGGCGTGGACTCGATCGCCTCGACCGACATCGGCAAGTTTCCGACGCAGAACGTCGCCGAGGCGCTGCAGCTCGTCACCGGCGTGGCGATCACCCGTCCCCGCGGTGAGGGCCTGTATGTCAGCGTCCGCGGCCTAGGACCCCAGTTTCAGAGCACGCTTCTGAACGGCCGCACCGTCGCGATCAACGACCTGATCGAGAATGGCGGCGCCAACGGCCGCCAGTTCCGCTTCGAGATGCTGCCCGCCGAGTTCGTGTCGCAAATCGACGTGGTGAAGACCCCCACCCCGGACATGACCGAGGGCGCGCTGGGCGGCAACATCGACGTCCATACCTTCCGCCCGTTGGAAGTGGGCAGCAAGACGACGCTGAACCTGCGTGGCACCTACACGACCATGACCGACAGGGTGAAGCCGAATGCCACCGCGATCACCAGCTGGAAAAGCCCCGACGGCACCTTCGGCCTGCTCGCCGGTGCCCAGTACTGGGGCAAGGAAGTCCGCAACGACCGTTGGTACAACACCAGCTGGAACCTCAACAAGTTCACCTCGGCCGCGGCCGGCGGCCTCCCCGCAGGCCTTTATACGCCGACCCGCACGCGTCCGACCATCGAGACCGAAGACCGCAAGCGCGTGTCCGGCCTCGTCTCCGCGCAATGGCAGCCCTCGCCTGAGCTGCTAACCACCCTCGATATGCTCGCAACCCGGCTGGACGTCGCCTATGACGAGTTCGGGCTAGACATCTATCCGGACGATCCCGGCACCAGAATCGTTCCAGGTTTGACTAAGATCGAGGGCAACACGGTCGTCGGCGCGACGATCAACAACGTCCGGTTCATGGGCACCCGCGAGTACAGCCTCAACCGCCACGACCTCTTCACGGTCGGGCTCAAGCAGGACTGGAACCCGGAAGGCTGGAACGTGTCCGGCAACGTCAACTGGTCCTACGCCCACAGCTTCCACCCGAGCTATGCCGAGGGGACGGTGCGCAGCCGCATACAGTTCAACGGGCCGCTCACCTACGATACGTCGGGCGGCTACAAGCGGATCCCGACCTTCATCACGCCGGTCGACGTAACCAACCCCGCCAACTACGTCCTATACCCGTTCAACATCGCGCCCAAGAACAGCAAGGATTGGGACTTCTACTCCCGCCTGGATGTCGGCCATACCATGGACGGCTTCCTGAGCAGGATCGCAGCTGGGGGCGAGTACCACTGGCGCAAGCGCGACTATGCGCGCCGGGATTTCACGGTCGATCCGGGCGAGGTGCCCCTGAATACATTCGCGCCGAACGGCTACCAGCAGATCCCGTTCGACGACTTTCTGGACACGGTGTCGGGCAATGGCCCGCGCACCTGGATCGTGCCGATCACTGGCGTTTTCTACGATAAGCTGTTCACCGACGCGATCGCCAATGGTCCCCTGACCGCGGGCGACCTGCGCGCCTCCTACCTGGTCAAGGAGAAGACCGCGAGCGCGTACGTCCGAGCCGATTATGAGCTCGGCTCCGCCATCACCGGCAACATCGGCGTGCGCTACGTGCACACCGACCAGGTCGCCAGCGGCACGCTAACGCTCGGCACCGTGCCCACCCCGGCGAGCTTCCCCAAGACGTTCAACAACTGGCTGCCCAGCTTCAACCTGCGCGCGGAGCTCACCCCGACCCTGGTCGGTCGGCTCGCCGCCAGCCGGGTGCTCACCCGACCGAACGTGACCCAGAGCTCGCCGCAGATCAGCGTGTCGACCGACGCGCCGACCGCCAGCGGCGGCAACCCGGACCTGGTGCCGTTCCTGGCCACTCAGTTCGACGGCTCGCTCGAATGGTATTTCAACCGCCGGGGCTCACTGACCGGCGCGTTGTTCTACAAGGCCATGGACGACTACATCACCGCCCAGAACGTTAACATCGACATCCCGGGCCGCGGCACCGTCTTGCTTAGCACTCAGGTCAATGGCGGAAATGCCAAGGTCTATGGCGCGGAGGCCTCCTACAACCAGGTGTTCACGTTCTTGCCCAAGCCGCTCGATGGCTTGGGCATCCAGGCATCCTACACTCATACCTCGGTGCAGGCTGACTACACGGCGGGCGCCCGACCCATCAAAGACGAGCTGATCGGCCTTTCCAAGAACAGTTTCAACCTCGTGGGCTTCTACGATTACGGACCCGTTTCGGCGCGCTTGTCCTATGTATGGCGGGACAAGTACCTCTCGGGCACGGGCAGCACGACACAGGCGCCGACCTACCAGGACGCGTTCGGCTCGCTCGACGGCAACATCTCGTTCCGCGTCACTAACAAGACGCTGGTGAGCTTGGAGGCGATCAACATCGCCGGCGCCAAGCAATACAGCTACAGCGACCTGCCGCTGCGCTATGGCGAGATAAACTTCTACGGCCGCACGATCCTGTTCGGCGTCCGGACGGAGTTCTGATCGATGAAGGCGCTGCTGCTCGCAACCGCGCTGGCCTCGGCTGGCGCGGGTGCCCCCAAGGCGATGAACGACATCCAGGTCGTCGGCTCGCACAACAGCTTCAAGTCCCAGATACCCGCTGCGGTCATGGCGAAGCTGCGCGAGACTGAGCCGCGGCTTGCCGACGGCCTCGACTACTATCACCTGCCGCTCGCAAGGCAGCTAGACGCGGGAGTCCGCCAGCTCGAGATCGACATCTTCGCCGATCCCGACGGCGGCCGCTACGCCAATCCGAAAGGGGAAGCGTTGGCGCGGGCCGCAGGCGAACGCACCGGGTTTGACCGGGCCGCGATGCTCAGGCCGGGGTTCAAGGTCTTCCACATCCCCGACGTCGACTACATCAGCGGCTGCGTGACGCTCGTCCGCTGCCTGCGCGAGGTGGATGGTTGGTCGCAGTCGCATCCCGATCATCTGCCCATCATGATCACTATCAATGCCGCCGACACGCCATCGGAGCGTCCGGGGATCACCTCGCCCCTGCCGCTCGACAACGCCGCGCTACTCGACTCGCTGGACGGGGAAATCCGCTCGGTGCTGCGCGGCAATCGCCTGATCACGCCTGACGAGGTGCGCGGGAAAGCCGCATCCCTGCGGGAGGCGGTCCGGACGCGCGGCTGGCCGACGCTGAACGCGGCGCGGGGCCGCATCTTCGTTCTGCTAGACGTGCGGCCTCAAGTCTCGGACGCTTACCGGGCGGGCCACCCCTCCCTGGCAGGCCGGGCCATGTTCGGCTGGTACCCCGACGAACAGCCGGAGTCCGCCATACAAATCGTCCAGGACCCGATCGTCGATGGCGAGCGGATCACGCGTTGGGTGCGCGAAGGCTTCATCGTTCGGACGCGCACCGACGCTAATACGGTGGAGGCACGTCGTCACGACCTTGCCAAGGCTAAGGCTGCGATGGCGAGCGGTGCACAGGCTGTCAGCACCGACTATTATCCGGGCGCGCCTGATCCCCTCCACCTCAGCTTCCAGGTGACACTGCCCGAGAAGGCGATGGCTCGGTGTAGCCCCGTGCGCGTGCCGGTGGGCTGCAAGCTACGGCCGTAGTCCCGGGATAGTCCGCGACCGCCTTTCCCCCTGCCAGCTTAGGCTTCGAAGGAGATCGCACGGGGCTGACGATTAGCGCCGGGCGATCTGTTCCAGCAGCACGCTTTGATAACGCGTCAGGCACGACAAAGGGCTGTAATCTGCATCTAACGATCCACCATTCGCGGCCGCGGGGACCCAATTGTGGTCGCTCGGCGCATTCAGTTCTCTCGCCACCTTCGGTCATTCCTTCAGCTATCTGGAGAGCCGATCGAAGGACGATCAAGAGCGCCGAGCTGCCCATCCATTTCGGCCTCCGTGGTAATCGCAATGCTCGCCCCCTCGCCTCGAAGTGCTTCCGCTTGGCGATAATCGGCATGCGCGGTGACGAAGCGACCAAAGGGTTGGTCATCACTGATGACCAGTCGGGTCGTGGTTGCTCCGACAGAGGCCATGATGCGCGCGCCCGCGCCCGCTAGCGTTCGGGCAAGTCGGCCATCGCGGGCAGCGCCGAGGATCACGATGCGCTCTCCCTTGAGCGGACCGATCGGGGCAGGCGGCGGCATCTTGGCCCGCCGTGGCTTGCTGGGTGCAAGCCACCCAGCAAGCCCCATCCCCGTGTGCTCAATCGCACGCACGATCACCATCCCGGCCGCACGCGCGTCGCTCAGCGCGTCATGATGCTTGTGGGGCAACCCAAGAAATCTTGTCAGGACGTTGAGCCGATGGCTCGGCAAATCTGGCCAGGCGCGTTTCGCCACCCGCACGCTGTCCAGCCACGTCGCATCGATCGGATTGCGCTGATGGATCAAACAAGCTGCGGCAAGCGCGCCCTTGTCGAAGAGCGAGTGGGCGACGGTGACTCGGCCCGACAGGTGCGCGGCAATGACCGCGTGGACGTCAGCGAACGTCGGCGAACCCGTAACGTGATCGGACGTGATGCCGTGGATACGCGTATTGAACGACGAGAAGTGGTCGCGTGGATCGAGGAGGGTTTCATAGGCGAAGGTTTCCCGACCGTCTTTGAACCCCACGATCCCGATCTGGCAAATGCTGCTGATTTGCGAGCAGGACGTCTCGACGTCGACCACGACGAAGTCGGGGGCCCCGACGCTGCCAGCCTGCTCCGCGACGGGTCCGCCCGTCACCTCGGTCATCGCCTTTCCGCCAAGCTGCGGAAAGTGATCGACCAGCGCGGCCGGTTCATGGGTGCGATGCTGTGCTCCCACTCGTGTCGCGCGAGCCCGGTCATGTGATAGCCGCCGCGCGGATCGAGCGGCACCGATAGGCGGTCGAACCCGTCGACCCGTCGGCGCCGGAAGCGCATCATCGCTGGCTCCCCGAGCGAAATGCCGAGGACATGGCCGTAGATCGGCCGATCGCGATGCCAGCCGATACCAGCGCCGGGGTCATAGCGGATGAGCAGTGCCTGGATCAGATCCGCCGGCGTCAGTCCGGCGAACCGAGCTGCCTTGTCGCGGATGGGGAGAAGCCAGTCGGGCATGGGCGGGGCCTCCTTCGGACGCCCGACTTCGAAATCGTAGCTCCAGCCGAACGAGGTCGTCAGGCGCTTGCCCGTCCAGCCCTGAAAACGGAATGACGTCAGATCGGTGGCGTCGATCCGCTCGATCAGCATTCGCTCCTCATCCGCGCTGATGAGTGACGGACGCTGAGCGAGGCCCGACAGCAGCGGTGTGTCGAACAGGTCAAGCATCAAGCTGCCGCCTCGACGAAGATCGGCAGTTCGTCCGCCGCCTCGGTCTGCACCTCGGCGAAGTTGGAGACCGTCACGCCGACCAGCCGGACGCCCTTCTCGGTCGGCAGCAGCGAGCGGATCAGCGCGAGCGCCGCCCCGTGCAGCGCGTCGCGACTGGTAACCGCAACGGGCTGGCTGCGGCGCCGGGTGATCTGGTGGAAATCGGCATATTTCACTTTGACCGTCACGGTCCGGCCAAACGCCTGCCGCGTTTCGCACCAGTTCCAGACGTCGTCCGCCATCTTGAGCACGCCGGCCTCGATCTCGGCCGCCTCGACAAGATCGCAGTTGAAGGTCGTTTCCGATCCCGACGACTTGCGCACCCTGTGCGGATTGACGGGACGATCGTCCTCCCCACGAGCAATGGCGTGATACCATTCGGCGGAACTGCCGAAATGCTGCTGCAGAAACGCCAGCGATTTGGCCTTAAGGTCGGCCCCGGTCTCAATCTTCAGCCGCCTCATCTTCTCCGCAGTCACTGGCCCGACGCCGTGGAAGCGGCTGACCGGCAGCGTCTCAACCCAGGCCGGCCCCATGTCCGGCGTCACCGCGAACTGGCCGTTGGGCTTGCGATGATCCGAGGCAAGCTTGGCGAGGAACTTGTTGTACGAGACGCCGGCCGACGCGGTCAGCCCGGTTTCCGCCAGGATGTCGGCGCGGATCGCCTTGGCGGTCAGCCAAGCGGTTTTCAGCCCACGCTCGTCGGCGGTGACGTCGAGATACGCCTCGTCGAGCGACAGCGGCTGGATGAGGTCGGTGTAGCGCGCGAAGACATCATGGATCTGGCGGGACACGTCGCGGTACACGTCGAAGCGCGGCGGCACGAACACGAGGTCGGGACAGCGGCGCAGCGCCGTGATCGACGGTAGCGCGGAGCGGACGCCGAACGCGCGCGCCTCGTAGCTCGCCGCCGCTACGACGCCCCGCGCCTCGGCATGACCGACCGCGACGGGCCTGCCGCGAAGCGAGGGATCGTCTCGCTGCTCCACCGACGCGAAGAAGGCGTCCATGTCGACATGGATGATCTTGCGCGCGACGGCGGTCATAAACGTCGCAGTATCAAACACGGAACGAGTTGAGAACAGGGGTGGTAAAGGGTTGAGGTTCCGAACGTCCTTCCCTGATGATAGCATCTATCGCCCCCCTGACGATCCGTGAGACCCAGACGGCGACATTCAGACGGATTTGGCTTTCCTCTAAACCTGCGGTTCGTTCACCTGCGCTTCCCGTGCCGCTTGCGGCAGGACTGAAAGCATTGAACGACAGCAAGCGATGCTAGCGATCCCGACCGCGCCTTGGGCGCATGGCCTTTTCGACATACTTGCCTGGGCGGCCTCAGCGCTCACCGGCACGGTGCTGCATCGCTGGCGTTTGCGCGAGGCCGCCGAGCGGCTGTCGCGGGTCACTGGACCTGGCTATTTCGCCGCGCTGGCGGCCGGCGCTTTGGCCGGTGCGTGGGCGATGGGATCGATCAACTCGCTTCGCATGACCACCCCGATGGTGTCGCACAGCATCGCCGGCGCACTCGCGGGTGCGATCGTCGCCGTCGAGGGCTATAAGTGGGCCGCCGGGATCAAGGGATCGACCGGCACCGCCTTTGTCGGCCCGCTGGCGATCGGCATCGTCTTCGGCCGCTGGGGATGCCTCTTCGCGGGCCTTCCCGACCGGACGTACGGTGTGCCGACGGCACTGCCGTGGGCGGTCGATCTCGGCGACGGCATCGGGCGGCATCCGGTCGAAGTCTATGAGAGCCTCGCGCTGTTCGCGTTCCTGCTCGTCTTTGTGATCGCGTTGGCCGCACGGCAGTCCTGGGCATACCGCCGCAGCTTTTACGTACTTGCCGGATGGTATGGCGTGCAGCGGTTCGCCTGGGAGTTCCTCAAGCCCTATCCAATGCTTATCGGGCCGCTAAACATCTTTCATCTGCTATGCTTGGGGCTGGTCGCTTATGGATGCGCTTTCTACGCTGCCGACCGCCGACGCGAGCGCGCCACTGCGCGGCGTGGCGCCGTACCTGTTCTTCGGCGAGACGACGAGCCTGTGTGAGACGTGCCTACGGCCGGTGCCCGCCAAGATCATTGTCGAAGACGAACTCGTCTTCTATCGCAAGCGCTGTCGCGAGCACGGCGTGACTAAGACGCTGATCTCCGATGATGTCGGCTATTGGCGCGCCGCCAAGGACTGGCTCAAGCCCGGCGATCGGCCGCTCGCCATTCACTCGCGCACCGATCATGGCTGCCCCTTCGACTGCGGGCTCTGCGCCGATCACGAACAGCATAGCTGCCTCGCGCTCATCGAGATCAACGAAGCGTGTAATCTGAGCTGCCCCGTCTGCTTCGCCGGCTCGTCCGTTCATCATCTCGGCCATCGTCCGCTCGCCGAGGTTGAAGCGATGCTCGATGTGATCGTTGCCGCCGAGGGCGAACCCGATCTCGTCCAGATCTCCGGAGGCGAGCCGACCATCCACCCGCAATTCTTCGAGATCCTCGAAGCGGCACGCGCCCGCCCGATCCGGCATCTGATGGTCAACACCAACGGAGTGCGAATCGCGCAGGAACCGGAGTTCGTCGCCCGGCTGGCCACCTTCCGCCCGCGATTCGAGATCTACCTCCAGTTCGACGCGCTCGACGACGAGGCGCTGATGGAGCTGCGCGGGGCGCGGCTGTCGGGCATTCGCCGCCGCGCCCTGGAAGCGCTGGAGGCGGCGGGGATCTCGACCACGCTGGTCGTCACAGTGAAGAAGGGCGTGAATGACGAGCAGATACCCGACATTGTGCGCCACGCGCTCGAATGGCGGTGCGTGCGCGGCGTCACCTTCCAGCCGGTTCAGGATGCCGGCCGCAACGATGATTTCGACGCCAAGCGCCACCGTATCACCCTGACCGAAATCCGGCGCCGCATCGCCGAGTCCGGCGTGTTCGCGCTTGAGGACATGATCCCGCTGCCCTGCAACCCCGACCAGATCTGCATCGGCTACGGCCTGAGGAACGGACGCGAGGTCGCCCCCGTCACGGCGATGCTACCGCGCGAGCTGTTCGTCGCCGCTGCGCCCAACACGGTGAGCTTCGAGGCCTATCCCGAGCTGAAGGAGCGAATTTTCCAGCTGCTGTCGCTGTCGACCGCGCAGGCGGACACGTCGGAGAAGCTCGCCAGCCTGCTCTGCTGCTTGCCCGAGGCCGCAGTGCCGCAGGAGATCGGCTACGAGCAGACCTTCCGCGTCGTGATCTCGCAGTTCCTCGACCGCTTTAACTTTGACCTAGGAACGGTGAAGCGCAGCTGCGTCCATTTCGTCCAGCCCGACGGCGCGATTGTTCCGTTCGACACATTCAACCTGTTCTACCGTCCGGGCGCCGCCGGCGCGTCGGTGCTGGCCGAGGCGAAGATCGCCGGCCGGCATGGAGAGCGCCTCGCATGATGAAGCTCCTCGGCGGCCTACTAGTAACCGGCGGCGTGTTGCTCGCCGGCACGACCGGCCTGTGCACCGGCGCGGTGATCCTGTTTTCGTTGTCGAGCATCGTCACGCAGCCGTTGGAGATGCTGTACGCGTCGCCGTTACTGCTGATCGGGATCGTGCCGTGCGCCGTCGGCGTGCTGATTGTGAGGGTGGGTTTGCGGATGATGCGTCGATCTGACGAGGATTGACGCAGGCGCAAATCGTGCGACTGCCCTCTTGTGTACGCTGGGCTCGGCACACTGACCCACAAGCAGCCATTGCCACCAGTTCTGCAATTTCCAGGTACCGGTCATTCGTTCATGCTCCAAGCGACGCAACGGCCAACGGTCTCGGCTGTTGATCGCGTCACCCTAAGCCCGTCGCGGGCTCCGGTAAGGAATGAAGCGATGACCAGACTGAAGCGGATCGCTGATCAGGTGATCGTCGTGACGGGAGCCTCCGGCGGCATCGGTCGCGCTACCGCGTTGATGGCCGCATCGCGCGGAGCGAGGGTCGTGGTCTCGGCACGCGGGCGTGAAGGGCTGGACGCGCTCGTGGCGGAGATCGTCGAGGCTGGCGGGCGTGCCTCCGTGTGCGTTGCCGACGTAACTGAGCAAGGCGCGTTGGAGCGGCTAGCCACCCACGCGGTCGAAACCTACCGCACCATCGACACCTGGGTGAACAATGCTGGGGTGGCGATCGCCGGCAAGCTGGAGGAGCTGCCGGAGGAGGATGGGCGCCGCGTGTTCGACGTTAATTTTTGGGGCATGGTGGCCGGCTGCAAGGCAGCCCTGCCGCACCTTAAGCTCCGCGGCGGCGTGCTGATCAACATGGGCAGCGTCACCTCCGACGTCGCGGCGCCATTCATGGGGCTCTACTCGGCCTCCAAGCAGAAGATCCGAGGGTATACCGACGCGCTCCGCATCGAATTGATGATGGAGCGTGCGCCCGTCGCGGTTACCCTGATCAAGCCCGCGCCGATCGCCACGCCAATCCTCCAGCATCAGCGCAACCATAACGACCGGCAGGCGACAATGCCGCCGCCCTTCTATCGGCCCGACGACGTGGCCAAGACGGTGCTGCTCGCCGCCGAGAACCCCGAACGCGAGCTGTACGTGGGCGGCGCTGGGCGCATTGGCAGCGCGCTCGCCCAGGCGTTCCCCAACCTTGCTGACGGAGCCGCCGCGCTGCTCGGCCCGACGCTGTTCCAGACCTCCCGACCGAGCGAGAAGCGACCCGATAATCTCGACGCGCCGAGCGCCTCAACCGCCACTCGCGGCGACACGCACGGCCACGCCTCGCACGCGAGCATCTACACTGCGCTGCGTACCGGGCCTTTGCGCAACCTTGCGGGCGCCGGCTCGATCGGTCGGGCGCTGCTTCAAGGGATCAGACGAAGCTGAAGCGACCCGCTGCCACAACCATTCTTGCGCAACGCGCGCCGTTTGTCGCCACTCAAGACCCACAACCGGCCGATCGACAACTTTCATTCACTTCTGAGGAGTGGCAATCCGTTCAGCGAAGCGGCACGATGGGATCGCAGAGCTGCTTCAGCGAAGACGTGTGGTCCAAGCGAACGGTCGCGGTGGGTAGCCGGAACTCTATTGCGACGTCTAGGCTAACACTGGGCTGTCAGTTAGGTTGCCCCTGCCTCTTCTAAGGTGCTTGTCTCTGTGTTCCTCGCCAACGGCCAGCCGGGAGGAACACATGAACCACAACGGAGATGGTTGCCGATCTACCGCTACCCTCCAATGATTGGGTAAGCGTCCCGCCTTGTCGCAAAGTCCGGCGGTCGATCTACGTGGGCTCGCTAATGCTGCTTCCCCCAGGACGGTTACTGACCTGTCTCAGGGCAACTACGACTTCGTCAACGGCCTGGAACCCGCCAAACGGAGAACTAAGGCTCGGCAGCGCTGCAAGCCGTCCATCTACCCTCTGACCACGTCTAAGAATAACGACGACCGGCGCAGGCCGGAGATGAAGGGCTGCAACTATTTCGGTCGTATCCTGGCCGGCGAGAGTGAGGCTGATCAGTGAGCAGTCGATCTCCTCTCCAACTTCGGCCAGTTCCGCGAGCTGCCTCACGGTTCGAGCCGGACCGATGACCCGCGCCCCAGAGCCGCACAGGCATTCACGCACATACTCACCTGTGAACATGTCGTCGGCGGCGAGCAGGATGGTGCAACCGGCAAGTGCTTCGGGATCAAGCATGACCCAGTGTGCCAAAGTGGGGCCACTAGCAGCGACAATCTCGATCAAGCCACAGCATTTCCACTACGGTCGTGTATACCGTCGGGCCTCGCCCAGCATTCGGCTGATCACAGGTTGGAGCACGGGCGAGATACAGGGGAGGACGGCAGTGGAACGTGTCGCGCCAGCTATCTTGATCTGCGTTGCAGCCCTGTTCGTTGGTTGGTGGATCTTGCTACGGGTGATTCGGCCGCGCAGGTGACGGGAAGTTGAATACATTTCGGGTTAGTAGAATTGGATGCGTCGGCCGCACTGACTCTATATTGCTGCTTCCTGCTGGTCGTCTGCATGCTTCTAAATAGGCGCTGCCTTTTCGCTTCAGGCAATCACCCGTCTTTACGGGCTTCGTTTACGCTTTGTGGACACCCCCTTCGTATATTCTGCACGGGGGGACTTAATTCGTGCGGCAAGAAAGGGACCGGGATAGGCGCTTCGGCACGCGGTTGATGGCCGCGGTCCTTGCTCCTGTTTTGCTGCTCGCTTTTGGCCTCACTTGGTTTGCCTTTTCCGCCCTTAGTTCGGCGGCTGCGCAAGCTGATCAGGTATCCATAGCGCGACAAGAGCAGGAAGTCCGGCTGGCCACCAACGCTGCTTTGGATGAGCTAGCGCAGAGTCAGGCCGGGGTTGCTATCTGGAGCCCTCTCGTGCTCGAATTGCGCAAGCCGCGCCCGAACTGGACTTGGGTCGACGACGACGTCGGAACGTGGCTCAACTTCGTCTTCTCCCATGACGTTGACCTCATTCTCTCCGGCGACGATCGCGCGGTCTACGTTGTTCGCGACGGAGTCCGCACGCCCCTGGCAAGTGCCGCCGCCTACGTCGAAGCGGCCAAGCCACTGATCGACGCTGCTCGAGGCCGGACTTACGGTAAGCCCAATCGGCATGAGCGCCTGCCGGGACGCAAACTCGTGGATGGGGCAACGGTGCGGACCTCGCCCAGGGCGATCCATGCTACTGACCTTACGACAGTCAAGGGCCGTCCGGCCGTGATGAGCGTCATGCGGATCATTCCTGACTCCCCAAATGTGCCTGTCAGTCCTGGACGCGAGCCTCTTCTTGTCAGCATTCGCTACCTCGATACGAGCTTTGTGCGCGACCTCGCCAAAATACAGCTGGTCCTTGAAGCCAAAATCCGCAGGTTCGGCGCGCAGAGTTCTGATGAGCACGCGCTGGCCCTGATCTCGAGCCGTGGTCAGCGCGTCGGGTACCTCAGCTGGCATCCGGATCGTCCGGGTCGCGCAGTCTGGAGCTCGATGGCGCCCAGTGCCGCGGTCGCACTCGCCGGGCTGCTGGCAGCGCTCGCCGCTTTGATCTTCAGCGTAGCGAAGCTGATGCGCAAGGATTCAGAGTCTCTGGCCCGCATCGAGGCTGCACACCTGGAGTTGCAGGCGAAGGAGGCACAAGCGCACCACCTTGCATACCACGATACCCTGACCGGTCTTCCAAACCGGGCCCTCTTCAACTCGATCGTGGATCAGAAAGCGGGCGAACAGGACACCGCGACGACCTGGGCGGTTCTGCTCATCGATCTCGACCGCTTTAAGCAGGTGAACGATAGTCTCGGCCATCTTGGCGGAGACCAGCTGATCCAGCACGTCGCCGCTCGACTGGAATCGCTAGTCCGTTCAACGGACGTCGTAGCACGGTTGGGCGGAGACGAGTTCGCGGTGCTGCTGCGCGAGCGAGCAGACCCGTCAGAGTTCGGCAGTGCCGCAGATGCTATGATTGCTGCGGTTCGTCAGCCTTTCTCCATCCTCGGAACAAACGTGTTCATCGGCGCAAGCATCGGGATTGCAAGCTACCCGTCGTGCAGCGGCGACCGCTCCGAACTGATGCGCAAGGCAGACATCGCCATGTACCGAGCCAAAGCTGAAGGGCGCGACGGCTTCCGCTTCTTCGACGAAAGCATGGACGAGAGCGTAAAACTGCGGCGTGGAATTGAACAGGACTTGCGGCAAGCGATCCAGCAAGGGCGAGGCCTGTCCGTACATTATCAGCCGCAGATGGACTCGTCCGGAACTCGGGTCATCGGTCTCGAGGCCCTTCTGCGGTGGCAGCACCCAACACGTGGGCTGCTGGCCCCCGACGCGTTTATCTCTATCGCTGAGGAAACCGGCCTTATCGGTGATCTCGGTAGACTGGTCATTCGGGATGCGTGCGGCGTGGCCCGAGACTGGCCTTCTTTGTCGATAGCGGTGAACCTCTCCCCCGTTCAGTTCCGGACGCGAGATCTCGCAGCTGAGGTAATCGACATTGTCCATAGCTCAGGAGCGCGCCCCTCCCAGATAGAGCTTGAGGTCACCGAAAGCATCCTCCTCGACGATGACGACGTCGTGAGAACCGCACTCACACAGCTGCGTGCAGCAGGTTTTCGCATTGCCCTTGATGATTTCGGGACGGGCTATTCCAGTCTAAGCTACCTCAGTAAATTCTCGGTGGATAAGATCAAGATAGACCGCAGTTTCACAAGCCGCTTGGGCGAGGCTACTGATGCAGCCGCCATCATTCACGCCGTAGTGCGCCTCGGACATGCGATGGGCCTGTCCGTCTCAGCCGAGGGAGTCGAAACGGGCGAGCAGCGCGCCTTTCTCGAAAGTGCAGGCTGCAACGAGCTGCAAGGATTCCTCTTCTCTGCCGCTGTACCAGCTCAGTCGTTGAAGTCGGTCCTGCGAGAGCAACAACAGGCCGCGTAAGCAGCCATGATCGTTAGCTTCGAGTGTTCTCAGCTTACAGTCCACGCCCTTGGAAAGTCATTCGCAGCAGTTCAGTAGCTGCCCTATCCGCCCTAGGTCCGACCGTTCGTTCATGCGTCCTGACACGCGGATCAACCACATTTTGAAATCGCCTGTTAACCGCCCCTGGGTACTCTCGATTGGTCGATAAGGCTGATAGGATTTCGGCGCGATGGAGATGATCAATGGGTCATTCGTCGTTAGACCCCGCATTTCATGAACTTCGACCGTGGAACGAAGGCCGACTGGTTGGTGCTAAGCGGGCGCTGAAGCAGCAGCAGGTCTGGGCCATTCGCTTCTGGCTCGACCAGCATAGGCGATTGCGGGACCGAGCGCTGTTCGACTTCGCCATCGACAGCAAGTTGCGTGGCTGTGATGTAGTCAACGTGCGCATCGGAGATGTCGTATCAGGCGGGCGCATCCGTGACCGAGCGATCATCGTTCAGCAAAAGACCAAGCGGCCAGTGCAATTCGAGCTGATGGACACGGCTCGGAAGACGATGCGTGCATGGCTGGAGCGCCGCGGCGGCACCCTCAACGATTTCGTCTTTCCGAGCCGCAACGACTACATGGCCCATATGAGCACGCGACAATATGCCCGTCTCGTGCACGAGTGGGTAGTTGGCATCGGTCTCCCGGCTCAGGAATACGGGACGCACTCGCTCCGACGCACCAAAGCCTCGATCATCTACAAGGCGACCGGCAATCTTCGCGCCGTTCAGATCCTTCTCGGGCACGCCAAGATCGACAGCACCGTGCGATATCTGGGCGTTGACGTAGAAGATGCTCTGGAGTTGGCTGAACGAACGGAGGTCTGAGCGGACCCAATCCCGGCCGTTTTGACCCCAGTTGCTGCGTCGCAACACCGGCCGTTCGTTCAGGCGAGATTCAAAGCGATGCCTCTGCCGCCGAGCCTGATTTGATCGACCTGTTCATGCCTCGTTGGGCCGCCGTCGCGCATCCCGTGGAACCAGGAGCGCAACGGCCAGCGTCAAGACAGCGATCAGCAGGACGCCCCAGAATGTCAGATGCAACCCATGCGCCAGTGCCGCACGGCTCGTCCCTGCGTCGAGCGCCTTCCCGTGCTCCCCGAGCAAACGCTGGATCTGCTGCAGCGAGCCGCCCCCGTCGCGCGACAGGCTGGCGTTGAGCACGACGCCGAGCACGGTTGCTCCCAACGTACTGCCAAGACTGCGGGCGAACAGGTTGGACGCGGTCGCGGCACCCCGTTCCGACCAGCCGACGCTGTCCTGGATCAGCACGATTGCGGCCGTGCTGAAGAAACCCATGCCGAACCCCATGATCAAGGAACCCAGGCCCGCAATCAACGGCGACATCGTCGGCTCCAGGAGCACAAATGGCAACGCGCCGACCGGCAGCAGCACCGCGCCTGCGATCAGTATCGGCCTAAGGCCAAAACGCGTGAAGTTACGCGCGCCTAGCGTTGCCGCGATCGGCCAGCCGAGCACCATGGCGGTCAGCATGAAGCCTGCCGTCAGCGGCGAGCGGCCCATCACTGCCTGCACGTACATCGGCAGAAAGGTAGTGAGCCCAATCACTGCCATGCCGCTGAACAATGTCGCCACATTTGTGGCGGCCAACGAGCGATGCGCCCACAGCCCGAAGGCGATCATCGGGTCGCGCGCTCTGCGCTCCTGCCAGACGAACAATGCGCCCGCGATCACGCACAGCGCGGCAGCGGTCAGAGCGGTGCGCGTGTTGGCCGCGCCAACTTCGGTAAGCGCCACCATCAAAGCGGCGATGGCGATGGTGAACAGCGCTGCGCCCGGAACATCGACGCTGCGCTGTTCGGTGGAGACTGTCTCGCGCAGAAAGAAGTAGAACCCAGCTGCCGCTGCAAGGCCGATCGGCACGTTGATCCAGAAGACCCACGCCCAGCTGACATGCTGGATTATAAGCCCGCCGGCCAGCGGTCCTATCACCGACGACACACCCCACACGCTCGCCAGCCAACCCTGAACGCGACCGCGCTCGTGGGTAGGATAGATGTCGCCGATGACGGTGATCGACACCGGCTGAATCGCACCGGCGCCAAGCCCCTGGATCAGTCGAAAGGCGATCAGCGACCCCATCGACCAGGCGAAACCGCACAGGACGGAGCCTACCAGAAAGATGCCAATTCCGACCAGCAACACCGATCGCCGACCGTATAGGTCTGCGAGTTTGCCGAAGACGACGGTGGTCGCCGTTTGCGCCAGCAGGAAGGAGGAGAAGACCCACGCATAGAGCTGGAGATCTCCGAGCTGCCCCGCGATCCGTGGCATGGCGGTTGAGACGATTGTCGCCTCGATCGCAATCATGAACGAGGCCGCCATGACCGCGGCCAGTACGAACGGGCGCCGCACTACCGGCCGGACTGGCAATTCGGGCGAGGCGCCGCTGGTGGGCAACTCGGCATGTGACAGTTGGTCCTGCGGACGTTCTATAGCCGCTGCTCTCGTGTGTTCTGCTTGGGACACAGCGTCAGCTCAGGCGTTTCTGCACGTCGTTGATCGCGGCAATGACCTGCTGCGGCACGGCATAGTGCAGCATGTGGCCCTGATCGGGCACGATGCGCAGCTCAGCGCCTTTGATGTCTGCGACCAGTCGTTCCGCGTGGCGGTCAACATGGACTATCCGATCGCCGGCGCCGGCAAGGATTCTGACTGGCAAATCGAGCTCGCCGTAGCGTCCGCTCAGCGACATGGCTCCGGGTATCATCATCGCCGTATCGGCCGCGGTGGCGCGGATCTGCGAGGGCCGGAGCGAGAGAGCGACCGGCAGTGCAGCGACTGCTGCCGGAACCGATGCGGGCGAGAAGCTAGCCTTCAGTCCAATCGGCCCGGTCAGTAACCCTGTCAGTGGCGCCGTCGTATGGGCGATCACATCACCAAACAGCGGAATAGCGGGCATAGACCCCAGCACGACGTCTGGTCGCGCAGTGCCGTAGTAATAGCCTGACAGCAGAACCAGACCGGACACCGTCTCCGGAGCGTTCAGCGCCATCGCCAGGGCCACCAGCGTGCCCCAGCTATGGCCAACAATGATCGCCGGGCCGACGCCAAGTTGCGCCAGCGCGCGGGCGAGCAGATCCGCCTGTGCTGTCGGGGTCCAGGCCGTCGTGCGCGGCCGCTCACTAAAGCCAAAGCCGGGCCGGTCGAACGCAATCACGCGATGTGTGGCGGCGGCCAGGCCCAGGACGCCGCTCGCTTCGAAATCCTGCAACGTCACTCCGTTGCCGTGGAGCAGGACGACTGGCGGTCCATCACCGCGATCAACATAGTGCAGTCGGACGCCGTCTACATCTACAAACCGCCCGCCGGGCGAATTTGCCGCCTCAGCACGTCTCGCCGCCACGGAGTTAAAAATCGCCGCGCCCGCGAGAATAGCACCCGTCATGCCAGCGACAAGCCAGCCCCGATTGCGACGAACCGGCGCGAGCCGATCCGGTGCCCGTGAGCTCTCGTCCTTGCTGGCCGATTGCGACTTTCCGGCTGATTTCTGGGTCATCGCCGTTGAACTATTGTGCAGCGCACAAGGTTGCGCCGCCTGAACCCGATGTTCAAGCGCCGAGCAGGAAGCTGCGAAGGCGTGGCTGGTATGAAACGCACTGCGACCTGCGGCTTCAAACACCTCGGGCGAGGCGCAGTCATGGCAGCTCGAAGCTGGCGTAAAAAGCACCAGGGCTGAGCCCGAATGTTCGTAGCCCTGCTTGGCCCGCTGTGACAGAGGATGAGGTCAGGTTGTGCCACCGACGGTCGAACCCAAGCGTTGACCAGCTCAGCCCGCGCTCCGGGCCAAGGAACACCCAGTGCGAATCAGAATGATGTTGGCAGCAGCGGGGCTGGCGCTTTCGGCGCTTGGGGCTCCAATGGCGCTCGCCAGTGCCGCTCCCGAACATGCCCGAAGCCACGATGACCGACCTCAGCGCGACTTTCGGAGTGGGCGCGCCGACCGTCGCGATGGAAGCGGCCCGGATCACGGGTACCGCAACGGTCGACGGATCAGGCATGATCGGTACGATCGTCGGTGCGACACTGCCTTTCGGCGGCACAGACGGGCAAGCAGGTGCCGATGACCGGAGCACGCTAGAGCAGCGGGCTTCAGAGCCCGCGCTCTGGGCGGCTTCTAGCCCCCGAGCGGGCGGGATTTCTGGTCATCGTGCAGATGGCTGTCATCGCCTTCCACCTCCGTGCTGCTGTCGTCCTCCCCACCACCTGCAGCATCGGACTGCTCGCTGCCGCCCTGTGCGCCGTCGTTCTCGAGGCCGTCACCAGTCGTTGTGTCTGTGCGGTTGCCGCCCATCGCCGTACTCCTTTGATGGGCTTCAACGTTCTATGCGGGGCATCCGGGTCGTGCAGCTGCCCTGGCCGACGATTACGGCCGGGTTTTCCCTTGACCGCTCCCGCGCTCGATCAGTTACTGCGCGCCACGTCGTTCCTGTGGTCCCTCCCGCGATCCAGGTGCCTGTCGGACAGCTCTCAATGCAGATCGCAGCTTCGCTCGCTCGCCGGTTCCACGGCTCGACTCCACTCCTGGTGAACGCGGCCGCCGCGGTACGCTATTTCGTCCGAGAGCCCCCGGAGCACTTCATGGTCGCTCAACGGAGATCCTCACCTGCTTGAGGCTCCGCTGCGGTTCGTCGTTGCTAGCGCTGCACCCGTCGAGTGTGACGGTTCCAGCCATTCTCGATAAGAAACAACAGGGCGAGTATCGTCCCGATCGCGCAAATGACGAGAATTGTTTGTGCCACGCGGACCTCCACCGAAGGCCAGGGGACCAGCGATGGGGCTTCGATGCACGGCAAGCCGAAAGGAAACCGTCGATCGGCCCGTGATCCAGATGACGACCGCGGCACGGGCTTGCTGACCAGGGCGCGTCCCTTGCGGAACGGCCAGCTGAGTACCACATATTGTACACTGGGTCTTCGATCTGAGCATCGGCCCAGCTGAGAGATGGTCTGCGCTCCCGCTTTGTCGAGGAGCAACCATGTCCCGAGTCATCAATGTCCA
>NZ_JACIJK010000012.1 GCF_014199305.1 Sphingomonas aerophila
CACTCGCTACGACCGCTGCCCAACCGTCTTCTTCTCTGCCGTCGCGCTCGCGGCCACCGTCATCTTCTGGCTATAACCAATGAGTCCTGACCCTAAGTACCGATAGTCCCGGTCGGGTGCGAAACCGACCAACTCGTAGGCGCGCAGAAGGCTTCCGAAACGCGTACGATAAGCGCTGCTAGACGGAACATCCTCAGCCTCATCGATGATCAGGCCGGTAAGCATGCCCCGCGCCTTGTAAACAGAGGTCAGCAGCTCGAGCATGGCTTCATTGCTCAGCCGTTCGGAGCGCGCCTCAATGATGGAGCGAGCCCGGGTATACACATCCCGGTCGACAATCGCAGGGAAGGCGCCCTCGGCCCTAACCCATTCGTCTTCTGCGTTCTGAACGTGCTCCTGCTTCAGTTTGAAGGAGGTCCGTGCCCAAACGTTATCGCCGACATATTTCTCGTTGATAAGCAATTGGTGGACTGTTCCGCGAGTCCATGGACGTCCAAGATCGGTGACAAGCCCGCGTGAGTTGAGCCGGTTGGCGATGTCACGCTCGACAATACCCTCCTCGGTGAACTGGCGATACACTTCCCGAACTACCGCTATTTCGTCTGCAGGTCCCGGCACCAACACGACGCGATCGGTCGCGATGCTCTTGTGTTCTCCGTGACCAAGCTCGCCTTTCGCCTCGCCGTTCTGGTCGATGAGGAGTCGGCGTAAGCCGTAACCGGCATTGCCGCCCTGCCTGTAGCCACGTCGGATAAGGTTGGCCTGACCTGCAAACACCTTCACCGAAAGCTCGCGGCTGTACTCGGCTGCCATCGTGCGCTTGACGGTCTTGATGATGGTGGAGCTTATTGAGCCGTCGTTCCTGAACTGCTCGGCACAGTACTCGACCTGAATGCCAGCCGTTCGAATGCGCAATTCGTGAGTAGCGGCCTCGTCCGGGTCCTGAAAACGACCAAGGCGGCTCACGTCATAAACAAGCAGCGCGTCGAAATCAGTGTTGCCGGCCTCAATGTCGGCGAGCAGCAGCTTGAGTCCTGAACGGCCCGAGAGGTACAAGCCGCTCTTTCCATCATCTTCGTAGGTCCGGACGATTTCGTAACCGTTCGCTTCTGCATAGCTGCGGATTGCGGCGGCCTGGTTATCAGTCGAATATTGCTGGTGTTCGGTCGACATGCGGACGTACTCGGCCGCTCGGACCCGGGTTGGAGGTGGCGGTTCGTCGTCCTCGGTCGTGTTCCAGTTGATGACCATGGGCGGCCTCTGAACGGGAGGCGCGTACGCCCGACGCCGCCGTTTACCCTAGAGGAACGGAAACATGTTTCCTGAAACCGGCAAGCCGTTTCCAAACACGGCGGCAAAGCTAACCGAAGCGCAGTACGTAGCCGCGGTCTGTCAGGCGCTGCGAAACGAGCTTGGGACCAGCAGGAATGCGGCCAAGCAGATTCAGCGCTGGACAAACGTCACTGATCGCACCGCTCGCAACTGGATCAACGGGCTAATCGGTCCGAGTGGGCATCATCTTATGTGCTTGGCCAGCAAGTCAGAGGCGGTGCTCGGAGCTATCGTGTCCATGACAGCTCGTCCGGAACTGGCGCTAGCGGCGGACCTGCACGCTGTTGAGGTCGCGATCGCAAAGGCAAGCGGGGCTTTGGAGATCCTGAAGAGGCAAAGAAGTACAAGGTCGGGGTAGCTCCTCGATCATCATGATTGGGGATACCTCAGACGCGTCGGGCCGAACTTCGGACAGAAAAGTTCTCCGAATGTTCTGTCCTACAGCACCCGACTCGGCGTAGCCCGGTCGGGAGAGGAGTCGCGCTATGATCATCATCGATGCACCCGTGCTGCTTGGGCTTGCGGCATTGCTAACCAGCATATCGGGGCTGGTCTGGGCTTGTCGCCGGCATCCGTGAGCTGAAGCGCAAGGGCAAACACTGCAAATCGAGCTAGAGGCGACGGTTACTGAGGAGAGCCAACCGTGACACGACACTGATCTGCGCATGCATAAAGCATCCGGAGTGGTTCAGTACCCAATGCTGTCTCTTGACTTGGCGTGTGACAAGTAATCTCATTCACGTTCTCGGCCGGGGGGCTGGCCGATTCGGAGGGGGGAATAAGATGACCATCACTGTACGCGCGCTCGCATGCGCGCTGTTCGTCGTTGCGCCTGCAGCCTACGCGCAGAACTCGTCGCCGATACCAGCGCCGCTCGCGGTCGGAAACACCGATGCAGCCGTTCTGCGCACCGGAACGAAGGTCCCGCTCAGGATGTCGCAGACACTCACGACCAAGGGCAAGCAGCTTCGCGTGGGCCAGCACTTCAACCTTGAGGTGGCAGAGGCCGTGCTGGTCAACGGTCAAACCGTTATCCCAGTCGGGGCGCCCGCAGTCGGTGAGGTCACCGAGGTGCGCAACAAGGGCATGTGGGGCAAGTCGGGCCATCTGACGGCTCAGGTCATGTACGTCACCGTCAACGGTCGGCAGATTCGCCTATCGGGCACCTTCGACGACAAGGGCGTGACTGGCACTGCTGGCGTCGTGGGCGCGATCGCGTTCGTGCCCGTTGCGGGCTTCTTCATGACCGGCACCAGCGCCATGATCCCGACCGGCGCGCCAGTGACCGCCTTCATCGGTGAGGACGTCGCTCTGGCGTTCAACGCCACGGCTCCAGCGCCGATGCAGGTGAACGTGCCAGCGCCAGCGATGCCGGTGCAGGTTCAGCCGGCTCTCTCACCCGCTGTCGCGACCAAGCCCGCGGCCTAATCTTCCAGCTGACTGCACTTGGGACGCGGCAAATCGTCGCGTCCCAGCTGCTTGCGACTCCGGAGACATGATGAAGCGACTGAACATGGTATTGGCGGCTTCGATCGCGGCCGCGGCGGCAACGACAGCCCCGGCCAAGCAGCCCAAGGTCGGCCAGCCCGCTCCGCCGGTAGAGCTGACGCTGATTAGCGGCGAGAAGGTCACCCTTGAGAGCCTGAAGGGGCAGGTGGTCGTGCTGAACTTCTGGGCGACCTGGTGTGTGCCCTGTCGCAGGGAGCTGCCGCTGCTCGACGCCTACTATCGTAAGCTGCGGGATCGCGGATTGCGCATATATGCGATTACGATCGAGGCTTCGGCGCCGGCGGGAATGAAACAGCTATTCGCGGCAATGGCAATCCCGTCAGTGCGCCGGATCAAGGGCATATCCAGTGTCGTGCCTGCCGTGCCGACGAACATCATCATCGATCGCGCAGGAGTGGTGCGCTACGTCAAGGCAAGTGCGCTTGAGCTCGATGATCTCAACCGCGAGCTAATTCCATTGCTGAACGAGCATTCGCACGCGAGCTAGCTAGCAAGCTCGTATATGCAGCAGCGGGCTGCATCTGGCTTAATCTACCAATCGAGTGGCGCCGACGGCCCCAAGGGTGGCACTTTCTAATGTGGCGCACAACGTTAGCGATTGGGACTTAGCCGACCCGCAGCTACGCGACCTAACCACGGCTGGCATACCTTGAGTTGCGACGGCGGCCAAGCACCGGTGAGAGCGCAGGACAGCTGTCGCTTCTAAAGGCGACAGAGCTAAACGTTAGTGCGCGTCACTCCTTTGCCGGACCTGCACAGACATGCCGCCGCCGCGGCGTACCTCGAACCCGCCTGCTTGCTCAATCAGCGTCGTCAGCTTGGCGCAACCATACGTGCGTGGATCGAACTCGGGATCCATTGCCAGAAGCCGTGACCCGAGACCTCCGAGATGAACCCAGCCCTCATCATCTTCAAGCTGGGCAATCGCCCGTCGGACCATAGCTGCTGCCTGCGCAGGCTTGCGCGGTGCAGTAACGGGTGTACCAGAGGGCTCGACCGCAGCCTTTTCGCTGGCCATTGGTGCAGCAGGCTCAGACCGGGGAAGCAGGTTTTCCGTCAGGACAAAGCGTTTGCAGGCTTGTCGGAAGCTCTTAGGAGTCTTCGCCTCACCAAAGCCGAACACGTCGAGACCCTGCTCACGAATGCGCGCAGCGAGGCGGGTGAAGTCGCTGTCCGAGGACACCAGGCAGAATCCTGCGAGCCGGCCGCTGTGCAGAAGGTCCATCGCGTCGATTACCAGTGCGATGTCTGCCCCATTCTTGCCCGCGGCCAGCGCGAAGTTCTGCTGGGGTATGATCGCGTGGTCGGTAAGGATCTGTGCCCAGCCCTTGAGCCGTTCCTCCGAGAAATCACCGTAGATGCGTCGCACGCTCGCTTCACCAAACGTTGCGATCTCTTCGAAGAGGCGGCGGGCGATGCGGGGCGATATGTTCTCGGCATCGATGAGGACAGCCAACCGGGGAAGAGGGGCAACGAGCGACATGGTGCGCAGTTAATGCTGAAGGCGTTGACGTTGCTCTAATCCGACTTCTGGGCCGCGCAGCTTACGCCCGGGATCCGAGACCCCGCCGGTGGCAGGCTCAAGAGACGCGACGGTTCTCTTTAGGGTTCGACAGTAACTGGAGCTGGGCGGCCAGCCGCCATGCGCAGCGGCTGCGATAAACGGCAGCTATCGCCCCTAGTCGCCCGAAAGTGGAAAGGCAGGGCTCGACCAAACCTGGACATAGCGGGTACCGAGTGGGTACCGCGCCCAATCTGCGCGCATAGGCCGCGCATCCGCGCCAGTGTTGGACACCATGGCGGATGAACCGTCCGCCATGCTCAGCCATTTCGATCAAGCGGGCGAGAAGGAGTGTCTCATTCGCTACTCCGCCGAGCCAAGCACCCTCTTAGCAGCCGCGATCGCCGCCTTGCCGCTCTTCCCAACCGTCTTAGCTGTTGCCCCAGCGTTATCCAAAACCTGCTGCGCAGGCTTCCTGCCCAAACCGATCTTCTTCGCCATCGCGCGGCGGCTCTCGGAGTAGTTCGCAGCCACCATCGGATAGTCAGCCTTTAGCCCATAGCGCTCGCGATATTCGTCAGGCGTGAGGCCGTTGGTGGTGAGGTGACGACGCAGCGTCTTGTACGGCTTCCCGTCGATCATGGAGATGATGTGATCGGGGTTCGCCAGCGACTTACGCACGCTCACGGCCGGCGTGTGTTCCTGGACGGGCTCGGCTTCGGCCTGCGGCGCGGACGAAGCGTTGAGCTTCGCGACCGCGTCATGCATCGATTGCAGGAAAGCCGGCACGGCATCGGAATCGGTCCGGGTATTCGGGTTGGCCAGCCAGGCGATCGTCAGCTCGGTTGCAAGTTGTACGGTGTTCGTGGGGTCTTCGGTCACTCTCGGTACGCCTTCCGCTGATCTGAGTGGAACCGGTTACATCCATGACGGATCATAAACCACCCCAATGTTCAGCAAAGATCGATGTTTGATTTCCCTGGCCGCAAACATGCTCTGAATAGCCGGTTGCGCCATCCGTCAGCACGGGCAAAGATCGAGCTGGGGACAAGACGGGGACAAGCAGATGAAGTTGGTTGTTATTTGCCTGCTGGCTCTTGCCGCGGCCCCGCTTCCACTCGCGAGCGCCGAGAGCGAGCCGGGTCCCAATTCGGCAGCTATTGTGCATTTTCGTGCAGCAGCCATAGCCGCGCAGGAGGAGGACTGCGGAAAGGCGCTGAAGGAGATTAGCCCAGTCGTGGACGGCAAGCCAGATAAGATGCCGGACAAACTTCTTGCCGCAGCCTACGATCTCGCAATTGTCTGCAACGCTCGCGCAAATCGAAATGAAAAGGCTGCACAGTATGCGCGGCGGGCGACGGCACTAACCGAAGCGTCGGACATGGCTTGGACGATGCGCTTCTTCGCCGACTATATCGGCAAGCGTTACCCTCAAGCGGTAGAAACCGCGGAGGCGATGACACAGGGCCGTGGCGCCGCGCTCAACGGACTTGACCCACGCTGGATGTGGGGTCTGCACCGCTCGCTCGACCAAGCAAACTTAGCTGCGCTGGATAAGCGCTTGCTCACAGTTATGGCCGCTTCATCCTACGATCCCGCCGATCCATCCTTTACGATCGATGACGGACGCGGCAGCGCTCAAGCCTTGTTGGCTGGCCGCCTGCTCGCCGAGGGTGACCGGGCGGGCGCGCTGGCAATGATGGCAGGGCTGACCAGCGTCTCGGCGATCACTGAAGTCCTGTTCAACCCTGATCTTCGCACCGCGAGCCAACCAGCCCCCAATTTGCGGGCAGCTGCCGAGGCGGATCTGCGCCGATCGCGTGACCTCAAGAACCGGTATCCAGACTCGCTACGCCTGATCATCGCAGAGGCCAACACGCTTCGTCAGCTCGGCCGTCCGTCCGATGCCATCGTTGTCCTTGAAGCCGCACGGGGCCGTATCAACAGCAAGAGACCCTTTGCGGACCAGGGCGAGACCTTGCCGTGGTGGTGGAACGAACTCGGCTATGCGAACAGCATGGCCGGCAACTACGAGGGCATGACTGCCTCGTTCGCGAGCGGAAGCGCCGTCAGCGAGAGCGGCATGCCCAATGTCAGCCAGGTGATAAACTTGGGCTCTCAGCAGATCGCCTTTGCAAGGTATGATGACGCGCTTCGTACGGTAAGCGCTGAGTTCCTGAAACGCGAGATGAGCCCCTACGGGAAGATGCAGGCGCTTAGCGTACGCGGTTGCGCCCTCGCGCTCTCAGGCGAAGCTAACGAGGCGCAAGCGCTGCTTCGAGAGGTGACCGCGCACGAAAGCGACGACCCTGCTACTGTCACGGACCTGCGACTTTGTCTCGGTGACGACGTCGGTGCGGCCGCGTCGCTTGTCAGGCGGCTCTCACATGCAGCGCTGCGCGCAAACGCTTTGAAGGAGCTGGCACATTACGCGGATCCGATTGCTGGCCAGCCCAGCGACCCGCGCCAGGTTCGACGAGCGAAGGTCGCTCAGCGCGCCGAAGTGCAACAGGCGTTGGCTGCGGCGGGGGGAGTTGTAGACATTCCCCTGCAACGCAATGCGCTTGGCTGGTGAGGACTCCAAGCCGTCTCTGGGCGTGGCAGCGGCACGGAGCCAAAGCTTGTACGCTCAGCTTCGGGCAGCGGAAAAGCTTGGCCTGCGCTCAACGACTGTCCGCTGATGGGTGGCAAGCAGAACGGCAGCTTACGGGAGTCTCAGGGGCAGAGCTGCCGTTCCGGGCAGGGTCGGCGCGAACAACTGCGAACGCCCAGTAGCGGACATCCCGCAGGTGGAGCACAGTGCCAAAATGACCGCCGCTCGCGCTTTTCTCCTCAAAGTTCTACAACGCGTGGCGGATGGCGGGGATGTCAGCGAACCCGAGCTCAATACTGCCGTGCCCGATCCGTTCGCTCTCAATCGCGCTGAAAAGAACGCTTGGGAAGAACTGAGCCATTGGGCTGACGACGACGACGTCCGTGGGCGGCATCAACGCTACGCTGCCTCGAAGCGCGAGCGGATGCGGGACCATCTTGCGGCTTTGATTGCGACCGGCAGCTGACGCCCAAACATGGACGCGCAGGCGAGAAGTCCGAGCGACCGGAAGTGGCCATTCGTTCAGCTCGAGCTTTACCGGTTCTCCGTCTGCGACTGAGCTTATCGGCGTCAACCACCTTGCGGCTCGGACGGCCGGCGTTGTGCTGATCCGGATAGCTTAGCTTCTATGACAAACAGGCGCAGCAAACGCTTTGTTAAGTACGTGAGGGTAGTGCGTCTCCCGAGAGTACAGGGTGGGAGGTTTGAATGCGCTCGTTGATCGTTGCCCTTGCGTTGCCGCTGGCCGCCTGCGGTGGAGCGGGAGGCGGTCTCTCCTCAGCTGGCTCGTTTGCCGGAACCGGAGGTTTGCCAGCGGCAGAAAGCATCACCCTGCCGCCGCCAGCGGGAAGCACTGCAACTCAGGCGAACATGTTCGATGTCGCAGCGGCGGCCAAGTTCGATGTGCTCGGTGCGATGCACTCGCTTTCCATCAACTCCGACAACACTAGCCTCTATCAGGGTAACGCCAGCACAGCTAGTTCTCCTGCCGGGTCCATCAGCTATGATCCTCGCGACGGCATCTTCGTGATGACGCTCGCCGACGAGAAAGCCAAGGTAAGCCGGAGCATTACGTTTCAAGACCCAGGCCACCGCACGACCGCCGATCCAACTACCGTAGAGAGACAGGTCCCGCTGCTAACGGGCTTCAATTACCTGTCCGTGCTCGACGGATCGGTGCCGTTGACGTTCTTCTATCAACGACCAAACAGCGTTGGATCGTTTGTTTCCCTCGCCGGCTTCGAACGGAACGAGCGAAACGCCGATGGATCATCTACGTCAGAACAAGGCGTCCTCGTTTTCGGTACGCGAACTTCGATGTTCCAGACACCAACCAAGGGAACGGCACGTTTTGACGGCCAGTTCTTGGCGACGATGGTGGCACAGAGGGATGGTTCGGCGCCGGCACAGCAGTGGCTTTCCGGGAGCAGCGCTGTCGATGTCGATTTTGCCTCTAGAAAGGTGGCGCTTACTCTTTCCGGCGCCGTCGGACCGGCGTTCGTCCAAAATACGCCGATCTCTGACGCTGCGCTCAGCATACCCGCTGGTTCGACCTTTAGTGCGACTGGGACAGCGGGCTGGGGTGCATTCTCCAATGCGTTTTCCGGTAAGTTCACCGCTGCTGGGTTCACCAGCGATGGGAAAGCGACGCCGGTTGATTTCGCCAGTGTAAGCGCCGGCACATCAACGGCTGGGGCGAGCTCAATTGATGGAGCCTTCTACGGACCGGATGCCAAGAACGTTGGCGGCAATTTCCGCATCGTCGGCGGTATCCCTAATCAGCGCGTTGACATCCTCGGCGGCTTCACGGGCACAAAGAAGTAAATCGATCCACCGGAGGAGCCGCTATGAGGCTAATAGGTCTTGCGGCGGCTGCGACGTGCCTTGCGGCGTCACCTGTAGCGGCCCGGCCGGAGCAGTCATGCTCCGCGGGGGTGTGCCAGATTAAGTTGACGCCAACGCAGTTGCTCGGAGCGGCCGAGCGGCTCGTGGCCGAAGGTCGCTATGCCGAAGCTAAGCCACTCGTGGACGTCCTCAGGCAAGCGCCAGGGCTTAAACTGAAGTCGGCGTTCCTAAGTGGTCTGATTGCGTCGCGGACGGGAGATTATGCCAGCGCCGCGGATCAGTTCATGGCCATCCTCGCGAACGATCCGCGGCAAACGCGGGTTCGACTGGAGCTCGCGCAGGCATTTATGGCTTTGAAGAAGACTGCGAGCGCAGATCGACAGTTGCGTATCGCTCAACAAGACGCCGATCTGCCTCAGCAGGTCGCGCGAACGATCCGAACTGCGCGTGATACGATCCGCAGCGGCAGAGCGTGGCGGCTCGATGTCAACGTCGGGCTCGCGCCCGACACTAACGTTAATAATGCTACATCGGTGAAATCTGTCACTCTTTTGCTCGGTAATGCAGCATATAGTGCCGACTTGAACGAGGACGCGAAGGCGACCTCCGGGTTGGGGGCAACGGCGCAGCTCTCTACCGGCCTTAGGCTGCCAATCACTGCCAAGATATCTGTTCTGGCGGAGTTAGACGCGAACGGCACCAATTACTCGGGTAATCAGTTTGACGACTTTGCCGTGCAGTCTGCCACGGGAGCCGAGTATCGGTTGACCGCCACCAACAGCGTTTCTTTCGAGGGTACCTACGCCCGTCGCTGGTTTGGTGGTCGCTCGATCACGCAGCAGTTCGGGGCTCGGCTTGGGGGCCAGATGACTCTCGGACGGGCAGATCGTCTGGGTTTTCAGATCGACGTCCGCCGCAATCAAGCCTTTTTCGACAGCGGCTATGATGGGTGGCAAGGCGGTGTTTATGGCACGTTTGAGCACGCGCTTACCCGCACCATCGTCGCGTCAATCGGCCCCTTCGTCCGGCGCGAGTGGCTCCACGAGAACGCGTTCTCAAGCAAAGAGGTTGGCGGCAACGTTGGGATCGGGGGTGAACTGCCGCGCGGGTTCAACGTCGGGGCGAGCGTGGGCGTGTCGCGGGCGACCTTCGATGCGGCCATCCCCCTTTTTGATCTGAAGCCTCGACTTGACAATCGCGCTGTCTTTCGCGCGACCGTTGGCAATCGGATACTACGATTGCATGGCTTTTCTCCTCAAGTAAACTGGACATATAATCGTATTAGCTCCTCCCTTGGCTTATATTCGATCAGAAGAAGCAGACTTGAGGTTACGCTAGCCAGATATTTCTAGACCTTTCCTGTTTTATCGTCTCGAACATGGTCGAGTGAAAACCTGTTGGCGAGCAGCTTCGCTAAGACAAGTGGGCGAGAACTGTTCTCGTCGTATGTACACGTCAGCACATGTCCGCAAACGTGCGACGACCACTCGCGAGATCGCGACATTCGGGCTATTGTGTAAGTGACTATTCGTGAATTCCTAAAGATCCAGGTTGGTTAAGACGCGCCAAGCCAACGAAAAAAGACGACGGGGATTTGCCGCCCAGTTGCGGACACTCTGACGGTCGCGCACTGTTGGTCAATGCGGCCCGCGATCGTTCCCGCCATTGCACTCTGGCTAGCCGCATGCAGCGAGCCAAGACCTCCCGCGCTGCGACAAGTGGCGATCTGGGCACCGGGCCTAGACATCACAATCGACGTTGAGGGGAATGGCCGTTATTTGAATCGATCCAACGGCGAGCACAGGTGCTTCTTGCTCGCGTCGAAGCAGCTCGATGACCTTATCCGACGCATGGAAGTGTTTCGGCGGTCTCCTCAGACGATGGCAGGCGAAGATGTGCGGGCATTTTCCCTGCGTGGCGTCCCATGCGACGGACCTTACGTTACTGACAACGGCGGCATGTCAATTCGTTGGCTCGGCACCTCAGTCGACCAGTTCTATTCTGCAGATTTTGGCTGCGATCGCGACAGGTATGCGGCGAGGAACAAGGAGCTTCGGGCGATACTGAAGTCTCTTCCCGTTCCCGAGCCACAGAGCCTGCCGTGATCGCGACGGTTCAAATGGGTGCGGCAATGCCTGCTCCCGCCCACAGTCCGTCAGAGTCTCCAGGCAAGTGACGGTAGATCGTGTGCAGGCGCAAGCGCGAAGCGTTTCCAATTCCGCCGGCGGCAATCATTTCTCCGGACGCGACTGCATCCCGCGGGCAATTGCCTGCCACTCATTGCGTGTATGACAAACCAGTCTCCGCGACGATTTCATTTCGAGGCAAACGCGGTCTTCGCCGGAAGCTACATTCCTCTGAGAAGGTCCTAGGTTTGCAACAGCGCCTAGCCCGTGATCAGACCAACGAAGATTTGGATTGGGCTTTGGAGCAGGAATGCTCTGTGCTGCCGTCGGCGATGCCAAAGCCAAGCAGAGTGCAAAAGCACCGACCTTGTACATCCGGTCTCTCCCAATAGCGGTGGCAATCATCAGTTATCGGCTTCGCCCGCGCAACCCCAAACATCTTCAACCTTGCCTCCCCAATCGGCCCGCCCTCCGCGCATCAACGCCCTCCCGTAATCCTCAATTGGGATCCTGAACCGCAAACCGCACCTTGCCCGGCGGCACCAGCAGCATCGGTGCAGTCTTGCCTGCCTCGACAAGAACCTGATCAAGCGGCACGGCATCTTTGGGCGCCCCGACCGCAAACGCTTGGACCAGGCGCTGGCCTTGCGTGGGCAGCAACGTTGCCGGGATAGCGAGAGGACGGCCGCCCAGCGCTGAAAGCCAACCCGGGCGGCCGTAATGGTAGGTCCGGTGAGGGTGCACGATCTGGAGGTCTACTCTCCCAGCGTACTGTCCGACGACAAGCGGTATGCCTGCCGCGAATAGCGCGCTTGGTCGGGTGACGTGCGCTGACGCGATGGAGTATGCGGCGGCGACCGACGGCGCCGTGTCGACCAAGGTTGTCTGATCGATCGTAAGCGGGTCGATGCCAGTGAGGCGCTTTAGCCGGCCGGCCATCCACAGCGACTTTCCGCCCGTCCGGCTCTCCATTGGTTCTTCGGCAACGTGGCTGTAGCCGACATAGATGAGCACCTTGGCTTTGGGGTCGCTGCGCAGAAGCGCTGTGCGAATGTTCTGCGCCTGTGCCTCCTCCCGCACAGCAATTGATTCCTCTCTGGAGGCTGTTGCCTTCGGAAACTGGTCGAAACGCCAGTCGTATGCCGCAGGCGCATAGCCAAGAGCCATCGCCTCTCTGACGAATGCAGCGAACACAGGGTCCCCCGTGTAGGAACCGGTCGACTGCCTGACGATCCCGTCTCTGGCAAGCTTACCGAGCGGCGTCTTCGGGCCGGGATCGACGTCGTTGTTGAACGCCTCCGCAGCTAGGATCGTGTAGCCCAGAGGCTTCAGTGCCCGAGCAAGCCCTAATCCGAAGGCTCGATCTCGCGGACTCAGATGTGCCTCGTTCAAGACAACAATGCGAGTACTTCTGGCGCGAGCAACTATCTCCGCAACAGCGTCGTGGGGAATGGCCGAACGAAGCTGTGCAAGCATCTCCGGGTCGGGGCTGGGCGCTTCTCCCGAACGCGGGCGTAAGCCGCCGACCGGCAGTTCACCCGCCACCATAGGCAGGGCCTGCTCCCATGCCTGAAAGGCCCCCTCGTCCGCGATCGTGCCATCGGACTTCAGCGCTGCTGCCTTGAAGATGGTCAACGCCCGGAGATACTCACCCCGGTCGAGCGCTTCGTTACCGGCCGTTGCCGCGTCTGAGAAAGCCTCCTGAGCGCCTATGCTCGATGCCAGCAGCGCCAACGATAGGACCAGCAACCGCTTCATAACGCTCCCTCTTGCAGCGGATCAGGTTATCAGGGTTTGCTGCTCTGCCCCATCCGAACCGAACGTTCTCGAAGCACGCGAAAATGTCCATGAGCGAGCGAGGGCCGACCAGTTTTCTGGTTGGAACCCCGCGATCAAGGGCCAGGCCAGTCACAATCAGGCTGGTCAACCGCGCTCGCTAGTCCGCCACTTATTGCTGAGCTGCGAGAGCCGCAGCAGGTCTGGCGCAGGTCGAGTTTCCGACTGTTTCCTATCCAAAGCGCGTTAGCTTGGAAGCGGGCTGATCCCGGACGTCGCCGCAATTGGGAAGGCTATGGGTCAACAGGGTAGAGGATGGAAAAGGCTGTCGTAAATCACTGGTCCACAATGAAAAAGCGGTTTGCTTGAGTAGCCTTCGTAATGCGGGGGTCGCAGGTTCGAGTCCTGCAAGCGGCACCACCTTTCTAGAGTACCTTAACTCAGGACGGCGGGGCTGGCCCGGGGGAAGCGTCCGGCTGGTCGCGAAACCAGACACTCCTCCACGTGAGTCTGCGGCAACGCTCATTGCACGAGGCGGCTGGCACGAGTTGCGTTCGCCGTGGCATCATGAAGGGGCTTATCCCAATCCGCCTCGCTCCGCGCTCAGTTCCATCTCTGTTCTCATCGTCACGACGTGGTTGCCCATGCCGGACCGGCATGTCACCGGAGACAGCGCTGCTGACTGGCAAGCGTACGGCGTCCTAAAGAGGGCCTTGCTGCCCAAGCCATTTGCAGGAGCGCAGCTCGTGACAGCTGCCACAAGTCTTCTCAATGAGCAGGCATTCAGTCTTTAGAGGCTTGGGCGTTACAGCTTACGAACCTGCGTCCGCTTAGCCAGCCATGGCGAATGGATGATCCGCTGCGGTCAGGCCTGAATGGCCGGGTTCGCGTGGAAGTCCGAACGACCGCTGTCGGCTTTAAGCGCGGATACCTACCTTCCTGGAAAGATCCGTGTCTTGAGGAGGAGCGGCCTGTCGCTGCGTAACAATGCCGCCCCACGCAGATCTATTTCAAAGGCAAGAACAGTTCCACGGCCGCCTCATGCTCTGGAACTTCCGGGAAGAAAGCGATGCGCTGACAGTAAAGTGGGAAGTCCCGCGCCTCTTCGCCGCTGACTGGAAGCCAATCGCGGTAGAGGTACAGGGCGGCAGGCTCCAGATTGTCGGTGTTGCCGACGACACGCAGCACAGCGCAGCGGCCGCCGTGAATGGTGCCCGCCTCAATCCGCTCGCCATTTGCCTCGATCGGTCGATCGGTCCCGACGCACAGGTCCGTGCGGTACTCAGCCGGGGGCGTCGCGCGCGGATCGGAGTGGAACACGTTGAAGGTCGGACTGATCCTCGGCAACAGTCCGGTTGCCTTCCGCCAGGCGATGAACCGCTGAATAGTCGCGCCGATCGTCGCCGGGTCGCCACGATGCTTCATGATCGCCACGGGCGTTGGAGCCACGTCGCGGATTGTTACGTCGCCGGGTGTGTAGGTGGTCTGCATGAGCTTGCTCCTCGCGCTGTCGAGAGGCCCGAAGGCCGCAAGCCACGGCTCCCAATCGGGAGACTTCCTGAACGACGACGGTGACTGCCCGAACCGTTGCCGAAAGGCGCGAGCGAAGGCATCTGGAGCGTCGTAACCGGCATCCATCGCTACATCGGTGACGCTCTGGGCGTCCCGGTATGCCAGCCGATGGGATGCCCTCTTCATGCGGGCGAGCTGGACATAGCGATGCACGGACAGCCCGAAGGTCGCCGTAAACTGCCGGTGAAAGTGATACTTCGAGAAGGCTGCGATCCCGCTCACAGTGTCCAAGTCCAGGTCATCCTCCAGATGCCGGTCTATGTGATCCAGCGCCCGTTGCATCCGGGCATGGTAGTTGGAAAGCGCTGCCTTCATCGTCCTATCCTTCGTGGCGGCACCAGCTAGGCCCTAGCGAACATGATGCGCTCGACGGATCTTGCGATTTGGCATGAACCATAGCCTATCGCCAGCGACCTGCCGTTCGGCACGTCCAGTCCATGAAGAAGCAAGAATGGGTGGGCGCCAGTAACGCCCGCGCTCGGGCATCAGCCGGGTACCAACCCGCGGTCGCATATTTGAAATCCGGCAATTCTACAGTGCTTGGGGCTGCCGCGTTCGCCTACAAGACAGTGATGCCGGGTGACTTTTTCCGATATCGAATGTCGGCGCTGACGGCCTGGCGGATCGACTATGACATAATCGACCCATCCATCAACAAGGGAGGGGTCCTCCGTCGTTATCCGTTCAGCAGCCTTGAATCCAGCTAGCGCTCATGCATCCGGGATGCCCGGCACCCACCGCGCTGGCTTCAAGGCATCGAACGCGGCTCCGAGCTGGCCCTTGCAGCATCATTCATCGGCGGTCTCCAGTGCAGGGCACCTGTGGGGACTCCTCTGAGCGCGAAATTTACGTGGGCTTAGCCCCACTTGGATCGGGTCGCGCGGGGCGTACAAGGTCCGGATCGGTCCATTCTGACGAACTCGCATTTCGGTGGACGATTTAGGAACGACACCATGAAACGATATCTGATCCCTGCGGCTTGCGCCGCGGTGCTATCGACCATTCCCGCAGCCAGCCTTGCAAGGCAGGACCAAGTGGTCGTCACGTCGCGACCGGTGACGTTCGTAGCTTGGCAAAAGAAGGTGCAGCACGATCTCGCGAACCGCCTTCACTACCCGATGCCCATCTTGGGAAGATTCGCTGGCAGCGGCATTGTTCGAGTGAAATTCAGTTGCAGCGAGTCAGGTCGCCCCGACAAAGTGACGCTCTTTCACAGCTCTGGCAGCCACGCCTTAGATCGCGCCGCGCTCTCAGCAGTGCGCAGGATGGCGAGCATGCATCCGTTGCCTAGAGCTTTCGGCCACGATCAGAAGTACTTTGCGGACATCTACTTCGATGATGGTCTGGACGGTGACTATGAAGCCAAGTTGCAGGCCATGAACGCCGCAGCAAACAAGGCAAATGGCTGGGCTTACGACTCGGTTGCAGCTGCCCAGGCACCAGCGCCTGTCCTCCTCACCGCCGCGCGATAGCTGCCCGATCTCGACCTGGCGCAAGTGCGTTGCCCTGATCTTCAGCCACACGAGCAGCACCGGGAGCAGGCTGAACATGCCGGACCCAACGAGATAGCCGTTGATGCCGGCCTGTCCTGCCTCGGCCGTGGTTTCACCGAGCCAAGTCATCGAAACCGTGTCACCGCCTGTCTCGCCGAGCGTGGTCGCAAGAGTTTTGAGAATCCAGAACACGAGCGTGACGGCTCGAACCTTGACGGCTCGGCGGCCGAGCGCTTGCATGGGCTTGCGCCTAGCGGAGAAACGCGGCCCGGGGAGGGCGCTCATCGCGACATTCAGGAGGCGACGTTTGGTTCACCCAACGTCGTGGCGGAATTTTGCACAGGGCGAGAGGCCGGAACAGGTGTACCCTGGCCTAGTGGTCGCGAGATTATCGCTCAGAAACGCCAGGCGACTTCAAATCCGCCGCCTTTATGGGCCGCCCAGGGCACCAGTCGGACCCGGTCGTCGTGACGCCCCGTCAGCAGGAAACCGCTGGCGCCTCCGATCGCCGCTCCGGCCAGAACATCGTGAATGTAATGCTTGTCTGCCTCGACACGGGCCAACCCGACGAAGCGAGCGACGGCCAGTGCTGGCAGACCGGCTTTCCAGCCGTATCGCTTCTCCAGCGTTGTCGCTGCCGCAAAGGAAACCGATGTGTGCCCGGACGGGAAGCTCCGATTGTCACTGTCGTCGGGCCGGCGTTCGTGAACGAGCTCCTTCAGCAACCAGGTGGTGCTGCCTGCTGCCAGCATGCTGCCACCTGCTTGCAGATCGCCGCGCCAGTCGCCTTGCACGCCGGAACCCCGAGCGCCGCCCCTATGAGCAAGTCGCGGCCGGCGCTGCTCGCCTTGGCCCAGCCGTGGTGGCCGGCCATCGCCGGCGTGGAGTGGAAAGCAGCGATGGACACTGCAAGCAGTGCAACGGACGGTCGTTTCAAGCTCTGGCCTCCTTGGTTGCAGGCTCAAGTTGACAGGTGTGCCAGCGATAAGGCCGGGCAGAGGCATCATGGTGAGCGTTCGGATGCGCCAAAGTAATATCGCAAGTTAAGCTGAATCGGGCGAGCGGCCGTTGAGCGGTGTCGCAATGCAGGTTTCGATCATGGCACAAGCACCGTGCGCGGGCGAGGGAGCTTTCGCGGTCCGGGTGGTCAGGTAGCAGCCATGCGATGTCCAGCTTCGTCATGTCCGCACCGGAAAGCGGATGGACGGCCTCCCACCCAACCCGGACATTCGGGGGCGACCCGGTCGTAGCGTCCGTACGTGCTCACCGGCAGACCTCAGACTCGACGCCACCAGCCGACGGTTTTGGAGACCGCGACGACGAAAAAACATGCTCCTATAGTCACCGTCGTTTCACCGCGAGAAGGGCCGCAAATTTGCCAGCATCGCAGCACGGTCCCGATGACGGTCCGACAAAACGCCTATGTGGCTGTTCGTTTGCCGGACGGAACGGGCGGCATGAGGGCTGCAACACTCAGCCTTATCGCTGACCCTGGAGAGTACTTCCCGACCAACTACGAACGGTTCTCGTTGGAGCAGAGAACACTGATCTGAATGCATCCGCCATGAGGATCTTGTGCACGGACTTGCACAGGACAGCTGCGAGCTGGTCGTGCGAACTTACGCGACGTAACTCGGCCCTCTTCGCATCAACGCCCTCCCGTGATCTCTTTCCGAATTCTGAACCGCGAAACGCACCCCGCCCGGGAGCGAGGTCAGCATTCAACTGGCACGTTGAAGTCATGGTGGCCGGCAGTCATCATGTTTGCAGCATGCCACGACCGAACCGGCGACTGGTGGACAAAAATCGGCCCCGATGCGTTGTTCGGGCGGGAAGAAGTGCCCAGCCGAACTCGCCGAAGGACACCTGAATGAAAGCTCATGACAAGCCCGCCGAGGTCGAGCAGGTGGCGGACGAGGTGCTGATCGACGGCCCGGACGGTGCCGTGTCGTCCTTCACCCCGGAAGCGGCGCTTCAGACGGCGAATCGTATCGAGCAAGCCGCAGTGGACGCGCTACTCGCCCGTCCCTGGGTCGAGGCCGATTAAATCCGGCACGCTGACGGCAGCCAATGGCGCAGCTCAGCGGGCGATCACACGATCACGATGTCGCCGGCTGTCAGGACCTGTCCGGGATTGAGCACCGCGAACAGGGTGGCCGCGGCTGGGCCCCAGCCGTCCGCGTCATACAGGAGCGACCCGCTCGCCTGGTCGTACAGGATGTGAACGTCGGGCGTAGACGCCGTGGTGCCATAGGCAAAGCTGTTCGCTGCAAGAGCACCCGTTGTCAGGTAGGCGGTGAATATGGCGTTCTCGAGCCGCAGCTGATCCGTTCCATGAACAAGGTCCATGATGCGATCGACGTTGGTGGTGGCGTTAAGCGCCGTGTCGAACAGGAAGGCATCGGCGCCCGTGCCGCCGGCCAGAATGTCGTTCCCGGCTTTGCCCGCCAGAACGTCATTACCATCACCGCCGAACAATGAATTGGCCGCTGAATTGCCCTCCAGCCGGTTCGCGAGCGCGTTACCGGTGCCGTTGATTGCCGCGCCGGTGCGCAGGACCAGCTTTTCGACGTTGTCCGGAAGGACATAGCTGACATCGGCGTTGACCGTGTCGGTGCCCTGCCCGGCGCTTTCGATGACCAGGTCGCCCGCATCGTCGACGAAGTAGGTATCGTCTCCGATGCCCCCGGTCATCTTGTCGATGCCGGTGCCGCCATTCAGCTTGTCGTTGCCGGCGCCGCCTATCAGTTCATCATTGCCGGCGTTTCCGTTCAGCACGTCGTTGCCGCCCAGGCCGCTGATGATGTCGGCCGCGGTGGTGCCGTTCAACGTGTCGGCGGCCTCTGTTCCGGTGATCGGGTTTGCGGGTCCGGGCCGGGGGACCGTCACCGATCTTGCGGATCACGATGCCGGCGACCGTCGCGTTGTCGACGCTGCCGGCGACAGTGGAGTCGAACCAAAGGTCCAGGACGCCGTCGGTTACCGTGACCGTCGCCGTCACATCGTAAGCCTCGCGGCGATCGCCAGTGGCGGCCACGATGTCGACGTGGGACAACAGGGTCTGGTTTTCGCCCACGACGTCGAACACACGCTTGCCCGCCGTCGTCCAGTAAGTTTCGGTGAAGTGCAGGTCGACCGCATACACGCCGTTCGCGACCGGTATGTCGTACCCGAACGCCTTGCCGAACCGAACCGTCTGATAAAGCGCGTCGTCCTTGGTGGCCGTGATCAGGCTTGTGTCCTTTGACACCTTTGACGTGCCGAGCAGGAAGCTGCTGGGCGCGTCGCCAGCATAGGCGATCTGGCGCACCGTATCGTTGTAGCCGGGCCCGCCCGCGTCAATCGCGGCAACCACGCCTGTTGCCACAGCGGGATTGGTGGTCGGGTCAAGATCATAGCGCTGCAACACGCCCAGTTGCGGGCGGTCGATCGGGTTGCCGTTGGCATCCTTTGCATTGGGTTCGATCGAGTAGCGATAGCTCCCGATCCAGGGCCCGCCGGCCCAATAGGTGGCCCCCATCCAGACTGGATGATCGTCCATATACGCCAGGGTATTGTCGAGCGCGCGCAGGTCGAGCGGGGTTCCCTCCGATCCGAACTCACCCATGAACAGCTTGTGACCTGTGCGTTCTGCCCAGGCCGTGATCTCGATCAGGTTCTCGATGCCCTTCGTATCCGACACGGTCGGGCCGGTGCCCGAGTTCTTGGCGTCGAAGTAGTTATGGACCTCAAAGGCGTAGTTGTTGACCGGGTCGATCACTCCTTCGCCGATGACGGTATCGTTATCGTCGGAATTGGGCCGATCATAGGCGCCGCTGACCCAGGAATAAGCGCCATCCCAATAGGTGCCGGGCACCAGCACCAACTGGTTGGCGCCGGCCGCGCGAATTGCCGACATCGCCGCGTTGGCGGAGCCGATCCACTGCGTCGCGGTCTGGTCGTGCGGTTCGTTCATCAGGCCGAAGATGATGTTGGGATAGTCGCGAAAAGCGGTCGCTACCTGTCCCCAGAAATTGGCAAAGGAAGCGTTGGATGTGCCTCCGCCGACCATCTCGCCAAAACCATAGCCGAAATTATGCGGATCCAGGACAACCTTCAGCCCCAGCGTCCGGGCATGGTCGACCACGGCCCTGATCCGGCCGAGTTCTACCGTGTCGAGGGCGCCGTCCTTTACCGGCTGCAGACGTTCCCAGTCGAAGGGAATGCGAATGACGTCCATGCCTTTGCTGGCATAATAATCGAGATAGCTGTTTCCAGGATAAACATAGGTTTTGCCATATGTGCCACCAGTCCCGAACTGCCCCGCGTAAAGATTGACCCCGATCATTATCGTCTCCGCCGGCCGCATCTCGCCCAACAACATGTATGGCGGGTCACGAACTATTGGCTTGTCGCGCATCTGATCTGGCGTGCGCAATCGACTGATCGCCGTCGGGAATAGTACGGATGGAGAAATCGGGCTCCTGAATACGGTGCTCAATTGCGGTTTGCTTTACGGCTTCCGGCCAGTGGGCGATGGTTTAGTGGCATGGCGGCCGCGCCGGTCGACGTGGTAGGTGACCAGCATGTCCTACCAGGCCGTTCTGGCACTTCATCTGCTGGCGATAACGCTGTTCCTGGGCGGGCATGTCGCGACCGTGATCTTTCTTGCGGGAACAGGGGCCGACGGGGCGTCCGATGCGGCAGAGCTGCGCCGCCTGGCGCTTGGCAATCGGCTGATCGTTGCGCCCGCCCTCGCCATTGTCTGGATAGCCGGCCTGCACCTGGCCGACGCGGGAAACTGGTTTCCGATGCGCTGGCTTCAGATCAAGATCGTGTGCGTCGTCCTTCTGACCGCAAGCCACATCGTCCTGTCGCTCGATCTGGAGCGAGCGGCTGCCGGTGCACGGCGGCGACGCCTGCGATGGTGGCTGCTGCCGTTCTCGACAATTCTTGTTCTGGTCATCATCGGCCTGGTGACGGTTAAGCCGTCCTGATCGTCACCGGGTACGCTGCTGCAGGTACAGGTAGCGCGGGTCGAACTCGCCCGCGCGCCACAGGCCGGGGCGGTCGAGGACCGTCACCCTGCCGGACTGGAACTCCATCAAGCCATCCTCCCGTAGCTCCCGCAAGGTCCGGTTCACGTGCACATTGGTCAGCCCCAGGCACTCCCCGACGTCGCTTTGGGTGAGCGGCAGGTCATAGCCGGTGTCATCCGCCAACCCGACAATTCCAAGTCGGATCTGCAACTCGCTGAACAGTGTCGCCAGCCGTGCGCGCGCCGACCGGCGGCCAAGCGATACCTCCCATTCGCGGTGGATCGCGCCGTCCAGGTTGGTGCCGAACCAGTAAAGCCGGGTCAGTCGCGGAAAATCATCGGTAATACGCTGAAGGTTCTGGTGGGGAACAAAGGCGGCGCGGCACGGTGTGAGCGCCAGAATCTCATGGTCCAGATATTTGAGCGTAAAGCTGTGCAGGTCCACGAAGTCGCCGGGGACGTGCAGCTCGGTTATTTGGCGCTGGCCGTTGCGCATGTCCTTGAAGCGGCACATGAACCCGTCAAGCAGCAGGGTGCTATGATCCTGGTCCTGGAAGGCCGGCACCACGATCTGGTCGGCCGCATATTCCCGGGTTTCTGATACAGCCGATCGGATGGCCTGCTCTTCTTCCGCCGAGACCTGTCCGCGGGCACGCAGCTTAGCCAGATGCCGTTCAATCATGCGTTGCCGCCCATCATGTCCGGGATCGATGCAAAACCAGGCGTCCGGTGACCACCTGTATGGCCAGGGCTCGAATTCTGAGCGCTGGCGTGTGGGCATCTAGCAGCATTTTTCATGACCGCCGAACGCGCCAAGCCGTTGAGGGTTCGCTTCCGCCGCGCCGGATCCTGCTGCAGATCAAACGATGGGTACGGTTCTCGCCCTAATAGCGTGAAAACGTTTTGATTTACGTTCATCCCAACGGTTCTGACGCAACCCAAAGCGCCCCCGTGTTGTTGCTCACCACGTATCCTTTGGGAGAGCAGACTTGCCCATCAGTGCGGCCACGCCCTGGCCCGCGCGTGCCAACACGCGCCTCGAACTCTGGGGTGGACACGAGTGCACCGTTAATCGTGTTCATGATGCGTGGTTCGACCAGACAATAAGGGCAGGGCACCAGGATCGTCCGCAGGATCTGGCGCTGTTCGGGCAGCTTGGCATTACCCGCCTGCGCTACCCGGCCTTGTGGGAACGCATATCGCCCGAAAGCCCTGACGTGCAGGACTTTGCGTGGACCGACGAACGCCTGCCAGAGATACGGCGGCTGGGCATGCAGCCTATCGTGACGCTGTGCCATCATGGCAGCGGCCCGCATTATACCTCGCTGCTCGACGACAGCTTCGCGCCCGGCCTGGCCCGCCACGCCGCCGCCGTCGCAGGGCGCTATCCCTGGATCGAGGATTATACCCCGGTCAACGAACCACTGACCACCGCGCGGTTCAGCGCGCTCTACGGCTTCTGGTACCCGCGTCACCGGGATGAACGCGCATTCTGGCACGCGTCGCTCAACGAGATAGATGCGACGCGACTGTCGATGCGGGCGATCCGGCAGATCAATCCCGCCGCGCGACTGATCCAGACCGACGACCTTGGCTACTGCCATGCATCTTCGCCCTTGCAGGCGGAGGCCGATTTCCAGAACGAGCGGCGCTGGATGGGTTGGGACCTGTTGTGTGGCACCGTCGTGCCCGGCCATCCGCTATGGGCCCGGATCGCAGGCTTTGGCCTGGGTGACCGGCTGCGGAGAATCGCTGACGATCCGTGCCCGCCCGACGTGATCGGCATCAACCATTACCTGTCGAGCGAGCGGTTGCTGGACCACCATGTCGAGCGCCATGGCGGGCGCGGCGTCGCGGATGCTGGCGTTCATCTGTCGAATGGCGTCGCCCATGTCGACGTCGACGCCGCGCGCAGCATACCCGACCAGGTGATCGGGCTGTCCGGCCTGATCGAGCAAGCCTGGGAACGATACCGGCTGCCGATCGCGGTTACCGAGTGCCACAACGGTTCCACCCGCGACGAGCAGGCGCGCTGGTTCATTGAAGGCTGGGACACGGCCGAAGCGCTGCGCCAGCGCGGCGTGGAGGTGCTGGCGCTGACCGCCTGGTCGCTGCTCGGCAGCTATGACTGGAACCGGATGGTGAGGAGCACCGGCGGCCATCACGAGGCGGGCGTGTTCGACGTGCGCGGGGGTGAGCCGCGCCCGACGCTGATGGCGCGCGTGCTGAAGGACCTGGCAGAGGGCAGGCGCCCCGCCGGGCCGGGGGTGGGCGAGCGGGGCTGGTGGCACGCGGAGCGCCGCGTTCCGACGATCAAGACCGTGACGGCCGCGCCGTTCGCCATTGTTGCCGGCGATCCCATGCTGACCGACGCTGCGGTCGCGGCATGCACCATTCGGGCCCTGCCGCATGTCGTCCTGGACACGCCCTCTCCAGCGCGCCTGGCCGCTGAACGTCCCTGGGCGATCTTTGATGCTCGCATGGACAGGGCCGCCACCAGCGCCGGAATGGGCGGCATACCATGCCGAACGGGACATCATCGGCGCTGTGGTCCGGATCGTAGAGCCGGGCGCTTCGGCTGCCGTGGCCGGCCGCGAGTGGCTGACCGTCGACGCCGCACCCTTGTTCGGCCCTGCCGAGCCGCATCTGCTGGCCGAGGTGCTGGACGCCCTGGATGAGGGCAAGCAGGTGGTCGTCGACGGCCAGCAGGAATGGCGCGGCAGCTATGCGCCATGCCTGGTCGACGGCGTGATCGATCTGTTGCTGGATGGGCATCGCGGGCCGGTGAGCTTCCAGCCAGAGCGTGGCTGGACCGATGCGGAGATCGCCCGCGCCCTGGCGGCGGTCGCCGGCCATGATCCCTCGCGGATCCTGCCGATGAATGGCGAAGCCGCGATGACCGGGTTGGACGAGGGTGGCTTGTCCTATCTTCCTTGCCTGGAAACGGTCCTGGAGCGCTTCGTTGGTGATCGCCGACGCTGCCGCGACTGGGTCGAGGCGGGCGAGATATTGCTGGAGGCGGCTGAGTGAGCGACGAGGGCAAACAGCAAGCATTGCAGCTCGATCGCGGTGAACGGGGCGCTCCGGCTCAGCCGATCCCCGATCTGCCGCCGATCCCCGAACCGCGCGACGAAGCCTATCCCGGGACGCTGCGCTTGCGGGTGGACGCGAGCGACGTAGAGCGCCGCATCTTCACCGTGCGGGAAACGATACCGGTGGTCCGGTCCGGACCGATGATGCTGCTTTATCCGAAATGGCTTCCGGGCTTCCACGCCCCCCAGGCTCCTATCGAGCTGTTCGCCGGCCTGGAGGTTCGGGCGGGGGGCAGTGTGGTGACCTGGGAGCGGGACCCGGTGACGGTGAACGCGTTCCGGGTCGACGTTCCCGAAGACGTTGACGCGCTGGAGGTAAGCTTTCAGTTCCTGTCCCCGACAGACGCGTCCCAGGGGCGCGTGCTGTGTTCGGAGGACATGCTGTTCCTGCCCTGGAACACGGTCGTGCTCTACCCGGCCGGCCACTACGCCCGGCAGATCGCGGTAGAGCCAACCCTGACCCTGCCCAAGGGTTGGAAGATGGCAACGGCCCTGGATGGGGCGGAGCAGGACGGGGCGGACTGGCGTTTCGCACCGGTGCCGCTTGACGTGCTGGTCGATTCACCCGTGCTCGCGGGCCGGTATTTTCGCCGGGTTCCGCTTTCGGACGGAGTGTTCCTCAACATCGCGGCCGACCAGCCGTCTCTGCTCGACGCGACGCCAGAGCAGCTGGCTGCGCATGGCGGCGTGGTTACCCAGGCCGATCGCCTGTTCCGCGCCCGCCACTTCGACCGATATGAAATGCTGCTGGCGCTCAGCGACGAGCTGTCCACCGCAGGAATCGAGCATCATCGCTCTTTCGAAGGGGTGAGCCTGCCGGGGTATTTCACCGAATGGGAGCAAAGCTTCCCGCGCCGCGACACCGTACCGCACGAATATGTGCATAGCTGGAACGGCAAGCATCGGCGCGGGGCGGACAGCTGGTCGCCTTGTTTCGAAAAGCCGATCCGCAACAGCTTGATGTGGGTCTATGAAGGGCAGACCCAATATTGGAGCCGCGTGCTGGCCGTCCGGTCGGGCCTGTGGACCCCCGAACAGGGACTGGGTGCCCTCGCGGTAACAGCGTCGCGCTATGACGTGCGGCCGGGTAGCCGCTGGCGGCCGACGATCGACACGACGCGCGATCCCATTATCGCCGCCCGCGCGCCGCTGCCCTGGTCAAGCTGGCAACGAAGCGAGGATTATTATTCCGAAGGGTCGCTGATGTGGCTCGACGTCGACACGCTGCTGCGGCAGTTGTCGGGGGATACGCGGTCGTTGGACGACTTCGCGCAGGGCTTTTTCGGCTCGCAGGACGGCAGCTGGGCGACCGACACCTATGTCTTTGCCGATGTGGTGGACACGCTCAACGGCATCGCGGCCTATGACTGGCACGCGTTCTTCGAGAAAAACCTGACCGAAACGCATGAACGCGCGCCACTCGGTGGGCTGGAGCGTGGTGGCTACCGGCTGGTCTATCGCGACAGGCCCAATGTTTTCCAGGCGGCGATGGATGCGCTGTCGGGCCAAGTCGATCTAACCCATTCGCTGGGGCTGATCGTGGCGAGCGAGGGCAAGCTGGCCGACGTGCTGTGGGGTGGCCCGGCCTTTGCTGCGCGGCTGACAATCGGCGCGCGCATCCTGGCGGTGGGCGACCGCGCCTTCTCGCCCGACATTCTGATGCAGGCGGTTCGCGACGGTCGCTCCACTGGCGGGGTCGACCTGACCATTACGCGGGGGAAGTTGATCCGCTCGGTCCGTATCGACTTTAACGGCGGCCTGCGCTTCCCATGGCTGGAGCCGTTGGACGACGGGCAATCCCGCCGCCTGGACACGATCCTGCAGCCGCTGCCTGATGCGACGGGAAGTGCGAGAAAAACCTTAATCTAGGGCAACGTCAGGAACTTCGGCGGCCTTGCTCGCTTGACGAGGCAGATGGGCGTGATCGCCCGAACCCGAGGAGCTTATTGATGCTGGCGATGAATTATCGCGGCCCGTACCGCGTTCGTGCGGACGAAAAGCCGATGCCGCAGATCCTCCACCCCGAGGACGCGATCATTCGGGTCACCCGATCGTGCATCTGCGGGTCCGACCTTCATCTGTACCACGGCATGGTTCCCGACACGCGCGTCGGCATGACATTCGGGCACGAGTTCTGCGGCATCGTGGAACAGGTCGGCCCGGCGATCCAGAACCTGAAGGTCGGCGACCATGTGCTGGTGCCGTTCAACATCGCGTGCGGGAAGTGCCATTTCTGCCAGCAGGGCCTGTTCGGCAACTGCCATGAGTCCAACGCGCAGGCGACAGCGGTGGGCGGCATTTATGGCTATTCCCACACCGCGGGCGGCTATGACGGCGGCCAGGCGCAGTATGTTCGTGTGCCATATGCCGATGTTGGCCCGACGGTGATCCCGGACTGGATGGACCCGGACGATGCCGTTCTGCTGACCGATGTCGTCCCGACCGGCTACCAGGCCGCCGAAATGGGCGCGATCAAGCCCGGCGACACGGTGGTGGTGTTCGGCGCCGGCCCCGTCGGCCTGATGGCCGCGCGCTCGGCATGGCTGTTCGGCGCGGGTCGCGTCATTGTCATCGACTGCGAGGAATACCGGCTGGAGTTCGCACGAACATTCGGCCCGGCGGAGGTCTATAACTTCCGCGAGATCGACGACGTGGTTGTGTTCCTGAAAAAGCAGACGGACTCGCTCGGCGCCGACGTGTGCATCGACGCGGTCGGCGGCGATGCGTCGGGCAACGCACTGCAATGGTTCTTTGGCACCAAGCTGAAGCTGGAGGCAGGCAACGCGATCGCGCTTCACTGGGCGATCAACTCGGTCAAGAAGGGCGGTGTCGTGTCGATGGTCGGCGTGTACGGCCCGACCGGCAACATGGTCCCGATTGGCAACGTCGTGAACAAGGGCATCACCATTCGCGCCAACCAGGCATCGGTGAAGCGGCTGCTGCCCCGCCTAATCGAGCATATCCGCGCAGGGCACATCAACCCCAAGGCGATGATCACCCACCGCGTGCCGCTGGCCGACGTTGCGGACGCGTACCACATCTTCGCTGCTAAGCTCGACGGCTGCATCAAGCCCGTGCTGCTGCCCAACGGCGCGTGAGGAGAAACGAACATGGCACAGGCTTTGGTCGACACGTCCACGATCCCCGGCTGGGGGGTCGACACGGACCCGAAGAACAATCCCACCTATCCGATGCGGCACATCGAGGACCAGAAGACCCGCGGTCTGACCTGGCATCGCCCGCCGTTGCAGGAGCCGCAGGTCGAGGTGCTGCAATCGATCGAGCACAACCGCCTGCCCGCGGTGGTCGGCACCTCCACGCCGCCCAGCGGCCTGTCCGGCGCGATCCGCCGCTACGCCTTTCGGCGCAGCGAGTCCGATTGGTGGCATTGGCTGCTGCTGATGGGCGCTGACCGGATCAACGTGGTCGAGGGCGTGATCGAGGATCTGGCCGCCGGAAAGGTGCCGAACGTGCCCGCCGAGATGGGCGCCAAGTCGGAATGGCAGCACAACAAGAACGGCTTCCTGCTGAAAGCCGGGGCGACGCTGGCGATCGGCGCAGTGCTGGTCGCGATCGTGCAGGCGCGGCGCGAAGACCGGGCCGACGAGGATGAAGGCGAAACCATCGCTGCCGAGCCTGCGCACGTGACGGCCCGCGTCGACGAACCGGTGCTGCCCGCGGACCTGGCGACGTCGCAAGTGGTGCCTTTGCCGGGGCTGGACGCATAATGGCCGGGCAAGCGATCCTGTACCGCATGGTGCTGCCTGAGCACACCTGCCCCTTTGGCGTGCGGGCCAAGCAGATGCTGGAGCGGGCGGGATATAACATCGACGATCGCGTGCTGAACAGCCGCGACGAGGTGGAGGCGCTGAAGGCCGACATGGGTGTCGACACCACTCCACAGGTGTTCATCGACGGCGAGCTGATCGGCGGCAGCGACGCGCTCGAAACGTTCCTCGCGGAACAGCGCTGACGTAGAAACGGACGGAGCCGCCCATGCGATCGCTTGCGCAACAGGACGTCGCGGAAATGGGCGGGCGCTGGAGCGTGCTCAGCCGTCAAAAGGCGGATCACGTCGAACTCGACCGGCTGCTCGGGTGCCTTGCAGAAGCGCCCCCGAGCGGCCAGCCGGCAGTGCTGCTCCGGATCTATCGGCTCGTCTTTCCCCACGCGTTCGCCGAAGAAGCGGTGCTGTGGCCGGCCATTCGTCGCGTCCTGCCGGACGGGCAGGAGCTGACCCTGCGTGTCGAGCAGGAGCACCAGCAGATCAACCAGCTGGTGACCCGGCTGGAGGCGCTGGAGCCCGGGACGCCCGATCACGCGGACGTGCTGGCCCGGGTCGTGGACTTGCTGCGCGCGGACGTGCGGGACGAAGAGGACCTGCTGCTGCCCCGCCTTCAGGAAAAGCTGTCGCCTGCGCAGTTGCGCTCGCTCGGGTTCGCCTGGGAGGCGGTCAAGCGGATCGCGCCGACCCGCGCCCATCCGGTCGTTGCGCGGCGGCCGCCGGGCAATGTGCTGTCGGCGCTGCCCCTGACGATCCTCGACCGCAGCCGTGATCATGTCGAAGCGGCGCTTCATCGCGGCCGCCACGCTCGGCGGGCATTGACCAAGGCCGGGGATGCGCTTGCCCGGACCTCGCGCGCGGTAGAGAATCTGCCCGGCATGGATCGGGGCGAGGACCCGTCGACCCACATTCCGCGTCGCCGGTCGCCCTGGGGCGTCATCGCCCTCGTCGCCGTCGCGGGGGCGGCCGTGGGTGCCGGCCTGCGCGCTCAGCGGGGTGGGACAGCTCGCCGGCCCACGGAACACGCAAAGGAAGTCAGATGATCAGCGACAACAGCAACGATCGGGCACCGCAGGCGGAAACGGAACGACCGTCCGCTGAATCGGGGAACTCGTCCAGCGCGGTAAGGGGAACGAGCAGTGCCGCTGCCTCAGGGGTCACCGGCGACGATGCCGGCGCGGGTCTGGTGGGCGGGGCCGATGCCTATCCGTCCGACGGCGCGTCACCTGACCGCGGTGGATCGGCGGGCACGGCCGACAAGCCTGAATGAAGCAGGCGCACCCGGCTAGCCTCAGCGCCAAAATGCCCAGTATTGAATTGTGCTGTACAAGATCACGATCAGTACCAGCGCAATCAGACAGATAATCGCCAAGCGCAGGTAGTTGGGGCTGCTGACAGGTGGGCGGTCCATGATGCACATCCTAGCAAGATGGATGGCAAACCGTCGACCACGGCATTTGTTCAAGCAATCGTTGTTATACTAGATCAACTTGACCGCATGCTCGCATGAGGCACGGAAATACTCACCTGGATCAATCTCGACCAGGCCTGCCCTTGCCGGCTCGCGCGTGATTACAGCGCAATACCGCGGTCCGGGGCGGTCTGAAGCCGGGCAATATCCTGGCGCGGGGGAGCGCCGAACAATCGGCGATACTCCCGGCTGAACTGCGACGGGCTTTCATACCCGACCGCGAAGCTGGCGCTGCCCGCAGTCGCGCCGCGGACCAGCATCAGCCGCCGAGCCTCCTGCAGCCGCAATTGCTTCTGATATTCGAGCGGGGTCATGTGAGTGATCGCCTTGAAATGCGCGTGAAGGGACGAGGTGCTCATCCCCGCCTCTGCTGCAACCTCCTCAATGCGCAATTGCGCGTCATAGCGGGCGCGAATGGCGGCAATGGCGCGACTGACCTGGTTCAGGTGGCTGCCCGCCGTCGCAACGTGCCGCAGCATGGCGCCATGCGGTCCCATCAACAGCCGATACAGGATCTCCCGCTCGATCAGCGGCGCGAGCGCGGCGATGGTGTCGGGCCGGTCGAGCAGCCGGACCAGCCGGCACGCCGCGTCGATCAGGTCGGGATCGCTCGGGTATACTCCCAACGCCGGCATGTCGCTTCGGCTGGAGCTGCCGCCCTCGGCCACGATCAACTCGGCGAGCGCGGCGGGATCGATGTCGATCTTGCAGCATAGATACGGTTTGTCGCTGCTCGCCTGGAGGATGTGGCCGACCAGTGGCAGGTCGACCGACACCAGCAGATAGCGCGACGCGTCATAGACCATGGTGGCATCGCCGATGGACACGCGCTTTGACCCCTGGGCGATCAGGCAAAGCGAGGCTTCGTAAACGGCGGGCGTCGGAACGCTCGGCTGATTGGCGCGGATCAGTGACAGGCGCGGCAATGCCGTGCCCAGGATGCCGGGCTCGGCCATATGACGCTCGATGAGCCGCGCAAGCTCGACGATCTTCTCCATGCCCGGGTCATCGCCGCGACGGCGTTCTCCCGCAACCCGTGTCGGGCAACGCTGGAGGATCGTGCAAGCCTATCGGACGATCGCTCTACCGGTCCGCAGCCCCGACGCGCCATCTGGCTCACATCACCCCAACCCAAGGAGAAGATCATGACGCAGAGCATGAACAAGGTCGTGCTGGTTACCGGCGCATCGAGCGGCATCGGTGAGGCAACGGTGCGCGAACTGGCGAGCGCCGGCGCGCAACTGTTTATCGGCGCCCGGCGTGGCGAGCGGCTAAGGGCGCTGGCCGTGGAACTGGGCGACCGCGTGGCCTGGCGCGAACTCGACGTGACGGACGGGGCGGACTTCGACGCCTTTGCCGATGCCGCGGCGGAGCGGTTCGGGCGTATCGACGTGCTGGTCAACAATGCCGGGGTGATGCCGCTGTCGCCGCTCGCCGCGTTGAAGCGTGACGAGTGGAAGCGCATGATCGACGTCAACATCCACGGCGTGCTCAACGGCATCGCCGCGGTGCTGCCGCGCTTCGTGGCGCAGCGGAACGGCCATGTCGTCAACGTGGCCTCGGTGGGCGCGCACCTCGTGCTGCCGACCGCGGCCGTGTACTGCGGCACCAAATACGCCGTTTGGGCGATCACCGAAGGGCTGCGGCAAGAGCATGACGAGATCCGATCCACGATCATCTCGCCCGGCGTGACCGCGACGGAGCTTGGCGACGACATCAGCGATCCGGGCGTGGCGGCGGCGCTGAAGGACTGGCGGCAGAAGTCGCTGACCCCGGACGCGATCGCCCACGCGATCCGCTATGCCCTGGAGCAGCCCGACGGCGTCGATATCAACGAGATCATCGTACGCCCCACGGCCGCGAACATGTAGGCGATGTGCCTCGCGCCGGCCCGCGGGATCCTCTCGCGGCCGGCGCCCGACCCGCTTCAGCCGTAAAATGTTTCAAAGCGTTGGCGAACTCGGCACGTGAAGGTGGCTAAGGCGTTGGCGCGGGCAGGGGACGGGAGACGCGCCATTACCACCTTCATGTTTGCGACCGGCATCGAGAACAGCGTGCCGACCATCAATAACGGCCGCACCCGCATCGATGAAATGGAGAGTTGTGGCCATTATCAGCGCTGGCGCGAGGACTTCGCGCTGGTGGAGGAGATGGGGATCGGCTTTCTTCGGTTCGGCCCGCCGATCCACAAGACCTGGCTGGGTGAGGGGCGCTATGACTGGTCGTTCGCGGACGAAACATTCGCCGACCTGAGGCGCCGCAACATCGTGCCGATCGTCGACTTGTGCCACTTCGGCGTGCCCGACTGGATCGGAGATTTCCAGAACCCGGACTTCCCGGACCTGTTCTGCAACTATGCCGGGGAGTTCTCGCGCCGCTACCCCTGGGTGCAGCTTTATACCCCGGTGAACGAGATGTTCATCTGCGCGACCTTTTCCGCGCGATACGGCTGGTGGAACGAGCAATTGCAGACCGATCGCGGCTTTGTCACCGCGCTCAAACACTTGGTCAAAGCCAATGTGCAGGCCATGCGCGAGATCCTGCAGATCAGGCCCGACGCCATCTTCATCCAGAGCGAGTCGTCCGAATATTTCCATGCGGAGTCGCCCAAGGCGATCCGTCCCGCCGAGCTGATGAACTCTCAGCGCTTTCTGTCGCTGGACCTCAACTACGGGCGTCGTGTCGATTCAGAGATGTACGAATACCTCATGGATAACGGCATGACTCGGGCGGAATATCACTTCTTCCTCGACAATCGCCTGAAGCAGCACTGCATCATGGGTAACGACTATTACGTCACCAACGAGCATCGCGTGTCTGATGACGGCGTGACGCGCGCCGCGGGTGAGATCTTCGGCTACAGCGAGATCACGCGGCAGTACCACGCCCGCTATCGCCTGCCCGTGATGCACACCGAAACCAACCTCAACCAGGGGCCGCTCGGCACGGAGGCGGTGGATTGGCTGTGGAAGGAGTGGGCCAACGTCCTGCGCGTGCGCAACGACGGCGTGCCCGTGGTCGGCTTCACCTGGTATTCGCTGACGGATCAGGTCGACTGGGACACCGCGCTTCGGGAAAAGAACGGCAACGTCAATCCGCTCGGGCTGTTCGACCTGGACCGCAACATCCGCCCGGTCGGACGGGCATACAAGAAGCTGATCGGCCAGTGGCGCGACGTGCTGCCGACCCAAAGCCTGTGCCTGACCGTGCCGGTGGTGATGCCGCGCGAGGACGGCGACGACCATGCGGAAGCGCAATGGGTGCGCGCGGAGGAGATGCTGATCGCCGCCGCCGCGGCGCAGGGCGAGTAAGCCTCAGCGGGCCGGAGCGGTTGGGCGCGGGTGCAACCAGCCACTGTCGCTCAGCCAGTCGGCCAGGCGGTCGGGCCAGTGCAGGATGCTGATCCGTTCGGATCTCGCGCCGATGTTGAACGCGTGGTCGGTGTCCGCGAACAGGTGCAGTTCCGCCGATACCCCCGCATCGCGCAACTGGTTGTAGAGTGTCATGGCCGGTGGCGCGCAGCATTTGTCGAGCGAACCCGCTGCGATGAACGCAGGCGGCGCGCCCGCAGCGCTCTTTGCCGGTGAGCCGAGCGGACCGGGATAGACCAGCACCTGGAAGTCAGGCCGTGCGCTCACCCGGTCGATCGCATCGCCGGCGAGTGCGACGGGCGGCGGATTGTCGGCAACGAGCTGTACCAGCTCGCCGCCCGCCGAAAAGCCCATCACGCCGATCCGCGCCGGGTCGATGCCATAATCGCGGGCGTGGGCGCGGACATACCGCACCGCGCGGACCAGGTCGGCCGCCGCGTCGCGCTCGATCGAGTAGGTCGATCCCGGCTCGCGCGAGAGGCGGTATTTGAGCACGAACGCGGTAACGCCATAGCGGGTCAGCGCCTTTGCCGGCCCCATGCCTTCGTTGATCCACACCAGCATGTTGTGGCCGCCGCCCGGCACCACGATCACCGCCGCGCCGTTCGCATGGGACGGGTCGGCGCGCATCACCGTCAGCGAGGGCGCGTGGACGTTGTGAACATAGGTGTTCTCGATCCGCTCGGGCTCGCCGCGATGCGCTTGCGCACCCGGCGCGCCCTTGGGCCACAGCGTCACCACCTCTGCTGCGGGGATGGCGGGGGCGACCTGTGCGGCTGCAGGCATCGCGGCCGCGACCAGGCATAGGGCAAGGAGGCGGAGGATCACGGGGTGTTTGCTCCTGCTGGTGGTCGGGCCGCTCTGCCATGGACGGCCCGGTGGGTCACTGCGACGATGGTCGCACATGCTGCCCCAAACCGCCTAGGCTAGGAGAAGCGCACAATACGGGAGACACGGGTGATGAAGGCTATCCTGGCGGCCACGACGGCCTTGATGCTGCTGCCCGTGCCGGCGCTGGCGAAGTCGACTTCCGTGTACCTGACGCGGCCGGACGATCCGCGCGCGATCGTCGCGGCGGGCGTGGGCGACGGACGGGCCGACGACTCCGCCGCCTTGCAGCGCGCGATCGACACCGCGGCCCAGGGCGGGCGTGGCGGCGTCGTGTTCGTGCCATCGGGGCGCTATCGCATCAGCCGCACGATCCTGGTGCGATCGGGCGTGCGCGTGTTCGGGGTGGGTCCAACCCGTCCGGTCATCGTGCTGGGCGACAACACGCTCGGTTATGGCGAGGGGCTGGCCGCGATGGTCGCCTTTACCGGCGAGGACCAGTACCGCGTCGGCAAGGCGCCGGTGCCGCCGCGCACCACCGTGCCCTTCGACCCTTCGATCTTCGACGCGACTTCCAGCACCTTTTACTCCGCCCTGTCGAACATCGATTTCGAGATCGGGCAGGGCAATGCCGGTGCGGTCGCCGTTCGCTTCCGCGTCGCGCAGCATGGCTATTTGCGCCATGTCGACTTCCACCTGGGGTCGGGCCTGGCCGGCATCTATCAGGCGGGCAACGAGTGCGAGGACCTGCGCTTCTACGGCGGGCGCTATGGCATCCTGACCGAAAAGACCTCGCCCGCCTGGCAGTTCACGCTGATCGATTCGGAGTTCGACGGACAGCGCGAGGCGGCGATCCGCGAGCATGAGGTCGACCTGACGCTGGTCAACGTCGCCATGCGCAACACCCCGGTCGGGATCGAGATCAACCGCGGCCAGTCGGATTCGCTATGGGGCAAGGACGTCCGGTTCGAGAACATCGCCCAGGCGGGCGTCGTGATCTCGGAAGAGAATAATGTCTTCACCCAGATAGGCTTCGAGAACGCGGTTGCGGTCAACACGCCGACCTTTGCGCGCTTCCGTGACAGCGGCCGCACGGTGGCGGGGCAGGGCAGGGCGTACCGGGTCGCGGACTTCTCCTATGCCCTGAAGGTCCCAGCGCTCGGTCAGATGGGCGATTATGCCACCACTGCCGTCATCAAGCCGCTGTCGAGCGCGCCCAAGCGCCGCGCCAACGCGATCCGCGCGCTGCCGCCGGTCAGCCAATGGGCAAACGTCCGCTCGCTGGGGGTGAAGGGCGACGATGCGACGGACGACACTGCCGCCCTGCAGCGCGCGATCGACACGCATCGCGTGCTCTACCTGCCGCTTGGCCGTTACCGTGTGTCCGACACGCTGAAGCTTCGCCCCGACACGGTGCTGATCGCGTTGCACCCCAGCCTGACGCACATCTATCTGCCCGATGAGCTGCCCGGCTATGCCGGCGTCGGCGGGCCCAAGGCGCTGATCGAGAGCGCGAAGGGCGGCAACGCGATCGTGCATGGCGTCGGCCTGTGGACGGGCGGGGTGAACCCGCGCGCGACGGCGCTGTTGTGGAAGGCGGGCGAGGCGTCGGAGGTCAACGACGTCAAGATCCAGGGCGGTGGCGGCACCGACCTTGGCACCGGCAGCAAGATCGGCTTTGGCGATCCGCGTGCGCGCTTCGACGGGCAGCATCCCAGCATCTGGGTGACCGATGGCGGCGGCGGCACCTTTTCGGCGATCTGGTCGCCCAACACGCTGGCCCAGGCCGGCTTCTATGTGTCCAACACCAAGACGCCCGGCCACGTCTATGAGCTGTCGGCGGAGCATCATTACCGTGCCGAAATCGTGCTCGACGGGGTGGAGAACTGGGAATTCCTGGCGCCGCAGACCGAGCAGGAGGTCGCGGACGGCGTCAACGCGGTGTCGACCGAGATGCGCAATTCGCGCAACATCCTGTTCGCCAACTACCATGGCTATCGCGTCACCCGCACCGCCAAGCCGATGGACGCGGCGGTGAAGCTGTACAATTCGGGTGAGATCCGCTTCCGCAACGTCCATGTGAACGCGGAAAGCGGCTTTGCGAGCTGCGATGCCAAGGGCTGCGGCACCTACCTGCGCGCGAGCAAATATCCGGTCGAGAACGCGATCAAGGACATGACGCGCCAGCAGGAGGTGCGCGAGCGCGAGTTCGCGTCGCTGGACGTGCCCGCCGTACCAGCACAGGCCGCAACCGCCTCAATGGTTCCGGTCACCCAGGGCGTGCGGACGCTGGCAAGCGGCTTCTACTCGATCGCGGGCGGGGCAGTGGATGCCAAGGGCAAGCTGTTCTTCATCGACCGCTTCTTTCAGCGCATCCACGGCTGGTCGGCGGGCGAAGGGCTGACGATCGTCGCCGACGCGCCGCTCGACCCGGTGAACCTGGCAGTTGATCGCTCCGGCGACCTGCTGGTGCTGTCTTCGGCCGGACGTGACGGGACGGTTTATTCGATCGACCCGAAACAGCCCGCTGCGGTGCGGGTGATCCAGCCGACGCCCACCAGGTCCCGCGGCAATGCGGTGACGCTGCTGCCGGTCAACAGCTGGCACAACAGCGAGTTCAACGACCGGATCGACCCCAAGACCTACCAGTTCCCGACCATGACCGAGCTGTTCGCGCGGGAAGTCGGTGAGGTGAAGCAGTCCGAGTATGTATCACCGGACGGATCGCTGACGCTGCCCGCGTTCCGCGTCTGGAACCAGGGGCCGGACAACCACCAGGGCTGGCGCTGGTCCGACACGCTCGACGCCCATGGCTTCGTGGCGGCCAAGCCCGGCGAGCGCGCGTTCGTGACTAACCCGTCGCAGAACATCACCTATAGCGGGCTGGTGGGCGCGGGCGGCAGCCTGACCGACCTCAAGCCCTTTGCGAACCGGGGCGGCGAGAGCGTCGTGCGTGACGCCGCGGGCAATGTGTATGTCGCAAACGGGCAGGTGTTCGTTTACGCGCCCGATGGCTCGCTGACCCGGCGCATCGACGTGCCGCAGCGGCCGTTGCAGCTGGTGATCGGTGGGGAGAACGGGCGCACGCTGTTCATGCTGGCCCACCACGCGCTGTACGCGATCGACCTGTGAGCAGCCGGGGTTGAAGCGTGGCGGCCAGGCGGTGACCCCGCCTGGCCATCGTCCTGCCGGACGGTCGGGGAGTTCGGCGGACACAAAAAACCGCCGGGCCCGGGTGGGCGCCGACGGTCAGGGGGGACTGGTTCAGGCGTTCGCGGGAATGGGTTGGCCAGCGAGCGCCTGGGCCGCGATGGCGACCTGTGTTCGGTTGCGAACGTTGAGCTTGCGCATCAGGGCGGTCATGTGCGCCTTTACGGTCGCTTCCGCGATGCCAAGGTCATAAGCGATCTGTTTGTTCAGGAGCCCGGAACGGACACCGCGCAGCACCCGCATCTGGGTGGGGGTGAGCGTCGCCAGCGCGACCGGGTCGCCTGGCGAGCCTGCGGAAGAGCTATTTGCGTGCACCAACATCCTCCCAACTTTCGTCGGCGGCGTTGCGCACATGTGCTCGAACGCCGCTTCGTTGCGATCCATCCGCGCCGGTCTTCGCCGAAATCGGTTGGACAGGTCGCTTGTATGATCCCGACTCATGGACGGGATCAAGCCTTTTCTGTTGCCGTCGGCCAAAAACCTGTCTTACAGATTGCAGCGCGGCACAGACCGCAAGGGAGGGATGACCGTTATGGCTTTCAACGGCACAGCCACGCGCGGGGCGAAAGCGTGACCGGAGCGGACATCCGGCTGATCGCCGCGGCATTGTTCGGCATCGCGCTGGCGGTTGTCATGATCGTGCGCGGTCGACTTCACCCCTTTATCGGGTTGTTGTGCGGCGCGTTCGCCGTTGGCCTGCTGGCCGGGCTTCCGCTCGCGGACACGGGCAAGGCGGTGCAGAAGGGCGTTGGCGACATCATCGGCGGCACCGGCCTGGTAGTATCGCTTGGCCTGTCACTCGGCGCGATGCTGCATCTGTCGGGCGGCGCCGCGGCGCTGGCACACAGCGCGCTGCGGCTGACCGGCCCGCGCGCGGCACCCTGGGCGACGCTGGGCATCGCCATGGTGATCGGCCTGCCGTTGTTCTTCGAAACGGGTTTGGTGCTGCTGCTGCCGATCGTGGTCGCGGCGGCGCAGGCGATGGCGGGCGATGCCAAGGGCGGCGCGGGCGATGAAGCGAAGCTGCGGCTGATGCTGCCGGCGCTCGCCGGGCTGGGCGTGGTGCACGCGCTGGTGCCGCCGCATCCGGGGCCGCTGCTCGCGGTGGAAGCGCTGAACGCCAATCTTGGCCTGACGATGCTCTATGGCCTGATCATCGCGGTGCCGACCGCGATCCTCGCTGGGCCGGTCCTTGCCGCCCTTGTGTCGCGCGGCGTCAAGCTCGACCCGCCGGTGCTGGGCGATCCCATCCTGGACGGGCCGCCGCCGGCCCGCAGCTCAACGCTGTTGCTGGTACTGCTGCCCGTGCTGCTGATCGCGGCGGGCGAGATCGGTCAGATGCTGCCGGGGATGCGGGGGGTGACCTGGCTCGCCGCCGCCGCCAATCCGGTACTTGCGCTGTTGATCACCAATCTCGTTGCCCTGCCGCTGTTGTTCGGTCGGCATCTGGCGAGCTCGCGTATCCAGGATGCGATCTGGCACGAAACACTGGGGCCGGCTGGTGCCATCCTGCTCGCGATCGGTGCGGGCGGCGCGTTGAAGCAGGTGCTGGTGAGCGCCGGGCTGTCGGACCTGCTTGCGCGGCTGGTGCTGGGGCATGCCATATCGCCCTTGCTGCTCGGCTGGCTGATCGCGGTCGGGATCAGGTTGGCGGCCGGGTCCGCGACGGTGGCGACCATCACCGCGGTTGGCGTGATGCCGGGCGTGGTGGCGGCGTCCGGCGTGTCGCCTGAGCTGGTGGTTCTGGCGATCGGCGCGGGATCGGTGTTCTTCAGCCACGTCAACGATCCGGGCTTCTGGCTGGTGAAGGGCTATCTCGGCACGAACACGCCCGACACGTTCAAGACATGGTCCCTTCTCGAGACGACCATCTCGGTAGTCGGGCTCGCGCTGGTCATGGTCGCAAGCTACATCGTGTGACCATGTCCCCCGCGCAGCTTCTGACCCGATCGGCACGCCTGTGATCGAGGGGCGGCTGGCCGACCGGGCCTATACGGGCATCGTCCAGATCATCAACGACGAGCAGCTCGCGACGGGCGACCGCCTTCCGTCCGAAGCGCGGCTGGCCGAAATGTTCGGCATGTCGCGGACGATCGTACGCGAGGCGTTGGTGCGGCTGGCATCGGACGGCATCACCGAGGCGCGCCGGGGCGCTGGTTCCTATGTGAAGCGTCGCCCGTCAGAGCGACTGGGCGCACACATGGCGATGGCGGACCTGGCGGCGACGCTCGGCACGTACGAGGTCCGCTTCGTCCTGGAAGCGGAGTCGGCGCGGCTGGCGGCGCAGCGGCGCTCCCCCGAAGCGCTGCAGGCGATCGAGGAACGGCTGGCGGCGCTTCGCACGGCCCTGTTGTCGAGCGCGCCGGCGCATGACGAGGACTGGTTCCTGCACCGCGCCATTGCAGAAGCGACGGCCAACACCGCGTTCCTGTCGATCTTCGACCATCTGCGCGAGGATGTGGAACGCATCCTGAAGGCGGGGGTCGACATCTCCCGCTCGCGCCCGCCGGAGGTGATCGCGGCGATGATGGGGGAACATGACGCGATCGTGGAGGCGATTCGGACGCAGGACGCGGACGGCGCCGCGCTGGCGATGCGGTGGCACCTGAGCCAGGGCCGCAAGCGGCTGATGCCCTGAAGTCCCCTTGCGGGCTGTTATCAGCTCGCGAGAAGCGTGTCGTGGGCCCAGCGCTGCGCAGCCTCGGCCAGGCGTTCGGGCGGCAGGCGGGAATCGAGCTGCAACGCGCGCTCGCCCGGGCCCGGCCGTTCCAGCGCGGCAAGCTGGCTGCCGAGCAGGCTGGCGGGCATGTAGTGGCCCGGCCGGCAGGTCAGGCGGTGCTGCAATTCGTCCCGGTCCGCTTCGAGCAGGATGAACAGCACGGGGACGCCCGCCGCGGCCGCCAGCCGTTCGCGATAGACCCGCTTCAGCGCGGAACAGGCAACCACCGCGAGCCCGCTTTCCCGGACCGCCGCGCCCGCCGCGGCACCCAAGTCGTCGAGCCAGGGCCAGCGGTCGTTGTCGTCGAGCGGCTGACCGGAGCGCATCTTGGCAACGTTGTCAGACGGGTGGAAAAGGTCACCTTCCAAAAAGGGTGCGCCGAGCTGGTCGGCCAGGAAAATGCCCAGCGTCGACTTGCCGCTGCCGCTGACGCCCATGATCACCAGGGCACACGGGGGCAGGTCCGTCCTTGTTCGCTGTTGCTGCACCCGTAGTCGCCTCCGCCGGTTGCGGCGGAAAACGACGTTCCGCTGCCTGATTGTTTTACCGGCCGCGCGGGCGATGATGCCATTACGACCATGGTCGCGGTCGTGGACGCGACAGCCGCCCTCTATCCCTTTCACGCACCGATCAGGCAAGCTGCGCAAAGCGGCCGCTTCCCGGCCAAGGGTGGATGACATGTTGAACGCAAAGAAGCTCGCCAGGCTCTCATTGGTCGCGGTTCTGCTGGGAAGTTCGGCGGTGCCGGCGCTTGCCGCGTCGCGATCGACCCTGCTTGCCGCGCCCAAGGACGCGCGGGCGGTGACGGTGCAGGCGCGGGGCGACGGCGTCGCGGACGATACGGCCGCGATCCAGGCGGCGATCGACGCGGCCGAGGGCAAGGCCGGCGGCAACATCGTGTTCCTGCCATCGGGCCGTTACCGGATCACCCGCACCCTGTATATCTGGCCGGGCGTTCGGGTGTTCGGCGTCGGCAAGACGCGGCCCGTGATCTTCCTGGGCGCCAACACCCCCGGCTTCCAGCGCGGCGTCGGCAACATGGTGTTCTTCACCGGCAACCGTCCGGGAGCGAGCGTTGCCGGGCCGGGCAACCTTCCCACGCCGCAGCGCGTGCCGGTGCCGCCGCCCACCAGCGTTCCGTTTGACCCCAATATCGCGGACGCCAATTCGGGCACATTTTATTCCGCGCTGTCCAATGTCGATTTCGAGATCGCGGACGGCAACCCGGCCGCCGCCGCCGTGCGTTCGCACGTCGCGCAGCACGCGTTCCTGAGCCATATCGACTTCCGCCTCGGGTCCGCGCTGGCCGGCATCTACCAGGTCGGCAACCTTGGGCAGGACCTGGCCTTTCACGGCGGCCGCTATGGCATCCTGACCGAAAAGACCTCACCCGCGTGGCAGTACACTCTGCTCGACGCGACCTTTGACGGGCAGCGCGATGCCGCGATCCGCGAGCATGAGGCGGGGCTGACGCTGAGCAACGTCCAGTTCCGCAACGTGCCAGTCGGGATCGAGATCGACCAGGGCTATGGTGACTGGCTGTGGGGCAAGAACGTTCGGTTCGAGAATGTCTCGCGCGCTGGCGTGATCATCAGCAACGAGAATAACACCTATACCCAGGTCGGCTTCGAAAATGTCGTCGCGACCGGCACGCCCGTGTTCGCGCGCTTCCGCGAGTCCGGCAAGACCGTGGCGGGGCCCGCGCCGCGTTACCGGGTCAAGGAATTCACCTATGGCCTGACCGTCCCGGCGCTGGGGCAGATCGGCAAGTTCGAGACGCGGATGGACGCAAGCCCGATCGGCAGCGTGCCCCGCGTCGGCGACCCCGCGATCCGGCCGTTCCCGGCCACATCGACCTGGGCCAATGTGCGCGACCTCGGCGCCAAGGGCGACAACGCAACCGACGACACCGGCGCAATCCAGCGGGCGATCGACACGCGCAAGGTCGTGTACTTCCCCAGTGGGTTCTACCGGGTCACCGATACGCTGAAGCTGCGCCCCGACAGCGTGCTGATCGGCCTGCACCCGGGCATGACGCAGATCGTGCTGGCGGACGACACGCCCGCCTATGCTGGCGTGGGCGCACCCAAGGCGCTGATGGAAAGCGCGCGCGGAGGCGATGCGATCGTGACGGGGCTGGGGCTGCACACCGGCGGCACTAACCCACGCGCGACCGGGCTGTTGTGGCGAGCGGGCGAGCGGTCGCTGGTGGACGACGTCAAGTTCCAGGGCGGGCACGGCACCATCCTGCCCGATGGCAGCAAGTTCGACCCGTACAACGCCAATCACACCGCCGATGCCGACCCCAAGAAGCGCTGGGACGGTCAATATGCCAGCCTGTGGGTGACGGACGGGGGCGGTGGCACCTTTAACGGGCTGTGGACGCCCAACACCTATGCGCAGGCAGGGTTGTACGTCAGCAACACCAGCACGCCCGGCCATGTGTACGAAATGTCGGCAGAGCATCACCTGCGCGCCGAGATCGTGCTGGACGGGGTGCGCAACTGGGAGTTCCTGGCGCCGCAGACCGAAGAAGAAGCGGGCGAAAGCCGCAACACGGTGTCCCTGGAAGTGCGCAACTCACGCGACGTCCTGTTCGCCAACTATCATGGCTATCGCGTCACCCGCTCGCTCCAGCCGGCGCCGGCAGCGGTGAAGCTATATGGGTCGAGCAACATCCGCTTCCGCAATGTTCATGTGAATGCGGAGAGCGGCTTTTCGACCTGTGACGCGAATGGCTGCGGGACGTATCTGCGCGCGAGCAAGTTCCCGTACGAAAACGCGATCCAGGACGTGACACGCGGGCTGGCAGTACGCGAGCGCGAGTTCGCGGTGCTTGATGTCACGGACGCCGCGCCCGCCGCCGCGCCGCCGGCTTCGATGGTACAGGTGCGCAAGCTGGCGGACGGGTTCTACTCCATCGGGGGTGGCGCGGTGGATGCGAAGGGCAAGCTGTTCTTCGCCGACCGCTTCTTTCACCGCATCCATGGCTGGTCCGCGACCGAAGGGCTGTCGATCGCGGCCGACGCGCCGCTGGACCCGGTGAACCTGGCGGTCGACAAATCCGGCCGGTTGCTGGTGCTGTCATCCGACGGGCCCGCGGCGACGGTGTATTCGATCAAGCCGGGCGATCCGGCGTCGATCCGGGTGATCGCGCCCACGCCCGTCGCGGCGCGCGCTGGCACGCGGGTCGCGCTGCCGTCAAGCTTCTGGAACAATGGCGAGTTCCGCGACCAATATGATCCGGCCACCGACCGCTTCACCACGCTTGCGGAGATGTTCGCGCGGGACGCGGGCACTGCCAAGGCGACCGAGTACCGCTCTCCCGATGGTAGCCTGGCGCTGCCCGCGTTCCGGGTCTGGCAGCAGGGGCCGGGCAATTTCATCGGCTGGCGTTTCTCCGATACGCTCGACACCTATGGCCTGGTGACGAGCGCGGTCGGCGAGCGGGTGTACGTCGCCAATGGATCGGAGAACCGGACTTATTCGGCGCTGGTCGGGCCGGGCGGCGCGCTGACCGATCTGAAGCCGTTTTCGGGCCGCGGCGGCGAGAGCGTCGCCAAGGGGCCGGACGGCCGTGTCTATGTCGCGAACGGGCAGGTCTTCGTGTTCAACCCGGACGGCACGGAGGCCGGGCGGATCGAAGTGCCCGATCGCCCGCTGCAGTTGCTGTTCGGCGGTGATGACGGCCGGACGCTGTTCATCCTGACGCATCATGCCCTGTACGCGGCGCAGCCTTGAAGCGCGGCCGGAGGTGGTGCGCCGGGGCGACGCTACTTTGGTCGTAGATGAAGCGGCGGCCCCGATCGGGTACGAAGTAGGACTAAATGATCGTGGTTAGTCGGCGGCGACCGGCAGGGCGATCGCAAAACACGGGGAGATGGAACATGGGTAACTTCAAGAAGACCGACGGACCGGGGTTCGGCGTTCGCAGCACAACCGTCAGCCTGGTCGCGCTTGCCGCGGCGCTGGCCATCACCCCGGCGGCTGCCCAGACAACCACGACCCCGACCACCCCGGCCGATCAGGCGACAACGGCTGCGCCCCAGGCCGGGCAGGCCGTGCCCGATGCGGCGGGCGTGCCCGAGTCCACCCAGAGCGCCGATCCCGCCGCGCCGCCGCAGCTGACCGCCCCCAATTCGCCCGCGGACGGCACCGCCGACCAGCAGGGCACGCCAACCGCCCAGCCCGACGTGGTTGTCACCGGCACGCGCATCACGTCGAGCGGCTTTGCCGCGCCGACCCCGACCACCGTGATCGGCGAGGACCAGATCCTCAAGAACGCGCAGCCCAACCTGTTCAACACGATCGCGCAGCTGCCATCGCTGCAGGGGTCGACCGGCGCGGCGACGGGTACCTTCAGCACATCCAGCGGTACGCAGGGCCTCAGCTCCTTCTCGCTGCGCGGGCTTGGCACGATCCGCACCCTGACGCTGCTCGACGGACAGCGCGTGGTCGGCGCCAATGTGAGCGGCGTTCCCGATGTCAGCCTGTTTCCGCAGCTGCTGGTGAAGCGCGTCGACGTGGTGAATGGCGGCGCGTCCGCCTCCTACGGATCGGACGCGGTCGGCGGCGTGATCAACTTCATCACCGATACGCGCTTCACGGGCATCAAGGGCAATGTGCAGGGCGGCATCACCACCTATGGCGATGACGAGTCCGTCCTTGCGCAGCTGGCGGTGGGCAAGTCGTTCGCCGAGGACCGGCTCCACGTCATCCTGAGCGGCGAGTATAATCACGAGAACGGCGTCGGCCCGGGCGACTTCGGCACGGACCTGGCGGGCGGCCGTGACTGGTATCGCGCCACCACGCTGCTGAATACCGGCCAGACCAACAACGGGTCGCCGCAGTTCGTCTACAGCGACTATGCGCAGCCTTATCAGTACGCCCGCTATGGCCTGATCAACAACGGGCCGCTGCAGGGCATCGCGTTCGCGCCCGACGGAACGCCGTTCAACTTCAACTATGGGTCGAACGGCCGCCCGACCGGGACCGGATCGGTCACCGGCTGTTATCCGGGCAACGCCTTCTGCGTCGGCGGCGACCTGTCGGGTGCGCCGGGTTCGGGCGCGTCGCTGAAGTCCGAGTTGCAGCGCGCGGTCGGCTATGGCCGGATCGGTTACGAGTTCGCCGACAACAACGAATTCTACGTCACCGTCAACGTCGCGCAGGTGAAGTCGAGCAACCAGCCGAGCCCGGGCTATAACCGCCCGAACCTGACCGTGCAGTGCGCCAACCCGTTTCTGCCGCAACTGATCCGCGACCGCTGCACCACGGCGGGCATCACGCAGTTCAACTTTGGATCAAGCAACGCCAACCTGCCCAACACGCGCGTCTATACCGACCGCAAGCAGTACCGCTTTGTCGCGGGCGCCAAGGGCCAGCAGGAAGTGTTCGGGACCAACTGGGCGTATGACATCTTCTACGAGCATGGCACCACCATCTCGGACATCAACGTCAACAACGTGATCCTGCAGAACCGTTATGTGGCGGCGACCAATGCGATCACGCTGAACGGCGCGGTAGTCTGCGCCGATCCGGTTGCGCGTGCAGCCGGGTGCCAGCCGATCAACATCTTTGGCAACTTCGCGCCGTCGGCGGCCGCGAAGGAATACATCCAGCCCGGCGCAGGGCCGTTCCAGCACACCAAGCTGACGCAGGACGTGTCCAGCGTGAACATCTCCGGTGAGCCGTTCAGCTTGTGGGCGGGCCCGGTGTCCGTGGCGTTCGGTGGCGAAGCGCGGCGTGAGTTCTACCGCGTCAACGCCGATCCCTATGGCGCGGGCGTCACCGCGATCAGCCCGGATAGCGCGGACTACCCCGCCGACCCGCTGCTGAACCGTCCGCTGGGCAGCAACTGGGCGGCCGGCAACTACAAGAACGGCCGCGGCGTCTACACCGTGTATGAAGGCTTTGGTGAGGTGAACATCCCGCTGTTGAACAGCGACGGTGCGGGCCGGGCCAACCTGAACGCGGCGGGCCGTGGCACGCACTACAGCACGTCGGGCACCGTGTGGTCGTGGAAGGTCGGCGGTACCTGGGACCTGCCGATCGATGGGTTCCGCCTGCGCGCGGTGACCTCGCGCGACGTGCGTGCGCCAAACCTGTCCGAACTGTTCGCAGCACCGACAGTCACGACGCTGCCAAGCTTCAACAACCCATTCACCAATTCCGCCGTGCAGATTTTCCAGAACACGGTCGGCAACCCGAACCTGCGACCGGAAATCGCGCGCAATACGGAACTGGGCGTCGTGCTGTCACGGCCGTCCTGGCTGCCAGGGCTGAGCGTGTCGTTCGATTACTACAAGATCAAGTTGAACGGCGTTGTATCGACCCTGTCGCCAGACCAGATCGTCCGCTTCTGCTTTGAAGGTAACCAGACGTTCTGTAACGGCTTCGTGCTGAACAGTCCGGTGCAGGGTGGCAACTTCGTCAACGTGCAGCCGTTCAACCTGGCATCCTGGAAGACCGACGGTTTCGACATCGAGGCAAGCTATCAATGGCGCCGTCCGCTGGGCCTGCCGGGTGACTTCACCGTTCGCGCGCTTGGCACCCATGTGAACAAGTTCCTGGTCAATGCCGGCATCGCCGGCGTCGACACGGTGGACAATGCCGGCGCGAACAGCGGTGCGATCCCCGACTGGAAGTGGCTGGCGGTGCAGACCTATAGCAACGACCTGTTCAGCCTGTTCCTGCAGGAGCGCTGGTTCTCCGACGGTGTGTTCGGCAACCAGTATGTGGTCTGTTCGGCGGGTAACTGCCCGCAGTCGACCGGCAACCACCCGACCATCAACCGGAACAAGATGCCCGGCGCCTTCTACATGGATGTTGGCGGGTCGGTGAACGTGACCAAGCAGGGCAGCCTGTACTTCAAGGTCGACAATCTGTTCGACCATGATCCCGAGCCCTCGCCGCAGACCAACACCGGCCTGGACGTGAACCCCGCGCTGTATGACACGCTGGGTCGCACCTATCGCATCGGTGTCCGGTTCAATTTCTGATGCCGGCCACCGCGGCGCTGCGGTAGTGTGAACGATGCGGATCGCGGGGAGGGCCGAGTGCCTTTCCCGCGATCTTCGTTTAAAGCACAGCGGGGAGCGAACCACATAGGCACAAAACTGTTGACAACGCGACGCTGCTCAGGTACATAACAGGAACGCTGGAGAATAGCGAGTCGGGCCGGGGTGCCTGGGCAGAGGCCCGGGTGCCGCCGGCCCGACTTGCGTCCGGGGGGACGAGAATGGCGCAGAGCAGAAAGGACGGCGTGCGGCAGTTGATGCTGACGCGGCGCAAGGGCGGCTGGACGCGGCGGCAGATCGAGGCGTTCTTTGAGCACCTCGCGGCGACGTGCAATGTCGCGGCATCCGCAGCGGCGGCGCGGATCGACGCGACGGCCGCGTATCGCTGGCGTCGGCGCGATCCTGTGTTTGCGCGGCTGTGGGAGCAGGCGCTGGATGAGGGCGCGGACCGGCTGGAGATGCTCGCCATGGCGCGAGCGTTGCGGGCGGCGAGCGAGGATGCGCCGGGCGCTGACGACGACGGGCGCGAAAGCGGCGGTGGATCGGGCGCGGCGGGTGCGGAGGGGGTTCCGAGCGCTGGGGAGGCACGGGTGGATGCTGGCGTGGGTGGTGGCAGCGTGGGTGATGAACGCTGCCGCCCGGCGCTGGCTGACAACCCCTCTGCCAAGGGTCGGAAGGTCCGCATGCAGGTTGGTGCGAACAAGCAGGCGGCTGGGCGGGGCGTCCCTTCCGCCAAGCGCGGGGGGATCGTCGGGCGGCAGGCGGCTGGCGATGCGGGCGACAAGATCGACCTCACCCAGGCGATGAAGATCGCGGCAGCGCGTGACGCGCGGGTGCGGCGGACGGGGCGCGAGACGCCGGTGGCGATGATGCCCGCCGACGAACTGGAGCGCGCGCTGCTGCGGCGGCTGGCGGCGGTGGAGAAGCGGCTGGCGGCGCGGGCGTGAACGGGGGCCGCCCGGTGCGAGGCACTGGTGCGGTTTGGGCGCTGCGTCGGCTGGATCGAACCTGGTGGGCGGGCACGCGCCCGAAAGGCGACGCGCTTGGATGGCGGCTCTTGGTTCGGTCCTGATCGTGGCGCCAGCCCGGTGCGGGCGCTGGGCGAGCGGCGGCTGTGTTGGCCGGATTGGGCCCTTCCCAGAAGCAGCGGCACGATCTTTTCGCGTGAGGGAGAGCGGCACGTCGTGGTGCCCCGCAACGAATGGCGGCTGCGTTGAGCGGGATGCGGGTCCGGTCGCGATGCGCCGGGTGGTCGCGGCGGACGGTGCGACGCTGACGCTGGATGCTGCCTGGCCGGTAGAGGACGCCTATGCCGACGGGCTGTTGCGCTGGTTTGGCGGGCGGAACGGCGGGCTGGAGGGAGCGATCGCGCGATCCGGCGCGTGATTATCAGGCGGGCGTGCAGCGGGCGCGGCGTCCCGGTGCGGGCGATGCTGACGAGCGGGTGGAGGTTCCAGCCGCGATGGCGGGGACGCAGGCAAAGACGCTGGCAGCGGCCCTGCTCGCCAGGCGCGAGGTCGAGCGGACGCGGCGAACGGTGATGCCCGGGCTGGCAGGGCTGGCGATCGGTCCTGGCGAGCGCGTGGCGATCGCAGGAGAGCCGGGGGTCTGGCGAGTGGCGGAGGCCAGTGTCGAGCAGATGGCGCCGCGGCTGACGCTGGTGCCGGTGACGCCGCCCCAGGCGCCGGCAACACGCGCCGATAGCGGGCAGGTGATGGCCGCACCCGACCTGACGATCGGGCGGACGCTGCTGCACGCGGTCGAGCTGCCGCCGCTGGACGACGTCGCGCTCGCGGCGCCACGCCTGGCAGTAATTGCGTCGGGCAGCGGTGCGGGGTGGAGGCGGGCGGCGCTGTTGATCAGTGCCGACGACGGGGCGAGCTGGCAGGCGGCCGGCGCCACCGCCGCACCCGCGGTAATGGGTCGCGTCATCGATCCGCCGGGTGCTGGCCCTTCGACACTGTTCGATGCGGGCGCGTCGCTGGTGGTCGAGCTTGCACATCGGGACATGGAACTGGCCGACGCGGACGACCGGAGGCTCGATGGCGGGGCCAATCTGGCGCTGGTCGGTGATGAGCTGCTCCAGTTCGGGCACGCTGCGCCCGTCGGCGAAGGGCGGTGGCGCTTGTCGCGATTGCTGCGCGGGCGGCGCGGCACGGAGGGGGCGATCGGAACTGCGCGAGCCGGGGACCGGTTCGCGGTTCTGGAACCCGATACCGTGCGGCTGATCGACCTGCCCCTCGCATCGCCGGGCGGCAGGGTGACGGTGATGGCCACGGGCCTGGGCGACGATGACGGACCCGCGCTGGCCGAGGCGGCCGTGACGGGTGCGTCGGTGGTGCCGCCCTCGCCCATGGACCTGCGGGCAGAGGTGACGAGCGGCGGCGGGCGGCTGTTGCGATGGCGGCGGCGCAGCCGGCTTGGCTGGCGCTGGCTCGACGGCGCCGATGCGCCACTGGCTGAGGAAGCGGAGCGGTACCGGGTGACGCTGCACCTGCCGGACGGCGGCGTTCGCGAGTTCGAGACCGATACACCGGCGATCGACATCGGTGCCGTCGAATTGAGCGGCGGAGCAGTGCTGGCACGGGTGAGGCAGCGCGGAACGCTGGGCCTGTCGCGCTTTGCCGAAATCTGGATGGGGGAAGATGACGTATGAGCAACGTAACCGCGCGGCTGGGCTTGCCGATGCTGGAGGCAGGCCAGGCACAAAAGGAACTTACCCATAATGAGGCGCTGGCCACCATCGACCTGGCGGTCTGGTCGAGCGTGGAAGGGGCGGAGCGCAACGACCCGCCCGCGGAACCGACGGCCGGGAAGTGTTGGCTGGTCGGTTCCGCGCCGACCGGGGCCTGGAGCGGGATGACCGACGCGATCGCCGGCTGGACGGCGGGCGGGTGGCGGTTCATTCTTCCGGTGGACGGCATGTCGGTGTGGGACTCGGGACGAAAACTGACCTGGCGCTGGTCCGGGGCGGCGTGGAAACCCGGCGAGGTGACGGGAACCCGGCTGATCCTGGGCGGCACGCAGGTGGTCGGCGCTCAGGGAACCGCAATTGCCGCGCCGGCGGGCGGGAACGTCGCGGATACGGAAGCTCGCCTGGCGGTTGTGTCCATCCTTGCCGCACTTCGCCTGCACGGGCTTATCGCACCGTGAGTTCCCCGTGCGGGTATCCGGGGTTGTTGCCGTTGTGCAACAGTGCCGGCTTTTGTCATCTTGCGGCGCAACCAAGCCTCGCGTAGACAGTTAGCGCTGTCCGAACAGGACATCCTAGAAAGGGGATTAAGATGCGGAAGCTTGCCGTCGTACTGGCACTCGCCTCGACTGCACTCGCTTCGCCTGCGCTGGCCCGCGATAACTCGTGGTACGTTGGCGTAGAAGGCGGAGCGATGATCGTCGAAGACATCGACTATGACATTGGCGCCGTTCGCAACGCCGGAAGCGTTGATCATGACTATGGCTTCGACGTCGATGGCGTCGTCGGCTACGACTTCGGTGCGATCCGCATCGAGACCGAGGTTGGCTATCGTCGTGCAACGGTGGACTCGTTCCGCTCCACGACCGCGACCACCGGCTTCGGCACCGGTCAGTTCGACTATGCCGGCGGTTCCACCTCTGCCCTCAGCTTCATGCTGAACGGCTTGCTGGACTTCGGTGAAGACGACGGCATTCAGGGCTTCGTCGGCGGCGGTGTCGGTGTTGCTCGCGTGAAGGCCAATTATGGCCTGCGTCGCAGCGCTGACTTCCTCGACGACTCCGACACGGTCTTCGCTTGGCAGGGCCTGGCGGGTATCCGCGCTCCGCTGACCGATCGTGTTGACGCGACGCTGAAGTATCGCTTCTTCAACGCGGACGATGTGAAGCTGTTCGACGTTGGCAACAACTCGTTCAACGGCCGGTATCGCTCGCACAGCATCCTGGGCGGCCTGACCTACAACTTCGGTGAGCCGACCCCGCCGCCGCCGCCGCCGGTTGCTGAAACGCCGCCGCCGCCGCCGCCGGTCGAAGTTGCTCCGCCGCCGCCCCCGCCGTGCTCGCCTGGCCCGTTCATCGTGTTCTTCGAATGGGACAAGTCGGACGTCACGCCGGAAGCAGCGTCGATTCTCGACAACGCGGTTACCCAGTATCAGAGCTGCGGTAACGCGCAGGTCATGCTGGCCGGCCACGCCGACCGTTCGGGCGCCGCGACGTACAACGTCGGTCTGTCCCAGCGTCGCGCCGATGCGGTGAAGAGCTACCTGTCGGGTCGCTCGATCCCCGCTGGCAGCATCACGACCGAAGCGTTCGGCGAGAGCCGTCCGCGCGTCGAGACTGCCGACGGCGTTCGCGAAGTGCAGAACCGTCGCGTGGAAGTGACCTACGGCCCGGGTTCGGGTCAGTAATCTTCCACTTGCGTGGTTTCAGAGGGAGGTCGGCGAGAGCCGGCCTCCCTTTCTGTTTGGGGGCTGTGGGAAAGAGCTGAAAGCGGCCTTGCAGTTGCAGAGGGGTCGCAGACGGTCTGGACGTCCGGCTTCGATCCGGGCGGAAGCGAAATTGGTGGCGCACGGCGACGCGCTGGTTGCGAAGCTGGCCCGCAGAGCGCCTTCGCGACGGGATGTCTGCGAGAAGATTTATGGTGAGCGTGTCGTTGTGCCGCTGCTCCTTGGCCAGGCGATACAGGACGTGTGTCGCTGAAAGTTGGCGGTAAGGCTGAGCCGTTCCACGCGACCGAGCATGCAGGGCTTTCAGTGACTGTCGTATGGCGACTACGGCCGGCGACTAGGTTGGGCAGCGGGCGCCGGTGCGGGTTGCTGCTCTGTTTAGACTCCGGACAATTCCCTGCCGACGCGGCCAGGCTTGCGGGTGCACCTGCGCCTGAGCGGTGCGCGGGGCCTCGTTGCGGCGCCCTCAGCTTTGGTGATCACCTTGGCTCGTCACCCGACATGATGCTGCCAGGAACCGCTGTGCAGCGGCGGGCCTTGATGGTCGGATCTATCGGGTGCTTTCAAGGCCCGCTTCAGCGATCCGACTGCTGCTGCAAAGGCGTTTCCGCCCGGACGCTTACATAGTCCCGGTTCCCCGATAGGCCGGTTCGGAAGCTTAATTGGGGCGACGTGTCTGGCATCCACGCGACCAGACAGACCTGCACTGACGCGCAAAGCCAAGGGCGCGGCGGCGTTCCACGTCCGCGAGATACGACGTGTAGGGTTCTGCCGAGCGGCTGGTGGAGAGCTAGCCACCAGACCTCGCCGCCTCGAGCTGATCCAGCGCCGCAGGGTCCTTCAGGTTTGGGGTCGTGCTGGAACTCGCCCGCAGTAGCAGCCCCATGCGACCCCTGAGGCCGCCTGTTGCGGAAAACTGCCCTGGAACCCTAGCTGATCGCCACAACTCGAGCGCGCAGTTGCGCCGAAGCCGCGAGACCGGACCGAATAAGGATGATGGCGGGCGTGTGGACTGCCGGGACCTGGCAGGGCGACACGGCCGCATTTTATTTAACATTGTGCCAGTAGATCAAGCCGCGATGCCGTCGGCGCCGCCTATGTTGAAGGGGAAAGCTGGGCGTCCTCTTCGATCGGCTGCGGTTCTGCTGATAGAGCGCTTGCCAGCCATTGCGGCAATACGGCGTCGCCCAGTGTCTCGACACGCCGATGGACCACCATGAGGCCGAGCCCAGGATAGTGAGCCGTGGCGCGGTCGTCCGGTTGGTCGGGCGCGACCACCAGGCGTCGGTTGACCTTGGCGCGATAGTGCATGCGGGCGGTGTTTTCCTGGCCCACATAACAGCCCTTGGTGAAGCTTACCCCCTGGAGTTCGGCCGCGTTACACTCCAGCCAGAGTATTTGGCCGTCCCCAAGCTCTGCCGTTCCTTCGGCGACGCCGTTGGCAAGTCGGTGAGCAAGCCAACCGGTCGCTGGGGCCGATGGGGGCGCCAGCCAGCGCCACCCCAGGGCCGAAAGCCGCGGATCTGGAACAGCGCCGGAGTGACTCGGCCGATCTCGCGACCAGTGAACGGCGAGGGCAGGCTCAGGCACGATCGTGATCGGGCGGCGTAGGCGATATAGGGTCAGGCGGCGTTGGAGAGCGTCCATCCGGTCAGCTTCGGCATCGACCAGGATGTCGTCGGCATCCGCCCAGAGCAGCATGTCGAACAGGACCTTGCCCTGCGGCGTCAAAAGGGCCGTCCAGACCGGCAGCGCCCCGGTCACGTCATTGGTCACGAGCCCTTGCAGAAAGCCGCGTACGTCCGGGCCCGACAGCCGGAGCAGAGCGCGATCGGCGAGCGTGGTCGCCGCGGGGGTGGCCTCATCCATGTTGCGAAGGTAGGAAGGCGGGGAGATTGGCGAAAGGGCGGCAATGAACTTCGACCTGGTGCTGCGCGGTGGCACGGTTCACCTGCCGGGAGGCCCCGTTGCTGCGGACCTGTGGGTCTCCGATGGCCGGATCGCCGCGATCGGCGGCGCGGGGGAGGCCGGGCAGACGATCGATTGCACCGGCCTGGACATCCTGCCGGGGGTGATCGACAGCCAGGTTCACTTCCGCGAACCGGGCATGGTTCACAAGGAAGACCTGGAGAGCGGCAGCGTCGCGGCCGTGCTGGGCGGAGTGACCGCCGTGTTCGAGATGCCCAACACGCGTCCCAATACCGACAGCGCCGAAGCGATCGGGGACAAGCTGACGCGCGCCAAGGGACGGATGTGGTGCGACCACGCCTTTTACGTCGGCGCGACCAACCGGAACGCAGCGGAACTCGCCGAACTGGAACGGTTGCCGGGAACGGCGGGCGTCAAGATCTTCATGGGTGCCTCGACCGGCGACCTGCTGGTATCGGACGACGCGCAACTGGCCACCGTGCTCGCCTCCGGGCACCGTCGCGTCGCGATCCATGCCGAGGACGAGGCGCGGATGAACGATCGGCGCGACTATCGCGTGGCCGGCGATCCGTCATCGCACCCGGTGTGGCGAGACGATGAGAGCGCGATCCTGGCGACGCGCCGCATCCTGTCGCTGGCCCGCGCGGCCGGGCGCCGGATCCACGTCCTGCATGTCACCACCCCCGCCGAGCTGGCTCTGCTGGGTGCTAACAAGGACATCGCGACCTGCGAAGTGACACCGCAGCACCTGACGCTGGCGGGGGAGGAGGCCTATCCGACGCTGGGCACCTTTGCACAGATGAACCCGCCGATCCGGTCGGGCGCGCATCGCGAGGGGCTGTGGCATTGGCTGGGGCAGGGCGTGCCGGATGTGATCGGGTCGGACCACGCTCCACATAGTCGTGAGGAAAAGGCGACCGCCTATCCGGACAGCCCGAGCGGCATGCCCGGCGTCCAGACACTGTTGCCGCTGATGCTCGACCATGTGGCGGCAGGGCGGCTGACACTGCAGCGGCTGATCGAACTGACCAGCGCAGGGCCGCAACGGATCTTTGGCATCGTCGGCAAGGGGCGGATCGCGGTCGGCTATGACGCCGATTTCAGCATCGTCGACCTGAAGGCGCGCTGGACGGTGGAGGAGAGCTGGCTGGCGTCGCGGGCGGGCTGGTCGCCATTCACCGGCCGCACCCTGACCGGGCGGCCGATCGGCACGATCGTGAGGGGCAGGGTCGCCATGTGGGACAGCGCCCTGGGCGAGGCAGCCGACGGTCAGCCGATCCGGTTCGAGTCAACCGAGTTCGGCTGACCGGACCGGTTAGAAGGGCAGCACGCGCGATTTGTGGCTGAAGCGCATATAGCCGACGTTGACGCCGGCCCGCCAGCCAACACCCAGGCGAACCGGGATGAGCACGACGTTCCCGCGCCTCAGATACGTGGCGGCGAAACCGCCAACGAAATACAGCCGCCCCTCAGCGGCGGGGAAGCGGTGAAACAGCTCCTCGGTGTCGTACAGGTTATAGACGAGCACAAAGACCTTGTTCGCGTCGCCGCCTACGTCAAAGCCGAGCGACGGGCCGGTCCAGTAAACCGGCTGCTGTCCTTCGACGCGGTGGGACATGACGCCCGACCCGTAGCGCAGCCCGACAACGAACGCCCCTGACGCTTCGCGCCCGGCGATATAGGCGTTGGGCTGACCCTGATCCTTCAGAACCTTCTCCAGGATTCCGGCGAGGCCTTGCGCGCCCTTGCCGAACACCCCCTCCGCCGCCGCGAGCAGGTCGTCGCGTTGGTAAGTGGTTTCCGCGTTGGTGGTTGCGTCGGCGCGCGCCTGGGCAGCAGGGGAGGGCACCTCCCCCTGTACCGGCGCCTGATCGGAGGGGGCCGGATCTGCCGGGGGCACGTCCGCCGGCTCGGGCCGCGGCGTTGGACGCGGTGCGCGTGCCTGTGGCTGGGGAGACAGGTCGGAGTCGATCGCCTGGTTCGGGTCAACGGTGCGGACCTGGGCCGAGGACACAGTTGCTGTGGATACCAGCACCAGGCCTGCCGCTATCCCGATCCAACCGCGCATCACACTCTCCACATCCGAACCCAGCGACGGTAGCGCCGGTGCCCCTTGATGCGCAATGAACGATCGGGCGAACCGGTGCTTGTCGGCGAGCAAGCACGGTTGATCCCGGCGGAACGCCTCTCTATAGCCCTCCCCAGCGCCGCAGCCGGAGACGTGGGTGAGTGGCTGAAACCAACGCTTTGCTAAAGCGTCATACGGGAAACCGTATCGAGGGTTCGAATCCCTCCGTCTCCGCCAACCTCCCTGTGCAAAGCTCTGTGTTGTTTGGGAAAAGCGAGGTTGCCCCGGGATGGTTCCCTCGGCTGTTCCCACATTGTCATCCGGTTCTGAGCGGCCAACGGCGAACACTGGCGTGCTTGAATCGGTAAACGTCTCGTTCCCGCTGATGTGGGTAGCACCAGATTTGCAGGCGCGGTGACCTGCCTCCCGAGGCTTAAAAACCTGATTGGAAACGTAAGGTGGCATTCGCTGCGCTGTGTTTCTTGAAGGGTCCTGCGGCTCGGGAAGGTTCCCCGACAGTCCCTGAAAGCTGCTGCTTTAGTTCGCGGGCAGAATGATCCGTCACCGGGCCTACCGAGCTGGCCCTTTGCGGCTTTAGCTTGGGACGTGGTTACGACAGCCCGTGGCGACGTTTTCATCTGGGGGATGAAGGGGTGGGGCAACTGACATTACGGACAGTAGCTTGTTCGATGCCCCCCTCCTCCTGGAGGGGGCACGTGGTGCAGAAGAGCCGGTTCGAACTTTGAACGGTTCCATCTGGACTGGTGCGCAGTCCCGGGGTCAAACCTGAGAGTACCCGTCCGAACAATAAATGGTTCAGCCTATCGCAAGCGAGAGGCCGCCCCGTTTCAAGACACCGATGGGGGCAGCCGGGTACAACGCCGCGAGTGAGCGTCACAGGCAGCCCGTGCGCCGCTCTCGTCTAGCGCTGCGACCAATCCGCACCAACGGCTCTAGTTGAGGGTGGCGGCCTGATCGGGGCATGGAACGCTGTGCTGCCCATCCCTGCTCTGATCCCTAGAAAGTCAATCTCTGATAGCCGGCCCCCGAAGGATTGCCGGTCAGCACGACGGCTGCGCTCGGTGTACCAGGGTTGGAGCTACGCCGCCGTCGAGCGCCGCGACGGGTGCTGGCGCACTCGCCGCCGCGCTTGCGTTGATTACCTCACGACAGGAAGCTCCAACCGCCCGAGAAGCAAGCGGAAGCGCTGATCTTAGGGGGTCAGGAGCTGAAATCAGGGACGCGGGTAGGGCGGAAATGGCTCGACCTTGCTAGGTGCCCGTGTAAGGTCAAAACGTTGTAGCAGGGGGAAGAGCGTAGCGTGATTTCGAACCCGATCCTGAACTCGCCGTTCGCCGAGCCGGATCGCCACTGGGCCTTGGACGCGCGGGGTCAGCCGGTCCCTGAGATACGTCAAGGCCGCCGCCCTCACAGGTATGTAGTCCCCGTGGCGGCAAGCAAAAAGGGCGCCGTTCAGGGAGCGCTCGCGCTCGATCCTCAGGAGCCAACCGATAACACGCTGGTGAGGTTGGTCAGGCCCAAGGTCGACCTCTGGCGCCGTCTGCCTCCGTCACAATGGAACGTTACCCCGGAGACAGAACGGCTCCTCCGTTGGTGGCGTGAGCCGGGTGCGCGAAAGCTCCCATTTTTCTTCTGCCAACTCGAAGCTGTTGAAACATTGATCTGGCTGACGGAGGTCGCTCCGAAGGAGTTCCGGCAAGAGGTTGAAGCTGCGAATGAGAAGGCGAACCCGGGCCTTTTCCGGGTTGCAGCGAAGATGGCAACCGGGTCTGGGAAGACCACGGTTATGGCGATGCTGATAGCGTGGCAGGCCATCAACGCGGCACGCCGCCCGACCAGTAACCGTTTCACGAACGCTTTTTTGATCGTCACTCCCGGGATCACGATCAGGGACCGCCTACGTGTGCTTCGGCCTGAGGAGCCATCCAACTACTATAGTGATCCCGACCGGCGCATCGTTCCGCAGGAAATGATGCCTGAGATGCTTCGGGCGCGCGTTGTCGTGACGAACTACCATGCGTTTCAACCGCGAGAGCAGCTAAGCATGCCTGCTGGAACGCGGACGATCTTAGGAGATAGGCTGATCAAAGAAGGGGCAGATGGATCGCTCGACATCGAACTCGTGCCGAAGCGATTTCTCGAGTCTGAAACGCAGGTCGTAGCTCGTGTGGCGGGGGATCTAGCGGGAGCTCGCAGAGTGATTGTCCTCAATGACGAGGCACACCACTGCTACCAGGCTCGCCCACCTGAGATCAGCGAGGAGCGGAAGGTTGAAGCTGACGAGGTTTCAGAGGCGAAGGCCAACAACGAAGCCGCTCGGGTGTGGATCTCGGGTGTCGCGGCGGTTGCACGCACGCACGAACTCATCGCAGTTTACGACGTTTCTGCGACCCCGTTCTTCTTGCGCGGCTCGGGGTTTCCGGAGGGTACACTCTTCCCTTGGGTCGTCTCCGATTTCTCGCTTATGGACGCGATCGAGTGCGGGATCGTGAAGACGCCGCGCTTGCCAGTTTTGGATGACGCTCCGGAGGGAGACTCTCCCAAGTTCCGCAGGCTCTACGCCAACCTTCCTAAAAAGGCGCTACCGAGGGGCGGGCGAAAGAGCGGCGTCGCTCATTCCCCTGAAGACCTAGACGAGCTGTTACGGGCAGCGCTCGAAAGTCTGTATGGGCATTACGAGAAGACGGCGGCTGCTTGGACGGCACAGGGTATTGAACTGCCTCCCGTGTTCATTGTTGTGGCCAATAACACAGCAACGTCGAAGCTGATTTACGATTTCATCTCAGGGTACCGGAACGAAGAGGGGCGTCTCGTTCCCGGCCGCCTTGACGCCTTCTCAAACGTCGAAAAGCAATCGCTCACTTGGCGAGCCTCACCACGAACAATTCTGATTGATTCTGCGGCTCTGGAGGCCGGCGACGCGCTCCCAGACGAGTTCCGAGCAGCGGCGGCCGAGGAGATTGAGGATTTCCGCAGAGAGGTCGAACGAAGGAACGGTGCGGCCGCAGCGATGGCGCTATCCGACGCTGAGATACTGCGCGAAGTCATGAACACCGTCGGACAGCCCGGTAAGCTAGGTGCGGGAGTTCGGTGCGTCGTTTCAGTTGCCATGCTGACCGAGGGATGGGACGCCAATACGGTCTCTCACATCCTCGGCGTTAGGGCATTTGGTACCCAGCTTCTCTGCGAGCAGGTGGTCGGACGTGGGTTGCGCAGGGTTAGTTATACCCCGGGCGAAGACGGTCTGCTTTTACCTGAGTACGCTGACATTCTCGGCATTCCGTTCGATTTCACGCAAGACGCAAGCGCCCCCGTTATCAAGCCTCCGCCGAAGATGACGCGAGTGCGGGCTTGGGAGGAGCGGAAGGCGGCAGAGGTGACCTTCCCGAACGTATTGGGCTACCGTGTTGTGTACCCGGCAGGCCCACTCGTTGCGACGTTCACCAGCGAGTCCCGGCTTGAGCTCAATCCGAGCGACGTTCCGACGGAGACATTTGTAGAGCCGATAGTCGGAGAGGGAATCACGCTCTCGCTTGAAAACTACAAGGCGCAGCGAATGAAGTCTGTGTACTACGCTGTTGCCGGTTTCGCCCTGACGAGATACTTCAAAGAGGATGCCAAGCCAAAGCTAGTTGTCCCCGGCCAATTGCCCGATCAGAACCCTCACGGAACCGTTCCTCTTCACCGGTTTGGAGAGCTACTTAGAATAACCGAGCGATGGTTTGAGGAGTGCCTAGAAACATACGGGCATGAGGAACTGAAGCGCCTATTCTTGTGGCGTCCTATGGCCCAAAAGGCTGCTGAGCGTATTGCGAGAGCATGTTCTCCCGCCGATCCGAGGACTCAGCACGTGCGCGCAATTGTAAACTCCTACAATGAGCTTGGATCAAGTCGAGACGTGAACTTTCAGACTTCGAAGACCGACTTGTTTCAGACTAATCCTAGGATGTGTCAGGTGGACTATGCGGTCTGTGACGGAGACTGGGAGAAGGCATTCTTAGCTGCAATGGAGATGGAATGCCGCGACATCGTGATCGCGTATGTAAAAAACCATAATTTGGGATTTGAGGTCCCTTATGAATATAAGGGTGAAGTGCATTGGTATCGCCCAGACTTCATTCTCAAAGTCTCGGACGGCTCAGTTTCCGCGCAGCCTCTCAACCTAGTAGTTGAGGTTAAGGGCTGGAAGGACGACCAGGACCTTGCAAAGGCTGACACGATGCGGACACGATGGGTGCCAGGTGTGAACGCGCTTGGTCGGTACGGGAGGTGGGACTTCCTGGAACTCGACAATCCTTACACGTTCGGCAGTCGTATTCGCAGTCACTTGTCGAGCGGTAATGCCGCACTAGCAGCGTAAGAGCAGCCTCAATGACAATAGACATCTATAAGCATCCTGGCGCCAAGCGGAGCATGATACCAACTGCTGAACAGCAGGCGTGGGCCGACGAGGAAAAGATCGGGCCTAGGGTCGTTCGCTACCCCCGAAATAAAGACCTCGATCCTCAGCTAATGTGGCGCGGCAAGGACGAGGAGGACCTCAGTAGTCTCACGGTGAACGCTCCCCCGATCTATATTCAGGAGCAAATTCACCCCAAGGCTATCATTGAGCGCCTAGAGGCCGAGTCCCGTGCACGGAAGAGGGAAGGCGAGGAGCCGGATCTTTTTGGCGATTTCAATGGCCGTCCAGCGGATCAAAAGGCGCGGACGGAATTCTATGAGCACGACCAGAATTGGACCAATCGATTGGTTCTAGGGGACAGTCTGCTTGTGATGGCAAGCTTTGCCGAGCGCGAAGCGTTGCGCGGGCAAGTTCAATGCATATACTTTGATCCTCCCTTTGGAATTCAGTTCAACTCGAACTTTCAGCCTCGGACCGACTCTCGAAAAGTTACCGACGGTAAGCGGGAGGATAGGTCGCGAGAACCGGAGGTCATACAAGCATTCAGGGATACATGGCGTGATGGCGTAAACTCGTATCTTTCGTATCTTAGAGATCGGTTGCTCGTTGCGCGTGACCTCCTCAGTGACACAGGCTCAATATTCTTGCAGATGGGCGAGGATAATGCCCATCTGGTCCGCGGCCTTATGGATGAGGTGTTTGGCCGGCAAAACTTTGTTGTGCAAATCTCCATTCAAAAGACGGGGAGTCAGACGGGAGATTTCATCCAGTCGAACGTTGACTACATTCTTTGGTTCGCGAAAGACAAGGCCCAAGCCAAATTCCGTCGTTTATTTCTGATGCGGAGCAAGTCAGCATTGCGGCAGGCAGATCTAACGACGATCGATCGGGGGGACTTCTCACCATATCCTCTTACCTCGGACGGGTTCAGAGAAACTACTACAGTACCTTTTGAGTTCGAAGGAGCTACGTTCCACCCGGGCGCGCTCAGGCACTGGGGCGTGACGACCGACGAATTAGCTCGCGTCGGACGTGCGGGAAGGCTCGTCCGACAGAAAGCGCAGATCAGGATGCGCTACTTCCACGATGACTATCCGGTGCAATCCCTCGGCTCCTACTGGAGTGATGTGGGCGGCGCGACAGGCAAGGTTTATGTCGTCCAGACCGCTCCAAAGGTTGTGGAACGATGCATACTCATGGCAACCGACCCGGGCGACTTGGTGCTCGATCCGACCTGTGGATCAGGCACCATCCCCTATGTGGCTGAGCAATGGGGTCGGCGGTGGATCGCAATTGATACCAGCCGTGTGGCTTTGACCCTTGCGCGAGCGCGCATGATGGGCGCATCATATCCATTCTACCTACTGCAAGACTCTGAAGAAGGGCTTGAGAAGGAAAACGAGCTTCTGCCGCCTGGGAAGAAGCGGCTGCCGCCTACTCGATACAATCGAGACATAAGGCGCGGGTTTGTATACGAGCGTGTGCCGCACGTGACACTGAAGGGCATTGGAGCAAACAAGCAAATAGATGTCATTCACGAGAGCTATGCTGCGCTCATTGCGGCGCAACTGGGCGAGCTTGCTTCGCTCACTGGTGTCTCCGAATGGACAGAGTGGTCCGTTCCGCGCCAACCAAGGGATGATTGGAACGGGGAGGCTTCGCGGGTTCTCGCAGAACATTGGGGTACTCGCCGGGCGCGCCAGCTTGCGTTAGACGAGTCAGTTGCCAAGAACGCTGAGCTTGAGTTGCTCTTTGATCGCCCTTACGTGGATCGAAAGCGCACCAGGGTCGCCGGTCCGTTTACGTTTGAGAGCCTCTCCCCACATCGGGTCATCCCTGTAGGAGAGGACGATCCCTATTTGGCCGAGACACTGGAGCCTGATCGGCAGAACGTTGTGCGCTTCCGCAGTCAAGAGCAGACCGACTTCGGAAAAGTTGTAGTAGAGCACCTTCGTCGCGCAGGTGTCCGCAACACCAAAAAGGACGAGCATATAACCTTTGAGAGTCTAGCTCCTAGACCCGGTGACGGCTGGGTGTCGTACGAAGGTCGTTATGAGGACAAAAAGGGCAAAGTCCAGAGAGTCGCGGTCGCGGTTGGGCCGGAGTACGACGCTGTCGGGCGTGACTTCATGGTGCAGGCTCAAAAAGAGGCGCTTCGTGGTCTTTTTGATGTTCTTGTTGTCTGTGGCTTCCAATTCGCACCTGAGACGGACGAATCCCGCTTCGACACGCGAGATTTAATAGTGCTCAAAGCCAGGATGAACCAAGACATCAGGGTCGGAGATCGGCTTAAGAACACCGGTGCAAGCAATATGTTCGTGGTGTTCGGGGAGCCGGACATAGAAGTTAGGCCCGTTGCCGGTCAGAAGTATGAGGTCGAAATCCTGGGGGTGGACATCTTCGACCCAACCACCGGTGAGCTACGCTCCTCGGCGGATCCACGTGACGACGTAGCTTGCTGGTTCATCGACGATGCATATGATGATGAAAGCTTCTTCGTTCGACACGCGTACTTTTTGAACGGCAAGGAGTCGGACCCGTACGCTGCGTTGAAGAGAGCGCTTGGCTCTGAGGTGGACAAGGAGGCTTGGGAGAGCCTCTACACCGCGACGTCTCGTCCTTTCGCTAGACCGGACACTGGCAAGATTTGCGTCAAAGTGATCAATCACTTCGGAGATGAGGTTCAAAAAGTTTTTCGCGTTCGCTGAGCAGGCCTGGCGAGAGCCGAGGGGGATGGGAGAATGCCAAACTACGAAAGCACAATTATATGCCTCGCGAATTCAAGAAAAACTAGTGGTAGGTGTATAGCAGGAAAGGAGATCACAGGCGCCGGAACCGGAAACTGGATTCGTCCGATAAGTAGCCGCCAAAGTCACGAGATCTCCTTTGACGACAGGCGATATCAGGACGGCAACGACGTCCGAGTTCTGGATGTCGTCACAATTCCGATGATGGAGCCTCGTCCGCACGCCTTTCAGACCGAAAATCATCTGATCGATGCCGAGTACTACTGGCGCCTACAGCGGCGTGCCAGCTATGCCGAGGCGCGTGCCGCTCTCGATAACCTGCCACTTTGGACCAATCGTTCGTCCAGCTACAACGGAACGAACGACCGGGTCGCTGAGGATGAAGCGGACCCTGCTGGCGGTTCGCTGCGCCTGATCGAGGTCAATGACCTAGAGGTTCGTGTGTCTGTTGAGGGAGCAGCGTTCGGCAATGGTAAGCGGAGGGTGAGGGGGTACTTTACGTATCGCCAAGCGCCCTATCTCCTCTCCATAACTGACCCGCGCTATGAGGCTCGGTACCTTGCTTTGCCGGACGGTAGGCATCAGATCGGTCAAGCACTCTTGTGCATAAGCCTGGGCGAGCCGTATCAGGGGCATGCGTACAAGCTCATAGCTGCGGTTATCCGTCCGAACGAGTGAATAGCGGAAGGTCATGACTGCCACACAAATTTGGAGTGTTGGACACTCGACGCTTAGTTACGAGGCGTTCCTAGAGCGCCTACGAACTGCCCAGATTACCGCTATAGCGGATGTGCGGAGCGCCCCGTACTCACGGGCGTTTCCTCATTTCAACCGCGAATCACTTAAGGCGGCTTTGGCGACTGATAACATCGCGTACGTTTTCCTGGGCAAGGAATTAGGAGGCCGCCCCTCCTCTGACGATCTGTTTACTGACGGGGTAGCCGATTACGAGAAGATGGCGCGTGTTCCCGCCTTTGCGCTCGGGCTGGAAAGAGTCTTCCAAGGCGCAAAAACATATAACATCGCAATGATGTGTTCCGAGAAAAATCCACTTGACTGCCATCGGTGCCTTCTGGTCGGACGGTCGCTTGTCGAGATCGGGGCGGAAGTGCTTCATGTTCTCTCGGAAAGCCGGACGGTAGGTCATGAGTGGATCGAGGATCAACTTCTGGACATGGCCGATAAGTCGCACGCGGATATGTTCGCCCCCCGTTCTGAGCTATTGATTGACGCGTATAGGGCGCGAGCGAGGAAGGTGGCGTACTCAAAGTTAGCTTCTCATCCGAGTAAATCGTTAGGAGGTCAGAGTCGAGATGCCGGGAGCTAACGTAACAACAATAGGGTTCACGAAGTCCAACGCGGAGCGGTTTTTCGAGCGGTTACTGGCTGCTGGAGTCCGGACGGTCGTAGACGTGCGTCTGCACAACACCTCGCAGCTTGCAGGATTCGCTAAGTCTGACGACTTGGCATACTTTCTCAAAAAAATCGGAGGTATCAGATACGTTCATCAGCCGCTTCTTGCGCCGACAGACGGGATGCTTAAGGCCTTCAAAAAGATGAAGGGAGACTGGCAGGTCTATGAGGGGCAGTTTTTAGACCTTATGAGCAGTCGAAAGATTGAAAGCAAGTTCAAGCCAAGCATGTTTGATGGCGCTTGCCTCTTGTGTTCAGAGGACACGCCCCATCATTGTCATCGGAGGTTGGTAGTAGAGTATCTCAATGATCGCTGGGGAAACGAACTGAGCGTCCGTCATTTATGAGCGCCGGGTTTGTGGAACGCGCGGTTGCAGCAGGCCTCGATCAGGGATCCTATCAGATCGCAAACCTCCCTCATCGCTGCGTCGTTCAAGTGCGTATAGCGAGCCGTTGAGACGACCTTGAGCATCCGGATCATCAACTCCGGCTCGATCGAGGGGCGACCGGTCTCACTGTAGAAGGGCTTCAGCTCCTCGCGGATGTCCGACAGGTCCACGAACCGATCGATCGAGCGAAGCAGATGGTCGGCCGGGACATGCCGCTCCAGGCTGACGCTGTAGAACAGCGCCTCCTGCGCCACCCGTCCGCTCGCCCATCATCGGCCCGTCTCCGGTCGCCTCGAGACGATTGAATCAGACCACCGACACTACTGCAAGCCAGCCCTTTTCAACACAATCGCCTCCAATTCGATCGTTCGCGCGTGCCAACGCCAGAGCAATGACGATCAAACCTCCCAATTAAGTCGAGTGGGTTGATCCCGGTCTGCTCGCCTTCGACCCTTAATCAGTTTCGCTCAGCTAGTCACGGCCAGGCCGTCCTGTTCCGGTCACCATGGACGAGGTCGGTCCATTAGCGCCGTGCGTTTCTCGCCAGTCAGGGTAACCGGATTGAACCCCATCCTCTCGCTCTCTGGTTCGGTAGGCGAGGACGCGGGTAGTCTGTGCCGGAATCCACAGACTCGCGTCACTTCGGCCGTGTTTCAGACACCACCAACTACCCCATCGGCAACCCCATCATGGGGGCACCGTACCCCATCGGCTGATGGACGGAATTCGCCTCACGACAAATGGGCAGGGCAGCCGCTTAGCCACCCTGCCCAACATCAATGCACCGTCTTCTTCATCGCCCTTGGATTCGCGGTATAAAGAAGCTTCGGTTTTCCGCCAGTCAGTACACGCTCCACGCTTAGCCAATCGTAGTCGACAAGGATTTGCAGCCCTCGTTCGACCTGTTCGCGGTCCTTCAAACCGGACCAACAACTTCGGTAGATGTCGCGGGAGGTGAAGTTTGCTGGAAGCTCATCCCTGCGAACGCGGGCCATGATCTTGTGAGCAATGTCAGTATTGTCGGTTTCCAAAGCTGCATAGATGCGCCGAGCATGGCTCTTCAAGTACATGGTCCAAAGCTCGGCCATGACCCAAGCGGACGTAGTCACAGGCCCCACTCCGCCAGAGGCGAGATGGCATACGAGGGCAAGCCGTGGCGCCAGACCACGGTACTTGGACAGATGGCCCCTGAAAGGGTCCGCGATGTCCAGCTCTGCTACCTGTGCCTCCAGTTTCGCACGCCAGCGGTCGAACTGCTCCAGTGCCTCGGGTGAAAACCGCAGGAACGGAATGGCGCCGCTGCCGTCATTCGCGTTGCTCTGTGCCTCTGCCCACTCTGGTGACAGGCTATGGAGTGCGCGAAAGCATGCCATTGCCTCGTCCCGCGCAGCCTCGTTCGCCGCACGATCGTTGTTCGTCCAGGCTACACTGAAGTCTGGCCAGACGAGCAGCTGGAGGCGCTGCACAAGCCCATCGTCATGCTGCTTCAGCGAGGACCGCATGTACGATAGCAGCCGGCTGGGTTGCGTGGTGCCATACAGCGACAGGTTTACCGCTTCGATGCGAATGGTGCCGCGGATGATCCGATCAACAGTGTAACCGTCCAGACCTCCCCACCCGGTCATGAGGAACCCGCGTCCACTGGCTCTTTCTTCCTGGTCCAGATCAGTGAACATGGTGAGGAGTTCATCACGATGGATCAGCAAACCGTCCGGGTTGTCCCGACACAGCTCGCCTAGCTTCTCGGGCGTGGCATCGTTGGTGATGTACCTGATCTGGCGTGGTGGCGTTGGTTCCTCCAGTTCCCGCAGGATGTCGAGCGCACTGAAGCGTGCGAACGTCGGATCTTCCGCATCCTTGAGAATGCTGGACGCCGCCCGCTTCGCTTCGCGTTCCTGCATCTCGTAAAGCTGCTGCAATGGCTTTAGCTCTTCCAGAGCGGCCTCGTTGCGCACGGCCGCTTCTCGTTCGAACAAATGCAGGGCGGCGAAGGCTTCCCGCGTAGCAGGCGACTTGAGGGTCCCGGGGGGGCCAGTAATGGCCCCCCACAGGTTTGCGGCTTCGGTCCAGTTGGTATGCGCCTGAGGGCGAATGCCAATGCGCCTGCCGATGAGCGATGCCGCCGCGATCATCGCCGGGATGGCAACGAAGTCGACTGGCACGTTCATGCGTTCAGCGATGTCGACCACCCACCGGCGTAAACCGGTGGGGAGCATCTCATCGTCGAACGGGTCAACAGCCAACAGAGTCGATGGAAGTGGAACGGGTTCAGCCCATGCCATCTCCGCTGTCACTGGCTGTGCCGTTGTCCCCAATACCTCCATCATGCCCCCGACTCCTCGCCCGGGTCTGCTTCCGGCGAAACAGGCGATGCCAGATGATGCAACAGGAACTCGTTGTAGTCCTTGAACTCATCGGGAAGCCGGTTGAGGTGGACGAACACGCCTTGCTTGGTGAACTTGACTCCTGCTCGCAGCGCGGCGCTCCGACCCGCGAAATCGTTGTCGGGCACAATCCGGACGTTTGTGGTTGTGGCAGGCAGCTTAACTGCTTCCATCATCCCGGCTCCAGCCGCGACCCAGACGGGGGCGTCACCCTGAAGCCGAAGCAAACTCAGCCCGTCTTCCAGGCCCTCACACAGGTAAATCGCGCCAAGATCATCCTCGTCCCCGCCCGATGACAAACGGATTGCGCCGCCGCGGATGGTGCCCAATGATCGCTTCGCATCAACGCACAGCTTTTCACCTTCTTCAGTCAAGTAGGTCCGCTGGATGCCAGTGATCTCTCCCCGGACATCGCGAACGGCCGCAACAAGGGCAGGGTGCAATGCTTCAGAGCCGTCGAACTTCAACTTGGCAAAGCGGAGATTGGGTTGAAGGGCGATCCTGCTCAAAGGGATGCCGCGCCTTGCGAGGTACACGTCAGCCGGCGTGCCTACAATGGAGGTTGCGGCGTTCCAGATGCGTCGTGCGTCCTCCGCCTTGGAATTCGGCTGCGCAGGATTTGGTACCTTGCGGATGGCGATGTTGCTATTGCCCTCGAGGAGGTCGCAAGCGTCGGTAAAGTTCATGTTTTCAATCCTCTGAATAAAGTCGATCACGTCGCCGCCAGCTTGGCAGCCAAAGCAATGAAACGTCCCTTTCTCGTCATTGACGTAGAAGCTGGGCGTGTTGTCGTTGTGAAAAGGGCAGCGGCCGCGTAGCTCACGACCGGCCCGACTAAGCTCAGTGTAGTTGCTCGCTACGGTGCTGAGCGGGATGTTAGCCTTGATGGCGCTGGCCCGATCCGAGGTGTGGAAGGCGGCCATTAAAAAACTACCGACCGCTGGAGCATAGCCTCAATGCTGGGGACCTTAACCAAGGTCCTCGAGCCGATACGGATAACGTCAAGGCTTCCGCTGTTGATTAGCTCATACAGCTTGGTGCGGCCGATGCCGATAGCTCGCGCCGCTTCATCTATAGAAACTGAGAACCGTTGCATTTGATCACCCTTTCGAAACCGGCCGGGATTGGCTCGGTGGTGATCAGATGCTGGCGATGTATTTCGCCGTCTATTTCTGCGGGAATTCCGCGGTCACTTAGCCGCGAAACGGCTTGGGACCGCGTTTTCGCGGGCCGCGTAATTCGCGGACCCTCTCCCGCGAAATGGAGTTCTGCGGAAAGGCGGCTCTGGCTGCAATCAAATCAGCCTCTTCTGTGGCGTCGTGATTCGCCGGATCGCTCTTTCGCGCACTCCACCAGCGTTCCAGTTCGGCGCTGGAAACCGGACTTGCCTTTCGCTGGGGGGGCGCTGGTGACCCTTTCGTGCTCGGCGGGAGTGGCTCGCCATCTCGGGTGAATAGGGCTGTGTGCCACGCCGGTGGCGGGTACTCATCGAACGACCCCTCGGCGGGGAAGGTGGATCCTGTCGAGGGGGCCTTGGCTGGCTGTTCTTCGAGCAAAGAAGGCCGGCGACCCTGCTCGATATCTATTTCGGTCCAGCCTGGAGGATGTCCGACTTGCAGGATTTGCCGAGTGCGTTCGGGTGGCACCATGGACTCCATGTAACCACCCTCGTCGGTGAAGTACCGGAGCTGATCGTAAGGCAGCGAGGCTATGTCTGCGTCACTCATGCACATCCGCACTATTCGGAGCGGAAAGGGATGGTGGATCAGGCCTTCCAGGGGATACATTTCGGCCGGATGAAAGTCGCCGCCGAACTTGGCCTCGGCGTCCTCATCGCGCTCCCGCTTGATCAAACGACGGAGGCGATCCTCGGCCTCGGGGCGACGCCGCTCCCACCAATCCTGTCGCTTGCTATCAGACATCGCCGCGGTCTCGTTTCAGGCAATCTACGCTGCTGACCTCGCCACGCCATGCGCCAGGTCGGGAGCCGCGCTCCGTGACGTATTGTCAGCATTGTCAGTTGCCACCACCTCCTCTGTTGCTTCGTTTTCGCCGAGTAGGAAGCTACCCCACATGCTCATGAGAACCCGTCGCTTTTCGAGATAATTGGTCCGGCGGTAGGCCGCCTCTACCCTATTCTGGACGGTGTGCGCCAGAGCGGCCTCGACGACATCACCGGCGACATCGGTCTGCTCGGCTGCCCAGTCGCGGAAGGTTGAGCGGAACCCATGGACCGTGATCTCATCACCAAAGCCGTCGCGCAGCACCTTGGTCAGTGTCATGTCCGAAAGCGGCTTGTTCGCTTTGCCCGGGAAGAGTGGTTGGTCGGGGTTGTCGCCGTATGCTGCCTTCAGCTTTTCCAGAATGGCGATCGCCGCAGGCCGGAGTGGGACAATGTGCATTTTGCCCGCTTTCATCCGGTCGCCGGGAATAGTCCATAACTGCTGGTCTAAATCGATTTCGCGCCAGCAAGCGCCCCTGACCTCTCCGGACCGAGCGGCGGTGAGGATCAGGAAGCGCAATGCCTGTCGGCCTACCGTGTCGGTCTCTGCCAGCTTCGCCATCATCGCTGGTGCCTGATCATAGGGCAGGGCGGCGAAGTGGTTGTCCTTCTTGGGCTGGCGAGGCAGGCCTTTGGTCACCGACCGCATTGGTGCTTCCGATTTGCGGTAGCCCTTGGCGTAGGCCCAATCGAGAGTCGCGCCGATCCGCTGTTTCACCCGGCTGGCGGTCTCCGGCTTGCTCAGCCAAATCTCGGCAAGCAGGTCGCGGATGGCTGGTCCCTCAATCTGGTCGACCGGCATGTCGCCGATGGTGGGATAGGCATAGGCCTGCAGTGATGAGATCCACTGGGCCTTGTGCTTCTCGTTCTTCCAACCGCCCTTGTGCTCCTTGTGAGCCTGTTCAGCCGCTTCACGGAATGTGGGAACCGTCGGGGCAGGGGCCTTGGCGGCGCGCTTGGCTGCCACTGGATCAGTTCCGCTGCGATATTGTCGGCGTAGCTCGTCAGCCTTCTCGCGGGCATCAGCAAGGGACACGTCATTGAAAGAGCCAAGGCCGAAGTCGCGACGCTTTCCGTCAACCTGGCTGCGAAGAACCCATGACTTGGAGCCGTTCTCCTTGATGTACAGGACCAGCCCGTTCCCGTCGCTGTGCCGACCCGGCTCCTTCAGTGCCTTCGCTTTCAACGCTGTCAGCTTGCCGGTCGCCATCTCACCTGTTCCCACTATGGTTCCCACTTTATGCGGCGGGTCTGTGGGATCGTCAACGGTCAGCGGCGAACGAGTGGTGGGGTAAAAGCGTGTTAAAACAACGAGCCTGCGGCGAGCAGCGGCTTTAGGCGGTCGAGAGTTATAAGGACTCCGTCTCCGCCATCTAGTCTCATCTGAGACAGGCTTATCGCCAGTGCTCCCCACATATTTGCCTCAGATCCGCGCAAATCCGCCGTTCCTGCGCAGCGTGGGAGCGTGATTTCGTATCGTGGAGAGCCACCACGGAGAGAGCGAGGCTGCTAGATCGGCCTTCTTTCTCCGCTCGCCATGCCGGCAGTACGGAACGGCTCTCGCGCGATCCGGAGCCCTGTTCTTGCAGGAATAACAGGGCTAATTGCATCATCGCAGTATGGGCCGGATCAGCGCGAGACGCGTAGTTCTCACGCTTAGCCGGTTCGGGAAGCCAAAAACCCGCTTCAGATCAGGGTAGGTCTTACGCTGCAACAAATGGATTATTGCTAACAAGGCCTACTTGAAGCAGCCTATTCGCCACCACATCTTCGTGCTCGGAAGCGATATCGAGGTAGCGTATGGGTGAGGGATGACGAGGTGACCTGCCTCGTGAACAATATGGGCGATGCCGCTGGTCTGTGTAGATCGCGTGCCCACCATCCCTCACCGAAATAGCCGCAGCCTGACGTAATGACCTGCTGGTCGACTGGCGCGACTGTTTGTTTCCTGGAAATCGTCATGACTGAAGATGTATCTTTGCGCTCGGAGCAGATCGATCTGCTTCCCGGATTGCCCCTTAATGTTCGCTATGTGGCACCGTCATCGCTCGCGGCGCTGGGGCGCAAGGCGCGCATCCACTCCAAGGATCAGCTCCGCCTTATTGGTGAGAGCATCCAATTATTCGGCTTCTCCGTTCCCGTCGTGGTCGACGAGAACGACAAGGTGCTGGCCGGCAATGCCCGAATCGAAGCTGCGATCCAGCTGGGCATGACGATCGTACCGGTCGTGACGCTGTCGCACCTCAGTGCCGGCCAGAAGCGGGCGTTCGTTCTCGCCGAAAACAAGCTTGCAGACCTCGCGGGCTACGACCGCAAGATCTTGGCGCTCGAGTTCGCGGACCTGATCGAGCTCGACCTGACGTTCGACCTCGACGTGACCGGCTTCTCAGCGCCCGAGATCGACGCGCTCATGTTCGAGGACAGTGCCGCTGACCACGGCGATGACGTGTCCCCACCGCCGGCGCGGGTCACCAGCCAGATCGGCGATCTCTGGTTGCTGGGCAGCCACCGTCTCCTCTGTGGAGATGCCACCAGTCCCGAAGCCCTCAAAGTTCTAATGGGCGGGCAGAAAGCCCGGGTGGTGTTCTCGGACCCGCCCTATAATTGCAAGGTCCAGGGGCATGTGACCGGCTCCGGACACCATGGCGAGTTTGTCTCCGCCTCGGGCGAAATGTCGGACGAGGAGTTCACCGAGTTTCTGACCGGAACGCTGGCAAGGTTTCATGACGCGTTGGTGCCCGGCGGGCTTGCCTATGTGTGTATGGACTTCCGCAATCTGCGAAACGTCCTGGACGCTGCGGATGCGAATGCATTCGAGCTTCTCAATCTGATTGTCTGGTCCAAGCGACCGGGAATGGGCAGCTTTTATCGGTCAGCGCATGAGCTGATCTTCCTACTTGCCAAAAGTGGGGCCGCTCACTGCAACCGGGTCCAACTCGGCAAGCACGGTCGTAACCGCAGCAACGTCTGGGACTATCCTGGCGTCAACGGCTTCGGGGCCGAGAAGCAGCGTGACCGTGAGATGCACCCAACGGTGAAGCCACTTGCACTGGTCAGCGACGCATTGCTCGACTGCACCGCTCGCGGTGATCTGGTGCTCGATCTCTTTTCGGGCAGCGGTACCACCATCATTGCGGCAGAGAAGACCGGGCGACTCGCCGCAGCGATGGATCTCGATCCGCGCTACGTGGATACAAGCCTTGTTCGCTGGCAGGATTACTCGGGCAAGGAAGCTCGCCTCGCCAGCACCGGGCAAACCTGGCGGGAGGTGCGCGCCGAGCGAACCGGCATCGGCGAGACCCCAGTCGTCAGTTCTCCACCTGCGCGTGTCCGCACGCGTCGTGCGGCGTGAGGAGGATGACATGTCAGAACCTTCTGAGAACGACGCGCAGCAAGTTCATGATTGCGACCCGGATGATGGCAGCGCAGCGCGCGGACGCCCACCGCGAGAGTACCGGTTCAAGCCCGGCACCTCTGGTAATCCGCGCGGACGGCCGCGCGGCTCCAGGAACTTTGCAACCCTGATCCAGCGCGAGCTGGATCGGACGATCACCGCGACCGTTAGCGGACGGCAGACAAAGGTCGCTAAACGCGAGGCGATCATCATGCGCCTGGTCGAAAAGGCGCTGAAAGGTGACCACAAGTCGATCGAGGCCATCCTCAAGTACGGCGACGAGGGCTCCTCGGAGATCAAGCTGCCGCCCATGGACACCGATCCGGCGCGCGAAAGCGAGATTCTGGACGCGTATCTGCGTAGGCTCGATGACGGGGGCGCGGGTCATGGATAGGCCTGCCGACATTCCGTCCGCGCTCAATATCGTATGCCGGACTGACTTCCAGGCCTTCGTTGAGCGGGTGTTCGCGACCCTCGATCCAGCGGCAACGCTGGAGCGAGGCACATACCTGCCAGTCTTGTGCGACTACCTCGCCCGTGTTGAGCGCGGCGAGGTGAAGCGCCTGTTGATCACCATACCGCCAAGGCACCTCAAATCGGTAACGGCCTCCATCGCGTTGCCGGCCTGGGTGTTGGGCCGTGACCCGACCAAGCGTATCCTGACGGTCAGCTATGCGCGTGACCTGACGGTGGATCACTCGCGTAACTTCCTTAAGGTCGCGCGCTCGGGCTGGTATGCGCATGTGTTCCCCAACACGGCGACCAATGTCGAGCGCGATACCATTCGCGAATATCGGACCCGGCAGAATGGCTTTCGGCTGGGTAGCTCGCTTGGCGGCACGCTAACCGGTCTTGGTGGCGACTTGATCATCATCGACGATCTAATGAAGGCGGCGGACGCGCGCTCGCCGGTCGCGCGCGAGCGGGCCCGGCACTTTTATGGCAATACGCTGGTCAGCCGATTGAACGATAAGTCCGCCGGGTCGATCATCGCGGTTCAGCAGCGCCTCCACGAGGAAGACATTGCTGCCCATTTGAAGGAGCTTGGCTTTGTGCACCTGAACCTGCCGGCGATCGCCGAGGAGCGTCAGGAGTTCAGGCTGTCGAGCGGGCAGGTCTTTGTTCGTCAACCGGGCGACCTGTTGAAACCGCGAAGCGAACCGCGCGCTATTCTCGACGAGATCCGACAAGGGATGGGCGGTTCCGATTTTGAGGCACAGTACCAGCAGAACCCAACCCCGCCCGACAGCGCCCTCATCGAGTGGAACCGGATCCAGACCTATGACGAGGCGCCGGCGCGTGACCGGCTGCAATGGGTCGTCCAATCTTGGGATACAGCGCTTAGCGACGGACCGAAGTCCGACTACTCTGTGTGCACGACGTGGGGCCATCACAACGGACATTGGCTTCTTCTCGAGGTTAAACAGGTCCGCAAGCTTTACGCTGACCTCCTGGCGCTGGTCCGGCGCGAGCGGAAGCGTTGGCAAGCCGATACAATCCTTGTCGAAAACGCTGGCGTCGGGATCGCCCTGCTCGCTGATCTTTCACGTGATCAGCGGTGTCTCAGCGAGCCCGAGCATCACGCGCCAAGCTGCGAGCGCCGCGCCTTCACGCCGGACATGAGTAAGGAGGACCGGCTCACGGTCGGTGTTGAACGTCTTTACAGCGGCAAGGTACGGTTCCCGACAACGGCGCCATGGCTGCCTGCGCTAAAGCGGGAGATGACCGGCTTCCCGCATCTCGCCCATGATGACCAGGTCGATAGCGTGACGCAGTTCCTTCACTGGGTGATGGGGCGCAGTGCCCGAACGGCGACGGCGGGCAGAGAACGGCCTCGGCCGAACGCGCCGCGGCCGCGGTGATGGCGCCTTAGCGAAGACGCACATCGCCTGGGCCGTCTCAGTTCATCTTATCCAAAAATGGTGACGTCACTTGCGACGAGGTCTCCTTTCGAGCCTGTGCAGCCCCAGGTGGCCCAAAGGTCATCGAAGGTCACTCGATCGTTCTCCACGACCTCAATAAGGGCAGTGCCGCCTCCCGGACTGATGAACCGAGTGAAGCCGGCTAGTCCGCCAAAGGCATTGGTAGCGTTTACCTCGCCACATACCAGCAACTTACCGCTCTGAAGGTGATAGACATTTACGTTGCGATACTCGGCCGCTCCAGCATCTCGCAATTGCAAGGCAACTGCCGCCTCTGCCTCGCGAGCGGCCTCATATTCGAGGTTGGGATGCAACATGCCGTAGATGCCCAGGAGCACGAAGCCGATGACAATGACGCCGACAGCAGCGAGGAGACGGCGGCCAAAGCTCCAGCGAGCAGGCGATCGGTGCTCCGGCGCGGCGACCATCGGGGCTGACAGGAAGGGCTGAGTGCCGCCATTCGGGTGTGTATTTTCTGACATCTGATTGTTTTGCATCACGTAAGACTTCCCCCCGTCTGATCGTCCTTGTCGACAATCAATGACACCGCTCATGCTCGAAGCCGTTGGGAAATCAACCGGAATGTCACTGATCGTCTGTAGATCGAACGTCGACAGGGCGGTCTTCATGCCGGCGTGGATGTCCGCTCACGCCTTGCCGCCAATCTGCGCCGCCTTCGGGGCGAGCATGGCTGGAGCCAGGAGGAGTATGCCGACCGTGCCGGCATTCATCGGACCTATGTCAGCGACATCGAGCGGGGCGCGCGCAACCCGACGATCAGCGTGGTCGAAAAGCTTGCCGTGCCCTTTGCGGTAACCGCGAGCGACCTGCTCGCCTGAACTAGCGGCCTGAAAAGCTGCGGGTCGACTTCCGGCCAAGGTCGAGGCTTCGTCGTCGCCGAGGAGGCGAATGCCGCATGAACGATAGAGAGAAGGTCAGAACGCTGCTGACGAGCGCGGGCATGCTGATGGAGGACGCGTCTGCGCGCCTGATTCTGCAAACCGAGGTTTCAGCGGTATTGGTCGGTTTGCTGCGCGAGACCGCCAGCAGTCTGCTTACCATTGCCACCGCCGTCGAGGTGATCGAGCGTCGCGAGCGCTTGTCGAGCTAGTGGAGCGCTTCTCTTGCCAGTGCTCGCGCGCTTTGCCAGAGGCGACCGCCGTGCGAGCAAGCGAGCTACAAGACCTGATCGTGGCAACGCTGGTGCGCAAGCAAGGCGGCTCCGCGCGGCGATGGCGCCTGGCAGTCGGCCCGGTCCGGGTACGTGACCGCGCTACGCACCCTGACATCAACTGGTCCATCGAGCCGCATGGCACCGGGCGTGAGAACGCAGTCATCGAGAAGCTGCTCGACGAGTTGCGGCTGTCCCACTCGCTTGTCGAGAAAGACTGACCGGCGGGGACGCGCGGCGCGCGTCAGCCTGCCCGCCGCTTAGCCGGAAGGAGCATGTCTGCCTGCGCCTGCCAGTCTGGCGAGAGGGTGCCCTCAAGCGTCAGGCTTGCCACCGTCACTCCCGCGCGCTGCCGACCCGCCAGGATTGCCTCGATCACTGCAGGCGCGAGAAAGGCGAGGCGCACCACTCGGGTGAGATAGGATGCTGTTACGCCTTCGCGCGCGGCGAGGTCGCTCGTGCTGATCTCGCCTTGGCGCAGCACCCCCCACCAGCGGCGTGCCTGGACCAGCAGGCGCACCAGCGAGCGGTCCGGCACCGCTTGGGGGAGCGCGCCATTGTCCTGCACCAGCCGCAGCGCCCGGCCCGAGCGGGTCAGCCTTGCCGTGCAGCTGACCTCGATGGTGGCGGGCGCGCCTGTCTGGCAGGCCAAGCCCAGTGCAGCCGCGAGTGCAGCGGTGTTGCAGGCGACTGTTACAGCACCAGTGCCGACCGTTACCGTTCCGACAAGGGCGGCGAGGGCCAGAGAGCGACGTTCAGTGACCTGCACCGCCAGCTCCGCGCAGCGGGCATGAAGGTCCGCAACCTGGTGAACATCTACGTCGAATGAAGCGGCCGCGGCGAGCTCCAGCGGCTGACGGAGCAGCTGCTGCACGCGCTCGGCGACCAGCGCCTCAATCTCACGGGCTGGAACCCTCAGCCCCGTGTCGGACGTCGCTTGCTGCAGGGCGCGGCTGACATAGTAGCGGTGTCTGACCTTGCCTCCGTCGCCGCCGCCCACGACAGGCTTGCTGGAATGGGTGGCGACCAGCGGCTCGCCATCGGCGTCGACGATCTTGCCAGCGAGTGGGCTGCTCTCTGCAACGCCCGCTTTGCTGCGATGACCCTGGAGGTGGTCGGCCAGCTTGGTCTGCACCGCGGCGAAGGTCACGTCATCGACGATTGCTGCATGGAGGCCTGGGTAGACATTGTCCTTGTGGCCAATCTTGCCGGTGTAGGTGACGTTCTTGAGAACCTGATAGAGCTGCCCCCGCGTGAACGCGCCACCGCCGAGCGGCTTACCGCCAATGGTCACGCGCTTGGGAACAGTAATGCCGGTGCTGGCCAGCTCTTCCTCGAGCAGACGCACACTGCCGAGCACAAGATAGCGCGCGAACAGGTGTCGAATGAGCGCTGCCTGCTCGTCGACAATCACCAGGCTGCGGTCATCAGGCGCATAGCCGAGCGGCGGGGTGCCCCCCATCCACATGCCCCTCGCTTTGGACGCTGCAATCTTGTCTCGAATGCGCTCGGCGGTGACCTCGCGCTCGAACTGCGCAAAGCTCAGCAGCATGTTGAGCGTCAGCCGCCCCATGCTGGTGGTCGTGTTGAACGACTGGGTCACCGAGACGAAGCTGGTGCCCGCGGCATCGAAGGTCTCGACCAGCTTGGCAAAGTCAAACAGCGAGCGGGTCAGCCGGTCGACCTTGTAGACGACGATGATGTCGACCCGGCCCGCGGCTACCTCGGCGAGCAGGCGCTGCAGGGCAGGGCGCTCCAGCGTGCCGCCCGAGAGCCCGCCATCGTCGTAGACCTCGGGCAGTGCCGTCCAGCCCTCACTTGCCTGGCTGAGGATGTACGCGGCACACGCCTCGCGCTGAGCATCGAGGCTGTTGAAGCTTTGCTCCAGTCCCTCGTCTGACGACTTGCGGGTGTAGATGGCGCAGCGGACCGTCTTCATGCTGCTGCAGCCTTCTTCTTGAGCCCAAAGAACGCCGGTCCCGACCAGCGTGTGCCCGTGATCGCGCGGGCGACCTCCGACAGTGAACGCCATTCGCGATTGTCCCAGCGGATGATCTGGTCCTCGCCGACGGTGACAACATGGACGCGGCCGCCCCACTCGCGCACCAAACGCATGCCCGCGGTCGCCGCCTGTGTTCGCGTCTGGCCGCGGCCAAGCTGGTCAAGCGTTTGGGTCGTGGCGCGGGCGAGCCCGCCCGCCGCGCGCGCCTGACCCTCCCAGGCGAGTGCGAGGCGCAGCATCTTGGGGCTGACCTTGGGGGCAGGGGTCCCGACCAGCGCGTGCCAGCGCTGGCGCAGGTCGGCTGAGCCCAGCTCATCGAGCTCGGTGATGCTAGCTGCCGCATCCATCACTTGGCACCAAACAGCCGGTAGCAGGTCATGCCATCGCGCTTGATCCGCTGGACCGGGTGCCCCTTCTTGCGCAGGCCCGTCATCGCGGCCCGGATCGTGTGCGGTAGCCAACCGGTGGCTTCGGTCAGAGTGGCCATTGGCGAGCCCTCCGCACGATCCAGCAGCGCCAGCACGGTCGCGATCTTGGTGGGCGCTTTCTCTACATCGACGATCTCGGGAAGCTGTACAGTTCCGGCGCCCGCCTGGTCGCCGTCACCCGTGATGCCGATCGCGGTGAGCCCAGCATCCGTGATGAAAACGCCGTACCGGATGTCCCCGTCGACGCGGCGCACCGCGACCTCGTTGGTCGTTTCCCGTTCCTCGGCCAGCTTGTCCCGAAGGAGGTTGGCGATGGCTTTGGCGGCGCCGCCACCTGGCTTGATGCTGGCATGTATCGGCACCAGGCTGCCGTCAGGGCGCTGGGACGCCGCGGCCAGCAGAATGGCTTGCGTGTCGGTGAGCTTGATCATGATGCTGAAAACTCCGGTTCGGAGCAGCACCTTGCTGCCCCACCGGCCAGAGCCCCGGTGAGCGCGTCACCTGGGGCAGGGGCGACCGCGTCGCCCGTCGTTCGTGTGCCAACGCTGTCGCTCCGGTGCGAACGGAAGTCGAATGGAATGTGCAGCGGAGAAGCAGAAACTTGCAGTCAGATTTCAACTGTCGCTGACCGCGTGAGCGGGCGCTTTTTGGGTGGAAAGCGGCCAGTCCGCTTTGTGCCGCCGAGTCTTCCTAATCAGCCACTCGTTCAGAAACTCTGGCCGGCCGTGAGGTCTTCAACATCTTAGCGTCTCTATCGGCTCTGGCCCGCCAGCGCTCGGTTAACGGAATTTCAGCTGCTCGCGCTTGTGGTGGCCGGCTGCTCCTCAGTCTCCGCGACGACGGTCGCCGCAGCGAGCACTTCCGCGAGCATTGACAGGAATACGATCGCCTGGAGTGAGAAGTCCCGATCCCCCTCAGCAATGTCATGCGCGTGCGTGTTGCGGAGGAACGAGCGGTATCCCTGGAACAGGAACATGGCACCCTGCTGCTGGCTCTGCCGCGTCGCGGTCTTGAGGTCGACTGGCACTAAGAGCATGGGTGACTTCGGCCCGAAGGCCTTGCCGTACGAGCTGAGATCGTCCTCCAGCCCCGTCTTGTCCGCGAAGCGCTTGCCGAGCAGCAGGCAGCACTTCAGCACGAGCATGTGGTAATCGGGCGCGGTAGCGCTCAGTTCCTGCTCGACGGACGAGCGGAACATCTCGTCGATGAGGTTTAGGACGTCGCGCGGATCGTCGTCGATCTCTGCTGCTTTGGCTTCGAGCGCGTATTTCTCCGCCTTGGCCATCAGGTCCGGGACGTCCCACCCTGCGATGCTGCGCATATCGGCGTGATCGGAGAAATGTATGTGGCGACCCATGTCCCCGATTGCGCTCGGCGGGAAGTCGGGCGGTAGCTGCTCCTTCAACACCGCGTAATGGGCTGAAAGCGCCTGCTTGATTCCGTCCGGGACGTCCTTGGTCTCGGTATCGTTCGAGTCGTCGTACGCCTTGAACGCGATCTGCTGGATCTCACGCAGCTTCCTCTGGACGCGCACCAGCCAGGCCAGCGGGTCCTGCTGGCCGAGGCCGCTCTCCCGTGGTCGGCTGAAGCGTTCGATCAGTTCATCGAACCTCTCGCCGGTTACCTTGTGCTCCTCGGGTGACTGCCCGTCGGGCCTCCAACCCGTCGATGCGACGTAGGCTCGGAGAGCGCGTAGGGCCTTTAGGGCGATGGCATCGTCCGCCTCTTCGAGGAAGGCGCGAAGCCGCTTGCCCTTGCTGGTGCCGTACTTGGCGTACGCATGGCCATATATCGCAGCGCCCACTTCCTTCGCGAAGAAGCTGCTGAAGGTGGCGTTGGTGAAGTCCGCGACGTAGCCGGACGCGCTACCCAGCGCGTCCTCCACGATCCGCAGGTCCGACTGACTGATCCGTGCCATAGGCCTGTCCTAATGAACGACGCCGCGATGGTAACCGGCGTTCAGCACAGCATCTCGCCTGCTTCGACGGGGCGGCGCCTCTCCTGGGTCAGTGGTCGTCGAACGGATCCACCAGCCATACCGCCCCGGTCTGCCCTCCGCCGCTCACAGGCCATTGGCCGCGCGCTGATGCGAGACGACGGATCGCAGGTGCTCGGTCACGCGGCGGGCGACCGAGACCAGCTGGTCGAAGGTGATGACCTCGATTCGGTGGAGATGGCCGTTGAAGCGGCGAAGGGCGACCTGCTGCTCCTCATCGAGGTCCCGGCCGATGATGATCTTGGCTCGGATCTTCAACGTGTCGATGCCGTCCCGTGCCTTGATCGCCAACCGGTCGGCTTCGAGTTCCTCGATGTACCTTGAGACCTGCCCAACGGCCGCTGACAGATCCTGTCCGGCGAAGTGGGCCTTGCGCGACTTGTCGAAGCGGAAGAGGCCGACGCCGGTCAGCGGCGTCTTTATCTCGATAACTTCGACGTAGCCGTCCGTCGTTCGGCGAAGCAGGAAGTCCTGCTGCGTGTCGCGCGTGAGGCGCCGCTCATCCGCCAAGTGCTCGCTGTACTCTGAGCCGAACATCCATGGATTTTGCCCGAGCAGCGTCTGGAAGTCCTGCTCCCTAGCGTCGGCGTCGATCAGCGCCTCCATTCGCTTCAGCTCCTGGCTGTACCGGGCGAGATTCAAGGTCGCCGCTGCGGCCGCGAACGCATCGGGGTCTGCGATAACGCGCTTGAACAGCTCGACCGCTGCACCCCGCTCGCGCGCCACCCGGCGCAGCAGGCCGGCGAGGACGTCCGTCTGACCGGATGCCCCGAGTTCGTCGAGCGCTGCCTGGATCTCCCCTGCGTCAAACCCGCGCGCGGCGGGCACCATCAAGAAATCGCCGGCGAGGTCGGGTATGCTCCCGGTGCAAGCAGTCGAGATAAAGCGCACCGCCATTCGGATCTGATCGTCGCCATCGAGCGTGAACGACTTCGCGGGTTCGTTCTGCCAGTTACCACCCACGTTCTTCCGCGAGCGGAAGGTGATCTGGTTGGTCTTGAACTCCCCGGTATTTCGACTGTGGACAGGATAGTGGACCAGCTCGCGTCGGACCCTCGGGCCCTCGCTGAGCACGATGCTGTTCACCTGCGGCAGTTCCGGATGGAGCGATGGGTCCGGACGTGTGGAGTGGATGATGGTAGGCACGGAGTTGTCCCGCTCATGCTCTGGATCGATCATCGCCCAAATAGATAGCAGGTGGTAAGCGGTGCAAAGATGGAAACGCTTGGACCGCGAGATCTGATGCGTGAAAGGCTGTCGCTCGAGGCGTGCGTGTCAGGTCGGCCTTAACAACGGGCGACAGTTGGCAATCCGTCTGAGTACCGTGAACGACCGGGTATGGGTCTGAGCTGCCGCAAGCTGCCGGTCGGATACCGACCACTTGTCGTTAGTCATCGTGCTTGCGGCTGTGCTCAATTGTTGCTTTTCCTTCATGTCGCAAGGTGCCGTTCGCGAAGAGTAGAAAGGCAAAAATCGAACCTTCTAAAAGTGCCAGGTCGCGACCGTTCAGAACCAGTGTCAGTTTACTTCAGGCGGTCCGCCGCGCCTATCTCAAACCTGAAGAGACCGGCGCGAGAGAGCCGCAGCAGTAGCTTGATCACCAAGCCACGCCCGAGCGGAAATACTGCAGTATGCAGCAACAAGGCACCGCCCAATCACCCTCTTAGCCGACGCACGCCGGCCTCACCCATCGTCCCGCCACGCGCCCTTGATGGCGAGCACCAGCGCCGTTGCACTTAGCCAGGACCTGAAATCACTTCGACGATGCCGGGAACCGTTATCACGATCAGGGTAACGCCGGCGAGGGTAAGCGGCTGTCTCCGGGCGACGGCAGCTCATAGCCGTTACGATCGCGGGACAGCGCAACCTCTTTCGCGGCGAGCCAGATCGTGACCCCGCTCTACGTGACGATGCAGGAAGCCATCCCGAGCAGGCCCCACAGCAAAGCGCACCAGCCACCCGCTGAACCAGCAGAAAACAAGCCAGCCGATGTCGCAGCGGATTTTCCGTGCCGACGAAAGGTGAACAGGCGTTAGGACCAAAAAGTTATAATTCAGTACCAGAAAAGTTGCGTTATCTCGCGCTATCGTTCGTTATAAAGTTTTCACGTCTATATTGAAATGCGCTGTCTTTCGGTTAAACCTCCAGACCAAGGCTGACGCAGCGCTAAGCGGCCCAGTCCTGCGGGAGAGATTAATGCAGGTGTGGAAGCACGCACCAGGGGGCTTGTCGGTGCTGGCGATCGCCGGAGCCGTCGTTCTCGCGGCTACTGACGTAGAGTACGCGGTGGCGGCGGGACCGCTTCTCGAAATCAATTTTATAAGCCCGGTCAGCGGCGCCAGCCGACCGTGGCATAGCCAGGTCGCCTACAGCATCGCCGCGGTGTACGATGGCAAGTCGACCAAATTTGGCGAGCTTGAACCCAACGCTGTCGTTCTCGAGGCCCGCTACGTGCCTGACGTCGCGGTCGCGGCGCAGCTCGGCCACGAGCTTCCCGACGCGTTGGTCACTATCAGTCAGTCCAATTGCGCTGGCTGCCACGACTTCAATGCGCGGGGAGCCGGCCCGTCCTATGCCGCGATCGGCGCGCGTTATGCGGGCAAGTCGGGCGCCGCCGCCGCGATCGCGGCCAACATCGTTCGGGGCAGCAGCGGCGTCTGGGGTGCGAGCGCGATGCCGCCACACCCGGATGTCTCCGCGGCACAGGCCCGAGCGGTCGCGGAATGGATCATCAGCCATGGTAACGATGCCGCGGTCCAGTATGGCGTTGGCACAACCGGCAATTTTCGCATGATCCCGGTGGGCCGGCCGGGGCCGCGGGCAGGCATTGTCGCCACCGCCTTCTACGCCGGGCCGCTCAAGGCAGGCGACACGCGCCGCACTGGCGCTGGAGCCGATCGGATCATCGTCACGGGCGCTGCGCACCCGTGATCAGCCCTTGCCTGGAGCCGTGATGCAGCGACGCACTCTCCTGAAAACGATCGCAGGGCTGGGCGCCTCGCTGGTCGCGGCGACCGGAGCCGGCGCACAGACGCTGCCGCCGCGCGCAGGCAGACGGTCTGTGATCGTCGCCGGTGCCGGGATCACCGGGCTGTGCTGCGCCTACGAGCTGATGCAGCACGGGATCGACGTCACCGTATTGGAGGCGTCCGGCCGCTATGGTGGGCACGTCTATACCGGCCGCGACGGGCTATCGGACGGGATGTACGCCGATTACGGCGCCGACCACATCACGCGCCCTGGCTACGAGCAGTTCATGCGCTACGTCGACGCGTTCAAGCTGCCGCTGATCGCCTATCCAGGCGCGGAAGGTTCGCCGCTGCCGGCCAACAACGGTCGACTTCGGATGATCGGCGGCAAGTTCCACACCGAGGCAATGCTCGCCGATCCGGCGGTGCTGGCGGCCCTCGGCTGCAACCCGCGCGAGGTGGCGTTCTTGGCGGAGAACCCTTGGCACGAGCTGCCCTCGCTCTTTCTCGCCGATCACATCTCGCGCTTCCGCGACCCGAGCCAGCCGTTCGGCAATGGCATGGACGATCTCGACACGATCGATCTCGACACGCTCTACGCGCGCCAGGGTGCGTCCCAGTTCACGCGCAAGTATCTTGGCGGGGAGCACGTCAACGCGCTCTACAGCGTCTGGCGGTTCGCCGTCATGAAGGCGCGCGGCATCCCGCTGTCGGAAGGCAAGACCTTTCACCTCGCGGGTGGCAACGAGGCGATGCCGAAGGCCTTCGCCGCGCGCCTGGGCGCCCGGCTGAAGCTCAATCACCCAATCACCGCGATCGACCACGACACGAACGGCGTGACGGTCAGCTACACCGCCTACGGCAGTGACACGCCGGAGACGATGAGGGCGGACTACCTGGTCAACTGCATCTCGCTGCCGGTGTTCCGCCGCATTGTTGTGACGCCTTCGCTCTCGCCAGCCAAGCAGTACGTCGTCGACAATCTCAGCTTCAGCTCGCACCCGTTCTTCGTCTTCGAGGCGGAGACGAAGTTCTGGCTCGACGACGGCCTCGCCAATCTGTCCATGGAGTTCGAGCATCCGGACATACAGTCGATTTGGGTGCTGCCCGAGACAGTGGGCTCGACACGAGTCTTGCTGAAGGCGTTCGGACCCGGTGGCGTGTCGCCGCAACGCGTGCTCGCCGCCTTCCGAGAGGTCTATCCGGGGAAGAAGGACACCATCGTCCAGGCGCTGACCTTTGATTGGACCAAGGACACGCTCGCGCCGACCTGCGAGATGGAAGCGCTGCCGGTAGGCGAACTGCACCGCTTCTGGCCGGAGATCATGAAGCCGAATGGCCGCCTCTACTTCGCGGGCACCTATGCCGACCCGCTGAGCCGCGGGATGGAGTCGTGCGTGCGCTCCGCCGCACGGGTCGCGCAGGAGATCGTCGCCACATGATGCAAGGGGAGGAGCGGCGATGAACCGGCGCGAGATGCTGCGCGCGAGCGCCGCAGCGGGGGTTGCCGCGGCGGGCGGGTATGCCGATGTCGCGCCCGCGCAGATCCTGGAGCATGGCTGGGAGGGGCACGATTTCGGCGGCGTTCTGCCTGTGCCCGATCGGCTCTACCAGGGGCCGTTCACCAACTACGGCGCGGATGCCAACGCGCCGGGGGGGAGCGTCGTCATGGCGACCTCGCCGTCGCGCGACATCGTGCCCAACTACGGAATGGGGCTGACCGCCTATGTGTCCGGCGACACTGGCCCGCCGCGACTGCCGGGCCAATCGCTCGAGCGCTCGATCGGCGACATCGTCGCGCTGCCCTTCACCCAAACGATCTACCTGCGGCCGAACTGGCACGAGGTGCAGTCGCGGGCCGGCCGGCTCGATCTGCCAGACTGGTGGCACATCGCGGTCGAGGCCGCGCGCCGGCAGGGCAAGCGAGTGGGGTTCCGCATCATGCTCGAGAACCCGGACGTCGCGGCGCCGGGCATGCCTGCGTTCCTGATGGAGAAGGTCCCCTACGTCCCGCTCAATGGCAGCTGGCCCGGCGACCGCCGCGAGATCCGCCACCGCAAGAAGCACGCGATGCCGCGCTACGACGCGCCTGCATATCAAGTGGCGTTCGAGGAGCTTAACGCGCTGTTGGCCGAGCAGCTGAACGGCAGCCCTGACATCGAATACATGGACACGATGATGTACGGCTTCTGGGGCGAAGGACATCATTGGCCATTCGAAGGAAACGTCTTCCCCTCCGACACCGTCGCCCGCGCGACCATGATGCGGATGCTCGAGGTGCAGCTGCGGCACTGGACCAAGACGCCGCTCGTCACCAACACGCAGCCCGACTTCAATCGCGTCGGCAATGCCGAGATGCTCGACCGCACGGTGCGCAGCGGCAATTGGATCCGCAGCGACACCATCTTCATCGAAAATACCCAGATCGAGGCATTGAGCAACCGCCCGGCCTGGACCGCGGCGCTGAGCGAGGTCGGCATGACCAGGGGCAGTCCGGACCGGACGAAGGTGGTCGACGGCGTGACTCTGAACGAGCAGATCGTCGCCCATGTGCTGGCGGTCGGCGCGAACTATTGGTCGGTGTGGAACTGGCACGACGAAGCGGCCGCCAATGTGCTCAGCTATTACGAGAAGTTTCCCGAACCGATCGACCGCATCGCGCGGCGTATAGGCTATCGGGTCTACCCCGCCTTCATCTGGTCGTTTGAGCGCGACGGCAGCAGCGGCATCGTCGTCGGGCTCGCCAATGATGGCGTCGCCGGAGTGCCGGGCGTGCTGCGGCTGACCGTCGCCGACCCGGCCGGTACCGTTCTGGCGAGCGGCAGCGTCGACCCCGGTTATCCCAAGCCGACCGGGATTCGCCAGGCGATGCTCGCGTGGCCGGGCAAGCGCGACTGGGCGGGGCTCAGGCTGCGCGCGGAGATCGAGATCAAGGGCGTGCGGCGACCGGTGCGCTGGGCGTGCCAGCAACCACTCAGCCCGGACGGCTCATTGACGCTCAAGCAGAACCTGCCGACCTGACGCCACTCACCCGGAGACCTGCCATGCGCGTGCGAAAGCTCTTCCCGACCGCCGCGGCATGGGCAATGCTCGGCGCCGCGCCGCCGCCCGTGCCCGTCGCAACCTACAGCGAGACGGATTTCGCGCGGGTCCGCAAGCTCGACGCGCACGTCCACGACTTCGTCGCCGACGATCGTTTCCTCTCGGTCGCTCGGCGCGACGGCTTCGAACTGCTGTCGATCGCCGTCGACTATCCCGACGGCCCGCCGCTCTCGCTGGAGGTCGCGGCCGCGTACAAGCTGCTCGCCCGCGACCCGGCGCGTTTCCACTTCGCCACCGCCTTCTCGATGCAGGGTTTCGGCACGCCGGGCTGGACCGAGCGGACCAAACGCGCGATCGACGACGCAGTCGCGCACGGCGTGGTCGGCGTGAAGGTGTGGAAGAACATCGGCATGGTCGCGCGGGACCAGGCGGGCAAGCGTATCTTTCTCGACGACCCGCGGTTCGACGGCGTGATGCGCCACATCGAGGAGCGCGGCCTGGTCCTGATCGCGCATCAGGGCGAGCCCAAGGATTGCTGGCTGCCGCTCGACCAGATGACGACGGAGAACGACCGGAGCTACTTCCGCGAGCACCCGCGCTATTACATGTACCTGCATCCCGACGAGCCCGCCTACGAAACGCTGATGGCGGCCCGCGACAGCTTCGTCGCGCGGCACCCGCACCTGACCTTCGTCGGCGCGCACATGGCGAGCCTCGAATGGAGCGTCGACCGGCTCGCGCAGTTCCTTGATCGCTATCCCAACGCGAACGTCGACCTTGCTGCCCGGCTGTCCAATCTGCAGGTCCAGTCAAACGTCGATTACCGCAAGGTGCGCGGCTTCATGATCAAGTACCAGGACCGCCTGCTCTACGGCACCGACCTGAAGATCAGCCCGCCGGCGCCGGGCGCGCCGGCACCGGGCGCTGCGGCCGCAGCGGAGTTCCGGCAGGAAGCGGAGACGTTCTGGCGGTCCGACTGGCGTTATCTCGCGACGCCGCTCAGCCAGCACGTCGACGCGATCAATGCCGATGCGCGCGGGCTGGCGCTGCCCAGGGCAGTGATAGACAAGATCTATTACGCGAATGCCCGCCGCATCTTTCGCCTGGACGGCCGAACGGCGAGCTGAACGACGAAGGGCCCGCATCAAGCGGGCCCTTGCCGAGATCCGAAGCGAGCAGGTCCGGCGCCGCCACGAAGTGACGTTTCCGGCCGATCACTACATGCGGGCGCGCAAGCCGAAGAAGAAGGCGCGGCCGGTATATTCGTAGAAGGACGGCACGTTGCGGTAGGTGGCGAAGCGCTTCACCGCCGAGTCGAGCAGGTTCGAGCCCTGCACGTAGACGGTGAGCTGCGGCAGGATGTCGTACGCCACGCTCGCCGCCAGCTCATGATACGGGTCCTGCTTGTCCCGCAGCGTGTTGATGTACAGCGCCGGGCCGACCTCGAAGCGCGACTGGAATTGGTATGATACGGATGCGTTGATGCCGTGCTTCTCGTAGAAGATCTTGGCGTTGGCGGAGAAGGGAACCGCGCCGGCCAGGCTGCCGGCCGACGCGCCACCCAGCGTTTGGGTCGAGTGATTGTAGGTCGCGTTCGCCTGGACGCCGAGGCCGTTGTCTAGGAAATACTGGCCGCCCACCTCGACGCCGTACACCTTGGCGCTGTCGCCGTTGACGTACTTCACCTCAGTGAACTGGAAGCTGGTCGGGGCGCCCGCCACCTGATTGGTGGGCACGAGCACGAAAGGCACCGCCTGCGTGGTCACGAAGTTGGTGAGATGCTTGTAGAAGGCGGCGGCCGTGATCGCGAGCCGGTTGTTGGGGATGTATTCGAGCGAGATGTCGGCCTGGTCCGCCGAGACGGGCTTGAGGTTCGGGTTGCCCGCGTCGGTGACGACGGGAGTGTTCGACTGCGCCGCCGAGTAGTCGACCGCTGAGGAGAGCTGCCCGAAGGTCGGGCGCGAGATCGCCTGCGAGGCGGCGAGGCGCAGCTTCAGGCCGTCGGCGAGATCGTAGGCGAAATTGGCCGAGGGCAGCAGCCGGGTATAGTCGCCGCCGCCGGTGATCGGCGCGATCGGATTGAGCACGACGTTGGCGGTGCCGACTCCAACTACCACGTAGCTGCGCACGGTGGTGCCGTAACCGAGCGAGTCCACCTTGGTGCTGACGAACCGGCCGCCGATGTCGCCGCGCCAGCGCTTCCCCTCCAGGTTAAATTGGAAGTAGCCGTTCCAGGTCTTCTCCTTAATAAGGTAAGACGCCAGCAGGTCGGGCACGATCTGCTGGGTGGCGTAGCCGGTGGGATAGGGCAAGCCGGTGTTCGGATTGAGGACGTTGGGGTTGTTCTCCGCCTTGCTGAGCGACGACAGGTACGTGTCGATGTCGAAGATCGGGATGTTGCGCGTAAAATCGCCCGACAGTTTGGGCAGGATCCCGGTCACTTCCGGCGGTTGAACCACGTTGGCGCCGATCGCCGAGAAGGCGAACGGGTAGCCGCCGAAGTTCTGCGCGGTCGTGTACTGGTTGTCGATCGCGTCGACCTGCTTGCGGCGGTCGGTATAGGCGCCGCCGAACGAGAGCGACTTCAGAGTCCCGTTGTCGACTTCGTATTCCAGGTCGAGCTTCGCGCCTTGGGTGCGGTCGGAGATGTTCTCGCCCTGAATGCCGATGTAGTGGGCGCGCAGGTCGTCGTTGCCGGCCTGCTCCAATGTCCGAGTGCCGATCGTGCCGTCAGCGTTGGGAATGGTCAGCAGCAGGTCCGGGATGCCGCCCTCGCGGGTAGCGACGACCGCGCGCGAGCCGGGGACGCCGGCGACGACGAAGCGGTTCTGGCCGCCGGTATCGTTGGTGGCTTTGCCGTAGTAGACGTCGGCCGCGACCTTGAACGGGTCGACTGGGTTCCAGTCGATGTGGCCGCCGACCTGATAGGTGATCGACCGGCGCGGCTCATCGGTGCCGAGCACGTCGATCGTCGCGTTATTGACGGTGTAGTTGGTGGCGACCTTGTTGCTGTCGACCTTGACGCTGTTCAGGTCCCAGCGGACGTTGCCGTCGTCGTCGAGCGGGGTCAGGCCGACCGAGACGCGGTGGTTCTGCTCGAGGTCGGTGTAGTTGCTGTATAGGCCGTCGAGCCGGAACTCGAAACGATCGGACGGCTTCCACTGGTAGGCAGCCGAACCGCCCCAGCGCTGGCGTTCGCCAACCACATAGCCGACGCTGTAGAAGTAGGGGACGATGACCCCGCCGCCGTCGGGCGCCGCCACCACCGTGCGCTGGCCGTCGACGGTCGCCAGGTCGAACGTGTCGGTCGCCGAATACTCGCCGAGATTGTCGGTGCGGAACTTGTATTTGTTGTAGGTGCCCGAGATCAGGATGCCCATCGTGTCATTGGCGAAGGTGGTGCTGGCGACGCCCGACGCCTTGAAGCCGCCCTTCTTGGCGAACTGGTTGTATTGACCCTCTATCGAGCCCGCGGCGTGGAAGCCGCGATGGTCGAACGGACGCGCGGTGCGCAGATCGATGCCGCCGCCGATACTGCCCTCGAGCTGCGACGATTGAACCGCTTTCTGCACCTCAGCGCCCGAGATCACCTCGGACGGCAGGACGTCGAAGGCGAAGGCTCGGCCGGCGCTGTCGGTCGGCAGGATGCGGCCGTTAAGCGTCGTCAGCGCAAAGTCCTCGCCGAGACCGCGGATGGTGACGTTGCGGCCCTCGCCGCGCCCGTCACGGCCAACCGTCACGCCCGGGATGTTCGCCAGCGCCTCCGCGACGTTGCGATTGGGAAACTTGCCCAGCTCTTCCGCCGAGATCGCGTCCACGATCGTTCCCGCATCGCGCTTGGTGTTGATCGAGCGCAGCAGGCTGCCGCGAACGCCACGAACGACGACGTCCTGCTGGCCGGTGCCGTCTCCCGCGACGTCGGCGGGGTCGCCCGACTGACCGGGGCCGGACTGGACGGGAGTGCCAGGATAGGGTTGCTGGTTCTGCGACGGCGCGGTCGACGACGGCTCCGCCTGCGACGGGGCGGTTCCGGTCGTCGACTGGCCCGATGCGGTCTGGTCTGGGGCGGTTTGAGCCGCGGCCTGCGATGCGATCAGCATTGCGGCCAGGCTGACGCCCGCCCGGATGCCACGGCGCCAATGTCCGACACCAATCATCCTCGTCGCTCCTCCGCTGTATCCGCTACCCTCACGAGCTCTGTCCGCTCGCTTTATTGCGTTTCTGTAACTAGCGGTAAGGCGCAGTGTCAAACGGAAAGAAACGAAAGAAATCGGTTATGTTGTCGATCGGCGGGCGCGCTGTTACCAGTTGACCAAAGGGAGCAGTGCCGTGCCGGCCATTCGAGACACCAGTGAACGTAGGCAGCAGATCAGCGCGTTAGTGCGCGAGCGCGGCAGCGTGCAGGTTGCGCCGCTCGCCGAGCGGTTCGGCGTGTCGATGCAGACGATTCGCAAGGACCTCCATTTTCTAGCCAAGCGCGGCGTCGCCGAGCGCTCCTACGGCGGTGCAATCGCGTCCGATGCGGTGAGCTTCGCGATCGAGCCGCCGCTCGAGGCCAAGAACGCGATCAACTCGGCCGAGAAAGCTCGGATCGGTCGGATGGCAGCGGCCATGGTAGCGCCGGGGGACTCGATCGTGCTCGACTCTGGCACCACGACACTGCAGATCGCACATCATCTGCCCGACGACGAGACGATCACCGTTCTGACCAACGACCTGGAGGTCGCCTCCGTCCTAGCCGACAAGGAACGGATCACGCTGGTGCTGCTCGGCGGCACGCTGCGGCGGCGCAACCGCGCGCTGTATGGGGCCCAGACGGTGGGCGCGTTCGACGACCTCCATGTCGACAAGCTGTTTCTGGGAGTCGACGGGCTCGACGTCGAGCGCGGCGTGACGACGCATTATGAGCCGGAGGCGATGCTCAACCGCCGCATGGTGCAGGCCGCCGCGCAGGTGATCGCGGTGACCGATCAGTCCAAGTTCGGTCGGGTCTGCCTGCACCGCATCATGAGCGTCGCTGACATCGACGAACTCGTCACTGACGGCGAGCCGCCCGAGGCGATCCGTGTCGCCGGCGAGCGGCTCAATTTTCGCATTCACAGCGCGTGACGGGCGCCGAGGCGGTAGGCGCCTGCCTACACCTTTGACGGCGGGGTCAGTCGGAAGAAGCGGTGGGCGTTGGCCCAGTAGATCTTGTTGATCACCTCGCGCGGCAGTCCCAGCCCCTTCGCATCCGCATTGATCGCATCGACATGCTGGCTGAGCGGGGTGGCGAGGTAGCGCCAGTCAGCGCGCCAGACGCGGTCTTCCTGCCCTGGAAAGTCGTCGGTCGCCGGCGGGTTCTGCGCTCGCGCATGCGGGTCTGGCGGGCTGTCGGTCAGGTCGGTGCCGTACATGATCCGATCCTGGTACTTGATAAAGAAGGCACGCACCTTGGGCAGGTCAGCGTTCGACTGGACCTGCAGATTTGAGAGCCGCGCAGCGAGGTCGACCACCGCATTGGGATAACGATCAAAGAAGCGGGCGAGCTCGTCGACGCTCCACTCGAGGCTGGCCATATGCGCGCCGTCGAACGCGAGCCTGGGATGCCGCGCCACGAAACGATCGCGCGCCGACATTAGCTGCTCATAGCTCGGCTCGTTGGGGTGGAGATACATGTAGTATTCGGGGTGTTCCCTGAAATACTCCCGATCGTTGTCGGTCGTCATCTGATCGAGCGGCAGCCAGCAGTTCTTGGGCTCGCCCTGGTGGGCGATCAGCGGAATGCCGCGCTCCTCCAAATGCTTCATGACCGGGTCGAAGCGGGGATCGTCTAGGAAGACGCGCTTGCCCGCGGAGTCGCTGGCGATCATGCCGATGTTCTTCCACACCTTCACCGCCACCGCGCCCTTGGCGACTGCTGCGTCGATCGTCCGGATTGTGCGCTCGGACCAACCGGGGGTACCGAAACCATCCATCGAAAAGGCGGTGGTGAACTGGAAGTGGATCGAGTCATCGCCACGCATCCGCTCGGCGATGGCTGCCTGTTCCGGCAACGGCGGGAAGTCGGGATAATCGACGTTGATCGACAGGAGCTCGAACCGGTCGCGGCGCGCGGTGGCGAGCGCGCCGGGGTCGTAGCGATTGGCATGAAAGTGCGCGTCGAACTTCGGCAGCCGATCAAAATCCTGCTCGCTATAGGTGGCCGGCGACGGGGCGGGGGCGGCGCCCACCGTCAGGGCGCAGGCCGAAACCAGGGCGAGCCACGCAGACCTATTTGGCATCCTCAGCTCCTCAAACGAAACAAAACGCGCTGCCACTTCGTGCATTTTGTTTGCATGCAGCCCGGCGGCGTGCAAGCATAATCGAATTCAGACCCGCCGTCGCAATAGCGTGGCGACAGGAGAGCAAGGCATGCCGCAGCATCAGGTCACCCGTCGTGCCGCAATCGCGCGTCTGCTGTCGGGGGCAGCGGTGGTCGGCGCCGCGGCGCTGCCGGGGCGCCTGCTCGCCGCGACGGCGCCCGGCGCGCGGCTGTCAGACGGCACGCTGACGATCGACTTCGACGCGGCGATGGCGTCGCGGCTCAGCTTCAACGGCCGGGCGATCACCCCCGTCGCTCCGGCGGCCGCGGTGCGGCTGGTCGACGGGCGGACAATCGACCGGTTCACGCTTCTCGACCATGCGGAGGAGGCTGCCTCTGGGCCGCACGGCGCGGGCCGTCGTCACCGGCTGCGCGCGACGGCGCAGGGGACGCTGGAACAGCAAATCGTCATCACGTTCCTAAATAGATATCCCGGCCTAGCGCTGATCGACTTCACCTACCGCAATACCGGCACTGCGCCGCTGGCGATCGCCGGGTGGCGGGCCGTTACGCACGACCTGCTGTCGCACCAAGATGGCGCGTGGAGCTTCGCGGGCGCGTCCTACCCCAACCGACGCGACTGGGTGCAGCCGGTCGCGCCGGGCTTCGAGCAGCACAACTTCATGGGGATGAACGGCTCCGACTATGGTGGCGGCACTCCCGTCGCGGTGGTGTGGCGGCGCGACGTTGGGTTGGCGGTGGGGCATGTCGACACGGTGCCTCGGCTGGTGTCGTTGCCCGTGGCGGCGCAGCCGGACGGGACCCGCATCGGCATGAGCGGCGACCAGCCGGTGGTGCTCGCCCCCGGCGCCACCTTCACGCTGCCCCCTGCCTTCGTGATGGCACACCGCGGCGACCACTTCCGACCGCTCGACGCGTATCGCCGGTTGATGGCGGAGCGCGGGCTGGCGGCGCCGGCCATCCCGGCGAGCAGCTACGGCCCGATCTGGTGCGCCTGGGGTTACGAGCGCAACTACACCCCCGCCGAGGTTTACGGCACGCTGCCCAAAGCCAAGGAGCTGGGCTTCGAGTGGGCGGTGCTCGACGACGGCTGGCAGACGTCGGAGGGCGACTGGAAGCTCGATCCGGTTAAGTACCCGAACGGCGACGCCGACATGCGGGCGTTCGTCAAGCGGATCAAGGCCGACGGTATGCGCCCTCGACTGTGGCTTGCGCCGCTCGCCGCCGACCCGGGCACTGACCTGCTGCGCGACCGCCCCGATATGCTGCTGCTCGATCGGGACGGCGCCGCGCAGAACGTCAGCTGGTGGAGCGCGTTCACGCTCTGCCCCGCCTACCAGCCGACGGTGGACCATTTTCGTGGTATCGTGCGGCGCATCATCGCCGACTGGGGCTTCGAGGGACTGAAGCTCGATGGCCAGCACCTCAACGGCGTCGCTCCCTGCTACAACCCCGCGCACAAGCATGCCCGGCCCGAAGAGTCGTACGAGAAGCTCCAGGATTTCTGGAAGGCCATCTACGATGAGGCGATCGCCGCCAATCCGCAGTCGGTGGTGGAGATCTGCCCCTGTGGCGACAGCTTCGCGTTCCACAACATTCCGGCGATGAACAACACCCCGGCGTCGGACCCCGAGTCGTCTTGGCAGGTCCGCCTTAAGGGCAAGACGTTCAAGGCATTGATGGGGCCCTCCGCTCCGTATTCGGGCGATCACGTCGAATTGTCTGAGGGCGGCGACGACTTCGCCTCCACCTATGGCATCGGCGCCATCCCCTCGACCAAATTCACCTGGCCCAAGCCGACGTCGCACCCGACCGACACGCTGCCGCCCGGCGGCTTCGTCCTGACCTCCGAGAAGGAGAAGGTGTGGCGTCACTGGCTCGAGCTCTATCGCGCCAACCGGCTGGCGGAGGGCACCTACCTGGGCGGGCTGTACGATCTCGGCTTCGACAAGCCGGAGGGGCACGCGGTCGCCAAGAACGGGGCGATGCACTATGCCTTCTATGCCAAGCAATGGGACGGCCCGATCGAACTGCGCGGGCTTGGAACGGGCAGTTACGCGCTCGCCGACGCCTTTACCGGCCGTTCGCTCGGCCGTGCGACCGCCGGGAGGAATCGCATCTCGGCGACGTTCGAGCGATTCATGCTCGTCACCGCAACGCCGGTCGTGGCATGAGCGCGGTCACCGCTCCTGCGCCGCGCGCCTGGCTCAGCCACGCGCTGGCCACGGTCGTGCTGTGGGGGGTGTGGGGTGCCTTCTCGGGTCTGGCGCCCGAGCACGGCTTTCCCGAGACGCTCGTCTATTGCGTCTGGGCGTTGACCATGGTGCCGCCCGCGCTGATCGTGCTGTCGATGGCGCAATGGCGGCTCGATCGCGGCATTCGGGCGATCGGCTATGGCTTGGCAGTCGGCCTGCTGGGCGCGGCGGGGCAGCTCATTCTGTTCTACGCGGTCGCGCGCGGGCCGGCCTACCTGATCTTTCCGGTAATCTCGTTGTCGCCGGTTGTCACCATCGCCATGTCGTTCGCGCTGCTGGGAGAGCGGACCGGCCGCCTCGGCGCGATCGGCATCGTCCTCGCGCTGTGCGCGCTGCCGACCTTCGACTTCGCGCCAGGCGGCAGCGGCGGAGCGGCGGCGGCGTGGCTGCTGCCGGCCATCCTCGTGATGCTGTGCTGGGGCGTGCAGGCCTTCTTCATGAAGGCGGCCAACCACGTCATGTCGGCCGAGAGCATTTTCGTATACATGACGCTGAGCGGATTGCTCGTAGTCCCGATCGCGTGGGCGATGACCGACGTGTCGCGACCGATCAACTGGGGGCTCGACGGGCCCGGGCTCGCTGCGCTGGTCCAGGTGCTCAACGCGATCGGCGCGCTGACGCTGGTGTTCGCGTTCCGCTACGGAAAAGCGATCATCGTCGCGCCGCTCGCCAATGCCGGGGCCCCGCTCGCCACCGCCCTGCTGTCGCTTGTGGTGCTCGGTGTGGTGCCAGGCGCGCTCAAAATCGTCGGCATAGGGTTGGCGCTGGTCGCGTCCATGCTGCTCGCGATCGAGCCGGACACGACCGACCCGGACGCAGAAATCTCGCAACCAGAAGTTGCGAACGCTTAGTTTCGTTTTGGATCGGTTCGTTTCGCGTGTAGACGGGCCTGACCGACCGAGGGGGTAACCGTGCTGACGATTCGAGACATCATGGCGCGACACAAGGCGGGGGAGCGGGTTGGCATCACGTCGGTCTGCTCGGCCCACCCGCTGGTGATCGAAGCGACGCTGCGTCACGCGCTGCGCACCGGGCAGGAGCTGGTGCTGATCGAGGCGACCTCGAACCAGGTCAACCAGGACGGCGGCTATACCGGCATGGTCCCCGCCGACTTCCACAAATTCGTGCACGGTATCGCTGCGGCGGCCGGGTTTTCGGCCGAGCGGCTGGTGCTCGGCGGTGATCATCTCGGCCCCAACGCCTGGACCGCGCTTTCCGCCGACGAGGCGATGGCTAAGGCGGAGGTGTTGGTCGCCGATTATGTTCGCGCGGGCTTCCGCAAGATCCACCTCGACTGCTCCATGAGTTGCGCCGACGACCCTGTGCCGCTGCCCGAGGCGACGATCGCCGAGCGCGCGGCGCGGCTGTGTGCCGCGAGCGAGGCGGCAGTCACGGATCCAGCCGACGCGCCGGTCTACGTGATCGGCACTGAGGTGCCAGTTCCGGGCGGCGCCGCCGAGGATCTCGGCGAGCTGGCCGTCACCACGCCCGCGGCGGCGTTGGCGACGCTCGACATGCACCAGCGGCTTTTCGCCGAGGCTGGGCTCGACGGCGCGTGGGAGCGGGTAATCGCGACGGTGGTGCAGCCGGGCGTGGAGTTCGACCACGACAAGGTGATCGACTATCTTCCCGAGCGCGCCACCGCGCTGAGCCGCGCGATCGAACCGGTGGAGCGCATCGTATACGAGGCGCATTCGACCGACTACCAGACGGCCGAGGCGCTCGCCGCACTCGTTCGCGATCACTTCGCGATCCTCAAGGTGGGGCCGGGCGTAACCTTCGCGCTGCGCGAGGCGTTCTGGGCCCTCGACGCGATCGAAGCGGAGACGGTCCCGGCGGGCGAGCGTGCCGGATTGCGCTCGGCGACCATGGCGCAGATGCATGCCGACCCGCGCAACTGGCGCAAATACTATCATGCGCAAGGCGAGGCGCTCGACCTCCAGCTCCAGTACAGCCTATCGGACCGCATCCGTTATTATTGGGCAACCCCGGCGCTGGTCGAGGCGCAGGAGCGGCTGTTCGCAAACCTGCGCGACCAGCCGCCGACGCTGGCGCTGGTCAGCCAGTACCTGCCGATCGCCTACAATGCCGTGCGCCACGGCACCGCGACACTCGACCCCGCCGACCTCGTCGTCGCGCACATCGGCGCGACGCTCGACGCCTATCACGGAGCCTGCCACCCCCATGCCTGATACCTTGCTCGCCATTGCGCCGACTACGGATGGCGAAACCTGGACGGAGCGCGAGATCCGCCAGCAGCCCGCCACGCTCGGCGCAACGCAGGCGATCGTGGAGGCGCATCGCACCGCGATCGAGGCGTTCATCGCGCCGCTGCTGGCCCGGCCGGCCATGCGCGTGGTGCTGACCGGCGCCGGCACCTCCGCCTTTATCGGCGACACCCTTGCGCCATACCTGTCGCAGCTCGCCGGGCGCCCGATCGAGTCGGTACCGACGACCGATATAGTCAGCGCGCCCGACCTGTACCTCCGGCGTGGGACGCCGTTGCTGCTCGTGTCGTTCGGCCGGTCGGGCAACAGCCCGGAGAGCTTGGCGGCGATCGACGTCGCCGACGCCGCGCTCGACGAGGTTCACCACCTCATCATCACCTGCAATCCCGACGGCGCCCTGGCGGCGCGCGGGGGCGAGCGCGCGTTCGTGCTGCTGCTGCCCGAGGAGACCCACGATCGCGGGTTCGCTATGACCTCCAGCTTCACTGCTATGATGCTGGCAGCCTTGTCGGTGTTCGGCGGCGTCGGCGGGGTGGGCGCGCGCGTGCCCGCGATCGCTGATGCGGTGGCGCAGGTGCTCGACCGGGCCGACCCGATCGTCAGCGATCTCGCCGGGCGCGGGTTCGACCGGGTCGTCTACCTCGGCAGCGGCGTCTTCAAGGGGCTGGCGCGCGAGGCCGCGCTGAAGCTGATGGAGCTGAGCGACGGCGCGGTCGTCACCGCCTTCGACACCGCCATGGGGTTCCGTCACGGGCCCAAGACGATCGTCACCTCAAGCACCCTCATAGTCGTGTTCGTGTCGAATGATCCGCTCACCGCACGCTACGACCGCGACATCGTCGAAGAGCTGCGCGGCGACGGACGCTCGGGCGCGGTCGTGGTGATCGCGACATCCGGTGAGGGTGGCGACACGGTCACGGTCGAGGGACTGGCGCATGCATCCGATTGCGACCTGCTGTTCCCGTTCATCGTGCCTGCGCAACTGTTCGGACTGCGCGTGTCGGAGGCGCTGGGACTTACGCCCGACCAGCCCAACCGCACCGGCACCGTCAATCGCGTCGTCGAGGGCGTCCGTATATACGCGGCGGACGCATGAGCGCGACGCCGGTGTTCCTCGGCGTCGACGGCGGCGGCACCAAGACCGAGTTCGTTTGCATCGATGAGGAGGGCCGCCGACGCGCGGCGGTCAAGACCGGCTCCACCTATCATCCGGAGATCGGGCTGCCCGAGGTGCTGCGCCGACTGCAGGAGGGGGTGTCGGCCGCCTGCGCCGAGGCTGGCGTCGCGCCGGCCGATCTTGCCTACGCTTTCTTCGGGCTGCCTGCGTTCGGCGAGGACATGACGATCGACCCCCAGCTCGACGCCGCGTGCGGCGCGATGCTCGGTCACCGGCGGTACCGCTGCGAAAACGACATGGTATGCGGCTGGGCAGGGTCACTCGGCTGCGAGGACGGCATCAACATCGTCGCAGGCACCGGCTCGATCGGTTACGGCCAACACCGCGGCCGCGCTGCGCGCGCGGGTGGCTGGGGCGAAGTGTTCAGCGACGAAGGCTCAGCCTATTGGATTGCGCTGCGCGGGCTGACGATTTTTTCACGAATGAGCGACGGGCGCCTGCCCCGAGGCCCGCTTCACGAGCGGTTGCGCGCAGAGCTCGGGTTGAAGCACGATATCGACCTGTGCCAGCGGATCATGGGGCCGCCAGCGATGGCTCGGGCGGACATCGCCGGGCTCGCGCCGCTGGTGGTCGCCGCCGCCGACGATGGTGACGAGCAGGCGCTGGCTGTCCTGGATCGTGCGGCGGCGCACCTGGCCGCGATCGCGGCCGCGATCCGGGAGGAGCTGGGCTTCGCCGCCGACCAAGCGGTGCCGCTGTCCTGGTCGGGCAGCATTCTCAACAACGCCACGCGCGTCTACTCGCGATTCGTGGAAATAGTCGGCGCGACCGGCCGGTTCAGCCCGGTGACCCCGCGGGCTAGCCCTGCTCAAGGCGCCGCGCTCTACGCACGAAAACTGGCGGCCGAATCGCACGTGGAGATCTCGCACTAGGCTATGCCGATCGACGTTGCTTCCTCGAGCGTCCGCCGAGGCTCAAACCGCCGCCGCCGATGAGACGCATCGCGGTCCGGAGCAGGTCCACAGCGGCCCCGCCGTCCAGCGTTGTGGCGGCCGCGCCGACGCGACGCCGCGCAAGAGCAGTCGCTTCAGAACCGCAGTGATCTGCCAGAACGTCGAGCGGACGGTTTGGTGGTCATCGAAGCCCGGCGGGTGACCTTGCCGGACATGGCGGCGCTGCGCAGGGCTGGGGACTTCAACGGCGCGTATCTCCATGCCGACGCGCCATAAAGCTCGGCAATGAAGCGCGTGCGCGGACAGTCCACCTCAACCGCGTGGGACAGACCTTGGCGTCCACCTGAACGAATGACCGAAGCTGGCGCGCCAGAGGCCCGGATCGAACGGCTGGTTATAGGTCCAAACGCCCGCTGGTCGCCAGACCGAGATCCTCAGTCTAGAGGTAAGCCGCGATCACGGCAGGAAGGGCACCGTCGTCATAATCGAGCATTTCGCACCTGACGCTTATGGTCTCCTCATCCTGGCACCTGAGGTCGCGCTTGGCAGTGGCTGGCTCGGCGGCGACAGGGTGGTCGGTCGCGCAGCCATCCGTGGCCTGTTGGTCAAGGCCGCTCGTTTCAACGAAGATGAACGGCTGAGACTAACTATCCATCTGCCCAGCAGAGCGATCACCCTTCGGTTAGATGAGATCGAGCAATATCATCAAACTTGAAACCGCTCCGTGATGGCGGCTGAACGGATGTCCGCTTCTGGATAGGGCCCTCAGCGGCCTGAATGACCGCAACTGGGTCATCGCGGTTCCCTGCGTTCGGTTCCGTGTGCGCGGGACTTCGTCCGTAGAGAGCTAGACGGTCAGCGCCCGCACGAAATCATCTGGCGGCGCGGCCTCTGGCCAGCTTGCCACGTTGGCCGGGATAACGACCCAGCGCTGGCGATAAGCCGTGAAGATGTGCGCAACGCAGTCGAGTTCCTCTGATCGGTCAAACGTGCCGGCGCGCACCACCGCGACCCCGGGTCGGCGAGTGTTGGTGTTGTAGATACGCCCGTAGCAGGTGCTGCAGAACCGTTGGGTTGATGTACGATCCTCGGTTATGACTTCTTGGATGGATATTGGCCCGGTCACGACTAGCCGATCTTCTGGCACGAGTGCCTGCACACTAAAGGCGCTACCCGTCCATCGCTGACACACGTGGCAGTGACACGCATAAACGCGGGGCAAGGCGTCTATCGCAATATGGTAGCTACATGCGCCGCATCGGCACTTGCCCCTGACCGTCACCGCTTTGACCTCTGTTCAGCTGCTATCCCGGTGCCTGAGTAGCTTGGCTGGAGCGATCCGCCGAGGGGAAAGGTGCACGAAGCAAGAAGCGTCTCTCGCGTGAAACGTGACAAACGGCGATACCGGGAGGCGCCGGAGCGGACCTGAAGGGGCGGCAACTGGGTCATGCGCGCAAGCCTGTCGCCTGTGCACCTCTCTCATCGCACCGACAACATTCGTGCCGCTCCCGACGAACCTTGGGATGGATTGGACCGCAAGGCACTTCCCTTGAGGCCGATCAGGGGCCGCAGCCATCCGATGCGTACGCCCGCGACGTAGAAGATCCAGCAGCAAGCGACGGTCGTCACGACCAGGATTGCGAACTCAACCAGCGGGCCAACGTGTAGCGGCAGCAGCGCTCCCTCGACCAGGACGATGATCGTCTGATGTACGATGTAGAAGGGGAAGGTCGCCTCGGCGAGTGTCGAGCGCCAGCGGTGATCGTGGTTCAACAAGCGTTCGGCGATGCCGATGAGCGCCGCAATCGCGGTCCAGGTCTCGAGATGGCGCGCTACGCGATAGGTCCAGAGCACGGCGGGCGAGTCCGGGAACGTGAAGTCCGGCCAGGCGAGCAGGAGGGCGGCGATGGTGGCGAAGCAAGCCAGCGCCACCGCGCCCGACGTCCGCCAGTGGCGGGCGAACGCCGCCATCACTATGGGCGAGCGGGCCATCGCGAAACCGAACAGGAAGGCTGGCACGTAGCGGAGGTGCGCGACTCCGTCGCCGACGAAGTCGTGAGTGTCCTCGACCTGGTGAAACAGCACAGTCTCGAGCAGCACGATATAGGCGGCCGGGATGACCAGCGCTCGCCAGCCGCCGAACACAGGGTCGAACAGCGCCTGCAGCCGGGCGCCGCCGACGATCGCCACGCCAATGGCGAGGCCGACGCTGTAGACCCACAGGTAGGCGACGAACCAGAGATGGTTGTAGGTCGGCAGCGCGATGCCATCGAGGAAGCGAAAGCGGAAGTAATCGTGCGCCAGGAAGTCGAGGTAGCCGCGCGCGTAGCCGTGCTGAGTTGTCAGTTCGATCCAGGCTTGCGGCGGCACGATCACCGCTACGCCGAACAGCAGCGGGATGAGCAACCTGGTGCTGCGGCTCCTTAGGAACGCACCTGCGCTTCCCGCCTTGGCCAGCAGCGCGCGGCTTGCGTAACCGGACACGACGAACAACAGCGTCAGCCGCCACGGGTTGGTCAGGAACATTGGGATCTCGACCCAGGCGAGCGGGTGGGCGGTCTTCACCTGAAAGCCCCAGGGCACGAAAACCATGCCGATGTGGTAGAGGATCAGCAGGCCGAATGCGCCTATCCGGAGCCAGTCCATCCCGTAGTGCCGTTCCATGCATCGCCTCCGTGATATGGGTCGGCAGGCACGCTGGTCGGGGTCGTCGCGCACCGCTATGCTCGTGGGGTGGCAGGCGGGTCGGCAGGGACGACGCCCGGCCCGCCAGTGACGAGCGGCGGCTGGGGCGGGATGAACGGGGCGCAGCGCCGAGTGGCGCTGCTCGCCGCCTCGGGGTTCGTCATCGTCCTGCTGATGGTGCTGGTCGCGAACGCAGAGTCGACGATCAGCGATCTCAGGGCGGCCCATGCGAGCGTGCCCGACCATCTCGTCTGGTCCTGGGAGTGGTCGAGCATCGTTGGCTGGCTGAGCCTCGTACCGACCTTCTGGTGGACCACAGGGAAGCTGCGGTCACCACGCTTCCGTTGGCCCGTCATAGCTGTCGCCGCGTTGCTTGCGAGCGTACTCGCCTCGGCGTGGCACATCGTCGTCATGGTGGCCCTGCGCCACATCTACTATGCCGCGACCGGCGAGGGCCCATACCGCTTCTTCGGCGTGATCGGCGACCGCATCGCCTACGAGTACCGCAAGGACCTCGTCACCTTCGTCCAGTTCGTCGCGATCGCACTGGTTGTGCGCTGGATGATCGACCGCCAAGCCGATGCGCCAGCATCGACGCCGGCGGCTTCGTCGACCAAAGCTCCCAGGCATCTCGTCGTGACAGACGGACCGACACGGAACTCGGTGCCGATCCACGAAGTCGAGAGCGTCGCCTCGGCGGGAAACTACGTCGAGATCGCCTGGGCCGGGCGAACGCTCCTGCACCGCGCCACGCTCGCCGGCATGGAGGACGAGTTGGGTGAAGGGTTCGTCCGCGTCCATCGCGGGCTCATCGTGCGGGCTGATGCGATCCGGGCACTGGAGGTCGAGCGCTCCGGCGACTTTGCCATCGGCCTCGCGAGTGGCGCCACCATGCGCGGCAGCAGGCGCTATCGCGACAATCTTAGGCGTTGGTCTGGCGAGACCGTAGTCTAAATCAGTCCGCTGACGATCGCGGGGAACGACCGCGAGCGGTTCCTCGCTTCTCCTTGCGCGGGTGGATCGTCTCGCCTCGGCTCAGCATCGTCACCAACTCACCTACCTTGCCGGCCCGTTTCGCCGGCGACGACGCCTGCTGGATGCGGAACAGGATCGCGAACCGGTTGGCCGCATCCAGCGTATCGAACAGGGTCCGAGCAGCGGGCTCGGCATCGAGCGCAGCGATGAAGTCGGCATCAGGCGTCATCTCGCTCTGGCGGGCGTAGGCTGCCGCCCATCGTCCGTCGGCCTTGGCCTGCTCCACTTGCGTACGCCCTGCCGATCGCATGCGACCGGCGGCCTCGAGGCGCTCGACCCGCTCACGATTGACCTGTGACCAGATGCTCTTCGCCCTGCGCGGCGTGAAGCGGGTCTTGAAGTAGTGCTTGTCAATGCGGCCAAGTTGGCCGTCGACCCAGCCATGAGCCAGCGCGCAGTCGATCGCCTCCGACTTGCTGACCGTCTCTTCAGGCGCGCCCTGCTTCGCAAAGCGGAGCCAAGCGCCCGGTGACGTGGCCCCGAGTTCGTCAAGCCATTCATCGAACGACGCGGCGTCGGGAAAGGTCAGCAGCGGCGAGCGATCGTCAGCCATGGTCGGGGAGCCCGTCGAACTGCGGCAGCCCATCGGTAATGTGGAACCACGGCGCTTTCGATCCAACGAAGATATGCATGTTTGGCCTTATCGACGGCTCGTCAACAAGCGTGCCCATCGCGACATGCACATAGTTGCCGTCCCGTACGAGCGAGTACAGGAGCGACCCGCAGGCACGGCAACGGGCGTCATGGCCTTCCTCCACGTTGCCATACCGCAGGAGCTCAACATCTCCGCTCGTGAGCGTGAGCCGAGACGCCTTCGTGCCTGCCAGCGGCTTGAAAGCCGATCCGGTCGCGCGCCGGCATTGCGAGCAATGGCAGTTCATGGCGTACTCGAAAGTGTCGGCGACTTCATAGGTCACGGACCCGCACAGGCAGCTGCCGCTCAACGTTCGGTGTTCGACTGTCATGTCGGCTTCCCGATGTTCGGCTGAGCTTTCATCGCCTATCGTTTGTAGCGCCTCTGCCACGTCATGATCACCTGAAATGTGACCGGATGAGCTGGCAACTTCTATTGCCCAGCAGCGCAACGCGCGTGCACCAGCTTCTTCCGCAAGGGTGCTGTCAAAGCAACTGCACCGGGCGCCTTTGACGCGAGTTTCTGCCCCGTTTGCCGGCCGATCGGCAGGCAGACGCCAGTGTTCCCAGAACCGAGCCGAGCAAGTCCGCAGCACTGACAGCACGAACGGCATGCCCGGACCTAGCTAAAGGAGCCGTAAATTCCGGCTTCCGGATCCTCGGTGCGTTACGTTTGACAGCACCCTTTGATCTTTGGCCTGCTAGCTGCTGCTTCCCCTCTGAGCACGGCTAAGTCCGCCGCCACCTGCGAGGTGGGACGTGTTGCTTTGCGCGACATGCCAAGCATCAATCACAATCCCGGCTTTGACACCTACTATGGCGGCGTCAGGCCAGATCGCCGCGACCTGTTGGCGGCGTGCCCTGAGCTATCGGCCGATCTCCCCGCCGGCTATCCTCTGGCGGACAATGAGGCTCGAGCGCGAGCGAAAGTCGGCGCCCCGATACCAGGAAAGAAGGTTCGGGAAGCGTTTATCTACTTCATCGACGTTCCCCAAGTGAGCGCAGATCTGAGAACGGCTGTCGTCCACATGGGATATTCCTGCACCGGCCTTTGCGGGGCAGATTTCGAGGCGCGCTACGTTCGAACCGCGCAGGGCTGGCGACTTCAGGAGGCAATCAGAACCCTGTCCGTCTCGTAGATACGCGGCACTGAAAGGCTGTCCCGATTGGGATGCTACTTTGGGACTGTCCAGGTTTGGGTGGTTAGCTGCCGTTCCGCTATTGGGCTATGGGGCCGCGTGGCCGACCGCACATTGCTCCAGTTCGACTATGAGGAAGTTCACGGCCGGATTGTGAGCAGGGTCGTGGGCCGCAGAGACGGGCCTGCCGGTTGGGCTTCGATTGCCCTTGTGATTGAAGATCGTGCCATCGTGCTTCGAGTTGATGACAACACCGATGAAATCGTCGTCACCTTGGAAGGTGCCTCTGACCTTCCGAGCGACTGGACTAAGGTCGCGGAAATCGCCGACGTCGTCGGTTCTGCGCTCGGATGGTGCTGGATAGGCAGGAACTACCTTGGCTACCTCGACATGTTCACTCTGTCGTTTTCTGGCGTCAACCCGCAAGTCTGCTTCCTTGGCGAGGCCTCCACGCTCACGATCAAGCACATCATCGCGACCTGCTGAACGACCGTAGTTGGGCGCTAGCGCTCTGTCTGTTTCTGGATGATCTCGTAAACAGACCGGACATTCGGAATTCGAATAAACTGGGGTATGGGATCGAACGTCGGTTGCCATATGCCGAAATTGTTGCTGCCCGCAAACCATCCGCCCGACGTGCCGAAGCGGATGGATCCGGAGCCGTCTGGTCGTTCATCAAGTTCGAGCGCGGGGAGGCGATCAACATCCAGCGACTTAGTATTCGATCCGGTGCTCCGTCTTTCAATAAGAATGCGTTTATTCGTGACGAAGTACGACAAATTACGCCGAAGACTCATGTCGACTAGAAATCGCCCGAATATCACATATATGCCAACTATTAGGAACGGTAACCCAAAGAGGTTGAAAGACAGGTCTGCTGTGGTCCAAGCGCTAACGTTCCAGAATATGGCGAAGCCGCCCCATACCAAGCTGAACGGTATCAGAAACACATCCATGGGACGAAGTACTAGCCCGGTTGAAGGCCGCCCCTCCCATACAATGCGCTCACCGGAGAGTAGCCTTGGACCTACGGTATCTATCATCGCCCCTCCGGCACGGGAATACCGGCCATCTCTATTGGCTGGAGACCAAAGTATCTAGGTGGAATGCGAACGACGAGAACGTCGCATTCTGGGCGCACCCAGCCGCGCCAGCCGTCCCGATTGGGATGGTATTTCGGGACTGTCTGGATCTGGAAGGATGTCGGACGGGCTGCTCTGGTAAACCAAGGCAAGGTTAGCGGACGCCGGTCGTCCGTTCGACACGAGCATAGAAGTCAAAAGGAACCTTGCGCGCGATACACGTAAGCACGCGTTGGCTTGCTTGATCGTTTGTAATCAGCATTTCATTGCCGTGGTCGTAGTTCAAGCCACGCCATCTAAAGCGTCGCTCTCCGCAACCCAGTGCTGCTTCGCTCAAAGCTCGGACCGGCTCGACAGGTGTCGCTCGGCCCTTCTGGTCGACCCAGCGCCATGTTCCCCTATAAAGTTGTCCAGCATTCTGATCGCGCTCGGGCGGGTTGGGAAGGCCGGGCAGGCTTATTACAAGCGCCGAGGTCTCTTGACCCGACATCTGCGCCGCAGCGGGCAGGGATACGAGCAACACGGGCCCCCAGACGAGGCTTAGGACCTTCATACGCCGACAATGCTGCGAAAAACGGACATTCTCAATCGGTACCGCACGTAGCCTATGTGAATGTCGGAGACTGGGCGGGTTAGCCGACGTAGAACAGCGGACGACGAACCCATCCCAGCGCAGCCACCAGCGCAGCAATAGCCGCAGCGCCGACAACGTAGGCAACTGTCGTGACCGCCTGCGAATAAATGGTCGTGCTCACTAGGAATGTCTGAGATTGGGCGTAAGTGCAGGCATGCGCTACAAGCCCAGACGTCCTCTCAGACGCTGCCACCAGGAGATCCTCGCGCTCCCTTCATTGGTCGCACCGCCAAGGCGTGCGGCGGGCTGACCCGCGAATGCGATGTTCAAAATCTTCCTCGTTAGCCCTTCAGGAATTGGGATCGATGCCGACCCACCCGCCTGTCGTTTACCGTCGATCAGAACCTCTACAGTCGGCCCGCTTGCCCAAATCACCAGATGATCGGGTGTCCATTCCACTTCACCAATTGGTTCATCCGCTTCGCCGGGGCTCCTCAACATCACGGTTGATCGAGCCGGGACGTCAAACTCCTCCGCCCATGGCTCAAGCCATAGTAGAAGTGCGAGGGGTCCTGGGTTTGAGAGAGCCCACTGGCGATCGGCATTCGGCATCAGGGTCAGCCTTTCAGATCACGCCAACCTCCGCAATTGGGGGGGTAGCTGCCGCTCACGATACCGGCAGGACCCCGAAAAAGTCCGCACCCGTGCCCGCCGCCATGCAAGGTCCTAGGCCGCGAGCGTCGTCCGATCCCTGATCCTGATATGTTGCTTGGCAGTAGTCGCGAACCCGCTGGAACGCAGTTAGGTCCCGCTGATGCGCCATCGCGAAAGGAAAAGAAGGGGATCGCTCTGACCGAAACAGACGCACCACTCGAAACGCATTGGCATACTCAAAGATAGAATAATCCTGCTGCGCCTCACATTCCTTGTTCAATTCTTTGTTCTGTCTGCAGAAGATGTAGGCGCGATCACGCATCCGCTGGATAACCGTGGCGGACAACACAGGATCGAGTTTCCAAGTGCTTGTAGACCCTAGCCGAGAGCTTGCTTGAGCTTTTACGAATTGGTCTGCGTTCGGTTGCTCTGGGCTACACCCTGCCAGCGCAAAGACAGCGACGATTACCCAAAGGCTCCTCATCCAAGCACCTTCGCACTGGAGCGGAATGTCTGCAATTGAGGCGTTAACAGCCCGTCCGCTTTGCCGACCGAGAACGACAAGGCTGGGTGGAAAGGCGACCGTGCGCTTTCAGCCCGCAATTGCGGTCAGCTGTCGCGCATCAGAGAGGTTGTTCTGAGAATGGGAGCGGAATGTCATGCTCCCCCAGCACTGCCTTGTAGTGGCTGAGCAACGAATGAAGCGCGTTTCGGAGCTCGTTTGCGTCATTATAGCCCGAAGATGCTCGGCCAATCTCGCGACATACTCCGTCCGCCCGCTGACATAGCGTGTAGAGAGTATCTCCTTGAACCAGAACGCCGGGAAACCGACGATCGGGATGCCGCAACACTGCTGAGTTTGTCGTGTCAGACAGGATGTCGATAGCTGCTGTTCGCATGGTGACCGCGTGCAATCCTTTGGACCACGTAGCAACGCTTGTCCGCAATCAGGGATCGAAAGAGCCCATCTAGCTGCTGGCTATCGGGCAGTTTCAGTCATAGGTCGGTGCTTGTAGCGACCGCCCGCCACAGGATCGCGCAGGCTGCGATCAGCAACACAGCAGTGACTATCAGGGCCGATCGGACAGCCCTGCCAGTCCGCTTACGTTGGTGCTCAGGACCGCTTCGCACTTCCTTCATCACCGGGATCTTGCATCCTGCCAGGTCGTCCGCAATCAGGATGCTAAGATTGGGTCAGCAACGGCTAGGCTTGGGCGGAGCCGATATTGCCGCAAGCCGTGCTGAGCGTCGCGATCACGGCAAGCTGTTTGGCGCGGGAACCGGAAGGGACTTCAGTATCGCCTGAAGCTCCGTGTTCCTCGCCGCGTACCTGTCGCGATCGCAGCCATAATCCACAGAATAAAACTGATCGCCTTGTGCGCCAGACCAGCGAAATGAAATGCCACCGTTTGTCCGTAACGTAAGGTCCCTTGCAGGAAGCGCCGCGCAGGACGTACTCCCTCATGTCCTTGCCCGATCGTTTCAGGAGATCGCCGAAACACTTCCAAGCGCCGAACAAAGTCTTGGGACTGTGTCGAGGTTAGCGAGAAGCGTCCGTGCTTCCCGTCTGGTCGATTAAAGAAACGGCCACCTCCCTGACCGTCGATGATTATCTCAAGACCCGGTGCCCAAACCGTTATTTCGCGCAGCGAGGGAGGGTTCGGCTCGCTGCATGCGCCTAGCCAGAGTGCGATGGCAGGAACGATCAAGGGCCGCATAGACCAAGTGTGCGCGTAGGTCGGGATGTCCTGCAAGTGGGCGACAGCCGAACGGCGGTTTCACTGAAAAGGTTCGTTGCGGTCGTCCCACAAAGGAACCTTCATTGGGACAGTCGAGGCCAGTGCGGAAAAGCACTCAAATGGCAGGTTTGGCTTTCCCAAAATATGTTCCCGAAATAGGAATCCCGAAATTGACGGTTTGAGATGGAGTTTCGGGACAGATGCTGATTGGCTACGCGCGCGTCTCGACAGCCGATCAGGACCTGGCCCTGCAAACGGATGCGCTGACCAAGGCCGGATGCGAAAAGCTGTTCACCGACAAGGCGAGCGGCGCGAGGGTCAACCGGCCGGGGCTTGCCGAAGCGCTCGAATTTGTCCGAGCGGGCGACACGCTGGTGATCTGGAAGCTCGATCGGCTTGGCCGCTCCATCCAGGGCCTGATCGAACTGGCGGCCGACCTGTCGGCCCGCAAAGTTGATTTTCGGTCACT
>NZ_JACIJK010000013.1 GCF_014199305.1 Sphingomonas aerophila
CTCATCCGTCAGCCAGTACAGGTCGCTCATCCACGCTCTCCTCACAGAGCCTGAATCAGATCGCGCCTCTCACATCAATGGGTCCTGACCCTAGGGCAAATTACCTCGTGATGTGTGCCTCGAGCGAGTAAGGACTGATTGTGAGGAAGCTCAAGCAAGACAGCCGAGGTACGCAGGGTATCAGCGGTTCGAGATGTCGAAGGCTGATTGAGGTAGCAAGCGAGCGCTCGCGCAATCGAGGCGGGTGAGGCCTTTGCAGTTTTCTATAAGCTGTCCGGTCTCAAGGGGCGTGGGCAAACTGGTTCGCTTATCAGAGCACCACCGCAGAACGACCGGTCAGGCAGCAGCTCACAGCTGGGAAGTGTCCCGGCACACAGAAGCCCGCACCGAAATTCACGGGCCGATATTTCGCGCGGCGCCGCTCGGAAGGGACCTGATAGGCTTGAGAACTGCCCTCTGAAGGGGGCGGGCAAAGCTGGGCGGGGACAAGTATTGGCGGCCGAAGTCAAACTAGGCACCCCGCTGTGGCGGGCCGTGCACCGGTACCGCACCGCGTTCATAACGGTTGCGATCCTCAGCGCGGTGCTCAACGTTCTGCTGCTGGGCGGGTCCATCTACATGATGCTGGTCTATGACTCGGTTCTGCCGAGCCACAGCCTTCCGACCCTGTTCAGCCTGTTGGCGATGATCACCATCGTTTACGCTTTCCAGGCGCTATTCGATATGATGCGCAGCCGCATCCTGAACGACGTAGGCAGCGCTCTCGACCAGAATATGCAGCCCCTTGTTCAGCGCGCGATCAGTGAGGCTGCGCTCCGCGGCGGGCGCTTCAGCGGGGACGGCATGACCCCGATGCGCGACCTGGACAACATCCGCGCCTTTCTGTCCGGCACCGGGCCGACCACCCTGATTGACCTGCCCTGGATCGTGTTCTTCCTGGTGGTCCTGAGCATGCTCCATATCTGGCTGGGAGTGACGGCGCTCGTCGGCGCGCTGATCATGATCGGCATGACCTGGATGACCGATCGCGCTACCAAGGCGCCGACGCAGGAGATCGGCCAGCTCACCTCGTACCGCAGCGGCATGGCCGAAAGTAATCTGCGGCATGTGGAAGTGCTAACCGCGCTTGGCATGCGGGAACGGATGCGGGACCGCTGGAGCGAGGTGAACAAGGTTTACCTGGCGTCCAACGACCGGCTTGCGCGCTCCGTCGCCGTGCTGGGCGGCAGCAGCAAGGTCTTCCGCATGTTCCTGCAGTCCGCCATCCTGACGGTCGGCGCGCTGCTGGTGATCGATGGCAAGGCATCGGGCGGCGTGATCTTCGCTTCCTCGATCCTGTCCGGTCGCTCGCTGGCGCCGATCGACACGGCCATCGCCAACTGGCGCGGCTTCGCCTCGGCGCGCGCAGGCTGGCGGCGGTTGAACGATCTGTTCGCCCGCCTTTCCGCCGCTGGCGACGCGGTTGTGCAGCTGCCCCGTCCGAGCAAGGAACTGTTGGTCGAGCAGGTCGTGATCGCTCCTCCGGGTACGCAGCGGGTGACCGTGCAGCATGCCCAGTTCCGGCTGGGTGCCGGAGACGCGTTGGGCATCATCGGGCCGAGCGCGGCGGGCAAGACCAGCCTGGCGCGGGCGCTGATCGGCGTGTGGCCGGTGCTGCGCGGCTCTGTCCGCCTGGACGGCGCGACGCGCGACCAGTGGGATCCGGAGCGGTTCGGAGAGGCCATCGGCTATCTTCCGCAAACGGTTGAACTGCTGGAGGGCACCGTTGCCGAAAACATCGCCCGCTTTGAGCCCGACGCACCCTCCGAGGTGATCATCGCCGCGGCGCAGGCGGCCGGCGTCCACGACCTGGTTGTTGCCCTGCCCCAGGGCTATGAAACGCCGGTCGGCAGCGATGGCACGCAGCTCTCCGCAGGACAGCGCCAGCGCATCGGCCTTGCCCGCGCGCTGTACGGGAATCCGTTCCTGGTGCTGCTCGACGAGCCGAACTCCAACCTGGACCAGGCGGGCGAGGAAGCATTGGAGCACGCCATCGCCGGGGTGCGTGCGCGCGGTGGCATCGCCATCGTCATTGCCCACCGGCCATCCGCCCTGGCGCGGGTGAGCCACGTCCTGTTCATGCGCGATGGCCGCCAGGAAGCGTTCGGCCCACGCGACGAAGTCTTGGCAAAGATCATGAGCAAGCCCATTCCGATCAACGCGGGCGTCGAGGCGGCCGACAACTCTCGCGGTGAGGCCCCGCGCAAGGCCGCCGGAGGTGAACGCTAATGGCTACCAACCTTCCCGCCCGCCTGACCACGCCGGATTGGCAGGTCGAGCATTATGATCCCGAAATGCAGATGCGGAGGCGGCTTCGCACCGCCCTGCTGACCATCGGTGCACTTGTGGTTGCGTTTGTCGCGCTTGCCGTGTTCATCCCGATCGGCGGCGCCGTTGTCGGCGGCGGCCAGGTCGGCGTCGAATCGCGCGTCAAGCGTATCGCCCATCCGATCGGCGGCACGATCGCGGCCATCTATGTCCGCAACGGCGACCATGTGAACAAGGGCGACATCCTGATGCGCCTGGACGACAAGGTGACGGGCAGCCAGTCGGAACTGTCGTCGCTGACCGTTGATCAGCTCACCGCCCAGCGCGCGCGCCTGGAGGCGGAGCGGCTTGGCACCGGACGGATCAACTTCCCGGCAGAGCTTCGCGCGCGCAACGACGCCGGCGCTCGCCAGGCGATGGCGGACGAGGAGAAGCTGTACCGCATCCGTCGCGCCGAGGAAGGCGGCATGCGCGCCCAGCTGGAAGCGCGGGTCGCACAGAACCGCAAGCAGATCGACGGCTATGAGGCGCAGATCCGCGCCCTGCAGAAGCAGGCTGCCCTGATCGAGCCCGAGCGCAAGGGCGTCAAGGAGCTGTGGGAAAAGGACCTGGTCACCATCTCCCGCGTCAACCAGCTTGAACGGACCAGCGCCGACATGGAGGGCAGCATCGCCGCCCTGCAGGCGCAGATCGCGCAAACACAGGCGCGCATCACCGAAGCGAACGAACAGCTGATCCAGCTTGGCCAGACGCGGCGGAGCGATGCGGGTACCCAGCTTGCCACCATCAACGGCAGCCTGAACCAGGAACAGATCCGCAGCGTCAACGCCGCCGACATCCATGAACGCAGCGTCATTCGCGCACCCTATTCGGGCACGGTGGACAAGCTCGCCTTTGCCACCATCGGCGACGTGATCCGCCCGGCGGAAACGATCATGGAGATCGTGCCCGACCAGGATCGCCTGCTGGTGGAAGCCATGGTCAGCCCCGGCGACATCGACCAGGTCCAGACTGGCCAGGATGCACGGATCCGCTTCACCGCGTTCAACTCGACCGCGACGCCGGAAATCACCGGCCGGGTGATGCTGGTCGCGCCGGAGCGGACCAACGACCAGGAAACGCGGCAAAGCTATTTCGCGGTTCGCATCGAGGTCGATCAGGCGGATCTTGCCCGCTGGCCCGAGCTGAAGCTGCGCCCGGGCATGCCCGCCGAGGTGTTCATTGCCACGGGCAGCCGGTCGATGCTGAGCTACATGACCAAGCCGTTGCGCGATCAGTTCGCTCGCGCCTTCCGCGACAACTAAGCCAGAGGGCTGCATGATCCGACATTTCGCACCAGCCCTGCTGCTTGCCTGCAGCATGGCCACCATCGCTGCCGCGCAAACCCGGCCGGCGACCCGCCCAGCGTCGCCGCAAGCGCCGGCCCCGGTCGCGAAGCCCGGCCAGCAGCCTGCCGCCGCCCCGGTCACGGGCACGCCCGACGTGCCGCCCGCGTCCACGTCAGCACAGGTGATCCAGGTGGCACCGGTGGCGGGGCCACGCCCCTCCCCCACCTATCGCCCCGATGGTGGTGGCTATCTGTCGGGCGGGCCAGAGCGTGACCGCAACGACCCGGTGCCGGCGCTGGCGCCCGTGCGCTCGCTCGCCGAAGCGATCACGGTGGCGTATCGGACCAACCCCAACCTGCTCGCCGCGCGGGCACAGGCGCGCGCCGCGGACTATCGCGTTCCCCAGGCACGCTCCGCCTTTGGCCCGGCGCTTTCGGCCACGGGTGCCTACACCTTTACGCGCAGCCGCGTTGAAGTGTTGCCCGGCACCTTTGCCGGCGCGCGCGGCTGGGCGAGCACCGCATCGCTCGTCCTTAACCAGCCAGTCTTCACCTTTGGCCGCAACGCTGCGAGTGAAGCCGGCGCGATCGCAAGCTCGCAGTTCCAGCGCGACAGCCTGCGCATCACCGAAGCGCAGACGCTGAACGGCGTCGTGACGGCCTATGTGTCGGTGCTGCGTGACGCGACCTCCGTCACCATTGCTCGCCAGAACCTTGCCCTGCTCGAAGAGCAGCTGCGCCAGAACCAGATCCGGTTCGACGTACGGGATCTGACGCTGACCGACCTGGACCAGACCCGCACGCGCGTGGACCTGGGCCGTGCTCAGCTTCTGCAGGCCGAGGGACAGCTTGGCATTTCGCAAAAGCAGTTCCTGGCCTCGGTAGGCGCTCCTCCGGGCGACCTGCTGCCGCCCGATCTGCTGGACATCCGCTTCACCGCGCTCGACGCCGCTTACTCCTATGCGGAGGCGAACGGCCCGCTGATCCGTGCGGCCCAGTCGCGCGAAAAGATCTCACGCGCCGCGGTCAGCGCTGCAAAGGCGGAGTATCTGCCGCGGGTCGATCTGCGTGGAACGGCGGACTACGGCTCCGTGTCACCCTATAACGACAATCTGCGCACGACCCAGCTTGTGGGCCAGGTGGTCCTCAGCCAGCCGTTGATCGACTCGGGCCTGCGTCGCGAGCGGACCAACGAGGCACGGGAAGCGAACCAGTCCGACTGGCGGCTGCTCGACCAGGCTTATCGCGACACGCGCGAATCGATCGGCAGCGCTTGGGACCAGCTTGCCTCCTCGCGGGCGAGCCTGGGCGATTACCGGTCGGCGATCGCGGCCGCCCAGCGCGCTTACGACGGTGCCCTGCTTCAGCAAAAGGCGGGTGACCGCACCACGCTGGACGTTCTGGACCTTGCCCGCGACCTGCTGACCGTGCGCAATAACTACAACATCACGGTCGCGAACGAGTATCTCGCCCGCGCCAGCCTGCTGGCGTCGGCCGGGCTGCTCGAAGGGCCGCTGCTCGTTCCGGGCCTGGAAGGCTATGATGCGGATGCGCATTATGAACGCGTGTTCCACCGCGGCGACATTCCGTTGTTTACCCCGGCGGTCAGCGCGCTTGATCATCTGACCGTTGGCGACAACAAGCGCGACCGCCCGGCGCGGGATGCCGGCGCGCAGGCAGCATTGGGAGAGATCACCAAGCTGCCCCCGCCCGATCCGGTGACGACGCGATGATTGTCGCACGGCCCGGCCCGCTTCAGGTGAGCATCGCCCCACCACCGATGCACTAGGGCTAACCGCCGTCGTCGTCCCAACGTTTGCCGGCAGCTAGACTGACACAGACAATGGCACGGGTTGGATCAGAACAGAGCCGGACCTAATTCAGAACCGGACCTCAAACAACGTCGGCGCTTCTGACGTTAAGTATTCATTGCAAACATCGGTAGTGGTGCATCCGCCTAGTAAGCAGTACCGCTTCAAGTGCGCGCCGCGCTTATCCCGTCGTCACCAGTCTTGGGGTCCAGCTCTGTTGGGTATACCGCTCGCGAACAACACCTCTGGCTAGGTAGTCAACCGGCGTTCGAGTACTGGTCGGCCATATTAAACTTCTTCGAGCGCGTCCGTGAAGCGCTGGCGCCACCAGAGCACGTCCTCCGCCGTGACGTTCTCCATCATCGCCTGCCAGCGCTGCTGGCGTTCCTCCAGCGGCATCTTGAGCGCGAGCATGATCGCGTCCGACATCTCCTCCGCGCTATAAGGGTTGACCAGCACCGCGCCCTTGCCAAGCTGCGCGGCGGCACCGGCGAAACGCGACAGGATCAACACGCCGGGATTGGCCGGGTCCTGTGCCGCCACATATTCCTTGGCGACCAGATTCATGCCGTCGCGCAAGGGCGTTACCAGCCCGATCTTCGCCGCCCGGTAGATGCCGGCAAGCACGCCCCGCGGATAGCCCTGGTTGACGTAGCGGATCGGCACCCAGTCGACATCGGCATAGGCACCGTTGATCCGCCCAGCCAGTCCTTCCAGCGTCGTCCGAATCCGCTGGTAACTCTCGACCGACCCGCGAGAAGGCGGCGCGATCTGGAGCAGGAAAACTTCCTTCCGCTCCTCCGGGTATTCGTTGAGGAACCGCTCATAACCCAGGAATCGTTCTTCCAGCCCCTTTGAGTAGTCGAGCCGGTCCACCCCGACCATCAGGTCGCGCCCCGTGGCGCTCTGGCGCATCTGGCGAAAGGCGAGCCTGGCCGGCACCGAACTCGCCGCTGCGACGAACTCGGCGGTGTCGATGCCGATCGGCGCCACCACCAGCTTGACCCGGCGACCATCGAGGCAGAGCACATCGCCCTCCTCTTCCACCGCGCCAAGCTCGTTGCGGGCGTAATCGCGGAACGAGTCGAGCCATTCCTCCGTGTGGAAACCGACCACGTCATAGGCGAAAAGCGTCCGGGTCAGCGTCGCTGCTTCGGGCAGGGTCGCGAGCAGCCGGCGTGGTGGCCAAGGGATGTGGAGGAAAAAGCCGATCTTGTTGCGGCAGCCGCGCTGACGCAGCGCGTCGCCCAACGGGAACAGGTGGTAATCCTGCACCCAGACCGTATCGTCCGGCTCGATCAAGGGGACCACGGTGTCGGCGAAGCGGTCGTTGACGCGCTGGTAGCCGCCGGCAAAGCCGCGCTCATATTCGGCGATGTCGATTCGGTAATGGAATAGCGGCCACAGCGTCCGGTTGGCGTAGCCGTTGTAATATTCGTCGACGTCCTGTTCCTCCAGGTCGACGGTCGCGGTGGTGACTCCTTCGGCCCGGTTGAAATTAATGCTGCCGGTAAAGCTTTCCACGGTTTCCCCGGACCAGCCAAACCAGATGCCGCGATATTCACGCAGCGCCGCCTGCAGCGCGACCGCAAGCCCACCCTGCGCGCCCGATTGGTTGGGAGCGGAAACTCGATTGGAAATGATGATCAAACGGTTCAACGAATAGTTCCCCAGGGCTGGCTCAGCAGCACCGCGCAGTTGATGATCCCGACCAGCGAATAGGTTTGCGGGAAATTACCCCATAGCTCGCCCGATACCGGGTCGATATCCTCCGACAACAGACCCGATCGCGTCCGCCGGGATAGCATCTCCTCGAACAACTTCCGCGCATCCGCGTGCCGGCCGGTCAGGTGCAGCGCCTCGATCAACCAGAAGGTGCAGAAGTTAAACGCGGTCTCGGGTAATCCGAAGTCGTCTTCGGTAGCATAACGCAGCATGTGCGACCCACGCCGCAGTCCCGCCTCCACCGCGTCCAGCGTCGACAGGAAACGGGGGTCCTTCGGCTCCAGGAAGCGAAGGTCGAGCAGCTGGATCAGGCTCGCGTCCAGGTCATCGCCCTCGAACGTGGCGGACAGGCGACTTGTCTCGTCCCGCCATGCCGATTGCTGGATGGTGGTATGGATCTGGTCGGCCCGCTCCTGCCAGAGCACTCGCCGGTCTTCCAGCCCAAGCACCTTGGCGGCATTGGCCAGCCGGTCGCACGCCGCCCAACACATGGCCGTCGAATAGGTGTGCACCGATTGGCGCGTGCGCAGCTCCCACAGGCCGGCATCGGCCTTGTCATGAACTTCCCAGGCGAGCTCGCCAACCCGCTCCAGCGCTTCGAAGTCGCCAAGGTCGGCCATGCGGAACAGCCGGTGGTCGAAAAACGCCTGGACGTTGGACAGCACGATCTGGCCATAGGCGTCGTGCTGGACCTGTTCATAGGCCTGGTTGCCCACGCGCACCGGCCCCATGCCGCGATATCCCGCCAGCGATGGCTCCTCGCGCTCTTCCAACGTCGATTCCCCCAGCACGCCATAAAGAGGCTGGATGTGCCCGCCCTGCGACTGGTCGACGATGTTGCGCAGGTAGGCCAGATAGCCTTCCAGCACGTCGAGCGCGCCCAGGCGATTGAGCGCCTGCACCGTGTAATAGGCATCGCGGATCCAGCAGTAGCGATAATCCCAATTTCGCTGCGAGCCGGCATGTTCGGGAATAGACGTGGTCAGCGCCGCGACGATCGCGCCTGTTTCCTCATGCTGGCAAAGCTTCAGCGTGATGGCGGCGCGGATCACCGCTTCCTGCCATTCCAGCGGCGTGGCGAGCCCGCGCACCCACTCCATCCATTCCTGCGTGGTGTCGGCCAGCATCTGCCCGACCGTTACCGACAGGTCGCCCGAAAAACTTTCGTCCGGTCCAAGGAAAAAGCATAGCTCATGCTCCAGCCGGAACGTTCGTTCGTTCTGGATGAGGCCGATCGGGGCGTTGGTGGTGAGGCGCAGCGGCTGGGGATCGACCAGGAAGCGGATGTGATTGGAGCCGGAGGTGGTTGCCGGCACCTCCCCGCTCCACCCGCTTGACGGTCGCAGCCGCACCGTGATCCGGGGCGAGCCGGACAATGGCCGTACCGTCCGGACAAAGGCGACCGGCCGATACAGGCGATGATGCCGCTCGAACCGCGGGCAGAAATCGACCACCTCGATCGCGTTGCCCGCGTCGTCGCTGTGGCGGGTGACCAGCACCGCCGTGTTGCGGCGATACGCCTGTTCGGTGCGGGTGCAGCCTTCCAGCTCGATCGACCAGATGCCGCGCTGGTCCTCGTCGCGCGTGTTGACCAGTGCCGAAAAGACCGGCTCGCCATCGACGCGCGGCACACATCCCCAGACGAACCGCCCGGCCCGGTCGACAAGGGCGCTGACCTGGCAATTACCGATGGGCCACAGGTCGAGATCGGGTGTCATGCGAGTGCTTTCTGCGCGCGTTGGAGCCATTCAAGTGTCGCCGGCACATCGACCAAACGATAACGGGCGGCGGTAGGCCGCGCCGGGCCGACCAGGATGCCGGTTCCACCCATGGTTGCTGCGGCCTCGAACGCCACCTCGTCGGTGTGGTCGTCGCCGATAAAGATCGGGCGCCCGGCCGCCATCACCGGATCGGCCATCAGGGCGCGCAGGGCCGTGCCCTTGTCCTCCCCGGCGACCTTGATCTCGAACACCATCTTGCCGGGCTGTAAGGTAAGGCCGTCGCGCTCGGCCAGCTTGGTCGCAAGCGCGCGGCACGCTTCTTCGGCGGCCGGCGCAGTCCGGTAGTGCAACGCGGCCCCGAACGGCTTCTCCTCGACCACCAGCCCCGGCGTCGCACGTTTCAACGCCCGCATGTCCGCAACGACCTCCGACAGGGCAGCGGGCGTGGCAGGGGTGATAAGCCGCCCGTCCGGGAAGCGGACTTCCAGGCCATGACTTCCGCTCGCCGCGAAACGCCCCCCGACCAAAAGCCTATCGATCTCCCCTAGCGCACGTCCGCTGATAATCGCGACGCGACCCTGAAGCGACACGAGCAGGCGCGGCAAGAGAGACTTGAGCACTTCCTCGACGATCACCGCATCGGGCTGCTCCGCGATGGCGACCAGCGTTCCGTCGAAATCCAGGAACAGGCTGCTCTCGCGCAGCAACTCCTCTGGTGGTGCGGGAAGCTGTTCCGCCACGCCGGGGTCGGTTTCTTCCACTAACGGTGGTCGTCCGGCGTGATCACCGCCATCTGTCGCTGCAACTGCGAAGGCCATGGGGGCGTAACAAGCTGGAACCCGCGGCGTTCCTCGCGCCTGCGGATCGATTGCGTTCGTCGCGCTCGGACGCGGGAACGTTCGTCATCATACGCGTTCTGTCGCTTCAGAAAACAAGGGCGACGGGTCGATCAAGCCCGCGCCGGTCTAAAGGGGAAGCGACGATGCGCATCGATGCGGCGGGCAGGCCATGGTAGTGAAGCGCAGTGCCGGCGTGCTGCTGCACCGCCCGGGCGCCCAAGGCCTCGAAGTTCTCCTCGTTCACCCCGGCGGCCCGTTCTGGCGCAACAAGGACGTGGGCGCATGGCAACTGCCCAAGGGGATGGTGGAACCCGGCGAGGATGATGAAACCGCCGCCCGGCGCGAAGCGGCCGAGGAACTCGGCATCCGGGTTGCCGTTCCCCTAACCCCGCTGGGCGAGGTGCGCCAGTCGGGCGGCAAGACGGTGGTCGCCTTTGCCGCTAGTCTTGACCTCGACCCAGCCAAGGTCGTCAGCAACACGGTGGAGATCGCCTGGCCTCCCCGAAGCGGCAGGACCATGACAATCCCCGAGGTCGATCAAGCGCGCTGGTTCGGCCTGGATCAGGCACGCACCATGATGCTGGTCAGCCAGGCCCCGTTCCTCGACCGCCTGATCGAGCGGTGCGGTGCGGATGCCGGATGACCTGACCGCATCCGCTGGGCTAGCGTCAGCTCATGCCCCGCAATCCCCATTACGCCGGCCCGTCGAGCGATCACTTCGACGGAACACGCTTCTTCAACCCCGGCGAGCCCTCAACCGACCGCAGCCTGGGCCAGGTTCTGCGCTGGAAGATGGCAGACGCTGCGGCAAAGTGGCCAACGGGCGCACCCGTCACGCCTGCACGTCCAGCAGCCAGGGTCGATGCGCTGACCGTCACCATGGTCGGTCACGCGAGCCTGCTGATCCAGGTCGCCGGGCTGAACCTGCTGACGGATCCGGTCTGGTCCGATCGTGCGAGCCCGTTGAGCTTCGCCGGCCCCAAGCGGGTTACGGCACCGGGTGTGGCGTTCGAGAACCTGCCCCCGATCGACGCGGTCCTGCTCAGCCACAATCACTACGACCATATGGACGTCGCCACGCTCCGCCGATTGCAGGCGAGCTTCGCGCCGCTGTTCGCCATGCCGCTAGGCAACGACGCGATCGTCAGGGCGGCCGTGCCGGGCGCGCGCATCGTCGTCGGCGACTGGCACGATCGCCTTGATCTGGGCGGAAACTGCTCCTCGACACTGACCCCCGCCAATCACTGGTCTGCCCGGGGCGCCCGTGACCGCCGAATGGCGCTATGGTCGGGGCACTGGATCCACACACCCGTGGCCAGCATCTGGTTCGTCGGTGACACGGGCTACGGAACCGGCAAAATCTTCCATGACCTGCGCGCCCGTCATGGGTCGCCCGATCTCGCCCTGATCCCGATCGGCGCGTACGAACCGCGCTGGTTCATGGGCGACCAGCATGTCGACCCGGCAGCGGCGGTCCGCATCATGCAGGACCTTGGCGCCGCCCACGCGCTTGGCATCCATTGGGGCACGTTCCAGCTCACCGACGAGCCGCGCGAGGCTCCCGTGGATGAGCTGGCGACCGCGCTCGCCGACGCCGACATCGCACCCGACCGCTTCGTGGCAGCGGAAGCGGGCGCGACCTATCGCTTCTGATCAGCCGGCCGGCTTGAATGAGAAAAGCTGTGTCCGGACCGAGGGCGGCGCGCCGGGGGTGAACCACTGCGTGTCCTGGATGTGACTAGCCGTCACGTACATCGTCCCGTCCGGCCCTTCGGCGAAGGTATCGGGCCAGCGCAGCCGCTTGTCGGTCAGCACCGTTTCCACTGTCGACCCGGCCAGACGCTTGATCGAATAATCGGTGGGCGAAGTGAGATACAGCACCCCGGCCTTGCTCATCCACAGCCCGTCCGCGACATGGGTCTGCGCCACCGTCTTCACGCCCGCCGCGCGGTCCTGCTCGCCCCTGCCCTGTTGCAGCAGCGCCGTGTCGATCGAGTATAGCGTCTTGCCGGTCAGCGCCTGCCAATAGAGCGTGCGTCCATCGGCTGAGATCGCGATGCCGTCGGCGGAGAACATGGGCTGACGGCCATCCGGGCGGACCAGCGGCTTGCCCTCGATTTCCACCTTCACCGTCTTGTCGATCTGGGTCGATGGGTGCCCGTCGAGCGCGCGCCAGCTCTTGCCGTATTCAAGGTCGACGACGATGATCGCGCCGCGCGTGCCGCTATCGGTGATGTAGCCGATCTTTCCGTCGGGTGAGAATCGGATGTCGTTCAGATAGGTCCCTTGCAGCGCGACGTCGCCGGGAACGGCAATGACCTTGCTAACCTGATTGGTTTGCAGGTCCACCTTGACCAGCTTGGGCGCGCCTTCGAGGATCTTCTCATTGCCGGGCGCGCCGGGGTCGAGCACCCACAAGTTGCCATGACCGTCCGGAACGATCGACTGCACGCAGACGAAATAGTGCCCGACCGGCAGCTCGTTGGCGCGCGCGTTGCGCCAGCTGTTCCACTTGGCATCGGGATAGGGGCGCAGACTGCCGTCCTTCATCACCTCCGCGACGGAGATCGGCGCGTCATCGGTCCAGCGCGGGAAGTTCACGAAGCGGCGGCCATCCGCGACCACGGCGACGCCGGTCACCTGATGATCGAACTGGGCGACCTGAGTCAGTTGCCCGCTGCGCCCTTGGGCCTGGGCGATCCCCAGCGCCGTCGCGGCAATCAGGCCAGCGGCGGCAACGCCGACGATCAGGGAAGTGGCTTTCGTCATGGGAAGGCTCCTGTCGGTACTGTCGGCGAGGGTGGCGATATCGCCGGTGAAGAGGTGGATCAGGTGTCGCGCGACCTCGCGCGGGTTCTCGCGTTGCGCGAAGTGGCCAACGCCTGGCACCGTCACAAAGGCGAAGGGACCGGCGAACTTGGCCGGCACCGTGCTGCTTGCCGAGGGCGGGTTCACCCCGTCGTCCGCGCCCTGGACGTAGATTGTCGGCAGCGAAAGCGTCTGCGTTTCCCTGATCTTGTCTTCCAGCCAGATGCTGCGGGGATCGGGCTCCGCCTCTTCCCAGCGGCAGCGATAGCTATGAAGCGTCACATCGACCCAGTCGGGATTGTCCCATGACCGGGCGACGCGGTCGAACGTCGCCTCGTTATACCAGCCGGCGGGCGACCAGTTGTCCCAGTGCCGGCGTGCGAAGCCGCGGCGGTCGTCGCGCACCGCCTGGGCACCACGTTTGGTGGCCATGAACCAGTGATACCATTGCCGCTGCGTCTGGTCGAAGGATGGGGTCGGCACCCCGCCCAGTCGCGGCGGTGAGCAGAGCATCGCCATTCGCTCCGTCCGGTCGGGCCAGCCCACCGCCAGCGCCTCGGCGATGTTCGATCCCCAGTCGTGGCCCGCCACCATGAACCGTTCGACGCCGATCGCGTCCATCAGCCCGATCATGTCGATCGCGAGCGTGGCGCTGTTCCCGAACGGTGGCGCATCGCCATGCAGCCGCGTGTCGCCAAAGCCGCGCAGGGTGGGCACGATGGTCCGCAACCCCGCCCCGTGCAGCAGCGGCGCTATCTCGTCCCAGGTAGATGCGTCATCGGGCCAGCCATGGATCAGCAGCACCGGCTGCCCATCTCGAGGCCCGCCGTCCCGGTATGCGATGGTGGCATTCTCGATTGCAGCGGTCGGCATGGCGGCGAAGCGTTCGGCTCGCCGGTCCTGTTCCGCCCGCGCGGAAACTTCGCCCCCGCGTCGGGCGGAACGTCCGTGCCCTGTACATCGGTACGGGCATCCTCCAGCCTGCGCCAATCGGACATTCAGGGGATGGAAATGCAGGACAACTGGTCGCGCACGACGAAAAGAAAATCCCTGCGCCTCAGCCTCCTTCTCGCGGCGGCGACCTTGGTGGCTGCGACACCGGCTTTGGCACAGGACTATGCCGCCCGCGTCGCGCGCGTGCTGAAGGCGACCCCCCTCATCGACGGGCATAATGACTGGCCCGAGGCGCTGCGCGAGCGGGAGGGCGACGCGCGCTGGACGATGGACCTGACCGACCTGTCTGCCCGGCCTGAGCCGTACAACACCGACATCAACCGTTTGCGGCGCGGCATGGTCGGCGCGCAATTCTGGTCGGTTTGGGTGTCCCCCGACCTGCCGGGCCTTGAACAGGTCGAACAGACGCTTGAGCAGATCGACCTCGTCCGGTCACTCGCGGCGCGCTCCCCCCAGACTTTCACGATCGTACGCACCGCGGACGAGGTTCGCCGCGCACACAAGGCTGGCCGCATCGGCTGCCTGATCGGGGTTGAGGGCGGCGGTCAGATCGATGCCGACCTATCGGTGCTGCGCACCTATGCGGCGCTGGGCGCGGGTTACCTGACGCTGACCCATTCGCGAACCATTGAGTGGGCGGACTCGGCCACCGACGATCCGAAGCATGGCGGCCTGACCGATTTTGGCCGGCAGGTCGTGCGAGAGCTCAACCGCCTGGGCGTGCTGGTCGACCTCAGCCATGTGAACGAGGACACGATGCGCGATGCGCTGGAGGTGACCCGCGCGCCGGTGATATACTCCCACTCGGGCGCCCGCGCGATCAACGACCATCCTCGCAACGTGTCGGATGCGACGCTGAAGCTGGTCGCCGCCAACGGCGGCGTCGTCATGGTGGACTATGCGCCCGGCTACGTCTCCGATGCGTATCGCCGCTGGTCAGCCGATGCGGCCGCGGAAAAGACCCGCCTCAATGCGCCGCCCTATGGCGGGCTCGACATCGGCCAGCCTGAAAAGGCCGCGGCGGACTATGCAGCCTGGCTCGCCCAGCACCCTGCCCCGCAGGTCACGCTCGCGCAGGTGGCGGACCATATCGATCATGTCGCGCGGGTCGCGGGCGTCGATCACGTCGGGATCGGCTCCGATTATGACGGCGTGGGCTCGACCCTGCCGGCAGGGCTGGGTGACGTGACCACCTACCCTGCCCTGTTGGCGGAGATGATGCGGCGCGGCTGGTCGGACAAGGACGTCGCCAAGCTGGCGGGCGGCAACGTCCTGCGGGTCATGGCCGCGGCGGAGAAGGTGAAGACGCAGCTCGCCGGGGAACTGCCCGCGTCAACGCCGATCACCTCCCGCGCCGTGCGACCCGCAACCAACCGATGAGTGTCAGGCGGCTGATCGGGCAAGGCCGCGGATCAGCCGCAACGCCGCGTGGACCAGCATCGCCAGCAGCAAGGCCGACGCGATCAGCGACGCGATGCTCGCCCCGATCACGCCCAGCGGCGGCATCAACAGCGCCACGGCAATGAACAGCACGGCCGCGGCGACGACCCGAATCACCAGCGCCTGCGTCGCGTGACCCGTGCCGAGCAACACCGGCTCGAACCCCACCGCCATGATGTCGAACCCCGCCGCGATGCCAAGCAGCACCAGAACCGGATAGGCGCCGAGGTACTTCGCCCCCGCGATCAGGTGCAGCGCGGGTGAGCCGAGCAACGGCACCAGCACACAGGTCGCGCCGCCCACCGCAACCGCCAGCTTGCCCGACTGGCGGACCAGCGCGACCAGCCCCTCATACGTGCGGCTGGCGTCGGCACGGCTCACCTCCGGAAACACGCCGCGCGCGAACATGTCGGCAAGGCGGACCAGCGACTGGCTGAGCTGATAGGCCAGGCGATAATTACCCGCCGCTGCCGCGCCGGTCACCAGCCCGACCAGCACCACTACCACCTGGCGTGACGCGACGGTCAGTGTCGATCCGATGTTGGTGACGAAGGCAAAGCGCCACAGCCCCGGATTTTCCGCCGGCGCGCGCAAGCCGCCCCGCCAGTGGCTCATCAATCCGGGTGCGGCACGTGACGCGCTGATCCAGTAGGCGACAGCGGTCAGCACCTCGGACGCGGCCCAGGCGATCAGGAAGCCGGTGACCGTCGCATGCCACCACACCGCGATCCCCGCGCCGATGAACCGCACCAGCGGGGTCACGGCATCGGCCCCCGCCCCGGTCGCGAACTTGTCGTGGAGTCGAAGGACACCGACCGCAGTGGATCGGACGGACAGCAACAACACGAAGCTGAACAACAGCGCGTTGCGCGTCAGGTGGGGGGACCAGCCGAAGTGATCCTGCATCAACAGCATCGCAATCGACGCGAGCACGCAGCCGACCAGTGCCGCCCCCAGGTCGAGCAACAGGCAAAATCGCACGACCCGGGCCAGCGCCGCCATGTCGCCGCCGCCCGGCCGCTCACGGTGCGCCATCCCGAACCGCACCACGATCTGCCAGGTCTGGAACCCGGCAAAGGCGGCCACCGCCTGTGCCGTGCTAAGCACGAGAGAGAACTGGCCGAACTTCTGCACGCCCAGCGACCGGGTCGCGAGCGCCAGGTAGACGATCGACAGGACCGCACCGACCCCTTTGCCCGTCAACAGCCAGCCAACATTGCGCAAGGCGCGGCCGAACGGCGTCGGTTGCCGCGTGGAGGATACCAACGACTTCTTCCCATTGTGTTCGGGTGCGATAAGGCGCGCACCCATGCGGATCGCCTTCCTTTATATCGCCGAGGCCTACCAGTGCTACCATGGTGCGGCGATCGCGCTGGAACTCGCGGACCGGCATCGCTGGACGGTGGTGAACTATTACAACGACCCGGACACGCCGCATCATCTGGAGCGCGTACGCCGCGCCATGGACGCGCCGCCGGGGAACTATCGGCGGCTGCACCGATCGTTCCTGACCCGCGCCCTCCAGCGCCTGAAGCGGCTTGGCATGTTCAAGGACATGGTGATGCGGGACAACATCGCCGAATTGGACGGCTATGACGCGGTGTTCGCGGTGGAGAACACGGTTGCCGCGTTGCGCCGCCTGGGTGCCAAACATCCGGTGCTGATCTACAGCCCGCACGGATTCGGCGATCGGGCGCGCGGCTTCATTCCCCGCATCGCCACCTTCGACCTGGTCCTTCTTGCCGGCCCGAAAACCGCCGCGCGGATGCTGGAAGCGAAACTGGTGCGAGAGGGTGGCTATGCACTGACAGGGTCGGTAAAGCTCGACACCGCCGCTCACCTGGCAACGGCAGAGGGGCTGCCCTTCGCCAGCCCGGGCCCCATCGTGCTCTATAACGCGCACAAGGAACCCAAGCTAACCTCCTGGTATCGCTTCATCGAACCCATGCTCGATGGGTTCGCGGCCGACCCGTCGATCAACCTGATCGTCGCGCCTCACGTCAAGCTGTTCCGGCGTTGTAACGATGAGCTGCGCGATCAGTGGCGGGCGCGCAGCACCGCCAACGTCCTGGTCGACCCCGGTTCCGATCGGTCCGTGGACATGAGCTATGCGGTTGCAGCCGACATCTATGTCGGGGATGTCAGCAGCCAGGTATATGAATTCCTTGCCGACCCGCGCCCCTGCGTCTTCCTCAACGCGCACGGGATCGACTGGCGTGATGACCCCAGCTTCGCGCACTGGCATCTGGGTGACGTGGTGGACGATCCGGCGCAGTTGATGGACGCGATCCGCGCCGCCCCCGCCCGCCATGCACTCTATGTTGATCGGCAGCGCGCGATGGCGGCGGCGAGCCTGGGCGATACCAGCCCCGGCGCCGCGGCACGGGCAGCAGACGCGATCGTGGAATATGTCACGCGATGAAGGTCGGGTTCCTCTACAATCACGACGCGCTGCACCAGATCAGCCACACCGCGCCTGTCATCCCGGCACTGCTGCGCTATCCGGGGGTGGAGGTGCGGGTGCTGACCTCGTCCGATGAACAGGCGGCGCGGGTGCGGGCGCTGATCGGGGCGGAGGCGGCGGCGCGGGTCCGTTTCGTGCCGCTGGCGATCGGCCGCGGCGCCATGACGCTGGACCGCGTGCTCCGCTTCGTTGCCCCGTTCCGCCGCGTCGCGACCTTGTGGCAGAACCGGGCGGCCTTTGCCGAGCTTGACGTGCTGGTGGTGCCCGAGACCACGTCGCTGCTGCTGCGCGAGCGCATGGGGCTGCACGGCCTGAAGTTCGTCTGGATCCCGCATGGCGCTGGTGACCGATCCGTCGGATTTCGCGCCGTGGCGCGCCAGTTCGACCTGGTCCTGCTGTCGGGCAGGAAAGTGCGCGACCGCATGCTCGACGCAGGGCTGGTCACGCCCGACAGCTATCGCATCATCGGCTATCCCAAGTTCGACACGATCGGGGCCGGCGATCCACCGCGCCTGTTCGCCGACAACCGGCCCACCGTGCTCTATAATCCCCATTTCGATCCGCGCCTGTCATCCTGGTACCGGATGGGGCCGGCGATCCTGGACTGGTTCGCTGGCCAGTCCCGCTTCGATCTGGTGTTCGCGCCCCATGTCATGCTGTTCCAGCGCCGCATCCATGCCTCGGTAGAGCACCGGCAGCTCCATTGGCGGCCCGATGTGGCTGGCCGCCATCGTGAGGACCCGCACATGATCATCGACCAGGGAAGCGATCGCTCGGTCGACATGACCTATACACGCGGCGCCGACATCTACATTGGCGACGCAAGCAGCCAGATCTACGAATGGATCGCGCGCCCCCGCCCGGCCATCTTCATCAACGCCGCGGGGCTCGACTGGCGTGACGATCCCAATTTCGCGCACTGGCACCTGGGGGAGGTGGTGGAGACGATCGACCAGCTCCCCTCTGCGCTCGACCGCGCGGCGGCTGACCCGCACCGATTCGACGCAGCGCAGCGCGCCGCGTTCGCCGCCACCTTCGACCACACGGATCAGCCCGCGGCCGATCGCGCCGCTGCTGCCATCGTCGAACAATTCAGCTGAACCTTGTGCGCCCATCAAAGGTTCAGCTTCGCGGCCCTAAGGATCAGCGATGACCATGAGAACTGCGATCACCGCCGGCCTGTTCACCGCTGCCTTCGCCACACTGTCGCCCACCACCGCATCAGCCCAGTCCTGCACCGGAGCGCACACGCCCGGCGCCGCGCGCCTGACCGTGGAGGCCACCGGGCTCCGCAACGGGAATGGAGAGGTCGCGTTTACGGTCTATGCCAATGACAGCCGCAAGTTCCTGGCCAAGGGCGGCAAGCTGTTGCGCGCGCGGGTGCCTGCTGTTGCCCCGATAACGCAGACCTGTTTCTGGCTGCCGCCCGGCATCTATGAGGTGGCGCAGTATCATGACGAGAATGCCGACCACGACTTCAACCGCACGCTGTTCGTGCCCAAGGAAGGGTTCGGCTTCTCGAACGATGCGTCGACGACGCTTGGCCTGCCGTCGATGAAGGATACGCAGTTCACGCTGCCAGCAGGGGGCCGTACCCTGCGGGTAAAGATGCGGTACCGGCGCTAGCGCCACTCGGCGCAGCGCCAGCTCCGTGTTGCAGCCAGCGCGCGCAGCTTCGCATCCGGATTGATCACGACCGCCTCGTCGACCCAGGCGAAAGTCGGCTCGTCACTGATATGGTCTGAATAAAAGCGCAGGTGCGCGTCCGCCCTCGCGACACCCTGGTCCGCCAGCCACGATGCCAACATGGCCTGCTTGGCACCGGCGTAACAGTTCGGTCCGTCCAGCGCCGGAGTGATCCGCCCCGCCCCGTCCCGCAGCGCCCGGGTCGCGACCAGGTCGGCAACCTCCAACCGAGCGGCGATCGCATCGGCGTAAAAGTGGTGCGCCGCCGTGGCGATCACGATTCGCCGCCCTTCCGCACGGTCTTGCCGCATCTGCTCCAGCGCGGCGGCCCGAACATGATCCCGAGCGAACCATGCCGAAAAGGCATCTCCAGTTGCCGCTGCCCTGTCGGGTGTCATCCTTCCGCCCAGCAACAAGCGATGCATGATTATCTTTAGCCGGTTGCGGTCGATCAACCCTGCTGCCCGGACACCCGCCGCGACGCCGACCAGCGGCAGCAACGCCAGCCGCCAAGGCGCATCACGCCGCGCCGCAAACAGCAGAAACGGCGTCCAGGTCGGCCAGTCGGTGATCGTCCGGTCCAGGTCATAGATCGCCAGCCGGACAGGCTGGTCGGTCATGTCAGCAAGCCGCGAACCAGTTCGAGATCGCCGGGCGAGTCGACATCCACCGCCGCCAGCCCGTTCCCAGCAGCCACGATCCGCGCCTTTATCCCGACGCCCTCACCGATCCGCGCCACAGCGGCGGCCAGGGTCAGCCGCCCGGTCAGATAACGCCAGATCATACCCAGCCCGAGGCGGCGCACGATCCGCCATGGCCGCTTGCGGTCGCGTTCGACATGGCTCCACAAATCCAGCGCGCGCGACGCCGCCGGGGTCACGAGCAGGAACAGGTTGCACCCCGACCAGCGCCCATCGGCAAAGGACAGATAGGTGCGGCGGCTGGGCGGCGCGTCCCGCTCGATCGCCTCTTGCCTGGCGAGCAGCACGGCCACGTCCGCCTCTGCGGGCACGGCCTGCAAAAAGTCGCTGATCCATTCGGGCCGCAACAAGGGGTGATCCGCCGTGGTCAGCAGCAACGGCGCGCCGGCCAGCGCGAGTGCAGCGGCAGCGCTGCCGCTCGGCCCCGCTTCCGCCGCAACCGGCTCCGCCCCCAAGGCCACTGCCGCCGCGCTCACTGCCTCGTCGCCGGTGCTGACCAGGATGCGGGTCATCCCCGCGCTACGCAGCGCCGCGACGACGTACGCCAGCATGCTGGTGCCGCCGATCTCGATCAGTGCCTTGTGCCGGACGCCAACTGCCTGGGCGAGCGGATCGCCCCCCGGTCGGCTTCCCGCCAGGATCAGGGCCGTGGTGACCGATGTCATGCGTTGCGGGCTGCCGCGTTCTGCGCCCGCAGCACGCGCCACAACACGCCGGGGCCCGCCAGCACGGGATGGCGTTCGCGCCAGGGTGTCAGTGCGATGTGCACGCCCGTGTGCCGCTGGATCTTCCACAGGCCGTAGCGTGCGGCGCCTTCGAAGGTGAAGGCGGCCTTCACCAGCCGAGCGATGTTCAGCGCCTTGCCCATCGCCGCGCGCGTCAGCCACGCCTGGGCAAGCCGGCGGCAGCGGCCGAACGACAGGCGTGGCGCCACCCCTTCGCTTCCGCGATGGAATGGTATTCCCGCCGCGTCCCAAGCCAGCGGCAGCAATTGGTCATAACGCTCGGGCGCATGGGCCAGCACCTGTAGCTCGCGCCCGGGTGCCTCGACTCTCAGTTCGGCCCGGTACGTCTCGCGCAGCAATGCCTGCCAGTAATCGGCGGGCCGGCCCTGGCGCGGGCCCAGGGCCGCCGCAAAGGAAGCGGCGGTGGTGGCGGCGGCGGCAACCGCGCGAGTTACGCGGGCCTGCTCATCCGGTCCCAAAGCCCAGACCAGCGCGCTCGGCTGCGCAAAGCGGACCCACACGGTGGTATCGATCGATACGCCCGTCGTCGCCCGTTCAAAGGTCGCCAGGGTCATAGTGGCGACTTTGGCCCGGATCACCCGCCCACCTGCGGGGATCTCCTGGAAGCTGACATCGGGCCACAGATACCGCGACGCGAAGCCGCCGTCGCGATCGGTCAGCACATAAAAGTCCAGTATGTCGCCCAACTGACGCGTGCGCAGGACGGAGCCATAAAACAGCACCGCCACCCCGCCCAGCCGTGCCGCCAGGGTCCGCGCAACCTCCGTCACTTCGGTCGGAACCTCCGCCGCCAGGTCCCGGATTACAGCGCTTTGCAGCGCCGAACCGGTCATGGCACCAGGAACCGCAGCGGCGCTCCCTTGCGAACTGACAGGTCACCGCCGCGATACAGTTCGCCGTCCAGGATGAAGCCCGACGGCACAGAGATGGTCATCGCTTCCATATCGGCACGGTGATAGCCGATACGCTCCAGCCATCCGGCCTCAGACCCCGACAGCAGCATCGGCGCGGTCGCAACGATGTGACGGGGTGGCGCGTCGATGCCCAGGAACTTCAGCCCGGCGCGCTCCCGCCCGAACGGCTTCAGCCCCAGCGGCAACCGCTCCAGCGTGGAGCCGAGCACCAGATACAGCGAGCGGTCGAGCCGGCGCCCGTCCTCCAGTTGGATCTCCATCCGCTCGCCCTGCCGCCAATGATTGTTGCTGCCGGCAAATGCGGTCTGCAGAACGCCGCCAGTCAGCGCCATGCCGACGGCAAGACCCCGGAACGCGCCAACCTTGTGGGTTTCCTGCGCCAGCGCGGTCGCCTTTACGAACGCCCCCGTCCCGAACAGAAAGCCGCGCAGGCCGGGTCCCGCCTCCCCCAGGCGCGACACCTCGATGGGAGAGCGAACTCTTATCTGACCCGTTGCCGCGGCCGCGATCGCATCCTTCAGCGACCAGTCGGCGGGCACGCCCAGATCGATCGCCAGCGCGTTGGTCTTGCCCGACGGCACCACCGCGATCGTCGGCATAGGGCCGGTGAAGACACGGGCACTCGCGCTCAGTACGTCTCGGATGGTGCCATCCCCACCATCGATGACCAATGTGTCGATCTTGGATTCAGCGAAGCGTGCCAGCGCCGCGTCAAGCTCGCCAACGCTGGACGGAGCCGCCCAGTCCAGCAGCGTTGACCCGTTGAAGATTTCGCGCGCGGCATTGCGATGGGCGCGCTTGTTGACGATGGCACCGATGCGAAGCCCGCGATCGACCGAGGGCCAACCCGTCTTGCCACGCCGCAACTGTTCGGGCGCGACCAGCTCCGCGCCGACACCCGCTCGCGCCAGCGTCGCGCCGCCATGCGGAACAGCGGCCGCGCCGCCCGCAGGCGCAAGCCGAGGCAGCCCGGGCCCGAACGCGTGTTCTTCCATTCGTAACGCTACTGTCATGACACGGACATAGTTCCCCCACTCGGACAAAATTAGGGCGAGCCGAGCAGGTTTTTTTGTCAGCCCCTAAATGTCAGCCTCCCGTCCAATCTGGGTTAGGCTGCCAGACTGGTATTTGTCAGGCGCTGCACGAAGTCGGTGGCCGGCATCGGACGACCGATATGGTATCCCTGTGCCATGTCGCAACCAACCTCCCGCAGGAAGTTGAGGCAGGCTTCCTCCTCGATGCCTTCCGCGACGACCTTGATGCCCAGCTCGTGCGCCAGGTCGACCGTGGACCGAACCATCAGCGCATCGGCTCGGTTCTGGTGGGCGTGCTGGACGAAGCTGCGGTCGATCTTCAGTTCCGACAAGGGCAGCTGGCGCAGATAGCTGAGCGTCGACTGGCCGGTGCCATAATCGTCCATCGACACCGACACGCCCATCGCGCGCCATTCGCCCAGCACGGCGGCCGCGCGCTCCGGTTCGGCCAAGGCCGCCGATTCGGTCACCTCCAGGATCAGCCATTCGGGTCGCACCCGCCCGCTTTCGATCACGTCGCGAACCTTGGCCGCGAACGAAGCGCTGGCCACCAGCTTTGCCGACACGTTCACCGCCGCGGTCAGCTCCAGCCCGCTCGCCCGCCACGATTGCAGGTCGTTGACGACGCGATCGAGCACGAACAGTGTCAGCGGGCCAATCCGGTCCGCCTGCTCGGCAAGCGGAATGAACAGGTCCGGCCGCACCATCCCGCGAGTCGGATGGCGCCAGCGCACCAGCGCCTCGCAACTGGCGATCCGATCGGCGGCGATGTCGAGCTTGGGCTGGTAATGCACCTCGATCTGCCCGGCCCCTATGGCCTCGTCGAGTTCGCCCATCAGGATCAGCTCGCGCTCGACCGCGTCCATGTCGACCTGGTCGTGTCGCGCGAACACGTTCTCCGCCGCGGCCTGATTCGCCGCCCGCGTCGCACGCGACAGCCGGTCGTTATCCGCGCCACCGGTGACGACCCCCAGATGCACCGCGGCATCGACCAGGCGGCCGGCGATCTCCACTGGCTGCCTCATCACGGCGCTCAGCCCTGCGACATGCTCGTCCAGGTCGACATCGGCGGGCAGCAACAGCCCGAGCAGCCGGTCCCCCAGCCGGTATACCTGCCCACCGAACCGCAACCGGTCCGCCAGGCGCAGCACCAGGTCGTGCCCGGCCCTGTCACCACAGATGGTGAGCAGATTGTCGAAATTGCCGATCAGCGCCACCACGACCTGCCCGTCCACGCTGCCAGCAAGATCGGCCGCCATGACCCGCTTGTTGGGCAGCCCTGTATCCGCGTCCACGCTGCGCTCACGCTCGATCCGGTGAAGGAACTTGATCCCCGCCAGCCCCGCAGCGACGAGAAGCAGAAGGATCACGCCGGGTGCAAGCGGATACACCCGCCCCCATGCAACCTGAACCGTCACGCCCGCCACGAACAGGGCAAAGGGCGCCAGGATCGCCGCTACAGGCCCCGCCGTGCCGCTCAGCAACAACACACCCGCGCCGATGGCCCCGGCCACCAGCAGCACTGTGAAGATGCTTCCCTGCACCGGGACGCCGCGACCCAGCGTTTCGGCAGCCAACGCCTGCACGACGACCCCCGGAACGACGCCCCAATATGGTGTCGCATAACGGTCGCCCATCTCGATCGCGGTCGCGCCGATGATCACGTCCTTTCCGCGCACCTGCGCTGGATCGAAATGCCCATCGCGAACGGCAACAAAGCTTAGTCGCGGCAGGGTGCCGGGATCGATACCGAAATCGATCGGAAAGCTTTCGTCCGCCTTCCCGGACCGGCGCGCCATGTAGGAGGATAACGAAGGCCGCGGCACGCCATCCGTCACCGTCCCGAACGGCGCGCGGCGCACCACCCCGTCGGGATCGGGCAACATGCTGACCGACGCCAGAGCGACATGGTCGCGCAGGATGGGAATCGGGAGCGAGTCTATGGAGCGCTGGTCGTCCGATCGCGCCCGCTGCCCAAAGGTCGGCAGCGCGACCAGCCCGTCGGCCCTGGCCAAAGCCTTTGCCAACTCCGCATCACCGGCAGGAGTAGCCGGAGAAGACAAGTCGACGTCAAAGGTGATGGACCCTGCTCCGGCCGTGCGCAGCTCGTCCACCACCGCGGCATAATGGTCGCGCGCCCAGGGCCATTCGTGGATCGCAGCCACGCTCGCCGCGTCCATCTCGACAACCACGACCTGCCCGCTGGCCGGCCGGGTCCAGGCCGCCACGCGCAACGGGTCGATCAGTTGTTCCACCGGTGCCGTGCCGCCCGACAATGTCATGGAAAGGGCCGCGATCATGGCGGCCACCAGCACGAGCAGGCGCGGCTTCTTGATGTACAACGCAAACGACAAACGGCGCACTCCACTGGGGAGCACGCCGTTTAGTTCGATCCACCTAACAACCCGTCACCGGGATTGACGCGTCTTGGGGCCTGGCGTCCGCCTTGGGAGCGTCCTTACCGGGCGCGGGGCCTCAATCGTCGTCGGCGCCCTTGCCCTTGTTCTTGCCTTCTTTTCCAACGTCCTTGTCCTTTGCCGCCTTGTCAGCGTCGGCCTTGTCCTTGGCGTCCTTCTCGGCGTTCGCCTTGTCCTTGGCTGCCTTGTCAGCGTCGACCTTGTCCTTGGCTGCCTTGTCAGCGTCAGCCTTGTCCTTGGCGTCCTTCTCGGCGTTCGCCTTGTCCTTGGCTGCCTTGTCAGCGTCGGCCTTGTCCTTGGCTGCCTTGTCAGCGTCAGCCTTGTCCTTGGCTGCCTTGTCAGCGTCGGCCTTGTCCTTGGCGTCCTTCTCGGCGTTCGGCTTGTCCTTGGCCGCCTTGTCAGCGTCAGCCTTGTCCTTGGCGTCCTTCTCGGCGTTCGGTTTATCCGGGCCCGCACTAGGCTTGTTGTCGTTGCCCTTGCCGTTATCCTTATCGGCCGGGCTGTCCTTGCCCGAACCCGCATCCGGCTTGGGGTCGTTGCCATTGTCCTTGCCAGTCGGGGCTTCCGCAGCGGCCTTGTCCGTTGCGGCCTTGTCAACCGCCGCCTTGTCGCTACCCGCGTCGCCGGTTGGTGCGGGCGAGGGGGACACGTCTCCCGCCGGGGCCGGTGACGTCGCGGGCTGCGTGGCTGGATTTGGAGTGACCGGCGTCTCAGCAGCCGGCGTCGTCACGGGCGGAGCAGGGACCGCAGGCGTCTCGACTACGGGGGCCGGGGCCGCGGGCGCGGTTGTTGCCGGCCCCCCCGCACTCGGCGCCGGCGAGGTCGGAGTCGATGGCACCGTCCCTCCCGCAGCCGGCGCAGGCACTGCCGTGGACGGCTTTGCTGCGGCGGCCAGTTCCACACGATCCACAGTAGTGGCGACCGCAGTTACCGCCGAAGCCAGCGTCCCGCTGACCAGCCCACCGGTCACCGAGCCGAGATCGGTCGGCTTGGACGAGATTATCTCGACAATCACCGGCAGCGAGTTGTCGATCGAGTCGTGGCCAACCATCACCGCGCCGCCGACATCGGCGGGCGATTGCACCGCCACGACCTTGTTCTCGGTTACAGCCGCCTGGGGCGTTTGCGCAGGCGCGGATGAAGTCGGCGCAGGCGCGGGTGCTGGCGCGCTCGACGCAGGGCGCGCGGGCGAGTCGATGGTCCGGTTGAAGTCGCCTTGCACGCGCAGGCGGTACATGTCGCTTGCTGCGATGCTCGCCACCGCGCCCGGCCGAATCAGGTCGCGCGCCCCGCCATCCAGCGTCGCCACTTCCACGGCGCCCTCGACCACCTGGAGCGAACTGCTGCTGGCATCGACAGTGACGGAGAAGGTCGTGCCTTTCACGACCGCGGCCAGGTACGGGGTGTTGACGCCGAAGTGCGGCACGCCAAGCTTCTCGATCTTGTAGACCGCGTTGCCGATGGTCTGGATCAGCTTGGTCAGGCCGCTCGCCTGCGCCGCCTCGGGCACAGACACGCGGCTGTTGGGCGCCACCGTCACGAAGTCGCGATCATGCACCAGCACCGCGCGGCCGCCGCCGGCCGTCTGCACCACGTCGCCCTCGGCCAGTGTCGCGCCGCGCGTCGCCAGGCGCGAAACGCCCCCGCGCTGGATCGTCACCGCGCCCGCCGCTTCCGACACGCGCCACGTAAGTGCTTGAGCCATTGCGGTACCACTTGTGGATACCAGCATTGCCATGGCCAGAGCACCGGTAATCGTCTTGCGCATCAGCGGCATCCTTGTTTCAAGCGCCCGGTCTAGAAAACAAAGATGCCGTTTCGATGAGTCGATGTGCTTAACGGCGCCCTAAGCTTCAGTGATTGTTAGGGTCTTGCCCGTACCGCCCGATGCATAAGGCAGTAAGGGTTTTTCCGTGATCAAGCGAAACAGCATCGCCGCGCTGGCAGCATTGGCGGCCACCGTTCCGGCGGCCCAGGCGCAGACGACCCTTGATCGCGTCGATCCAAGCAAGGTCGCGGCCCAAGCACCACGCGACGCGGAGCACCCGGCCGAAGCTTCTGCCCCCACGACCGTTTCCCCAGCGGACACCAGCGCCAGCCGAAGCGCGCCCATTACCGTCGGCGCCATCACGATCGCCGGGTTGCAGGTTCTTCGCCCATCCGACTTCGCCGACATTTTCGAAATCTATGTCGGTCGTACCCTGTCACCGCCGGCCCTCGCCGGATTGGCCGATGCTCTGGCCCAGCGCGCTCGGGAGAAGGGCTTTGTTCTCGCCAGCGCGTCCATCCCCGCCCAGCCATTGACGTCCGGCATCCTGCGGGTCGATCTGGATGAAGGCAATATCGACGCGGTTCGCACCCGGGGTGGCAACAACCGTGCCGTGATCGCGGCGTTGCAGCCACTGGTCGGCCACGGCCCGGTTCGCCAGGCGGAACTGGAAAGGCGGCTGCTGATCGCCGGCGACATCGACGGGCTCTGGTTGCGCCGTTCGCGCGTGCTGAGGGAAGGGACTCGCACAGTACTGGAGGTAGACATCCTGCCGGACCCGTTCTCTGCAAGCGTCGGCATCGACAATTCCGGATCGCGACTGATCGGCCCGCTTCAGGCCGACCTGACGGTGCGGGCAAGCCAGTTGCTGGCCGATGACGACATCCTGTCGATCACCGAACTCGTAACCCCGTTCGAGCCGAGCGAGTTCGGTTATCTGCGCGCCCGCTACGGCAAGCGGATATCCAGCGACGGCACGGAAATCGCGGTCAGCGCCTCCTACGCCCGCACCCATCCGGGTTCGTATCTGCTCGACCGCGACATCGACGGTACCAGCTGGACGGCTCGCCTTGACCTGTTGCACCCCCTGCTCCGCCGCCGGCAGGCCAGCCTGTGGGTGTCGGGCAACATCGGCATCCGAACGGTGCGGCAGGACCGGCAGGAGGTGCTGGCGCGCCGCGACCGGCTCACCGTCGCGCGGGTCGGGCTGAACGGCTTTGCCGATTGGGCCGGCGGCCGCCTGCGCTCCTCCGCGACGCTCAGCCAGGGACTCGACCTGTTCGACGCGACCCGGGCGGGCGATCCGCTTGCCTCCCGCCGCGATGCGGACGGCACCTTCACCACAGTGACGTTCAGCGCGGACTGGACCCGCCCCATCGTCGGCCGGCTGTCGGGGCAGCTTGCCGTCGCGAGCCAGGTCGCGTTCCAGCCGCTGCTCGTGTCCGAGGAGGTTGGCCTGGGCGGCAGCGAGTTCCTCCGCGCCTATGACTATAGCGAGCGCAGCGGCGACCAAGGCACCATGATCTCTGGCGAACTGCGTTGGTCGGTGCCGGGCAATATCGGCTTTGCCCGCAAGCCGATCCTGTATGGCTTTGTCGACACTGGCAGCGTCAGCAACCTGCGCGACGGCTTCGGCGGCGGAACGCTGGTGTCCGTCGGCGGCGGCGTCCGGTCACGCCTGGGCGAGATTCTCGACGCCGACATCGGCGTGGCGGTGCCGCTGTCGGGCGAACGCTATGACAGCGGCAATGCGGACCCGGTCGTCAATTTCCGGCTGACCCGGCGCTTCTAGCGGCAGGCGCGGCACCGCGCCTGCTCCCCGAATCAAGCCATCCGCCATCGGCCAGCCAGTCGCCCAGCCGGTCCGGCCAATGTGCCACCGACAGCAAGGTGGAGGTTTCGCCAAGGTTGAAGGCGTGGTCGGCGTGCGAATACATATGCAGTTCGGCTGGCACCTTGGCTCCGCGAAGCTGTTCGAACAACGTCACCGTCGGGGTCGCGCAGCAAGCGTCCAGCGATCCTGCCGTCAGGAACGCGGGTGGCGCCCCTGCCACCGCCTTTGCCGGCAATCCCAGCGGGCCGGGGAACACCAGGATCTGAAAGTCGGGCCGCGCATCGACCCTGTCGAGCGCATCGCCGGTCCGTGACGCCGCTGGCGGGGGATTGTCCGCCACCAGCGTCACCAGTTCGCCCCCGGCCGAATAGCCCATTACCCCGATCCGGTGGGGGTCGACGCCGTACTCGGCCGCATGGGCGCGGACCCAGCGGATCGCGCGACGCAGATCACTCGCCGCGTCATTCTCGATCGAATAGGTCGAGCCTTCCTCACGCGCCAACCGGTATTTCAGCACAAAGGTGGTCACGCCCAGGCGTGCCAGCGGCTGCGCGGTGGCGATACCTTCGGTGGTCCAGACAAGGAGGCGATGGCCTCCGCCCGGTACCACGATCACCGCCGCGCCGTTCGCATGGCGCGGGTCGGCGGGGTACACCGTCAGGCTGGGGTCGTGAATGTTCTTGATCCAGTAATCCGCCGCCTGCTCGGGCTCGGCGCGGCGCCGTTCGGAACCGGGCGCGCCATTCGGCCATAATTTGATCGTCTTGGTCACCACCGCCGGAGCGGGCGCTCGGGAATCGGGATGATAGTCCTGGGCGGTCGCGCCCGTGCCGCACAACAGGGCCAGCGCCCCGGCCAGCAAGCCTAACGTCCTCATTTATATCCCCTCCACGCGATTGCGCGGGCGGATGCTAGCGCTATCACAGCCGGGGCGGCAAGAGCCGCGCCGATACGGGAGAGGCTTTCATGACTAACATGCCGACGCGCCGCGAAGGGATCGCGATGCTCGCCGCCGCAGCGCTCGCACCCGCTGCCGCGATCGCCGCCCCGCAGCAGCGCAGCCTCCATGCGATCGCAAAAGGGCGCGGCCTGCGCTTCGGCTCCGCCGTATCGGCAAACCCGCGTACCGGGTCTTTTCTCAACCCCGATTACGCCCGCCTGTTGCGCGCCGATTGCGGGCTGCTCGTCGCCGAGAACGAGATGAAGTGGCAGTTCCTGCGCCCAGGCCCGCATCGGTTCAACTTCGCGCCGTTCGATGCCATGATCGGCTGGGGTGATCGCAACGGCATGGCGATGCGGGGCCACAACCTCCTCTGGCACCGTCGCAAGTGGATGCCGCGCTGGCTCGAAAGCTACGATTTCGGCCCGCGCCCCGCGACGGAGGCGGCACGACTCCTCACGCAGCACATCGATACCGTGACGCGACGCTATGGCACCCGCATCCGCAGCTACGACGTCGTGAACGAGGTGGTGACGCCCGAAACCGGCGCGCTGGAGGAAACGGCCCTGTCACACGCGATGGGCGGCGTTGAACAAACGATCGACCTCGCCTTCCGCACCGCCCGCGCGTCCGCCCCTCATGCCGAGCTCGTGTACAATGACTATATGAGCTGGGAAGCGGATAACGCCTCCCACCGCGCGGGTGTGCTGCGCCTGCTGGAAGGCTTTCGCCGCCGCGGGACGCCGGTGGACGCGCTCGGCATCCAGTCGCACATCGTCGCCCAGGGCCGCGACACGCGCGCGAGCGTGCGGGCGTTGGATGGTGAGTGGCGCCGGTTCCTGGAGGAGGTGACCGGCATGGGGTATCGCCTGCTCATCACCGAACTCGACGTGCGCGACAACAATCTACCCGCCGATGTGCCGGAACGGGACCGGGCGGTTGCCGACTACACGCGCGGCTACCTAGACGTGACGCTGTCCTTTCCGCAGCTGCGCGACGTCCTCGCCTGGGGGATGACCGACCGGTTCAGCTGGATCGAAGGGTTCGAACCGCGTCCCGACCACGCGCGGGGTCGCCCCTGCCCCTATGACGCGGCGTTCAAGCCCAAGCCGATGCGCGAGGCCATCGCCGCCGCGCTCGCCGCGGCACCCGCCCGCACGTGAAGAGACACGCTTGACCGGGATCGGCCGGTCCGGCCACAATCGAGGAACAACATAAGAAACAGGAGAGGATCTATGACCCGTCGCCCGCCCGTGCTTGCGCTTGCCGGCCTTACGCTTTCGCTGTCGGTTCTTTCCGCGCCCGCGCTGGCGCAAACCGCTGCGGCCCCGGCCAAGGCGGCCGAACCCAGCATCCTTGATCGCGCGGTAAACCAGCCAGGCACCAACTGGAGCTTCTACGGCCCCAACAAGGCCAAGGCGGTAAAGGTCGAAGGCGTGCCGGGCAACGAGGCGGTTCAGGTGACGATCGATCGCGCGGGTGCGCATCCTTATGACACCGGCGCGGTGTCCCCAATTCAAAAGCCGATCGCGGCGGGCGATACGGTACTGGTCGCCGTGTATATGCGCGCGCCTCAGTTGAAGGCCGGCGAAACGACGCCCATTCCCTTTTTCGGCGCGACGGAAGGCGACGCCCCCTACACCACCATTGCGGGCAGCAACGCCGATGTCGGCCCCGACTGGAAACTGTACCGGGCCGCAGCCAAGAGCCCCAAGGGCTTTACGGCCGGGAAGGCGCGCGCGACGGTGCACCTGGCCGCCGCGAAGCACGTTGTGGAACTCGGCCCCATCTTCGTGCTGGACTACAAGAATGACGCGGACCCGGCGGCATTGCTGAAGTGATGCGACGAACACTGCCGGCGCTGGCCGCCGTCCTGCTCGCCACGGCCGCGCTCGCCCAAACGGCGGTCACTGCCGACCAGGATCGCGAGCAGATGATGGGGCAGCTCGGCATCACGGCGCTGGTGCCGGGCGTCAGCGGAGAGCCGGGCCGGCCCAACTCGGCGAACGAGGATGAGGGGCGGGCGACGCCCTACCCCCACCTGCCGGATCCGCTGCGCTTCGCGGATGGCCGCCCCGTCACCGCGAAGAGCTGGCCGCGCCGTCGTGTGGAGCTGGCCGAGGTGCTGGCGCGCGAGGTTTATGGGCGGGTTCCGGCGAACGTGCCGGGCGTGGACTGGCAGGTGACCGCAACCGATCGGGAAGTCATCGGCTTCGGCCAGCCGGTGATCGCCCGCCGTGTGATCGGTACAGTGGACAATCGCGCGGCGCCGCAGATCGCGGTTCGGCTGCGCATGACCGTGGTACTGCCCGCCAATGCGAAGGGCCCCGTGCCGGTGTTGATGATGTTCGGCCGCGCCGACTTCCCCGCACCGTCGCAGCCTGATCCCGACGAGATTGACCGGATCAACACGGCCATGCGCGCCCTGCTCGTCCGCCAGGATCCTCCACTCGCTGCCGTGTTCGACCGGCACCAGGCCTTCCCGCTCGCGTCCGCCGCCCCCTTTCGCTTTCCGGGGCCCGGTGAGCCGCCGCCGATCGAACAGTTGATCGCGGCCGGCTGGGGCTACGCGATGATCGATCCGCTGAGCGCGCAGGAGGATGACGGATCGGGGCTGCGACGCGGGATCATTGGGCTCACCAATCGTGGCCGGCCCCGCGCTCCTGACGATTGGGGCGCGCTTCGGGCCTGGGCCTGGGCGGCCGGTCGCGGGCTCGACTGGTTGGCCCGCGACCCGAACGTCGACGCGAAGCGGATCGGGATCGAGGGCGTGTCCCGCTATGGAAAGGCGGCGCTGGTCGCGCTGGCATTCGATCCGCGTTTCGCGACCGGGCTGATCGGCTCGTCGGGCAAGGGTGGCGCCACGCCGCTGCGCCGCAACTTCGGCGAGAGTGTCGGCAACCTCGCCACCGGTGAGTACCACTGGATGGCCGGCAATTTCCTGAAATACGATACCAAGGGCGTGTCGCGGCCCGGGCTCGACGCGGCCGACCTGCCGGTCGACAGCAACGCCCTGATCGCGCTGGTGGCGCCCCGGCCGGTTTTCATCAGCTATGGCGTGCCGGAGGCGGGCGACGCCAAGTGGCTCGACCAGCGTGGCAGCTGGATGGCGACGCTCGATGCCGCGCGCGTGTACCGCCTGCTTGGCGCGGCTGGACCCGACACGGGCGACGCGCTCACCACGCCGATGCCGGCCGTCAACGAGGATCGGCTGGACGGCGCACTGGCGTGGCGCCAGCACGACGGCGGCCACACCGACGCGCCGAACATGCGCCACTTCCTGCGCTGGGCGGGCCGCTTCGTGACCGGCCCGCGCTGACCTTATCGCTTTTCGGCGAACGGCCCGATCATTGTGCCGACAAAGCCGCCCGCGCGCTCGGTGGACAGCACGGTGCCGTCCACGCCCTTCGCCACGTCGATCCAGCGACCCGGCCTGGACGCGTAGGCGAAGTCATAATCGCCACCCCGCGCGACGACGCGCAGCGCCACCGCTGCGCCTGCCCTCAGTGCGAGCGGAGCTTCGGCCACCAGCTTGCCCGCCACAGGCTCACCCGGTCCAGCACGACGGCGCACTTCAACCCGGTCCCGGCCCTGCCGACGAGTGACCGCGACCGTCAGGAACCAATCGTCATTCTGAACCGCCGCAAGGCCTGCCGCCTCGCCCTTACCCGGCTGGAAGCGCACTGCCGTCGTGACGGTCGCATCCGCCTGTTGCTGGCGCCGGGCGACATACGCCGGGTGGCCGTGGTTGCCGATGCCCTCCCCCGGGGTCAGGACCAGCGCCCCGCCCTCGACCCGGTACACCGGCGCGGTTGGCGTCCGCATGGTCAGCCAATAAGGCGAAAGGGACGAACCGGCGAACTCGTCGCGCACCATCGCCGGCTCACCCGGAGCGGCTCCTGAACCGCGAGGCAGCCTGGGTGCGGATGCGATTGCGGGAATGGCCTGTCTGCCCGGCAGGATTGTCGGCCAGCCATCGCGCCACGTGACCGGCAACAGGAACGTCTCGCGACCGGTGTTGTACAGATCACCCTTATAGGGCCGCGTGCCCAGGAACACCGCCCACCACGCCCCGTCGGCCAGTTGGACCAGGTCAGCATGACCTGCCGCGCTGATCGGGCTCGGCCGCGCGGGGTCCAGGTCGCGCTGGGTCAGGATCGGGTTGATCGGGGCCGGCGCGGGCACGAACGGTCCCGCCAGGCTGTCGGCGCGAAAGATCACCTGGCTGTGGTTGACGCTGGTGCCACCCTCGGCCGCTGAGAGGTAATAGCGCCCCTCATGCTTGAACAAGTGCGGACCTTCGATCCACACCGGCCGCTTGGACAGGTCAACGCCGCCATTGACCAGCACTCGCGCCGGCCCCTTGCTCTGGAACGTGACGGGGTCGACCTCGCGCAGCCAGATTGCGCGATGCCCTTCGTACAGCGGCTTACCCTCGGGCGCGTCGTTGTTGACCAGCCAGGCGCGGCCGTCATCGTCGAAAAACAGCGACGGATCGATCCCGCCCACATCCTTCAGCCAGATCGGGTCAGACCACGGTCCCGCCGGATCGCGCGCCGTGACGACGTAATTGCCCCCGCAATCGACGCAGGTGTTGACGATCTGGAACTGGCCGCCGTGGTGGCTGATCGCGGGCGCGAATACCCCGCGTGACATGTCGAGCCGCTTGAAGTCGAGCTGGGTCGGGCGACTGATCGCATTCGCAACCTGCTGCCAGCGTACAAGGTCGCGGCTGCGCCAGACCGGGATGCCCGGAAACCAGGAGAAGGTCGAGTTGACCAGAAAGAACTCCGCCCCGACCCGCACGATGCTGGGATCGGGATAAAAGCCGGGCAAGATGGGATTGCGGTATTCGCCAGCGCCCGGCCCGTGTCCTGCCTCCTGCCCCTGATAGCTGAACCAGTCGAACCGTGCTTCGCCGGCCAGGGCTGGGCCGGACAGCAGGGCGACGGTGGCGGCCAACAGGCGCAGGCTTTTCATGTCTCAAACTCCTCAAACAAAACGGGCGGAGCCGAAGCCCCGCCCGTCCAAAGGTCAACCCTTCACGTCAGCCTTAGTAGTTGGCGCGCAGGATAACCGAGTAACGCCGGTCGTTGGTGAAGTACGACCGCGGCGCCAGGTCGTTCGAACCGGCCTTGTACGCCTGCAACAGCTTGGTTGTGGTGTTGGTCAGGTTCACACCCTGCACGCCGAGCTTGAGGTACTTGTTGAGGTTGATGAACGCCGACGCGTCGAGCTGGCCCGTCTTGTCGTTGAAGATCGACGTATACGGGAAGATCACGTCCGCTGCCGTCAGCAGGAAGCGCGAGCGCCAGTTGTACGCCGCACGCAGCGAGATCGGACCCTTTTCGTAGAACAACGTCGCGTTGATGTTGTGCTTCGACAGGCCTTCCAGAGGCAGGCTGCCCTTTGCAATGGTCGAGGTCGACGACGGCGTACCACCATTCAGGAACGAGTTCGGCAGACCCGAGCTCTGGATGAAGGTGTAGTTGCCGTTGAAGCCCAGGCCGTTCAGGAAGCTCGGCAGGAAGTCGAAGGTCTGCTGATAAGCAACCTCGAAGCCCTTGATCTTGCCCTTGCCCTCATAGTTCGCGGGGCCGCGAGCCAGGATGTTCTGGGTAACACCGTTGTTGGTCACGCTACGGTTGACCAGCGACTGGTAGAAGAACCCGTCCACGGTCTTGTAGAAGGCGTCGACCGAGATCTGGCCGACCCGCCCGAAGTACCACTCCAGCGTCGCGTCGAACTGCCACGCCGTTGCCGGCTTCAGGTCCGGATTACCCGCGTTGATCGTGACCGTGCCCGAGCCCGGCTCCAGCGAGTAGGTCACGTACGGCCGGATGTTGGCGAAGTCTGGACGGGTCAGCACCTTCGAACCCGCCAGGCGGAAGATAACGTCCCGCGACAGACCCAGCTTCAGGTTCACGCTCGGCAGGAAGTAGCCGTAGCTGTTCTTGAAGTTGGCCGGCTGCGACGCATAGCCATCCACCGCGAACTGCTGAAGTGACGTGTAAGCGGCCTGGCCCAGGTTACAGACACCGCTTGGCTGCACGGTTTGAACCGTACCGTCCGGCAGGGTGCGCGTCGTTACCCGGCAACGAGTATCAAACGGATCCTGTACGCCCAGGTCAGCTCGGTTTGGAATGGCCGTCGCCGTACGCGAATAGATGTCCGTGTGGACATACCGCAGACCGAAGTTACCCGAAGCGCGAATGTCGCCAAAGATGGGATCGCTGTTCCCCCACTGGATCATCGCATAAGCGGACGAGTCCTCCTGGCGAACATTGGCGACTTCCGACGGCAGGAACGCCGTACCCGGGATCGCACCAGCGCGCTGACCGGCACCCAGGAAGCGATTGCTCGCCGTGGCGCCATTTTGGTTGCGCCAGATGTCGTTCTGCGTCTGGGCGAAGGCGACAGCGTCGTTGTAACCGCTGACCAGGTCGCCGTTGTAGTAATAAGCCTGCGGCGGGCCACCAGTCTTGCCACGGAAGAAGTTGTCGAAGTTGTACAACGACGACCGGCTCGTATCACCCTGGTTGAGGGTGACCGGAGCGCCCGACCAGATCTCGCTGATCGCGCCCCAGTTGTACGCGGTGTAGCGCACGTCCTGCGAACGCTCGGCATAACGAGCGCCGAACTTGATCCGCTGGAACAGGTCGCCGTCGTTGAACTTGTACGCGAAATCGCCCTTGATCTGATACTCGTCGCCGGTGCTGTCCTCGATGTGATCCATCGCGGCGCGCCAGAACTGGAAGTCACGGCCGGCGAAGTACTGCTGGTCGTTAGCCGCGGCCAACGCCGCATTCGGCGCCGCCCAGTTCGCAGCCAGCGTCAGCGGCTTGTGCGCGATGACACTCGGCAGCTTGCCCGTGAGGTCGAGTTCCTGATCGGCAAAGGTCGAACCGAAGATGCTGAGGTCGGTGACCTGGTGGCGGGCATAGGTGTAGTCCGCATCCAGGTTGATCGACCAGTGATCGTCCGGGTTGATCTTCAGGTTCAGGCCAGCGTCCTTGACGAGGTTCTCGTCATAGACCTGGCGGCGCGACAGCGACTGCTGGATACCACCGGTCGGAACGGTCGTCGTGGCCGAACCGCTCGACGCCGTGCGCCAGCCAGTGCCTGGCAGCGTCACATAGCCGCTCTGGAACAGGCCGTTCTCGTCGTACACGTAATTACCGAACGAGCCGCCAGCCGGGTTGTAGCCGTTGCCGCGCTGGTTGGCGCCGAACGTGAACTGGCCGGCGCTGTTGATGGCGCACTCGGCGCGGGTCGTGGTGTTGCCGGCACCGTTCAGCGGACCACGGTCGTTCTGCTGACAGCCCGCCGGATAGGTGTTGTACTCGGACAGGTCCGGCGCGGTTTCGAACGTGTGCTCACCCCAGGCGTTGCTGGAATGGGTGCGCAGGAACTGCGCGGTGAACAGCGCCTTTTCGTCGTTGCTCTGCCACTGCACGGCCAGGGCCTGGCCGTCGCGCTTGCGGTTATAGTCCTGGCTGCGGAACTGGCCGCCGATCGGCGCATAGGCCAACGCGGTCGGGTCAGCGAAACCGTCTGCCCCGGCAAGGCCCGCCACGCCGCAGCCGCGGTAGATGGAGGAACCATCCGCGTTGAAGATGCGGGTCGTGTCGGTGGTGCCGGGCAGCTGGCTGCGGCAGGTCACCGTGGTGTTGGTGCCGGTGCCGGTTGCCGCCTGGACGCCATCACGGGTCTGGTAGTTGGTGACCTGGATACCGTCAGCGCGGCTCTTCAGCTGCGAGTAGGAAGCGTTGGCGAGCAGGCCGAAACGACCGATCTCGGTGTCCCAGGTGTTGCTGACCAGCAGCGATCCCGTCGGGGACCACTTCTTGGCGAAATCGCCATAATTGGCCTCGACGCCACCACCGATGTGGAAGCCCTTGTTGTCGAAGGGCTTGCGGGTGTTCAGGTTGACGGTACCGGCCAGGCCGCCCTCGATCAGGTCGGCCGTCGCGTTCTTGTACACCTCGACGGAGCCCAGCAATTCTGCGGGCACGTCGGCGAAGTTGATCGACTGACCACCGATGCCGGCCGAAAAGGTGTCGCGCCCGTTGAACTCAGAACGAACGAAGTTCAGGCCGCGGACGTTGACGCCCGAACCTTCGACAGAAAAGTGGTCGGGGTCGTTGTTGCCGGCAAAGCGGTTGATCGACACGCCGGGAACGCGCTGCAGCGCTTCGGTCACCGACCGGTCGGGAAGCGCACCGATGTCCTGCGCGGTGATCGCGTCAACAACCGTGTCGGAATTGCGCTTGATGTTCTGCGCGTTGGCCAGGCTCTGGCGGATACCGGTCACGACGACGTCGTCGCTGCCCGCATCGTCGGTCGCGGGCGCGGCCTGACCTTCGGGCGCGGACGTCGGCGGGGTCGCGGTGGTGGTCGCGTCCTGCGGATTCGCGGTCTGATCTGCGTTGGGCGCGTTGGTCGGGCTGGTGGAGCCCGCGGTGTTCTGCCCGGCAGCGTTGCCGGTCTGCGCCAGCGCCGGCCCAGCCAGCGCAAACATGCAAAGCGCCGTCACCGACGCGCCGGTGCGGAGCAATTGGCTCAGATTGTCCTTGGTAGCGTCTCGTGAACCGTCAACGGATCGCAACATCAGTGCTTCCCCCCCATGAATTGTCAGCGCTGTCATGCGAACGCGCGCTTTGATGCTGGGTGGAGTAAATATCGCGCCGCCTCTCGGCAAGCAGAAATGATTGCGGTAACACTTACTTGCGGAGTGTTGCAGGATTGCCACGCACTGGCACGAGATGGTCTAGGTAGCTAAGACTTTGGTCGGGGGTGAGGATGGGCATGGATGACGTCCGCTTTGATGGTGCAGAAAGGCTGCGCGTCGTGGTCGTGGGCGGCGGTACGTCCGGCTGGATGACCGCGGCTGCGATCGCTAAGTTGTTGCCGCACCGTGCTTCCGTGCACCTGGTCGAATCGGAAGCGATCGGTATCGTGGGAGTTGGGGAGGCTACGCTGCCCCACATCCGCGCCTTCAACGAACGGCTTGGTATCCGCGAAGCGGACTTCATGGCCGGCACTCGCGCGACGTTCAAACTGGGAATCGAGTTTCGCAACTGGGGGCGGATCGGGGACAGCTATATCCACCCATTTGGCACCTTCGGCCGCGGCACTGGTGAAGTACAGTTTCACCAATACTATGCTCGACTGGTTCACGCCGGTATCAAGCTCCCCCCGATCGAGGCTTTCTCGATGGCGTGCACCGTCGCGCGCATGAACCGTTTCGCCCTCCCCAGCACCGATTCCCGCAGCATCGCGTCGACCTTTGGCTATGCCTACCAGTTTGACGCAGTCACCTTCGCGCCCTATCTGCGCCGCCTGTCCGAAAGCCTTGGCGCACGCAGGACAGAGGGCAAGGTGGTCCGCGTCGACCAGGACGGCGAAACGGGCGACGTTACCGCGATCGTGCTGGAGGATGGTCGCCGGATCGAGGGCGACCTGTTCATCGATTGCTCGGGCTTCGCCGCGCTGCTGATCGGCAAGACGCTGAACGAACCCTTCCAGGACTGGTCACGCTGGCTGCCCGCTGACCGCGCCGCCGCCATGCCGTGCCGCACGGCGACGGAGGTCACGCCCTATACCAGCGCCATCGCAATGCCGGCGGGCTGGCGCTGGCGCATCCCGCTGCAGCACCGCACCGGCAACGGCTATGTCTTCTCAAGCGCGTTCCTGTCGGAGGACAAGGCGGCACAGGCGCTCGAGGCCGCTGTGGAAGGGGAGCCGATGGCGTCTCCGCGTTTTCTGCGCTTCCAGGCCGGGCGGCGCGAGCGGAGCTGGGCGCACAACGTGGTCGCGATCGGCCTGGCCGGTGGCTTCCTCGAGCCGCTGGAGTCGACCAGCATCTACCTCGTCCAGCAGGCGATCACCGCGCTGCTCGAACTCTTCCCCGATCGCCGCATCTCCCCGGTCGACCGCGATGAGTTCAACCGGGTGGTGGACATGGAATATGACCGGGTCCGCGACTTCCTGATCCTGCACTACCATGCGACCGAGCGCGACGATTCCGAATTCTGGAACTATGTCCGCACCATGCCGATCCCGGACAGCCTGGCTGAAAAGATGGAACTGTTCCGCCGCCGCGGCCGCATCGTGAAATACCGTGAGGGCGCGTTCCTGGATGCGAGCTGGGTGTCGGTGTATCTCGGCCAGCGCGTCACGCCGGAGGGGCACGACCCGCGTGCGGACCTTCCCTCGATCGACAGCCTTGTCGCCGGTCTTGAACAGTTGCGCACCGAGATCCGCTCTACCGCTGCCGCGATGCCCGATCACCTGGCGTACCTGGACGGTTATTGCCCGATGAAGGCAGCCGCCTGATGCCCGCACCTCTCGATGGTCCAATGCGCCGCGTCGTGGTGGTTGGCGGCGGCATCATCGGCTGGTCCGCGGCCGCTGCGCTCAGGCGCCGCATGCCTTCGCTCGCCGTCACGATCGTGCCGGTGCCGCCGCCCGCGAACGCGCTGGCCGACCTCGTGCCCGGCACCCTTCCCTCTGTGGTCGGCTTTCATGACGACCTTGGTCTGCGGGACGAGGATGCAGTTGTCCGGGCCGGCAGCTTCTATCGCCTTGGTACCGCGTTTGAGGGCTGGGCTGGCAAGCGCCCGAGCTACGTCCACGCCTATGGCACGCATGGCCAGCCATTCGGCACCGCGTCGTTCCACCATCACTGGGTCCGCGCCGCGGCGGCCGCCGGCGATACAGCGCCCTTTGACGCCCATTCGCCCGCTGCTGCGCTCGCCCGCGCCGGACGGTTCGCGCCACCGATCAGCGACGCGGGCTCACCCTTCGCCGGCATCGAGCACGGGCTGGTGCTGGACCTCCCCTCCTACGCGGCCATGTTGTCAGCCTTTGCCCGGCATGTCGGGGTGGTGGTCCGAGAGGGCGCCGTTCGGGACGTGCGCCTTCGCGAGAACGGCTTTGTGGACGCGCTGCTGCTCGAGGACGGCAGCGAACTCGACGGCGACCTGTTCGTGGACGCGACCGGGCCGCAGGCGACGATACGCGCGACGATGGATGGCGACTGGGAAGACTGGAGCCGATGGCTACCCGCCGATCGCCTGCTGATCGGGGATGGACCGCCCCGCGCTGAACCGTCTGCGCTCGACAGGGCCGTCGCGATGCCGGCCGGCTGGCGCTGGGTGTCGGAAACGCCCAATCGTACCGCCCACGGCATGCTATACGCCAGCGCGGATCTGTCGACGGAGGCTGCTGCGCGAGCTTTTCGCGGCGCCACCGGCCTGAACGCACCGGCGCCCGTCACCCTGCGCCAGGGGACCCGGCCCGAACCGTGGCGAGCCAATTGCGTCGCGATCGGCGATGCCGCAATGTCCATCGAGCCGCTAGAATGGACCAACCTCCACCTCGCGCACAGCGCCATTGATCGGGTAATCGCCATGATGCCCGGGCACGCCTGCCACCCGCTGGAACTCGCCGACTACAATCGACAGGCTGCCGCAGAGGTCGCACGCGTTCGCGATTTCGTCGCCCTGCATTATGCGACATCCAACCGTCCCGAGCCGTTCTGGCAGCGCGCAGCGGCGGCCGAGCCGCCGGCGTCGCTCGCCTATACGCTGCGCCTGTTTGCCGAGCGCGGACGCCTGCCCTTCTTCGAAGAAGAAACCTTCGCCAAGGACAGCTGGCTTTCCGTCCTGATCGGCCAAGGGGTGATCCCCCGCCGCACCGATCCGCTGATCGACACGGTGCCGGCGTTCCAGTCCGATCAGGCCATGGCAGGGTGGCGCGCCGCCATCGAGGCCGCCCTACCCTCCTTTCCCACTCCCGCCGCCTATCTCGGCGCTCAAAAGAGACAGATCTCCGCATGAACGAGCATACCATTCGCAACGTGGTGATTGTCGGCGGCGGCACCGCCGGCTGGATGGCCGCGGCCGCTTTGTCCCGCTTTCTCAACAACGGCGTGACCCGCGTGACGCTGGTCGAATCGGAAGAGATCGGCACGGTGGGTGTGGGAGAAGCTACGATCCCGCCGCTGCTCACCTTCAACAAGATGCTCGGCATCAACGAAAACGACTTCGTTCGCGAAACGGGCGGCACCTACAAGCTCGGCATTGAGTTTGCCGGCTGGCACAACGGCCAGGACCGCTACTTCCATCCGTTCGGCTTTTTCGGCCAGGATCTGCAAGGTATCCACTTCCACCAGCTTTACCTGCGCGAACGTCAGCGCCGCGTGCTGCCGGACATTTCCGCCTGGGCGATGAGCGCGGTCGCGGCCTCGCGCGGCAAGTTCGCCCGGCCCGCGGACGGCGCGCAGTCTGCGGTCAAGGACCTGCTCTACGCCTATCATTTCGATGCCGCGCTCTATGCCGCGTTCCTGCGCCGCTATGCCGAGGCGAACGGCGTAGCCCGCGTCGAGGGCAAGATCACCGACGTCCGCCTCCGCCCGGAAGACGGCCATGTTACCGAGGTGGTGCTGGAGAATGGCCAGCGGATCGGCGGCGAGCTGTTCATCGACTGCTCGGGCTTTCGCGGCCTGCTGATCGAGGAAGCGCTCGAGACCGGATATGAGAACTGGCAGCACTGGCTGCCGTGCGACCGCGCGGTTGCCGTGCCGAGCCGGCTTGTCGGCGATCCCGACCCCTTCACCCGCGCAACCGCTCGCGGCGCAGGCTGGCAGTGGCGCATTCCGTTGCAGCAGCGGATGGGCAACGGCCTAGTCTATTGCAGCGACTTCATGAGCGCGGAAGAGGCCGAACGCGAACTGCTGGCCAATCTGGAGGGCGAGCCGCTGGCGCAGCCGCGCCACCTGTCGTTCGTCACCGGCCGCCGCAAGCTTGGCTGGAACCGCAACGTCGTGGCGCTGGGCCTCTCCTCGGGCTTTGTTGAGCCGCTGGAGTCGACATCGATCCACCTTGTTCAGTCCGGGATCGCGAAGCTGATCGCGCTGTTTCCCGACCAGCGTTTCGACCCGATCGAGCGGGACGAATATAATCGCCAGATGAAGGACCTGTACGAGGACGTTCGCGACTTCGTCATCCTCCACTACAAGGCAACCCGCCGCAACGACACGCCGTTCTGGGACCGCTGCCGCACGATGGACGTGCCCGAGAACCTGCAACGCAAGATCGACCTGTTCCGTGGCAAGGGGCGCCTGTTCCGTGACGGGCTGGAACTGTTCGCGACAACCAGCTGGGTTGCGGTCTGCCTTGGCCAGGGCATCATCCCATCCGAGTATGAACCGGCGGTCGATGCGCTCGATGAGGATAGGGTGGCCCACGCGATGGAACAGATGCGGCAAGGTTACCTGGCGGTCGCCGACCAGTTGCCGACCCATGCCGAATTCCTGCGCAGGACCGGGTCGCTCGCCAGTCCACAACCCGCCTCGCCGCCGCCACCGCCCGCCCCTGCGGCAGATGGCCCGACCTTCTCCTTCGCGTCGGAATCACCGTTCAGCTTCGAAGGGTCGCCGGTATGAGGGATGACGCGATCCGGCGCGTGGTGATCGTCGGCGGCGGCACCGCCGGCTGGATGGTGGCGGCCGCTATCACCCGCATCATGGGCGAGATGCCCGGCCTCCGCGTTGAGCTGGTCGAATCGGAGGAGATCGGCACCGTCGGGGTCGGAGAGGCGACGATCCCCCAGATCGTGCTGTTCAACCAGATGCTCGGTATCGACGAGCCCGAGTTCGTGCGCGCCACCAACGCGACCTACAAGCTCGGCATCGAGTTCGTCGACTGGACGCGCCTCGGCCATCGCTACGTCCACCCCTTCGGCTTCTACGGCCTCGACATGAAGGGGATCGAGTTCCACCATTTCTGGCTGAAAGGCCGGCAGCTTGGCGACCAGACCTCGCTCGACGCCTATTCCTTGGCGATCGTCGGCGGTCAGCAGGGCCGTTTCGCCCATCCCCGGCCAGACCAGCCCAAGTCACCCCTGTCGAAGCTCGGCTATGCCTTTCAGTTCGACGCCGGCCTGTATGCCCGTTTCCTGCGCCGACTCGCGGAGGGCAACGGCGCGGTCCGTACGGAGGGGCGCATCGTCGATGTCGAACGTGATGGTGAGAGCGGCCATGTCGCCGCGCTGAGCCTCCAGTCGGGAGCCCGGGTCGAGGGCGACCTGTTTATCGACTGCTCCGGGTTTCGCGGCCTGCTGATCGAGGGCGCGATGGAGGCGGGGTTCGAGGACTGGACCCGCTGGCTCCCCTGCAATCGCGCCGTCGCCGTGCCGTGCGAGAATGGGGGCGACCGCCAGCCGCTCACCCGGTCCACCGCGCGCGGCGCCGGATGGCAGTGGCGCATCCCGCTGCAGCATCGCATCGGCAACGGCTATGTCTATTCGTCCGAGCACATTTCGGATGACGAGGCGACGCACACGCTGCTGGCTAATCTCGACGGCGCACCGCTCGCCGAGCCGCGGCCGCTGCGCTTCACCGGGGGACATCGCAAGCGGGCCTGGGTCGGCAATGTCGTCGCCATGGGGCTGGCCGGCGGCTTTCTTGAACCGCTCGAATCCACCAGCATCCACCTCGTCCAGTCGGCGATCGCCCGGCTGCTAACCTATTGGCCGACCCGCAACTTCGACGAGCGGGAGGTCGCGCGTTTCAACGCCGCCCACCTTCAGGAATATCTCGACATCCGCGACTTCCTGGTCCTCCACTACAAGGCGACCGAGCGCACCGACACGCCGTTCTGGGATTACTGCCGCACCCTGGAGCCGCCACCCGGACTTGCAGAGAAGCTCGCCATCTTCGCCGCGAACGGCCGCATCTTCCGCGAACACAATGAACTGTTCACCGAAACGAGCTGGCTCTCGGTGATGGCCGGCCAGGGGATCGAAGCGTCCGGCTATCACCCCGCCGCCGACCTGTTGTCGGATGCCGAGACGCTGTCCCGGCTGCAGCACATCCGTGACGTCGTGTCACAGGCCGCGAGCACCATGCCGCGGCAGGACGATTATCTTCGTCAAATCGGCTGCGATCTCAGCGGCCTTAGGCGCGCTTCATGACACCCCTTCCCGAACTGTCCGGCATCGACCGGCGCACCTTCGACGAGGAGGTCCGCCCTGCTGGCAAGCCGGTCGTGCTACGGGGCCTTGGCGCCGACTGGCCCGCCGTGGCGGCGGCGCGCCGGTCCGATGAGGACGCGGTCGCCTATCTCAAGCGCTTCAGCCACTCCAACGCCGTGCCCGCCATCGTCGGTGAGCCCGCGATCGGGGGCCGGTTCTTCTATACGCCGGACCTTAAAGGGCTGAACTTCACCCGCGGTCGCTCGCCGCTCAACCCGTTCCTCGATCGCTTGTTGCGCGATCGCAGCGCCGAGCAACCCTTTGCCATGGCCGTTCAGTCCGTGCCCCTGCCAGAGCTGTTGCCCGGCTTCACGGACGAGAACGCGACCGAACTGCTGCCCGCCGACGTGATCCCGCGCATGTGGCTCGGCAACGCGATCCGGGTGGCGACCCATTACGACCTGATGGAGAATATCGGCATCGTGATGATGGGCCGGCGCCGCTTCACGCTGTTTCCGCCGGACCAGATCGCCAACCTCTACATGGGTCCGCTGGAGCTGACGCCGGCGGGCACGCCGATCAGCCTGGTCGATCCGGCGCATCCGGACCTCGACCGCTATCCCCGGTTCGCAGACGCCCTCGCCGTTGCGCAGGATGCGGTGCTGGAACCGGGCGACGCGATCTACATCCCGTTCCATTGGTGGCACGCCGTGGACTCGCTGGGTCCCGTCAACGTCTTCGTGAACTACTGGTGGAACCCGGCCCCGGCGGGAATGGGCAACCCGTATGACGCGCTGCTTCATGCGCTGGTGACGATCGGCTCGCTTCCGGACGACCAACGCGCGGTGTACCGGACGCTATTCGACCACCTCGTCTTCCACGCCAACGGGAACCCGGTCGAGCACCTGCCCCGCGATGTGCAGGGCGTGCTTGGCCCTGCCGATCTGTCGACCGCGGCCCGAATGCGCGCGACGCTGCTGGACAGCCTGTCGCGCAGCTAGTCAGGGCTACAGGAGACCGCCGAGCATACGGATCAGGAAGCCCCGGATGCGCTCGTTGCGCGCCGGGCTCGCGGCCGCCATCACGCCGCGCGCGGCCTCGGGCAGATGCGCTCCGGCGTCCGCCGCGTCGGGCGCGAAGACGAAATGGTCGAACCATCCCTGCCACGCCGCTTTCTCTGCCATCGGCAGGTCGCGTACGCTCATCATGGCGTGAACAAGCGCAAGGAAAGGTGATGCCGCTGCATTCACCTGCCACCAGTAATTGACCAGCACGTTCAGTCGATCGAACGCGCGCACATGGTGCCACCAGATCGGCGGTATGAAGAGCGCATCGCCCGGCTCCAATTCCGCAACCTCTGCATGGGCCAGCGCGTCGGCATAGCGCGGGTACCGGTCGAGGTCGGGGGCGTCGGGATCGACCATGCTCGACGGCGGGCCGGCCATGGTATGGTCGAGCGGCCCGATATACAGGTTGGGGAGTTGGTCAGGCGGAAACAGGGTAAATCGACGCCGCCCATGCACCACGCATGCGACGTTGCGCGACTGGTCATAATGGGTCGCGACCTGCGCCGCATTGCCGATCCACAGCCGCGCGGGCGCGTCCTGAGTCGGCAGCCCGAGTGGATTCGCAGCCTCCCACCCGGGCAGATGCTCGGGCGCGGTCGCGGCGCTGGCGTACAGCGCGTGGGGCTCGGCCACGTCCTGTTCGGCAAAGCGGATCAGCTCGCCCAGCAACTGGTGCAGCTGCACCGACTGGCGGGTGAAGTTGAAGCCCGTCAGGTCGCCATTGTAGAAGAAGCGACCCCCGATCGACGGCGCGCCGATCATCACCTCCAGCGCGCGGCCGCCGCCAAAGCCGGCCAGGTATTGCGCCATGGCGCGATCGCCGCCGGCCCCGGCCTGCACCGCCGCCCAGTGCTTCACCTGACCGCGCAGCACCACCGGGCGGTATTCACCCGCGACCTCACGCGCAAAGGTGTCCGCGTCGACGGCCGGACGTTCGGCAACGCGCCGTTCGGTCGCGGCGGGCGGGTGCAGGGCCAACATGGCTGCCCACTACGCCCCGCCCACCTGTCTGTCAGCGGCAAATCACCGGGACGGCCGCCATCCGACCGGCAGCGTACGGGCCGGCAGCCGGACGGTGGTGGTCTGCTGGATGTCGCGAGCCGACGCCGCCAGCATCACCTGATAGGTGCCGCCAGCGATCCGCCACTCACGCCTCGCCTCGTTCCAGGTCGCAAGCAGGCGGGGGTCGATGGTCACCGACACCTCCCGGCTTTCGCCCGGCTTCAGTTGGACCTTGCTCCAGCCGCCCAGCCGCTTGGGTGCCTCCCAACCCGCACCAGCGACATAAACCTGCGGCACCGCTGCGCCATCGCGCGCGCCGGTGTTGCTCACGCGGAAACGCGCGGTCACCGTTCCGTTACCGGCGCTGGCGGTCAGCCCGCCATAGCCGAACCGCGTATAGGACAGGCCGTGGCCGAACGGGAACGCCGGCTCCAGCTTGCGCGCGTCATACCATTTGTAGCCGACGGTAGCGCCCTCCGGGTAACGGGTATCACCAGGATGCGGCACCTCGGGCCGTGGTAGCTGGTCGACGCTGGCCGGGAAGGTCGCGGGCAAGCGACCGGACGGGCTGACCCGCCCAAACAGCAGGTTCGCGATCGCCTCACCGCCGGCGGTGCCGGGGAACCATGCTTCCATGATCGCGCCGACGCGGCCCGCCCAGGGCGTCAGGACCGGACCGCCGGTTTCCAGCACCACGGCGGTGCGGGGGTTCGCCCGCGCCACCGCCTCGATCAGCGCATCCTGGTTGGTCGGCAGCGTCAAGGAAACGTCGAACGCCTCGCCGGCCCATTGCGTCGCGAACACGATCGCAACGTCGCTGTCCGCCGCCAGCCGCGCGGCCTCGGCGGGGTCATCCCCGCTTGCGAAGCGGACGGTTGCGCCCGGTGCAAGCCGCTTGATCGCGGCGAGCGGGGCGGACGGATGGTACATGACCGGCCCCGGCCAGGTCTTGGGCTCCAGCCCCGGAACCGCGTTGCCACCCTCCGGATAGACCAGCGACGATCCACCGCCCGCCAGCACGCCCTTGTCGGCATGGCCGCCGATCACCGCGATCCGCTTCACCGACGGCGACAGCGGCAGCAGCGCGCCCTCGTTGCGCAATAGCACCGCGCCCGCCTCGGCATCGGCGCGGGTCACCTGGGCGTGCCCGGCCATGTCGATCTTCGCCTCGGCAACCGGGCGACCGAACAGGCCATGCGCGAACATGGAGCGCAGGATCCGGGTCGCCATTTCGGTCAACCGCGCCTCCGACACCTCGCCCCGCTCGACCGCAGCCTTCAGCGGCGCGCCGAAATAGAGTTCCTTGTCGAACACGGAGCCCGATTCCTGCTCCAGCCCGGCATTGGCGGCTGGTGCCGTGGAGTGCACGGCGCCCCAGTCGCTCATCACATAGCCCGGCCACTTCCAATCACGCCGCAGCACGTCGGTGAGCAGGAAGCGGTTCTCGCAGGCGTGCGTGCCGTTCACCTTGTTGTACGAGCACATCACCGACCCCGGCGAACCCCGCTCGATCGCAAATTGGAAGGCGAGAAGGTCGCTGACCCGCGCGGCGGCGGGGTCGATGATCGAGTTGCCCGTGTCGCGATCGGTTTCCTGGTCGTTGATCGCGTAATGCTTGACGGTGGAGATGATGGCGTTGGACTGGATGCCGCGGATCTGCTCACCGACCATGACGCCCGCGAGCAGCGGGTCCTCACCGCCATATTCGAAGTTACGGCCGTTGCGCGGGTCGCGCATCAGGTCGACGCCGCCCGCCAGCATGACGTTGAAGCCGGACCGGCGCGCTTCGTCGCCGATCATGGCGCCACCGCGATAGGCCATGTCGGGGTCCCATGACGCCGTGGTCGCCAGGCCCGATGGCAAGGACGTGCGCTCGCGCTTCTTCTCCGCCGACCCTTGCGTCGCGACGCCGACGCCCGCGTCGGTTTCCCACCGGGCCGGGATGCCGAGCCGCGGGATGCCCGGGATGTAGCCCGCGGAACCTGGCCGCGCTTCAGCCGCCGCCTTGAAGTTCTTGGACGGGAAGTCGGTGCCGAACTGGCCGAACACCAACAACAGCTTTTCGTCACGCGTCATCTGCGCGGCAACGGCGGCCGCGCGTGCGTCGGGGCTCATGGACGCATTGGCCCAGGGCCGGCTTCCTTGCGCGGTCAGCGGCACCGCGCTGCTCGCGGCCAGCAGCAACACGGGGATCAGGCGGGCACGCAGGGTCATCGAACAGGCTTCCTTGATGAGGATGTGTTGTCTTTGGCCGCGTACCAGTCGGCGAGCACGCCAAAGGCGGCTTTACGCTGCCCGGCTTCGCTGACCAGCCCCTTGCGGTTCCAGCCCTGCTGAAAAACGGGGTGCTGGCGACGCGGCGAGCGGAAATCCTTAAGGATCCAGGGCGACATGCCGGCAAGGTTCGGAATGCGATCCGCCATGGCGAGCGTCTGGCGGTAATAGTCGGCCTGGAATTCTTCGGAGAATTTGCGCCGGGTTGTCAGGTCGTGAAATCCGGCAAGTGCGTCGGCGCCCAGTTCGGAAAAGATCAGCGGCTTGGACTGGGGCGTGTCCCATCCGATCGCGGGCACATCGGCAAGGCGATCGGGCGTGTACCAGCCATTATAGGTGTTGATCGCCATCACATCGAGGTCGTTGGCGAGCGGGTCGGCCATCACCATCACCGGATGACCGCCCTGTTCCTTGCGCTCGGTCAGCAGCGCCGCCGTCACGAGCCGGTCGGGATCGAGCCGCCGCACATCGCCCACCAGCGTGCGAAGGAACGCCGTACGCGGTTCGCTGACCGGGGTTTCGTTGCCGACGCTCCACAGCGCAACGGAGGCGCGGTTGCGGTCCCGCCGAATGTTCTCGGCCAGCATCACCCGCGCCTTGGCGAGCACGGCTGGATCACTGAAAGCGACCCGCCAGTACACCGGGATCTCGCTCCAGACGAGAAGGCCGAGTTCGTCGGCCATCCGCGTCATCACCTCCGAATGGGGATAATGGGCAAGCCGGACGAAGTTGGCATGGAGCCCGGTCCTCGCCTCCAGCAACAGCGCGCGCGCCGCGGCGGAGGTGATCGCACGGGTCGGCTCGGCCCCGAATTCCTCCTCGTGCAGCGATATGCCGCGCAGGAACACGGGCCGGCCGTTCAGCAGCACCCGGTTGCCCTCAACCGATACCGTGCGGAAGCCGACCCGGTCGCGCCAGCGATCCTCGCCCGCCGCCACCTCGACATCGTACAGGGTCGGGTGTTCGGGCGACCAGCGGGCAAGGCGCGCTGGCGCCGCCGCCTCGCCATGCCAGTGCCCCGCCGCGTCGGCACGCCCGTCGATCGCGAGCCCGAGTTGCGGCACGGTCAGACGCACCGGCGACCCCGCCTTGCCCGCGCCGTCCAGCGTGACATCAGCCGCGATCCGGCCGCTGCGGGTCATCCGCACCCAGGCATCGTCGACGAAGGTCGCGGGCACGCTCACCAGTCGGATCGATCGGGTGATGCCGCCGTAGTTCTCCCAATCGGTCACAGGCGGCGGCACGCTCCGCTCGTCGCGATCGCTGTCCACCCCGACCACCAGCCGATTTTTCCCGGCCCGCAGCCCCTCTGTCACTTCCATCGCAAATGGAGTGAAGCCACCTTCGTGGTGCCCGACCTTCTTGCCGTTCAGGAACACGTCCGCGCTGTAATCGACCGCGCCGAAGCGCAAAAAGGTCCGCTCTCCGGGACGTGGTGCCGCGTCCAGGTCGCGCGCGTACCAGACAAGCCCGCGATACCAGCGCATCTCCGGCGAATGGGTGATCCAGGACGATGGCAGGCTGACCGTCGGTGACCGGTCCATGTCATATTCGAACAGCGCAGTCGGGTTGGCGCGGCTGGCCGCCTCCACGTCCGTGTCGTCATAGCGACGGTGTCCAACGCCGGGCTCCCCGCCGTGAAAGCCCGCCGCGCCGTCACGATACGGGTCGATCGACCAGTGCCATGGCCCCGACAGGTCGATGCCGGGCCGCATATCCGCCGCGGCGAGCACTAAGGGGGTGTCAGGCACGGCCGCAGCCTGTTGCGCCTGCCCGGCGCCCGAAGCCGCAACGGCGAGTCCTGCCAGTGCGGATAGGGCAAGGGCGGCATTGTGGAGCAGCGAGCGCATGTGTTTCCCCCCTCGACCCGGGTCTCCGCGCCCGGCGGTCGGTACCATGGCGCGCGGTGCCGGGCAGCGCAATCCGAACGCACCAACTCACGAAGGCGGATCGTTCACCAGACCATGGTCGCCCTTGGCGGACATGCTGGAATTTGCCACGCTGCGCTCATGTTCAAGCCCGCCCTGCTCGCCACCGCCCTGATCGCGACGATCGCCCCCGCCCTCTCCCACGCACAAACGACCAAGGCGCCAGAGGTTCGGGTTGCGGAGGGGCGGCTCGCGGGCACCTTCACCACCGATGGGCAGGTGCGCCGCTTCGCTGGCATCCCGTTCGCCGCGCCGCCTGTTGGCCCTCTGCGGTGGCGCGAGCCGCAACCGGTCCAGCGCTGGCAAGGTGTCCGCTCGGCTGCCGATTTCGGTGGGCGCTGTGCGCAGTTGCCGTTGTTTGCCGACATGGTGTTCCGCTCCCCTGCGCCGAGTGAGGACTGCCTGTTCCTGAACGTCTGGGCGCCGGCCACGGCACGCGCGGGCGCCAAGCTGCCGGTGCTGGTGTTCATCCATGGCGGTGGCTTCCAGGCGGGTTCCGGCGACGAACCGCGCTATGACGGGGAAAGCATGGCCCGGCGCGGGATCGTTTCCGTGACGGTGAACTATCGCTTGGCGGCCCTCGGCTTCCTGTCCAGCGCTGCGCTTGTGGCAGAGTCCCCGCACCGGGCATCGGGCAATTATGGCCTGCTCGACCAGGCAGCGGCGCTTGCCTGGGTCCGGCGCAACATTGCCGCGTTCGGCGGCGACCCCGCTCGGGTGACCGTTGGCGGCGAGTCCGCCGGGTCCATGTCGGTCAGTGCGCTGATGGCCTCGCCACTGACCCGGACCAGATTCGCCCAGGCCATCGGGGAGAGCGGCGCGATCATGGCGCCAACGCTCGACCTCCCCACGCGTGACAAGGCGGATGCGGCCACCGCGGCGCTGGCCGGCAAGCTCGGGGCGAGCGACCTCGCCGCGCTCCGGGCAGTACCGGCGACCACGCTACTCACGGCGGCGAGTGACCTGCGCTTCGGCCCCACGCTCGATGGCTGGTTCCTGACCGAACAGCCCAGCGCCACCTTCGCGGCCGGTCGGCAGGCGCGCATCCCGCTGCTGGTCGGCACCAACTCACAGGAGGGCGCGGCCGAGTCGATCCTGGGCAACGACGCGCCGACGATCGCGTCCTGGCGCGCGGGGCTGGTGCGCGCGATGGGCGAACAGAACGCCACGGCGATCGCGGCGGCCTATCCGGTGGCGAGCGATGCCGATGTCCGCCGCGTCGCGACCGAGTTCGCGTCGGACCGTTTCTTGGGCCACAGCACATGGGCGTGGATGGATGCCCAGCGCCGGACGGGCGTGCCGGTCTACTATTACCGCTACGCTCGCGTGCGCCCGGCCGCATTGGCGACGCCCACGGCGCCCGCGCCATTCGGGGCGGTGCACAGCGCGGAAATCGAATACGCGCTCGGCAACCTGCATACCTTCCGCGACAGCTATGCCTGGACGCCCGAGGATGAGCGGGTGTCGACGACCATGCAGGGCTATTGGGCTAACTTCGTCCTGACCGGCGATCCGAACGGCGCGGAGCTGCCACGCTGGGCCCCGGTCGGTGCGGGTGACGCCCCGGCCAACCGCCAGCAGATCGACGTGGTGACGGAGGGCCGCCCCTTCGACGATCAACAGCGCTACCGGTCGATGAGCACGGTTCTGACGCCGCGCTGATCGACCGGCCGGGCGCCTATTTGGGGAACCCCGGCGCCAGCGGCACCCGCAGCACGCGGTCGTTGGCGGTCAGGAACAGCGAGCGGCCGCCCTCCCCAATCTCCGCATTGGCAATGGGCGCGCCGTGCTCGATCAACCCAAGCGGCTCCGCCTCAGGCGTCAGCACATACATGCCGCCCGGCGCGGAGCAGAACAGGATGCCGTTTTGCGCCACGGTCATGCCATCAGGCAGGCCGGGCGCCTTGTTCACCTGCATCGGCTTGGCATCCAGCCACACCCGGGACGCGGTCGGCATGCCCTTCGCATCGAGGTCATAGATCATGATCCGCGGCGCTGCCTCGTCCGAAACCGACACGTACAGGCGTCGTTCGTCCGGTGACAGGGCGATGCCGTTGGGGCGGGTCAACGACCCGTCCACCAGCGCCACCGAGCCGTCGGTCGCGCGACGGTACACGCCATTGTGCGGCAGTTCGCGCAACGGTGAGGTGTCCGGATCGGTCAACCCATAAGGCGGGTCGGTAAAATAGAGCGCTCCGCCACGCGCGACCGCGATATCGTTGGGGCTGTTGAAGCGCTTGCCCTGGTACCGGTCGGCGAGCACGGTCCGCTTGCGGGTGCTCAGGTCAAGCCGGTCAAGCGTACGCCCGCCGCTATTGGCGATCAGAAGCGCGCCGTCCCGGGCCAGCGCCAGGCCGTTCGCCCCCGCCTCCCGCACCAGCTTGGGGTCGAACGTCGGGGCGCCCGACGGGTTCAGGAACACGCTCGTCCCGCCCGCCCGGGTCCAGCGCCGGACGATGTTGGCAGGCGGATCGGAAAAGAGCAGCCCCGTGCCGGGCACCCAAACGGGCCCTTCGGCCCAGCGGATGCCGGTCACGATCGTTTCCACCGGCGTTCCCGGCGCGATCACCCGATCGAGCTTGGGCGACAGCCGCCGGATCGTCGGCGGTGTTTCCGCGAATGCCGGGCTGGCGAGCAGCGCCGCACCTGCGGCCATGAAAGTCCGCCGATGGATCACAGGTCCACCGTCCGGCCGGTCTGTGCAGACCGATAGATCGCTTCAATGATCCGCATGTCGCGCAGACCTTCCTCGCCGGACACGATCGGCTCGCGCCCGCTCGCGACACAATCGGCCAGGTGGTCGAGCTGCGCTGCGAACATGGTCTTGCCGGGGCCAGCGGGCGCCGGAACGGTTTCTGTCCGGTCGCCGGTCTTTCGGCGCAGCGTGATGCCCTCGTACGACGTGGCGGGATCGAGATCGAGCCAGCCGCTGCTTCCGGTGGCGCGGACATGATTATGGGCCGAGCTATAGGACGACATGCACGACGCTACCGCGCCGCTTGGGAAAGCCAGTGTCCATTGGATCAGGTCCTCGACCTCATGGAAGCGCGGGTCGGTGCGATCCGTACTCGTCCGCGCCAGCACCGCGTTCGGCTCCTCGCCGGACAGGTAGCGCGCCGCCTGGAGGGAATAGATCCCCATGTCCGCCAGCGACCCGCCGCCCGACAGCGCCTTTTTCAGGCGCCACTTGCTGGGGTCGCCCTGAACGAAGCCATGCTCGGCATCGATGAAACGCAACTTGCCGATTGCCCCTTCGCGGATCAGCCGGATCGCGTTTAGGTTGTTCGGCTCGAAGTGGATGCGGTAGCCAATCATCAGCTTCTTGCCCGCACGCTTGCAGGCCGCGATCATCGCCTCGGCCTCTGCGGCGGTGTTCGACATCGGCTTTTCGCACAGCACGTGCTTGCCGGCCTTCGCCGCCCGGATCGTGTATTCGGCGTGCATCGAGTTCGGCAGGATCACGTACACGGCGTCGATGTCGGGATTGTCAGCGATGCGATCGTAGTTCTGGTAATTGTAGATCGATCGCTCGGGCACGCCATATTGCGCCGCGATGCGACGTGCCTTGGCGGGATCACCGCTGACCAGGCCCGTGACGCGGCTGGACCGGCAGTTGGCGAACTGCGGCAGGATCACGTTGACGGCGTAATAGCCCAATCCAACGATCGCGTAGCGAAGCGGCTTTGCATCCGCCGCGCCCGCCCGCGCAGCCAGCGCCGCCGCGGCCAAGGCGCCGCCCCCGGCCAACACACCGCGGCGATCAATCCCGTCCATTGCCTCTCTCCCTCTCGCTCTCCCGATGATGGTACGCGCGGCGATCAAGACCGGCAACGGGTTGCTGGTAGCGATAACCGGGTCCATGGAGGCGCAAAGCAACGCATCGGAGCTTCCCCATGGACGGCGCATTCCTGATCGGCCGCGAGTCGGTCGTCACCACCGAAACATTCCAGGCCTTTGATCCCTCGACCGATCAGCTGGTCGAGCCAGCCTTTTCCGTCTCAACCCCGGAGCATGTCGCACGGGCGTGCCAGCTTGCCGACGAGGCGTTCGATACCTTCCGCGACACCGATCCCGAAGCACGGGCCGCGTTCCTGGAAGCGGTCGCGGCGAACATCGAGGCGCTGGGCGACGCACTGGTGCAGCGCGCCGTCCAGGAAAGCGGCCTTCCCGTCGCGCGCCTGACCGGCGAGCGCGGCCGCACCGTTGGCCAGCTGCGCTTGTTCGCCAAGCACGTGCGTGCCGGCCGTTACGCCCAGGTGGTGGTCGACCAGGCCCAGCCAGAGCGGCAGCCGATGCCCCGGTCCGACCTGCGCCAGCGCCGCGTCGGCGTCGGTCCGGTGGCAGTGTTCGGCGCTTCCAACTTCCCCCTCGCCTTTTCCGTCGCTGGCGGTGACACCGCCGCCGCGCTCGCCGCCGGCTGCCCGGTGGTGTGCAAGGGCCACCCCGCCCATCCCGGCACCTCCGTCATGGTCGCGGGCGCGATCCGCGATGCAATCGCGTCGTGCGGGTTGCCGGACGGCGTGTTCAGCCTCGTGCAGGGCCCGGCCAATGAACTCGGCGCCGCGCTGGTCACCGATCCCCGCATCAAGGCGGTGGGCTTCACAGGCAGCCGCGCCGGCGGCCTCGCGCTGGTCAAGCTCGCCCAGGAGCGGGCCGAGCCGATCCCGGTCTATGCCGAAATGTCGAGCATCAACCCGGTGATCCTGTTCCCCGCCGCGCTCGCCAATCGCGGTGAGGCACTGGCCAAGGGCTATGTCGGTTCACTGACGATGGGCGCGGGCCAGTTCTGCACCAATCCCGGCATCGTGCTGGCGATTGCCGGCCCCGAGCTCGACCGCTTCTCCGACGTCGCGGCAGAGGCGCTGGGCCAGGCGCAGCCACAGGTCATGCTGACCCGTGGCATCCATTCGGCCTATAGCAAGGGTGTCGAGGCGCTGGCCGGCAACAATGCCGTCACGGAGATTGCGCGCGGGGCGGAAGGCACCGGCTGTAATCGCGGACGTGCGGCACTGTTCACCACCGACGCCCAGGCCTTCCTTGCCGATCCCGAACTGGCCCATGAAGTGTTCGGTGCGTCGAGCCTAGTCATTCGCGCCAACGACATCGACGAGGTCGCAACCGTGCTGCGCGGCATGGAAGGGCAGCTGACCGCGACGCTGCACCTGGACGAGGGAGACGAGGAGCTTGCCCGTCCGTTGATGCCGCTGCTGGAGCGCAAGGCCGGACGCATCCTGGCGAACGGTTGGCCCACGGGCGTCGAAGTGTCTGACGCCATGGTTCATGGCGGCCCCTTCCCAGCCACCAGCGACCCGCGCTCGACCTCTGTCGGCACGGCCGCGATCGAACGCTTCCTCCGCCCGGTCTGCTACCAGGACCTGCCCGACGCGCTGCTGCCGCGCGCGGTGCAGCACGGCAACCCGCTGGGCCTGCCGCGGCTGGTCGACGGCGCTGTCGAGGCCTGAACCTGATTTCCGGCCCAGGGCACCCCGGCAAAGATCGGGGGCTCCGGGCCGGCCTTCATCACGAACAAGGGGAGAGATGCATGGGCAAGCGTTGGCGCGGAGCGTTGCTCGCCACGAGTCTGGTATTGGTCGGCGCTGCACCTGCCCCAAAGCCGACGCGGTGGGTGAGCAGTTGGGGCGCCGCGCAGTATATCCCGACCGGAGACCAGCTGCTCCGGCCCGACCGGCTCACGAACGCGACCCTGCGACAGCAGGTACGTGTCACCTTGGGCGGGGCTGCGATCCGTGTCCGCCTGTCCAACGCCTGGGGCACCGAGCCGCTGCTGGTCAGCGCCGCAACCCTGGCCCGCGCATCCCAGCCCGGCACCGCCCGCATTACCGACCCGCGCCCGCTGCTGTTCGCCGGCCGGCGCGAGGTGACGATCCCGGCGGGTGGGGAAATCACTTCCGACCCCCTTCCCCTGGCGATCGCAGCGGGCGAAACGCTGGCCGTCAGCCTGTACACGCCCAAGGCGCCTGACCGCCTGACCAGCCACCCCGGTGCCCGCTCCGCCAGCTTCATCGCGGCTGGCGATCATAGCGCTGACCCCGACCTGCCAACGGCCGAGCGCGTCGAGCGGTGGTACCAGCTCGCCGGCATCGAAGTGCAGGCACCAGCGAACGCAGAGGCGATCGTGGCCATCGGCGACTCAATCACCGACGGATATGGGGTGAAGGCTGACACTTACACGCGCTGGACCGACCGGCTGGCCCAGCGCCTCTCCGCGTCGCCCGCGACGCGGCACATGGCTTTGGTCAACACCGGCATCGGCGGCAACCGCGTGTTGCTGGACGGATCGGGCCCGAACCTCGTCGCGCGCTTCGATCGCGACGTGCTTTCGCGCAGCGGCGTCAAACAGGTGCTGGTACTGGAGGGAGTCAACGACCTCGGCGTGCTCACCCGCGACGCTCCCGCCACACTCGCCGCCCATCGTGCGGTCGTCACGCAGCTTACCACCGCCTTTCGCACCCTGGCCGATCGCGCTCACGCCCATGGCATCCGCGTGATCGGGGCAACGATCATGCCGTTCGCCGGCAACACCTATTACCATCCGGGCCCCGAGACGGAGGCTGACCGGCAACAGGTGAATGCATTCATCCGCGGCTCCGGCGTGTTCGACGCCGTGGTGGATTTCGACCGCATCACCCGCGATCCCGCCCAACCTGACCGCCTGCTGCCCGCTTATGACTCGGGCGACCATCTCCATCCCTCGCCCGCCGGTTACACCGCGATGGGCGACGCGGTGCCGCTGGACGTGTTCACCGCACCCACCCCGCCGCCGCCGCAGCCGATGCTCGCCATCACCGTGGACGACATGCCCGCGCACGGGCCGTTGCCGGCTGGCCTCACCCGCCTCTCCGTCGCGCAACAGGCGATCGCCGCTTTCCGTGCGCACGGGGTTCCCGCGTTTGGCTTCGTCAACGGCAAGTTCGGTGAGGGCGTTGCCGACGCGGACGCGGTGCTGGATGCCTGGCGCGCCGCGGGTCTGCCGCTCGGCAATCACAGCTACTCGCATGACAATCTGGCCGAGAAGGACCTCGCGACCTTCCAGGCCGATGTTGTTCGCAACGAACCAATTATCGCCAGGCGTATGACCGGAGCCGACTGGCACTGGTTCCGTTATCCCTTCCTTTCCGAAGGGGACACGCCCGCGAAGCGCGACGACTTCCGCCGCTTTCTGGCCAGCCGGCGTTACAAGGTCGCGGCCGTGTCGAGCAGCTTCGCCGATTACGACTTCAACCCCGTTTATGCCCGCTGCATGGCCAAGGAGAACGCGGCCGGGGTCGCGCAACTCGAGGACATCTATCTGTCCGCCGCGGCTACGGAGGCGTGGCGCGAGCGCGCGCGGCTGAACGCCGCCGCCGGACGAGAGGTGCCGCAGGTGCTGCTGATGCACATCGGCGCGTTCACCGCGCGCATGCTGCCACGCCTGCTGGACCTGTATGCGGCCATGGGCTTCCGCTTCGTTCCGCTGGCCGAGGCGGAACGCGACCCGGCGTACCGCAACGCGGTGGACCTGAAGCGACCGGGCCCGAGCTTCCCGGCGCCCGCCGACCGCGACCCGGCGCTGCGGCTGCCGGTCGCGGACGCGGGCCTGTGCCAATGAACGGTTGGGGTGCGGCGGTTTCGCTTGACCGCTGCCGTACCCCTCATATGGTAGCGTTATCAGATTGGGAGAGGCGAAAGTGAACGCGTTGCGGTTCGACGTCGCGTCGGCACTGCCGACGGACTGGCGCGAGGGACTGTTCCTGGGACGGATCGATCGTGGCGCCGGGCCTACCCCGGTGTTGATCTCCAGCGGGACAGTGTATGACATGGCAATGGTCGCCCCCACTGTCGCAGACCTGGTCGCGACCGGTGCACTCGATCCGTCCAAGGGTGAGCCGATCGGCGATCTGGAGGCACTGGGCGTCGACGTCGCGCCATCCGCGACCGAGCGGCTGTTGAGCCCCATCGATCTGCAATGCGTGAAGGCGGCGGGCGTCACCTTCGCCGTATCCGCGATCGAGCGGGTGATCGAGGAGCGCGCTCGCGGGGACGCCGGCGCCGCTGCCAGCGTTCGCGAACGGCTGGAGGCCCGCATGGGCGGCAATCTGCGCGCGGTGCAGCCAGGCTCCGAAGAAGCGGCCCGGCTTAAGGCTGCGCTGATCGAGGACGGCATGTGGTCCCAGTATCTGGAGGTCGCGATCGGCCCGGATGCGGAGATCTTCACCAAGGGCCCACCCCTGTCGTCGGTCGGCCACGGCTCCCCGGTCGGTATCCGATCCGATTCGACATGGAACAACCCGGAGCCCGAAGTTGTGCTGCTCGTCGGGCCTGATGGTCGTGCGGTCGGCGCGACGCTGGGCAATGACGTGAACCTCCGCGATTTTGAGGGCCGCTCGGCATTGTTGCTGGGCAAGGCCAAGGACAACAACGCATCCGCCGCATTGGGGCCGTTCGTGCGCTTGTTCGACGATCGGTTCACCATGGACGACGTGCGCAATGCCGAGGTGACACTGCGGATCGAGGGCCAGGATGGCTATGTCCTCGACGGCACCAGCTCCATGGACCAGATCAGTCGCGATCCAACCGATCTGGTGAAGCAGGCGTTGAGCGAGCATCAATATCCAGACGGCTTTGCGCTGTTCCTCGGCACGCTGTTCGCGCCCGTACAGGACCGTGATGAGCCGGGGCGCGGCTTCACGCACAAGGTTGGGGACCGGGTCACCGTATCCAGCCCGCGGCTCGGCTCGCTCGTCAACACCGTCACCACTTCGCGCGATGCGGAGCCCTGGACGCTTGGGATCGGCGCATTGATGCGCAATCTCGCACGGCGCGGGCTGCTCGCGGCATGACCTTTCCCCCGGAGTCTTCCGTGCCTGTTGCCGACCAATCTGTGGCCAATAGCCGCGCTACCTACCCCAGCCTGCGTGATCGCCGCGTCATCATCACCGGCGGCGGGTCCGGCATCGGCGCCGGAATGGTTGAGGCGTTCGTCCGACAGGGCGCGCGCGTTGCGTTCATCGACGTCGCGGAACAGGACAGCCACGCGCTGATCGAGCGCCTGGCACCCGAAGCCGCGCACGCGCCGCTGTTCTCACGCGTCGACCTGCGCGACCTCGACGCGCTGAAAACCGCGATCGGCGAGTTCGAGGGCGCGCTGGGCGGTATCGACGTGCTGGTCAACAACGCCGCCAACGACGACCGTCACACGGTGGAGGAGGTTACGCCCGCCTATTGGCAGGACCGGATGGACGTGAACTTGCGCCACCTGTTCTTCGCCGCGCAGGCCGCGATCCCGGCCATGACGCGTGCGGGTCGCGGGTCGATCATCAACCTCGGCTCGATCTCCTGGCATCTCGCGCTGGGCGAACTGGTACTGTACCAGACCGCGAAGGCCGCGATCGAAGGCCTGACCCGCAGCCTGGCACGTGACCTTGGTCGCGCGGGGATCCGGGTGAACGCCATTGTCCCCGGCAACGTCCAGACCCCGCGCCAGGAGAAGTGGTACACGCCCGAGGGCGAGGCGGAGATCGTCTCGGCCCAGTGCCTCGACGGGCGTATCCAGCCCGCGGACATCGCCTCCATGGCGTTGTTCCTGGCGTCCGACGATGCCCGCTTCTGCACCGGCCACAACTACTGGGTTGACGCCGGATGGCGCTGAGCGAGCCACAAAGCGTCTTGCCGGTCCAGGCGACGCTGGGCGAAGGACCCGTCTGGGTCGCGCGTGAGCAAGCCTTGTGGTTCGTGGACATCAAGAGCCATCAGGTACACCGCTTCGACCCCGCGACTGGCGATCATCGCAGCTTCGCGGCGCCGGAGCAGGTCGGCTGGGTATTGCCATCCGACGATGGTCAGTTCCTGGCCGGGCTGAAAACGGGCGTGGCTCGGTTCGATGCGGAGACGGGTGAGTTCACGTCCCTTCGCGACCCGGAGCCCGACCTCCCCGGCAATCGTCTGAACGATGCAACGGTGGATGCGGCGGGTCGCGTCTGGTTCGGGACCATGGACGATGGCGAGGAGGCTGCGACCGGATGCCTGTGGTGCCTGGATGGTGGCGAGGTTCGCGCCTCGGGCTTGCCGCCGGTCACCATCACCAATGGTCCGGCGATCAGCCCCGATGGCCGGACGCTGTACCATACCGATACACTTGGTCGTTTGATCCACGCCGTTCCCATGAATGACGACGGCACGCTCGGGTCCGCACGCGTGTTCGCCGAGATCGCGGAAGAGGATGGCTGGCCCGACGGTTGCGTCTGCGATGCCGAGGGTTTCCTGTGGTCGGGCCTGTGGGGCGGCTGGCGCGCGCGGCGTTATGCGCCGGACGGAAGCATCGCTCAGGAGGTCCGTTTTCCAGTCGCGAACATCACCAAGATCGCGTTCGGCGGACCAGACCTGACCACCGCCTATGCCACCACCGCGCGAAAAGGGCTCGACGAGGCAGTTCTCGCCGGCCAACCTCTCGCGGGCAACCTTTTCGCCTTCGATGCCGGGGTCGCGGGGATCCCCGGCTCGGTCGCAAGGCTCAGATAAGAAAACAAGGAGACACAAGTTGGAGCGAGGGGAAAGCGAGGCCAATATTGGCTTCATTGCCGCGATCGTCGCAGTGGCGACGATCGGCGGTTTGTTGTTCGGGTATGACAGTGGCGCGGTAAACGGCACCCAGGAAGGCCTGCGTACGGCGTTCCAGCTGAGCGAGGGTGGGCTTGGATTCACGGTCGGCTCGCTGCTGATCGGCTGTTTTATCGGTGCGTTCTTTGCGGGCACGCTCGCTGATCGCCTCGGTCGCCGCAACGTGATGCGGCTTGCCGCCCTGTTGTTCCTGATCGGCGCGCTGGTGCAGGGCTTTGCCCATGTGCAGCCATTGTTCGTGATCGCCCGCATCGTCGGCGGCATGGCCGTGGGCGCCGCCAGCGTCCTTTCGCCGGCCTATATCTCGGAAGTCGCACCTGCGAACATCCGCGGCCGCATGACCACCGTGCAGCAGATCATGGTCATCACCGGCCTGACCGCTGCGTTCCTGGTGAACTACTTCCTCGCCAACGCGGCGGGCGCTTCCACCAACATCTTCTGGGGTGGCCTGGAAGCGTGGCGCTGGATGTACCTGATGCAGGCGCTGCCGGCGGCGGTGTTCCTGATCGCGCTGTTCTTCATCCCGGAAAGCCCGCGCTTCCTGGTGTCCAAGGGCCGGCATGAGCAGGCAGGCGTCGTCCTCGCCCGCCTGTTCGGTCAGACCGTCGCCACGGCCAAGCTGGAAGAGATCCGCGCAAGCTTCTCGAGCGACCATCGCCCCCGCCTGTCGGATGTGACGGCGCCCGGCACGGGCCTGCGCCCGGTGGTGTGGGCGGGCCTGGTGCTGGCGGTGTTCCAGCAACTCGTCGGCATCAACGTCATCTTCTATTATGGCGCCACGCTGTGGCAGGCTGCCGGCTTCTCCGAAGCTCAGGCGCTGCAGACCAACATCATCTCGGGCACCGTCTCCATTCTCGCCTGCTTCGTCACGGTCGGACTGGTGGACAAGATCGGCCGCAAGCCGCTGCTGCTGATCGGCTCGGCGGGCATGACGGTGACGTTGTTCCTGATGGTATACGCCTTTTCGACCGGCACGCTGGTCGGCACGCAGCTGACGCTGCCGGGACACATGGGGATCGTCGCGGTTGTCGCGGCGCTTGCCTATTCAGCGTTCTTCAACATCAGCTGGGGCCCGGTCATGTGGGTCATGCTGGGCGAGATGTTCCCGAACCAGCTGCGCGGATCGGCGCTGGCCGTCTGCGGCTTTGCGCAGTGGTTCTCGAACTACCTGATCGCGCAGAGCTTCCCGATCATGCTGGGCAGCCTGGGTCTGGCGGCAAGCTACACCTTCTATGGTGTCTGCGCCGCGATCAGCTTCTTCCTGGTCCAGCGTTTCATTCACGAAACCAAGGGCAAGGAGCTGGAGGCGATGGAGGGTTAATCCCCTCCCCGTCTGCTGGTCACGAAAAGGCCCGCCGCTCCATCCGGAACGGCGGGCCTTTTCTTGTCGGGGAAACTACCGGCCGGGTGCTTCTGCGCAAACAGGGCATAGGGTGCGGGATAGACCAGGTTCTCGCCTGCCATCCCGGGCGCCCTCCTGCCTCGATTCGTGGCGGGGGGATGACCCCGTGCCCTCCGCAGACGCAGGAACACGGGACCATAGCGCACGGCTGGCGCTCCTGCTTTCGCAGGAGCGACGCGTCAGTGGTTATGCCGCGGGGTCACAGCGGCAACGCCGCGGTATTTGAGAGCGAATTCGAGCACACCGCCTTCGCCCAGTTGCCCGGTCTTCTCGCGATACAGCTCTTCCCATGGCGTGTGGCTCGGCGGCACTTCGGGGCCAGGTTCGGTGCGGCGGCGGGCGATCTCGGCATCGTCCACCAGCGCGTCGCACGTGCCCTTGTTCAGGTCGACGCGGATCATGTCGCCGGTCCGCAGCCACGCAAGCCCGCCGCCCGCCGCGCTCTCGGGCGATGCATTGAGAATGGAGGGGCTGTCGCTGGTGCCGGACTGGCGGCCGTCACCCAATGTCGGCAGCGCCATGATGCCGCGCTGGATCAGGTGATCCGGCGGCTGCATGTTCACGACCTCCGCCGATCCCGGCCAGCCGATCGGCCCGGCGCCACGGATGACCAGGATGCAATCCTCGTCGATGTTGAGCGAGGGGTCGTTGATACGGTGGTGGTAATCGTCGGACCCATCGAACACGATCGCGCGGGCCTCGAACACGCCCTCCCGCCCAGGCTGCGACAAGTACCGCTCCCGGAATGCCGGGGAAATGACGCTGGTTTTCATGATTGCGGCATCGAACAGGTTGCCGGTCATCACCAGGAAGCCTGCCTGCTCCTTCAGCGGCTTGTCGTAAGGCCGGATCACCTCGCGATCGCGCGCAGTCCGCCCGGCGATGTTCTCGGCGATGGTCTGCCCGGTCACGGTCAGGCACTCGCCATGCAGCTTCCCCGCAGCGGCAAGCTCGGTCAACACGGCCGGTACCCCGCCCGCACGGTGGAAGCGCTCACCCAGGAAACGGCCTGCCGGCTGCACGTCCGCCAGGAGGGGCAGGTCATAACCTTCGGTCGCGAAGTCAGCCGTGGAAAGCTCGATCCCGGCATGGCGCGCCATCGCGATCAGGTGCGGCTGCGCGTTGGAGGACCCGCCGATCGCGGTCACCGTGCGGATCGCGTTCACGAAGCTTTCCCGCGTCAGGATGCGGCTGGGCCGCAGGTCCTCGTACGCCATGTCGACAATGCGCTTGCCGGTCAGGAACGCCATCTGCCCACGCTCGCGATAAGGCGCCGGAATCATCGCGCAGCCCGGCAGCGACAGGCCAAGCGCTTCGGCCACCGAATTCATGGTGGAGGCGGTGCCCATAGTGTTGCAGTGCCCGGCCGATGGCGCCGAGTCGGTCGCGCGGCGCAGGAATTCTTCTTCGTCGATCTCGCCTGCCGCGAGCTTGCGGCGCGAGCGCCATATCACCGTTCCCGATCCGACCAGCTCGCCCTCGTGCCAGCCGTCGAGCATCGGCCCGCCGGAGAGCACGATGGCGGGGATGTCGACGGTGCACGCCGCCATGATCCCGGCCGGGGTCGTCTTGTCGCACCCGGTGGTCAGCACGACCGCATCGATCGGATAGCCGTACAGGGTTTCCGTCAGCGCCAGATAGGACAGGTTGCGATCAAGCGCCGCAGTCGGGCGGCGACAATTCTCAAAGATCGGCACCGTCGGGAATTCCATCGGCACGCCACCCGCGGCGATGATCCCCTCCCGCACTCGCTTGGCGAGGTCGAGGTGGATGCGATTGCAGGGGCTAAGGTCGCTGCCGGTCTGCGCGATGCCGATGATCGGCTTGCCCGACCGCAGTTCATCCGCGGTCAGGCCATAGTTCATGAACCGCTCAAGATAGAGCGCGGTCATGTCCGAGCGGGCGGGATCGGCGAACCAATCACGGGAACGGAAGGATCGAACGGGTTGGCGAGTCATGGCAACCTTTCGGGGCAGGTCAGCCGCCCGACTGGGGCGGCGCGTCCGACTGTCGGCGGACCAGTGTAAAATCGAGCAGGCGGTGGCTGTCGCCTGTCTCGCCTGAACGCGCGGTGCGGCGGATCGCCGCAACCACCATGCTGATCGCTTCCCGGGACATATCGGCGATCGGCTGGTGAATGGTGGTCAGTTCAGGCCAGATGGCAGTGGAAAGGGTCGTGTCGTCGAAGCCGCACACGGTCAGGTCGCGCGGCACATCCAGCCCGCGCCGGTGCGCCACCGCAACCACGGCCGCCGCCATGTCGTCATTGCTGGCAAAGATCGCGGTTGGCCGATGCTCCTGCCCGAGCAGGCGATCGGCGGCATCCAGTCCGGATTTATAGGTGAACAGCCCCGGTGCGACCAGCGCATCGTCATAGGGGATGTCGCGTGCGGCAAGCGCGGCGCGATAGCCCTCCAGCCGCCGCTCGGTCGCGGTCAGATTGTGGTCGCCTTCGACAAATCCAATCCGCTGGTGCCCGAGCGCCAGCAGGTGCTCGGTCATGTCGAACGCCGCCTGGCGGTCGTCGATCGACACGGCCATCACATCGCTGCTGGGAACGCCGGTCGCGACCGCAACGGTCGGAATATTCGCCTCGCGAAGCACGGCAAGCACTCCGGCCGACTCACAAAGCGGCGGCGGCAGGATCACCCCGTCGATGCCGTTCTCGACCAGTCGCTCCGTGACTTCGATCTCATGATCGCCGATGTCGCACTTCTCGACAATCAACTGGACGTCCGCGCGGCTCGCCTGGTCCAGGCTGCCGACAAGGAATTCGCTCAAGAAGCCCGCGCTGGGATTCGAATACAGCAGTCCGATTCTGCACTGCCCGGCCCCGGCCAGACTGCGCGCGGCAGGATTGGGGGCATAGCGCAACGCCGCAATCGCCTCGTTCACCGTTTCCCGGGTGCTGGCGCGGACGTTGCCCTCGTTATTGATCACCCGCGACACGGTCATCTGTGACACGCCCGCCCGCTGGGCGACGTCGCTGATCGTCGGTGCGCGCCGTCGCCTGCCTCCCCTGTCGCTCAACCTGTTTTTCCTTCACCTATGTGATCCTGAACCGCTAGCGATCCATTTGCTGCCGCGAAAGGGACAGCGTTGGGCAAAAAATCCCAATCATGCTGTTGCGAGTGCCGCTGTTAGCGCTATCGTAGCGTCGAAGGCCCGAAGAAGCCAAGCAGGAGAGAGCCATGTTACGCCCCCTTCCCCAAATTGCCGGTGCCGCCCTGGTGCTGGCCGCTACAACCGCGCTGGCGGCGGATGAGCCCCGTTCGCCTGATGGTCGTCGCTACCTGTCGCAGCCGTTGACCAGCGAGATCTACACGGCGGACCCGTCCGCTCACGTGTTCAACGGCAAGATCTATGTCTATCCCAGCCATGATGTCGAAACCGACATCCCTGACGACGATCTCGGCAACCAATATGCGATGCACGATTATCGCGTGCTGTCGATGGATCGGGTCGGCGGGCCGGTAAAGGTGCACGGCGTAGCGCTGGACGTGAAGCAGGTACCCTGGGCGTCGCAGCAGATGTGGGCGCCCGATGCAGCGTACAAGAACGGGACCTACTATCTGTATTTCCCAGCACGCGACAAGGCGCTGGACAAGAACAAGCTCGGCACGTTCCGCATTGGCGTTGCGACCAGCAAGAGCCCGACGGGTCCGTTCAAGGCGGAGCCGAACCCGATCCCTGGCAGCTTTTCCATGGACCCGGCTGTGTTCACCGATGCGAACGGTGCCAGCTACATGTACTTCGGCGGCATCTGGGGCGGCCAGCTGCAGCGCTGGAATAATGGAAAGTTCGACCCCAACGGCTCCGACACCGACCTGCAGCAGGACGATCAGCCTGCCATTTCGGGCAAGGTCGTGCGGCTGAACGCTGACATGAAGACCTTTGCCGAACCGGTTCGCGATGCCGTGATTCTGGATGAGAATGGCAAGCCCGTGCTGGGCGGCGACCATGAACGCCGCTTCTTTGAAGCCTCCTGGGTCTTCAAGCGGGGTGGCAAATACTATTACACCTACTCGACCGGCGACACGCACTTCCTGAACTATGCGATCGGCGACAACCCTTATGGGCCGTTCACCTACAAGGGCCACATCCTGAAGCCGGTCCAGGGCTGGACGAGTCACCATTCGATCATCGAACATGGCGGCAAGTGGTGGCTGTTCTATGCTGACACGCAGCGCAGCAACAAGAACCACCTGCGCAACGTCAAGGTGACCGAACTGAAGTTCGCGCCCGACGGTTCGATCCCGACCATCGATCCGTTCCTGCCCTGATGTTCCTTGGAATCGACATCGGCACCTCGGGCGTGAAGGCCGTGGTGCTTGACGAGGCAGGGGTTGTCGCCGGCCAGGGAACCGCCGCGCTCACCGTGCAGCGGCCGCAACCACTCTGGTCGGAACAGGAGCCAGAGGCGTGGTGGCTTGCCACCACCGCCGCGGTTCAGGCCATCGACCCAGCCGTACGCCGATCGGTGCGCGGCGTGGGTGTCGCAGGCCAGATGCACGGGGCAACGCTGCTCGGCGCTGACGACCGCGTGCTGCGCCCGGCCATCCTGTGGAACGATGGCCGCTCCCATGCCGAGTGTGAGGAGTTGGAAGCGGCAGCGGACTTCCGCGGCATTGGCGGCAACATCGTCATGCCGGGCTTCACCGCGCCCAAGCTTGCCTGGGTGCGCCGTCACGAACCGGACCTGTTCGACCAGGTCCGGACGGTGCTGCTTCCCAAGGATTACGTCCGCCTGCGCATGACCGGCAACAAGGCGTCTGACCTGTCCGACTCGGCGGGCACGCTGTGGCTGGACGTTGCCAACCGGCGATGGAGCGACGAGTTGCTTGCCGCGACCGGCCTGACCGATGCGCAGATGCCGCGGCTGGTCGAGGGTACGGAGATCACGGGCACGCTGCGTGCCGAGGTGGCCGAGCTCTGGGGCATGCCGGCCGTCCCGGTTGTTGGCGGCGGCGGTGACAATGCTGCGGGCGCGGCCGGTGTCGGCGTGGTGCGCGACGGCGATGCGCTGTTGTCGCTCGGCACCTCCGGCGTGATCTTTGTCGCGACCAAGGACTTCCGGTCGAACCCTGGCCGTGCGGTCCATGCGTTCTGCCACTGCTTGCCCGGTTTGTGGCATCAGATGAGTGTCCACCTGTCGGCGGCATCCTGCATCGACTGGGTTGCAAGGCTGACAGGGGCAGCCGGGGCCGCGGACCTGTTCGCGCGGGCCGAGTCGGCGGGTCCCGCGGCCGGGCCGGAGCTGTTCCTCCCCTATCTATCGGGCGAGCGAACCCCGCATAACGACGCGCTGGTGCGCGGAGCGTTCCTACGGCTGGATAACGAGACAACGCCCGAGAAGCTGGCGCAGTCCGTGCTGGAAGGCGTCGCCTTTGCACTCGCGGACGGGCTAGACGCGCTGCGTGGCGCCGGAACCGTGGTCAACCAGCTCTCTGTCATCGGCGGCGGTGCGCGGTCGACATATTGGGGTGGCATCCTCGCCGCCGCGCTGGAAGCACCCCTCGTGTATCTGCAGGGTGGCGAAGTCGGCCCGGCGCTCGGCGCGGCACGCCTGGCTCAGGTCGCGGTTGACCGCGGCGACCCGGTTACCGTCTGCGCCGCTCCACCGGTCGCCCGTACGGTCGAACCCGACGCAGGGCTGGTTGAGCGCCTTGCCGAAAAGAAGCAGGCGTTCCGCGACGCCTATCCCCGCATCACACCCAAGAAAGGCATCTGATGTCCGCCGCGACCGACTATTTCGCCCAGTTCCCGACCATCAAGTACGAAGGTCCTGACTCCACCAACGAACTCGCCTATCGCTTCTACGACAAGAACCGTGTCGTGCTCGGCAAGACCATGGAGGAGCAGCTCCGCTTCGCCGTGTGCATGTGGCATACCTTCTGCTGGCAGGGCTCCGACGTGTTCGGCCCGGGCACCTTCCACCGTCCCTGGCAGGCGCACGCCCATGCCGCCGAGGCAGCGGCCCAGAAGCGTGAGGTCGCGTTCCAGTTCATCAAGAAGCTCGACCTGCCCTTCTACTGCTTTCACGACGTCGACGTCATGGAAGAAGGCAAGACCGTCAGCGAGTACCAGAAGAACTTCGCGACCGCCGTTGATCATCTCGAACAGTTGCAGGCCGAATCCGGCGTGAAGCTGCTCTGGGGCACGGCCAACCTCTTCTCCGACCCGCGCTATGCCGCCGGTGGCGCGACCAACCCTAACCCGGAAGTATACGCCTGGGGCGCGATGCAGGTGCGCGCAGCAATGGAGGCGACGCACCGCCTGGGCGGCGCAAACTATGTGCTGTGGGGCGGTCGTGAAGGTTATGAGACGCTCCTCAACACCGACCTGAAGCGTGAGCTCGACAATTTTGGCCGCTTCCTCAACCTGGTGGTAGAGCACAAGCACAAGATCGGCTTCACCGGCACGATCCTGATCGAGCCGAAGCCGCACGAGCCGACAAAGCACCAGTACGACTTCGATACCGCCACCGTGTACGGCTTCCTCAAGCGTTACGGCCTGGAGAACGAGGTCAAGGTCAACATCGAGGCGAACCACGCGACCCTCGCCCGCCACACCTTTGAGCATGAGATCGCGACCGCCGCGGCGCTAGGCATCTTTGGCTCGATCGATGCCAATCGCGGCGACGACCAGAATGGCTGGGATACCGACCAGTTTCCCAACTCGGTCGAGGAAACGACGCTCGCAGTCATTGAGATCATCCGTGCAGGTGGTTTCACCACCGGCGGCTTCAACTTCGACGCTAAGGTCCGCCGTCAGTCGGTGGATGCCGAGGACTTGTTCCACGGCCACATCGGCGGTGTTGATGTCGTAGCAGCAGCGCTGCTCAACGCCGAAAAGCTGATCCAGGACGGTCGCCTCGACCAGTTCAAGAAGGATCGCTACGCGGGTTGGGACGGTGAACTCGGCAGCACCATCCACGCTGAGGGCACCACGCTCGCCTCGATCGCCGACCTGGCGATTGAGCGCGACCTGAACCCCAAGCATCAGTCGGGCAAGCAAGAGCGGCTGGAAAATATCGTCAACCGCTTCGTGTGATCAGTGATTCCGGCCCTGCAGCAGCGGGGCCGGTGATACCCGATAAGGGCCGGCGTCGCGCAAGCGACGTCGGCCTTTTTTGTTGTGGAAGGCTGGAGCTAAACGGCCAGCCCAAGCACAGCTCGGCAAGGCAGCTAAGCGCGCCAAAATGTCATGGCAGGCGTTATTTAGGCGGTGAGGCAGGGCCGAGCGCCTTCTGCCTTGGCGATCAGCGCGGCTCAAAATCTGAGCGGGCGCGATCAGCATCGTTCGCTGGATCTATTCTGACGGAGGTACCGACCAGGCTAGCCAGCTAAATAAAAAACAGGGGGCGCCGGATGACCGGCTGCCCCCTGCCCGTAAACTGAAGCTTAGCGCTCGCCTGCGCCACCCCAGCCGCCCGGCGAGAACCATTCCCAAAAACCGGTGCGACCAGTCTTAACCTTCTTAGCCATGGTTAATTCCCCGTTGAACAAGCGGACAGCTTGCGGGAATCAACATGCCATTGACTTATGCGGTTATCAATCTGTTAACCTAAGCAACTCGTCTCATTTTTGTAGCGGATATGAACCGTTCCAGATCGGGGAAGCGTACAGGCCTGCTGATCAGATAGCCCTGCGCAACATCGCAATCCATTTCGGTCAATGCAGCCAGCGTTTCAGGCAGTTCAACGCCCTCCGCCACGACCTTCAGGCCAAGTGAATGCGCAAGTTCCACGGTTGAACGGGCCATGATCCAAGCATTCCGATCCTGGTGTACATTGCCGATAAACCGTTGATCGATCTTGATCTCTGACGCAGGCAACTGCCGGATGTAGTCGAGGGTTGAGAACTTCGTGCCGTAATCATCGATCGATAGGTGCAGCCCGAGCGCACGCAGGGCGTACAGCGTCTTCAAATGCATCCCGTTCGGATCGATTTCTTCGTTTTCGGTAATCTCGAGCACCAGTCGATGTGGCGGCAGCGCATGCTTGGCCAGCAACGCAGCGATTTCGTCCGCTAGATTCGGCTCACCCAGCATCCGCACCGACAGGTTAACGGCGATACTGAACTCAGGATCGAAGGTGTCCAGGCGTCGCATGTCGCGAATCGCGTGCTCCAGCACGAACATGGTCAGGCCGGCGATCCGGTTCGACTGCTCGGCGACGGGAATGAACTGGTCGGGCGGGACCATGCCGCGGTCCGGGTGCGACCAGCGGATCAGCGCTTCGGCCCCGATGATCCGTTTACCGCGCAGGTCGAGCTTGGGCTGATAGGCGACCCAGATCTCTCCATTGGCCAGCGCCAGGTCGAGCTGGCTGAGCAGCGACTGGCGGAAGGTCGCGTCCTCCAAGCGACGTGGATCGTGGACGCGGTACTTGCTGCCCTGCGACGCGGCTTCGCTTGCGGCAACCTCCACGCTGCCGACCCGGTTCATCAACGGACGGTCGCGCTCGTTCTCGATGCCAAAGCCAACCGAAAGGTCGATCAGCCTGCCGCCGACGCTGACCGGAGACGACAGGAGCGCGTGCAGCCCTTCCACATGGTCGAACAATTGTGGGGAGATCGGTTCGGCTGTGCGCCAGACGAACAGATCGTCGCCGTGCATCAGCTCCAACGCCTCGCCGACCTGAAGACGCCGCGCGATCTCGGTGATCAGCAGCTTCTCCTGCGCTCGGGTCAGCGTAGCTCGAAGGTCTGCATGGTTCCCGATCTTGATGGCGACGAGCGTATAGGGAACCGTGCGGTTCTCCGTGCGGGCGCCAACAAGGGTCGGCAGCCCGGTGGTCGCGTTGTGCCCTGCGCGGACCAGGATGCGAGCGCGCACGGCTACAATGATCCCCAGGAGCATCGCCGGGCAGATCTGAACGGCGATGTGCTTCGCGTCGAGATACACTGGGGCGACCAGAAGCACCCCAAATGTGCCAAGCCCGATCAGCCACCGGGCCCCGGACTTGGTCGCGTGAACATAGGCGATGCACGCCAGCAATGTGAACAGAAGGGCCGGAATCCCACCCAGATCGCGTGGCATGCTGGACCGCAGCGTCTGCGCTGCGATGACATGGACGTACACGCCTGGGATCGGCCCCTGTCCCGGCACGTAGTGCGTGTCGCCCAGCGAGTCAGCGGTCTTCGCGATGATGACGTCGCGATCTTTTACAATGTGGGTAGCGGGGCTGCGCGACAGAACGTCCGTCAGGTTCACGGTCGGAACGCTATCGGCGCGGATCGCGAAGTCTGGCGCGAACAGGTCGGTCCGCGGAGAATATTGCCCCGACAGAATGGAAGCGAACGACGGATAAAGCTTGCCGTCCATCCTGGTCGAGAACGGCACTCCAGACGTCGACCCAAGGAAATCACGCCAGACGTTGATAGAGCCGAGCTTCGCGACGTTGGCCAGGGCGGGCGTCGGCCGGAGAACTTCCTTTTTCTTCGTGGTGCGACTTACCTCGAACCGCGTGGCAAGGGTCACGTGTCCGGCGTGGCGCTTCAGGGCAGCGGCGAACACACCGTCGTCGCCGTTGGGACTTGGGTCGGTGTAGACCTTGTCGAAGACGACCTGGCGTGCGCCCAGCTCGAACAGGTTGTCCACGAGCCTTGCATCAAGCGAGCGCCTAGACCCCCAATCCGGGATGGCGCGAAGCGAGCTGTTGTCGATCTCCACGACTACGACGCGCCCGTCCGCTGGTGTAGAACGGATCATGTCGCGAATGTTGTGAAGCCCACGTTCGATCGGAGCGCCAAGGTCGATCGCGTAGAACAGCATCGCGATGAGCATCGCCCAGAACAGGATGCGCACCCGTGGCACCGCCACGAAGCCGCTGCGCCATCTTGCCAATCGTGACGTCAATGACGTCAAAGCCGTTGCTCCTTCGATCGAGCCGACAGACAGGAAGTCGTCGGTGGATAGAGATCGTTCTCAAGCCATAGCCCGAAGAAGGCTAAAGAGCCGTTAAGGGCCATTCTGGCCGCTTGGCCGGTACCCCGCGCCGCCAAGCTCGCGATATGCTGCCCCATCCGCTAGGCACGCCGCCGAAAGGATCGCCATGATCGTCGATACGCCTGCCGCCGAACACGCCGTTGCCCCGCGCTGGTGGCAGCACCTGTACCTTCAGGTGATTGTCGCCATCGTGGCGGGCGCGCTGCTCGGCCATCTCGCACCGGCGTCCGGCGAAGCGATGAAGCCGCTGGGTGACGGGTTCATCAAGCTGGTAAAGATGGTGATTGCGCCCGTGATCTTCCTGACGCTGGTCAGCGGGATCGCAGGGCTGGGTGAATTGCGCACGGTGGGCCGGGTCGCAGCCAAGGCGTTTGGCTATTTCCTGTTCTTCTCCACCCTCGCCCTGATCGTCGGGCTGCTGGTGGGAAACATCGTCCAGCCGGGCGCCGGCATGCATGTCGACCCGGCGACGCTCAACACAGGCGCCATTGCAACCTATGCCGCCCAGGCGCACGAAACCAGCGTGACCGGGTTCCTGCTGTCCGTCATCCCGGACACGATGGTGTCGGCGCTGACCAGCGGTTCCATCCTGCAAACCCTGTTCGTGGCCGTCCTGTTCGGCATCGCCGTGAGCCTGGTGGGCGAGCCTGCACGACCGATCCTGGTGACGGTGGAGCGGCTTGCCCTTGTCGTCTTCCGCCTGGTCGCGATCCTGATGCGTGCGGCTCCGATCGGCGCCTTTGGCGCGATCGCGTTTACCGTCGGGGCCTACGGGGCCGGGTCGCTGGTGGATCTCGGCAAGCTTGTGCTCACCTTCTACGGCACATCGCTGCTGTTCGTGCTGGTGGTGCTCGGCACGGTCGCCCGGGCACATGGCTTCTCGATCTTTCGGCTGATCGCGTATCTGCGCGAGGAGTTGCTGCTGGTACTCGGCACCTCCTCGTCCGAGGCAGCGTTGCCGAACCTGCTGCGCAAACTTGAAGCCGCGGGCTGCGATCGCGGCGTGGTAGGGCTGGTTGTTCCGACGGGCTATTCCTTCAACCTCGACGGCACCAACATCTACATGACGTTGGCGAGCCTGTTCATCGCGCAGGCGGTCGGCGTTCACCTGCCGCTCGGCGAACAGTTGCTGCTCGTCGGGGTCGCCATGCTGTCGTCCAAGGGTGCGGCCGGCGTGACGGGCGCAGGCTTCATCACCCTTGCCGCGACCTTGTCGATCGTGCCCAGCGTACCCGTCGCGGGCATGGCGCTGATCCTGGGTGTCGACCGGTTCATGAGCGAATGCCGCAGCCTTACCAACTTCGTCGGCAATGCCGTCGCCGCAATCGTTGTCGCCCGCTGGGAAGGAAAGGTTGATCGCGAACGGCTCGCCGAGACGCTGCGGGGCTGATAAGGGCCGCGCATCATGCTCAATCTTCGTGACATCACCGTCCGGCTCGGCGGCCGAACGATCCTGGACCATGCCGGCGCCGCACTGCCGCCGGGCAGCCGCGTCGGACTGGTCGGACGCAACGGCGCCGGCAAGTCGACGCTGGTGCGGGTCGTCGCCGGCATGCTTGACCCGGATACCGGGGGGGCGGAGATGCCGCGCGGCACCCGCCTTGGCTACATCGCGCAGGAAGCGCCGGCAGGCTCCGCCACCCCGTTCGAAACGGTGCTTGCCGCCGATACGGAGCGCGCCGCCCTGCTGGACGAGGCCGACACCAGCACCGATCCCGATCGCCTGGGTGAAGTGCATGAGCGGTTGAACGCGATCGACGCGCACGCCGCCCCTGCCCGCGCCGCGCGCATCCTGGTCGGCCTCGGCTTTGACGAGGAAGCGCAGAACCGTCCGCTCGATGGCTTTTCAGGCGGCTGGCGGATGCGCGTGGCGCTCGCGGCGCTGCTGTTCACCCGCCCCGACCTGCTGCTGCTCGACGAGCCGTCGAACCACCTCGACCTGGAAGCGGTGCTGTGGCTGGAGGACTTCCTCAAGAGCTACCCGGCGACGATCCTGCTGGTCAGCCATGAACGCGACTTCCTCAACAACGTCGTCGATCACATCCTGCATCTCGATCGCGGTAAGCTGACGCTGTACCCCGGCGGCTACGACGCATTCGAGCGCCAGCGCGCTGAACGCCAATCGCAGCTCGCCTCCGCTCGTGAAAAGCAGCAGGCCGAGCGCGCCAAGCTGCAGGACTATATCGCCCGCAACTCCGCCCGCGCTTCCACCGCGAAGCAGGCGCAGAGCCGGGCCAAGGCGCTCGCCCGGATGCAGCCCGTTGCCGAGCTGCTCGACGATCCGACGCTCAGCTTCGACTTTCCCGATCCCGGCGAGCTGCGGCCGCCGCTGATCACGCTCGACCATGCCAGCGTCGGCTATGGTGACACGCCTATCCTGCGTCGGCTCAATCTGCGCATCGATCCCGACGATCGTGTCGCGCTGCTCGGGCGCAACGGCAACGGCAAGACCACCCTCGCCCGCCTCCTCGCAGCGCAGCTGGCGCCGATGGAGGGCGACATGGCGTCTAGCGCCAAGATGCGGGTCGGCTATTTCACACAATATCAAGTGGAGGAGCTGAGCCACGGCGACACAGCCGTCCAGCATATGAGCCGCCTGATGCCGGGTGCGACACCGACCGCGGTTCGCACCCAGCTTGGCCGATTCGGGTTCCAGGGTGACAAGGCAACGACGCAGGTCGGCAAGCTGTCGGGCGGCGAACGCGCTCGCCTGGCACTGGCGCTGATCACGCGCGATGCGCCGCACATGCTTATCCTCGACGAGCCGACCAACCACCTGGACGTCGATGCACGCGAGGCGTTGATCCAGGCGCTCAACGGCTATCAGGGTGCGGTGCTGATCGTCAGCCACGACCGTCACATGCTGGAGATGACAGCGGACCGGCTGGTGCTGGTCGACGGGGGCACCGCAGAGGAATTCGACGGCACTCTGGACGACTATGTGCGCCGTTTGCTGACTTCGGAAAACGCGGCGGCACGGGCGGACAAGGCGGACCGCAAGGAGCAGCGCCGTCAGGCAGCGGAGGCGCGGGAAAAGGGAACGGCGCTGCGCAAGCGCGCGCGTGACGCGGAAGCCGAACTCACCAAGCTGACTGATCAGCGCAGCGCCATCGATCGGGCTATGTTCGATCCGGGCAATGCTGACGCGGCACTCGCGAAGCTGACCATGACCGAGTTGATGAAACGCCGCGCCGACCTGGGTTCCCGGATCGACGCGGCGGAAGCAGCGTGGCTGGAGGCGAGCGAAGCGCTGGAGCTGCTTGCCGCCTGACAGTTGTCAGGTCAGGCGAGCGGCGATCAGCGCCCCCGCCGCGGGCGGCGGGCGGAGGCGATGCTGTCGACCAGCAGTTCGTACTGGTCACCGGTGAAGCCGGCGGCGAGAAAATCCTTCACCGCCGCCGATGGCACCGTGTAGCCATAGTGCCAGGTCAGCACGGCCATACGGCGCAGCGCTTCCAGCCGCGGATCGGCGAGTTGCGGGTTGTGGCTGCCGCCGAACAGCGTCGCCATTGCGCGCGACACGCGGCCAGGCGTGCGCAGGCTCGCCACGCGGTCGCGCTCGGCCAAGGCAACGATCGACCATTCCAGCGCCGACAACGTTGTGTCGCGCTGAGGAGCCTGCACCGTGGCGGCTCCGGGGATGCCGCCGGATTCGGGAAATGCGAGGTATGCCATCATCGGACTCCAGCCCTGAACCAATCTATACCGAGGAGTATATTAAGCAGAGATGGAAGCGTCAACAGCTTTCTGTACCGGGTGGTACGTTTCTTTTTCACCGCCCGGCCACATTGCAAGGCTGGTTTCGACAAGCTGGTGCAGACCCTCGCGGCTTGCCCCGGAGCCCGCCTGGATCGCCATTCCCTGAAGGATGGCCACGACATAGGCTGTCAGTGCTTCAGGCTCGAGGTGCCCGGGCAGGTCACCCTCTTCGCGTGCACGGGCAAACCGCTCGGTCATCGCCTTCTGCGTTGAGGCACGCCGGGCAAGCACCTCGGCCTTGATCCCCTCAGCCTCGGAACCGCAGGCGACCGAGTGGATGACCCCCAGGCAACCCTTCGGCTCGCTGACGCCGGTTTGCGCATCCACGGCACCCCGGAGCAGGCGCTCAACCACTGCTCGCGCGGTGGGCTCGGCCAATGCCGTGCTGATGTACGCCATCTTCTCGGCCTCATAAAGGTCGAGTGCCTTGCGAAACAGTGCCTCCTTGTTGCCGAAGGCCGCATATAGGCTCGGGCGAGTGATGCCCATCGCCTCGGTCAGGTCGGAAAGCGAAGCGCCCTCATACCCCTTGCTCCAGAAAACGCGCAGCGCCGCTGCGAGCGCTGCATCGGTGCAGAACTCCCGCGGACGGCCCTTGTGAACGGCCTGGCAGATCGTGGGTGTTTCCATATCGTCCGGTATGTAATCCTTCTGCCGCGAAAGTCCACCTTGCGCGCATGACGCTTGCGGCTAAGCGATTGTGATCGTGACCGACCTAGCCATTCTGTATGAGCACCCCGCCTGGTTCGCCCCGTTGTTCGCGGCGCTGGACCGGCACGGCATCAACTATCGCGCCTTTACGCCCGATCTCGCCTGGGATCCGGCGGACCCTGTCCCGCCCGCGCCTGTGGTGCTGAACCGGATCGCGATGTCGAGTTTCCTGCGGGCCGGCGATGGATCGGGCGGCGAGCATCCCATTTTCTTTGCGACCGCCTTGTTCGACCATTGGGCCCGAAGCGGCGCACGCATTATCAACGATGCAGCCGTGCTCGCGATCGATTCGTCCAAGGCGCGCCAACTGTCGCTGATCGCCAGCCTGGGCCTTGCCATTCCTGCGACCCGAGTCGTTCATCGCCCGTCCGACGTCGCCATGACGGCTGAGGCGATCGGCTTTCCCTTGGTGGTGAAGGCCAACATCGGCGGCTCTGGCGCGGGCATCACACGCTTCGATAACATGGCCGAGCTGCGCTACGCGATCGGGGCAGGCGAACTGCAAACCAGCGTCGACGGTGTGCTGCTGGTGCAAGACTATGTGCCGGCCCGTGACGGCACGATCACCCGTATCGAAACGCTCGACCGTCGATTCCTGTATGCAATCGACGTTGCCGGTGGCGGTGCATTCGACCTGTGCCCCGCTGATGCCTGTGTCGGCGATAGCGGCATCTCCATGCGCGCGGTGAAACCTGCCGCCGAGTTGGTCGAGGCGGCCGAGCGGATCGCAACCGCGGTCGGCCTTGATGTCGGCGGGATCGAGGTGATGGTGGATGACCGTGACGGCGTGCCCCGCTTCTACGACATCAACGCCCTGTCCAATTTCGTTGCCAAGCCACTCGACGTGCTCGGCTACGACCCGCACGACCGCTTGGTCGAATATCTCGTCCGCAAGATCGAAGAGGCCCGCGGCTGATGCGCTTTGGATATTGGATGCCCGTATTTGGCGGCTGGCTGCGCAACGTTCCCGACGAGGGCATGGATGCGAGCTGGGAATATAGCCGCAAGCTGGCGCAGGACTCCGAACGCTGGGGTTATTCGCTCAGCTTGATTGCCGAGTTGAACCTCAACGACATCAAGGGCGTGGAGAGCCCGGCGCTGGACGCCTGGTCCACCGCGGCCGCGATCGCCGCGGTGACCGAACGCCTGGAGCTGATGGTCGCGGTGCGGCCGAATTTCCACCACCCTGCCCTGTTCGCCAAAGCTGCGGCCAACATCGACCGCATCAGCAATGGGCGACTCGCGCTCAACGTCGTGTCGTCCTGGTGGGCCGACGAAGCGCGTCAATATGGGCTTCAGTTCGACCAGCATGACGACCGCTACGCGCGCACGTCCGAATGGCTAAGCGTTGTTGATGGCCTGTGGTCGCAGGATCGCTTCACGTTCAACGGCCAGTTCTACCAAACGCAGGAAGCGATCTGCTCTCCCAAGCCTGCCCATCATCCCGTCATCTATGCCGGCGGTGAGAGCGAGAAGGCCAAGGCGATGATCGCCAGCCAGTGCGACGCTTATGTCATGCACGGCGACCCGGCCGACGCGATCGCGCCCAAGATCGCCGACATGGCCGCGCGGCGCGAAGCCACGGGCAAGCCGGCCATGCAGTACGGCATGGCCGCCTATGCCATTGTGCGCGACTCGGAAGCGGAAGCGAAACGGGAGCTGGAGCGGATCACCACCGTGTCCGAGCTGCCCGCGGGATATGCCAATTTCGATCAGTGGCTGTCGGGTACGCAGCTGGAGCGCGAGCTCAAGATCCAGGAATATTCAGTGTCGAACCGCGGCCTTCGCCCCAACCTGGTCGGCACGCCCGAACAACTTCGCGAGAGGATCGAGGAATATGAGGCGGCTGGGCTCCACCTGCTGCTGCTTCAGATGAGCCCGCAGGCCGAAGAGATGGAGCGCTTTGCCACCCAGGTCATGCGCACGGTCTGATCCAAGCTGCCCCATCACGGGCTCGGGACCAGACGGACGATCGCCGCGGGTCCCGGCTCCTGGATCGGCCAAAGCCTATGGCTCAGCGCGGCCGGGCGTGCTTCCCGCCATAACGGCGGCCGATATAGCTCGTGACCTGCTGCATGTCGGCCATCGCCGCCGACGCGGCCTTTTCACAGCAGGGCAGCGGTCCTTCGACGACACCCATCGCGCGGCGCTCCACCTTGGCGCACAGCTCCTCGATGTCAGCACGGTTCAGAACATTCTTTTCACGCAGCAGGCACAACAGGCTTTGCAGGATGATCATGCTCTCCTCGCCAGCGTCGGCGGCGGGATGCGCAGCAGTGGCCATCAGTCCTCTCCTTGTTATTGAGGAGAAGCTACGCCTTTCCCGACGCTTGGCAAGCCCGCCTTATTGCAGCCCCCCGCCCAGCGACCGGTAGAGCTCCACCAGGTTGGACGCCCGGGTCAGCCGCGTGGTCACCAACTGCTGCTGCGCGGCGTAAGCGGTCCGCTGCGCATCCAGGGTGTTGAGGAACGACTCTACCCCCACCCGGTACCGTGCCTCGGACAGGCGTGATGCCACGGTTGCGGAGTTGGCCCGCGCCGCCTGCGCGCTCACCTGCCGATCGATCGTGCCCCGCTGCGCCAGTGCATCGGCCACCTCACGGAAGGCGACCTGGATGGTTCGGTCATAGGTTGCGAGCGCACCCTGGCGCTGTGCTTCGGCCAGCCGGATGTTCGCGTTGATCCGGCCACCGTCGAACAAGGGTGCCGTGATCGACGGCGCCCCCGTGTAGGTGAAGCTGCCGCCGCCAAACAGGCCGGACAGCGCGGTGCTGATCGTCCCCACCGCCGCGGTCAGCGAGATGGTCGGGAACCGCGCGGCCCGCGCCGCGCCGATATTGGCGTGCTGTGCGATCAGCTGATGTTCGGCGCTCAGCACGTCCGGGCGCCGCAGCAACACCTCGGACGACAGCCCCGCAGGCAGAGACGCGATCGTCGCGCCCTCCCCTGTGCCGAGGCCCGCCGGCAGTTGCGCCGGCTGGACCGGCGCACCGACCAACAGGTCGAGCGCGTTTTTGTCCTGCGCAGTCCGGGCTTCCAGCGCGGCGATGTCATTCAGCGCCGCCTGATAGTTGGTGTCAGCCTGGCGCGCTTCCAGCTCCGACGCGACGCCGATGCGGAATTGTGCCTGGGTCAGCTTCAGCGTTTGTTCGAACGCGCCCAGCGTGGAGCGCGAGAGGGCGAGTTGGTCCTGGTCGGCCGCGAGTTGCAGCCACGCCGTGGCGATCTCCGCGATCAGGCTGATCCGGGTCGAACGCTGCGCCTCCTCCGTCGCGAAATACTGCTCCAGCGCCGAACGGCTCAGGTTGCGTACCCGGCCGAACAGGTCGAGTTCGAAGTTGGAGAAGCCGGCGTTGACGGAGTAGAATTCGAGGTTGCTTGCCCCGGTGCCAACGCCAGCTCCGCTGCCGACGCCGGTTCCACCACCGGTACCGACTCCCGTGCCGCCGCCGGTTCCGGTGCCAACGCCGGTGCCGCTACCCCCCGTGCCGCCCGCTCCGGAACCGACCCCTGTTGCGCCACCCGCCGTCGCGCCGCTCGCCCCGAACGCGTTGTTGGTGTAGGTCGCGGAGCCGGTCAGCCCCGTGGTGGGCACCTGTGCGGCGCGCTGGATCCGGTAACGCTCGCGCGCCTGGAGCACGTTGGCGGCCGCCAGCCGCAGGTCGCGGTTGTTGTCCAGCCCTGCCGCGATCACCTCACGCAGCCGCGCATCGGTGAAGAAGTCGCGCCAGCCGATGCGGGTCACGTCCGCCGCGTCGGTGGCGGCGGCGGGATAGATCCCGCCCTGCGGCAGGTCGGCCGGAACCGCGCCTGCCGAGCGGATGTACTTGGGGGCCATGTTGCAGCCCGCCAGCATGGTCGCGCCCGCCAGCGCGACCAGGGTCATTGAACGCGTCATCACTTCAGGCTCCCTGCGGCGCAACGCGCCCGTCCTGTTCGTCCGCATGGGGCGGATGGCCGTGGGGCTCGTCGGACGCAGCCGGATCGGCCTTGCCCCCCTGACCCAACAGGCGAAGCACCACCACAAAGAACATCGGCACAAAGAAGATCGCGAGCACCGTGGCGGACAACATGCCGCCCACCACCGCGCGCCCGATCGCGTTCTGGCCACCAGCGCCTGCCCCGTTGGCGATCGCCAGCGGGAACACGCCGAAGATGAAGGCCAGACTGGTCATCAGGATCGGTCGAAGCCGCAGTTTCGCCGCCTCGACGGCCGCGTCAAAGGACGACAGGCCGTCGCGCATCTTCTCCTCGGCGAACTCCACGATCAGGATGGCGTTCTTCGCCGACACGCCGATCGTGGTGATCAGACCGACCTGCAGGTAGATGTCGTTGTTCAACCCCGTCAGGCTCGCGGCCAGCAGAGCGCCGACGATGCCCAGCGGCACCACCAGCATCACGGCCACCGGCACCGACCAGCTTTCGTACAAAGCCGCGAGGCAGAGGAACACGATCAACAACGACAGTCCGTACAGGGCGGGAGCCTGGCCGCCGGACAGCTGTTCCTCATAGCTGAGGCCCGTCCAGTCGAGGCGAGTGCCAGGGGGCAGTTGCTTCTGCATGTCCTCCATCGCCTTCATCGCAGCGCCCGACGCGACGCCCGGCGCCGGCTGGCCCAGGATCTCCATCGAGGGCTGACCATTGTAGCGGGTCAACTGCATCGGCCCCTGCCGCCACGTCATGTCCGAAAAGGCCGTGAACGGCGCCATCGTCCCACTCGCGCCACGCACGAACAGGCTGGCAATGTCCTCGGGCCGCTGTCGATACTGCTCGTCGGCCTGGATGTAGACGCGCTTCACGCGGCCACGGTCGATAAAGTCGTTGACATATGAACCACCCCACGCCGTTGAGATGGTGCTGTTCACCTGCGACAGGTCCAGGCCAAGCGCGCGCGCCTTGTCCTGGTCGACATTGACCTTCAACTGCGGCGCGTCGTCCAGCGCGTTCGGGCGCACGCCCACCAACGACTTGTTCTGCGACGCCATGCCGAGCAGCTGGTTGCGCGCGGCAAGCAGCTTTTCATGGCCGATCCCAGCTTCGTCCACCAATTGGAGGTCGAACCCGGTGGCATTGCCCAGTTCCTGCACGGCAGGCGGGATAACCGCGAAGATCAGGCCGTCATTATACTGCGAGAACACGCCCATGGCCCGCCCGATGATCGTCTGCGCCTTGTTCTCGGCGCCCGGTCGATCCTTCCACTCCTTCATCGGCATGAACGCGATGCCGCTGTTCTGACCGGTGCCCGCGAAGCTGAACCCGTTCACAGTGTAAACGCCCCGGATCGCATCCTTCGCATCAGCAAGGAAATGGTCGCGGACCAGGTCCAGGCCCTTTTGCGTACGCGCGGTGGTTGAGCCTGCCGGCCCCTGCACCAGCGCGATCATCACGCCCTGGTCCTCGTCCGGCAGGAAGCCCGTCGGCAGGCGCATGAACAGGAAGGTCATGCCAGCGACAATCAGGGCATAGGCGATCAGCGACCGGCCCCAACGCCGGGCAGTGAAGCGCACGCCCCTTTCATACTTGTCGCGACCACGATCGAAATTGTGGTTGAACCAGCGGAAGAAGCGCTTGAGCGGCCCGTTGCCCTCCGTCTTGTTGGGATCGTGCGGCTTCAGGATGGTTGCGCACAGCGCCGGCGTCAGCACCAGGGCGACCGCGATGGACAACACCATTGCCGACACGATCGTGATGGAGAACTGCCGGTAGATGACGCCAGTAGACCCGCCGAAGAACGCCATGGGCAGGAACACTGCCGACAGCACCAGCGCGATGCCGATCAGCGCGCCCGTGATCTCTTCCATGGAACGACGCGCCGCCTCCTTGGGGCTCATCCCCTCGGTGGTGATCAGTCGTTCCACGTTTTCGACGACGACGATGGCGTCGTCGACCAGCAGACCAATGGCCAGCACCATACCGAACAGCGTCAGTGTGTTGATCGAGTAGCCGAATGCCGCGAGCACGGCGAACGTGCCCGTCAACACCACCGGCACCGCGATCGTCGGGATCAGCGTCGCCCGGAAGTTCTGAAGGAACAGGAACATCACGAGGAAGACGAGAACCACTGCCTCGACCAGTGTTTCGATGACCTGCTCGATCGACAACCGCACGAACGGCGACGTGTCATACGGGAAGATCACCTTCACGTCGGGCGGGAATGTTTCAGCAAGCGCGGTGACACGCTCCTTGACAGCGACCACCGTGTTCAGCGCGTTGGCGCCCGGGGCCAGCTTCACCGCGATGCCGGACGCGGGCTTGCCGTTCCATTGTGCGGTGAAGGCGTAATTCTCGGCACCGATCGCGACGCGGGCAACGTCGCCCAGCCGCACCACGGAACCGTCCACGTTGCTCTTTAGGCGAATCTGCGCGAACTGCTCGGGCGAGGTGAGACGCGACGACACCGACACGGTGGCGTTCAGCATCTGCTCCTTGGGAGCGGGCTGCGCACCGATCTGGCCGGCCGAAACCTGCGCGTTCTGCGCGGTCACAGCTGATGTCACATCGGCCATCGTCAGGTTGAAGCTGTTGAGCTTCAGCGGATCGACCCAGATACGCATCGCATATTGCGACCCGAACAGCTGTGTGTCGCCGACGCCCGTGACGCGGGACAGCGGATCCTGGATCTTGGACGCGACGATGTCGGCCAGATCGTCCGCGTCATGCGAACCGTTCTCCGAGTACAGGCCCACGAACAACAGAATGTTCTGCGTGGACTTCGCGACCAGGATGCCCTGGCGCTGCACTTCCTGCGGCAGCAGCGGCGTCGCGGCCTGCAGCTTGTTCTGCACCTGCACCTGGGCGATGTCAGGGTTGGTACCCTGCTCGAAAGTCACGGTGATGGTGACGGTGCCCGCCGACGATGACGAGGACGAGAAGTAGCGAAGGTGGTCAATGCCCTTCAGCTGCTGCTCGATGATCTGGGTGGTGGTTCGCTCCAGCGTCTCGGCATCGGCGCCCGGATAGGTCGCGGTGATCGCGACCGCGGGCGGCGCGATGGCCGGGAACTGCGCGACTGGAAGCGACCGCACGGCGAGAATGCCGGCGATCATCACCATGACGGCCAGCACCCAGGCAAAGATCGGGCGCTCGATGAAATAGCGGGACATGAAAAAGTCCTATCGCGCCTGGGCCGGGGCAGCGCCCGCGGCAGGCTTGTCGGAAAATGGCTTCGGCGTCACCGGCATGCCCGGACGCAGCATCATGGCGCCTTCCACGATCACACGGTCGCCCGGCTTCAATCCGGTCGTCACGATCCAGTTGTCACCCTGGGTGCGCGATGTCGTGATGGGGCGCACCTCCACCTTGTTACCCGCGCCAACGACCATCACGGTCGGGTTGCCACGCTCGTCACGGCCAACCGCGCGCTGGGGCACCAGCATCGCGTTCGCCTGGACGCCTTCGGGCAACTCGGCCCGAACGAACATGCCCGGCAGCAGCAGCCCCTTTGGATTGGGGATCAGCGCCCGGATCGTCTGGCTTCCGGTGGTCGGATCGACGGTCACGTCGGCAAAGCGCAGCGTACCCTCGATCGGGTAAAGATTGCCCGTTTCCAGCCGCACACGCACCCGTGCCGCACCATCGCGGGAGATCTTGCCCGACATGATCTGCTCACGCAGACGCAGCAGGTCGGCGCTCGACTGCTGAATGTCGACATAGATTGGGTCGAGCCGCTGGATGGTGGTCAGCGGGTTGGTCTGCTGGTTGGTGACCAGCGCACCCGTGGTGACCAGCGATCGCCCGATGCGGCCAGTAATCGGCGCGCGCACCGTGGTGCGGGCAAGGTCGATCTGCGCGGAACGAAGAGCGGCCTGCTGTGCGGCGACATCAGCGCGCGCCTGCGCGGCGCTGCCCTGCGCATTTTCGAACTCCTGGCGAGCGATGGCGTTGATCTTGACCAGTTCGCCATAGCGCCGTGCCAGCGCACCCGAGGACGCGATGGTTGACTGCGCCCGCGCTAAAGCCGCCCGTGCGCTTGCCACCTGCGCCTCGTACGGGGCCGCATCGATGCGATAAAGCGGCTGGCCCGCACGGACCATGTCGCCTTCCACGAACGATCGCGCACGGATCAGGCCATTGACCTGCGGGCGCACATCGGACGTTTCAAAGGGCGCGGTGCGGCCCGGCAACGTGGTGGTCAGTGACACCGGGGTTTGCTGAACGACAACAAAGCTCACGGGTGGTGGAGGCGGCGCTGCTTGGCCGCCAGGGCCGCCCTGGCCACCCTGGCCGCCGTTGCTGCCGCAACCGCCGAGCGCGAGAAGTAGCGCGGCGGCGGTGAGACGCGTTCTGGTCATGCTTGATTCCGTGAGCTGAAAATGTGAGTGAGCACTCACTCACATTGGCGACTACTTCTGTACCGTTCGGTCGTCAAGCGTTGTGAGCCAAGGAGATGGAATGGCCGCCGCGCCCCCGACCTGCATTGACGTACCCAGCAAGGCTGCGCTGCGTCGTCGCAAGGTAACAGACACAGCACGCAAGTTGTTCGTGGAACAAGGTTTTCACGCGACCGGCATGGCGCAGATTGCCAAGGAGTCCGGCATCGCCGTTGGCCAGATCTATCGCGATTTTTCCTCCAAGGAGGACGTCGTTGCCGCCCTTGTGGAGGCAGATTGCAACCGGCTGATGATGTATGAAACGCTGGATGCTGCGATCCGGGCGGACGACGCCGCGTCTGCGCGCGCGTGGCTGCACGAGTTTGTTGAGCCCAGCGACCAGCCCGACGACGCCCGCCTTTTCGCCGAGATCCTGGCCGAATCGACGCGGAGCACCCGGATCGCAGCGATCTTTCGTTCCCTGCAGGAAGAGCTGCGCCGCCGCATTCTCGCCGCCTTGCGCCTGTTTGCGCCTGCCGAGGCACACGCAGCCCGCCGTGCCATGGCGGCCGAACTGATCATGACCTTGTCGGTAGGCGTCTTTCACCAGCAACTGATGCGACCCGACGCCGATCTGGCGGGTGTGGTTCGCGGCGCGCAGGCGGTGGTGGATCGCGAATTGGCAACGTTGAGGCGGGACCCCGAAGAGCGCGCCTGAGCTCCGGGTCGTTCTGGTGCGTCCCGTTTGTCGCATTGAATGACAGCGGGGCGACGAAGCGGTAAGGCCGTTCCCGTGCAGTTGACCCGTTCCGCCCTGACCCGGTGCCGACTGCTGGCCGTTGCCATCCTGTTCGGCGCATTGTTGCTGCGGCTGGCAGTTCCTGCGGGGTTCATGCCCGTTCTGGAGGATGGCGGCCCAACCCTGACGATCTGCCCGGGATGGAGTAGCGATACGACCGCCACAGCCCGTCCCGGCATGGCGACGATGAACCATCACCGGGACGACGCGCCTCAACCGCCGGGCGGTTGCGCCTTCGCTGATCTGGCGCTGGCCATGGTCGCGCCTCCGGAGCTTTTGCAACCAGGTGCGGTCATCGCCTGGCCGGGCATCATGTCCGCAGGCAAGCCCCCGACACCTTCTGCAGCCTCGATCGGTCATCTAAGGCCACCGTTGCGAGGGCCACCTCCGCTCGCCTGACCGGCTGTGCGCTCGACCGCCTCAGCCTTTTGCAACTCCGGACGCCCCGCGCCCTCCCCGCCCGCGCTTGATTCGCGTGGCCCCGTCTTCCTGGGAGAAGACCCTTGACCAGTTCACCGGGCGCTACCGCGTCCGACCCGGCGTTCCGACCGCCGGCCCCGGCCGATCCGGGCCTGTATCGCACGCTGTGGCGCTGGCACTTCTACGCCGGGCTGTTTGTGTTGCCCTTCATCCTCGCCCTGTCGGTGACGGGATCGATCTACTTGTTCAAGCCGCAGATCGACCGTTGGGAGGAACGGGCTTTTCAAAATCTGCCGACGGCCGGCGCGATGTCCGCCGACCAACAACTCGCGGCGGTAATGGCGACAGAATCCGGCGCACGTTTCGACGCCTATCGCCTGCCCGAACGGGCCGGCGACGCGGCCATGGTACAGGTCACGCGGCCGGACGGGGCAACACGCCAGGTGTTTGTCGCGCCGGCAGGATCAGTGCTAGGCACGCTCGATCCGGCAACGCGGCTGTCGGACACGGTGTCGCGGATCCACGGGTCGCTGCTGCTTGGCCGCTGGGGGGATTGGCTGGTCGAACTTGCGGCCAGTTGGACCATCGTTCTGCTACTGAGCGGGCTATACCTGTGGTGGCCGCGACCGTTCCGGGCGGCGGGCACGCTCTGGCCGCGGTTGCGCCTGAGGGGGCGACCGTTGCTGAAGGACCTGCATCGCGTCACCGGCTTCTGGATCGCCGGGCTGGTCCTGTTAATGCTGGTCAGCGGCCTGCCGTGGGCGGGGGTGTGGGGCACCGCCCTTCGTATCGTTCGCACCGAACTTGGCACGCTCCAGGGCACGCAGGACTGGAAAGTGGGCGTGGCCGACCCGCATGCCGGGCATCACGGCGCTATGCAGGCTGCCTCGGCAATGCACCCGTCCACGACGCAGGGCCTGCCCTTGTCAGCGTTCGTCGCACGGGCACAGGGCGAGCGCATGGCCTTTCCCGTGCTGGTCCTGCCGCCACACGCGCCGCAGCGCTTCGGCCCGCCAACGGGTGACGTCTGGACGGTTAAGTCCGAGGCGCAGAACCGCCCGCTCGACCGCCAGGTGACCTACAATCCCGCCACTGGCGCGCTGGTCGGGCGCAAGGACTTTGCGGACCAGCCCGTGGTTGACCGCGTGGTGAATACGGGCGTCGCCTGGCACGAGGGCCAGCTGTTCGGCTGGGCCAACCAGTTGCTCGGCCTTTTTACCGCGATCGCCTTGATCGCCACCAGCGTCCTGGGCGTGCTGACCTGGCTGCGGCGGCGCCCCGCCGGCGCGCTGGGCGCGCCGCCGCCGGGCAGTGGCGCTCACCGCCGCGGACTGGTAGTGGCCGTCGTGATCGCCGGCTTGCTGCTGCCGCTGTTCGGGCTTTCCGTGTTGGTGCTGGCGCTGCTCGACCTGGTGGGGCGGCACCTTCTCGGGCACAGCAAACCCGCGTCGGTGAACTGACCCGCGGCCGGCAACTATATGCCAGCTATATGCGAAAGGCTTCGTTCGATCTCGAATTGCTACTCGGCGTGCGCCTAATCGGCTGCGCTTGAAGGCGCACCCGTTCCCGGGCTGCGCCACGCAGTTCGGGGGCGTACATGAAGCATATCTGGCCAATGGCGGCACTGGCCGCTCTGGCAATGCCGGCCACGGCCCACGCGCAAGCGGCGGCGGAGGGTAACACCGCGCCGCCGCCCGTGGTCACGGTCAGCGGATCGGCAACGATCGCGTCCGACTACCGCTTCCGCGGCGTGTCGCAGTCGGACCGGCAGATGGCTGTCCAAGGCGGCATTACGGTCGCGCACGAGAGTGGACTCTACGTCGGCACCTGGGCGTCCAACCTCGCGGGCTGGGGCACGTTTGGCGGCTCCAACATGGAACTCGACCTGATCGGTGGGTACAAGGCCAAGCTCGCCGACAACGCCACGCTTGATGTCGGCCTGACCTGGTATGTTTATCCGGGCGGGGCGGACAAGACCGACTTTGCAGAACACTATGCCAAGCTCACCGGCACGGCCGGCCCCGCCACGCTGACTGCAGGCGTCGCATACGCGCCCAAGCAGCAGGCGACCGGCAGATGGTACAACAGCGGCGCGGACGCGGCGGCCGGCATCTATAATCGCCCGGGCGCGAAGGACGACAATCTATATCTGTGGGGCGACGGCGCAGTCGGGGTGGCGGGCACACCGCTGACGGCGAAAGCGCATGTGGGGCATAGTTGGGGGCAGGACGGCCTCGGCCCGAACGCCACCGCCGTATCGCCGACGGGCAGCTATTGGGATTGGTCGCTCGGCGCTGATGCGACCTACAGAAACCTGACGCTGAACCTGTCCTACGTCGACACGGACATCTCGCGCCGCGGCGCGGCCTATCTCCAGCCCAGCTTCAGCAAGGGCCAGGACGGAACCGGCTCCATCGCCGGCAGCACCGTGCTCGCCTCACTGACAGCGGCCTTCTGAGGGGGAACTCCGATGCAGGACCTCCTCTGGCTCGCGATCATGCTGGGCCTGGTCGCGCTGACGCTCGCTTATGTCCGCCTGTGTGAAAAGGCCTGACGCGATGACTATCGACCTTTGGCTTGCCGCGCTGACCGCACTCGGTCTCCTTATCTATCTCGTGGCGGTGCTGATCCGTCCCGAGCGCTTCTGAAGGGAGCGTTTCGATGACCATCCAAGGTTGGCTGCTGATCGCGGCCTTTCTCGGCATTCTGCTGGCGTTGACCAAACCCATGGGGCTTTGGCTCCACGCGCTCTACGAGGGCCGCCGCACGCCGCTTCATCTGGCGCTCGGCCCGGTCGAGCGCGGCTTTTATCGCCTGTCGGGCATCGACCCCGACCGCGAACAGAGCTGGCGCGGCTACGCTATCCACATGCTGATCTTCAGCGCGGTGACGACGTTGTTCACCTATGCCGTGCTGCGGCTGCAGGCGTTTCTGCCGCTGAACACCCCGGGCCTCGCCGGCATCGGGCCAGATGGCGCGTTCAATACTGCGATCAGCTTCGCGACGAATACCAACTGGCAGTGGTATTCTGGCGAGGCAGCGATGTCGAACCTGTCCCAGATGTTGGGACTGGCGATCCACAACTTCCTGTCTGCAGCCGTCGGCATCTCGCTCGCGTTCGCGCTCTTTCGTGGCTTCGCACGACGGGAGAGCGGAACGATCGGCAATTTCTGGGCCGACCTGACGCGCGTGACCTTGTACTTGTTGTTGCCGATTTGCGTGGTCTACGCCCTTGTGCTGATCGCCGGCGGCGTTCCGCAAACGCTGACACAGCAAGTCACCGCCACGACGCTGGAGGGCGCGCAGCAAACGATCGCGCTGGGCCCCGTCGCTAGCCAGGAAGCGATCAAGATGCTCGGCACCAATGGCGGCGGCTTCTACAATGGCAATTCGGCCCATCCTTTCGAGAACCCGAGCGACTGGACCAACCTTCTCCAGATGCTGTCGATCTTCACGATCGGCTTTGGCCTGACCTGGCTGTTCGGCAAGGCTGTGGGCAACACGCGCCAGGGCTGGGCCATCCTGTCGGCCATGATCGTCCTGTTCCTGGTTGGCGTTACCGTCGCCTATGGCGCGGAGGCTACCGGTAATCCGGTGCTCCACCAGTTGGGCGTGCCCGGTGGCAACATGGAGGGCAAGGAGGTGCGCTTCGGCATCGCTGCGTCCGCCCTCTTCTCCGTCGTGACCACGGCCGCATCGTGCGGCGCCGTCAACGCCATGCTCGACAGCTTCACCCCGCTCGGCGGTTTGGTGCCCCTGTTCAACATGCAATTAGGCGAAGTGGTGGTCGGCGGCGTCGGCGCCGGCATCTATGGCTTCCTGCTGTTCGCAATCCTGGCGGTGTTCGTCGCTGGGCTGATGGTCGGCCGCACGCCCGAATATGTCGGCAAGAAGATCGAAGCGCGGGAGGTGAAGCTCGCCGTGCTGGCCATCGCGGTGCTGCCGCTGATCATTCTCGGCGGAACGGCGGTCGCGTCGGTAGTGCCGGCGGGTCTTGCGGGGCCGCTCAACAACGGACCGCATGGCTTTTCGGAGATCCTTTACGCCTTTACCAGTTCGGTCGGAAACAACGGATCGGCCTTTGCGGGGCTGACCGCGGGCACCCCCTTCTACAACGGGCTGCTGGGGGTCGCGATGTGGCTCGGCCGCTTGTTCGTGATCGTGCCGATGCTGGCGATCGCCGGCTCGCTTGCCGCAAAGAAGCACACGCCGGCCAGCGCAGGTTCCTTTCCCACCACGGGCGGCCTGTGGATCGGCCTGCTGATCGGGATCATCCTGATCCTGGGCGGCCTCACCTTCCTGCCGAGCCTCGCGCTCGGTCCCATCGCCGATCATCTCAGCATGATCCGCGGCCAGCTTTTCTGATCGGGACGCCCCATGGCAGACACACAAGCCAAGAGCCTGTTCACGGCCGACCTGATGGTCCCGGCGATCAAGGCATCCTTCCTGAAACTCGACCCGCGCCAGCTCGTGCGCAATCCGGTGATGTTCGTCACCGCATGCGTCGCACTGCTGCTGACGCTCCTCCTCAACAGCGGGGGCGACGGGCTGTCGGGCGGATTCAAGATCCAGCTGGTAATCTGGCTTTGGCTGACGGTGCTGTTCGGTACCTTTGCCGAGGCACTGGCGGAGGGGCGCGGCAAGGCGCAGGCGGCATCGCTGCGCGCCACCAAGGCCGAACTTACCGCCAAGCGGTTGAAGAACGGCCGAACCGACCAGGTCGCGGCGAGCCAGTTGCGCGCCGGCGAACTGGTGCTGGTCGGAACGGGCGACCTGATCCCCGCGGACGGCGAGGTGGTCGAGGGCGTCGCGTCCGTCAACGAAGCCGCGATAACGGGTGAGTCCGCACCCGTGATCCGCGAAGCAGGCGGCGACCGGTCGGCCGTGACCGCGGGCACCCGCGTCATCTCCGACCAGATCACGGTGCGCGTCACCGCTGATCCGGGCCAGGGCTTTCTCGATCGCATGATCGCGCTGGTCGAGGGTGCCGAACGACAGAAAACGCCCAATGAGGTCGCGCTGACGATCCTGCTGGTCGGCCTGACGATCATCTTCCTGATCGCCGTCGGCACCGTACCCGCCTTTGCTCATTATGCGGGCGGGGCGATCCCGGTGGTGGTGTTGTCCGCCCTGCTGATCACGCTGATTCCGACCACCATCGCCGCCCTGCTGTCGGCAATCGGGATCGCGGGCATGGACCGGCTGGTGCGATTTAACGTGCTCGCCAAGTCCGGCCGCGCGGTGGAAGCGGCGGGCGACGTCGACGTGCTGCTTCTCGACAAGACGGGCACCATCACGATCGGTGACCGCCAGGCGTCCGAGTTCCGCGCCGTTGGCGGCACCACCGAGGCGGAGCTTGCCGAGGCGGCGCTGCTCGCCAGCCTCGCCGACGAGACGCCGGAGGGCCGCTCGATCGTGGCGCTCGCCCGCGACCTTTTCGACCTGCAACGTCCGCTGCCGACCGGGGCGGAGGTGATCCCCTTCACCGCGCAGACGCGCGTGTCCGGCATCCGGTTCGACACGACGCTGATCCAAAAGGGCGCGGTGGACTCGATCTTGCGGGCGAACCCCGGCACGGGCGAAACCGCCGCCGCGACCGAGCTGCGGCGCATCACTGACGAGATCGCACGCGCTGGCGGCACCCCGCTGGCCGTTGCCAAGGACGGCAGGCTGCTCGGCGCCACCTTCCTGAAAGACGTGGTCAAGGCCGGCATCCGCGAGCGCTTCGGGGAGCTACGCCAGATGGGCATCCGCACGGTGATGATCACCGGCGACAACCCGCTGACCGCCGCCGCAATCGCTGCCGAAGCGGGCGTGGACGACTTCCTCGCCCAGACGACGCCAGAGGACAAGCTGGCGCTGATCCGCCAGGAACAGGCGGGCGGCAAGCTGGTAGCGATGTGTGGCGATGGCACCAACGACGCCCCTGCCCTTGCCCAGGCCGATGTCGGCGTTGCCATGAATACCGGCACCCAGGCCGCGCGGGAGGCGGGCAACATGGTGGACCTGGACAGCGACCCCACCAAGCTGATTGAGGTGGTGGGCCTGGGCAAGCAGCTGCTGATGACCCGCGGCGCACTGACCACCTTCTCGGTCGCCAACGATGTCGCCAAGTATTTCGCGATCATCCCGGCGATGTTCGTGGTGCTCTATCCCGGCTTGTCGGTGCTCAACGTTATGGCACTGGGCAGCCCGAACAGCGCCATCCTGTCGGCGATCATCTTCAATGCGCTGATCATTCCGGCGCTGGTGCCGCTAGCGCTGAAGGGCGTTGCCTATCGCCCGATGGGTGCGGGGCCGCTGCTGCGTCGCAATCTGCTGATCTATGGCTTGGGCGGGCTGGTCGCACCGTTTATTGGGATCAAGCTGATCGACCTCGTCATCAACGCGGCCGGGCTGGCCTGAGGAGTTACCAACATGAACTCGCTTTCCTCCTCTCTTCGTCCCGCGCTGGTGATGACGGTGCTGTTCGCCCTGCTGCTCGGCATCGCTTACCCGCTCGCCATTACCGGGATCAGCCAGATGGTCTTCCCCGGACAGGCGAACGGCAGCCTGATTCGCGACAGCAAGGGCGTCGTGATCGGCTCGGGCGTTCAGGGCCAGGCCTTCACGACCGACCGCTATTTCCAGACCCGTCCGTCCGCGGCTGGCAAGGGCTATGACGGGTTCGCGTCGGCAGGATCGAACCTTGGACCAACCTCAAGCGTGCTGGTCGAGCGCGTGAAGGCCGATGTCGCCCGTCGCCATGGCGAAGGCGTGGGCATCGTCCCTGCCGACCTCGTCACCGCGAGCGGGTCGGGGCTCGACCCCGACCTGTCGCCAGCCGCTGCGCTGGCCCAGGCGCCCCGCGTGGCCCAAACCCGTGGCCTGCCCGAAGCACGCGTTCGCCAGTTGGTCGCCGCGCATGTCGAGCAACCGACATTGGGGTTTATGGGCGACCCGCACGTCAACGTGCTCGCCCTCAACCGCGCGCTGGACGCCCTGCGCCCCTGATGGCGGCGACCGGCCCAGCTGGCGGCGACGAGCGGCCCGACCCCGACGCCCTTCTGCGCGCCGCCGCGCAGGAGGGCCGCGGCCGTTTGAAGATCTTCCTCGGTGCGGCTCCCGGTGTCGGCAAGACGTTCGAGATGCTGTCGGAGGGAGCGGCGCGACGCCGCGACGGCGTCGATGTGGTGATCGGCGTCGTCGAGACCCATGGCCGCACCGAGACCGAAGCGCTGGTCCGCGGGCATGAGGTGATCGAGCGCCGCGCCGTGCCGTATGAGGGCAGGACGCTATACGAGATGGATCTCGATGCTTTGCTCGCCCGCCGCCCTCGCCTGGCGCTGGTGGATGAGCTTGCGCACACGAATGCGCCGGGCAGTCGCCATCCCAAGCGCTATCAGGACGTCGAGGAACTGCTGGCGGCCGGGATCGACGTCTATTCCACCGTCAACATCCAGCACGTCGAAAGCCTGAACGACGTTGTCGCGAGCTTCACGCGTGTTCGCGTGCGCGAAACGGTACCCGACAGCATCCTGGAAATGGCGGAGATCGAGGTCGTCGATATTCCGCCCGATGAACTGATCGATCGCCTGAAGGCCGGCAAGGTCTACCTTCCGCAGGAAGCGACACGCGCGCTCAACCACTTCTTCTCCAAGCCTAATCTGTCCGCGCTGCGGGAACTGGCGCTGCGCCGTGCCGCGCAGGCGGTGGACGCCCAGATGCTGGAGCATGTCCGCGCAATCGGCGTCGGGGGCACCTGGGCGGGCAGCGACCGCATCGTGGTCGCCGTGTCGGAGGTGCCCGGCGCGGAGGGGCTTGTTCGCGCCGCAAAACGGGTGGCCGATGCCTTGCGGGCGCCCTGGACCGCTCTTTTCATCGAAACGCCCCGCACTGCGCATTTCAGTGATGACCAGCACGCCCGTGTTGCCGCCGCGATGACGCTGGCTACGCAGCTCGGCGCCGCGGTGGCCACGGTGCCGGCGGCATCGGTGGTGGACGGCATCCGCGATTTCCTGACCGACGCACGCGCGACGCAATTGATCCTCGGCAAGTCCAAACGCTCGCGCTGGTTCGAGCTGCGCCACGGATCGGTGGTCGACCAACTGGTGCGCGAAACGCCTGGCGTCACGGTCCACGTCTTGCCCGTGGAGGGCGGCGCATTGCCGGCCATGAAGATGCCGTCGGCAACGCGCGGCTGGGGCAGTCCGATGGGCTATGCCCTGACCCTTGGCGGCGTGGCGCTGATCACCGCGCTCGCCAGCGCGCTGTTCCATGTTCTCGACCTGGGCAACGTCGCGCTTCTGTACCTGTTGCCGGTCATGGCGGCGGCGAGCCTTTATGGGCTGCGCACGGGGTTGTTCGCGGGCCTTGCATCCAGCCTTGCCTATAACTTCTTCTTTTTGCCGCCGACGGGAACACTGACCGTCAGCAATCCCGAAAACCTGGTGTCGGTCTTTGTTCTTCTTGGTGTGGCGATCGCAACCAGTCAGCTCACCGCGCGTGTGCGGGCGCAGGCAGACATCGCCGCGACCAGCGCGCGCGCGAATGCAACACTTGCAGGGTTCTTGCATCAGTTGACCGCCGTCAACGATCCGGCCGAGGCGGCACGCATCATCTGCGACGACGTCGGCCGCCTCCTCGAGGTGCAGGCTGTGCTGCTGACGCCGCAGCCGGGCGCCGGGCTGGACGTGCAAGCCGCAACAAGGGCCGACTACCGGCTGGAAACCATGGACCTCGCCGCCGCGAACTGGGCGATGGACACCGGCACCGCCGCGGGCAAGGGATCGGGGACGCTGGCGGCCTCCGAATGGTTGTTCCAGCCGATGAAGGCGGGCGGGCGGACGCTGGCGGTGCTCGGCATCGCGCATGAAGGGGCCGGCGACCCGGTCCGCGCGGACCAACTCCCCCTCCTCGCCAGCCTCCTCGACCAGGCCGCGCTGGTGCTGGAACGGCTGCGACTTGAGGTAGAGATGCGCGACCTGGACGCGGTTAGGACCCGCGACAGGTTGCGCCAGGCGCTGTTGTCCTCGGTCAGCCACGACCTGCGCACGCCGCTGACGGCGGTCATGGCGGCTGCGGCGCAGCTGCATCATGGCGCCACGCCAGAGCTGATCGCCATCGTGGAGAACGAGGCTGCCCGCTTGAACCGGTTCGTTGCGAACCTGCTCGACATGGCGCGAGTGGAGGCAGGCGCGCTCAATCTCCACGTCGACGCGATCGACCTCAGCGACGCCGTGACGGGAGCCGCCCATGACGCCCGTCGCGCGCTGGAAGGTCACCCGGTCCGGCTTGACGTCCCCCCCGACCTGCCCCTGGTCCGCGCCGACCCGCAACTGCTCCACCATTGCCTGCTGAACCTGCTCGACAATGCCGGGCGATACGGCAATCCGGGAACGGAGGTGGTCGTCGTGGGCACCCACCAATATGGCCAGCTGCGTCTGTCCGTCCGCGATCATGGGCCGGGCCTTCCAGCCGGTCGCGAAGCCGAGGTGTTCGAGACCTTTCGCCGGCTGGAGGGATCTGACCGTGTCGCTGGCGGCACCGGCCTCGGGCTTGCCATCGTGAAGGCCTTTGCCGAAGCCATGAACATGACCGTTGAAGCTCGCAATCGCCCCGACGGCAGCGGCGCGGAGTTCACGCTGGTGTTCCCCCCTGCCCTGATCGTGCGTGACATCGCACGGCAAAGCGTGACCTGAGCGATGCCGGCAACGATCCTGGTCGTGGACGATGACGGGGCCATCCGCCGCCTGCTTCGCCGCACGCTCGAACAAGCGGGCTATGCCGTGGTCGAAGCGGTCAACGGCCGTGAGGCGCTGGCCCAGGCAGCGGCCCACCATCCCGGCGCCGTCCTGCTGGACTTGGGACTGCCCGATCGTGACGGGCTTGGGCTGATCCCACTTCTGCGGGCCGCCGAGGGCAGTGTTTTGCTGGTCGTCTCAGCCCGCGAAGCGACGGACGAAAAGGTGGCGGCGCTTGACCTCGGCGCGGACGATTACTTGACCAAGCCCTTCGACACCGACGAGCTTCTGGCCCGCTTGCGCGTTGCGCTTCGCCATCGCGCCAGTTCGGGCGGCACTCCGAAAGTGGTGACGAGGGGGAACCTGGTCATCGACCTAGACCGCCGGACCGTGCACCGCGGCGACGAGGAGGTGCATCTCACCCGCAAAGAACATGACGTACTTTCTATACTGGCGCACCACGCCGGGCGCGTGGTCACGCACGAACGCATCCTGGCGGCAGCCTGGGGCGGTTACGAGGACGCCCGCATCGAATATATGCGCATCGTGGTCCGCAACCTGCGCCAGAAACTGGAAGTGCCCGGCCCCGTCGGCAGCCTCATCGCCAATGAACTAGGGGTCGGTTACCGACTGAGAACCGACGGCTAGCCGCGCCGCGCTATGGGCGCGCTATGCGAAACGTCGCAAACGATCTCGCAATGCTATGGAATGGGCGATAGCTGAACTGCCACGTCGGAGGATGTGGCATGCGGATCGACCGTGGAAAATGGGCGCTGGACCTTGGGCTGCGGCTAAGTGGGCTGGCCGCGCTGGTGGCCACATGCGTTGCGATTTGGTCGCTTGCCGAGCTTGCCCGGCGCCACCATTCCTCGGCTGCCTTTCGTGCTGGCCGTAGCGGCCTTCCCGGTCGCGAGCAGTGGCAGCGCGCTGCTCTGTCTCGGCCATCACCTCCTCGATCGCATCGAAGTTGCCGCGCGATGGCGTCGTCCCGGCGGCAGGAAAGCGCCATCGCGGCATCACGAACTGGGTTGATATAACAACACATGACGAATAGGCGGGCGGCCTGAGGTTGAGGGAAACGGAATGACCAAGTTCTTCGCCGCTGGCGCAAGCCTGTTCGTCCTTGCCGTCGCTACTCCTGCGGTAGCCCAGTCGGCCTCCGGCGGTATTGAAGCCATCAACACGGACCAGAACGCAGCTGGCGCGGCGGGGCCGACCTCCTCGGCTGCGCCGGAGGTCATCGTCACGGCACCCTTGCAACAGAGCGAACGCGACGTCCTGCAGGGCACGTCCGTTCTGACCGGGGAAGCGCTGACGCGCAGTCTTCGTCCGTCGATCGGTGAAACACTGGCGCGACTGCCCGGCGTGTCGGCCACATCATTTGGCCCAACCGCTTCGCGGCCCATCCTGCGCGGCTTTCAAGGTGAGCGCATCCGCATCCTTACCGACGGGATCGGCTCGATCGACGTGTCCAATACCTCCGTCGACCATGCCGTGGTGATCAACCCGCTGCTGGCGGAGCGCGTCGAGGTGCTGCGCGGCCCCTCCGCCCTCCTGTTTGGCTCTTCAGCGGTGGGCGGCGTGGTCAACGTCGTGGATACCCGCATCCCGCGCTCCGCACCCACGAATGGCTATCGCCTGAACGGCATTGCGAACTATGGTTCGGCCGCGAATGAGCGTTCGATCTCCGGCGCAGGCGACGTTGCGGTTGGCCAGCATCTGGTACTGCATGCCGATGGATCGTACCTGAAGACCGACGACCTCCGTATCGGCGGTTACGCCTTGTCGCCTGCCGCGCGCAGGGCGGCGCTGAGCCAGGTCGGCCTGCCGCAGGACAGTGAGGAGCCGATCGATTTTGCCGCTTCGGCGGCGATCAGGGGTAAGCTGCCCAATAGTTCATCTGAAATCTGGACGGCGGGCGTGGGTGCAAGCGTCGTCACCGACACGGGTTCGCTCGGCGTCAGCTACAGCCATTATGACGGCGTGTATGGCATCCCCGTCCGCTATGCGACCGCGGTCGGACAGGAGCAGGAGGCGCCGCGCCTGGACGTGGCCCAGAACCGGGTGGATCTCCGCGGTGAAGTCGAAGCCGGCGGCGGTTTCGTGGATCGCATCCGGGTGCGTGTCGGCCATGCCACCTATCGACATTTCGAACTGGAAAAGGACGGCTCGGTCGGAACAGCCTTCTACAACAATGGAACGGAAGGCCGGCTGGAGATCGTCCAGGCTCGCCAGGGCGCATGGAGCGGCGCGTCGGGGGTTCAGTATCTCAACAGGCTGTTTGATGTGGAAGGCGAGGAAGCGTTCCTGCCGCGCAACGAAACCAACCAGACTGGCCTGTTCACCGTCCAGCAGTTCGACTTTGGCTCCTTCAAGGCGGAGGGCGGCTTGCGTTACGAGTGGACTGACCTGACCGCCAAGAACGACCCCGATTCCCGCTTCTTCATCGGCCGGCGTAGCTTTAGCGCCCTGTCAGGCTCGCTCGGCGGATCCTTTGGCATCGGCGACAACATCCGTGTCGGCCTGAACGGGTCCCGCACGGAGCGCGCGCCATCAGCCGAAGAGCTCTTTGCCAATGGCGGCCACGCCGGAACGCAGGCGTATGAGCTTGGCAACCCGAACTTCCGCTTGGAAAAGAGCTGGGGCCTGGAGGCGACCTTTCACGCCCACACCAGCCGACTGAACCTCGACGCGTCAGCCTATTACAACTGGTTCACCAACTATATTTCGGAGAACCAGGCCGACGCCTTCGTTTGCGAGGCGGGCGCGGCACGTTACGGCGCAGCCGGTCGCGCGGTGGATCTACCCTGCTTCCAATACCAGCAGGGCAAGGCGCGCTATTATGGTTTCGAAGCCGATCTCTCCGCTTCCCTGTTCACGCTAGGCGCCACGCGCATCAACGCCGACATTCTCGGGGATTATGTCCACGCGAACATCGTCGACGTCAGCCCGGTGCCGCGCATCCCCGCACCCCGCGTGCTGGGCGGCTTTGAGGCGCAAGGCGACAAGTTCACCGCGCGTGCCGAGGTGGAGCATGTATTCGAGCAGAACCGGATTGCTGCATTCGAAACGCCCACAGACGGCTACACCATGGTCAATGCCAGCGTGAGCCTGTCGCCCTTTGGCCGCAGCAGCAAAACTCAGCTGGTGCTTAGCGCGAACAACATTTTCGACGTGACTGCCCGGCGTGCTTCGAGCTTTCTCAAGGACTTTGCCCCGCTCGCGGGTCGCGACCTGCGCGCGACCCTTCGCTTCGGCATCTGAGCGGGCGGCGGCGCCCGGTTATGGGCCGTGGTGATCAGACCCGCACGGCTTGAGGCATCTGACCTTCTTGCCCGAAGATGCGGCGGTAACGTTCGATCTCCGACGGCAGACCTGTCGCCTTTGCCGGATTGTCGGACAGCTTCACGGCTGGGCGCCCGTTTGCGCTGGTGACCTTGGCGACGAGGGAGATCGGTTCGAGTTCGTGCCCGCCCGCCGGGTCGCAGCCGCGGAAGTCGTTGGTGAGGTTGGTCCCCCAGCCAAAGCTCATCCTGACGCGCCCATCAAAATGGCGGTAGGTGGCCTCGATGCTGTCGACGTCCATTCCGTCGGAAAAGATCAGCAGCTTGGTTTGGGGATCACGCCCCCGCTCCTTCCACCAGCCTATGATCTGCTCGCCACCTTCGATCGCGGGCAGCGAATCCGGCCGAACGCCGGTCCAGTCCGCGAGCCAGTCGGGCGCACCGCGCAGGAACGCGGCCGTCCCGAACGCGTCCGGGAGCGCGACCAGCAAGTTGCCATCATAGTGGGCTCGCCATTCCTCCAGAACACGATAGGGCGCAGCCGCGACACCTGCGTCATCCTCCGCCAGCGCTGCCAGCACCATCGGCAGTTCGTGTGCGTTGGTGCCAATAGCCTCCAGGTCATTGTCCATCGCGAGCAGGACGTTGGACGTGCCCACAAATCGGGAGCCGAGCCCTTCCTTGAGCGCTTCGACGCACCATCGCTGCCAGAGAAACCCGTGGCGCCGGCGAGTGCCGAAATCTGAGATGACGAGGTCCGGAAGCTCGCGAAGGCGCTCCACCTTCTCCCACAGCTTGGCTTTTGCGCGGGCATATAAGATGTCGAGCTCGAAACGCCCTTTGCCCTTGAGTGCCGCGCGCGAACGCAATTCGTTGACGATAGCGAGCGCAGGGATCTCCCACATCGAGCTGTGTGTCCACGGCCCTTCAAAGGTCAGCTCATATTGCCCTTCGCTCTTGCCCAACTTGTAGGCCGGCAGCTGGAAGTCGGCGAGCCAATCGATGAAATCAGGGGCGAACATCCGCTGCTTGCCATAGAAGCTGTTGCCGGCAAGCCAGATCAGCTCGCGCTGTGAAAAGCGCACCGTGCGCGCATGATCCAGCTGCTCGCGCAGCTCCGCCTCGTCGATCACCTCTGCAAGCCGAACCGACGTGCTGCGATTGATGAGGGAGAACGTGGTTCGAACCTCAGGGTGTAGATGCCGGATCATCTGCAGCATCAGAAGCTTGTAGAAATCGGTGTCGAGCAGGCTGCGCACCACCGGATCGAGCCGCCACCCATGATTGTAAACGCGGGTGGCGATGTCGGTGACGGGCATCAGCAGTCCTCAGCTAGGATGGCCTCGCGCTGGCAGTGCAGAGCAAGTCCGGCACTTGAACCCGGCGATTGTGCTGCCCGTTCCCTTTCATCCGTCTCGTTCTCGCCCAGATTGACCCTGTCACAAGGAAGCAGCGCGCTTGATCAGTGCTTTGCGTGACCGGGCGCGAGAGGCGTTACTGCTCACCCCAGGCGCTAACCCGGCGAACAAGCATGCTTTCACGAGTCACGGTCGGAGTGCCTGCCCATGCGCCCCCCATGGCCAGATCCATGATCAGGTACATCGGGCTGGTGAAGTCAGCCGGGGTCGCGACCGTGTTCGTCAGCTTGCGATCCACATAAAAGCTGATCGTGCTTTTGCGCCACAGGACACCGTAGGTATGCCAGCCTCGTGTGCATGGAGCAGACGAGGCAAACGAACCTGGCGTGCCGAGCACGATGCTATGGATCGTTTGATAGATCCTTCCGTCGCCGACGGTTTCGGCCAGATCGATCTCGCCGTACCGCGGCCAGAGGAACGAGGCTTCGGTCGGCAACATCCACAAGCCGGGCCATGCACCCTTTGTGCAGACCGGCAGATTGGCGTCGAACTCGAAATAGCCGCGCAACTGTTTGAAGCTGAACTTGGTCGAGGCATATCCACTCCGCCACTGACCGTCCGCTCCCTTGGTCGCCGTGATGGCGAGGTAGGGGCCAGGCTGAAGGCTGAACGCGGCATCGCTGACCAATGTGGCGTGGTTGAACATCGACGCACTGCCGCTCTTGTCAATCGTCCGCCAGCGATGGAGTGGGGTCACCTGGTCCGTCGCGTCGGGGCCAGCGTTCCACGTCGAAAACTGTTCGTTGAACGTCTTCGGCCCCTGTGGGTAGATCGTGGTTGGGACCGCCTGCACTGCGATCGCCTGAGCCATGAGAACAAAAAAGCTCACCAATCTTGCTCCTAACCTAAACACGGAATGCGTCAGGGAAGGAACCTGCCACCCTTGGCTCGGCGACGTGTTAATAATTCAAGTTGGTCGGAAAAGCGGTGAGACTGCGCCAATTCGGGCCGCGGCCGGTTACGGCAGGGCGCGGCGGAGATGTCCTAGGCCGTGGTCACGCTTGGCCCCGAGGTTTCGGCCGATCGTCACGACGAGCCAAGCCGCGATACCCTGGCCGAAGCTCCAGCCACGGACGTCCGCTCACGCCCGATTGTGTTGAAAAACTCGGCCTTGCAGTAGTTACGGTGGTCTGATTCAATCTTCGCGAGGCGAGCGGAGACGGACCCATGATGGGCGAG
>NZ_JACIJK010000014.1 GCF_014199305.1 Sphingomonas aerophila
GCCTGCACCTCGCCGCGACGAGCGTTCATGCCCGCAAGCCCGATCGGCGCGAGCGCCACCGGCAGCGCCATCTTGCGCCCGAACAGCTCGGTGGAGGGGTCCAGCGTGCCGATGTCGCGCAGCACCCGCTGGCGCAGTTGCACCTCGCGCAGGTCGGACAGGTTCCGGCCCAGCGTCGTCTCGCTATACGATCCCCCATCGATATACTCGAACAGGAACGGCGGAAGGCGGCGGTGCGCCAGTTCGCGGAAGTCTTCGGTCGAGGCGACGATGCTCATGCACTCGAACCCACTTATTGCAGGTTCACGAAGGCACCGCCGTCCACCAGCAGCGCCGCGCCCGTGACGTAGCGCGCCATGTCGGACGCAAGAAACATGATCGGCCCCGCCAAGTCTTCGGGCTCGCCCAAACGGCCCAGCGGCACGCGCGCCGCCATGCGGTCCCGCTTCTCCGCATCCGCGAGGTCTTCCCGATTGATCTCCGTCAGGATGGTGCCGGGTAGGACGGAGTTGCACCTGATCCCATGGCGGCCGAGCGCGATCGCGGCGGATTGCATGAGCGAATGCACGCCGGCCTTTGTAGGTGTGTAGTGGGTCTGGAATTCACCGCCGACGAGCGCCGAAATAGAGGACACCGCCACGATGGAGCCGCCCTGCCCCTGCTCCACCATCCGGTTCGCGGCAGCCTGGACCATGTAATAGGCGCCATGCAGGTTGACGCGCATCGTGCGCTCGAAAGTCTCGGCAGGCATGTCGAGAAAAGAATGAAACGGGCAAATGCCGGCGTTGCTGACAAGTGTGTCGACCCGTCCCAGCGCCCCCACGGCGGTCTCCACGAACGACTCAGCCGTACCGCGCTCCCCGACGTCGCCCTTCAGCGCCAAACCGCGGCGGCCGAGCGCCTTGATCTCGGCCACGCACGAATGGGCGGCATCGTCGTTGCCGAGGTAATTGATTGCGACATCCGCGCCCTGACGCGCCGCCTCGATCGCGGCAGCACGACCGATGCCGGTTGATCCGCCAGTAATCAGCACCGCCTTGCCATCAAGCAGCCCCATATTCGCCTTCTCCTTTATCCCGACCAGCCGAGTTCCCGGCTGACCGCGCCCGCCGCGTCCCGCACGTCCTGGGCAAGGTCCGCCATTCGATCATCGGACATGTACTGCGCGGCGCTGGACACGCTGATCGCCGCCACGATTGCACCCCCGGCGCCCCGGATCGGCGCCGCCACGCAGCGGATCAGGTCTTCATTCTCTTCCAAGTCAAAAGAATGACCAGACTGCGCATAGGCCCGCATCCGACCCTCCCAGACCGCATAGTCCATTGCCGGCGCCCCTGCGGCCTGGTCCTGCGCAAACAGGACAGCCCAGTTCTCGGGCGCGTGGTCGATCAACAATGCCTTGCCAAGTCCGGTCGAGGTCAGCGGGTGACGGTCGCCGACGCGGCTGCGGATATCAACCCGGCGGCGCCCAGCAATCTTGTCGAGGTAAAGCGCGCGTTCGCCGTCCAGCACGCCCAGGTGGACCGTGTCCTCCGTGGTCGCCGCTAGTTCCTCTAGGTGCGGGCGCGCAACCTGGACGATGTCCGTCTGTCGTTGTGCCAGGAAACCAAGTTCCAGCAGCTTTGGTCCGAACTGGTATCCGAGCCGAGGCGTGAAGGTGAGATAGCGGCGTTCGATCAGGGCGGTGGCCAGCCTATGAGTGGTGGATCGGGTCAGGCCCAGCCGCACGGCGAGATCGGGCAGGGTCACGGGCCCATCACCCATCGCCTCGATTACATCCAGTCCGCGCAGCAGCGTCTGACTGCCAGTGGACGCCTTGGCTTCGCCCTCCACGGACGCGCCGGCAACCTTGCGGGCGACCAAATCAGGATTTGACGGAGCGTTTCTCATCTTATAACACTCTTTCCCATAATATGGAATTTCAGTGACGGCAAGGATCACGGACATCTGGGAGACGGCATGAACCATCGCCGGGAACCGAGTACCAGATAGTGGTACGGATGCCGCTTGTCTTTGCGGTCACTGAAGGAGGGGGTCGATGACGCTACCCAAAATCAGGCATGTGCGCGCCTTCACGGTGCGCGGCGGCGGCGCTGATTATCACGACCAGGGCGCGGGTCACTGGATCGACGACCATATCGCGACCCCGATGGCGCGGTATCCTGAGTACCGGCAATCGCGGCAAAGCTTCGGGATAAACGTACTCGGGACCCTTGTGGTCGAATTGGAGGCCGATGACGGCACGATCGGCTTTGCCGTGACGACCGGCGGCGAGCCTGCCGCCTTCATCGTCGAAAGGCACCTCGCCCGCTTTCTCGAGGGCCGCAGCCCGGTCGACGTCGAGAAGATCTGGGACCAGATGTACTTTTCCACCCAATATTATGGGCGCAAGGGTCTGGTGGTGAACGCCATTTCAGGCGTCGACCTGGCGCTTTGGGACCTGCTCGGCAAGTTGCGGGGGGAACCCGTCTACCACATGCTTGGCGGTGCGGTACGCGACGAGCTCACCTTCTACGCCACCGGCGCGCGGCCTGACGTCGCGAAAGAATTAGGCTTTGTCGGCGGCAAGCTGCCGCTCCACCATGGTCCAGCCGAGGGCATCGAGGGGTTGCACAAGAACATCGCAGCCCTCGCCGACATGCGCTCCGGCGTGGGTGATGATTTCTGGCTGATGCTCGACTGCTGGATGAGTCTCGACCTTGATTATGCGACCCGCCTTGCAGCGCGCGCATGGGACGAGTGCGGGCTGAAGTGGATCGAGGAAGCGCTCTCCCCCGATGATTACTGGGGATACGCCGACCTGAAGCGCAACGTTCCGCCCGGCCTGCTGGTCACAACGGGCGAGCATGAAGCGACGCGTTGGGGTTTCCGCATGCTCATGGAGATGGACTGCTGCGACATCATCCAGCCGGACGTGGGCTGGTGCGGCGGGATTACGGAGCTGATCAAGATCGCCAACTATGCCGACGCGCGCGGCGTACAGGTGATCCCGCACGGCTCCTCTGTCTACTCCTACCACTTCGTGATTACCCGGCATAACAGCCCGTTTGCCGAGTTCCTGATGATGCATCCCGGACCGACCGAGGTGGTGCCGATGTTCGCACCGCAGTTGCTGGGCGAGCTGGTGCCGGTAAATGGCCGCATCCGCGCGAGCGAGCTGGACCAGCCCGGCTTTGGCGTCGAGCTGAACCGCGACATTCCCCTTCACCGCCCATATACGCACTGAGGACCGTTATCCCATGAAGCTTTGCCGCTACGGCCCGCGCGGCGCCGAGAAGCCCGGCATCCTCGACCAGCAAGGCCGTATTCGCGACCTGTCTGGTACAATCGATGATCTGACACCCGCCACTGTCACGCCCCAGCAGCTGGATCGCCTCCGCGCGATCGATGTGGAGGGTCTGCCGGTGGTCGAAGGCCAGCCCCGCCATGGCGTTCCGGTTGCCGGGATAGGCAAGTTCATCGCGATCGGCCTCAATTATGCCGACCACGCGCGCGAAGCCGGACTGGAGCCCCCGCCAGAACCGATCTTCTTCACCAAGGCGATTTCCTGCCTATCCGGCCCGAACGACCCGGTGATGATCCCGCGCGGGTCCGAGAAGACGGATTGGGAGGTGGAGCTGGGCGTCGTGATCGGCCGCACCTGTCGCTATGTCGAGCAGGCGAGCGCGCTGTCCCATGTTGCCGGCTATGTGCTCGCCAACGACTTGTCCGAGCGCGCGTTCCAGAAGGAGCTCGGCTCGCAGTGGGACAAGGGCAAGGGCTGCGATACCTTCGGTCCAGTCGGCCCCTGGCTGGTGACGCCGGACGAGATCGGCGACCCGCAGGCGCTCGACATGTTCCTCGATGTGAACGGTCGCCGCATGCAGACCGGCAACACCGCCACCATGATCTTTCCAGTGGCAGAGTGCATCGCCTATGTCAGCCGCTTCATTACCCTGCATCCGGGTGACCTGCTGATCACCGGTACGCCGCCAGGGGTGGGCGAAGGGCAAAAACCCGACAAGATCTTTCTTCGCCCGGGTGACACGATGCACCTCGGCATCGCGGGCCTTGGCGAACAGCGCCAAGAGGTCGTCGCCTTCGACCTCGATCGCCTGAACGATGGGGCACGGGCGTGATCACTTTCGAAGGCCGCTTCAGTGGACGGGCCGCCATCGTCACCGGCGGCGCATCGGGCCTTGGGCGAGATGTCGCAGCCCGGATCATCGCCGAGGGCGGGCAGGTTTCACTGTGGGATGTGAACGCGGAAGCCCTAGAAGCTGCACGCCAGGAAACCGGGGCCGCTCATAGCCGCGCCATCGACGTCTCCGACCACGCCGCAGTCGCACATGCCGCGGCGGAGACCGTCGCCGCACTGGGTCGGATAGACGTCCTAGTCTGCTCGGCCGGCATCACCGGCGCGACCGCGGCCGTGCAGGACTATCCGATCGACAGCTGGCTCCGGGTATTCGACATCAACGTGAACGGGCTGTTCTATTGCTGCCGCGCGCTCGTGCCGCACATGGTGGAAGCGGGATATGGCCGGATCGTCAACGTGGCTTCGGTCGCCGGCAAGGAAGGCAATCCCAACGCGTCGGCTTATTCCGCGTCCAAGGCGGCCGTGATCGGCTTCACCAAGTCGCTCGGCAAGGAGCTGGCCGACAAGGGCGTCGTCGCCAACACGCTCACACCCGCCACGTTCGACAGCCCGATCCTGGAGCAGCTGCCGGCAAGCCAGGTCGACTACATGCGCTCCAAGATCCCGATGGGGCGGCTCGGCAATGTCGAGGAGTCGGCCGCCATGGTCTGCTTCATGGCATCCGAAGAGTGCAGCTTCACCACAGCCGCGACCTTCGATACGTCCGGGGGACGGACCACCTTTTGATGACACCGGGTGGGGTCCCCTTTGTCGATGCGCACGTCCACCTGTGGGACCTGTCGCGGCACCGTTATGCATGGCTGACCCCGCCTTTCGCGGACGACGGGCCGAACGGCAACGTATCGACCATTGCCGCCACCTACCTGGCAGCCGACTATGCGCGGGAGGCGGCGAACTGGCCGGTTGCAGGCTATGTCCACGTCGAGGCCGGTGCCGATGCTACCCAGGCACTGGACGAGACGAGCTGGCTTGAAAGCCTGGACGACGGCCCTGCCGGCATTGTCGCCTTTGCGGCGTTGGACCATCCAGACCTGGACAGGTTGCTGAGGGCGCAAAGCGCTCACCGCCGGGTGCGCGGCGTGCGACACATCGTCAACTGGCACCGCGATTCACGCCGGACCTACACACCCCGCGACGTGACGGGCGACGAGGGCTGGCAGCGTGGCTTCTCAATGCTCGCGGACCACAATCTATCCTTTGACTGCCAAGCCTACCCCGGCCAGTTCCGGCGCCTCGCCTCGCTGTTCGATCGTCACCCGGACATCCCCGTGATCGTGAACCATGCCGGCATGGGCGTTGAGATCGACGCGCAGGGTGCCGCCGAGTGGCGGGACGGCATGATCGCCCTCGCCGCCCTGCCCCATGTCGCGGTAAAGATTTCCGGTCTTGGCTTCGTCTGGCGCCCGATGGATCGGTCGGCCGCCCTCGGCCGTGTGCGCGAAACGATCGACTTCTTTGGTGCGGACAGGGTGCTGGTCGCCAGCGATTTTCCGACCGACCGGCTCTTCGGCAGCTTCGATGACGTCCTAGGGCTGATAGCCGAAGCGACCGTCGACCTGTCCGACGCCGACCGGCGCGCCGTCTGGGGCGGTAACGCCAACCGCCTGTACCGCCTTGGCCTGAGCATCTGAGGAACACGCCGTGACACCCAATCCCCTGACCGGCGTCGCCTTTCACTGGCTGGGTGGCCTCGCCTCCGCCAGCTTCTATGTACCCTACCGCGGCGTGAAGCGCTGGTCGTGGGAGATCTACTGGCTCACCGGTGGGATCGTCTCCTGGCTGGTCGCGCCCTGGTTTTTGGCCAGCCTGCAGACCCGCGACCTGCTCGGCGTGCTGTCCGCCGCGCCGACGCCTGCGCTGGTCTGGCCGATCGTTTTCGGGGTGCTGTGGGGATTTGGTGGTCTCACCTATGGGCTGACGATGCGTTATCTCGGCCTGTCGCTCGGCATGGCGGTGGTGTTGGGGCTGTGCACCGTGTTCGGCACGCTGATCCCGCCCATCTTCCAGGGCGATTTCGCGTCCAAGCTGCTGGACACGCCGAGCGGCAATATCATCCTGCTCGGCCTTGCCATCACGCTCGCCGGCATCATCGTCGTAGCGCTGGCTGGCGCGGCCAAGGATCGCGCCGTTTCCGCAGAAGAAAAGGCCGCGGCCGTGGCGGAATTCGATTTCCGTCGTGGTGTATGGGTCGCGGTCTTCTCAGGCATCATGTCTTCCTGCTTCGCTTTCGGGTTGGCTGCGGGCGAGCCGATCAAGGCCCTGTCCGCGGCTGCCGGGACCGGACCGCTCTGGACCGGGCTGCCGGTCCTGTGTCTGGTCATGTTCGGGGGCCTGCTGACCAACGCGGCCTGGTGCGCGTACCTGATCGTGCGCAATCGCAGCGCGGGTGAATGGTTCGGCCGCGTGGCCGCGGACGAGAACTCCCCCGCTGGCGCCAGCACGACTGCGGACCGCCCTACCCCATTCGAGCCTGCTTACCTCGGCGATAGCACGGTGACGCCGGGAAAACCGCCGCTCGCCCGCAACTTCCTGCTCTGCGCAGTGGCGGGCGCCGCCTGGTATTTCCAGTTCTTCTTCTACACCATGGGCGAAAGCCAGATGGGGCGCTTCGGCTTTTCCAGCTGGACGCTCCACATGGCATCCATTATCATCTTTGGCACCCTCTGGGGCTTTGCATTTCGCGAGTGGCGCGCCGCCGCACCCCGAGTGCGCGCGACCGTCTGGAGCGGCGTCGCGCTGCTGGTCGGGGCGACGGTGGTGATCGGCTATGGCAACATGCTGGGGGCCTGAGTCATGCGGTCTCGCCTCCTGCTCGCCGCTGCCGCTCTCGCGGCCAGTTCCGCACCGGCCTCTTCTGCACCAAACGCCGCGGCCTATACCAATCCCATCCTTTACGCCGACTATTCGGACCCAGACGTGATCCGCGTTGGCCGTGACTATTATCTCGTCTCGTCCTCGTTCCATTTGTCGCCGGGCATTCCCGTGCTGCACTCGCGTGACCTGGTGCATTGGCGGATCATCAGCCACGTCCTGCCCCGCCTGACGTTCGCGCCCGAGTACGACATGCCCGGCCCGCACACGCTGAACGACAGCATATCCAAGCCGGTCGGGGGTACGCGCTATGCGGGCGGGGTCTGGGCGCCGTCGATCCGGTTCCACAAAGGCCTGTTCTACGTTTATTGGGCGACGGTCGACGAGGGCATCTTCATGGCGACCGCCAAGGACCCTGCCGGTCCCTGGAGCAAGCCGGTCAAGGTCGTCGACGAGCGCATGCTCGAGGACCCCTGTCCCTTCTGGGACGAGGACGGCACCGCCTGGCTGGTCCATAGTCGGCACGGAGCAGGTCCCCTGATCCTGCATCGCATGAGCCCCGACGGCCGCCGCGTGCTGGACGCGGGAAAGGTGATCGTGGAGGACAAGGCCAATCTGCCGATCCTGGAAGGCCCCAAGGTCTATAAGCGCAACGGGTGGTACTATATTCTCGCCCCGTTCGGCGGGGTCGAGAAAGGCGCGCAGGCAGCACTCCGTTCACGCAGCATCCAGGGGCCCTATGAACAGCGCGTTGTCCTGGCCCAGGGCAGCACAGCGCTGGCGGGCCCGCACCAGGGTGGTTGGGTGGAGACACCTTCGGGCGAAGGCTGGTTCATCCATTTCAGTTCAACCGGCGCCTTTGGCCGGATCACCTATCTGGAACCGCTGCGTTGGGTCGATGACTGGCCGTTTATCGGCGATCCGGTGCCCGGCCAGACCTATGGCCAGCCGGTCGCGACCCACGCCATGCCCAATACGGGATCTTCGCCCACCGCAGATGCCATCCAGACGTCTGACGAGTTCTCGGACGCGCAGCTGGGGCTGCAATGGTCCTGGAACCACAACCCCAACGATCGGGCCTGGAGCCTGACCGAACGGCCCGGCTTCATGCGGCTGACCGCACTGCCTGCTCAGCACCTGGTTACGGCGCGCAACACGCTGACCCAGATATTGCATGGGCCAGCCAGCCGCATCACCACGCGCCTGGACGCAAGCCGGATGGTGGACGGGCAGCGCGCGGGCCTGACCCTGTTCGGCGTTCGCCCGAGCTGGATCGGCCTGGCGCGCGAGGGTGGCGCAACCCGTATCACGCTGGCGAGCGAGGGACGGGAAACGCCCGGCCCCATCCTCTCCACCGCCACCGTCGTCCTGTCGGCCGAGGTCACGCCCGACCAACACGTTCGCTATGCCTATAGCCTGGATGAGGGGAAAAGCTTCGTGACGTTGGGCGAGCCGGTCCAGCTTGCGCGCTTTTCCTGGTGGAAAGGATCACGGCCGGCGCTGTTCACCTTCACGCACGGCAAGACCAGCGGGGTCGTGGATGCCGACTGGTTCCGGGTGGCGCGATGATCGATCGCCGCTTCTTTCTCGCTGGATCGGCAGCGCTCGCCGCCTCGGGACCGCTGCGGGCCGCACAGCAGGCGAGCGAGCCGACCACGGGCAGCGTCGTGTCGGACGCCCCCGTGTTCCGCACCGGCAATGCGCGTTGGCAGGCGGCTTATGACAAGGCGCTGGACGTGCTGGCCCGCAACGTGCGGATCATGCCCTATGTCAGCAAGCCAGTGCTGATCGAAGGGTCCGTCTATCGCGGCGTCTGGCAGGAGTGTGGCCCACACGAAGCCCTGCTTTACCGTCATTGGCGACCCGATGTGGCGGTGAACAGTCACATGACCTTCTTCGACCTGCAACGCGCCGACGGCCAGCTGCCCGCAAACAACAAGGAGACCGAAACCGGCTTCGGCCAAATCCAAATGGTGGTGCCGATCGCCGCCACCGCGTGGGACCTGGCGCGCGCCACCGGCGACGAGGCGCTGCTCCACGCAGCCTATTCCGCCTGTTCCGCCTGGGACGCCTGGCTGATGCGGTACCGCAACACGCTCGGCACCGGGTTGGTTGAGGGCTTCTGCACCTACGACACCGGCCACGACAACAGCCCGCGCTGGGCTGGACTGCCCAACCAATGCCCAAACAAGAACGCCAAGCAGCACCATGCGATCGCCAGCCTACCCCGGCTCTGCCCGGACCTGTCAGCGACGGTCTACGGTGCCCGGCGGGCGCTGGCGGCAATGGCGCGCGCACTCGGCAAAGGTGCCGAGGCGGACCGGTGGGAGGACCAGGCGAGCGCGATCCGTCGCACGATCCTGGCGCGGCTCTGGTCCGAAGGGGATGCCGCCTTTTACGACCGTGACGCGACGGGACAGTTCGTGCGCGTCCGTGGCGACGTGCTGACCCGCATGTGCGGGGAACATGTGCCGGACCAGGCAATGTTCAACGCGATGTGGCGGCATCAGCTGGGCGACCCGGCCGCCTTCTGGACCCGCTTCCCCCTCCCCTCCATCGCCGCGAACGACCCCGCGTTTGTCCGGCCCATCCCCGCCAACAGCTGGGGCGGTGCATCTCAGGCACTGACCGCGATGCGGGCGGGACGATGGTTCGACCGTTACGGCCGCTCCGCGGAGTTCGGCCACATGATGACCCGCTGGTGCGAGGCGATCATGGCCGACATGACCTTTCGCCAGCAAATCGACCCGAGCACCGGCGTGTTCACAGGCGGCGAGGACCGGCCGGACTATTCGCCCTGCGCGCTGGTGATGGTCGAAAACAGCTGGCGCCTCGTGGGCATGACGGAGGAAGATGACGTCATTCATTGGAACATCCGTCCTCGCCACCTCGCGGCTCGAGAGGCGTCCCTGTCGCGCCGAACAGGAAAAGGCGGTCGTGCAGCGATGCACTATAGGGAAGATGCCGCTGAATTGAGCATCAATGGACGTGCTCTGGCGCGTGTCACGGGCCATGCCCGGCTCGTCACCGACGTTACCGGCCATCCCGTGCAGCTGGTCGGCATCGAGCGCGGGACGGAGCGGGTCACGGTTCAATTGGCCGACTCCGCGCCGCGCACCTTCCGCCTGCGGCCGAACAAGCATGTTCCGCTTAACTAATGGTCCCGCTGGCATGAAGGATGGAAAGGGCGAGAGCCCTGCGGCGAACACGTTGGCCGCCACGACGCGCATGGGCCGATACCGCTGGACGGTCTGCGCCCTGTTGTTCGCGGCGACCGCGATCAACTATGTCGATCGGCAGATGATCGGCGTGTTGAAGCCGACGCTGAAGAATGAGTTTGGCTGGTCCGAAGGGGATTTCGCCACGATCATCTTCTGGTTCCAGCTTGCCTATGCAGTCGGTTATGTCGGCTTCGGGCGGATCGTCGACGTGATCGGCGCACGCGCCGGCTACACCGTTGCGATCCTGATCTGGACGGTCAGTCACATGGCCCATGGTCTCGCGACGAGCATAACCAGCTTCGCCCTGGCACGCGCCGGATTGGGAGTTGGTGAAGCAGGCAACTTCCCCGCGGGCATCAAGGCCGTGACCGACTGGTTCCCTCAGCGCGAGCGAGCCTATGCCATCGGACTGTTCAACGCGGGTGCCAACATCGGGGCAATTGTAACCCCCCTGCTGGTCCCGTTCCTGGTCCTGGCCTTCAACTGGCGCGTCGCTTTCTACCTGACCGGGGTATTCGGCCTGTTGTGGCTGGTGGCCTGGCGCATTCTCTATCGGCATCCCGACGAGCACCCGCATGTTTCGGCGGCAGAGCTCGTCCATATTCGCCAGGATCCGCCTGACGATGTCCAGACACTATCCTGGGCGAGGGTCGCCACCTATCGCGAGACATGGGCTTACGCACTGGGCAAGTTCTTCATCGACCCGATCTGGTGGTTCTTCCTCTTCTGGCTTCCCGGCTACCTGTTCGAGCGATACGACATGGACCTGAAGACCTTCGGTCTTCCGCTCGCTGCCATATACCTCATCTCTGATGTGGGCAGCATCGCTGGCGGGTGGCTTTCGTCCCGACTGATCGCAAGTGGGTACACCTGCAACGTGGCGCGAAAGGTCACCATGCTTCTCTGCGCGGTTTGCGTCCTTCCCATCTTCTTTGCGCAGAGCATCGGCAGCGTGTGGGGCGCGGTAGCCGTGATCGGACTGGCCACGGCCGCACACCAGGCCTTCTCCGCCAACCTTTATGCACTGCCCTCCGATATCTTCCCGCGCAGCGCCGTGGGGTCGGTGATAGGGATCGGAGGCACTGTGGGCGCGATCGGCGGCATGGGGATGGCCCTGTTCACGGGCCACGTTCTGGATGTGACGGGCAACAACTATTCGGTCCTTTTCGCCATCGCAGGCAGCGCTTACTTTCTCGCCTTGCTTGTGGTTCATCTGCTTTCTCCGCGGTTGTCACGCGTGCGCGCCCGGTGAGCGGTAGATAGAGCGACGGCTTACCTCGGATCGGTTCGCTTCCCGCCTCTGGCGGCCGTCTCGCGAAGCTATTTGACGCCGGTGATCTGAAGGGTCGAGAACCGGAGCCTGTAATCGGACCAGCACTCGGCCAGTGCTTCGGCCACAAGTCCCTGGTAGGCTGAGGAGCATCGTTGGCGAGGTCGTCCTGCGAACCACCCATCGCATTCAGCATCCACGAAACGAGTAATAGAGCTTGGTCCTGTGACATGCGGCAGGAATATGCTGGCACGGCGGTTGGCCCAAGCAGCCACCTGATTAGCCGCCCGTCTGCTATTCACCCACATGGCGCGTTCGAGGCCTCGCCCCGCATCGATCAGATCGGCTCAACGTTCTCGATGAAATCAGGCAATCATTTGGAGGTTCGAGGTGAGCCCGTCCTGACCGACGGTCCTGAATGGACGAACCGGCGCTGCGCTTGGCCCGGTTTGACGGCGGCTGGTCGGACGGTCATCTAACTTCGATGACATGCCATATTTCCCGCCGAGAAACCCTGGTCGGACTAGTCGCCATGAGCGCAGCCGCGGGGGCGGATGGTGTTGTTCGCGCAGGGGACGCGGCGACCCTGCTCGATCGCCTGTCGTGGGGCTTGCTAGAGCTCGGACCCGAGCGCGCGACCTCGCTCGGTGTCGATACTGGCGCACATGCAAATCTTCGCCGAACGCTGGAAGATCGCTCTCCCGAGGGCGTGGCGGCTCGCAGGCGGTTCCTGACCAAAGCGTTGGCAGATCTGGCGCGGCTTCCGCGCACGGGCCTCGATCCTGCAGTCCTCACCAGCTTGGCAGTAACCGAGAGTGCGTTTCGGACCGCGCTTGATGGTATGGCGCTGCCCTACGGTGTCGCTACGATCGGCGACTGGCGCAACACTCCCTATGCCGTCATTCAGAACGTCGGCTCCTGGCTGGACGTGCCCCAGATGCTCGATGGCGACCAGCCGGTGCGAGACGCCGCCGATGCCGAGGCTTACCTCGTACGCCTCGCCGGGACCTCACAGCAACTCGATGGCGAGACGGCGCGCATCCGCCTTGCTCGCGAGCAGGGGTTGGTGCCCCCCTCCTTCCTGCTCGACAAGACGATCACAGGAATGACGCAGACCATCGCCAACGCAGCGAAGGTGGACGGTCCCTTTGTCGGACCGTTCGCACGCAAGGCGGCGACTATTCACGGGGATTGGACCGCGCGCGCGACGCGGATCGTCACCGCCGCCATCGTGCCGGCGCTCCAACGGCAGCTCGCCGAGTTGCGAGCGGAACGAGCGACAGCGACCGACGCGGCCGGGATGGCGACGCGGCCGCATGGTCCGGAATGGTACGCCTGGGGCTTGCGCGCGGGCACCACCACTCGGCGGAGCGCCGCCGATCTCCATGCCGCCGGTCGCGCGAGGCTGTTTGAGCTGCAAGCGCAAATGGATGCGATCCTCCGCCGTGAGGGGCTGACGCAGGGCAGCGTCGCAGAACGCGCGATCGCGTATCAACGCCGCCCCGGAATCGGATTTACTGGTGGGGACGATGGCCGCAGACAGATCGTTGCTTATATGCAGGGCCGTATCGACGCGATCCGCCCGCGCCTGCCAAACGCATTTCGCCGTTCGGTCCGGGGCAACCTCGAGATTCGGCGCATGCCCCTCGCGCAGGAGCCTGGGGCGCCCGCGGCCTATGGCGGCCCTGGCACGATCGACGGGAAGGTGCCGGGCAAGATCTGGGTCAATCTGGGCGATCCCTCCATCCACAACCGGGTGACCATCCCCGACCTGGTCTTTCACGAAGGTATTCCGGGCCATGTCTGGCAGGGCGAATACGCGCAGCAGCTACCGCTGATCCGCTCCATCCTGGCCTTCAACGCCTATTCCGAAGGTTGGGCACTTTACGCCGAGCAGCTTGCGGACGAGCTTGGCCTTTATGACGGAGATCCCGCCGGCCGGCTCGGCTACCTTATGGGCCTTGCCTGGCGGGCGGTGAGACTGATCGTCGACACCGGCATTCATGCAATGAGCTGGACGCGCGAGCAGGCGCTGGCAGAGTTCATCGCCGCCACTGGCCTACCGCGCCCAAATGCCGAAAGCGAGGTTGATCGCTACTGCGCCTGGCCGGGCCAGGCGTGCGGCTATGAGGTTGGCCGTGCCGAAATCGTCGCGCAGCGGGCCCGTGCACGGGCGGCGCTTGGGTCCCGCTACGACCTGCGCGACTTCGATCAGGCGGTGGTCGATGGGGGCAACGTCCCGCTCGACGTGCTGACAGGCAACGTGTCGCGATATGTCGAGCAGGTTCGCGCAGGAGCGCGCGCTTCATAGCGACCATCTGGCGACGGACCTATTTGGGTCAAGAACCTCAGCCGGAAACCCACAAGCGACGGTGCCATCAGAGCGGGGGCTGGATCATGTTGCCCATTCATTGGTCGGCAGGGGCGACACAAGCGTTTCAAGTCATGCGTCCAAGCTCGCAGCATCTGAGCGATGGCTCAGCGACCGACAGACATGTTGTGCGTGGGACGTTTGGGGCGCGGCCATTACTGCGGAGTGGCGACTCTCGGCAGGCGATCGATCGTCATCCGCGAGACAGGCCCCCGCTCGATCCTTCCCACCGACCCGATCCTTCCCACCGAAGAGAGTGCGATGCCGGCAAAGGCCGTCGGCGGGTATCCGAGTTGCCCGACCCTCAGAAACAGGCAGATGAGCCTTCCACCATCAGACCCAGCCGCTGCCTGTTCCTTACCTCGTGACACTACCGCGCCGGCTCACCCATTCGCGTGCACCACCGCGCCGTCGCCCCGAACGACCTGGCTGTTCTGCCAGCCCAACGCCGGGGCAACATGGGTGAGAATGCTCTCTATCACATGGGTATCATAATCCACGCCCAGCTGGTTGGGCACGGTCAGCAAGAGCGTGTCGGCCTCCGCGATCGCCTCATCCGCGAGCAGTTGTTTGATGAGTTGGTCCGGCTCCGCAGCATAGGATCGTCCGAAAATCGCGCGCATGTCGTCGAGGATGCCAACCTGATCCTGACTGTCGCCCCGCCCGAAATAGGCGCGGTCAGTGTCGTTCGTGAGGGCAAAGATCGAACGCGAGACCGAAACGCGCGGGGTACGCGCGTGCCCCGCATCATCCCACGCCTTGCGGTAGGCACGGATCTGCTTTGCCTGCTGAACGTGGAAAGGTTCGCCCGTCTCGTCCGCCTTCAGGGTCGAACTCTGCAAGTTCATGCCCTGCTGCGCTGCCCAGACCGCCGTGCCGTTGGAGGCCGACCCCCACCAGACGCGCTCGCGCAAGCCCGCTGAATACGGCTCGATGCGGAGCAGCCCGGGCGGGTTGGCAAACATCGGACGCGGGTTTGGCTTGGCGAAGCCCTCGCCTTTCAGCAGCTCGAGAAAGGTTTCGGCATGTCGGCGGCCCATGTCCGCGTCACTCTCGCCGTCGGCGGGCGCATAGCCGAAGTGCCGCCAGCCCTCGATCACCTGCTCGGGCGACCCCCGGCTCAGGCCCAGCTGCAGCCGTCCGCCGCTGATGAGATCTGCAGACCCCGCGTCTTCCACCATGTAGAACGGGTTCTCGTACCGCATGTCTATGACGCCGGTGCCGATCTCGATGCGGCTCGTCTTCGCGCCGACAGCGGCCAGCAGCGGGAAGGGTGAGGCCAGTTGGCGTGCGAAGTGGTGGACACGGAAATAGGCGCCATCCGCGCCAAGCTCCTCGGCCGCAACGGCCAGGTCGATCGATTGGAGCAGGACGTCAGAGGCAGAGCGCGTCGCCGAGCCCCGAGCGTCTGACCAGTGGCCGAACGACAAAAAGCCAATCTTCTTCATGTGCGGCCTCCCGAACCAATCGGAGCAACACGTGGTTGGCTCATGGTGCGGTCACAAGGTCAGCTTTGGCATCTCACCGTTTCCGGGCAGCTGCAATGCGGGACGCCACAGGACGCCTTTCTCCTTGCCGACCTCAGTCGTCCTTTCATCCCGACCCTGGGGCGCCCACCACCTGAGCAGAGCGGCGGTTGCGTGCCGATGCACCGTGGATTGACGACCGTCACGGCATGAGCTTCGTTGGGCAGCATGCAGCTTTGCGAGGACATGATGGCGTACCCGATTGACCGACGTTCGCTGATGGCCGGTGCCGCTCTCGGCAGCATTACGCTGTTAAGCACGGAGGCGGAGGCTCAGCCGCATGCCGCGGCAGCAACCCCCGAGATTTACGAGCTTCGCACCTACCATCTGGTCAACGGCCCGATGAAGGAGCGCCTGGACGCTTATCTGAAGGACGCGTTCCTCCCGGCCGCGCGCCGTGCGGGCTGCGGACCCGTGGGAGCGTTCACCGTCGCGATCGGAGCTGGAGCCCCGAGCGTTGTTGTTCTGGTTCCCTATCCCTCGATCGCCGACTACGCTGCCCTGTCTGGAAAGCTCAGCGCTGACCCGAGCTATGCCAGGGCGGCCGCACCGTTTCTCGAGTCCAAACCGGAAGGGCCGCCTTACGTTTCACTGGACGTGAAGCTCATGCGCGCGTTCCCGCACTTCCCCCGCCTTGAGCTTCCAGGCGTCGCGGGCAGTGCCAAGTCGCGCATCTTCGAGTTGAGAACATATTACAGTCCTAGCGAGAAAGCGGGAACGACGAAGATTGGAATGTTCGACACCGGAGGGGAGGTCGACATATTCCGCCGCACCGGCCTTACGCCAGTCTTCTTCGCGAAGGATCTGACGGGGCCTCGCCTGCCAAGCCTGACCTATCTGCTGACGTTCCCGGATCTTGCGACTCGTGAACGGAGCTGGAGCAGGTTCGGTGCAGATCCAGACTGGCGCCGGCTGAGCGAAACGCCGGGCCTGACCAATAGCGAGATCATCACAGGAATAGACAATCAAATCCTGAGTCCAACGCCTTATTCACAGATCTGAGCGATCGAATGCGGGTTCGCAGCGTCGAAGCACGAGCTTTGGCGTGTTCGCAAGGTTGCCGCCCGTCGCATGCGGGTGCCTCACGCAGAACCGAACGGTTTCCGCGTGGAACATGGCGCAGGCGCGCGCAGTGCATTTCGACTGGCGATGAGATTCTTGAGATTGTCGCAGCGAAAGCCTGTTTGCGCGACGAACCCTTCTCTTCAAGCGGCCGCTGCATTCCGTTCTGTCAGGAAAAGAAGAAAGGCCGTTGCGACCAGTCCGGCGCCTACGGAAGCCGTTGCGGTCCATCCTCCCTGATCGAAACTCAGAGTGGCGAGCGTCGAGCCGAGCGCTCCGGCAAGAAAGACGACCGTCATGTAGACCGCGTTGATGCGTCCGCGGGCATCGGGCGCGATCGAGAACAGTATGCGCTGGCCGAGCACCTGGTTCATCTGGGTCGCCGCATCGAGGAGCACCGCCGCTGCACCCAGCACGATCAATGCGTGCGCGACCGCTGCCCAGCCGGCGATCAGGAAGGCGATGGTTGCCGACGCGAGCGCCACCGCTGTCCCAACCCTGACATGCCCCCGATCGCCGAGCCGCCCGGCAACAGGAGCGGCGAGAGCACCGCCCGCTCCGGCGAGCGCGAACAGCGCGATGCCCCCCTGCCCCAAGCCGAAGCGGCTGGCGAGAAGCAGCGGTATGGCCGTCCAGAAAAGATTAAACGAAGCGAAGAGCAGCGCCTGGTAAGCGGTCCTGCGCCGGATGGCCGGTGTACTGGCGAGCATCGAAAGGCCCGACAGCAGAAGCTGGCCATAGCGCAATCCGGGCTTGGGCCGTCGTTCCGGAACGATGCGCGCGAGCACAACCGCCAGCACCGCCATCATGATCGCAGACAAGCCGAAGATCGCACGCCAGCCCGCCACTGCAGCAAGACCGTTCGCCACGGGACGGGCAAGCATGATGCCGGTGATCAGGCCGCCCATGATGTTGCCCACTACCCTGCCCCGGCTCTGGTCAGGGGCAAGGTGCGCGGCAAGCGGCACCATGATTTGGGCGCCCACCGAGCAGAAGCCGGTCATGAACGAGAACAGGAGGAAGCTCGCCGGTCCTCCCGCCATCCAGGTGCCGAACTGTCCCATGCAGGCGCCGCTCGTCAGCAGCAGGATCAGGCGCTTGTTCTCGACGCGATCGGCGAGCGAGACAACGAAGAACAAGCCCGCGCCATAGCCCAATTGGATGGAGGTGACGACGAGACCCGCCACCCCGCCGTGCAAGCCCAATGCCGGCGCGATCTCACCGATCAATGCCTGGGTATAGTACGTGTTCGCCACCAACAGTCCGCAGGCGAGAGAGAACATGGCGGTAAGGCCCGGGGTGATCCCCCCGGAATGCGCTTGTCTGGTCATCGCCGTCGCATACGGCGTCACATCCGATGCGTCGCCTGAGTTATCGCCGTCCATGCGGCTTGCTTTCAGCCCGGATTTGACAGCCCAAGCGTTCTCGACGCCTGCCCGGGCTCTGGAACTCGGCCCGTTCACAGCGGAGGACGTGAGGAGCTGGTCGAACCCGTCACCTCGACGCTCGCGAGCCTGTCAGTGAGACTACCTGGCCCGTGCAGATCGGCTCCTTCAAGTTGGCGTAAGCATAACCTGGCGGAATTCCCGGAGCGTTGTCTTGCGCAGCTGCATAAAGCGAAGCTCGGCCGCGCTTTTCCACTTCTCGTGCATCGAGCGCGATCAGGCGGTCATTAGCTTGGCCGAAACAGTGCATCTGTTCGGCTGAGCGTTCCCCGCTCACCCGTCCGGCAAAGCGGTCGCGAGGTCGAGCAGAACAGTGGGAATTAGCTCCGACACGGTTGGATGGATCGGCACCGCCCAGCGCAACGTGTCGATCGATTGGTCAGCGTTCATCATGTCGAGAATGCCGTGGATCGCCTCGTCGCCACCCGTGCCAAGGATTGCTGCGCCCAGAATGCGGCGGGTATCCGCATCGGCGACCATCTTCATGAAGCCTTGCGTTTCACCTTTCTCCACCGCGCGGCCAACGCGGGTCATGGGTCGCTTGCTGAAGAGCAGCCGGCGTCCGCTCCGGCCGGCCTGCTCGTCGGTCATTCCCACGCGGCCGAGCGGCGGGTCGATGTAGAGGGCGTATCCCGGCAAGCGCTGGCTGACGCGACGGTCCTCACCGTCAAGCAGATTGGCCGCCACGATCTCGAAGTCATTATACGCTGTATGGGTGAACGCGCCGCGGCCGTTGCAATCACCCAACGCCCAGATACCGGGGACATTGGTCTGCAGATAATCGTCGACGGTAATGAACCCTCGGCTGTCGACGGCAACGCCGGCTGCGTCGAGGCCGAGGTCGTCCGTGTTGGGCCGGCGACCGACCGCCATGAGTACATGTGTGGCCGCGATCGGGCGCGCATCATCCGCGCAGTCCACCGCAACCGCGATCCCCTCCCCAGCCCGCGCAAAACCGATGCAATCGGCGCCCGTGCGCACGACGACACCTTCGGCTTCAAGGATCCCTCGCACCGCGGCCGAAACGTCCGGGTCCTCCCGAGCGATGAGTCGATCCTGGCGCTCGACGATGGTCACCTCCGATCCGAAGCGGCGATACATCTGGGCGAATTCCAGCCCGATGTAGCTGCCACCCACGATGACGAGCTGCCGTGGCAGGACGTCCAAGGCGACCATGTCGGTGTTCGTGAGGACGGGCACGTCGCCCACGCCGGGCATCTCGGGCACGCTGGCACGGCCGCCCACATTGATGAAGAAGCGTGGCGCGGTCAGGCGCTCACCATTAACGGCGATCTCCGTGGCGCTTTCGAATCGGGCCTGACCGCGGATCAACTCAACATGGTCCATGTTCGACAACCAGTTTTCGTTGCCCTCGCGTGAGTCGACGATGACTTTTGCCGCCCGCGCGGCCACTGCCTTCATGTCGACGGTGATCGGCCCCCCGACGGAGAAGCCATAATCGCCGCCCCGCCGCGCAGTGTGGGCTGCATAGGCGCTGGCCACGAGGGTCTTGGTGGGCTTGCACCCGGTATTGACGCACGTTCCGCCGACAAGGTGTCGTTCGATGATGGCCACGCTCATGCCCGCATCGTTCAGCCGCCCGGCGAGAGGCGGGCCGGCTTGACCGGCCCCGATGATGATGGCGTCGAAGTTGCGCATCGTATCTTCACCTCGAAATCGCATCTTGGCCGGTCGTGAGAACGGCGGAGTGCTGGGACGGGCCTGCACGATGCAGGCCCGTTCCGATCAGACAAGGGCCAGCCGAACGTCCACGTTACCACGGATGGCGTTCGAGTACGGACAGACCTGGTGAGCGGCCTCGACCAGCCGTTCCGCGTCCGCCTGGTTGAGGCCGGGCAACGCTACATCGAGCGCAACGTCCAGCCCAAACCCGCCCTCGGCTCGCCCACCGATGCCTACCGTTGCGGTGACAATTGCATCCGCCGGGACCTGGACCTTCAGTTTCGGGCTGACCGCCTTCATCGCGCTGAGGAAACAAGCTGAGTAGCCGGCCGCGAACAGCTGTTCGGGGTTGGTCCCATCGCCTCCCGCGCCGCCAAGCTCCTTTGGCGTGGACAACTTCAGGTCAAGGGTCCCGTCCAGCGTCCGGGTCTGGCCTTCGCGGCCCCCGGTCGTCGCGGCCGTCGTGCGATATTTGACATCAATGGGCATGATCCATCCTTTCAGTGATGACGTTGCGAGCTGCTCAAGGGGCGCTGTCCGGCGCCCGCCGATGAGGGCAGCTCAAGTTCTTGAAGACGACAGCGACTTAGGCGGCGGCGGTTCCGACGCTGCGGCGGGCATCACTTACCGTCAGCCAGATCGCCGACACGAAGAAGTAGAAGGCGCCAAAGGCTGCATAAGGCGCGATATTGGCGATACCGACCGGTTCGGTGCCACCCGCCATCTTTAGCATGAAGGCACCTGCGAGGATGGACTGGGCTCCGCTGAGGATCATCGCCCATTGCGCGCCAAAAGATGCCCAGCGCCGGACAGCGGTCACGAGTTGGAACAAGCCAGCGAACGCGGCCCACACACCAAAGACCTCCAGTACGGCGTAGTTGCTCTGACCGAGCGCCACGGCAACGACGATCGCTGTCACGATGCTCACGACGAAGTTCAGCATCTGGCTCTTGTTTCGCGCCAGGCCTCCACTGCGGCCAGCGTCAACATAGTTCGCGACCGCATCCCATAATGGATAGCCGACGAGCATCACGGCCGCGAGCGTCGGCACGTGCCTGGCCACGGTGAACGCGATTGCGACCCAGATCGCCGAAAAGGCAAACCGGGCAAAATAGTAGCTCTTGAGCCAGGCCGAGGATGATGGACTCGGGCTGTTTTCGACGGTGCGTGACAACATGGCTGTTCTCCTATCTTCGGCACCTACCTACTGATAGGTAGTCCACTCTGTCAACAGCTTTCGCCAAGCATGGCTCCGGCTTTCGGATCACCGATGGTACTGCAAAGGCCAATCCTGTCCGGCTGCCGAGCGCGTTGCGGTCCATGGCGATCGGCCTATATCTGACCTATCAGGAGGTAGGCTTAGTGATCGCTGCGCAAGGCAATACTGCGGAAAAGCTGGTCGATGGCGCACGCCAGTTGATCATGCTCGGCGGCTATAATGGGTTCAGCTATGCGGACCTTGCCCAGCGCTATGGCATTCGCAAGCCGAGCATCCACCATCACTTCCCATCGAAGGTGGACCTTGTGGTCGCCGTGGTTGAGCAGGGACGCGCAAGGATCCGCGAGCAGATCGCCGCGCTGGAGGATAGCTCGCCGGCGGCCATGGACCAGTTGCGAATGTACACGGGCTATTGGGAACGCTGCATAAAGGATCAGAGCGCTCCGTTTTGTCTGGCAGGGGTGTTGGCCGCGGAGCTACCCAGCCTTCCCGACCAGATCGCGACGGCGGTGCGCGGCCACTTCGCCGATCTTGCCGAGTGGCTCCGGAACGTGCTGGCCCTTGGCACTCACCAGGGAACGATGCGGCTCGAGACGTCGCCGGAGATGGAAGCCGAGAACTTCATGGCCGCAGTTTACGGCGCGATGCTGGTCGCTCGGGCATTCGACGACCCCGATCGTTTCGCTTCGATTGTCGAGTCCCTTATTTCACGCATTCGAGTGGCTGAACCGCAGGGCCGCTAGCCGGCATGGTCGGCCAGCAAGACGCCCGCGACCGCCTGCGCCGTTAGCGCGAGGGGCCTCACCCTGAAGCTCGCCGGCAGTTCAACGTTTTGGCTTTAATCCCCTCCGAGGCCCGGCTCGAACAATGGCTTCGGTCGATGCCTTATCTTGTTCAACCCGCCCTGAGCAGCGGGGGTAGATACCGGCTTGTCGGCTCTCGGAACTCGACATAGCCTCACCCGCCACTCTGATAAGGTCCGGATTTGTGAAGCCAGGAAACCGGTTCGACGGCGGCCCTGACAGGAACCGATCAGCGCCGCGGCTGGCGAGTGTCGGCCGGCCTCGAGGTCTGCTGTTCCTGCTCGCAAGCGCCTTGGCGTTGGTCGCCGGCCCTGCGAGCGGGCAGCAAGCGTCGCCTCAGGACACCTATGGTCCGCTGTTCGTCGCTGTCCAAACCGCGCGAGTGTTCCCCGACGGCAAGACCTTTGTGGATGCGGTGCCGAAACGCGACCCCCAGGCGATCCTGGCTGATTATCGCCGTGCCAAACCGGCCGCGCCGGACGCATTGCGTGCCTTTGTACTCAAGAACTTTACTGTCCCAGGGGTGAATGATCGCGGCGCCGCGGACCTGCGCCGCCATATCCGCACGCTCTGGCCAAAGCTTGTCCGCCAGCCCGAACCTCCGGTCACGGGATCTTCGGCGCTGTCATTGCCGGCTCCCTATGTCGTCCCCGGCGGTCGGTTTCGGGAGATGTACTATTGGGACAGCTATTTCACCATGCTGGGCCTGGCCGTCGACGGTCAACAGCCGCTGGTGGAATCCATGCTCGCGGACTTCACCGCAGTTGTTGAACGATACGGCCACATCCCGAACGGGATGAGGACCTATTATCTTGGCCGTTCGCAACCGCCCTTCTTTGCCCTGATGCTCGCCTTATCCAAGGACAACAGCCCAGAGCTTGCTGCAAGGCGGCTCGCCGCCCTCCGGCGCGAGCATGCTTACTGGATGAGCGGCGCTTCCTGCCTCGACGCGACCGGCGCATGCGCCCGCGTGGTGCGAATGCCGAACGGAACGCTGCTCAATCGCTATTGGGACGATCGCCCGCTCCCCCGCGACGAATCTTATGCGGAGGACCTTGCCACCGCTGCGCAGGACCCGTCACGGCCACCTGCGATCATGTACCATCATTTGCGCGCAGGGGCGGAAAGCGGCTGGGATTACAGCAGCCGTTGGCTTGCCGACCCTAAGAGCCTCGCCAGTATTCGCACGACCGATATCGTCCCGGTCGACCTCAACAGCCTGATGTACCTGATGGAGCAGGCGATCGCACAACGATGTGGGGCGGCCGGAGACGTCGCTTGTTCAACGCGTTTCAATGAACTCGCCCGCAATCGTGGCGCAGCCATCAATCGCTATTTCTGGGTCGGACGCGAAGGCCGCTATGCCGATTGGGACCGCGTCACCCGAGGTCCAACTCCGCGCCAGTCGGCCGCCATGCTGTACCCGCTCTTCGCCGGGCTCGCGTCTCCGCAACAGGCACGGGCAACTGCAGCGACCGTTCGCCGAACAATGCTGGCGACGGGCGGCCTGCGGACCACGCCCTTGCGCACCGGCCAACAATGGGACGCGCCAAATGGCTGGGCGCCGCTGCAATGGATCGCTGTCGCCGGCCTGGAGCGAGCGGGACAGCGGGCGCTTGCGCGGGAGATCGCCAGGCGCTGGATGGGCACGGTTGCCGCGGCCTATGGCGAAACGGGAAAGATGCTCGAAAAATACGACGTCGAGGAACGCAAGCCCGGCGGCGGTGGCGAGTACCCGACCCAGGATGGCTTTGGCTGGACCAATGGCGTCGCGAGCGCGATGCTGGAGCGGTATCCGGACCTACTGGAGCGCTGACCACGCTCTTGACCTTTATGCTGCTCCGACCACCTCGGAAGCCCGGGCCGAACTCAATCCAGACGCCAAATACGGATTGCCGGCACCGGGAGGGGTTTAGGTGTCAAACACCCGCGTCGGCGTGAGCACTAATTGTCACCGGCCCGCGCAAGGGCAATTTTGCCTGCTGTTACGCCACGGCAACACACGCCCGCAAAGCGGCCGGACCAGGCTACCGGTTGATTGAAGCTGTCCCGAAACGGGACTAAGCTCCCGGATAAGTCCCGAAGGAAACAGGGACATGGGAGAGTGTTGATGCGCACACTGGATCATGTCGCGTTCAGGGCGGCATTACTCACCGGCGCGACGTTGCTGCCCGCAACCGCTTTTGCCCAGACCGTGCCAGGCGACACGCCCGGCACCACTCAGCAACCCGGCACCACCGACACCAATCCAGCTGTCACCAATGAAAGCCTCGACGATGTTGTCGTCACCGGACAGACCACGCGCGACCGCCCTCTGATTACCGCGTCGGCCGACATCACCTATGCCGACCGCGGCGCGATCGACCGGCGCGCGCCGCGCTCCACTGCGGACCTGCTGGAATTGGTGCCCGGCATCTTTGTCGAGGGCACGGCGGGCCAGGTATCGAACAATTACTCGGTGCGCGGCCTCCAGGGCGGCGGTCAGCGGTTCGTGCAGTTGGAAGAGGACGGCATGCCGATCCTGTACGGCGGCGGCGGTGCCGACTTCTTCTTCGACCAGGATCTGACGATCGACCGGTTGGAGGCCGTGAAGGGCGGCTCGTCCGGTGTCCTGACCGTGAACGGCGCGGGCGCGACCATCAACTTCATCTCGCGCCGCCCCAACTTCAATGAACCGGAGGGATCGGCACGCTTCACCCTTTACGATTACGGGCTGAAACGCGGCGAGTTCTACTATTCGCAGCCCTTAGCAGACAAGCTGGCGTTCAGCGTCGGCGGCTATGTCCAGTCCAATCCGGGCGTGCGCAAGAACCCGTTCGATTATGCCGGGTGGCGGCTGAAGGGCATTCTTGAATACCGCTTTGACGGGGGCGGCTCCATCCGCCTGTCGGCGCGCGGTGGTGATGTCGAGAATGCCTATTACGCCACACAGCCCTATCGCTACGACAATGGCAAGCCGGCGGAGATCCCGGGGCTCGACACGCAATTCGGCAACATCGGCGGCGATTCCTTCACCAACATTGCCGTGCCCGTCTCCACCTTCGCCCACTCCTCGGGATTTCGCGAGTTCCGCGGCCGTGACGGGATCAAGGCAAGGACGGCCCAGGTCCGCCTCGACATCGACAAGCCGATCACCGATACCATCGAGCTGTTCGCCCGGGCGCGGTATCTGAAATATTCCTATGACTTCAACGGCATCTTCCCAGGATCGGGTACCGGCAATGCGGGCCTGACCAGCGCGGTCAATTACATCACGCCCGGGACGAATTCACCGATCAACGACCTGCTGACACTGGGCACCGCGGCATTCCCCACCCTGACACGGTTCGGCATCAAGAACCTGCGCACCGGCGTGATCCTGGGGTCCGATCAGGTGGCGGAGCTGAACGCTCTGAATGGCAACGGTTTTCTTCAGCGCACCACCTTGAACCACGACTTCGTCGACGGCCGGGACTTCGGCTCCAACGTCGGCGCGCGTTGGGAATTCGAGAGCGGCAGGATCAAGAACTCGCTCACAGTGGGCGCGATGTACTACAACTCCAAGCGCGCGCAGGACCAGTCCGCAACCGCCAGCGTCGTCAACGACGTGCGGTCGAACAGCGACATCTACGACATCGTCGCGCTCAATGCGCCGAACCAGGAAATCGGCGTCCTATCGGACAACGGGCTCGTGTCCTATGGCGACTGGGGAGCGGGGATTCGTGAACGACTGGACTCCGCCGTGTCGCTCTACGCCAATGACGAGATTGCTATCGGGGACCTGCGCATCGACGGCGGCATTCGCTGGGAGAGCATCGATGGCGAGTTCCGCGATGGCCAGGCGGCTGCGGTGAACCAGCCAGTGCCGGCGGGCACAGCCGGCGTGGTCCGCACCGTTGGCTCGACCTTCAACGGCCAGTACGCGATCACCAAGCGCACGCAGGACAAGATCGCCTGGACCGTGGGCGCGAACTACCTGATCACGCCCAGCCTGGCGATCTACGCTCGTTATGCAAACGGGTTTCAGACCAACAACACCGACCCGATCACCACGATCGAGCTGTACGAGGCGGGCGTCCGCTACCAATATGGCCGCTTTTTCAGCGGCACCGCGACCGTTTTCCGAACCAATTTCAACGATCAGAACTACAATTTCGCCAACCCGACGAATCCCTCGCAACAACAGAACTTGAACGCCGACCTTCGCACCGAAGGTGTCGAGATCGATGCGGTGGTACGGCCCACCAGTTGGTTCGCCGTGAACTTCCAGGGTGTGTTCCAGAAGCCCAAGCTGAAGAACCTGCAGCTCGACGGGGTGGACCAGGGTTCCGCCTTTGAGGGGAACCGGCCGGAGCGGACCCCAGCCCAGCTTTATTCCATCACGCCGACGCTTACGCTGCCAAACGGGTTCGGCGAACTTTATGGCCGATACAAGTTCGTCGGGAAGATCTTCGCCGACAACGGCAATGGCGTCGCCCTGCCCTCCTATGGCGTGACCAGCGTCGGCGTGACGCTGAACCTGACCGACCGCCTGCAACTCAACGTCAACGCCGAAAACGTGTTCGACGTGATCGGCCTGACGGAAGGCAACCCGCGCCAGGGCCAAACACAGGCGATCACCGACGGCTATTTCTACGCTCGCGGGATCGTTGGCGCCACCTTTGGCGGCCAGTTGACCTTGCGCTTCTGACAGGGCGAGGCTGGTGAGCAGGCGGGGCGCGGCGGCCGACGGGTCTGTCGCGCCCTGCTGGTCGATACGGGAGTTCGAACATGAAGCGGATCGGGATCACGCTACTGGCGGCAGCGCTGGTGACTGGCGTCGGCCGCGCTGAGCCCGAAACGCGACAGCCGGAACTCGCCTATCAGCTGACCGAAGGGCAAAATCTCAACGCCTTTGTTCGTGACGGACAGGTCGCGGCGCATCTGTTGCTGCGGAACGGAACGGACCCGCGGATTCTGGTCGCCTTTCCCGCCGGCAACAGCGGCGTGGGCCTGTGGTTCGCCCCGCTCACTAAGCCCGCGACGTGGCAGTTGGAGCAGGCTCCCCGGCCCCTCACGCTGCGAGTGCCCAACGGGGCCGCTGGCACGCTGAACGGTATCGTCACCGTCGCCAGCATCGATGCACGCCAACTGACACTGAAGCAGCAATTACTCACGAGCATTCGCTTCCTGCGCGACTACCAGTCAGTTGGACGCTATCCGCCCGAGGTCGCGGCCAAGCCGATCGTCGCGGGCGACACAATCAGCCTTTACCGCGAGCGGCTGGACGGCCGACCCGGTTTTCTGATGAAACTGGAGGTGCTGGAGGGTCGGCTGACCCAAGCCACCATCGTTGCCGGCCGGAGTGGACGCATACGGTTGCGCCTGACCGCCGCGACGGGTGAGCCGCCGCTGACGGGGCTTGCCGAGAGCGAGTTGCTGAACGGGCACGCCGGCGCGGATACAGGCGCGCGCAATGCGCTGCGGTTCCTCAGCTATCGCGAGAAATTCCTGGCCGGGTCGTGGCGTTTCCAGACCTATTTCGGGCGCGACACGCTCATGTCGATCCGGCTGCTGATGCCGGCGTTGCGCCCGGCCGCGATAGAGGCAGGCCTCGGCTCGGTACTGGCCCGCCTGAACGAACGCGGTGAGGTCGCCCATGAGGAGGGCATCGGCGAGTTCGCCGCGGTCGAGCACCAGCACGATCGTACCGGTGGCGCGACGGCGACGCTCGATTTTGGCATGATTGACGACGATTTCATGCTGGCGCCGGTTGCGGCCGATTACCTGCTCGGCCCCGCCGGAACGGAGCAGGCCCGCGCGTTCCTCGCCCGTCCGATTGACAGCGAGTCACGACCCGGAACCAGCGAACCGGCCGGTACCGCGCTGGTCCGCAATCTGCGCTTCGTGATCGGGCAGGCACAACCATTCGCACGCGACCCCGGCTTCCGGCGTCTGGTCGCGATAAAGGCGGGACGGCTGACGGGCCAATGGCGCGACAGCGAAGAAGGTTTGGGCCGGGGCCGATACGCTTACGACGTCAACGCCGTGTTCGTGCCTGCGGCGCTGGAGGCCGGGGCACGGCTGCTGCGCTCGGGTTTGCTGGAGCCCTACATGGCCGTGGCGGATCGCGCGGCGGTGGCCCAGGCGGCGTGGCTGGCGGAATCATGGCATGCAAAGGCACCTGCGCTGTTCCGAAACAGCGTGCCCAATGCAACAGCAGCTACCGCGATACGCAGCTATTCGGCTCGGCTGCGCGTGCCGGCACAGCCCGCCTTGGCGGCGCTCGCGGGGCGCTCCCTCACCTTTCATGCCATTGCGCTGGATGACAGCGGGCGCCCGATCCCGATCATTCACTCTGACGAAGGTTTCGCGCTTCTGTTCGGCCACCCCAGCGCGGCCGATCTCGACGTGTATCTGGCGGCCGTGGCGCGACCGTTTCCGGCTGGGCTGATGACGCCGGTCGGCATGCTTGTCGCCAACCCGGTCTTGGCCGATCGCTCTGTGCAGGACCGCTTCGCTCCGACTGCTTACCATGGCACTGTGGTGTGGTCGTGGCAGCAAGCCCTGATGGCTGCCGGGCTCGAACGGCAGATCGCCCGGACCGATCTGCCCGCCCCGACACGCGCTGCGCTGGTCCGCCAACAGGCGGAACTATGGAGAGCCATTAGCGCCACGCAGGCGACCCGGAGTTCTGAGCTTTGGTCCTGGGCGTATCGCGGCGGTCGCTATCAGGTCACCCCCTTTGGCGTGGGCAAGCAGGACGTCGACGAGTCAAATGCGGCCCAGCTCTGGAGCACGGTGTACCTGGCAGTCCGCCCGCCCCAGCTTAGCGCACCAGCAAAAAGGCGGTGATGGTCAGGCGGCCCGCCTGCGGGTCTGCGGATAGCGAGGCGGCTAGGGGGATCGCACCGCTGTGCAGCATGGCGCTGCGATAGATCACGGCACGGTTGTAGCGCGCCTCGATACAGGCCGTGCATTCGAAGCGAGGATCGTCCTCGCCGACATAGCCGCTCGGTTCGGCGCCTTGGGCCAGTTCGCCGTTGAGGGCCTGAAAGTAAGGTGCGCTCCGGCTTGCATCGATCAGCTCGAAGCCGGTTTGCCGATGCCGGAAGAACGCTGTGCCAGCACGATCCTGCGGCGACAGATAGTGCACCAGCGCGATCCGGGTCAGCTCGACCGCGTCCACATGCGGCAGCCTTTGTGACAAGGTCAGGTCGGTAGGCGGGGTGGTCACGATCGAGAAGCTGGCGTCGATCAGGTCGATTGCGCCCGTCGCTCCAAACGCGTCGCGCAGGACCAGGGTAAGCGTCGCCCTGACGGCGCTGAAGTAGGTGGCAGGCAACGGGGCCCTCATTCCGGGATAATGGCGCTGTGCCGCGCTGAAGTGGGCGCTGCTCGCTGCCGCCCGCAGGCTGTCCGGGTCGGGATGGAACCCGTCCACCACGATCACCGGTTGCGCTTCCCTGCCCACTTGTAGTGCGGTGATGGCCGGCTGTATCCCGCCTCGATCGGTGTCTTCCGCGGTCATCGCGCGGCGTCCATCGCCCGCGCCAAGGCGTCTTCATGCAGTGGCAAGGTGGGCGCAGCACGCGCAATCACCTGAGCTACCTGCTCCACCTGGGCCCGGTTCGTTGCGGGATCGAGCACGTCTGCGACCGGGTTGTAACCCTTTGCCCGGATACCCTGCCCGTTGAGCACGGCCAGCCAGCTTGCCTCCCGAAACAGCTCATCCGCGTCGAGCATCAAGCGGCCCGATCGACGGTAATGCTCCTCCCGCAGAGCGAGCGAGTCTGGCAGGGTCATGTCACGGCAATGGCTCCATAACGGCTCCGGTCGGCCGCTGGTGGCATGGTAATGCAGGATCAGGAAATCCTTGATCGTGTCCATATCCGCCATGAACAGCCGGTTGAACCGGTCGGCGAGCGCCGGGTCGCAGTCGCGATCGGGGAACAGTGCCAGCAGCTTGGCGATCCCGCTCTGGATCAAATGGATGCTTGTTGACTCCAGCGGCTCGAGGAAGCCGGAGGACAGGCCGATCGCGATCACATTCCCTTTCCACGGTCGCCGTCGGGCGCCGGCCTTGAAGCGCAGCAGCCTCGGCTCGCCAAGCGCCTCGCCATCCAGCCGGCCGAGCAGGGTCGCAGCCGCCTCGTCGTCGCTCAGGTAACGGCTGGCATAAACATAGCCGTTGCCGGTGCGATGCTGGAGCGGGATCCGCCATTGCCAGCCGGCACCGAGCGCGGTGGACCGGGTAAAAGGTGTCGTGGCCGCCGCCCGCGCGCTGGGCACCGCCACGGCCCGGTCGCACGGCAGCCAATGCGACCAGTCCTCGAACCCGGCACCCATGACGCCATCGATCAGCAGCGCCCGGAAGCCCGAGCAGTCGACGAACAGGTCACCCGCCAGCCGCTCGCCCCGCTCGGTCGAAAGCGCGGTGACAAAGCCGGTTTCGCTATCCCGATGCACATCGCGGAGCTTGCCCTCGACCCGAACGACGCCAGCGCTTTCGGCAATGTTGCGAAGATGCCGGCCATAGAGGGCGGCGTCGAAATGATAGGCGTAGCCGAGCGTGGACAGGATCGACTGTCGCCCGCCCTCGGGCTTGGCGAACCGACCCTCTGCCGCCAGTCGGGCGGCCAGCGACAAGTCCGTCAGCGGAATATTCAATCCGTCGGCCTGCGCCTTCAGCCAGCGATGGTGAAACGGAACGCCGGGCAGCGTGACTCCATAGCTGCCGAAAGGGTGAAAATAGCGAGAGCCGGGCGCCGCCCAATCCACGAACTCGATCCCAAGCTTGAAGGTCGCTTTCGTGGCGCGGAGAAAGGCTGCCTCATCCAATCCAACCAGGTCGTTGAACCAGTGAATGGTCGGGATCGTCGCCTCCCCGACCCCGACCGTGCCGATCTCCTCGGACTCGAGCAGAGTGATGCGCAGCGCGTTCCGAAACGTTCCGGAAAGTGCCGCCGCTGTCATCCATCCGGCGGTGCCGCCGCCCAGGATGACCACCTGCCTGACTCGCTGACCCTGTTCGGGAGCATGGGGCACCGCCATGTCGCCAGCGACCGACTGCTTCTGCATGGCAATACTTGTATGCCTCTGTCGCGGGAGCGCAAATCACCCGACAGGCGAACAGCGTCCTTCGCCTGGGCAGCAGACTGAGTCCGCCATGTTCATTCAGCGATTAGCTCCCCGGAGCCACCCAGCTCCGCCGGGAAGTCCCGTAATTTCGGAAGGCCGTCCTTCATGGGCAGGACGGTTTCCGCGTAGTTGACATGCACTCCCGGTACGAAATCGTGGGACGGGATAGTCGCTGCGTAGACATCGACCAGTCCAACCGTTGGATGGCGTGTCATGACGTGGCCGCCGCACTGCGCGCAATATTGGCGCTCGCTGAACGCTGTATTCGAGAACGTGGCCAGCAGTTCCTCACCCGCAGTAACGCGAACGGCGTCGACGGGCCAAAGAGTAAAGGCGTTGAGCGGGGCGGCCGACCAGGAGCGGCATGATTGGCAGTGGCAATAGCCCATCGCTTCCGGTTCACCGCTCACTTCGATCCGGACCGCGCCACAGAAACAATGACCCTGATGAGTCATGATCCATCTCCTAACCGATCTCACGCCCCGGGCTGGTATACATCAGCAGGACGGTCTTGAGGAGCAGTGGGGGTTTTCAGCTACCTGTGCTCACCGGCAAAGCCAGTACGCGGATGAACGATGTCGGCCGACACCTCATCCAGCGCGCGACGCTTCGTCTCCGGGAAGAAACGCCAGACAATCACGGCTTGGGCCAGCATCGCTGCACCGAAAAGCCAGAACGGCCCCGCGCGACTCCAGCCGGCCAATACTGGGAAGGCGAACGAGATGATCGCGTTCGCGGCCCAATGCGTGCTGCTGCCCAGGCTCTGGCCGCGCGCGCGAACCGCGGCGGGGAAGATCTCGCTCAGATACACCCAGATGACGGCACCCTGCGATACGGCAAAAGCCAGGATGAACAGCGCTAGCAAGGGCAACAGCAGCGCGGAGGACCATACCCCACCGAAGACGAGCGCCACCCCGGCCAGAGCCGCTCCGGTCACGAGCCCGCCGCCGATCAGCAAGGGCCGCCGTCCTACCCGGTCGATCAGCAGAACGCCGGCTACGGTGCCGAGCAGATTGGCGAATCCGACAACCACCGCCTGTCCATCGGCCGAGAGTTGCCCAAACCCCGCGGCTGCAAAGATGTCGTTGAGATAATAAAGGATCGCATTGATGCCGGAGAGTTGGTTGAACAGGGCGACCGTCACAGCAAGCAGCATGGGGCGCCGATGCGCATGCCATGACAGGCGAGCGTCGCCCGCGAATGGCGCGATTGGCTGCTGCACCGCCACCCCCAACCTGACGGCTGCCTGCTCGGATTCCTCCGATCGCCCCCGCGCAGCCAGCCATGCGGGGCTCTGCGGAACGCCCAGGAGTAGGAGCAGGAACAACGCCGCGGGAAGAGCCGCGGTCGCCAGCTTCACCCGCCACACGATGCCTCCTTCCAGCGCCTGCCCGACCAGGAAGTTGGAAAGGTAAGCGACCAGGATTCCAATCACGATGTTGAGCTGAAACAGCCCAACGAGGCGCCCTCTCCGCTCTGCAGGACTGATCTCGGCAATATACACCGGCACCAGGACCGATGACGCGCCGATCGCCAGTCCACCGATGAAGCGAAAGGCGGTAAAGGGCAGGGGTGCCGATGCCAGCGCGCAGCCCGCGGCAGATACGATATAGAACAGGCCCACGCCCCGCAGCACGGCCAGGCTGCCGTGACGATCTCCGGCCTGCCCGGCGAACAGCGCGCCTGCGAGCGTGCCCCAGAGAGCCGCAGACACGAGCGTGCCAAGCTGGCCGGGCGATAGCGACCAGGTCTGACGCAATGCCTCGGTTGCGCCTGAAATCACCGCGGTATCGAAGCCGAACAACAACCCGCCTAGGCTTACGGCGCCGATCGCGCGGGCGTGCATGGTCCTACGTGCCGGCATCCTGCCCCTCCCCGCTGATCTTGGCCGCGGCCTGCTTGACCGTCGCCATTGCAGTATAGCGGATCGTTGCCGTCCAATGCCAGCAAGGGTTCGCCAGGATGGTTTCACGGCGCTGTTGGTGGGGAGCGTCCTTTCGGTTTAGCACCTGCCCATGAAGCTTTACCTTGCCGCCGCGCTCGCGCTCGTAGCGCCGACCCTGATTGCTTCAGGCTATGACAAGGTCGACACCTTTATCGGGACCGGTGGTGAGGGTCATACGTTCCCCGGCGCCGTCGCCCCGTTCGGCATGGTGCAGCTGAGCCCGGACACCGACACCAGCTGCCAGATCCGCGACTGCTACAGCCATGCCGCGGGCTATCGCTATGACGACCCGACCATTCAGGGGTTCAGCCACACTCATTTCTCGGGCGCGGGGCATTCGGACCTTGGCGACTTCCTGGTCATGCCGGTGTCGGGCGATGCGGTGCCGCTGGAGCCGGGCGACCCCAAGGTGCCGGGTTCGGGCTACCGGTCGCGCTTCAACCACGCCGACGAGGTCGCGCAACCTGGTTACTACGCGGTGACGCTGGCGGATGCGGGCGTGCGCGCGGAGATGACGGCGGGGACCCGTGTCGGCGTCCATCGTTATGCGTTCCCGGCAGGCAAGACCGCGCATCTGGTGCTCGACCTGCGTTCCTCGCTTTACAACTACCCGGGCAAGATCCTGTGGTCGTCGCTGCGGCTGCACGCCGACGGCACCCTCACCGGCACGCGCCAGACGCGCGGCTGGGCACCCGACCGGCAGCTCTTCTTTGCGATCCGCTTTTCGGCGCCGCTGACCGGCCATGCGTTCGTCAGCACGGAGAAGGACGTCACCTACAAGGGCTTTCAGGGACCGGGCCGGGGCAGCGACGCACTCGCTGAGCGGGCCGGGCGGGCACTGGTGGCGCGGCTCGACTTTGGACAGCTTTCGCAGCCACTAGAGGTGAGGGTCGCGCTCAGTTCGGTCGATGAAGCGGGCGCGCTAGCCAATCTCGACAGCGAGGCGGGCGGCTTTGACCAGATCCGTGCCGCAACCCGACAGGCCTGGACGCAGGCGTTGGGCGCGGTCGACCTGCAGGGGCCCGCGCCCATGGCAAAGAGCCTGTATACCGCGCTCTACCACAGCCTGCTCGCACCCTCGGTCGCAGGGGATGCGGACGGGCGCTTTCGCGGGCCGGACAATCAGGTCCACAGGGCGGACGGTTATACCTTCCGTTCCACCTTCTCGCTGTGGGACACCTTTCGCGCCGAGCATCCGCTGCTGACCCTGGTCCAACCACAGCAGACCACGAGCGAGATCGTCCGATCGCTGATCGACAGCCGCCGCTACAGCCCCGACGGCATCCTGCCCGTCTGGCAGTTTCAGGGACGCGAGACCTGGACCATGATCGGCTACCACGCCGTCCCGGTGATCGCAGACGCGTACCTGAAAGGCATTCGCGGCTTCGATGCGAACGCGGCGCTCGACGCCATGGTAGCGAGCGCGACCTATGCTCCGTACGGCGGCCTTGGAGACTATCAGCGCCTCAGCTACGTCCCGATCGACCGCGAGCCCGAGGCCGCGTCCAAGACCGTCGAATATGCGTATGACGACTGGACCATCGCCCGCATGGCACGCGCGATGGGCCGCATTGACGTCGCCAAGCAGTTCGAGGCTCGCGCAGGCAATTGGCGCAACAGCTTCGACCCGAAGACCGGCTTTGTCCGGGCCCGGCTGGCGTCGGGCGCGTTCCGCACGCCATTCGATCCCACCGCCATCAACTATGGCTCCGACTACACGGAGGGCAATGCCTGGCAATATAGCTGGTTCGTGCCGCAGGATCAGGAGGCGCTGTTCCGCGCCATGGGCGGCGACAAGGCGACGGCGCGGAAGCTCGACGCGATGTTCGACTTCGACAATTCAAAGCTCGACTACAGCCATGCCGAGGACATTGCCGGGCTGATCGGGCAGTATATCCACGGCAACGAGCCGAGCCACCATGTCGCCTATCTCTACGACCATGCGGGCGCGCCGTGGCGGACACAGGCGCGGCTGACACAGATCGTCGCTTCGCAGTACAAGCCGACGCCGGATGGCCTGTCGGGCAACGATGACCTCGGCCAGATGTCGGCCTGGCTGTTCTTCACCGGGCTCGGCTTCTACCCAGTGACGCCCGGCAGCCTGCAATACGCGATCGGGCGTCCGTTCGTGGAACGGGCGGCGCTGAACCTGCCCGATGGCAAGCGCTTCACTATCGTCGCGGACGCGATGGCGCCGGGCAACGACTATGTCGGGCAGGTCACGCTCAACGGTCGGCCGCTGACCCGCAGCTACATCACCCATGGAGAGATCATGGCAGGCGGCGAGCTGCGCTTCGTCATGCAAAGGGCGCCGAACAAGCGCTGGGCTACGGCCCGATCAGCGCGGCCCTATTCGATGAGCAGCGCGCGCGAATAATCTCGGATGCGGGGCTTGGGGGCTCCGGCTGGTTCCGCGCTGCTCGGACGTTCACTCGAGAGTTCGTGGCGAAGGCAGAGCGCCAACTCAGCCTATCACCAGGAGGTGCTCTTGATCCGCCTTCGCCAGTCGAACTGCCGGGAGTTGACCGCTCACGCCCCGCGCTTCGCTTCACCCATTCGATCAGTCCAGTTCGCGTATCCAGATCGAGCGAAAGCTGATCGGTGCGCTCGGGTCACCATGGTCCTGCAGCTTGATGGGCGCCGCACCATGGGCGGTATAGCGCGGTGCGCCAATATAGGCGGTTTCACCCTTCAGCGCGACATGGTCCTGTATCAGCAAGCCATTCCAGTATGCGGTGACATAGGCGGGAGCCCGCACATTGCCGTCCGAGGCGAAGACGGGGGCGGTCCAGACCACGTCATAGCTTTGCCATTCCCCCGGCTTGCGGGCGGCGTTTACGCGCGGGGCTTGTTGCTTGTAGATGCTGCCCGCCTGCCCGTTGACGTAAGTCGTGTTGGCGAAGCTATCCATGATCTGCAGCTCGTACCCGGCATCGCCGTCGCCCGTGGAGGCCAGGAACAGCCCGCTGTTGCCGCGCGCCTGCCCTTCCCCGGTGATCCCGGGCGGAATGCGCCATTCGAGGTGCAGTTGATAGTTCCGGAAGCGGCGCTTGGTTTCGATGTTGCCAGTGCCCTTGCGGACGGTAAGCACCCCGCCCGCAACGGTCCAGCGGGCGGGCGACTTGTCCTTGGTTGACACCCATTCGTTGAGGTTGCGCCCGTCGAACAGGACCACGGCGTCTGAGGGAGCAGCGGCGGCAGGACCCGCCGGGGCGGGCGTGACCACCCGCGGCACGGGGCTCCATACCTCCGTATCCTCAGGCTTTGGGCCCGGGGTCGCCTGCGCAACTAGGGCGCCGATCAGCGCGACGGCAGCTGTGCTCATATGGTCCATCCTGGCCGATACTCCCGATCGAGAAACTGGTTGGCGTCAGGCAAGTTCGTGATCCGCCCGGTCGTGCCGTCATACTCGATCGGCTTGTCGGCCCGCAGCGCCACCATGCCAAGGATCATGGTTTCGTTCAGCGGCACCGCGACGGAGAAGGGCGACGAGATCGCTTCTTCGCCGCGGATGGCGCGAATCCAGTTCATCTCATGCGCGTCACGCCCACCCAGGATGCGCGGCAGCGTCACCGGCACCGCCGCTGCACGGGCCTCAACGCCATCACCGATCAGCACCGGCTTCTCGCCGTAGGTATCGTGCATCATCAGTCCCCGGTCGCCGACATACAGCACGCCGCCGTCCGGGTTCATACGGGCGCTCGCCGGCATCGCTGCGGGCGTTGGCGGCATCAACCCGCCGTCATACCAGGTCAGGGTCAGCGGGCCGCCCGGCGCACGGCCGAACTGGTAGGTGGTGATATTGGCGAGCGGATAGCTGCCGAGGTCAGCAGGTGGCTTGCCGTCCCAGATGTCGCTGTCGCCGCCCCAGCGGCTGTGGCGCGTCTCCACCCGCGTCGGCAAACCCGGTTGCAGTGCCCAGATCGGGAAGTCGATCAGGTGTGCGCCCATGTCGCCCAGCGAACCCACGCCAAACGGCACCCAACCGCGCCAGTTGAAATGCGCGTAATCGGGGTTGTAGCCCCAGTTCACCGGCGCGGGCCCCAGCCAGAGATCCCAGTCGAGGGTCGCCGGCTTCGCAACAGGTGCCGGGCGCGCCTCTCCCTGCGGCCAGAGCGGGCGATTGGTCCAGACGTGCACCTCACGGACCCGGCCGATCACCCCGCCCCGGATCAGCTCCACGGCGCGCCGGCCATCATCGCCCGAATGACCCTGGTTGCCCATCTGGGTCACCAGCTTCGGATTGCGCCGTGCGAGGTCGAGCAGCACCCTGCCCTCGCGTACCGTGTAGGTCAGCGGCTTTTGCACATAAACGTGCAGGCCCCGCTCCATCGCGGTTTTGGCTGCAATGGCATGATGGTGGTCGGGCGTTGCGATCACCACCGCGTCGATGTCCTTGCGGGCATCGAACATGCGCCGGTAGTCCCCGAACTTTGCCGCGCGATCATAGGCGGCCTTCAACTCCACCCGATCCGGCCGAGCCGCGCCTTTGTCGTCGACGAAGGACTTTGCCACATGAGCGAAATCGACATCCGCCAGCGCGACGATGTTCTGTCCCGTCAGCTTGGCCATGTTCTGCGCGCCCATCCCGCCCGCGCCGATCACCGCGACGTTGACACGGTCGCTGGGACGTATCCGGCGTTTGGCAGCCGCACTGTCCGGCAATGCGAAAAGCCCCACGGTTGCTGCCGTGCCGCCCAGCCAGTCGCGCCGGGTCATCCCCGCGTCGATCCAGCGGTTCACTTGGTCATTCTGCCGGTGTCCGACAGCAGGCAACAGGGCCACGCGTCACGATCAAGCCTCATCGCTTCACTCACTTTCTGAGTCGGAACAGCAAACTAGATCATTGCTGAACAGCCCGCACCCTTGAGATTGCCGGCAGCGAGCCGGCATATCGAGCCTGGAGCCAGTCAGAGGCAGAAACCAATCGGGCACAAAGCCCAGGAAAGGCCACGTCTGCCGCTCCGGTGTTCCGCCCAAGAACTACCTTCCGAACGCAAGCTTTGCCCGAACAGGGAAATGGTCGGACGGATAAACGTCGCCGACGTGGGACGTATCGGTCACGACTTCCTCCGCCCGGAAACCGCGAAGAAACAAATAGTCGATGCGCTTTTCACCAACGCCGGTGAAGTCATGGAAGGTCTGTTCGGGTCCCTGCCGGCTCCGGGCGGTCGTCCAGGTATCGGTCAGGTTGCTCGCCAATGCAGAATAGGCAGCGCTTAACGGGGTGGCGTTGAAGTCGCCAGCCAGAATGACGGGCAGACCAGCGGCTATTGTCGGCAGGCGCGCCAGGATCAGCGACACGGATCGCTCCCGCGCCTGCTCGTCCTGCGGCCGATGCGCGAAATGCGTATCAACGAAAACAAAGCGCCGTTTTTGGCGACCGAGCGTCTCGAACACGCCCCAGTTCGCCAGCCTGGGCAGGTCGGTTCCCCAGCTCATGCTCCCTGGTTCGTCTGGCCGCTCGGATAGCCAGAAATCTCCCTGGGATAGCAACCGAACGCGATCCGATCGGTAGAATATTCCCATGTGTTCGTCGGAGTGCCCGCCCCGGCGATCGCGACCGAACCAGGTGTAACCCGGTAGTGCGCGGGTCAGGTCGTCACCTTGCCGCTGCAATAGCTCCTGCGTTCCGATCAGGTCAGGTCGAGCGTTTCGGATCACCGATGCCATGACGGGGCGCCGTTCGCTCCAGCGATGGGCACCTTCTTCCGACGCGTACCGGACATTGAAGGTCATGACCCGCAAGGACGGCGCGCACCCGATAAGGGTGGCCAAGAACAGGGCGGCGGCGCAACGATGAAAGAGCCGAACCATCAACAGTTCCCCTCAATGCTCCAACTGGCCCTGTTCGGACTGGCCCGGCATGTTCGATCGGCTTGCCTGCGTCAGTCCCGGTTCTTTTGTCGAGCATGTCTTCCATCGTTGCAAGGCCGGTAGGGGCCGCCGAACCTGCGGGGCATGCCCCCCCTTTTTCGATGCGCGCTCAACCGCCAGCCGGTACGACTTCCAGCGCCGCTGTTGCTGAACTGCTGCGATCGAACCAGGCGTTGTTGCGGGCGGCATCGGCTTGCAGCTTGGCCAGCCGGCGACGCGTGTCCTGCTCTGAGTTTGTATACAGGACACGGATGATGATCGCCTGCTGATGCTTCATCCCCGCGGGAAGCGGGTGAAGCGTTGCGATCCGCCGAACCGCCCTCAGCGTAGCATTGTCGAGATCCCGATGGCCGGACTTCTCGACCAGCGTCACGTTTTCCGGAGCGCCGCTCTCGCTGCAGTTGAACTTGATTCCCACGACCCCTTCCGGAGTCGGTAGATTGCCGATCGCTGCCGGGTACTTCGTGACCTTGCCGAGGTCATCGAAGACGCGGCTGGACCATGCGGCCAAGGTCGGTGCGTTCTTCTCTTGTGCATGGGCCGGTGCGTCGGTGCTGCCGAGCATGAGGATCGTGCCGATGGCAAACCCAAGGCAATACAGCTTCATGGTCTTCCTCCTGAATGGGCCGGGTTAATCGCCGGTCAGGAGATGCTTAGGTCCGCCGCGGCTCTCGATCCTGACGAGACGCTGGAGAGATGCTGAACCAGAACCTTTCCACCGAGCCAGTTGGCCTCGCGATGGATCATTGCCTACCGTTGCGCGCTCGCCTTGCCGCTATAAGTTTCCGCAGTTACCCTGACCGTGCTGCGAGCAGGAGACTGAGCCTGTGGCCGATGCCTCGATCCATCGTCCCGTCCGGTTCGGGTCGTTCACCCTGGACCCTTCCGATGAGCGGCTCTCGGACGCCCGTGGGCCGATTCACATCGGCCATAAGGCGTACAAGGTTCTGCTCGCGCTGATTGGCCAACGCGGCACGCTTCTTACGAAAGACGCACTGTTCGAGATTGCGTGGCCCCAGACGATTGTCTCTGACTCATCGCTGACGTCAGCCATAAAGGAACTGCGACGCGCATTGGGCGACGAGGCCCAATCTCCTCGGTTCATAGAAGCCGTCTACGGACGAGGCTATCGCTTCATCGCGGAGGTGTCGCAGGACGTCCCGGATCAGGCACCATCGCCAAAGGTGCAGCCGAACCACGTGGTTGAGCTTGATGGGCGCGGCGCGGCGCCTTCTCTCGCCGTGCTGCCATTCAAAAGCCGCTCGGGCCTTCACGACGACGACGTCTTCGCAGAAGGCATGGTGGACGACATCATCAGCGCCTTGTCGCAAGGCCTGAACGTGATGGTTCTGGGCAGCGCCGTTACGGCGGGGCTGCGACTCGCGCCGATCGGCGACATCAGAACGCTGGGTCAGCGCCTTGGCGTGCGATATCTGCTGGACGGCAACGTACGCCGCGCGGGCGAGCAGCTCCGCGTGACGGCACAGATACTCGATGCGTCTAGCGGGATCGTTCGTTGGTCCGGGCACTTTGATCGGCCCTTGAGCGAACTCGCGCAGTTGCAGGAAGACCTGGTCACCGATGTCGCGGCAAGTCTGGACGTCCAGGTTCAGGATCTCGAACTACAGCGCATCTTCGAAAAACCAGCCGATCTGACCGCATGGGAAGCGCTGATCCGAAGCAATGCGTTCTACCAGCGCCTTGATGCGACCAGCCTCCACAACGCGCTCGCACAAGCCCGTCTTGCTGCCGAGATCGCGCCCAATTACGCGGCAGCTCATGCACAGGTGGCGTCGGCTTCAGCCGTCGCCTACTTCATCACCAGTCCCCACAACCCCGCCGAAGAGAAGCGGATTGGCCACCTCGCCGACCGTGCGCTAAACCTCGGGCCCGACGATCCGGTGGTGCTCGCCGGGGCTGGTTGCGCGTTCAACTATACTGGTCGCCCCGAGGACGCGCGCCGACTGCTGCTTCGTGCAATCGAGAAAGCCCCCGCTTACGGGATGGCGCGTTACCATCTCGGCGTGTCTCTTTGCCTGCTGGACCGGAGCGACGACGCGATTGCCTGTCTCGACAAGACCGTGCGACACTTCACCGGCTCACCTTTGCTGTACCTGCCCGTCGCCTGGAAGGCAGGCGCCCTGATCCGCGCTGATCGGTGGGACCAGGCAGAGGCCGTGTTCGATGAGGTCATGGCGCTTAATCCGGCGTTCCTCCTCGGCCGTCTGCAAAAGGCAGTGTGCTTGGCGCGCCGCGGAGAACTGGCGGCAGCCCAGGCGATCTACTCGAGCCTGGAGGTCAACCCTGATTTCGATCTCGCGCAGTGCCAGACGATGCTGGAACGCATCATGCGAGGCAGTCGGGCAGAGGCCCTGATCCGCACCGGCGTGCGTGACCTCAACGTTGCGAGTGCGACAGCTATACCCGGCGCTCGTGAGGTACGCTGAGTCGATCATGGTGCTCCGATGCGGGTAAGCGCCATGCGCCCAGCATCGCGGCAGATCGGCTAGTCGGGTCCGCATTGCTTCCGGCATCGGCCGGAACGCAGCAGAGGACGGGCTGCGTGTGGATGCCGCCCCGCCGAATCGTTGCACATGGCGGCCGTTATCGTCAGGCGGATCGCATGACGGCCAGCGAACTTCAGGATCTACTGATCTCCTCCATGATCAAGCGGGTCGGCGGCACTCGTCGCCGGTGGCGGATCGTGATCGGACCTGTGAAGGTCTACGACCGGTCCACCCACCCGCATTGCAATTGGTCCGTCTCGCCATCGGGAGACAGCCGGGAGACATCTGCCGTCGAGGATTTTCTTGACGAGTTCAGGACGCGCCATTCCATCGTCGCACGGGACTAGCCAATCCAAGCTGACGGGATGCTTGCGCCGAGTGCAGCGCGTTAAACCCCCGCGCTTCAACGCTCTCTCCTCACTCCGGGCGAGGCAATGTCTCGCCTGCGTCGTTGGCGCCTTCGTTCTCCAGCGGCGGAGACAAGTCCTCGCTTTCAGGGCTGGGCGCTGTCGGGCTAGCTTCCGGCACAGCGAGCGGGCTGGCACTCTCGCCCGGCGGCTCGCGGGAAGCCGCGGGCTGGACCTCCCGTGGCTTGGGAGTTGTCGTCCCTTCCGCCTTCGGGCCGAGCGTCGCAGGCTTGGGTTTGCGCCCGGCAAGTGCAGCCACAAGCTTCTCGTCCAGCATATACGGATCGCCGACGTCGCTGATCCCTCCCGCCCCGTCCGGGACGAGGGTAAGATAAACCACGTTGGCCCGAAGGTTGGGACGTGCTGGCAGGCTGCGCGTGTTCGCCCCCGCAAGCGCCTTGGACAGGCGTTCCGGATTGCTGACCACCTGGCCTGCGAGTTCCTCGATGTCCTGGACGCGAACACAACCATGGCTGAACGTGCGATCGCTCGCGCCGAACAGGGACCGGCTGGGCGTATCGTGAAAGTAGATCGCGAGCTTGTTGGGGAACTCGATCTTGAGCTTGCCGAGCGCGTTTCCGGGCCCCGGCTTTTGCCGCACCCGCAAGGTTCCGTCGGGACGGGTCGAGAAGCTATACCGGCTTGAGGTGCCGGGGCGCAGCTTGGACTTCCTGACGATACTCGCCGGGACGATCCAGTCGGGATTAGCGATGACCTGTCGCACAGGCGCAGAAAGGACCGGCGTCGGCATGTCGGTCGCGCCGATCACGGCCTTGTAGCTTGCGACCCTTTCTCCCGCACGGATCAGGTCAACCCGATAGGTCGGCAGGTTTATATAGAGCTGGTCGCCGCCGCCAAAGTCGCGCGGCAGCCAGCGCCAGCGTTCGAGGTTCGCCTTGATCCTGTCGCGACGGTCCTCATCCTGCGTGTTCGCCAGGGCATCGCGGAGAGCATGGTAGGCCGGGTCAGTCGGCAGCAGGCTAGCCACCCATGACCGAAGGTCACCGCGTTCGCGAGCGGCCATCGCCTGGGCGGTAAGCTGGGCAAGATCGGGGCCCTGATAATCGATGTACCAGTTGAACGAATGTCGGTTGCGCACTCGGCCAGCCGCAAAGTCATGGGCGATTGCGGCCAGCGTCTTCTCGGCCAGAGCGTCGAGCTTGGGCCCAAACTGGCGCTGCGCCACCTCGCGCCCCAGCGCGTCGAGATTGTAGTCGGCTGGCCTCAGCCCTTCAGCCTCGGTTGAGGCGACGACGCTCAGCAACTCCTTGATCTGAGCCGGCGACCAAGGCGGTGGTGGCTGGGGCAGGCTGGACGCCCGTGCAACTTCCGGAACCAGGGAAGACGAAGGGTGCGATCGAAAGAACAGGTACAAGCCCCCGCCTGCCAACATGGCAATCATCAGAACGACAAGTGCACGCCTGCGCGTTGATCCGACCGCCACGACCTCATCCAGCAAACCCGACAACCATGATCCGTGGCCCAAAGCCGTCCACTCCGCAACCGGACTGGCAAGCCAGGCACCTTCGTCACGCGGGCGCCTGCCGCTGATCCGCCGCACCGCAGCAAATGCTGGATTGCATCTCGGGCGGCGAGGACCAGATAGCGGGCCCCATGCAACTGCGCTTCCCAACCCAACTGCGCCCCCGGCGCCGTGGTATCGCGTCCGTCAATGCCGAGGTTCGGGACGGCATCGTTCCGGCGGGCGACCGCATAGCCCAGACCTTCGAACAGGAGGGCGGTGCACCGCCCGGCGCCAATTACCGCACGGTGGCGCTGATCATTGCCTGTGCCATGTTCATGGAAAACCTGGACGCGACGGTGCTTGCCACCGCACTGCCGACCATGGCGCGCGACTTCGGCGTACGCGCGCCTGAGATGAGTGTTGCGCTCACCTCGTATCTTCTCGCACTCGCGATGTTCATCCCCGCGTCGGGCTCGGTAGCGGACAGGTTTGGAGCGCGGCCTGTGTTCCGTGCCGCAATCGCGCTGTTCATCGTCGGCTCGCTCGCGTGCGGCCTTGCCCCAACGCTGCCGGCGATGGTCGCCGCACGCTTTGTCCAGGGGATCGGTGGGGCGATGATGCTGCCGGTGGGCCGCCTGGTGCTGCTCCGCTCGGTCGCGAAGCGCGACATGGTATCGGCCATGTCCTGGTTGATCATGCCCGCACTCATCGGCCCGATCCTGGGGCCGCCAGTCGGCGGGCTGATCGTCACCTATCTCGACTGGCGGTGGATCTTTTGGCTCAACCTGCCGATCGGGCTGATGGGCATCGTCCTGGTCGGCAAGTTCATCGCGGACATCCGTGAAACCGCGTCCCACCCGTTTGATGGTCGCGGCTTCGTCCTGTCAGCACTGACGCTCGGCTGCTTGTTGTTCGGTTTCGAGATGGCGAGCCGTACGGGCGGCGCGCGCCTTGCAGTGCCGCTGATCTCGGTCGGACTGGTCGCAGGCGTGCTCTATCTCCTGCAGGCGCGCCGCGCGGACCACCCGATCCTGGATGTTTCGCTGATGCGGATCTCCACCTTTCGCCTGTCGATGATCGGGGGATCGCTGACGCGCATCACGCAGGGGGCCCAGCCTTTCCTGCTGCCGCTGATGATGCAGCTCGCCTTTGGCATGTCGGCAGCGGAAAGCGGCACAATGACGGTGGCGACCGCGATCGGATCATTCGGAATGAAGGGTGTCGCGCCCCGGATGCTGCGCCGGTTCGGTTTTCGATCCAGCCTGATCGTCATGGGGCTGCTGGCAACGGCGGCTTATGCGACCTGCGGACTGTTTCGGCCGAACTGGCCGGTGCCGGCTGTCTTCGCGGTGTTGTTGGTGTCGGGGTTCCTGATGTCCTTTCAATTCACCGCCTACAACACCATCGCCTATGATGAGATCGGCAAGGAGCGGATGAGCGCGGCAACCAGCTTTTATTCGACATTTCAGCAGCTGATACTCTCGCTCGGCATCTGCACGGGCGGGGCGGCGCTCCATGCCTCCATGCTGCTGGGCGGCAGAAGCTTGCCCGCCTTTTCCGACTTCGCGGCAGCATTCTGGACGGTGACCGCGATCTCGCTGACCGCGGTGTTCGTCAACACGCGTTTCGACCCGAAGGCCGGCGCCGAGATGAGCGGCCGCAGTGGATAGCCAGAGGGTGAAGTGCCTTAATGATGGAGGTGGCTGGGCGTCCTCGGTTCGGGCATTGGCCGAACCTTCGCTGCCTTAACACAACCGGCCCCAGGTGACGCCAGCACCACTAGCGCGCCCGATCGTAGTGACCGATACGTGCCCCATGCCTTCGACCCTCACTGACCGCCGCCAGACCGCCCGCATCCTGCTGGCCAGCCTGGTCGGAACATCGGTCGAGTTCTACGACTTCTACATCTACGCGACCGCAACCAGCCTGGTGTTCGGCCCCCTGTTCTTTCCGGCCAGCTCTGCCTCGGCACAGCTCCTGTCATCCTACGCCAGCTTTGGCCTGGCGTTCCTGGCGCGCCCGCTCGGCGGCGTGCTTTTCGGGCATTTCGGCGACAGGATCGGGCGTAAATCCACTCTCGTCGCCTCACTGTTGCTGATGGGCGGATCAACGGCGGCGATCGCCTTTCTGCCGACCTACGCCATGATCGGCTGGCCCGCGCCGGCGCTGTTGTGCCTGCTCCGCTTTGGCCAGGGGCTGGGCCTGGGCGGCGAGTGGAGCGGCGCCGCGCTGCTGGCGGTCGAGAACGCCCCGCCCGGTTGGCGCGCCCGCTATGGCATGATGCCGCAACTCGGCGCCCCGATCGGGTTCATCGCCGCAAACGGCTTTTTCCTGCTTCTCGGGGCGACACTCAGCCCCGATCAGTTTCGGGATTGGGGCTGGCGAGTGCCGTTCCTGGCCAGCGCCCTCCTGGTCGGGCTGGGACTTTGGGTCAGGCTCAACCTTACGGAAACCGCCGCATTCGCGGCTGAACGCCGTGAGCACGCGCCTGCGCGCGTCCCGGTGACGCTGGTGCTGAAACAGTACCTTGGCGTGACGATTGCCGGCACGCTGGGCGTCGTTGCCTGTTTCGCCTTGTACTATATCGCGACCGCCTTCGCGCTTGGCTATGGGACAACCCAACTCGGCTATCCGCGCCAGGCGTTCCTCCAGGCACAACTCGGCGCGATCCTGTTCATGGCAGCGGGCATAGTCCTGGCGGGCTGGCTAGCCGACCGGACGAGCCAACGCGGGGTGTTGCTCGGCGGGTGCCTGGGTACGGTTCTGGCCGCAGCGTTGCTCCCGTCCCTGCTGGGGAGTGGCTCGATGGCGGGCGTGTTCGCGTTCATGGCCGTCGCCCTGCTTGCGATGGGCTTCGTCTATGGCCCGCTCGGCGCGTGGCTGCCCGGGCTGTTTCCCGCAGGCGTGCGATACACAGGCACGTCGCTGGCGTTCAACGTGGGCGGGGTGATTGGTGGCGGGCTGACCCCTGCCCTCGCTCAGCTGATGGCGGATCGGGGCGGATTGCGCCCCGTCGGCCTATATCTTGCCGGGGCGGCGGCGCTTAGCGCTATCGGCCTGCTCGCAGCCGGCCGCACCAGGCCCGAACACGAGGTTCTCGGCGCGCCTGAGCTGTAACAGCCAGCGCCCAACCGCCGAGGTGCGGGAGGTAGCTTCAGGCCCCGCCGCTATGGGCGGCCAGTTGCCGGGCGGCCAGTTCACGTGCGGCCTGTCGCAGGCGGCACCATGTGTCATACTCGCCCTGTGCATCGGCAAGCGCCCGGTGGGCAGGATGTGTCTCCTTGCCCGCGTTCGCCGCCGACACGAGCGCGCGCACCTCCTCATCCAGTCGCGCTTTCGGGAGGACGGCACGAAGGATCTCGGTGGCCGTCGCCCTCAGCGCCTCGTCCGTGTCTCGCAATCGTAGAGCATGGCGGGGGAGCCCGGCCCCGCGCAGGAGAACGCTCAGCCATTTGCCATCCGACGATGGCGCGCTGGCGAAGAGGTCGTGCTCGCTTAGCGCCTCGACCATGCGGGCGGCGACGATGTCGTGGGATTCACCCTCGCTCGCCAGCGTCTCTCGGCTGATGCCATGAATCGCCTGCGAAGCGTCATCCCAGTCGGTCCACTCAGGCGCCGGCCTGATCAGGTGACTTTCCGAGCGGCCATCCTGGAACACCCAGGCGACCTCCACGGGAAAGCTCTGGTCAAACAGCGACGACGCTTCGAAATCCAGAAAGACGTTCACGCGGCCGATCTGGCCCAGTCAGAGGCGTTCGCCAAGCTATGATCGTGGACGACCCGCTCCTCTGGCAGGGCGCTACCCTGTCCTGCTTACCGGCTCACCTGCGCCGAAACAGGTTGTCATTGCGTCACCACCCCGCGTCGATCGCTCACCTCGATCCAGTAGCCATCCGGGTCCTGAACATAGATCTGGCGCACACCGTCGAAGCGGGTCTGCATCGTGCTCGGCTTGCCGGCAAGGTTGGTCCACGCACGTCCGTGCCGGTCGAACCAGGCCGTAACGGTCGCCAGGTCGTCGACATGGATCGCAAGATGCTCGTCCCGGTTGGACGGTTTCGGCGCGACCCGCCCATTCAATATATGCAAGGCAACGCCGTTCCCCAGGTCGAGCCAGCGGCGGTTTTTGAGCGGGGTGGGAATGAGCCGGAGTCCAAAAGCCTCGTGGTAGAACGCCGCACTGCGATCGAGATCGGCCGCCTGGATCGCCACATGCTCCACCTGCGCCACGGTTCCGCTGCCCGCCTGGGGTGTTCCGGCCAGCAGCAAGAGAAAGGCCCAGGTCATGATCGATCTCCGGTCACGGGTTGGAATATGGACGAAGGGCGACGGTGCAGGGGCGCGACCTGCCGACCGCCTCACCTTGTTTCTGTCTCTCCGATGCGCGGCAGCAGCACGTGCATGATCGCAAGGGCAATCAGATAAGCGCTGCTCGCCCACACGAAGACTGGCCAATAAGAGCCGAGGGACTCCAGCGTCCGACCGACATATTGCGCCATGATCATGCCGCCGATCGCTCCCGCCGCGCCACCGATGCCCATGACCGAAGCAACTGACCCGTGTGGAACGGTGTCAGAGACAACAGCATACAGGTTCGACGACCACCCTTGATGCGCGGCCGCCGCCAGGCCCAGGATCGCAACCGCAGTCCACAGGTGGGAGGCGCCGCTCGCGAACAGGATGGGGACGACGCACAGGGCGCAGACAAGCAGAGCAGTCTTGCGCGCCACGTTCACGGTGGAGCCACGCTTGATCAGAGCCGACGAAAGCCAGCCTCCTCCAATGCTGCCCGCATCGGCCAGCAGGTACACGGCGATCAAGGGTGGGCCGAAGCTCTTCAGGTCGAGATGGTACTGCTTCGACAGGAAGTCGGGCAGCCAGAACAGAAACAGGTACCAGACCGGATCGGTCAGGAACTTGGCCGTGGCGAAGGCCCAGGTCGGACGCTGCATGAACAATCGGCGCCAGGGTACGCTCTTCTGTGGCTGCGTGGCGGCGTCCGCCTCGATAAGCGCGCGCTCGGATGCGCTGACGCGGGGGTGTTCGGCAGGCGGACGATAGAAGGCCAGCCACGCCAGCAGCCACACGAACCCAAGCAATCCGGTGACGATAAAGGCCGCCTCCCAACCGAAGCGAATGGTTAGAAGCGGCACCACAATTGGGGTGGCGATCGCCCCCACATTGGCACCGGCGTTGAGGATGCCAGCGGCCAACGCGCGTTCGCGCCTCGGGAACCACTCGGTGACTGTCTTGATAGCGGCGGGGAAGTTGGCGGACTCACCCAGGCCAAGAAGGAAACGCGCGCCGGAAAAGCCGAACGGCGTCCGCACAAAGGCGTGGAGCATGGCGGCAAAGCTCCACAGGCCGATCGCGGCCGCATAGCCCAGCCGCGTCCCGATGCGGTCGATCACCGGGCCGCAAGCCAGCAGCCCTATCGCATAGGCCGCCTGGAACCAGAACACGATGTTGCCGTAGTCGATCTCACTCCAGCCGAGTTCCGTCTCCAGCGTCGGCTTCAGGATGCCGATGATCTGCCGATCGACATAGTTGATCGTGGTCGCCAGGAAGAGAAGCGCGCAGATGATCCAGCGGACATTGCTGGACGGGCGGGCAAGCGCCGCTGCCGGACTATTCTGCGACGCCATCGTGTCCCTCTCCCTTGTTCTTTTGTTGGCCGCGGCATGGGCATTGAACCTCTCGTGCCGCGCCCCGTGCTACGCTGCGGCGTGAGCGATGCCGCGTTCCAGCCCACGCAACTCGGCCAGACCGCGCATGCGGCCGATCAGCGAGTAGCCGGGGTTGGTCTTCTTGGTCAGGTCGTCCATCATCTGGTGCCCGTGGTCGGGGCGCATCGGCAGCGACCGGCCTGATTGACGTTGTAGCCGGAACAACGCGTCGACAATCTGCGCCATGCGGGCATTGCCCTCCAGATGCGCCGCCTCATGGAAGGAGCCGTCCGGCTCGTGCTGGACCGAACGGAGGTGAACAAAGCCGATCCGGTCGCCCAGCCGTTCGACCATGCCGGGAAGATCATTGTCCAGCCGCGCACCGAAGGAACCGCTACAGAAGCACAAACCATTCGCGGCGCTGGGCACCCGCTTGAACAAGGCGGTCACGTCGGCCTCGGTGCTGACAACGCGTGGCAGACCGAAGATCGGGAAAGGTGGATCGTCCGGATGCACCACCAGTTGCAGGCCGACCTCCTCAGCAACCGGGCATACCGCCTCCAGGAAGGCGGCGTGGTGTTCGCGCAGCCGGTCGGCGCCCACGTCCGCATAGCCGTTGATCGCGCGCAGGAACTCGGCGGAGGTGAAGCTTTCCTCGCTGCCCGGCAGCCCCGCGATGATCGTCCGCTCAAGCCTTTGGCGCGCTTCCTCGTCCATCTCGTGAAAGCGCTGGTCGGCCGCAGCGCGCAGCGCGTCATCATAGTCGCGCGCGGCATCGGGCCGGCGCAGGATGTGCATGTCATAGGCGGCGAGCGCGACCGGCTCAAACCGCAGCGCCAGCGCCCCGTCCGGCAGTGCCCAGGCAAGGTCGGTGCGCGTCCAGTCAAGCAACGGCATGAAATTGTACGTGACAACCTTCACGCCCCCCGCGGCAAGGTGGCGCAGGCTCTCGCGATAAGCATCCAGGTACCGATCGCAATCAGGCGTGCCGAGCTTGATGTCCTCATGGACCGGCAGGCTCTCCACGACTGTCCAGCCCAGGCCCGCGCGCTCGATCTCCGCCCGGCGCTCACGAATGGCTTCCAGGCTCCACACGGCGCCGTTCGGCACCTCGTGCAGGGCCGTTACCACCTCGGTCGCACCGGCCTGGCGGATGTCGCGCAGCGAGACCGGGTCGGCGGGTCCGAACCAGCGCATCGTCTGCGTCATCAGCACCGGGCTGCCCTGTTCTTCTGTCACCACTTCCCTCGATTCATCGGATCGCCCCTCAACGCTTGGCACACCCGAACTTTTTTCCACACAATTCCGATCAGCCAGCCGCCGACATCATGCGTTGGTCGCCCGCGTCGCCCTGGCCTGCGCGGTCAGCACCAGTTCGGCCGCCAGTAGGGCGCCCTCCTGGTCCTGCGCCACTGACGTGCGTTCGACGATATCGGTGATGAACTGCGGCCCGAACGGCAGCGGCACCTTTGAACAGTCCATGTAGCGCATGCCCTTCTTGTCGGCGATGAACAGGTGGTTGCCACCCGGCCGCCCCGCGACATCGACATATTTGCGAAGCTCGATGTAACCCTCGGTCCCCAGGATGAAGAGGCGGCCGTCGCCCCAGGTTGACAGCCCGTCGGGTGTGAACCAGTCGACCCGGACATAGCCAGTGCCGCCGTCCCCGTGCAGCACCATGTCGCCGAAGTCCTGGAATTGCGGGTGTTCGGGATGGGCGAAGTTGCCGACCTGTGACGCCACGACCTGCGCGCGCTTCGTCCCGGTCAGATAAACGAACTGGTCTGCCTGGTGGCTGCCGATGTCGGTCAGGATGCCGCCGTTGCGGGCGGGATCCCAGAACCATTCGGGTCGGTTCGGCGCGCCCAGGCGGTGCGGAGCGAGGTTCACGGTCTGGATGACGCGCCCGATCGCTCCGTCATGCACCATCTGCCCGGCCTGGACCGCCGCGGGTACCTCCAGTCGCTCGGAATACATGATGCCGAACTTCTTGCCCGTGTCCCGGATCGCGGCGCGCACCTGCGCCAGTTGCTCCAGCGTGACGATCGCTGCCTTGTCACCCAGGTAATCCTTGCCCGCGCGCATCGCCTTGATGCCCAGCGGCGCGCGCAGGGCAGGAACCGCCGCGCTGCAGATCAGCTTGATCTTGGGGTCGTTGATGACCTCGTCCTCGGACCGGGCCAGCCTGACGCCGGGATAGCGCTTCTGGAACGCAGCGACTTGCGAGGGCACGGCGGAGTAGAAGCTGGTCAGGACGCCGCCGCCCCGGATCATCGCGTCGGTAATGGCATAGATGTGGCCGTGGTCCATCCCGACCACGCCGAACGGCACGCGATACTTCGCCTCCGGTGCCGGTCGCGCAGGGGCACTTTCGGTGGGCGCGTCGCCGCGGGACGTCGATTGGGCAAGCGCTTCACCGGCGATGCCGGTCAGGCCGGCGGCGGCGGCAAGGCCCAGGAGAGTGCGGCGGTCGGTTTGGGTCACGGTCACTCCGTCGAGCATGTGAGAGGGTGGGACATGGGCGGGTCAGACCTCGACCAGCGATGTCGGCCAGGTCATCGCCTCGCCCCGGTCCATCGCTTGTTCGCCGAGCAGAGATGCGACGCTTGCCCGGTACGCCTGCGCAAGCAGGCCGGGCAGAGGCTTGCCGGATCGAACCGCCTCCCCGAACCCTTCGAACTGAAGCATCGTCTCGTCATACTCGCCCCAGCCAAGCGACTCGCCGGGCGTGGTGACGGGCAGTTCGGGGAACCAGGTCGCCCCGCCGATCGGCACCGTCCGCTTGCTGCCCCGCGCTACGTCCTGGTGCATGCGCTGCAGCGCCAGCACCTTGGGCGGCACTTCTGCATAGATGCGGCCGAGTTCGGGTTCGATCGTCCCCTTGCTGCCTTGGATCTGCTCTTCGCAGCCATAGCGCGCGTTGTTGAGCAGCGAGGTGTAGATGAACTTTCGGCCGCCGCTATATTCATAGATCAGCGCGACATGGTCATAGACCTCGCGCCCGTCCTTCCAGAAACAGATGCTGCCTGATCCGATCACTCGCGTCGGCACCGCGTCCAGGAACCAGTTGCCGACCTGAAGCTGATGGGTCGCGAGCTCGGTCATCAGCCCCGCCGAGCTCTCCCGATACAGCCGCCAATTTATGTGGCGATCGTCGGTGCCGGCCGGAACGGGGCGACGCCAGCTGTTGTTGCGATGCCAGCTGGCGCGAACCTGGGTGATCTCACCGATCTCACCTGCCTTCACCCGCTTCAGCGCGTTGAGGTAGGTGGGGTGGAACATGCGCTGATGCCCGATCTGCAGGACCTTGTTCGCCGCCCGGGACTTGGTGATCATCGCACCGCAATCGCTGATGGTGCGGGCCATGGCCTTCTCGCACCACACATGCAGCCCGGCATCAAAGCCGTCGGTGGCGTGGCGCGCGTGCTGGTTGAGCGGCGTCGCGATCACCAGCGCATCGATGCCGCGAGCGTCCAGCATGGCACGGTGATCGGCAAAGGCAGGGACGCTCGCCCCGACGATCTCGCGCCCCTTGGCAAGGTGAGGCGCGAAATTGTCGCAGATGGCCGCCACCGTACAGTTGCGCGACTTGGCGATGTTGCGGATCAGCGCGCGGCCACGGTCGCCGGTGCCGATCACGCCCAATCGCACGCGATCGCCTGTGGCGGGCATCATCGGCGCCGCTGATGCAGCGTTGGCAGCACTGACCGCCCATGGCGCCGCCGCCGCAACGCCCGCGCCGGCGGTCGCCATCAAGACACGATCGAGGAAAGACCGACGCGTGAGGTCGAAGGCCTGGTCGGACATTACGCACATTTCCTTGAGTGTTCGGTCGCCAGCCTGAGGTCGAAGCGGAAGCGACGCCCCACTCTGTCCCTAAGCAGGCGTGCAGCCGCCTGCTGGTCGGCAACCAGTAGCGCAGTGCTCATGATCTCGGCGAGTGTGGCGTTCGGCTCGACCGAAACGGCACAAGCGGGCAGCGTGACAGCGGCCCCCAACCGAGAATGGACAATCGCGGCGCGTTCAGGCGCCCGCGTGCCGGCCCCGATGGTGGCGGAAATGGACAGGGCCTGATCGCAAAGCTCAACGGCCAGCAGCTCCACGTCGGGCTGTTCGGGATGCGGAATCGAAAACGGCCACAGACCGCCGAGCGGATGCTCCCCGATCACCGCGATCGAGCTTTCGCCCGCTGTCAGCAATGCCGATCCTACCCCGGCTTCGCGCAGCGCGGCGCTGGCCCGATCGAGGGCGAACCCCTTCCCCAGGCCGCCGAAGTCCAAAGCGATCGGCCGCTCCGCCGCAATTCGGCGAGCGGCATGGTCGAACGTGACCATCGACCAATCGGTGCCCGTTCGCAGGTCCGCCGCGACGTCGAACAGCCCCTCGGTTGCGGCATGACCGTCGGCCGCCGCCTCTACCGCGCGGAACAGCAGCTCGTCCTCCAGCGCGGCGGTGCGGCCGGCCAGCAGTGCTTCGTTCATCGCCGTCGCGGGCGAAGGCCGGTGGATCGTCAGCGCATCATCGACCGCCTCGATCGCGCGGCGTGCGGCGGCGAGCGCGGCGTCGGCGCCGTCGCCGAACCGGTGCAGTTCAACCCGCGTACCCATCGCCGCGAAGCGCATGATGTCGGCCGACCCCGCCATGTCGGTCAGACCTTGACCTCCCAGCCGGGTTGGTAGTCGACCGACCACAGCTTCATCGCCTCGGCGCTCGACGGCTTGCCGGTGGCGGGATCCACCGTCAGCGCCTGGTCGGTACGATAGGCCATGTTGCCGAGGTGGCAGATGGTGGTGCTGACATGCGCTTCCTCGATGGGGGAGTTGAGCGTGCTGGTCTTGCCCCGGATCGCATCAACCAGGTTGCCGGCATGATAAACGTCGAGCACGCCTTCCCCGACCGTGCCCGTCGTCTCCGACGTCGCAGCGGCGGCCACCACCTTGGTCTGCTTGCCGGACAGGTCGTACAATTCGAAGCCGTTCCGGTCGACCACGGCCGATCCCTTGGTCCCGAGCAGCAGCACGCCGCGTCCACGGCCGAAGCGGGGCATGGCGTTTCCGCTCTGGCCGTCCCAGCGGATCGTGCGCCCGCCGTCATAGGCGAGCTCCAGCGCCATGGTGTCGTACATCTCCCAATCATCGTTGTTGAAGAACTGGCGAGAACCCCGCGCCACGACCTGCTGGGGATAGGCGAGCCCCATCAACCAGCGCGCGACATCGATTTCGTGCATGCCGTTGTTGCAGATCTCGCCGGTGCCGTACTGCCAGACCCAATGCCAGTTATAGGGCACCAGGTTCGCCCGGTATGCCGCGCGAGGACGCGGGCCCTGCCACAGGTCCCAGTCCAGGTTAGCGGGGGGCGCAACCTGCTGACCACGGCCGATCGGCTTGCGCGCCATGCCGTACCAGCACTGCGCTTCATAAACTTGGCCAAGCTCGCCGGCCTTGATCAGCTCGCCAAGCTGACGTGTCTCAGGGCTCGACCGCTGCTGGTTGCCGATCTGCAGCTTGCGCCCGGTCTGCTTCTGCACGGCGATCATCGCCTCGCCTTCCGACGGCGCGAGGCCGACGGGCTTCTCACAATAAACGTGATGGCCCGTGTGCATGGCATCGGTTGCAATCTTCACGTGCGAGAAGTCGGGGGTGGCAACAGTGACCACGTCCACGCTCTTGCGATCGAGCAGGCGGCGATAATCCCGTTCCGTCTTCACGGCAGGATTGCCACGTCCCGCGAATTCCGCAGCGCGCTTCGCCAGCACGGCACTGTCGCAATCGACGAAGTGCGTGATCTGGACGTTCGGCACCTTGGTAAAGGCGCCCATATGCGCCTGCCCGCGCCCGTTCACGCCGACGATCGCAACCTGGATGCGATCATTGGCGCCCTTGATCCGCGCATAGCTGCTTGCCGACATGGCGACGCCCAGCGTGGCGCCAGCGCCCTTTATCATCGTGCGACGGTCCAGCATCGGCCCTCCCCTCCAGTTAGAATTGACGGATCTTGATCGAGCGGAAATCCACCCGGTCACCATGGTCCTGCAGCAGGATCGGGCTTTGCGCCCAGGCCCCAAAACCCTTCTGGCCAGCAAACTTGCTCTGCGCGACAGCCTCCTCGAAAGCAGGGGAACCGCGCTCGAACTCGACCATCTTGAAGCCGTTCAGCCAGTGCTCGACATGGTTGCCCCGCACCACGATAACGGCCCGATTCCATTCGCCCGGCGGGTTGATCCGCTTGCCCGGATTGGGCGGGTCAAGAAGGTTGCGCGGCGTGATCAGGTCGTACAGCGACGCCAGGGTGCGGTTGCCATCGCGGCCCATCTTCGCGTCCGGATGACGGTCATCGTCCAGCAACTGGTACTCCAGCCCGACCGAGGACGTGCCTGGGGCAATTCGGTACTTGATGCCGCTGTTCGCGCCGGGGGTCAGCCGGTAGTCGACGGAAAGCTCGAAATTCCGGTAGCTGCGGTCGGTGATCAGGTCGCCGCCGCCGCCCGTCGTCGACAGTGCACCGTCGGCGACGGACCAGCCACGCTGCGGAAAGCCGCCGCCCTTGTTGCTGCGCCATCCCTTGGTGCTGCTGCCGTCCCACAACAGCGTCCAACCATCCCGGCGTTCCCCCGCGCCCAGCTTGTTGGCAAGCCACCCCTGCTGCTCCAGCTTGGTTTCGGGCAAGGCGTAGCGGGCGGGATCCTGGGTGATGAGGCGCACATTGCGGAAGCGGGCTTCGGGTCCCTTGCGTGCCTGCTCGTCGGGGATGGCATGGACCTGGAACGCGATGAATCCGCGCGCATCGGTGTCGTCGGCTATGTCGGCCGCCGGAACACCGTTGATCCAGGTACGCAGGCGATTACCGATCGCCTCGATGCGGTAATGATTCCAGTCGCCTGAGCGGAAGGCCCGGCGTGCAGGGTCATTGCGGCCAAGGCTGTACAGCCACAGGCGGCGCTGTTCGTCATACAGGCCCGCGCTCCAGGCCCGCGCCGACGGATCAATCTCCGCCTGGTAACCGTGCACGACGCCGTTGCGATAATCTGGCCGACTCTGGCCGCGCACCATGACCCCGGAATTGAGAACCGGGTCCGTCCTGGCGTCGAACTCCATGATATAGTCGCCATAGGTGGCGTCCGACACGAGCCAGCTGTTCGTCTTGCCCGGCACGGCGCGGCCGACCAGTTCGCCGTTCACTACCTCATAGGTCGCGCTGCCGCCCGTGCGGTGCCAACCCTGCAAGCCCGCGCGCGGAGTGATGTCCTGCCACGGCGGCGTCACCTGTGCCACCAGCGGGGCGACGGGAACGGCGGACCCGGCCAGCGCAGCGCCGGTCCAGACGGCCGCCGTCAGCAACGCCCTGGTCATGCCGCGTCCAGAACGGTGGACGAATATGTTCGCGTTTCCCGTCGGTCCTGCCATCACCCTCATCCCTGCCTGCGCTTCGGTCGTTGCCGCCGCGCTTATCTGCCAAGAGCGTAGAAGGTGGTCGGGCCACATGCAATAGCCTGTCAGGCACTTCTCTGCTGGCCTGCGAAAAGCCGCAGGGCCAAAGGCTTGACTAGGCGCACTCACGGCAGGATGGCAGCGGTAACAGGCCATCCAGGCCGCACGCAGATCACTTCCGGGAAAGAACATGTCAGGCAGAAGCGGCGGCAAGCTGTATCGCACGATCGTGCAGGCCATCATCGCGGATATCTCTGCCGGCGTGTATCCCATCGGGTCGCGCCTCCCCGCGGAACGTGACCTGACGGAGCGATTCGGGGTCAGCCGCCCGACCATCCGCGAGGCGATGATCGCGCTGGAAATGCAGGGCCTTGTTGAGGCGCGCAAGGGATCTGGGGTTTTCGTGCTCGCCTCGTCCAGCGATGAGGCTGGTGAGGAATTCGACATCGGCGCATTCGAGATCACCGAAGCGCGTCGCTTGGTCGAGGGCGAGGTTGCCGCGGTTGCCGCGACCGAAATCGACGATGCCCAGCTGGCGGTTTTGCGCGGATTGCTGGACGAGATGGCAGTAGAAGACGTTACCGCCGCAGAGGACGCCGACCGCCGATTCCACATCGGGATCGCAGAAGCGACCGGCAACGCAGTGATAATCAACGCGGTCACGGATTTCTGGGACATGCGCTTCCGCTCGCCACTGGCCCGGCAGGTGCTGGTCAAGGCAGGCAGCCTTGGCACAAAGGAGCGGCTGGAGGAGCATGGCCGCATCCTGCGCGCACTGGAGGCGCACAATCCGGCAGAGGCGCGGCTTGCGATGCGCGATCACCTGTCCCGCGTCATCGACCATCTGCTCCACGTCAACGAGGCGGAAGCCGTTGAACGCGCGCGGGCAGAAACCGATCTGCGGCGCCGCGCTTTCGCTCGTCGAGCTGTCTGACTTCCGTCCTTACGGCTTGTCTCGCGCTGCCGATAGCGGCGTGAATACCACACCATGCCTGTTGCTGGCAGGAGATGATGCCCGACCAATTACGGTCTATTGTCTTACACCTTTTCCGATGTTACTCGACTCCCGGACAGATGCCGACAGCCGGCACGTCTAGCGCCACAGGCTTCCAGCAAAGGAGGTCGGGCACAACAGGGAGAGGGCGCGTGAAGCTTTACCGCGGCAATCGACATCGTCTGCTCGTATCGACCAGCCTGGCGGCAGCGCTCTTGGTGGGAATCACTGGGGCGCAGGCGCAAACCGGCACAACCACCAACCCATCGGACGTGACCAGCCAGGTCGGCGCGCCCCAGGCGGGCCAAACCGATCAGACGGGCGCACCTGCGCAAGTACCGCAAGAACGTACCGAGGAGTCACAGCAGCCAGACGTGGTCGTCACCGGGTTCCGGGCCTCGCTGAACAGTGCGCTGAACGCCAAGCGCAACGAAACCGCTGCGATCGACAGCATCGTCGCGGAGGACATCGGCAAGTTCCCTGACTCAAACCTCGCCGAATCCATGCAGCGCATCCCGGGCGTCGCCCTGTCGCGCGGTGATGGCGGCGAGGGGCGCAACATCTCGGTCCGCGGTCTCGGCTCCCAGTTCACGCGAGTCCGAATCAACGGCATGGAAGGCGTGTCGCAGGTCAGCGGCAGCGACATCCGGGGCGGCGTCGCCACCGGGCGCTCGTTCGACTTCGTGACCTTCCCGACCGAGATCTTCTCATCCCTGGCCGTGCGCAAGACCCTCTCCGCCGACGTGGAAGAGGGCTCCCTGGGCGCCACGGTCGACCTGCGCGCGCCCAAGCCCTTCGATCAGAAGGGCAGTGACTTTGTCCTCACCGGGACCGCACGCGGGATCTACAACGACATCCGCAAAAAGGTCGATCCGCGCCTGTCCGCGCTCGTGTCCAAGAAGTTCGGTGACACGTTCGGCATCCTCGGCAGCATTGCCTATTCGAAGCGCCACATCGAGGAATATGCCTATTCGGCGGTCGATGTCGTGCCAACCACGGTGTACGGCCAGGCACAGCCCGCCGGGACGGCGAACGCGGGCGTGATCTTCCCGTTCTGCACCCCGATCGGCTACACCTTCAATGGCTCACCTGCGACCAGCCCCGTGCCCGGCTATACCCAGCCGAACGGCGTCTCGATCGGTTCCGACGCCGCCAATTGCAGCACCGGCAACCCGCGCACGGGTACCGTTGATGCCTATAACTACATCATGAGTCGAACCGGCGTGAACGGGCGTCCCGGTGGCGGCGTCTACCTGCCCCGCCTTCCGCGGCCGGTGAAGAGCAGCCAGGAGCAGGATCGTCTTGCGGGCACCCTGACCCTGCAATGGAAGCCGACCGACCAGACCGACATCTCGCTGGACGGCCTGTATTCCCGTTTCAAGGTGAACCGGCTCGACACTTACTTCGACGCCCGATCGTTCGGCCGCGCCATCTCGAACAACGGCCAGCCGCTTACCTCGGTTCGCGAGATCGAGGTCGATGACAATGGCTCACTGGTCCACGGCCTGTTCGACGGTGTCGACCTGCGCTCCGAAATGCAGGACGAGCGGTTCACCTCCACCTTCAAGCAGGCGAACTTTAACGTAGACCATCGTTTCTCGGACAGCTTCCGGGTGTTCGGTCTCGCCGGCATCAATCAATCTCTGCTCGACGTAAACCGCCTTCAGGTGGCGATCGACTCCAACGACACCCGCGATTTCTCCATCGACTTCCGTGACAATCCCGACATCCCGAAAATCGGCTACGGTATCGATACGACCAACGCTGCCCTGTTCCAGTACGGTCCCCCGCTGCCCAACGGCGACCAGCGCGGTCAGCTTTCGAACTTCATTCGTCGCAACCGCATCACCAGCAAGACCTTTGAACTGAACGGTGATTGGGAGGCAGCCCCCGGGTTCAACATCCAGGTCGGCGGCCAGTACCGAACAAACCGGTACACCGCGCGTGAGCGGCAGCTTGGCACCACTACGCCCCTGGCACTGCCGGCCGGCGTGTCGATCGCTGACTTCGCCTTTGTGACGAGGGGTGTGAAGAGCAACCTCGACGGGCAGCTACAGGACTTTGTTTCAATCGATCCGAACAAGTTCCGCGAGGCAGTCGGCCTCGACGACTATGCTTATTGCAGCCTGGAATGCGCGCGCGGCACCTATGGCGGCGTGTATGAGAAGTACAAATCCGGGTACTTGATGTTCAAGTTCAACACGGAAGACGTACTGCCGATCGGCATCCGCGGCGACGCCGGCGTGCGCTATGTGCACACCAACCTCGACACTTATGGCCCGATCACCGTGGCGAGCCCGGCCGGGTCGCTCTACTCGTCGCGCTTTGAGATCTCCAAGGTCAACCGCAGCTATGATGACTGGCTGCCTGCACTGAACGTCGCGGTGGACATTACGCCCGAGTTGATCGGGCGCGTCGCGGCAGCCCGCGTCATGTCGCGCCCTTCCTATGGGCAGTTGATCCCGGCGGGCTCCGCCAACCTCGTCATCCAGACGGCGTCGTTCAGCAACCCGTTCCTCGACCCGATCCGCGCGAATACCTTTGATGCGTCGCTCGAATGGTATTTTGCACCGGGCTCGCTCCTGTCGGTCGCTTATTTCTACAAGAACATCGAAACCTACATACAAACGACCAGCCAGCAGGTCGCCTTCCAGGATATCGGCCTGCCCCTGTCGCTGCTGTCCGGCACGCAGCTACGCCCGACGGACCTTTTCACCGTACAGCGGAGCAACAACACGCCGGGCGGGCCACTTCGCGGTTTCGAGCTGAACGTGCAGCTTCCCTTCCGCTTCCTGCCAGGCGCGCTGCGTAACTTCGGAGCTCTCGCCAACTTCACGCGGGTTCGGTCAAACATCAACTACGTCATCTCGTCATCGCTGTCCCGCACGGCACCGCTGGTGGGTCTTTCGCCCGAAACGGCCAGCGGCACGCTTTACTACGAGGACAAGAAGTTCAGCATCCGCTCCACCATCAACTATCGATCAGGATTCCTGACCGCCGTCCCCAGCGGCTCCGTCGATGCGGACTCCACCGCGAATGCGAGCTCGATCTTCGTCGATGCGTCCGCGTCCTACAACCTGAACGAGCACGCCAAGCTGATTGCCGAAGTGTCGAACATCACCAATGAAACGAACCGGCTCACGGTCGACACCAAGCGTCAGGATCCGCTGTACACTGCCTATTTCGGACGGACCTACGCGCTCGCGGTCAATTTCCAGTTCTGACAAACGGGAGAACGAGAGCCCGCCCACGCAAGGGCGGGCTCAATGTACGCCCGTGCTCGCCTCAACGACGCCGCGGAGCCCGCTCGCCAAAGGTGACCAGGCTCTCCGCGCCGTCGGCAGACAGGGCAGACACGCCAATGAAGTTGTCGTCCACGATAACGTCCTTCAGCAACACCTCCGTCGCCGCGGCGGGCAGGTCACGCTGATCCGTCCAGTCCTGCTTGTCGTTGCGCCGCCAACGGACCCGATAACCCGACGCACCGGGGACAGCGGCCCATGAACCGGTCGTGTCCGCACTCAGCGCGCCGTTGAGCGACACCGTAGCGGGTGCAGCTGGCGCAGCCGCCAGACGGGAAAGCGTCGCCACGTTGATTGCAGCGACCTTGGCGAGATAGGGGAAATCCATCTTGTCGACGGTGTCGCCATATTCGATGCCGCCGTCCGTCCGCAGGTCCTGGTGCTGCTGCGTATAGTTCTCGATCCCCACCGAAAAGCGCACCGCTGGATAGCCAAGCTTCAGAAACGGCTCATGATCGCCACCCCTTCCGAAGCGATCGGGGCGGCGGACGACCATCACGTCGATGCCGCCTGGAATGGCGCCCGCAACCTTGTCGACTGCCTTGGCAAGCGCACGGCTGGGGCCATCATCCTCGCCGCCGATCGCACGGCGGTTGAGCTGTCCCGGCTGGTCCTCGATCGCGCGTATGCCCTCGGAAAACACGCGGACGCGATCCGCCACGCGTTGTCCGTTCTGCCCCATCGTGTTGCCGACAATGTCGTTGTTGAGCACGGCCGATATTGTCCAGCCACGCTGCTTGACCGTGTCCGCCAGCAGTTGCGCGCCAAGCAGGCCCTGCTCCTCGCCCGACAAGGCGGCGTAGACGATGGTCGCCTTGAACTTCTTGCCCGCCAGCAGCCGCGCCGCTTCCAGCACAACCGACACGCCCGACGCGTCGTCATTGGCCCCGGGGGCGTCGCTCGTCGTATTCATCACATCGGTGACGCGGCTGTCGATGTGACCCTGGATGATCACCACGCGGTTGGGCTCGCTGCCAGGCTGGATGGCCAGCACGTCCACGACGTTGCCGCCCTTTGGCACCCGTTCGTTCGTGAAAACGCGCTCGATGGTGGTCACCTGAAGGCAATTACCGCACGACCGGCCGGTCCGCTTCATCTCGTCGCCGAACCAGCGTCGCGCCGCGCCGATCCCGCGCTTCGGATTGTTCGGGTCCGAAAGCGTGTGCCTGGTGCCAAAGCTGACCAGCTTTTCGACATTGGCCTTTAGCCGGGCCGGGTCGGGACCTGCTTGCGCACTGGCGGCGCTGGGCAGCATCAGGACGGCGGCAGCCAGTAACGTCAGATGCGATCGCGGCTGCGGCGCGATGCTGGGCAGGTCGGAATGGTACGTCTGGCGGCGCAAGATGGCCTCCTGAAAAATGGGACAAGGTGACGGGGGACAGCAACCCTAGATCCGCAGGCGGAAGCCCGCCCGGAAGGACCGGCCGATCAGGTCATAGGGAGCGCTGCTGCCGAACGAGGTACCACTGGAAGGGATCAGCGGCGGATCTTGATCGAACAGGTTTTCGACCACGCCGAACACGGTAAACTTCGCGCCGCCGATGGTGACATCCACGTTCTGCGCCAGCTCGACATAGAAGACGTCCGGCAGCTTGTTGTATTCGTCCGGAATGCCAAGGCGCGCGGTGACCGGCTGATTGGTGATGCGGCCCGGGCCCAGGTACCGCGTCGTGATGGTGGTGCGGCTTGGTCCTACGGCATAGCTTGCCGTCAGCAGCCCGCGCCATTTCAGGCTGGCGAAGGTACCCAGCGTCGGCGGCTGCACATCGCCGGGAAGGTTGGTTTCGTCCTTCGTCCGCTGCGATACAAGCAGGCGCACGTCGATCGCGCCCGGCAGGGCCGAGTAGAGCCGATCCAGCCTGGTGCGGTAGCTCGCTTCGTAATCGATACCGGCGACCGACACGTTCTGCGCATTGACGCCGCTGGTCAGGATGGTCGCGTTGACCAGGTTCGTCGCCCCCGGCGCTTGAATGATGCTGTCGCAGGCGGCCGAGTTCTGCGGCCGATTAAAGCCATAGCAGATGTCGATGACCTGCTGTGCACCCAGCGCCACAATCGCATCCTTGATGTCGATCTTATACGCGTCGACCGACAGGCTGAACCCGGGCAAGAAGCTTGGGGTGAAGACCCCTCCCACGGTCCAGGTATCCGCGATTTCCGGCGTCAGATTGGGGTTGCCGCCGTTCAGCGTGATGTTCGGCACCTGGGGGCTGCCGGGCTGGGTACGGTCGAGATACGCGTTCACGAACTGGCTGCTGGGCGCGAACAGGTCGTTGAGGTTGGGCGCCCGGATGTCACGAGACCGGGTCAGGCGGGCGCGGAACTGACCGTTCACGTCCCAAGTGCCCCCTGCTTTCCACGTCGTGACCGTGCCGCTGGTCGAATAGTCGGTGAGCCTGACCGCGCCGTTGAACTCCAGCGATCGCGCCACCACCGAGTCACGGAGCAGCGGCACGAGCGTTTCGACAAAGCCCTCGCGCACTGCATAGCCGTTGCCGCCAGGCTTGAAGTTGCCGACGTTCCAGGCCGAGGCGACCGACAGGGCGTCGGCCGTCGCCTTGAAGCTTTCCTTACGCCCTTCAAAGCCGGCCGCGACGGACACCGGCCCCGCCCACAACGAGAACGGCTCATATTGCGCGTCGAAGGAGAAGATGTCCTGAACGATGTCGAGATCCTGCCGCGTGCGCAGGCCCTCGTTTACGCCCGTGACATAGGCGACCGCAGCCGTGCCGAGCGACCCCTCGCCGAACAGGTTCAACGGCACGCAGCCATTGTTAGGCGCAGTCAGGCGGGACCGGCAGATAGGCGTTCCCGGAGCAACACCGGCGACACCGCCCGCGGCCGGGTTGGCGATCGCATCGAGCGCCAATGCGAAGCGGCTCAGGATGATGTTGTTGTCGCGCGTGTACCAGACGTCGCTGTGCCCGCGCTGGTAGTAAGCGCGCCAGCGGCCCTTGCCCGAGAACTTGCCCTCCAGCGCGGCAAGCACCCGGTCCTGCCGGCGGTTATAGCCAGCCTCACCGATATGCTGGTCGGGGCTGTTCACCACGTCATAGAAGAGGCGATTCAGCTGAAAGGACGTGATCCGGTTCGCGTCCATCGCTTGCTGGATCGCCACGGGGATGAAGGGGTTGGTCCGATTGACCGTGATCGCGGTCGTGCCCTGCCGGTTGTACACCGCCGACCAGTTCACCGTGTCGTTGCCGGCATAGCTCCCTTCGAAGATCGCGTTCACGTCGTCTGAAAGCTCATAAGCGAACCGGCCGTACACGCTCCAATGCTCGTCTTCCGGCAGCAAGGCGCCGCGGATCGGCAGCGACTCCACCGTGCCGCCTGCCTGAACCTGGCCCTGCTGAATGGGGCCAAAGACAAATTGGCCGATCTGCCCGCCCGGCAGGAAGTTGGTCCCACGCAGCGGGCCGGTCGCGATCACACCGCCGGGCGTGCTGTTATAGCCCGCATCGAAGCGCACGATCTGGCCTGGCTGACCGTTGGTGGCCGTCCAATCTGGATTGTTGAGCAAGCGCAGGCCCGGCTCGAACCAATTGCGCGGGTCCTGGTAGAAATCGATCTTGTCGCCCTTGTAGTACAGCCCGCTGAGCAGCAGATGCCCGCGCTCGCCGATCTTGCGCCCTGCCGCGACATCGCCCGTCACGACCCGGCCGCCACCCTGGTCCGTGTCGCTATAGTTGAAGTTCGCCCGCATGCCGGTGAACCCGGTATCCAGGATGAAATTGACCACGCCTGCAACCGCGTCCGAACCGTAGGCCGCCGATGCGCCCCCAGTCACCACGTCGACCCGGCTTACCAGATTTTGGGGCAACAGGTTGACGTCCACGGCCGGGGACAGCCCCGATCCCACGACCCGCCGCCCGTCAAGCAGCGTCAGCGTGCGCGTGACGCCCAGGTCGCGAGCGCTGAGCTGGTTCGCGCCGCCCGTGGCATTGGCAAACAAGGTGGTCGTACGGGTCGAGTTGCCTACCCCCAGCGAGGGAAGCTGCTGTACATAGTCGGCGATGTTGCTGGGATTGCGCTGCTGGATCTCGTCCCGCGACAGAACCGTTGTTGGCGTCGGCGCGCGGGCACCATCGCGAACGATGCGGGAACCGGTGACCACCACGTCCCCCTCGCCCGTCCCCCCATCCTGAACCGGCGGGTTCGCCTGGCTGATCGAGCCGCCGGGCACTGCTGCTGGTGAAGTCGCGCCGGCAGTAAGGGGTTCAACTGTGCTCGAGGGATTTGCGTCCGGACCATCCGGCTGCGTCTGTGCCGTGCCCGCCTGCGCTGCCACCGAGCTCGGCAGCAGCGCCGCCAAGGCGTAAACCGCACCCGCACCACTCAGCCAAAGGCTTGAGCAACCCTTTGAAGAACCTGGACGCACAATCATAACCCCCGTTTCTCGCTGCGGTGCAACAGGCTGCTCTGCAACTTTCTGACGGTCAAGGCTGCTGCTGAAGAAATTTACCTGCGTGACATTTAGGTAAAATGTAGCGATCATTCATTTGCCGTCTCCGCACGTCGTCGGAGGCGCGGGCCAAATTCGCTGACGTACAACATCTGAGTCGTCCGCCTGGCCGGGAGATCGCGTCCGCACTTCTCGATCAGCCTGTCGGTCTTCACACGCTCCAGAACGCGATCGACGTGGAAGGTAGTGAGGCCGATCTCGTCGGCCGCCATCAGGGCGGTCGGTCTCGTTAAATGCGACGATTCCGATCCGCCATTGAGGCAAGGCCGATCTTTGCGATGCAACTGCCCTGAGCACCGTGACCACAAGCCGGGGCCCAACGGCTTCGGGCTGAGGAGTTGATCAGGTTCAGGGAGAACGGCTCACCTGCTTTGACACAAAGCGCCTGTTGGCCGCCAGCAAGCTCAATTCCAACCGTCTGCGTTCCGATGCCAGGCAACAGGTCAGCCGCTAAAGTTTAATTCCGATCAGCTTTCGTGACCACGGAAGGGTATAGATTGCACCAATGGACACGATCGCGGTCAGCCGGATCAAGGTTGCTGTCGGCGTAAGCAGTGCAGATGGGTTGCTTGTCCTAAACGACGGCGCCCTCGTCGCCGTGTTCGTGCATCTGGAGGCGGACTATTACGGGCCAGACAATGGGCGTTGGTATCTGGAAGCCGGCTTTGGTCCCTGCGCCGGGTCGCCTCGGACCTTCGACACTATCGCGGCGGCACTCCGCTGGATTGCCGAACGACTTGGCCTTGAAGACGGGGGCGTCTTGCCCCCGATCACGCCTTCTTGAAGCGGGCAGACCGGCCCGTTGTCAACGCAACCGGCCGATGTCATAGCGCCCGGCCCCGCCCGGCGGGTCACTCCATCCACAGGAACACATCGTGCAAGGCGACTTGGCCGCGGGCGCGCTCGGGCTCGATTTCGGCACCACCAACACCGTCGTTTCACTCGCCCAAAGCGATGGCACTTCAGAGCTCGTCGAGTTCGACGGTCCCGAGGAACCGGGCGCGGTGTTCCGCTCTGCGCTGTGCTTCTGGGAAGAGGAAAGTGCGTGGAACGGCATCGCCTGCGAGGCTGGGCCGCATGCCATTGCCGAGTACCTCCAGTCCCCGCTCGACAGCCGCTTCGTTCAATCGTTCAAGACCGTTGCGGCCAGCACCACGTTCGAGCGGGCGCTGGTGTTCGGCAAGCCATTTCGCTTCGAAGATTTCGGGCGCTTGTTCCTCCAGCGGTTGGTCCAGCATGCGGGCGGGCGGCTCGACGCGAGGCCGCGGCGGGTTATCGTTGGACGGCCGGTCGAATACGCCGGCGCACGGCCTGATCCCGATCTGGCCCGGCGGCGCTATGACCTGATGCTGCGGGAGTTCGGGGTCGAACTCTTCTATGTCTATGAACCGCTCGGCGCCGCGTTCAGCTACGCCTCTCGCCTGACCGAGCCCGCTACTGTGCTGGTGGCCGACTTTGGCGGTGGCACGACCGACTTCTCGATCGTACAGGTGGGAGAGCCTGGCGCGTCCCGCCGATGTGCGCCCCTCGCCGCCTCCGGCGTGGGTATCGCGGGCGACCGCTTCGACCGTCACATCGTCGAGCAACTGGTCCTGCCCATGCTCGGAAAGGGTGGTCAGTACCGCTCGATGGGCAAGATACTCGACATTCCGGGCGGCTGGTTCGCCGAGTTCTCGGACTGGTCCAGACTCGCGCTCATGCGCAATCGCCGTACGCTGGAAGAGCTTCGTCGGCTGCAGAAGGACGCCCTCGACGCGCAGGCGATCGGGCGCATGATCGCGCTGATCGAGCATGAACAAGGCTTCCCACTTTACGACGCGGTGGGCCGCCTCAAGCGCGCGCTGTCCAGCGAGCGTCAGGCCCAATTCCACTTCGAAAGCGGTGGGGTGGAGATCACGGCGGAGGTCGACCGCGCGGATTTCGAGGCGTGGATCCGACATGATCTCGTGCGGATCGAGGCTGCGCTTGATGCCGCGATTGTCAAAGCCGCAGTTGAACCCTCCCGTATCGACCGGGTCTTCCTGACGGGCGGCTCCTCGCTGATCCCGGCCATTCGCGCCATCTTCGACCGGCGGTTCGGTGAGGACCGCATCGCCACCGGCGGTGAACTTACCTCCATCGCGCATGGACTGGCTCTTGTTGGTCAGGAGCGAGACGTGGAAGCCTGGGCCGCCTGATCTGAAGCGGCGAACCATTCAACACCGCGCCCAACGCAAACAGGCCGTGGGCATAGAATACTCTACTGTCCGGAACTCTCGACAACGCAGCATCGGCCATCGATAAAGAGTCCAGCTTAGGGCAAGCGTTAGCGCTTTGCACTATTTTCATTGCCGCGAGACCGTGACCCACGTCGAACTGACATCAAAGGGCAAGGTCCGGCACACCTGCCCGACTGCAATACAGCGTCTAGAGACTCTAGCGCTCCAGCCCTGGATCGGGCAGTTGAACGCCGCAATGCAATATCTAGATTTCTTAGGGCGATCTCATCATCGAAGATCAGCTCTGGCGTTTGGCATAACTGTAATTTCAGAGTTGCCCTGAATTTAATTGGGTTTGCGGAGCACTTGAGAGGCCAGCTTAGCATTCCTTTCCACTCGCCTGCCTTCGGCCCCGATCCGACCGGCGAGAAAGGAGATAAAGATAGGGTCACCAAACATTCAACGTTGCCAGGGCGAGCGCCTGCTCTCCGCCCCCTCCCAGATAAGCTGACCTAAGAAGAAAGTCTTAATTGACCTCCTCCTTTTGACTCGCATACTCGTATGTGGATCGGACGCGCCGTCGGCCCGCCCCACTGGATTACTCAGACCGAAGAACCGCTTTGGAAGCAGTCCCTTCCACAGAGTTGCCGGTGAACAGCATCAGATCGATACGAAACGCGAGACCGAAGGCAAATCGCACTGCGCTTCGAAGACGAGGCTAGCCTGACGCATGCAGGGTACAATCGCCGCGCGCGAACGTTCTCGGTGGCATGTCTATCGGCAAGGCTATTACGATCATGCTTGCGACTGGAGGTCCGGCCTTTGGTAAGGAACCGATCAGGTCCGACGAACGCGAGACAAAGGCGCCGCTAGCTTATTCATTGGGCGCGCACACGCTCGGGCAGAAGCTGCCACAAGAGATGGTTCTCGCGCGTCAAGCAACGACGGGCACCCGTGCATGGTCGAATTGGTGGTCTGCTCCAGATTCCCCCTGTCTCCCGATCACGACCATGGCAGGCACGGTTGCACTTGTCGAAAGGACGCCTCGGGCGGAGTGCAGCAACGCTGTCGCTGACCTAAGCAAAATCGGCGACGCAGCTAGCGCCCTAGTCGACCAATGAAGGACAAACACGACGATCATTGAGGTACTGCTCGTCTCGATTGCCGCCCTCGACGCTTGAAATTGGGCAACGTCTTCGGCCCAAGTCGCACCTCGCAACAAGATCGAGCTTACCGCCGATTACAAGCTGGCAAGCTAAGATATAGAGCTGGACCGCCGGTGACAATTTGGTGCGAGCTAAACCTAGTGGAGAAACTCGCTCAAGCCTCTCATATGCTGTCACAATCAACATACTTCTCAAACCGGCGACTTAGCCCGACGGCCCGCCGATCAGCCGATGAATCAGCGATGCTAGCGGCTCACGTAAGAGGTAGACGATGATGGCCCAAGCTGCTGGCCAGCGTAACACCTCGATTAGCCGGATCGTGAAGGCTTTCCAGCCCAAGTCGTTGCCGTCTTTCATATCTTCCCTTGATAACCCGAGCCGAACGATCCACAGCTTGTTCTTCCTCCATCGGAAGGCTTAGAAAAACGAACATCTCGATCGGTTGAGAATCTAGGCCTGTTACGACCGCGCTCGCACATGCAAGCGGCGCAAGGCCTAAGCGTCGAATTTAGACCCTGCGGATCAGCGTCCCGTTCGCCGTCTTTTCTGACCTTAAGGCGAAAGTGAGCTGGTTCAGCTCTATCAAACAGGGGCACGAGCCTGCGCTGCAGTAGCCGCCAGTCTTTCGATCGACCTGTCGGGTGCAACATCGTCGTGACCTGCTCGGCTCCCATTACGCTTCGTTTTTTATCGCGAGGCAACGGGCGGTGGATGCTGAATCGCTGCCACGCCAGCCGATTGTTCGAGGGGTCCGATCCCTGTAAGGGACGGTGCACGTAGTCTCCGCTTCGGGCCCAGCGCCGGCCTGAGCTCGCTGCAAAGAGTGCAAGAAATGGGTTGGTTGCCAACTAATTGCCAGACCGAAGAGGCATTCGAGAGGCTCTCCCTCGGGATGGGCGGGCACCCGTCTGGAATTGATGGCCAAATTCGTCCGAGAAACGCAACGTTAGCGACTAGTTGCATGAGCATCGCAGTTGCTTTCGCGCGACCAACTGCACTGAGGTGGGACAAGCGCAGGTCAAGCGACAGGATGTCGTAATTCCGTATCAACCCCTGCTTCGATGTCCTCATCGTAATTAAAGCGAGTATACAGATCGGCCGCGCTGCTTCCTCTCGAGCGACCAAAATCGCCATGAAACCGGAAGGCGTGCCGCGCTGATGATTTTAGACCACCGCCAGCCGGCCAATCTTGCTTGGGACAACACACTGCGCGGAGGTGGACGGGTCCGCGACAATGCATCGGAGATTGCAGGTTTCTCCGCCGTGTGCTGACCGGCTCGAGCGGACCAGCTTAATACCTGCATCGCCATCTGAACTGAGGATTGAAAAGCTTTGGCTAACGATAAGGAGCTCGCGACAGCGCTGACCGTCGCCTGGCTGTCGAACGGGAGCATCGACGCAAACGTCAAGAGCGCCTCGGATTTTCTTCGAGCGATGTACGACGTTGTGACCGACCTTGACACTGGAACTACGCTGGAGGACGCTTGGCCAAATCATGATTACATATCAGCTGTAAGCCTAGAGGAGTCCCTGGCCGATCCCGACCACATTATCTCAATGATTGATGGCAAGCCGTACAAGCTATTGCGTCGTCATCTCATGCATCACGGGCTCACGCCCGAAGCATACCGACTTCGGTATAGGCTGCCTTCTAATTACCCTATGGTTCCTGCGAATTACGTCGCAAAGCGGCGCGATATCGCTGCCAGGTTTGGTCTAAACCCGCGAGCCGCCAGCCGCTCACGCCAGGAGCACACATAAAGGCTGCTTCCCTCCGAAGACCTCGGACGCATGACCGCTTGCGGGCGCCATTCAGAGCCCGGTTCGACGGTAACGATGAGCTGCCCACTTCTGAGTGACTGATCGACTAGGGCTCAGACTCATTTAGAGCCAGAAGGCGAGAGCTGTTGCGAGGGCCACGCCTGAGAGAAAGTTGGCCGCGAGCTTGTCATAGCGGGTGGCGACCCGACGGAAGTCCTTGAGGCGACAGAAAGCGTTCTCGATGAGGTGGCGGCCGCGGTAGCGGTTCTTGTCGTAGCGGATGATCCGCTTGCGGTTACGTCGGCCAGGGATGACCGGAACGGCGCCAGTGTTTCGCAAAGAGCGCCGCAGCTGGTCAGCGTCATAGCCCTTATCGGCAAGCAGGTAGCGAATGCGCCCGGCCCGCTGGAGCAGTGCGGGAGCAGCTTTGATGTCGCTGACATTGCCGGCTGTGAGTATCAGCGCATAGGGGGCGGCCGATGACGTCGGTGAGCGCGTGGACCTTGGTCGTCCAGCCACCACGCGAGCGCCCAATGGCTTGCGCCGAGCGCCCCCTTTTGCGCCAAACGCTTTCGCGTTGCGCCTTTACGTAGGTGCTGTCGATGGCGGTGCTCCTCGTCACCGCGCCAGCATCGACCAGCGCGTCCAGCAGCTTGAGCCAGAAGCCACGGTGCGACCAGCGGTTGAACCGATTGTACACCGTCGTGGACGGCCCGTACTCGGTCGGGCAGTCGCACCAGCGGCAACCAACCTTGAGCACATGCAGGATGCCCTAGATAACCCGCCGGTCGTCCACACGCCGCGCTCCAGGCTGGGTCTTGGGCAAGTGCGGCTCGATCGCCGCCCGCGCATCGTCCGACAACCAGAACAGCGCCATGCCACACCTCCCGTGATCCACGCCGCAGAGAATCAGGAAAGCCCGTCCATCTCAACCCGCTGATTGGGTTTGAGCCCTATGACAGTCTGGAACTGGGGAGGAACGACGCAGGCCTGCGAAAAGCGCAAGCTCGTGGCGCAAGGTGAAGATCGTTGGGCCAGGGCGGGACGACCACGGGGGCCCTACGGCGGATCGCGGTGGTCGAGCAGGCCCACCTCCGGTGCCGTAAGGAATATGGCGGTCTGAAGGCGGATCAGGCGCGTCTAATATAGGATCTGGAATCTGTGGCGCCGGCGCGCGATCTCAGATCTTACGTTGGAGAAGCCTATTCTGCAGGACGTTGCCGAGCCAAAAAGTTTTGAGCTCCGCGCGGCGCCGGCGCTGCAAAGACAAGGCCTAAATGCTGGGCTTGTCCGAACAGCGCGTGGGCCGGAGGCTCGGCCAGCAGCGGTCGACATAGCGCAAGGTGTCGTGCTGGGCGGGTGACGAAGCACACTGACGAAGGACATCATCGCCGCGGCCAAGCAACGGGAGCGCTGCCGCTATCGCTTTATGATCGCGCTGCTGCACACCGCTGGCTGGTCGGTGAACTTCAATTAAGTAGAAGGTGTTGGGCGACGCGAATGGGCTGAGAGTTCCGCCAACGCAGTCCCGACGCGGGCGGCTGTGGTTGAACGACGGCTCGTGCACCCGGCTGCGGCCGGAGTGCTGGGACCGCGTCTAGGCGTAAGACTTCGTAGGAGGGCGCGCTCATGACGGGCGCACGTTCCGCATCTTGACCGCTATATACTAGGGTCAGGACTCATTGGTTATAGCCAGAAGATGACGGTGGCCGCGAGCGCGACGGCAGAGAAGAAGACGGTTGGGCAGCGGTCGTAGCGAGT
>NZ_JACIJK010000015.1 GCF_014199305.1 Sphingomonas aerophila
TACCAGGACACGCTGACGTACTGGCGTGACCTGGTGCAGGAAGCCCGGCGCCTGCGGCAAGACCCTGCATGCACTCAATCGGAAGCGATTGGCGCGGCGATCGCCAGCCTCGAAGGCGAGTTGGCTGAACGTAACAACAGCCGGCACCCGACGTAGATTGGCTGTTGCAGAACTTTGAACATTTGCGACACGACGAGTGTCCCGTATCTCCGTCCCTTTCCGCCAGTTTCGGGAAAGAGCAATCGGGAACATATTTTGGGAAGTAGCCACAGAGGCCGTGAGGCCCTGCCCTAACTGGCCTGCTGCCTCACTCGCCCTTCCTTTGTGGGACTGCCGCTCACGCCCACAACCGGCCATTCGTTGGCCCGGCTAGGTGGTCCGGAACTGGATGCTCGTTAAAGAGCTGCGGTCTCAGCTAACTCAGCAAAGCGCGCGCACTTGAGCGCAATAAACGATGCCAAACGGGAACAGTCTTTCATAGCAGTCGCTCTGGCGCACATACGCAATTAGCGTCATTATGACGGTATGTGGATGCATTTACGTAAGCCAGTGAGAGTCTTCATTGCAGCCTGCTTTATCTTGAGTAGCTGCGGACCTAAGCCCCCGTGGCAATCTGACGCTTTAGTGCTATTCGCAGATCGAGGTGTACTAATGACTGACAGATACGTCAGACCGGAGGGGTCACCAATCATCGAAGGTTCGGTTTTAGAAGACTTGCTAGTTTGTGGGGTCAGGAAGTTCGAGGTTTTCGATTTTACAGGTCTGCTCACCGACACAGATGGCTTTCACGTAATAGCTCCGCGTAGCGAGATCGTTGCAGCGCGCGACTGCTTGAAGCGTAAGCTTCCTGCTGGCACTCACATCAAATCGTATGATCCAGCGGGCTGGCCGGAAGGGCAGGATTTCACGCTTTGAATTGGTTATCGCTGCGGCAGCACTTCCTGCCTGCCTCATAGCCGCTTTCCCAGAGATCGATCCCAATTGGGACGGCAGCTAGCGCCCAGATACGACGCCTGGCCTGAGGCTGACGGTCCCGAGAGCGGACGTGCTGGCGTTGCACAAGCGGTCCCTTTATCGATTACTGTTGCGCGGTCATACTCGTGCCGAACGTAGCTTCGCTCAGAATCTCGCTCATACTTGAAGGCTGTGCGTTCGTGTTCGGGGTTTCCCGACGTTCGGTGAGGACCCAGCCCCGCACAACGCCTATCTGAAGGCGACTAGCGCGCTCGTGTCCGTCAATGCGGCTCAGAAAGCGCAAGGTCTGATGGTCTGGCAGGCCCGACCCTGGTCTAGGGTGCCCAGTGACCGATACGCCGCCCGAAGCAGCATATCCCGGCTCTTTCTGTGCGTCCGTGAGAGCCTTTGCGGCAACCGTATCGAGGGTCGCCCCCTCGGGAGCCCTCTCGACCTTTGTTTTATAAACAGTGCTTCCATCTCTGGTTTCGCACGAGGCCTGGTCCATCGAAGCTGCGAGAACGCGCTGCCCCTTTTTGCCAAGAGGGCACACTAGACCAGACGCCCGGTGTCGGGCCCTGCCGCCATTTGCGTCGCTGACGTTCTCGAACAATGCTGCGGTGCCGGACCTCGCAAGCTCGGCATCAACGCGCACCCTGGTGGCGGCTAACTCCTTTGCCGTCATCGGCTCGACAATCTTCATGCCAAAACTGGCTAGAACATCCTTTGACGATTGTTGTGCACCAGCGACTCCTGGAATCATCACAACGCCGGCGATAATTGCCCAAGCTCGCATTCTTACCCTTTGCCGAGAACCCCAAAAGAAAGTCAGCTACGAGCTTGTCGCAAAAGAGGTACCTTTCGCAACGCTCATCGCCCCGCTGTGTGACATCATGAGCTTTGATGGCGCAAAACGCCATTGCGGGACGGCGCTAGTAGCGGTCCGAGCATTTCCCACCAAACCCGGCCAGTCCCGAAATACCATCCCAATTGGGACGGTCCCGTCCTGCCCGCCTCCAAAGCGGACCTTCTGCTCCCGCCCAGTCGCTGCCGTTCATTCACGGTCGCGGCGCCTCAAAGCAGGCGCTGGAGAGATCATCTTCGCATCTGCATCTACGAGACGAAGGCCGTTCGACGGTTTCTAACCAGAAGGTATTCCTCGAAAACCCTGTCAGTTCGTTCGATTGAATATTTGCTTATAAACAATGGGTCTGGAGAGTAATGGACTGGTCATGGTGGTGTCTACCACCAAGTCCTGACCAACATTGTGATACGTCATAACCCGCTCACTGTCTTCGCCGCGGAATGTTATTAGAATAGCGTCACCATTAGCCTTTGCCGACACATCGAAAACGAGCACTTCAATGAGCTTCCACTTGACCGGCTCTCCGCCTATCCAAACGATGATGGGTGCTTTGTCATCATATGTAATTCCAACTCGACCCCCGGCAGTCGAAATCCTCATCCTGTCGACTGCAATGGACTTGAGCAGCGTCATGCGAGCGAGAGGGCGCTGGGCGTTTGTAAGACCGGCAATAGCGTTCTCAATCACTTGAAAAGCGTTGTCGCTCCGTTCCCGGTCCTGGACATAGCTGCCTGAGATGACACCTTGCACCGGGCTCGCGGAGCCCGCGCTAGAGCTCAAAATGGCAGCTCCGATCGTTGCCGACAAAGTCCAATGACGCATCACGCACTCCTCAATGTCCGCTGCTCGCCGCGACAGGTGTAGTGACGATCCGGCTAAGCGCATAGGTGATGCTTTGGGTGTCGGATCGAGGAGCTTCCTCCCGTTTATTGACGCACGAGCTAGCGGAGAGTTGGCTATAAAAGAGGGCCAAGCCTCACGGCCGCTAAGTTAATCCGCAAACTCGAAAGCGGACCAGCCGCTTTCCACCCAAAGCCGGACAGTCCCAAAATAGCATCCCAATTGCGACTGCTGGCGCGGCAAGAAGCGCCCTGCACCCGCCTTTCCGAGCAGCGGACGTTATGGGCCGCCTAATTCGGGCCATTGTCGCCAATTCCATCCCTCGCTGCAGAGCGAATGCGGCCCCTTGCAGAGCGGGGTAGCATCCATGATCTTCCGAACAGCTTCTACGCGACTACATGGCGCAGTAGGCGCGATGTCAAGGACGGCTTGCGGCTCTGGGTTCATGTTGCTCATCAGCGCCATGTAACGCCGAAGTGTGGCGTCTGAGATCGCCGCTTTATTCCAGAGGGTTGAGCCGTCCGAGCCTATGTAGATCGGCTGCACCATCCTAAGATGACCAATGCCGTCCTTTTCCCGGCCCCAATTTTTGCGCGGGATAGAGCAGCTCGAAGCGTAGTTTTCCGGCGCGCGAGTACACCCCATCGTGACGAAACTCGCGCACGCAACGAGAACGAAAGACGGATGGCGCCTCATAGGTTGATGGTGCCCTTGTCGGCACCGTACGGCAATGGCAGCTATCGCCTAGTCGCCCCTGAAAGCCGCCTTCCCGTTCTCCACCCAAAGCCGGACAGTCCCGAAATACCATCCCAAACGGGACGGCTTCGCCGGTCGTGGTGGCCATCCCAATCAGGGATTGCGGGTGCTAGCGATAGCTTGGTTGATCAGTCCGGAGGGATACGTGTCGGGAGCAGCTTTTGTAGAGCGGATTTTTGAAGATGGTGAAAGAGAAGTCCGCTGCCGGTTCTTTACCCCGCAGCAGCAGCCAACGGGCGAGTATCGCTGCGCTTGGACGCTGACGTGGGCTGGTGAAACAAAATCGCATTCAGCGCACGGTATTGATGGAGTGCAGGCGCTGCTTCTTGCCATGCGGGTTGTTCACACCGAGCTGGTGGATAGCGAAAGCTACAGAGCCGGACGCTTCACCTACCTACAACAGCGCGACCTCGACTTGCCACCTCCGTTCCCTCCTTATGACCCGGAGGCGTGAACTTGCAGGGACCTCTTGCCAAAGTCTGCGGTCTGGCAGGTTCTCCCACGCTACTCTCCTCGTAGGACGCCAGCTTTGTCCAACTCTGGACCTTCAACGGGATCGGCTGACGATTGAAAATGAGGGTGAACCGCCGCTCAGTACGTCCATACAGGCCCATCCGGTCACAAACTGGTAGTGAGCTACAGGCCCGCTGACCTCCTTCCACGTCTCGGACTGCGAGCGGCTGAAACATGCGCCTTCCAGCCGGTATGCGAAGTGGTTAGAAACCAAGCCCTTGTTGGGCGTGTCCTCTTCGGTGCTTACGGCCACCTCATCGGATAGACGCACGATGCAAGGGCGGTCGAACGAGACGCGCAGGGCGTGCGCGTCGTCGTCTGGCAAGATGAAGTCCGCAGATATGCCGTTCGTCTTCCACTCAAACGCAAGAAGGTCGCTGGCAACTGCTCGCAGTTTGATGCCAATATCGATCGCTACATAGGTTGGCATAGAGCCACATTGGCTCGCTGCGCCAGAGCCCGCAATCCAGACAGTCCCAAAATACCATCGCATTCGAGACTGCTGGCGAGGCCGGAAGCGCCGAGTAGCGGACACCGGCGGGGCGCCTTAGGGTTTACTGGCCTGGAGGCTAGATGAGCTGGTTCAGAAAACGGAGGGATCATCCACAACCCGAAGCACTGTGGGTCGTATCGGTTGAGCCCTACCACGTTCAAGTCACCGATGACGCGGGCCGCACAACCACATTGGCCAAGTCCGACATGATTGGAGTGGCAATCGAGACCAACGACACAGGTCCATGGGGTGCTGACGTGTGGTGGCTCCTGTTCGGATCTGAGGGACAGCTCGCGTGTGCGTTTCCGCAAGGAGCGACCGGGGAGAGCGGCGCGCTCGATTATTTCACGCGACTTCCCAATTTCGATCACGGGCAGATGGTGAGAGCGATGGGCTCGACCGCGAACGCCGTCTTTCCGGTTTGGACCAAAGCCCGCTAACGCCCCATTCGCGGCTATTCAGCCGAGCCGAGTTCGCGCTTCGATTGCGACGCTCTTATCTGCGTCGGAAGCCAGACGCTCAAGCACATCGGTGGGTGTTTTAGCGTTCGACGCGATGCGCTGCCGCACGTTTGGCGACGGATCGCGAGACAGCTGGCTGAACAAGTCGGCTGTCAGCTTACGCTTCTGGGCCACGGCGATCCGTACATCCTCATCCTGATCGGCAGCTAGAAGGTCGAGGACGGACATGGGTACCGTCTTATTGTGAGCGACCCAGCGGCGCATCTCTGGATACGCTTGGACTACCTCCAACCAGACGCTTTCTGGTGCCTCATCCATCGCTGCTCGACGATACTCGTCAGGCTCGTCGCTCGTCCTGAGCCGGACAAATTCATCAGCCGATCCGATCATGACCGACTTTTAACACCAGCGATGCTGAATGTCCGCTAGCACCTAACCCCCGGACAGTCCCAAAACACCATCCCAAACGGGACAGCTGCGACGGTCCCGATCGCCTTCCAAATAGGAAGGGCTCTGGACGATTACATGAACTATTCTGGCGTTGGCAGACGCGAGATCATCGCGTCAAAAGCAGTGAGGTTGTGGCGTTCCCCGACCACCATTCCAACCGGCAGAGTCGCTGGTAAGCCGAACCGGACGCGACCCGGTAGCACCATGTCGAGCGCCGCATACCATTCGAGCAGTGCGGGACGCAGCCGAGCATGACGATCGAAGTTGCGCCGACGCCGCGAGATGTCGGCCATCGCCCGCTGCCGTGCTGTCTCTACATCGGTGTCGGCGATTAGATAATAATCAGCGAAGCCGATCCGGCCATCCGCGATAGTCTGGCGGGTTGCCGCGAGTTCCAGCGACCAGTCGCGCTCGGACGCTTCAGCGGTCCGCCATAGGCACCAGATATAATGCAGCTTTAGCGGATCGGTGTCGCATAGGGCATGTCCTGTCGCCCGCTCCACGGCCAAGGCTTGCTGCCACCGAGCGACGTTGCACTCTGCCCAGAACGCAGCTGCGCCCGCGGGTTCGGCGACACGATCGGGCGCTCCGTCGAGCCTGGCATTCTCGGGAACGACATGGGAACCGCCGTGCCGAGCGCACCAGGTGCTTTTACCGCTCGCGCTGATCCCTTCGACTACAACGATCATAAGAGCGTCCTATCAGCGGATGGGGAGCCGCTGCCAAGCTGGTGAGCAACGACCATCCCTTTTGCGAGACGATGCGGCGAGTACCTCCCCCGAGTGGTGCGGAGAGCAAAGCTTGCCTGACGCGGGCCGACATGGAAGTCTGGCGCGGTATGCCGATGATGGCCGCCTTGATCGCCCAAGCAAGCCCCAGCGTGCAAAGCTGCCGGTACGATCGAAACGAGCTACTGGCGCTAGATCGAGATGCCTTCGATCAGGATGTGACCGGTGGATGGCGCAAGCTGGAAGACGCTGGCTGTGAGCTTGAAGCCGCAGACCTCATCCGCGATTGGCGAAAGGCCCATCGGGCACAGGATCCTGTGCTGTACTGGCATGAAGGGCAGCTCCGTGCGGACATCGGCCAGATCCCTGCGGCGATTGCGCTGTTCCGCAGGTCGTACAAAGCTCACCAAGAGGACCAGGGCATCGGCTGGAACTCTTACGTCGACGGCACCATCGCCTTCCTCATCCAGGATCGGCAAGCCTTCACCGCTGCCAAGGGCAAGCTTGCGGCCCTGCCTCGCCCGGCGCACTTCACCATGGAAGGCCCGGATGGAAAGCCGATGCCGGTCAGATGGCCGCTAAACATGAACGTGTTTGAAGGCCTCGAACGCTGCTGGGGGCAGCCCTACAAGGTCGCATATGCCTGTTCAACGCCGTTGCACCGGGTGACAATCCCGGATCAAAGATAACATGCTGCATCTTGGCTTCTCGGACGCGATCGACGCTCTGAGCTGGATCGTGGTTCTCGCCCTTGGCCTGAGGTCATGGCCACAGCTCTTGTTCTGCTTGTCGACATGGAGGCTCGGGACCGACCGGGTTGGGGAACAGTCCTGTGGTGGGTCACGAAGACTACTCCAGCAATCATGGCGCCATGCTTGGTCTGGATTGCCTTGCTCGAGCACGACAGGATGCTAGTCTGGCTGTTCCTGGCATTCGGCGTTTTCGTGATTGTTGCGGTGCCGCTTGCCATTCGGCAGCGCCAAAGGCGTATCAGAGCATCAGCTCAATTGCTTAGAGCTCACAACCTGCCAGTCGGCTGACACAGACTCCGATTCACTCGCAAGCTGGCGGCAATAAGGCCGAAGTGGCTGCCCTGACCCCGGCTGTCCCAAAATACCATCCCAATTGGGACGGTGTCCCTACCTACCTGCCCGCCCCCAAAGCGGCCCTTCCGCTCTCGCCCAATCTCGGCCACTACGAAGCAAACTAGCTGATCGTAAAAGCCGACGTTCGTTTATCCGGCCAAAGGTAATAAAGCTGTCCGAAAAGATGACACCGTTGCGCGATCCGGCGACCATAGCCAGAGATAGCTTAGGATGGTTTCGTAGTAGATCGCGACTAGTGCGCCATTCCAAATGGCAGTGGCTTCAACGTAATCCTCATATCGATCATAGGGCGGGAGCTTAATACCCGCCTCGGGATGCGTCGCCGCAAACCTCTCTAAGATTAGCCTATGAGGAGCCTCATCATCAAGCTTGTCGCTCCACATCCTAAACCCCCACCCTTTAGGGCCGCTATTGATGTCTTGGGGTAAGGCCGAAACATCTTCAATCTTGGTATAAGCTGCCATGTTGAGAAGCTACCAGCGCTGCCGCCTGCTTTCCAGCGCAGCTAGCCGAAGGCGGCGGCCCTTCCGCTATCCGTCAAATTCAGTCATCAAGTTGCAAGCACGATCTCCATGCTGTCGGCGGTAAACCGAAGATCAAACCAGTCAGCCTTTACATGGTGGGTGCCTTCGACGTTGACGTACTTAATCGACCCTAGATCGAGAGTTCCATCCGGGTCTGCCGAACCGAAGACCTGGGGCTGCCCCCGCGAGTGGATGATTGCGACCTGGGTCCATTCTATTACACCCTCGTGGTAGCAGTGCTGCTCGCCTGGGTTTGGGGTCGTGTAAGCCGGGTGATCTTTGGTCAGCGCGAACAGGACGCTAAGCTGCAACTGCCTTCCCGTAACCGCAATCCCGAGGAGATAGCTGTCCTCAAGATAGAGACCCTGCATATTGTCGTGTTGCGCCGCCATCATCTCAGCCTAGCGGCAACGCCACTCTCGGCAACGGCAGCGTATGCTCGCACCCGCCAGAAAGCGGAACGTCGCCTAACCACCCAAAAGCGGACATCCGCTTGCCCACCTCACCGAACCGGGTAGGCTGACCTGAACAGACGGGCGAGAAGAAAAGAAGTGCTGGTAGTCGCAGCCCAAGGCAAGTTGCACAGCTGTATCCTTTGAGAGGTGCGCATGGTCGGATTGCTATTGGCGGTGCTTGCAATCCAGGTCGGGATCGGCCCGTCCGAATGCACCCGGCCAAGTCCTGACGACGCTCGGCCGTTTACCTTGTGCCTAGCGGAGACCTCGAACAACGAGATAGAACGTGAGTTGCAGCGTCAGCTGACGCTTGCAATCAGGCGCGTTCGCTCGACCAGCGGTGGTCTTGCAGTCTCAAGATTGGTTAGCGAGCAACGACGATGGGACAGACAGCGGCATCGCGTATGCGCCGATCAGGCTCTCGATGCGCCTATGCCTGAACAGGCGCGGGCGGACCTCACCTGCCTCTATAACGCTGCCCAACTGAAGGATCGCGCGCCTTGCTATGCTGGCAGGAGGGGTTCCCTAACCATCGAGAAAGGAAATCGGGAGAGCTTGCCCACCTAGCCGAGCCGCGTAGGCTGACCCGCTCTGTTCCGACGTCTGCTCTCGCCCACTTGCCGACCTTCATTGCAGTAGGCACCAAGGTCATATGAGCGCGACTGACTACTTCCTCCAAGCTGCAGCCGACGATGAGGACCTGTCGGCGTGGGCTTCGATCCTGCCGAGCCACTTCCGTGTGTTCCGCACCAGCCTTTTCGGGGACTCGTTTCTCGTGGATAGCGCCGGCGAGGTGCACATGCTTGAGCGAGCCGGCTGCTCGGTCCAACGGATCGCAGTGTCAGAAGAGGGAATCTGGCGCCAAGTTGAAGACGATGCGGAAGGTTGGCAACTCCGCCGCTTAGCGGATGAGTGCCGGCGGGCTGGGAAGGTGTTGGCGGCCCACCAGTGCTATGCGTTCACAACGCCACCCGTGCTCGGAGGAGCGTACTCGTCGGATAATGTGTGGGTTGCACCTTGGCGGGAGTGGTTTTCGTTCACCGCCGACCTGTTCCGACAAATTCAGCATTTGCCCGACGGTGCGACCGTACACCTCACGGTGGTAGATTAGCGAAAGCCCTCAATTCTTCCAACTGCGGACAGTCCCGAAATACCATCCCAATCGGGACTGCTGGCGCGACCGGAAGCGCCCACATGCGGCCATTCAGGGCGTCGGTTCGGCCCTCCAACTCCGGCCGCTCGTTCATCTCGCCAGCGCGTTGATCTCGATAGGTGGACCGAAGTTACGCATCTCGGATCACGCATACGTCACGTGAACAAATCGCGCTCCTGCTCGAACATCCCGCCGATCTCATCGGCAACGACCCGGATGGACGAGCTCTTCCGGTCGCGGCTGCGTGTCAGCAGGAATACCTCGGTGTTGGATGGCGCTGCACCGAGATCGCAGGGTCGTAGAAGCGGGTCGGCACGACCGATGAAGTGCGGAATCAGCGCCAAGCCCGTTCCTGATCGCGCGGCAATCGACTGGAGGAACTGGTCCTTGGCGCGGAACGCCACGCGAGCGCGGGGAAAGTGCTTCGTCAGCCAGGTGGCCCCGGACAGATAAGCGTCCGCCTCGTTAAAGCTGATGAAGACCGGATCACTGCCAGCCTCGACCGAGCTGCAGGCTTCCTCCGTCCCATAGAAACCGTAGCCAACGGTGGTCAGAGGGCGGGCGATGACATCACCGTCCTTGGGCTTGTCGAAGCGGATGGCGATGTCAGCTTCATGCCGTTCCAGGCTGATGGATCGCAGAGCGGGGGCAAGGTCTATGTCCAGCCTGGGATAACGAGCCGCAAGTGTCGGCAGACGTGATACCAGAAATCCGGCGGTCAGGCCCGGCGACGCGTTGATCCGCACGAGGCCGCTGGGCGTGCCGTCCGCCATACCGCGGCCGAGGATCTGGGCAGCCTGCTCCATGTCCGTCGCAGCCTCGAGAGCATGGGCGCCAGCCGGCGTCAGCACATAGCCTTCGGGGCGGCGCTCGACGAGCTTTTCGCCGAGGCTCTCCTCTAGCGAATGAAGCCGGCGGGCGATGGTCGCATGATTGACCGAGAGCATCCGGGCGGCAGCGGAGAGGCTGCCGTGCCGCGCAAGTGCTACGAAAATCCGAACGTCCTGCCAGTCGAGGTCTGTGCGTTTTTGATCAGCCATTGATCACAGATAGCGAATTCCGGGCTTCCCGACACCGCCATACATGCCGGTCATCAGCCAAGCATCAAGGAAGCCAAGCAATGTCGGACGTCAGGAAAGTCGCCATCGTCACCGGTGCCTCACGGGGTTTGGGCGAGGGCATCGTCAACGGGTTCCGCGCCCGCGGCTACGGCGTCGTCGCTACCTCGCGCTCTATCCAGCCCTCGACCGATCCTGACTTGGTGACCGTCTCGGGCGACATCGGCGACCCCGAGACGGGCAAGCGCCTCGTGGCAGCCGCACTCGAAAAGTTCGGCCGCATCGACACGCTGGTGAACAATGCCGGGATCTTCATCGGCAAGGCCTTCACCGACTATACGGAGGAGGATTACCGGCTGAAGCTGAAGACCAACCTCGACGGCTTCTTTTTCACGACACAGGCTGTGGTGCCCGTCATGCTGGAACAGGGCACCGGCCACATCGTCCAGATTACCGCATCAACGGCAGAGTTCGCCCATTCAGCCTCGCCGGCTTTCATTGCGATGCTGACCAAGGGCGGCATGAACTCGGCCACCAAGAGCCTCGCGATCGAGTATGCCACTCGCGGCATTCGCGTGAACGCGGTCGCGCCCGGCGTCATCCGCACACCCATGCACGATCCGAAGAAGATCGACCAAGCGGCCGGCTTCCACCCGATGAACAAGGTGGGCGAAGTCGCGGATATCGTTCGCGCCGTACTCTATCTCGAGGATGCCGTCTTCTCGACTGGCGAGATCCTGCACGTCGATGGCGGCCTGATCGCCGGCCGCTGACCCCTTCGCGGGGAGCGCCGGGCGCTCCCCGTCTCCTCCGGAGACCTCCCATGCCAATCGTGAACATCCTTGTGACCCGCGAGGGCACCACCCCGGGTGCGGACCGCACCACCACGGAGCAGAAGAACGCGGTCTATAAGGGCATCGCCGATCTGCTGTTCGACGTGATGGGCAAGCCCCGTGAAGACACCACTGTGATCTTCCACGAGCACGAGATCGAAGATCTGGGCCAGGGCGGCCTGCCGCTGGCCGACTATCGGCGCCAGCACGCTCAGGGTCGTCAGACAGGCGCCTGACACCGTGTCCGGCTCACGATCAGCCGGACGCCGACACAATCACATCTGATCGACATAACCCAACCGAACCGAAACGGCGAGGCTCTTTCTCGTCCGCCGACACCGATTGAAAGGAGAACACCTATGGCCAAAGCTTTTGCCACCATCGCCGCAGCGTTGTCCCTTGCCGCCACGGGCGCCGCCAATGCCAAACCCGCCCGCAATGTCGTGCTGGTGCATGGCGCCTTCACCGACCAGACCAGCTGGGACAAAGTTGCCAAGCTGCTGCGCCGCAGGGGTTACCACGTCACGCAGGTTGCAAACCCGCTGACCTCGCTCGAAGACGATGTGGCCGCGACCCAGAAGGCCCTCGCCGCGCAAAACGGCCCCACCGTGCTGGTTGGGCATAGCTGGGGCGGCGTGGTGATCGGCGAGGCGGGGAGCGACCCCAAGGTGTCGGCGCTGGTCTATGTCGCCGCCTATGCGCCCGACCGCGGCGAGAGCCTCAAGAAGCTGTCCGAAGGCGCGTCACCAAGCCCCGGGCAGAAGACGCTGCGGCCGGACGCTCGTGGCTATCTGTCGATCGATCCTGCCGCGCTGCCGACCGTATTTGCCGGCGACCTGCCGGCCAGCGAAGGCAAGACACTGGTCGCGCACCAGCTGCCGCTCAACAGCGCCGTGTTCGAAACCGAAGCGACGGTTGCAGCCTGGCACGACAAGCCGACCTTCTACGCCATTTCCGCCAAGGATCAGATGATCCCGCCAGAGGCCGAGGCGATGTTTGCCAAGCGCATGAACGCCCAGACGGTGACGCTGCAATCCAGCCACGCCTCACCTGTTTCGCACTCGGCTGAAGTCGCGGCGCTGATCGAGCGCGCTGCCCGATAACCATTCGGGAGGCCTGCCAACTCCGATCCAGCCAACCGCTTACCCCAGATCACCAACCAATTTACACCTCAGGAGTATCTTCCGATGAATACCGCCCATGTCGATGACTATTTCGCGGCCCTCGCCAACAGGGACAGCCTGCGGATCGTACCGCATCTCGCCGAGAACATCGTCCTGCTTGGCCCGATCTTCCCCGAACCCACGATCGGCAAGGACGCGGTGGTGGAGGTGCTCTCCGGCTTCCTGGAAACGATCGACAGCCTCAAGGTGAACCTCCGCTTCGCGCAGGACCGGGATGTCGCCGTGTTCTTCAGCTTCACCTGCAACGGCCTCGAGGTAAAGGGTAACGAGCACCTCCACCTGAACGAGGACGGCCTGATCGACAGTATCGAAGTGGCGTGGCGTCCGCTCCCCGCGACCGTCGAGGTCCAGGAAGTCTTCGCCAGCAAGCTCGGCTTCCCGGCGATGCGCCTCGTCCCTGCCTCGGACGCCTGATACGAACCCAACGGTGCCCGTGTCGGCGCGGCTGGTGAGATGAATGTCAGGGGTCTGCGAGACTGGTTTGGTCGCGAAACCAGTCTCGCTTCGCATGCGCCCGGCTGTTGCAGGATCGGCGAGCCGGGCGCCGAGGTCGCCCCGACTTACGCCACTTGCGACGAACGGAAGCTGTCGCGGTACCGTCCTGGGCTGGTACCCAGGCGACGCTGGAACGCGGCGCGCATCTGCTCGGGGCTGGCAAAGCCGCAATCATAGGCAACCGCTTTCAGGGCGCGATCGCTTGCCTCGAGCAGCTTGCGCGCCTGATCGATCCTAACGCCTTCGACAAACTCGTGGGGGGTGACGTCCAGTTCGCTGACAAAGGCTCGAGCGATGCTGCGCTCGCTCACCCCCGCAATTTCGGCAAGTCGCCGCACCGGCATCGGCTCGCGCAAATGGTCGATGACCCAGGCCTGCACCCGGCCGACCGGCGTCTCCGGATCGGTCAAGGGCGTGAGCAGCGGGCTGAACTGAGACTGCCCACCCTGCCGCTGAGCCACCACCACCAGCCGCTTGGCGCAGGCCAGCGCCAGCGCCTGTCCGTGATCTTCGGCAACGAGCGCTAGCGCCAGGTCGATCCCGGCGGTCACGCCCGCGGACGTCACCAGCGCGCCGTCACGGGCATGGATGCGATCATGCTCGACGCGGGCATGAGGGAACATTGCCGCCAGTCGCGGGGCATTTTGCCAGTGGGTGGTCACCACGCGTCCGTCCAGCAGCCCGGCATGGCCGAGTACAAAAGCGCCGGTGCAGACCGAACCATGGCGCTTAGCCCGAACGCCCCAGCGTCGGAGCCAGGCGGACAGCGCCTCGTCCGCGCTAGCCTCGGGTAGCGTCGGGCCACCTGCCACGAGCACGGTATGGAAATCGCGCGAAGCCTGCGCGAACGAAAGGTCGGGCATGAGCACCATGCCGTTGGAACCTCGGACAGGATCGAGCGAAGACGCGACAAGGAGGCAGCGATAGCCCTGACCGATCGGCACCATCGCGTCGGCCTCAGCGAACACGTCAAGCGGACCGACCACGTCTAGTGCCTGCACGCCGTTGTGGATGACCAACGCGATTTCCTTGGCCATCCGCACCTCCCCTAACTCGGCTCGATCAGCTGCCGGAAACACCGGTGATCGAGCGTGTCCGCTTTTCCGCCATCCTCGGCAGGATATCAACGCTCACCCTTGTTGCTGCCAACTGGCTGTCCTGCGACATGGATCGGGCCGGGCAGGACGGATCTCCTTCCCCTTCGCGCAAGCCGCCGAATGACCAAGCTCCACAGGAGAAGAACGTGACCATCGTCCATGGCGTGTCGATCCCCGACAGCAAGCTCTGCCACACGATCACCGAGTTCATTCGCGACACGGAGACCGAGCTACTCTTCAAACACTCGAGCCGCGTCTACTTTTTCGGCGCGATCGCCGGCCAGCAGCGCGGTCTGACGTTCAATCCCGAGCTGCTTTACGCGGCAACCATGTTCCACGACATCGGCCTGATGCCATCGCACTCGAGCCAGGACCTACGTTTCGAGGTCGACGGCGCCAACGCGGCCCGCGATTTCCTTGAAAGCCACCATGTTGATCCGTCCGATGTCGAGAAGGTCTGGGCCGGCATTGCCCTTCACACCACACCGGGGGTCCCTGAGTTCATGCACCCGGTGATCGCGCTGACCACCGCCGGCGTCGAGATGGATGTGCTGGGGCTCACCTATGACAAGTATGACGATGCCACCCGCGAGGCCGTCGTCTCTGCCTTCCCGCGCACGCCGCAGTTCAAGGAGGACATTATCCAGGCCTTCTACGACGGCATCAAGCACAAGCCCGACACGACCTTCGGCAACGTCAAAGCCGACGTGCTGGCCGACAAGGACCCGCGTTTCCACCGCGGCAATTTCTGCGCGGTGATCCGCAGCTCGCACTGGCACGGCTGAGCGGCCTCTTCCGTGCTCGGCCGTGCTTCATAGCGCCTGGTATTCGCTACCCCTGCAAGCTGGCCCCACAACTGCCTATTCAAAAGGAAGAAGTATGTCGAAATCTATCATGATCCTCGGGGCCGGTCCGGCAATTGGTCGCGGTGTGGCAGAGAAGTTTGGAAAGGCTGGCTGGTCGGTCGTGCTTGCTGCACGCAACCCGGATCGACTGGCCGAGGAGGCGGCCGCCCTTTCGAAAAAAGGGATCACCGTTCACACCGTACCTGTCGATGCGACGGACCCTGTCGCGCTCCGCACCGCGATCGCAAAGGGCGATGAGATTACCGGGGGTCTGACCGTGGTGCACTTCAATGCAGCCGTGGTTCGCATCCAGGACCTGTTCAGCATGACGGATGCAGAGGTGACCAGTGATCTTGCGATCAACGTAGCGGCGGGACTTCACACGATCCGCGCCGCAGTCGGCCTGTTCAGCGATCGTGGGGGCACGATCCTCGTCACTGGGGGCGGTATCGCGACGAAGCCAAACGCGAACGCGGTGAGCTTGGGTGTCGGCAAGGTTGCCATGCGCCACGTCGTCGAAGCGCTTGTCGAGCCGCTGGCAGAACGCGGCATCCGCATAAGAACGGCGACTGTCCGCGAGAAAGTGCTGCCCAACTCACCCGAGTCCGTCGGCGTTGCCGATATCATGTGGGAACTGGCGACTAATCCAGCCGCGCCGTGGGAGTTGGACTACCGGGCGGCGTAGCTTTGTCGGTAAGGCCAGCGTGTCAGGTCAGTCGAGGCTAGACGACATCATCGTGTAGCTCACAGCGGTACCACGGACGCTAGCTTACAGGGTTCTATAACGCGCAATCGCCAGGACGATATACGGTTCGCCGGTTCGGGCCTGTGCGTTTTTGAACAGCTGCTGATGGGAAATCGCTAATTCTGCAGCGGCTGCAACCTCCTTAGATTTCGACACAGAAGGCATTCAGGAGCAGCATCGTGTCGGATTTCGACAAGCCCGAAGCGACCACCACGGCAGCGGTGACCTACGACTTCATTGTAGCTGGCGCCGGCTCGGCCGGTGCGCTGGTAGCGGCCGAGTTGGTCAAGGGCGGCGCCAAGGTGCTTCTGCTGGAGGCTGGCGGGCGGGACTCCAGCTTGCTTATCCATATGCCGGCAGGCTTTCAGAAGTTACTGGCTGCGGGCCGCTTTCTCTACCCTTATGAGACCACGCCGCAGACACAGTTGGACGGCAGATCGCGCCCGATGATTGCTGCCAAGGGCCTTGGCGGAGGCAGCTCGCTCAACGCCATGTGCTGGGTAGTTGGACAGCCGAGAGACTATAACGGGTGGCAGGCGGCCGTTGGCGACACTGGTCATTGGTCGCATGAAGACCTGCTGCCCCATTTCCGCAAGATTGAGGCGCATACGCTGCTGGACAACGAGTACCACGGCGCGCGCGGTCCAATCCGCGTCTCTTATCCGCCCAAGATCAACCCGCTGAATGCCGCAACGGTGCGGGCCTTCCAGGAAGCCGGACTTCCCTTCAATGCCGACTATAACGGCGCCGATCAGCGCGGCGTCGGTCCGGTGCAGTCGAATTTCTACGACGCTCGCCGGTATAGCTCCGCTTACGCCTATCTTCGGCCGCTTGCGCGCAATCGCAATCTGGTCGTGGAAACACACGCAACCGTTCACAAGCTAATTTTCGACGGCGACCGGGTAACAGGCGTCGAATACTCCCGGAAAGGCCAGGCACGCAGGGCACATGCCGGCGAGGTGATCCTTTCCGCCGGAGCACTGAACTCGCCCCGTGTGCTGATGCTCTCAGGGATCGGTCCGGAGGACGAGCTGAAGAACCTTGGCATACCGCTCAAGGTGTCTTCGCCGGAGGTGGGCGCCAATCTTCAGGATCATGCTCAGGTGCCGGTGATGGTCGAAGCCCGCGAGAAGTGGGGCTATTATCGCGATGCGGTTGGCTACCGCATGTTGCTGAACGGCATGCGCTACCTTGCCTTCCGCGATGGCCCTGCCTCTGGGAGCGGCATCGAGACGAACTCGTATTTCAACCCCGACGACCTGTCTGCAGCGCCGACGATTCAGAGCTTCCATAATCCCGCCCTGCTCGGTGCCTCTCTCGGTAAGGCGCTTCCAAAACCCGGCATAACCTTCGTCAATGTCGTCATGCAGCCGCGCAGTCGTGGCTATGTGAAACTGCGCGACACCGACCCGACCTCGGCGCCGCTGATCAATCCGAACTGGTTCAGCGATCCCGAGGACGTCCGCAAAATTGTTAGCGGCCTGCGTTACATCCGCGAGGTAATCGCCCAACCGGCACTGAGGGATGTGCTCTATCCCGAAATGCAGCCGGGACTCGACGTCAGGGAAGAAGGCCAGCTCAAAGCTTATGTGAAATCAGCGGCGAGCACCATGTGGCACCCGGTGGGGACCTGCCGCATGGGTGAGGATGAGCGCGCCGTTGTTGATGCCAGCCTGCGCGTACGTGGCGTCCGCAACCTGCGCGTGGTGGACGCCTCCATCATGCCCAACATCACCAGCGGCAACACCAATGCGCCCACCATGGCGCTGGCGAGCAAGGCCGTCGACCTCATCCAGTCGCAAGGCGGCTGAACGCACCCTCTTATCAGAAAGGCTTTGATATGTTTGAGGCTTCTGTTCCCAATTTCGAATTGATGCGTTCCGACCTCTGGGCCGAGAAGATGTATGCCGGTTCGTGGATCACGACCGGTGCGACGCTGGATGTCACCGACAAGGCGACGGGCGAGACGATCGGCAAAGTGGCCGATGCGACTGCGGCTGACATCGCCGATGCCTGCGCTCGGGCGAATGCGGTGGCCGCCTCATGGGCCGCGGTTGCGCCGTCCGAGCGTGCCGATATCATCCGCCGCGCGGGCGAGCTCATGATCGAGCACAAGGACGAGGCTGTCTATTGGCTCGTGCGGGAAACAGGTTCCACTCGCTACAAGGCCGAGTTCGAGATCGCGGTCACGAAGGACTATTTCGACCACGCGGCCAACCTGCTTTCAGCGCCGTGGCGGACGGTGATCCAGGACGATGCCGAAACGCTGAGCTATTTCGAGCGCACCCCGCTTGGCGTGGTGTCGGTGATCGGCCCATTCAACTGGCCATTGGTGCTTGGGCTCCGCGCCGTTGCGCCAGCCCTGGCCGCTGGAAATGCAGTCGTGTTGAAGCCGAGCTCCAACACAGCTGTGGCAGGCGGCTTGCTGCTGGCGCGCCTGTTCGAAGAGGCTGGCTTGCCTGCTGGCGTGCTGAGCGTTGTGACGGGGAGCGGCTCAGCGGGCGCAGCCATGGTACGCGATCCGAACGTGGCCATGATCGCGTTCACTGGCTCGACCGGCGTCGGCCGCGACATTGGAGCGGCAGCGGGGGGAGAACTGAAGCGGTTCGCGCTGGAGCTGGGCGGCAAGAACCCCTTTGTGGTCCTGCATGACGCAGACATCGAACTGGCGGCGCGTGCTGGCGCGTTCGCAACCTTCCTGCACCAAGGACAGATCTGCATCGCTGTCGGCCTACACATCGTTCACGAGAGTGTCGCTGACGCCTATGCCGCGCGCCTTGCCGAACTGGCTCGCGAGATGAAGGTTGGTGATCCCTGGCGGGAGCAGGTGGCTCTCGGCCCCATCATCAGCGAGCGTCAGCGCGACCATATTCACCAGATGGTGCAGGAGTCCGTCTCCGAAGGCGCGAAGGTGGTTGAGGGCGGCACCTACGAAGGGTCATTCTATCGCCCGACGGTCGTCACCAATCTCGGCTCCTCGTCCCGTCTTGTTAAAGAGGAGGTATTCGGACCCATTGCACCGATCGTCACCTTCCAGGACGACGAGGAGGCGCTACGGCTCGCCAACGGCTCCGGGTACGGTTTGGCAGCCTCTATCTTCGGTGAGCTTGGCCACGCCCGTGAGATCGCCAAGCGGGTCGAGAGCGGCATGGTGCATGTCAATGACCAGCCGGTTAAGGTCGACACGCGAGCACCTTTTGGCGGCGTAAAGGCATCGGGTAACACAACGAGGATCGGCACCCAGCACGACCTCGACGAGTACACGACCGCCCGCTGGGTGACCGAGATGAAGGTTACGCCCACCTACACTCTGTCCAATAGCTGAGCGAATATTCGGCCGAGGAGCGGTTTTCGCACACCTGTGAACTCGGCCGTAGCGGCTTCTAAGTCCCGGCCATCGGCCTCGGCTGCACCAAAGGCGGCTTTCCGCTTTCAGGGTCAGAAAGCAGCCGGTCCGCTATCCTCCCAAAGCCGGACAGTCCCAAAATACCATCCTAATCGGGACGACCTCGGCCGTGACGATCGCCGCTCATTTGCGTGCCGGCTACCTGGCATGGCGCGCCGGTGACGTGCCGGCCCGGAGCTCCGCTAAGCGACCGCTCTTCAGAGCGAGCAGACACGGAAGCGCAGCCGTTCCGGCTCAAAGGCTTAAATGGTTTGAATGGCGCCTTGCGCTCAGCTCAGATCGTCGCACTGTTCGAGGTCGTCATGGTCTCAGCTGTATGGCTTCAGCGAAGTACACCGTGTGCAGGACTGTGCCCTGCGTGTCCGCTATCTCAATGCAGTGTTCCTGCGATATCGGGCGGTCTACGCGATAGCATCGCGTCACTCGTCACGAATCCGCTGGCGCAAGGCCTCGACCGCCTCACGCGCGGGGACCACCCGCCCGGCCTTCACGTCCTCGCGCCCCATCGCGACCAGCTTTAGAAGCGCCAGCGTTTCCTGGGCCGCCTCGTAGCTGGCAACGTCCAGCACTACCGCTCTGGCCTCGCCATTCTGGGTGATGATGTAGGGAATACGGTCCTCGGCCACGTTGCGCAGCACCTCGGCAGCATTGGCTTTGAACCAGCTCACCGGCTGGATCCGCTCGAGCATACCCGAAACAAGTCTGCTACTATATTCGGACCGAATCTGGGTCAGCAACGCCACGGCGACAAGCGCTACTTGCCCCGTTGAAGCTTTCCGTGTGATATGCTGATAGACAAGCTTCAATTCGCCGCGGGGGCGTCACCATGAATTTAATTGTGAGCCAGATCGGCGACCTCGCTGAGGCAGGCGAGAGAATGATCGAGCGACTAAGACGCAAGGCGTTCTTGCCGGAGAGCCGCAAGGGGCTGAACGTCCGTTTCGGTATTGCGGAGGCAGCGACACTGCTCGGCTGCTCGACTAATCGCATCCGCATGGCGGAGGAGGACGGGCGTCTGCCCCCTCCCCCCTCTTCCGAGACCGGACGGCGCCTCGGCTATACGGTGGAGGAGATGCTGCACATGCGGGAGGTGCTGGGCGCTTCGCCTGCGCGCGGTGGCCTTGATGTCCCTGCGGTGATCGCGGTGCAGAACTTCAAGGGCGGGGTCGGCAAGTCGACCGTCACCACCCACCTCGCGCACTATTTCGCGGTGCAGGGTTATCGGGTGCTGGTTGTTGATTGCGACAGCCAGGCGACGACCACGACGCTGTTCGGCTTCAACCCGCATTTCAACATCAAGCGCGAGGAAACGCTCTATCCTTATTTGTCCATTGACCCGACCCAGGCGGACCTCAATTATGCCGTCAAGCGGACGCCCTGGCCCAATGTCGACCTGATCCCGTCGAACCTTGAGCTGTTCGACGTCGAATATGAGCTCGCCGCGTCGGGCGCTGACGGGCAATCGGTGCTCGCGGCGCGATTTCGCAAATTGAAGCAGGGGCTCGCCGATCTCGCCCGCAATTACGACGTGGTAATCCTCGATCCCCCGCCTGCGCTGGGCACGATTAGCCTGGCGGTGATGCAGGCGGCCAATGCGCTGCTGGTGCCGCTGGCAGCGACGACGCCGGACTTCTGCTCCACCGTGCAGTTCCTGTCGATGATGGACCAGGTGCTGCAACAATTGGAGGGCGCCGGCATCGCGGTCGACTACCAGTTCGTCCGGCTGATCTGTTCCAAGTTCGATTCCAACGATCCGAGCCACGCGATGGTGCGCGCGATCATGGAAGGGAGCTTCGGGCCGGCGCTGCTGCCGGTTCCCATCCTCGACTCCGCCGAGATCAGCCACGCGGCGATGCGGATGATGACGGTGTACGAGCTGGAACGGCCGATCGGGACGCCCAAGACGCACAAGCGTTGCCGGGCGAATTTGGACGAAGCGCTGCGCCAGGTGGAGCAGCTGGTCCGGCAGGGTTGGGGCCGGGTGGCGCCGGCGAGCGAGGAGGAGCTGCTCCATGCCGCGGCGTGATGTAGCGACAAATACTTGCGGTCGGGCCGCGATGCATTTTTCGCTGTCCTACAAGAGCCTGTTCTGCATACGTTCCGCGCAGGAGCTCCCTTATGGCGCGTAAGCAATCTGATTATTTGGCGGCCCTGCTGGCCGACGAACCCGCCCCGGCAAAGGCGGAAATAGTGCAAGCGCAGGCGCCCTCCCCTGCCCCCGAGCTGACGCGCGATCGGCTGCGCGGGAGTACGTTGCTGGGCCGGGAGTCTGCCCTCGCACGCGTCGCCTCGGGCGAGGTTCGGCAAGTGACGCAGCTGTTGCTGGACCCGGCGCGCGTCCGAATCTGGCCCGGCAATGCGCGATCCTATGCGCATTTGTCGGAGGAAGGCTGCCGCGAGCTGATCGATTCCATTGTCGCCGAGGGCGGGCAAAAAGTGCCCGCCGTGGTGCGGCGGATCGAGGGCGATCCGGACCATGATTATGAGGTGATCGCGGGCACGCGGCGCCATTGGTCGATCAGCTGGCTGCGCGCCCACAGCTATCCCGACATGGTGTTCGTGGCGCAGGTCGCGGTGCTGGACGATGAAGCGGCGTTTCGCCTCGCTGACCTGGAGAACCGCGCGCGCAAGGACGTATCCGACCTGGAGCGGGCCAGGAACTACGCCGCGGCGCTGAAGTCGCATTACGGCAACCACCTGACGCGGATGGCGGAGCGGCTGCGGCTTTCCAAAGGCTGGCTATCGAAGATGCTGAAGGTCGCGGGGTTGTCCGACGCGGTGGTGGCGGCGTTCGCGTCGCCTGCGGACGTGCAGCTCAAGCCCGCTTATCCGTTGGCGCAGGCGCTGGACGACAAGGCGGTCGCGCCCGCGATCCTGGCCGAAGCCAAGCTGGTCGCCAAGGAACAGAAGCGCCGGCGCGAGGCTAGCCAGGCGTTGCTGCCCGCGACCGACGTGATCCGCCGGCTTCTCGACGCACCGAAGCAAACGGTGCCGGCCCTGGAACCGCTGGTGCTGAAAAGCGAGCTTGGCCGCCCTGCCCTGTCGGTCCAGTCGATTAACCGGCAGGGGATCACGATACGACTTCACGCCGGGTCCGGCGCGAGCACGGCCGAGCTGGTCGAGGCGCTGAAGTTCACGCTGGCGCAATTGGAGGCGGAAGGCCGGGGGCTACAGCGATGATGTTTCCCTGGGGAAACATTCGTGTGGAAAGGCTCTCCCAGAGCCTTTCCACCGAATGTTCGGCGTCGGGCCGAAGGCATGGCGTCGGATGCGGCGCGTCTGCGACGGTGTCGTTCAACGGCGATCCAGACCGGGGTGCGCAGGCGGCTTGGCACAGCGGTGGCGCAACCGTGTTTCCCCGGGGAAACACCGCCCGGCCCCTGGGAGCCTCCGCATGAGCCGGGCGGCGCGGGAAGCCGTGTCCGAACAATTCGACCTGTTCCTCCCCTATCTCGCCGACCTGCCGCTTCGCGACCAGCGCGAGATGATGGAGCGGCCGTTCTTCAGCCTGGCGAAATCGAAGCGGGTCAAGCCGATCGACTACAAGTCACCCGACGGTAAGCTGTGGGTCCATGTCTCCGCCAACCCCGATTACGGCATGGCGACGATCTGGGACGCGGACATCCTGATCTATTGCGCGTCGGTGCTGGCCGACATGGCGCGACGCGGGGTCAACGACGTGCCGCGCAAGCTGCACCTGATGCCCTATGACCTGCTGCGCGCGATCGGGCGGCCGACGACCGGGCGGGCGTACGAGCTGCTGGGGCAATCGCTCGACCGGCTGGTGTCGACCACGATCAAGACCAACATCCGTGCCGAGAACCGGCGCGAGGCGACGTTCAGCTGGCTCGACGGCTGGACGCAGTTGGTGGAAGAGAAGACCGAGCGGTCGCGCGGCATGACGATCGAGCTGTCGAACTGGTTCTGGGAAGGCGTGATGATGACGGGCGGAGTCCTGTCGATCGACCGCGCCTATTTCGACCTGACGGGCGGGCGCGAGCGCTGGCTGTACAAGGTCGCGCGCAAACATGCGGGCGGGGCGGGCGAGGCTGGGTTCGCGATTTCCATGCCGACGCTGTTCGAGAAGTCGGGGGCAGAGGGCCAGTATCGCCGATTCAAATTCGAGATCGCCAGGATTGTCGAGAAGGACCCCCTCCCCGGCTATACGCTGGAGCTGGAGCATCCCGCGGGCAAGCGAGAGCCAGCGGTGCGGATGCGGCGCCGGGCGGAGGGCAAGGCAACGGTGAAAGGCGCGGCCAAGGCAATCGGGCCGAAGTCGAATGGCCGCAAGCAGCCTGACCCGAACCAGGCCGAACCAGCGTGTTTCCCCGCGGAAATACCGATCGCGTCCCCCTCCCCCGAGCGGGCCGAGGAACTGTCGAGCGCGGCTGCGCTGATCCGGCGGTCGATCAAGGGCCTGGCCACCCGCGCCACGGCCGGGGAGATCACGGACGGGACGCTGGCGACCTTGCGCGCGGAATGTCCGGGCTGGGACTATCAGACGCTGCATGCCGAGTTCCGCCGCTGGCTCGATGCGGATCCGGCACGCACCCCCGTCAGCTACCAGAATGCCTTTATCGGCTTTGTAAGGCGATGGGACGCGAAGCATCGCCACGAGCTTGGGCGATAGGTTAGGCGGGTGGCTTAAGCGATTGGTGAGGGGGTGTGCGCCACAATCGCTGAGGAAGTGATGCATGACCTAGAAGAATGGCGCCGGATGAGGCTCAGGAAGAAACACAGGCCAGTCGGTCCGGTACCGAGCATCGCTGCATCCACTGCGGCGCGCCCGCGCCTGCCCCGCAGGCCGGTTATGAGGCGAGCCTCTGCAGCGCGTGCGATTGAGGAGGCAGCCCTCGACGCGATAAGCGCGTTAGCGCTGGCCTAGATAGGCGTTGAGATCGAGTGACCTACACCAGCGCGCGAAGGCGTCGATCGCCGCACCCTCTCGTGTGACAAGCAGGGAGAACGGCATCGCATCAGGCGCGACCAACAAGCGCTCGCCCGTCCCGCCGGTGAACAAGAGCCCGAGCGTCACCCAGCAGTTGTGGAGCGTACCGGGCGGTACCTCGCCAGGACGGAGTGCTTCCAGCCGGCCGGGAGCCAACCGCTCCAACATCCGGGCGGGATCGGCCGTTAACTCACGCCGGCGCAGCACAGCTACATGCCATTCGGCAAAGGGCCAGGGCTGCGGGTCCGCAGGTGGCACGATCGGGGCCGGTGAGGGCTGGGGCGGCAGTGTCAGCCCGGCCGCCTGGAGTTCAGCGAACACCGCCTGCTGTCGCGGCCACGCCGCCTGCAGCAGCCTGCGCCTGCTCCAGTGTCATCACGGTCAGCGTGAACACCTCGAACCTGTCCGCGATATCGACGCCCCAGGCAGAGAGGAGCAGGGGTGAGCCACCCTTTCGATACAGCCACAACCCGTTCGTCTCATCGACCGCATGGGCGATCACGCCGGTCGTCATGGCGGCGAGGTTTTCGGATAGGCCGAGGATGTCGACGGGCTCATGCTCGATCATGCCGCCCGCTTATCAGCGCCTGTGCTGTTCCCGAAGTGTCGGGTCACGAACGGTTCTATGCCGGTTGTCGATCGGCCGGGGAATGATGGCCTCGAGTTTTGAACGTCATTCGTCGACACCCGTGCGAAACTGATTCAATCACGGGACTCGGCGACACCGAAAGTCTATGCGTCGACACTCCCGGAACGCACCGCGTGCTTTCGGGAACGCGGAACCGACACTTCGGGAACGGCGGTGTCGACCTTACAGGAACGTTGCCCCGACACATCAGGAACACGAAAGCCGATCTAATCGTGGTCATAGGCTGCTTTGGCGAGCCGCTAACCCTCTAACCTATTCTATGAACCCTCTAACACTTCGGGATATGTTTTGTTGAGGGAAGACGGATGAGTGTTCCGCTGGAACTGACCAATGCTCTTTATTGTCTGAGTTGGGCCAGGGCGACCCTCGCCCTTTCCGTGGCAGGCGATGAGGCGAACCAGCGCGCCACAAATGATGGCAGACGAGTTCGATCGCTGCTCTCACCAGCTCGGCGCTTTCGCTCCGCTTGGGATTGCGGGTGAGCAACATCGACGAGGCGGAGGCAGTAGTGGCCGGGGGGTAGGCTCAGTGCGACGTCCTCGCCCGGTCGGATGGCGACGCGGTCCATCGGGACGGACGTGTGGACACTCCGACTGGGCGGGATTCGATGGCTTGCAAAGGGCCGGAACCCTGTCGATGGTGCTTATGGACCCGAGCGCCTCATCTAACGCCGGTGTAGGCTTTCTCTCTCTGTATGCTGATCAGCATCTCGGGATGGTCACTTGGGATCAGAGCTGATCGCGTCTGCGGGTCACGCGGGATCATGAAGGCCGGCGAACTCACGTTCGGCATAATAGCGGACTTTCCCGACAACGAGCGGGTCCTGGCCTTGTCGCAGCAGCAGGAGGCTGTCGGGATCCATCCGCATGATCTCATCAGGCGTTGCCAGCCGGCGAGCAGAGACGTGACCACTCACGCTTTCCGAGTACGAGCCTTTGTCAAGGATGCTCACCGGCCTAGATGACCCCGTGGTGGTGTATTCGATGGTCGTATCGCCGAGGGTGCGCGAGAGCATGTCGGCGGTGTGGACGTCGTTGACACCGAATGCCTGAATGACGCCGGCGTTGGACATGAAGGTACCCGAACGCTCACCGTAAGTAGCTTTTAGCTGGTGCATGTCCTGGAGGATCGGCCAGAGCTGCATGCCATAGCCTGCCATCAGTCCCATCGCGCGTTCCACCGGTTCGAGACGACCCAGCGCGGCAAACTCATCGAGCAGGAACAGGACCGGGCGCTGGGGGCGGGCAGGGGAGCGGGCCATGTCGGTCACCGCTTGGGCCACCAGCAGACGTAGCCAGCGGGCATAGGTGTCGAGCCGGTCGGGTGGCAGGCACAGGAAAACGGTACCGGGTCGCTCCTTGAGGTCCGCGAACCGGAAGTCGGACGCCGACGTGCTCTCGACCAGCCGCGGGCTGTCGAGGAAGTGGGTGTGGCGCTGCGCCGAAGACAGCACGCCTGCCGCTTCACGATCGGACTTGCCGAGCTGTCGATTGGCAGCGCCCGCGATCAGGCCATGGGCGCCGGTGCTCGCCTGCATGTCAGCAAGGAGGCCCGAGAAGCCGGCGGGATCACGGGTCAGCTTGTCGCGTACCGTTGCCAGCGTAACCCGACCGGGCGCCTCGTGCACGACGGTGTGCAGGATGATGCCAGCGATCAGTGCCTTGGCTTCCTCGTTCCAGTGAGCATCACCCGACTGGCCCGGAGCATCGTGCACCAGAGCATCCGCGATCGTCTGCGCATCTTCGGCGAGATCCGGACTACGCGGGTCCAGCCCCGCCAGCGGGTTATAACGGGCGGCAGGGCGCCCTGAGACGCGAAAGGGGTCCAGACACCACACTGGACCCTTCATGGCCCTGGTGCGAGCTGTAATCCGGGCATTCTCGCCTTTGGGGTCAATGCAGATCACCGAACGGTCGAGCAGCAGCAGGTTGGGAATGATCGTACCCACCCCCTTGCCCGATCGGGTCGGGGCCATGGTGAGGAGGTGTGCGGCACCATCATAGTGGAGCAGTTTGCCCGACTTGCCCGAGCGGCCGATAATGAGATCGCCGGACTCTTCCAGCTTGCGCGCTTCCGCCCGCCCACCGAAGCGGGCCGAGCCCATCAGCGTGTTACCGCGGTTGCCGCCCCGGCGATTGAACTTGAACGCGGCGAATAGAACCAGGCCCGCAAGAAGGAGCGGCACGGTGCCCGAGATCTGGCCAACGCCGAAAATGCCCTTGAGCCAGGAAGTGCTGATCAGCGCCACGATAAATGCGACGCTCACCGCCCACATCGGGCCGATCCGACGGGGTGGCATCAGTGAGCGCCTGCCAGTGGTGTGATCGCAAGGTTCGGATCGGCAGCCGGGACATCGAGGAGCTTTCGGACGATCTGCGTCATCAGCTCGGGTGGTACCCGTTCGTCGAGCAGCATGGCGAAGAGCGCGTCCTCATCGGGCTCGAACCTGATACCCTCGATCACATGGTTGTGGCGGGAGTCCTCGTCCGCCTCGCGCCATGCCGCGACCTCGGCGGGCGTGCCGCGCACATAATCCAGCGCGCGCACCTCTGCCCGGATCGCCTCGATGTTCAATGCCGCCATGGTTACTACTCCCGCACTGCCAGCCACACGTAAGCAACCGGATCGGCGTCGATGAACTCGATCGATCCGAACCCGGCCGCACTCAGAAGATCGCGATATTCCTCGGGTGCCAGGCTGGCATGAAACAGTGGTTCGCCCTGCCATTCACCCCAGGCCACAGCGGCATCCGGTCCGGCGGTAAACATGATCGGACCGCCCGGCCGGACCAGCTTCGCGAAGCGCGGGATCATGGCCCGCTGATCGTCGACGTTCAGATGGAAGAAACTATGCCAGGCGATGATGCCGGCGAACCTTTCCGGGGGATCGAAGCGGCGCATGTCGTCCACCAGCCAGGTGCCGTCCGGTAGCGCCGTGCGAGCATGACGAATGAGGCTGGCGGAACTGTCCACTCCGGTAACGGCAAACCCGCGGCGCAGCAGCTCGGCAGCGATCGGGGCACCGCCCCCGCAGCCCAGGTCGAGGATCGTGGCACCGGGAGCGAGAAGGCGAGTGAACAGGTCGAGCCATTCGGTCTCGATGAGCTCGGTGCCACGTGCGGCCAGCCAAACCGGTGCCGTGCGTTCGTAAAGCGGGATGATGTTGGCAGCGCCGATTACCGGATCGATCACCCTGCCATCTCACGAGCTTCCTCTTCCGCGTCAAAGGCCCGTTTGCCGCGCCGTTTCCAGAGCGCGAGCGTGTCGCCGGCATCATCGCCGCGAGCGCGTCCGACCAGCTCCAGCAGAGCTCCGTAAATGGTCGCGCGATCGTCCTCGGTAAGCTCGACCAGGCCGGCTTTCTGAACGAGACCGCCCAGCTCGATCAGGTGACGGGTTCGCTCGCGACGTTGCACGACCCAGCTCCGCGTATCAGTCCGAAACCGGGCCGCTTCCAGGCGCCGGGTCAACGCCCGATTGCGACGTACCGCTGTCGTCAATGCTGTCAGTCGCTCGCCCAGCCTTGCGCCTGCGCCGTTGAAAGAAAGCGGCGCCTTTCGCACGCCATGCCTCCTTTGCTTGCGGATCGGTGGAAGCAACGGCGTCGAGCAGTACGCCGGCGAGGGTTTCCGCATCGAGCGCTTCGGCTCCGGTCGCGGTGACGAGTTGGCCGAGCTGCTCGATCCGCCTGGCCTTGAGCGCCCTGGCCTTGTCGCCGAGTGCCTTCAGTTCCGCGTCATAGTCCCGCACCTTGCGCATGGTGCCTCCATCTTCCGCGTGGATACCGGCACAGCCTAGCAAACCAACGGGGCAGGGCAACCCAGATCAGGAAGCGAGAGCCAGTCAATCGGGGAGAGCGCAGCGAAACGTGAGTGCGCGCTTATACGTCGTTGCCGACGTGCGCTCAGAAGTGCAGAATGCAGAACAGGATGGCGATCTACCACTTCAGCGCCAAAGTGATCAGCCGTGCGAACGGCGCCAGCGCCGTTGCGGCAGCGGCCTATCGTTCCGCATCCGAGCTCTATGACGAGCGGCTAGGACGAGACCACGACTTCTCTAACAAGACCGGCGTGATCCACTCCGAGGTGCTGTTGCCGAAGGGCGCTCCCGAGCGGCTCGCAGACCGCACGACGCTCTGGAATGAAGTGGAAGCAGGGGAGAAGCGCAAGGATGCGCAGCTCGCCCGTGAGGTCGAGTTCTCGATCCCGCGCGAGATGAACCAGGAGCAGGGCGTCGCGCTTGCCCGCGACTTCGTGGATCAGCAGTTCGTCAGCCGCGGCATGGTCGCCGACCTCAACGTGCACTGGGACAAGGCAGAGGATGGCAGCCCCAAGCCGCATGCGCATGTCATGATGACGATGCGCGATGTCGGCCCGGACGGGTTCGGGCAGAAGAACCGCGACTGGAATGCAAACGCGCTGCTGGAGGGCTGGCGTGAGGCGTGGGCGTGCCATGCCAATCAGCGGATGGCGGAGTTGGGGATCGACGCTCGGATCGACCACCGTTCCTATGCCGACCAGGGTATCGAGCTAGAGCCACAGCACAAGATCGGGCCGGCGGGCATGCGCCGGCTGGAGCGTGATGAGGGGGCTGAGCGTGCTGAGGACCATCGGCGGATCGCGCGCGAGAATGGCGACAAGATCGTCGCCGACCCGAGCATCGCGCTCGACGCGATCACGCGGCAGCAGTCGACCTTCACTACCCGCGATCTGGCGACGTTCGCGTTCCGGCATTCGGACAGCAAGGAGCAGTTCGACCAGGTGACGGCAGCGGTGCGCGCCAGCCCGGAGCTGGTGGCGCTCGGCAAGGACGGGCGCGGGGAGGACCGGTTCACCAGCCGTGACATGATCGCGACCGAGGCGCGGCTGGAAAAGGCCGGCGACGAGCTGGCACGCCGCGACGGGCACGGTGTGTCGGAGCGGCAGCGTGCGGGCGCGCTGGAGGCGGCAGAGGGGCGGGGGCTTACCCTGTCGGGTGAACAGCGCGATGCCTTTGACCATGTCACCGGCGGGCAGGGGCTTGCCTCTGTCATTGGCTATGCCGGTACCGGCAAGTCGGCGATGCTGGGGGTCGCGCGCGAGGCATGGGAGCGCGAAGGCTACACCGTGCGCGGCGCGGCCTTATCGGGCATCGCGGCCGAGAACCTGGAGGGCGGGTCAGGGATAGCATCGCGCACCATTGCCAGCCTGGAGCATGGCTGGGCGAAGGGTCGTGACCAGCTCGGGCCCAAAGACGTTTTGGTAGTCGACGAAGCGGGGATGATCGGTACCCGCCAGATGGAGCGGGTGCTGTCCCATGCGCGCGACGCCGGTGCCAAGGTGGTGCTGGTCGGTGACCCCGAGCAGCTTCAGGCAATCGAGGCAGGGGCAGCATTCCGCTCGATCGCGGAAGGTCATGGCGCGGCCGAGATCACCGAGGTTCGCCGGCAGCGTGAGCAGTGGCAGAAGGACGCAACCAGAGCGCTGGCGACCGGGCGCACAGGGGAGGCGCTCAACGCCTATGCCGCGCACGACATGGTCCATGCGTTCGACACGCGGGAAGCGGCGCGGGCCGGTCTAGTCGATGGCTGGGATCGGCAGCGTCAGGCCGAGCCGGGCAGCACGCGGATCATTCTTACCCACACCAATGCCGAGGTGCGGGAGCTCAACGAGGAAGCGCGTGGCCGGCTGCGCGCCAGCGGCGACCTGGGTAAGAATGTCGGGGTCAGCGTTGATCGCGGGCAGCGTGACTTTGCACCCGGTGACCGCATCATGTTCCTGCGCAACGAGCGCTCGCTTGGCGTGAAGAACGGCACGCTTGGCACGCTGGAGCAGGTCAGTGATGGCCGGCTGGGTGTGCGCCTCGATGGCGGGCGCCAGGTCGCGTTCGATCTCAAGGACTATGCCGCGGTCGACCATGGCTATGCGGCAACCTTCCACAAATCGCAGGGCGTGACCGTTGACCGGGCCCATCTTCTCGCGACGCCCGGCATGGACCGGCACAGCGCCTATGTCGGGTTGTCACGGCACCGGGATGGCGTGCAGCTCCATTATGGCCGGGACGACTTTGCCGACCAGGGCAAGCTTGCGCGGGTTCTGTCGCGCGACCGGGCCAAGGACATGGCGGGCGATTACCCGATCCTGTCCGACGAGGATCGGCGTGAGGTGTTTGCCGAGCGGCGCGAGATCCGGTGGCCGCAGCGTCCGCGGGATCGGGGCCGTGGGCTTGCCTCAGGTGTCGCCAGAGGCGTGCCGGCGGGTTCCGCACCAAAGCCGGCACCAGTTACCCGGGAAATTGTCGCGCAGCGCTGGAAGGCGGAGCACGCCCGCCAGCTGGTAAGGGTGCAGGCGAAGGCACAGCGGGCACTGGAGAGGGCAGGGGGGATGCATGCCCGTCACGACGCCGTCAGGGCAGCGCACGCCCGCACACAGCCGTCTCCGCCAGCCGGGCTGCTCGCGGCACTCAGGCGCTCGTCCTACGAAAAAGCGCGGGGGACGTGGGAGAAGACGGCGCGGCTGCTGCAACAGCGCTCCCGCCAGCTTGCCGGGCGCATCGACCGGCTTCGTGAGTATCTGGGCCCGGTCACCGGGCGCCAGCGGCACCGCGGTGACGAGCTCGCGCAGCGCCGGGTCGCGCGTGAGCAGCCTGACCTCGCCAGAGCATATGAGGCGCTGGTGCGGGAGCAGCGTGTCGAGCGGGCCCGCCAGCAGGAGCAGGAACGCGAGCGGATCAGGCAGCGCGATAGAGAGCGTGGCCGCGGTGACAGGGGGAGGGGACGATAAGGAATGGCATGATGACGGACCAACTCTGCTGATCCGGGTCGAAACCGGTCCCGGTTCTGAGCGATCCTCGCCAGCTAACAACCTGTCGATTTCGGCTGCGTAAGCCTGGCATCTCATCGTGCGGAGGGAAGATGCCGATTAGCCTAGACACGCTGAAACATTTGGATCAGTTTCGATTTCGACCTACTTATGCAGCAAATCTACCAATCTGGCTACATGGCTCTGCCAAGCACGCGGCTAAACGGTGTCGCTGCCTGGCAAGTAGGTCAATTGGTTCACGACCACTCTCAGCTCCCCGGAGCACATAGGACACCTTCCGCAGAGTTAGGCAATGATGTTCTCTCACACGCCAAGGGTAAATATGGAGAACTAGCGTTCTTTGACTGGCTATTAGAGATCGGCCTGACGCCAGATCACACGCCTTTTAGGGGTGACTACACGAAGAAGGTTGCAGAGGACGACTTCATTGTAAATGGGCACAGGCTCGAGATCAAAAGTAAGATGCGCTCGGATGCGAGCCCATTTCCGCCAAAAGCGACATACAATGTGAACATCGGGAAGCAGGAAATAGAGAACGCCCTGCACATCTTCGTCGAGATAAGCGGCAAGCGGCCCCTTGAAGAAGGGCCGTTGGCAATTATACTTGGCTGGGCGACGCCCGCGCTGATCCGTGCGCGGGGACAACGCACCTGGCCTGGCAAGGTCAGCGCTAACGGTAGGTTCACCTTTAAGCGACACGACTGGGACTTAGCCATCAGTGATCTTTTAAAGCCCGAGCTTCTTGTAGACGAGTTGCGAGCGCCTCGCGCAGACCGTACCAACGCCTGCACTGGCTTTAAATGACCTCCATCTCCGTTAAGAACCTAGATGGACTCTTAGCCCAGCCGTCCATCCGGTTTGAGTAGGTCATTGTAAGAGTCTCTTGCGTTCTAGTAATCGCGACGAAGCAGTTGCGTCTCTCTTCTTGCATCTCTTTAGAGTCGAAACCTTTCTTAACAGCCGACCAGCTGGGAAGCTGGTCCTCAATTAACGCCACTAGATAGACATGGGCGAACTCTAAACCTTTAGAAGCGTGGATCGTAAAACAGGGAATAGCGCCTGCCGCAGGCAGAGCAGACTTAGATCGCAGGTCTAATTCTTGGAGAAGGAGGTGCAAAGTGACTTCGTCCCTGCCGTACTGTGCACAGATCTCTTGGGTTAACTCAATCCAAGTTGCCTTCTCGCTCGGATAATCGTCGAAGATCGTATCCTGTGTTGGGGCAGCCTCAGGGAGGCGATCTAGCCACGCAAACGCGGAGGATAAGAAATTCCAGAAGTCCAGGCGGTCCACTAAAGCCCGAACCGGCCCGTCAACCAGCAAACGCGTATCGGCGGCAATTGCATCTCGTGCTAACACTGCTGCAATCCAGGCCCGCAAATAATCACCGTTCATCGTCGAGGCGGCTGAGATCACATCACCAGTATCAAGGTCTATACCCTCTAAAGCGGAGAACGCCTTATTGGCTTTGCGCAAGCACTCGCGACTACTACGTGCGTTTGCAAGTCGTAGGATAGCATGTACCCACTGCAGCGGGGCGCTCTCAAATTCATTCTTTCGTGCGCCAAGATAGCCGCTAAGGCCTTGCGCTTCTAGCGCGGCTATAACCCCCTCCAAAGCCTTTCTGGTTCGAGCTAAAACCGCGCAATTACTTCGATATGGCTCGGGCCTGGACGCGATGTCAGCAGCCACCCACGATGTCTCACCTGCGAAAGTGTCAAAGCGTTGTACCCGGATAACCTCGTCCTCCGAATGCGGACGATGCGCTTTCAAAGCCAACTTACCCTCAGAGCGCTCGAAGTTGTGCGATATCAGCTTGTTTGCTAACGCCACTACAGCGGGCGGACAGCGATAATTGTCGGGTAGCTGAATAGTGGATACCCTAAAGTCCTTCTCTAAAGCGCGAAGGCGGTCAGGACTCGCCCCGTTCCATTGATATATAATCTGGTCGTCATCTGCGACAGCGAAAAGGTTGCGAGTCGCCGGATTGACTATATGGCACAAAATGTGGTACTGCGTCTGATTAGTATCCTGAAACTCGTCAATGCATACGTAAGGGTAGATGCGTTGAATCTGTCGTTTTACATTTGGACGCGTTTCAAGGAGATTGAGAGCCTCAGCCATCAGGCCAGGAAAGTCCAGGGCATTGCGCTCAATCATAAGGCGCCGATAGCTTCTATACACTGAAGCTAGAGCACCTGTCTCCTGGACACCCCCTGCTTCCAGTGTAGATAACGCTTCGTCAGGCTTCACATTGTTCTCAGTTAGGCGATTGACGAGAGGTAGCAGACGTTCGCTGGAAAGCTGGCTACGCGTCGAGTGATCCTCGACGGCGGCTATGGCTTCTTCAAGCAACGAGTGCCGATCTCCATCGTCCACTAACATGGTAAAATCGGGACGCAGTCCGGAATGCTGCCCATGTTGGCGAACAATGTCCGCAGCAAAGGAATGAAAGGTGGTGAGTAGAGTACGCTGCAGCGACCCGCTCAACAGGTCGCCAACTCTCTCGCGCATTTCCGCTGCCGCTTTATTGGTAAACGTGAGAGCGAGAACCTTAAAGTGTTTATCTTGCGTGGCGTCGATCAGTCTTGCCAGGCGGTAGGCCAAAACCCTGGTTTTCCCGGAGCCGGGTCCGGCCAGGACCAACAACGGGCCGTCGTTCCATTCGACCGCGGCAAGCTGGTTTTCGTTTAAAGTGGAGAGATCCAGCATCAAGCCGCCTCCTGCGCCAGCTTGATAGCCTGAATTATGGTGTTCTTCAAAATCTCAGGCACTCCAGCGGCTCCTTGTTCTACGATTCTCTCGGCGACCTTGAGGGCAGCGGCGGGCTTCCCGCCCTTGGCCTGCGCCTTGCAAACCTGCGTCCAATAATCGAGCGTTCCCGGGGAGGCTAGAATGCTATGTCTTTTCTGCTCGGACACGTTCTCTTCGTAGATGCTCCCATAACCCTCTACGGAGAGGTATACCTCCATAGGGCCATGATCTAGCATAGCTATATGATCTACTGCCGATCGGGTGCCTAAACAGTCAGTCGCTGTCGCCTGATAGGCCGATCCTGCTGTGTCCCTGTCCACTAAAACAAACCACGCAATGCCAAACTCGTCTGCGAGCGTGATGTATTTCTCTAGGCCAACCTGAGCGAACTCTACAAACGATACGCCCTCGCCATAGAGGTCGTGTCCCATCGTACGAGCACACTCCATCAAAAGCTGCCCCTCCGTTTCACCCTCAACAAGGAGCCAGCATCTAGAAAATAGCAGACTGCCACGTGTCGCACGCACCTTGTAATCAAGCTTTCTTACGTCGTCCGGGCTTAGTGCGGCAGACCTGAGCGACTTGACCTGAATATGACCATCTTTACGATGAAGACGCCTGATCTTCGTGAGGGGAACACCTGCCAACAGGTCGCCCGAATGAGTGGTGATTATTTTCTGCCCGCTCAAGGACTGCAGCATCTTGCCGACGGCCTGTATAGCCGATGGATGCAGATGGGCCTCCGGCTCCTCGAGAGCGAGGAGTGGAGTAGCAGATGTGCCATATCCATCAGCCAACCGGCTCTTCAGGAACGCATCAAATAGGCAAATCACAGCCAAGCTCTGCGTTCCGTTCCCATGTCTCATGATCGGGATCTTCGCCCCTGTACGCGCAGATAGGCTGACTTGAGTACGAGAGAGAATGTCGAAGACGCGAGCTGGAAGCGCCTCAATCAAAACAGGATCGGATGAACCAGATGGCAGAAGTGATGTCGCCCTTGCGAGATGAGTTTTCACTTCGTCAAACGCGGTGTGTTTCTCTAATATCTTCGCGTTGAGAGCAGCAAGAGCCTCTTCTAGCTCACGCTGGTCCTCGGAACTTAGACTGAGGCTTTTAACAAAAGGGCCCCAAAACTGCGAACGGGGTTTGAACTCCTGTGCGGCATCCCGAAGGGAGGCAAGGTAAAAGTTGGGCACCAGCTGTGGAAGGTTGCTTAAGGCCCTACCAGTTTTGGCAGGTGAAAGAATATTTCCCGCACTGTCCAAAAAAGAATGGTCTGTAACATAGTCATTCAGGGTGTCGTCAAAATGGCTGCTTACCCTCAGGGTCACCGAGTTTCGATCGCCAAGGTCCTGCGTGACGCCCTCTAGAAGCTGGAAAACCTCGTCGGGCCACTCAAGGCCCGGCGTCTCCTCGAAGTGGAGTGTGACCGCGATTGGAGGCGCCTGCCTTGGATCAGCTGTTTCATCGTCCAAGTGGTAATCGTACTCCGAAAATGGGGACGACCGGCGACTAGCTGTTCTAGCTAGACATGCCCGAACAGCATCAAGGACGGAAGTCTTGCCGGCGTTGTTCTCGCCAATGAGAACGCAAATGTCATCAAGGTCGATGGTAAAGCTAACAATTCCACGAAAGTTCTCGATCTTGACGCGCTTGAGTAACATTACCATCTCCAGAACTGCGTTAGACCGTGCGTGGTCGCCAGAGCAGCTGTTAAACTCGGAACCTAGACAAAGTAGTGGGGAGACGAACCGGCTGACGCCTTGTACTATAGGGCAGGTGTGAATGGGCGCTCCCTTGTGTTCCTCACGTTGATGTCTCGCCCGAAGGGCTGGAGTTGAAGTGTGTCAGGTCGGACTTGCTCATCCACCGGCGGAATTGAAGCCTTTGAGCCTGTCCGAAGATGTCTTCGTATTCGGCTTCGCCGAAGAAGTAGATGTGCTTCTTTCCCATCTGAATATCGCGGGCATCGCCGATTGTGATGCCGTAACGCTTAGTCCGCGGTGCCTCTTGACCAGCACCTAAAAGAGCGCGACTCTGAGTAGGCCTCCACGTCTTCGTCATGAAAAAGGCGTCATCCTCAAACGGCTTACCAACCTTAAGTCGCCGAGAGACCATCAGACCCTTAGCGGGCGTTTGACCGGTATTCTTCAAATAGAATTTTACGGTTACGCTGGGACTAGGTCCTTTAAGGTCAACATCAATTACTTCTATGCCGAACACAAGGTAGGCACGAAGCCCAATTCTGGACGACTTGTCCGCGATTCTGTTTGCTTTCCTCGCGCGTGCAAGAGCCTTTCTGCCTTGGCTCAAAGTTGCCACGAGAGCGAACAGACCTAACGCGCTTAGTAAGGCTCCAACTGCTGTGAGGCGCATCGACCACTCGCTGGCCCAGGCCGCTCGTTCACCGGCTACAGCTGATCGCCATTGCGCGCACAGGTCAGCCTCTTCGTGGCCCCTCGGATTTGAGCAAGGTCGCCTTCGCTCTAAAGCCGAAGAGTGCAGACCATTCTTGGACGGCTCAGCTAAGCCTGGATCATCGGCTGCGAAACGATAAGTCGGGATTCGCAAGCTACTTCCAAGGTGCTGGTCCGTCCCAATGGAGAAGCCGAGACCGAACGCGAGGATCAGGGCCACAACGATACCGATGAGCGCCATGATCCAATGTGGTGCCGGAGGCTCGGCCTGCTGCTTCATTGATTAATCCAGGAGATTTGATGAGAGGCATCGATTTGGCCCGAGCGTCACGACACGTTACAATCTGTGACTCTGAAATGTCGACCATCACATGGCTTATGATGCTCGCTAGCTGCTAGTGGCCTAAGCGCAGGAGCGACGACGCTCAATTAGGGGAATGGAGGGCATGATGGCTGGGTAGCGTACGTCCCTATACCGCGCCAGCACGTCTGTGGGCTTGACTGCCTATGTATCGGGCAAGCACTTCGGAGCGCTTTCCTGATCTTATTGCTTCGGATAATCATTCGACGCTTCACCGAAATACGGCGGTTTAACGGGGAGCTGACCCCTCTGGTCAGCGTACCCCGTCTGTTCTTTTCTATTGTCTCCGAAAACGCTCTCTTGTACGCGTCTCCGAAATCCGGGGCTGCCGGTATGAGTTTTCGGAGGTTGAGCCTTGTTCGTCGGCTATGCACGCGTCTCGACCCGCGATCAGAACCCAGCCTTGCAGCTCGAGGCTCTTCGTGGAGCCGGCTGCGAGAAAGTCTTCATGGAGAAGGCGTCGGGCGCGCAGCGCGACCGGCCTGAGCTGCAGGCTGCGCTAGAGTACCTCCGCGCCGGTGACGTGCTGGTAGTGTGGAAGCTTGATCGCCTTGCCCGGTCCGTTCGTCAGCTGGTCGAGACGGCGGAGCTGCTGCAGGGGCGCGAGATCGGTCTGAAGGTCCTCACCCAGGCAATCGACACAACCAGCCCGGGCGGGCGGCTAACCTTTCACCTGCTCGCGGCCATTGCTGAGTTTGAGCGTGAGCTAACCCTCGAGCGCACCCAGGCTGGGTTGGCTCATGCACGTGCTTTAGGACGTCGAGGTGGTCGTAAACCCTCGATGGGCGAAGCTGAGATCCGGCGTGCCAAGGCGATGCTGTCTGATCCGTCTATCACGGTTGAGGAAGTCGCGAGGCAGATGGGGGTTCAGCCATCGACGCTATACCGGCACATACCAGGTGGCCGTAGCTCGCTCGGGCAGGCAGCATGACCGTGCGTCTGTCGCAGAAGGAGGCCGGCGCCTATTACACCCCCAACGACGTTGTATCTGCCCTCGTCAGCTGGGCGGTACGGCGAGATGGGGACCGCATGCTTGATCCAAGCTGCGGCGATGGCCGCTTCCTGGTCGAGCACTCAAATAGCGTCGGGATCGAGCAAGACCCTGTGTCAGCTCATGTGGCGATCACCCGGGCGCCAGCGGCCCTCGTGCACGAGGGTGACTTCTTCCAATGGGCCGAGGCCACGGCTGAACGCTTCGAGTGCACAGCCGGCAATCCGCCTTTCATCCGCTATCAGACCTTCAAAGGCGCAGTCCGCGCTCGAGCGTTAGCTCTGTGTGCAGCACAGGGAGCAACCTTCAGCGGGCTGGCCTCCTCGTGGGCACCGTTTCTGGTCGCGACAGCGGGATTGTTGAAGCCGGGAGGCCGCATGGCGTTTGTCGTGCCGGCCGAGATTGGGCACGCTCCTTACGCCGCACCGCTGCTCGAGTACCTCGTGGCCCACTTCAAGCGCGTGCAGCTCGTCGCCGTCCGTGAAAAGCTGTTTCCAGACCTGTCTGAGGACTGCTGGCTTCTCTACACCGAAGGCTTTGGCGGCACGACGGACCACATCGCGTTCACCGTTCTGGACCGTTTCGCGTGGTCTGCCCGGCCGCCTAAGCAGGCGGAAAAGATACCGCTCAGCGAATGGCGCGAGAATTGGAACCGGCGGTTGCGGCCTTACCTGCTGCCCGCTTCGATCCGGGACGCATACCGCACCATAGCTGGCGATCCTGGCAGCCATCGGCTGAGCAGCTTTGCTAGCGTCGGGATCGGCTATGTCAGTGGCGACAACGGCTTCTTCCACCTTCGACCGTCAGAGGCGAAGCGCTGGAAGATCCCAACTGCATATCTCCACCCAACGGTGCGGACGGGGCGCATGCTCGCTCAGCGATCAATCACGCCCACTACGGTCGCAGCATGGCAAAAGGCGGATGAGCCGGTCATGTTACTCCGTCTGCAGCGTGGGCAAGAGATCTCGCCATCGGTGCGCCGCTATCTCGACAGCAGTGCGGGTCAGGAAGCACGGCAGGGCTATAAATGCCGCAACCGTGAACCCTGGTACGCGGTCCCCGATGTCCAGGTGCCCGATTTCATCATGAGCTACATGGCCGGTCGTAGCGCCAACCTCGTGCAAAACTCGGCAGGTGTGACCTGCACAAATACGGTGCATGGCGTTCGCGTGCGCGATCGGACGCTGGCGACCAAGCTATTGCCAGGCTGGGGGACCCCCCTCTCCCAGCTCAGTTGCGAGCTCGAGGGTCATCCGTTGGGTGGTGGCATGCTGAAACTGGAGCCGCGGGAGGCGGGCCGCTTGCTGTTCGCGCCATCAGGCGCAATCACGCCGGCGAGCGCATCGGCGCTGGAAGAGGGAATTTCGATCATGCAGCGCTGGCGTCATTATGGCGGGTGAGGTTTGCCGTTGGACGACCCAAGCTCAGGCTCTTTCCGCTTTCGCGGACTTCACCGGCAAGACGCAGAGCGCCAGCCACATCAAGCCTCTCCACTGGTACGTTGCGTGCCGGCTGGTGCTCGAGGGCGGCTTCGATCCCGACGACATTACGCCGCGACCGCCATTCAGGGTTGAACGCCGGTCCGGTCGACCGCCGGTCCTCCATTATGATGAGGGTCGCGCTGGCGGGGGCGAGCGTACCATTCTCGGGGGCCTCAAAACCAAGAACGTCGATGTAGTGGTCACACGCGACGGTATCGGGCCAGTGCTGGCCGTTTCGTGCAAAGGGGTGACCGGGGCCTTTCGCAATCTCACCAACCGCATGGAAGAGACAATCGGCGAGTGCACCAATCTGCACATCACCTATCCGGCTCTGGTTCTGGGATACCTCGTTCTCTTGCGCGCAAATCGGCAGGCAGAGGAGTTGCTGGAGGAAGTGGGTGAGGCCGCGGGTACCGAACCTGAGAAGGTTCTGGCGGCGAATGACCTGGCGCTAACGGCTGGGGGTGATCCAGTCGCCGGCATCATGCGCTTTCATAATGCCCTCCGCGAACTGGTTGGGCGCCGCGGCATCCGCAATGACGTGAGCCGATACGAGGCTATCGGCTTTGGCATGGTCGAAATGAAACCCGGCGCTCGAGGCGGCCTGCTTGATCATTATCCGGAGGACGACAGTGTGCTCCGCATCGAGCGGTTCTTCAACACGCTCTATCTTCGCTATGATGAGCGCTTCGTGACCAGCGCACCGGATCTCGCCAGCAAGACGCGCCGGCTCGAATGGGCTGCGGACTCCCCTGCCCTCAAAATTGCTGGTCTCGACTATGAGGGACGATCGGTGCCAGTCACGCCGGCCCAGGAAGCAGAGAGCTGAGCATTGTCTCCGTTGGAGGTGATTGCCGCGAAGCGGGCCCATCTGGCTCGGCTTGCGAATGAGGGAGGTGCTGCCGGAGAGCAGCAAGCAATCCTCTCCATGGAGCAATGGGTTCCTCGCCCGAAAGGCCCAGGCTTGCGGGTTCTGCTTGAGGAACTGGCTGAGACCGGGATCGTCATTAAGGCATCCAGCTTCGACGCGCTCGCTATCCCTCACCCTATCGATCTCGCCGATCGGACGCAGGTTCGAGCCTGCCTTTCCACAATCACCTTTGTGGAAATCAAGGCCGCTAATCAGCCGCGGGTACAGCCCGACTTTGCCGGGTTCTTCTTTGCGCTGACTGAGAGTGAGATCGCCGCGGCCGACCAGCTTGGCTCCCGGCATCGTGTTGCTTTGTTCAACAAGCTGACCGGAGAGCTGCTGCTCACGTCGGTCTCGGAGATCCTTGCTCGTACCAAGTCCATGAACTGGCAGCTGTCGGTTCAACTGTAACGGCAGATCGTGGAGAACGTCCTATCTTCACGCCCGCCTCGCACCTGCATGTGTCACGGCGATCAATCGAGGCCTGGAGGTTGCCGCCCTCCAAGCCTCGTTTGCGTTTGGCACAACAGCCATAACTCAGCCTCGGATGGTGATTTCCACAGCGGACGGGTCAACTCCGAACGTTGCAGCCAGAGCTGCTTTGGCTTGCGTGATGGTCAATCCCTGTGACGGCGGCACCGTACCAATCTTCGCCTCCGGCTCGGGCATAGGCTTCCAGTCAAGAGCGTCAAAATCGATGTGCCCTTCATAATCCTCGACGGTGTAGAAGCGCACCGGGTTACGTCCTTCCCACTGCTCGCCAACATCGACTGTTGCATATTCGCTAAATAAGATGAGCCACCGGCCGTCATGGTCGGTTGATGACACCACGTCAGACACTTTTCCGACCATGAACGCGGAGCCATGTGCCTCGTTACCTTCCGCCTCGCGCGTGTTCGCGTTTCGGCAGCAAACGACATACTTACACCCTTTGGCTCGATTGCGATCGAGCGTCCACGACTGCGTTCCGCCAACAGCTAAAATCGTTGCCACCGACTTGTAAGTAAGGACCTGAACGACATTATCCGACATACCTGCCTCCTGTTACAGCCTTATCGACCGCGGCGAGGTATATGGAAGGTATAGGTGACATTGTCAAAATGTATTATAAGCTGTAGATACCTTTAGCGTCTTTCTTCAACCGCGGTGCGCCTCCTAACGCGGGCTGGCCCTCAACCTGCCCGACGCCCGGAGAGGCTTCGATCTAAGCACAGTTTGCCGCCCTCGCGCAGTTCGACCATCCATCGCATCAATCGCTCGGCGAACTTATCTCGTCGGTCTCATATGCTGATGCCGATTCCAAGAGAGTCAGCGATGTTGTGACCGATGGCTCGAAGTTCCGCGTGCATCTTGTCAGCAGACTAGCCTGGATCAAGTCTGATATTCACATTGACACGCTCCGCTCCCCATCAAGAACACTTAAGCCATGCTCGCTCGTGCACGATACTGGGTTTCAATCAGGAACAGCTTCTCTCTCATACTCCCAAATATCGAGTAGCTGCGCGCCGAGGCTGCCTCGCGGTTAAAGGCGAACACACGGCACAACTCGAACTGATCGGCATGCTTCTCCGAAAAAGCTACTTCGTTGGGTGAAACGAGAAAGTCTGCGGTTTTGGTACCAGTGGTCGTTTTGACCTCGATATACTTAGACTGGCCGTCGAGAAAGAAGGATGCAATGTCGTACCCGGCACCGTCACCCTTCAGCACCGAGGTATGCTCCACCTGAGCGGCAAGATCGCTACGCCCCGCCTCAATCAACCGTGCACGTTCGCGCTCTAGCACCAAGAGCTCACCAGCAAGACCAAGCGCACGCGACTGGTCGGAAGATTGGTATCGAAGCTTGCGTGCCTTGAAGCTACCTGTCGGTTCGCCGGGCGGAGTTGCCGTGGTCGGCGGCTCCTCCTCAATCAGTGACTCGGCTTCCACACCGTTCGGTAGAATGGCGGTGTCATTGTGGTCGGCTACTTCGGTTGCCAGCGTAAGCTGCATCGCACTGAGCACCGGTTCAGGGATAGGCCAAGCGAGCAACTCCCAGGCGACGTGCGCAGGCTGAGCCCGGTCCACATCGTGATCATGGTATCGTAGGGGGCCGAGATAGGTGAACGGCGGAGCTACGCCACCACGCATTCGATTGGTTCTGAGGAACAGGTGGACGGTGCTTGCCTTAGCGTCGTGGCGGATCAAGTCGGCAATCACGGGGCTCGAGAGATCCTGCTTCGGCTGCGACTGCCAGCGCAGGATACCTTGATCGTTGATGCTTTCATCAAATTGGTGTGCGCCCTCTTGCTTGCCGAGGGTTACGAACAGCACAAAATCGCGTGGCTGATTAGGTATTCGGATGATGCCACGAATACCCCACATACCGGCGCCGGTAGCGAAGGAGGAGCTCGGATCGAAGATGTCGTGAACCGCGCGACGATCATAGTCACCATAGAGCTCTAGCGGCATGCGTGTTTCCATTGAAAAGGGCGAGAGCTCGTATGGCCAGTTTGGTCGACTTGTCGCAACCGCGGACGAGTGCAGGTGCATGCCTGGCTAATTAAAGGGTCATTGCTCCTGTCGTCCAAGGCGACTTGTCCGCCGTTATTCAAACCGGCGTACGAGATCGGATTGCAGCAACTCAAACGAGAAGCGTCTGTTAGAACAGCGCCGCAGAAGGGCACGTTCGGGCTATCCGACGAGCGTTGTCCCAATTGCTCTTGTAGATCGCGTGGCTGTGTTCGAGCTGGTAACAGGAAAGATCGCCACGGTCCCCTGACACTGCCGCCAACGTTCGCCCATAACGATCCTGCCCAAACCGATTGATCCGTAAGCTTCCCACCATCGCGCGCTCAAGGCTGGCCTTCGAGACGTAAGGGTCCCCTGGCGCACAAACACGACCGCTCCTGCAATGGCCCGGGAATTCTGGAGCATCGATGCCCAGCAAGCGGATGCGCTCGCCACTGCAGCGGATCGTGTCGCCGTCCGTGACTGTGCATCCAGACACGACGTCATCGTAACCAGGTCGTAGGCCTGACTGGTCCGCGGTTGATACAATCCCGATAAGGCCCCCGATGAGCGCCGCTGCTCCGAGCAGCAAACCATAGAGCAGATTAAATCTTAAGCGCTTGCGCCTCTCTTTGGCCCGGTAGTGCTCGCCTAACTGGATCGGGATGGCCCTGAAGGGTCGATTGAAACTCATCGCTCTAATATTGGATCAAACTGTAAACGCCGGCTTGCGGACCATTCTTTCGACAACAAGAGCAGCAGGTAAGCTATAGCGAGTTACGATGGCGCCTAACACGTGCGTACCCACTTCACGGTGAGTTGATGGTGCCGTTTGCCCAATGGGGAACACACTCGTGCCCCTGTTCCGGAAATACGTCGACCCGTCTCGCCATATTCGCCCGCCCGATATGGTTGGCTATCCTCGACGGACTTATTGACCGAGTAAGTTGACCGAAGCTGCTCCATCGTTTCACCGTCAAAGTGTCGGGCGAGGGCCCGGACTGCACAATCAGCGCCTTGACGAGTTCCGCACGTTCGTGGGCTAAAGCTATGTTCTTCTCATCTGACCGGTCGGCAAACGGCTCCGCACTAGCTGATCCCACAATGACTGATCTCGCCGTCCTATTACATTCTTTTAACGCGACGCCGATCTGACCTACTAACTCGGAAGCTTCCCTGCCGAGAGACGAGCTGCCTCGGCCAAAGAAGATACTGAATCCGCTTTGCGCGGGTGATCTTATCGAGGTTTGTACAGGCTGCGACGCAAGCACGTAGACCCTGTCTGACGGTATTTCTAATATGTCGAGCGCCCTTCTGCCTGCGAAGAGTCTCACCATGTCTATCGCTGTATAAACGACCAAGAACCCGAAAGCTCCCGTTAGAAGGCCCAGAATAGCGGTCCTAATCATGACCCGTACGCCCAGGCTTTAAAGAATCCGAGAAAGCAATTCCCACGATAATGAACTCGCCTCCTCCAACCGCTGACCAGCCTCCTTCCGGCCGCTGCCTCGCATCTACCACAAGTCGATCGATTGAACCTCCAAGGTACACTGACGTCGGTAGTACCACACCGCTAGCTGCGAATGGCGCATCTAACCGTACGGTTGGCGATTTCATAATGAGAATGCAGTAAGGAACATACCGAAGTGAGCCTGCCGATACGCCGAAGTAAACCTCTCGAGTATTGTGCGGCAGCTCTGGAGCAACACCGGCTAGAAACGCTGGATCGTACCAATCTCCGCGTATGATCCGGCGACATGTCGCGTAACTAGGTCCGGTCCTATACGCGACCACGTCCTTTCTGACCTCAGCGGAAGGGAAGGCACTCCCATTTGTCAGTCCGACATATGCCACAGAGTCCTGAATTGCGACCTGCGCCAAGGAGGATGGTAAGCCCCTGCCAATCTCTATTTTGAATTCGTCCTCGTCTCCCAAGGCGTAAGGTCGATCCTGTTTCATAACGGTGCCTCCGGAGAGGATATTCACCACGTCGAACTCGGAGCTCCGCAACAACTGGACCGCTCGACTGATTGACTTAGTTCTTGGAATCTCGCCGTCTGCGCTAGCGCGGTCTACCTTCTCAACAAGCGCTTCATACTGATCTGAAAAATCATAGCCAGGAGCGTATCTGCTACCAAGCAACCGTATAGTGTGGTCGCTTAAGCGATAGTGCCAATCGGCAGCTGCTGCATCATCTCGTGTTAGGCGGATCGGCTCTCGTAAGAAGCGGATACTCGTGTCGGAAGGGAGCACCGCTTCGAACTGACTCCCAAGGTCCGAGCCGGCCGTAACTGACCCCGGTGCAGGCGTCATAAATAAGCGCGCCGCGGAAGAGGAAAGTCGATGAAGGTATGGTATCGACAAAGATGAGAGTTGTGCTGCGAGCGCGACTGATCCCCCAATCACCAGCGCAGCAAGCGCGATGAAGGACGACCGGGCTGACACACCTACTGAAGCGGTAAGGAGCGCATTGCTATAATGTACACCCGGTCGGAGTCGTCGAATAGGCGGTATAAGTTACCGCCCGCACTCTCAACTTTAGTGTACTTTAGCTTGCTCCCACTGCCGCCAATGCGAAACGGGCCGATCTTCAGACCACCACCTCCTGCGGAGATTGTCTGTGCTTCCGACAACTCGCCGGCCGTGAGTTCAACCAACACGGTCGGCCGGTAACCCACGATGATCTCGTGTACGCGCGCGGGCATCATGCCGCTCGCACCAAAATACGGTTTCGCTGGCTTATTAAAGAAAGGACCCTGACCAAACTCGCTGATCAATCCGCTGTTGAACCAACGACCCGGCGTTACAGTGAACGTCTTTGTTCGGCCAAACCCGATTTCCATGCTTTGATTATTTGCTGTAATATGCCGACTAAAGCTCATCCTTCTACCTGAGAGATCGAGCGAAAAGTTGTCGAACTCTACTCCTAAAGTAAGACCGCCCGACTTCTGTTCAAAGTCTGTCGTACTTCGACTGGCCTTAACTGCAATCCTCCGCTCAGGTTGCCAGTCGTCGCCAGTCAGCGCCTCCCGAGATTGTCGACGAAAGTCCTCGAGGTTACCATTCACAAGATAGGGGTAGACATCAACTGACTGACCCGCGCTATCGACGGCGGTTTCCAGAGCCGGGTTCTTAGCGCTATCAAGCCAGGTCCCGACCTGGCCAGGATAGGTCTTTTGTACCATACTATCCCATGACTGCTTTGATGCGGCTGCAGTTTGACGGGCTGTGTACTCCTTCGGTGCATACTGGGCAGACCATTGCAGCCGGGTTTTCTGCTGAAAGCGAGGCAGTGCAGCCTGACTTTCGTTGAAGGTCTTCCATTCTCCATCGTTATTTCGCGAGAGTGTTAAGAAGCGGGTCGTCTCGCGATCGTATACCTTCCTCGCGGCGCGGACCTGACTCTGCAACGCAGGCGACGTTATGCGCGGCGTATAGTCAATGTTATCAGCAAACCTCTGAAACTCGGACCCAAAGTTGAAAGAAGTTCGCCTTTGAACGAGACCGGGCGCTGGAATAGGATCGGCCAACGTGTGCAAATTTAAGCGCCCAACCGTATCGCCGCTCCACTCTGCCTCGATGGTGGATGTCGGAATGTGAACGTCAGTGCAGGGTGTGACCTCGCCACAAAAATGGTCGTGAAGCTCAAGTAGGTACCGCTTCCAGGCAGTTTGTTCGACCTGATCCTGAGCGGCTACAGAGGAGCTAAACACGGCACTGAAGGCTAAGGCTGTAAAAAGCGCTTTTCTCATGGCTAGCCCCCTCTTTGCTGGCAACGTCGTTATCGGAGTTATTGCGTCCGTCATGATCGTCGAAGGTCGAGCAGAGGAATGTAAGCTTAACCCGAGAGGTTCTCACGTGATCTGAGTCAGGGGATACTTACACGGGTGGGCATTTTCGACCGGAGGGTGACCTGCCCTCCTCGCCGCACAGTTCCCGACTTTAGCGGCAGCCGGTTCCTTAGCCATGTTCACTGCTGCGAGCCTCGAGCGCGCTATAGATGCGAACAGTGCACTAGGAACCGGGGCCGGTAGGCCGGCCACCCTGCCGATCGGCGCACATATTTGCGAAGGCACTCGGCAGTGTCATCATCCGTGACAATCGTCCCACCTGTGATCATTTGTGCGTAAGGCGGAGGAACGAACAGTCCTTAGCTGATCCGCTTGTTGCAAATGTGATCCGAAAACAACCTCTTGTGCAACAAATATTTGCGACACGCCGCAACGAGGCGAGCAGGTGCGTTCCATCGCTGTTGCAGAACTTAGCACATTCGCGACAATAGCACGCAGCGCTGGCGGTACGAGCCTACGGCCAGGGTAGTACGGGAACGGTCCGCAACGGACGGCCATCAGTTTGCCATCGGCCACACCTTGGAACGCCATAGACACTGACGACGATCACTGAGATGCTTCTTCAAAAGGTGCTCAGCGGGTCAACGCACGGTGCCCCGATTGAACTCCTCGTGCGAGGCGCGTGCCAGCTCGACGACGAAGTCCTGAACCAGGCGCCCGATCAGCTTGCCTTGGCAATCTACAACATCTCCTTCAATACTCAGACAACTCGGAAGCCGCCCAAACAAGGAGCGGAACGAAGAAGGAGGCCAGAGGTGAGATCAGTCGTCGGCGGAGTGTCAGCTGTCGTTTTCGCAATCAGCGCTGCATCAGCTCAGACCACGGCTCCAACCACAGCTCCTGTGGAAGACTTCAGGCCATCATCCCTCAACCAGCCCGGGCAGCAGTACCCTCAGGTCAATTCGCAAGGTTATGCCCGCTTCCGGATTGTGGCCCCTGACGCAAAAGCGGTTAAGGTCAGCCTGGGCCTGGGCGGCCGGGGAGGCACGGTGCTGACCAAAGCACCCGATGGAAGCTGGATCGGCACTTCTGAGGGGCCGCTGGATGAAGGCTTTCACTACTACCATCTGACCGTCGATGGCGGCACCTTCAACGATCCGGGCACCCTCAACTTCTATGGCTCGACGCGCTGGGAGAGCGGCATCGAGATACCAGCGCACGACGCTGACTTTTATGCGCTCAAGGACGTGCCGCACGGCAATGTGCAGCAGGTTCTGTTTGCATCGCCAAGCACCGGCAGCCAGCGACGCGCCTTCGTCTATACTCCGCCAGGCTATGACGCCACCAAGGCTACGCGTTATCCTGTCCTCTACCTTCAGCATGGCTGGGGAGAAGATGAGACAGCGTGGTCAAATCAGGGCCATGCCAACCTCATCCTCGACAACCTGATCGCTGCAGGTCGGGCCAAACCCTTTCTCATCGTCATGACCTACGGCATGACCAACGACATCAGACCTGGCGCACCGCGCGGTCTCGCGAGCTTCGATATAAATCCGTTCCGGACGGTGCTGGTTGATGAGCTGATGCCTTACATCGACAGCCACTTTCGTACGCTGCCCGACGCACGCCATCGCGCGATGGCTGGGCTGTCGATGGGTGGATTTGAAACCAAGCTGATTGCCCCCAAGAACCTCGACAAGTTCGCCTATATCGGATTGCTGAGCGGCGGGACGTTCTCTCTCGAAGATATAAACAGCACGCCCGCTTTCAAAGACAAAGTGAAGCTCGTTTTCGTAAGCTTCGGTAGTCGCGAGCTCGACCGCGGAGGGTCGAACTTGCCGCCAGGAGCGCCTTCGTCCGACCCACGCGCCAACGCTGCAGCTCTGAAAGCGGCCGGGATCAACAGCGTCTTCTACGTTTCACCCGAAACTGCACATGAGTTCCTGACTTGGCGACGTAGCCTGTACGAGATGGCGCCCCTGCTTTTTCGATAGGCTCATTGTCAGCTCGGGATCTCACGCCGTACCGTGCCGCGTGAGATCCCGAGCTGACGAGCAATGTGAGAAGGCCTGACCCCTTCACTCGCCAGCTTGCGCACGGCTTCAGGGTCGATCCGCGCCTTGCCGCCCTTGTAGATTCCCCTCGCCTTCGCGGATGTACCGGCAAGCTTTAGCGTTGCATAAGCAATGGGACGCACAGTTCGCACCAAGCGCTCAGGAAACTTGAGATCATCGAGAGCCGGATGCCGCAGTCTGCCGTCTGACTTCCAACGGTAAGGCTGGGCTGCTTACGCTCAACGCCGGACGCTGTAGTATGGTGCTCGGGTGGCTCGATAAGAGGACGAAATGAAAAGGTTATTAGGTGCCTTCGCGCTTGCGACAGCGACATGTGCGACTTCGGCCGCTTCACAGCCGGCCTCGATCAGGGTCGTCATCTCGGCGGATGCGACGGGGCCCACGATCGATCGCAACATCTTCGGCCAGTTCGCCGAGAACTTGGGTACCGGGATCTATGGTGGCGTTTGGGTCGGCGAAGGATCGCCCATCCCGAACGTGCGCGGTCTGCGCACGGACGTCGTCACCGCTCTAAAGGCCCTCAGAGTACCCAGCGTGCGCTGGCCTGGTGGCTGTTTCGCGGACGAGTATCATTGGCGTGACGGCGTCGGCCCGCGGCAGAAGCGTGCCGTCACCGTCAACGGCAGCTGGGGCAACGCGCTCGAGAAGAACGACTTCGGCACCGATGAGTTCTTCGACTTCGTCCAGCAGATCGGATCGGACGCGTACATCTCAGTCAACATGGGATCCGGCAGCGTCAAGGAGGCGGCAGACTGGATGGCGTACATGACGGCCGATCCGGGCACGACTGCTGGTGCCGAGCGTGCCACCAACGGTCACCGCGAGCCCTATCGCGTCAAGTTCCTTGGGATCGGCAATGAAAGCTGGAGCTGCGGCGGAGCATACCGATCGGGCTACTATGTCGACGAGATGAAGAGGTACGCCCGGTTCGTCCGCAACCTGAACCTCCAGCAGCAAGGGACGGACAACCCGGCAGGAGGATCGATCGCGGGGTCGAGCCCGATGCAGCGCATCGCGGTCGGGCCAGGATCTCCAGGAACCGACTACACCGAAGCGGTCATGCGCGCCTGGAAGGAGCACGACTGGAGCTGGAGCATCGAGGGTCTGTCGATGCACAACTACACGTGGGTCAGCTGGCCACCCTCGTATGCCAGCACCGGCTTTGGCGAGCGCGAGTACGCTGCGCTGATCAAGGACACGCTGAAGATGGAGGACATGATCCGCATCCACTCGGCGGTCATGGACAAGTACGATCCGGACAAGAAGGTGCCGCTCGTGATCGACGAGTGGGGCGTCTGGCTCGCCAAGCTGCCCGGTAGCCGCGATGGCTTTCTGCACCAGCAGAATTCGATCCGCGATGCGATCATCGCCTCCATTAATCTGAACATGTTCACCCGGCACGCTGACCGCGTTCGCATGACCGCGATCGCGCAGATGGTGAACGTTCTACAGGCGATGATCCTGACCGACGGACCGAAGATGGTGCTGACTCCCACTTATCACCTCTTCAAGATGTACGTGCCGTTCCAGAACGCGACACGGCTGCCGATCACCTTCGACGCCGGCACGTACCGTTCCGGCGATATCAGTGTGCCACGTATCGATGTGATCGCAGCCCGAAGTGCCGATGGGAAGCTCTGGATCGCGCTTACGAATGTTGACGCCAACAAGCCGGCTGAGATCAACGCCCAGATCCAAGGCATACGGGCTCGCACCGCTTCCGGCACGGTGCTGACCGCCGATCGGGTCGACACCGTCAACACCTTCGAGAAGCCGAACTCAGTCGTACCGCGGCCGATCACGGCGCGCGTGACAGAGGGGCGGCTATCCCTGACCTTGCCGCCCAAGTCGGTCACGGTACTGTCGATCGCGCAATGAGGCGTTGGCTGTGGGCGACCGTGCGCGGTCGCAACTGGGGAGATCGGAACGAAAGGATCTACATGCGGCAAGTCGAGCGCCATCGCTAAGACCTTAGTCGATTCAGCATGTCGCAGTAGAGAAGGGCGTAGCTGCTGCTTACGCACATGCTGTAATAGTCTGACTATAGGAGAGGCTATGTCGATGGCACGTTTGTGGCGAGTTGCAGCACTGGTGGGCGTTTCCGCCCTCGCCAGCGGCAGCATAGCTGAAGCCCAAAGCCCAATCGTGCAGACGCGCTTCACGGCGGATCCCGCACCGCTCGTGCATGACGGCGTCGTATACCTCTATACCAGCCACGACGAAGACGATGCCGAAGGCTTCAGGATGCTGGACTGGCGCTTGTACAGCTCCATCGACATGGTGAACTGGACAGACCGGGGCGCCGTAGCTTCGCTGAAGACCTTTCCCTGGGCGGTTCAGGACAACGACGCCTGGGCCCCCCAAGTGGTCGAGCGTGACGGTAAATTCTATCTTTATGCCCCGGTCAGTGTTGCCGGCTCGCCTAAGAACGTGATTGCGGTTGCGGTCGCTGATCGCCCGGAGGGACCGTTCAAGGACGCGCTCGGCAAGCCGCTGATCGCGCCGGGCAAAGACAATATCGACCCCACCGTCTGGATCGACAAGAATGGGCAGGCCTACCTCTACTGGGGCAATCCCGACCTTTGGTACGTGAAGCTCAATCGCGACATGGTCTCCTATGCCGGTCCGATCACAAAGGTGCAGCCACGCATCGCCGACTATCAGGAAGGGCCATGGTTCTACGGACGAGCCGGACGCTACTACATGGCGTTCGCGTCCACCTGCTGCTCGGAAGGCATCGGTTACGCGATGAGCGACGGCCCAACCGGTCCATGGACCTACAAAGGGCCGATCATGGACCACGACCGGCGTGCGACCGGAAACCATCCCGGCATCATCGACTACAAGGGCGGCTCCTACCTTTTCGGGTTCAGCTACGAGCTGAACTTCGCCATGACACCGATGCACCACGAGCGCCGTTCCGTGTCGGTTGCCCGCTTCAGCTACAATCCCGACGGCACAATCCCGAACCTGCATTGGTGGGACGCGACCAGCGCGCCACAGATCGAGCTGCTTGACCCGTACCGGCGTGTCGAGGCCGAGACCATCGCTTGGACTTCCCGTATGCCGCGGGACCGTGATCGGGCCTATGCATGGGCGCCCGGCGTCACCACGGCGCAGGACGACCGCGTCGGCGTCTACGTCACTCGCACGGTCGATCGCAGTTACATCAAGGTTGCCGGCGTGGACTTTGGAAAGGCTGGCGCGAAAAGCTTCACCGCCGGCGTTACCGGCGGCAGGGCGGGAGCAACCATCGAGCTCCGTCTGGATCGGGCGGACGGACCAGTGATCGGGGCATTGCCCGCCGTTGACGTGGGCGAGCGCTGGCAGGAGCGCACAACTCCGGTCTCGAACGCGATCGGACGCCACGACCTTTTCCTGGTTTTCAGAAACACCGGCGAGCACTCGACGCTCGGGATCGACTACTGGCGCTTCGGCCAATGATCGAGAACTCGTCCGTGCCCGACAGCAAACCTAGAGGGTCACGGATGATGGAAGTCCGATCACGAGTGCGTTCTCAACACGAGAGACTTAAACCTGTGAAGAAGCTCCGGTTCACAGCTGCGCCTCTGGTCTTCGGCGCAGGCTTCCTTTTTGCTTTCGGAACGCACGCGAGTGCCGGCCAGCAGATGCCTGGAACGGTCAAGCTGGGTGCCACGAGCACAGGCGCGCTGGTCGCATTTGTGCACGGAATGAATGGTTGGAGCCTTCTCATGCAAGGGCCAACCACGCCTTCCTTCGATCAGCCGCTGCCTGCCCAGATCGAGCTGGTTCGGCCTGGGACGGCAGCCCGGACGATTTCAGTCCCTTACAACACCGTAAATTTGGTCTCTGGTGAGGCGGAGGCAGCCGCCGACATCCTTGAGGAAGGCAGGCCACTGTTCCGCGTTCGAGATCGCTGGTCCGTCGCTGGTGCAGTGGTCACGGTGCGCCGACGTTTGGAAGTGCTCGCGTCCCAGCCTGGTGGCTTCTCGTCCGCAATCGGGTGGCGCATCGATCCGGCGGTCGGCTGGGGTGACATGCAGGTCATGGCGCCGGGGATCATCTATGGTGACCCAAGCCATGATGGTGATCGCTCGCCGGGCGGGACGTTGGCCTATGCGGCTCGGAAGCTCGAGTTCCGAGAGGATATCATGCCGGCACCGCTGCTCGCGCTTTCCTTTGGGGAGGGTGGATCACTGGCCATGCTGGACGCGAAGCCCGGTGGGTCCACAATTATGGCCGATACCACCCTCGCCTCGCCCACCCTGATTGATCCTCGGATTCAGGTCGGCGCGCTGTCGGTGAGCGGTGCGCAGGGCGGAACAACGCTGCGCTTCAGCTACCCTGCGAGCGTGAGCAGCTATGGCGACCGACGACGTCCCTCTACCGAGCCCGTCAGGGCCGACCGCTATCATCCCGTCGTCCGGGGCGCCGTGGACAGCTACGAAGTTCGCTTCCGGCTCGGGAAAGAGGCAAGTTTCCCAGATAGCGGCCGCGAGGCGTGGCGTTGGGCCTGGGAAACGCTAAACCCGGTGGTCCGGCCATTGAACGTCCCGCTCGTGCGTGAGGTGCTGCTCGACCACCTCCAGTCGCAAGCGGTCACGATTGGCGATCGCACGGCCATTCCGTTTGTTCTTTCTACAATTCCGGTGCGCGAGCGACAATGGAATTGGACCATGGCCGGCATGGGCTTCGTTTCGAAGAACCTGGAGTGCGCGGACCAGCTTCTCCGCGAGGGGGATCGCGATCCGAGTCCTCGCGGGACCAAGATGCGGGAAACAGGGCTGGCCATCATCGGCTCGATGATTAAATCTCTGCCGACGGTCCCGCTTCCCGCGACGGGGTACGACCTCGCGACGGGCAAGCCGTACAACCACCACTGGCTTGCTCCTTGGCTGCGCAACGCCAGCGAGGACATGCGCGTGCTCTTGGGAGCCTATGTACGCGAGCGAGCACTCGGGCGTGATCACCCCGAGTGGCTCGCCTGGACACGCCAATACGCCAACTGGTTGCTGCAGCAGCAAAGACCTGATGGATCATGGCCGAGGCGGTGGTACCCGAACAGCACCATCGCTGCTGAGCCGAGCGGGACCGCGAGTTATGCGCCGGTTCCGCTGCTGGTCGCACTGTCGAAACAGACCGGTGATCAACGCTACACGCATGCGGCAGCTCGGGCCGGCGAGTACGTCTGGAACAGCTTCGGCCGTCGCGGCCTCTTTGTCGGCGGAGCAAGCGATGCTCCTGACATCACCGACAAGGAAGCCGGCATGCTTAGCATGGAAGCGTTCCTTAGCCTCTACGACGCCACTGGTGACGACCGGTGGCTCAGCCGCGCGCGGGCCGCGGCAGATTTCGCCGAGAGCTGGATCTGGATCTGGGATCTCCCGATGCCGATCGACGCCGATGACCGCGCTCTGCACTGGAAAAAGGGCGTGCCGACTACTGGGCTGCAGGGCATCACTGCGCTAGCGGCCGGAGGTACTGACGAGTACCTCGATTGGGCCGTACCCTCATATGCCAAGCTTTATCAGCTGACGGGGGACCCGCACTACCTCGCGGTTGCACGCGTGCTGCTTCATGACACGAAGGCGATGCTAGCTATGCCGGGCCGGACCTACGACATGTTGGGTCCAGGCTGGCAGCAGGAAAATTTCGGGCTTGGGCCTGGTGGGCGGGGACGAGGCGTCGGCGCACACCGTTTCTGGTTGCCATGGGTGTCGGCTAATCACCTGCACGGCATAACAGGGCTAGAGGATCTTGGTGTCGAAACCTTTCGGGAGGTCGCTCTCAACGATGCTGAAAGTCGGAAGCTGATATCGAGGCCATAAACTTTTTGGGGCGGTCAGGCCGGCAACTAGCCGCACGTTCAGTTCAACTCGCACCCAACGTAAGCCGGGTTTTGCATTATTGAGAACATTGGTGAGACAGGCGGCGTCAGACGAGGCAGCTGGCTAACGCCGGCATGTGACACGACAGGCCTGGCTTTATCAGAAGCCGAAACGCAGGCCGGCTTTGATGCCGTGCGACGCAGCCCGCGCACGCGACCTGATCTGAGAAGTGGCGTACTTAGATCAGCGGTCGGGGTTGCGAAGTAGCGGTAGCCAAAGGAGGCCGTCACGCGATCCGTTACCGGACCGCCCAGTCCCGCAATTGCCCCCTCAACTGGTTTCCACTCTTTCAAGCATTGCGCGAACGCCCGTGAGAGTAGCTCCTACGCTGCCAGGGCGAGCACGGGCGCATCGTTCGCCACCTCAGCAAGGCCTGCATCGCGCGCCAGCATGGCAAAGATCCCACCTTGAGCGACGAGATCATTGAAGGTGCCGGCCTCCACCATCCTGCCCTGGTCCAGAACGATGATGCGGTCAGCCGAGCGGATCGTCGAAAGCCGATGTGCGATGATAAAGGTGGTGCGGCCCTGTCGCAGGCAATCAAGGCTCTTCTGAAGCCGTGCTTCCGTGGCGACGTCCAGCGCGCTGGTAGCCTCGTCGAGCAGCAGGATCGGTGCATCTTTCAGCAAGGCGCGGGCAATCGCGAGGCGCTGGCGTTCGCCGCCCGAAAGCCCCTGACCTCGTTCCCCGACGCTGGCAGCATAGCCACCTTCCTTGCGCATGATGAAGTCGTGGCACCCCGCCATCCGGGCTGCGTCCTCGATCGCCGACATCTCGGCCTCAGGGTTACCGATGGCGATGTTCTCCGCGATCGTGCGATTGAACAAGCCAGCCTCCTGGAACACCACACCGGTCGAGGCGCGAAGGGAAGCGAGGGTCACGTCACGGATGTCCTGGCCATCAACCAGGATTCTGCCCTTGTCGGGATCGAACGCACGCTGGAGAAGCCCCAGTGCAGTGGACTTCCCCGATCCGGTTGGTCCGACGATCGCAATCGTCTCGCCGGGCTGAACCTCGAAGGACAGGTCACATACTTGTCCCGAGCCGCCCGGATAGCGGAAGGATACGTTCTCGAACGCGACATGACCGCGCTCGACTTGGAGCGCCTTGGCATCCGGTCGCTCGGTGATGTGCGAGCCGGCGTCCAGTACCTCAAAGAACTGCTCGAGAGAGGGCAGGCGTTGCGACGTGCCGATGATGAACGAGGTGAGCTGCTCCAATCGCGAAATCATCAGCGTTGCAAATCCGACAAAGGTCACGACGTCGCCGATGGTCGCGAGCTGCTGCCGGACCAGGGCGGTGCCGACACCGAAGATCGCGACGATGGCGATCGAGGACGCGCCTCGGGTGAGCACTGCCGACAAGGCCCACCAGTTCAAGACGGGGTACTGAGCGTGGAGTAGCTCGTGCAACGAGGTGCGAACCGAGCGGAGCTCGCCTGGAACAGCCAGAAAGCTCTGCAATACGGAGACATTGCCGAACAAGTCGCCAAGCTGACCCGAGAGGTCCGCAAAGCGGTTCTCGACGCCCTCCTGGCCGCGCGAGGTGCGACGCATCACGACGACGTTCACGGCAGCATAGGAAACAAGCAGCGCAACCAGCACCAGCGCCAGCCGCCAGTTGGTCAGCAGCGACACCGGTATCAGAGTGACCAGGATCACGGCGTTCACCGACTGCTCGCGCAGCAACGGCAGCCACAGCCCGAACAAGTTCTCACAGCCGGCGATCATGATGCGCATCAGCCGGCCGGCGCGAGCCTGGAAGTGAAAGGCAGGGGGAAGCGCCAGCAGGTGTTCAACGAACCGGGACATCGAGCTCAAGCGGCGCCTGTGTGCCATGCGGTCCGAGACGAGCGAGATGACCATTGCGCCAAAGAAGCCGGCTAGGCTGACCGCGCACCACATCGCGACGAAGGCGAGTGGGTCGGCGCTGGCGGTGAGGCCATTGACAGCACGGCCGAATAGGACCGGTTCTGTGACCTGAAGAAGACCGACCAGGGTGCCCGCAGCAGCAAGCCCGCCTGCTCTCCAACGTTCGGCGCGTAGCTCGCCGATAGCGCGGAAGAAAACGTGACAACGCGACGATTGCGTCCGGGCAGCATTCTTCATAGCGCAACCTACCGCTAGCCGTTGAGAGCGAACGCGACGGCGAGAAGTCGCGATTGGCACGGGCTAGCCTAATATGGTTAACGGCGAGTTTCGCTTGACGTGCCATTCATGTTGCAGCCGGTCAGGTGCTGGAGCAGGACGAAGCAGACGCATCTCAGAGCGACTGCCCGGCGCAAACTGCTTCGACGCAAGACCTGTTCGGCCGAGCAGCTCGACCTGAACCTACTCCAGCGATAGCTTACTCGCAGCCTCAGCTTGCCCTGAGTGCCTGAGCGAACTGTGCGGCCGTGGTAGTCAGAGGTTCGAACCGCGTAACGCGCCCCGCCCTCTTCGCCTCGGCCAAACGCCGGCAGAACTGCTCCGGATCCCGGAAGTCGAACTCCCAGAGCACAGGCGGCTCGTAGTTCCACCACTCGCTCTCAAGCAGCGCCTGAACGAGCGGCTCAGGGAGGCGTAGCCGGATCGGCTTGGCTGGCACGCCGCCCACAATCGTGTAGGGCGCCACGTCCTTCGTCACCACCGAGCCTGCTGCGATGACGGCGCCATGCCCAATGGTGACATCACGCGCGATCTGCACGTTGCGCCCGATCCAGACATCATGTCCGATCACGACAGGCCCGCCATAGCGGTTGGGGAACTGTGCCGGAGGCGGAAAGCCACCACCGAAGTCGAGGTGGGCGGCAGCGATCCCCGGGTAATTGAAGTCGTAGGTGATCATCGACTGCGTCACCCACTCGCTGGGGTGTCGCTCGCCGAAGAACTCTACCCCGCTTGCAATCGAGGTATACCGCCCGACGCTTACCCGGCCGGAATACTCACTCGATTCCGAGTAGGAGAAAGCGCCGAGGTCGAAAAACTCGGGTTGTGCCGGAAAGCTGCAGTAAGCCTCGACGGTGACGGACTTAGGAAAGATGATATGATCGAAGCGGCGCTGTCCAGCCGGCCGCACGCCGATGCGTCGGTCGCGCAGCAACGCTTCCACCTTTGGCGTCAGACGCCAGCCGATGGATTGGTCATTGTCCCAGAGCGGCTCTTCCATTCCCGCTAGAGCGCCTCGGGCTTCGTGGGGCCGGCGTGGATGAATTTGTGGAGCTTGATCGCCGGAAACACACGGCGAACCCGCGGCGTGCCAGTGTTGAACTGGTCCACCAACTCGCGCCATTCGGCTTGCTTGAAGTGACCGTTTGCTTCGGCATCGCCCAATACAAGCGCGGAGCGCGCTCGCAGGAGCAGCTCGGCACTAGCTTCAGCAATGATCCCGTCGCGTTTGGAGATCTTGTGGGTGGTCTTGAGCCAGGAGTTCAGGCGCGAAAGGAAGCCATGGCTGTATAAGCCGAGCAGGCACCGAGCGAGCGGAGACGCAGGAAGGTGATCCCACGCGAAGTGGCGGTTGAAGCTCTCGATGCTGCGACGAAACCCCGGAAAGATCACGTTGGTGTCGTGCATCAGGAAGGCATAGCCGAATTTCCAGCGCAGCGGTGCCTCGTAGAGGGCGCTGTACTCCCAGCCATCATGGGTGCTGAACGCATGCTCCACACCGTCGATGGTGCGGTCCTCACTGCGGTCGGACCCATTAACGACGACCTTGATCCGCTCTGGTGGGATGCCCTCGGCGTATAGCTGCTCGAGCAGCGTGGGCATGGTATGCTCATAGAAGCGCTGACACGAGGCGACGAGGTAGATCACGTCGTCGGCCGGACGTGGTGCATGGACCGGCAGCAGGCAGAGCCGCTGCGCGGCTTGCAGGGACTCCGGCTCGTCGCAGAAATGCCCAACCGGCATGTCGCCCATGGACTGCGTCCAGGTGGAACTCGGAATATAGCCATTGGCCGCGCTGCGATGTCGGCGATCAATCTGCAGGAAGTGGTGAAAGAGCTTCTGCTGAGCGGGCTGGATGAGCCCACTATCCGTAACCTGCTCGGCGAGCTCCGCATCGAAATCCGCTCGCATGATGCCGACGCAGCCTACGCTGCGGCAGGCTTGCATGCGCAGACGCGTGAGTTCGGGCGCGGCCTTGGTGACCGCTCCTGCCTGGCTTTAGCCATTCAGCTTGGCGTGCCTGCCCTGACCGCCGATCGAGAGTGGAAGAAGGTGAAAGCCAAGAACCTGAAGGTGGAGCATATCCGCTGAGCGTACGGGCCGTGGCCCGGTTGTCACTGGACCAGCTCTCAAGGTCGCTTCCTTTGAGGTCTGCCTAGGCTATCGGTGCATTATGGAACTCCATGGGTCGATCCTCGAAAATCTGCACAATGCTTTGGCAAGCGCTCGCCGG
>NZ_JACIJK010000016.1 GCF_014199305.1 Sphingomonas aerophila
TCGACCGCTCGCCACAGGTAGACCATCTCGCCGTTCAGCTTCACGTACATCTCGTCCAGGTGCCATCGCCAGTGCCGGAAGCCTCGCATCCGGCTTACCCGCTGGCGGCGTATGTCGCCTGCGAACAGCGGGCCGAACCTGTTCCACCAAAGCCGTACCGTCTCATGGCAGATGTCGATGCCGCGCTCGAACAGCAGGTCCTCGACATTCCGCAAGCTGAGCGGGAAACGCACGTACATCATCACCACCAGCCGGATCACCTCAGGCGACGAGTTGAAGTAGCGGAACGGGCTCTCAGGCTTGCGTGGACGTGGCATGCGCCAGCCCTACCCATCCCGCTCCAGGACCGTGCATTTGGTTTGACGAAGCCCGGCGAGGCACTGGACGCCGCGACTTAGTGCAAGAGCACTAGCCTATATGGTGCCGGCCGAGGCCAGGTACCGCGATCCTGCTGTCTAGTATTGGGCCCGATCGCACCCGCCCAACGTTCAGGGCGCTCAATTGGGAGAGGTACTATGAAGCGTTACGTCACGACCGCACTGGTCGGCGCCGCCCTGTGTGCAACGGGAGCTTTCGCACAGTCGCATCAGCAGGGCTCACATAACCCTGCCCTGAAGGACGGCAGTCCCCATGCAGTGGCATCGGCTGCTCGTGGTGCCAACTCGTTCACCGAGGATCAGGCTCAAGGACGCTTGAAGAAGGCCGGCTTCTCGCGCGTGTCCGCGCTCAAGAAGGACGACCACGGAGTATGGCGCGGGATGGCTTACAAAGGCCGGAGCAAGGTCCGGGTCGGCGTGGACTACAAGGGCAACGTGGTTCGCTGACCTCCACTCTTTCCAAGGATAATTCCATGACCCAGACCATTACACGCCTGTTCGACAACTACTCGGACGCGCAGGCAGCGGTACAGAAGCTTGAAGCGCTCGGCGTACCGCATTCAGATCTCAGCATCGTCGCCAACAACGCAGATGGCGCTCACGGCGAGCATCATGGCCACGGTCATGATCACGACGGGGTAAACGACCACGGCGACGTGAGCCGTGGCACTTCGACAGGTGCGGTCCTTGGTGGCGCCGGCGGCCTTCTTGCCGGTCTGGGCCTCCTCGCGATCCCGGGTCTCGGTCCGATCGTTGCAGCTGGCTGGCTAGCCGCAACAGCAGCGGGCGCCGGCTTGGGCGCTCTGGGCGGAGCGGCGACGGGCACCATTGTTGGTGCGCTGAAGGAAGCGGGTCACACTGACGAAGAGGCTCACGTCTATTCGGAAGGCGTTCGTCGTGGCGGCACTCTCCTGAGCGCCCGCGTGCCTGACGAGCTTGCGGCTCAAGCCGAGGCAGTGCTCCACAGCCACAACTCCGTCGACGCGGTCACTCGCGGCGCTGCGTACCGCAGTCAGGGCTGGACCAGCTTCGACGAGAACGCGCCCGCCTACGACCGCGAGCAGGTTGTAGCTGAGCGAACCCGCTACGTAGGCGCAGGCAGCGAGACGGTGCCAAGGACCGGCAGCAGCTTCTGATGCTGTGGGCAGCGCTCACGAGCGCTGCCCACCCACCGAAGGCCCCGGCTTCCACGAGAACCGCAGTTGGCCGGGTCTCGGCACGGCCATGTAAATGCTTGTCGTAAAGTTTAATCGGGCCCGACCGGGCTTACCACCTGTTTCAGTTTTCATGCAAACTCACCCCGCAACTGTCGTCGAGCAACTGGACCGAGGTCTCAGCGCCCAAGCTAATCAAAAGCGGGGTAGTTGGCCGGTACGCCTGATTGGCTCGGCTAGCGAGATTGGCGACCAGCCGCAAATGCGGCTCCTGTGTGCGGCCACAATCGCCTTCGCGATCATCAAACGAGATGACCGCCTGCTGACGACCGGCATCAAGATGCTTTCCGCCCACACCTTGGCGACATGGGGCAAGAGCGGCGTAAAGTCCGTCGTCAATCGCACCCGTCCAGAAAGCGGAGATGACCCGAGGGTGCAACTTGGTGACAGCGATGCTCACGAGGAGAACTCTTTCCCGTCGGGTCACAGTGCCGGGGCTATTTCGGTGGCCCAGGCTTTTGCCCGGAGCTACCCAAAGCATTCACTCACGGCACGGTCAGCGGCGCTCGCCGTTGCAGCCGTTCAGGTGCCGCGAGGCACGCACTATGCTGGCGATGTGGTCGCGGGCATATTGATCGGCCTTGGTGCCGAGCGAGCAAGCGAAGCCGCGATCGGGTCGAGCTTGCAACGCCTGGATGCCAAAACAATCAACGTTGCGCTGACTGATGTGGGCAGGTTTGTGCAAGATCGGGTTTTCAAACGCGGCAAATAGGAGTTTCGCTCGGCCCAGCTAGCCTCAAGCGCCGTATCCAGGTAACCTCTCGCTTGCCAGCGGCGCGCTCGCGCCGCTGGCTCTTCTCACATCCGAGCAAGTCTGATTGGTGCACGCGACTGGTTTTGGTCAATCGCTTTCGGAAACGTCTCCGTCGTCCTGTTCCAGCAATTGATCCACTGCCTCACCGATGAGGTCGAGTTGCTCCAAGGTGGCCAACAGCTCCACCGTCTCGCCGTCCTCGTCTTCGATGAGGAGGAGGTAGTCGTCGCTGCTTGGTTCGATAGTGAACCGTGCCAGGGTTTTCGCCATCTGTCTGCCTTTCAACAATTTGGTCCAAGAGCCTTGAGGCCCGAGCAGCGCAGCGCCGCCCGAGCTACCTCGTGGATTATTCCTCAGCTGCCTCGGCTTCGGCCTTTGTCTTGTGGCTGATCCCCTGCTCCTCAGCGGGCGGGGAGTAGACGGTGAACAGCTTGAGCGGCTCGTCACCCTTGTTGATGATGTTGTGCTTCGCACCCTTGGGAATAATGACCATGTGGTTTCGCGTCACCTTGGTGCGGCTGCCGTCGACGACTGCTTGCCCTTCGCCTGCCACAAAGAACGTCGTCTGGTCAGCGTCGTGCACTTCCTCGCCGATATCTTCGCCCGGCTCGATGCTCATGAGAACGACCTGACAGTTCTCATCATAGTAGACCTCCTTCTGGAAGTTCTTGTTCTTGGTCGCGAGATCGAACATGTCTTTGTTGAATACGGCCATCATCAATCTCCTTCGTTGTGGGTCGCTTTGCGCGGTGCGCTATCGCTCGTACTGAACTGCCGCCACGTGATATGGATGCCGAGCCTATCTCTTGTGCTTGCGTGACATCTTCTTCTTAGGCGGCGTGCTGACTTCCGGCCGGTGTTTGAAAGTCAATCCCGCCACTAAAGCTCCGAGCGCGGCGATTGCGAGAAACGCGCCGATGCTATTCCGAGTGATAGCTTTTGCTGCCGGTAGCTCACGCGGACTATGAGGCGCGCCATCAGCGGGCGGACTGGTGTCCTTACCTGCTGCTGACGCAGGCTCGCCGTTGCCGGTTTCGTCGTGACGTTTTTCCGCAAGGGGATAAGGCGACTGATTGGCAGGCGGCACGGGTGGAGAGTGAGGCATGCTTGACTCCTGAACTCGTTGCTTAACGCCATTGAAGATGGAGGTGTCCGCAGGGTCGAGCGTGCGACGTGACCGTGCCACGCTTGCTGTAAGGAACATGCTTCCGTCTCAAGGCGAGCCAATTGGCTGCCTCGGGATCAAGCACCCTGTTGCGGATGAGTTCTTTACGCAAAGCGAACTTGGATAAGCCACTAGACTGACCGGTGTTGGTCAGTGAGGGGCGACGGGTCAGGCTCGGTTGCCGAGGGTGCGCGAGCGAGCGGGCCGCTCGCCCGCTGTTCGGTCAGGATCTGCCAGCCGGTGATGAACAGCGCCCCGATCAGCGGACCAACGACGATGCCGCTCAGGCCCACCAGGTTGATACCGCCCAGCGTCGTCACGAGCACCAGCCAGTCAGGAATGCCAGTGTCCCGTCCGACCAGGATCGGCCGCAGGATGTTGTCGGCCAGGCCAATCAGCAGCACGCCCGACAACACAACGGCGACCGCCTGCCAGATTGCTCCTGCGGCCAGGAGATAAAGCGCGACCGGCACCCAGATGATCGCTGGTCCCACCGCGGGGAGCAACGCCGCGATCGCCATCAGCATACCCCACAGCAAGGCAGCCGGGAGGCCGACGATCCAGAAGGTCACCGCCCCCAACGCACCCTGAACCAGCGCGACGACGCCAGATCCCTTGATTGTCGCGCGCACAACCGCCACGAACTTTGCCGACAGGCGCTCTGCGACGTCCGGCTGCAAGGGAAGTGCTCGGACAATGGCAGGACCGATCTCTGCTCCGTCACGCAACAGGAAGAACGTCACGTACAGCCCGACGCCGAATGCCAGCAGGAAGGCAGCGGCATTGCGACCTATCGAGAATGCCTGCCGAGCGATCATGCTGACGCTGCTGCCCAAGGCACCGGAGATACGGGACTGAACGCGTTCGAAGCTATCCAGGCCGGAACTGTCCATCAACGTCTGCAGGCGCAGCGGCAGCGCATCATGCATCTGCTGGAAGTAGGTTGCGAAGTTGATCTGCCCGCTTCGCACCTGCGTGTACACGCCCGCCGCTTGCTCCACGACCAGGCTGGCAACGATCAGCGCAGGCATGACCACGGCAAAGGTGATGATCAGCAGCGTCACCACAGCCGCACGATTGCTGCGGCCCGGCCAACGGGCGAGCAGGCGCTGATAAAGCGGCTGAAAAAGGAGCGCCGCCAGCGCTGCCCAGAGCAGCGCTCCTGCAAAGCCGGATACCACGGCCGCGAGCGCGATGGTGATCGCGGCCAGAAACAGGATTAGTCCGCCCCGCTCAACCCGTTCCTTGTAAACCAACTGGTATTCCTTCTGTTCGTCAGCGGGCGGCCGAGCCGGTCGCAGCGCTCGTCAGGGCATCGGCACGCTGCTTGGCAAGGCGGCGTATCTCCCTGGCCTGCTCCTCCAGCCGATCGGCTCGCGCGTCTGCCTCGGTCTTGATCCGGTCCCGCTGCGCGTCGAGGTCCTTGCGTGCAGCCCGGTCAGCGCGGTCCTCGGCCTCGCTGATCCGCTCGGCCGGGCCGTCGCCTTTGTACTCGATGCCGGCTGCATTAGCGGCAGCCCGGTCCTGCGCCTCGCCTGCCTTCTCATTCGGACCGTCACAGCCGGCTACCAGAATGAGCGCGGTCGCCATGATCATGTATCGCATACTCATCCTCCTACAGTGTGGGGCGGCCACAAGGGCCGCCCCCGCAATCCTCGCGGCGACTGGGTCGAGCAGGCTCGATTACCTAGCGCTGGCCGCCCTCGTTGCGGCCCATCTGGGCCTGAACGCTTTCCTTGCCTGCGCTGGCCACCTCCTGTGCAGCCTGCTTGACGTGTCCGAGCAGTTCACCGCTCTTCAGGTCACCAACCAGTTCGCCGATCGGCTTGTCGGCCGTGAGCCCGTGCGCCTGGGCGCTGTCCTTGACCGCGCCAAGCGCGTCACTGGCGACCTGTGCACCGCGGTCAGTGAGGTCCTGCGCTAGGGCCCGACCTTTGGTCCGCAGTTGGCCAGCTACGTTGCCGAGAGCGTCCTCCTCCTGGTTGCTGAGCGGGATCAGCGCGCCGGCTACAAGCCCGACCAGCGCTGCTGCGCTGCCCAAGACCACAGGGTTGCTCGCCAGCCCACGCGCACCGCCATGCCGGGCAACGGTGCTGGATGTACCGCTTCGCAGATCATGGGACTTTTCGAGCAGGGTCTGGCTGGCCGAGGCCATCGCGTCCTTGACCCGCTGGCCATAACTGGCCGCGGTATCCGACGCACTCCGCGCAATTCCGAGCACCTGCCCACGGGCGTCGTCGACGCGGCTCGCATGAACGTCGGGGTGCTCGTCTTGGAGGCGCACCACGCCTGCTTCGGCGTCACGCAGCCGTGTCGGCAGATCCGCGGGCCGGGCACGCGACTGCTTGTTCTGGTTAGACGCGAGCAGCCATGCGATGCCGACGCCTGCCAGTACGGCCGGGATCGGGTTGGCCTTGGCCTTGGCGATCAGGGTTTGCGTGAAATCAGCGCCATCGCCGCCCGTCACATGCGCCAGAGCATCGTTGACGAGCTGATTGGGAGCCAACCGGTCGCCCAGTTCGTCAAGACGTCGGTCCATGCGCTCGCGGGTTTGTGCCAGATCGCGCTCGATCTGATCGGTGTCGTCAGTGGCGTCGGCCATCACACATGCTCCTTGAGAGTGCGGCCGTCCTGCTTGAGATTGGCGGCCGTTCGATCGGGGGTGAGGTTCTTGAGCGACAGCTTGGCGAGCCCTGCGCGCGCGATCAGCCCGCCCACGACGACGATCACGAGGCCGACAATGAGCAGCGCGGCCCAGGTCGGCAGCCACTTCGCCAGCACTGCCGCGCCGCCTTCGAGGAGGACCACCAGCCCGGCAAAAGCGACCAGCGCTCCGCCAACCAGCGATATCGCGCCGCCAAGCAGGCTGTGCAGCTTTTGATCGAGTTCGGCGCGGGCCAGCGCCAGCTCGCCCCGCACTAGGTCCTGGACGTCGCCGGCAAGCCCGCCGGCGATCTCGCCGAGGCTGTGCCCGCCGTGCGGATCAGTGTTGGCCATGGCTCATCTCCGGCATTGTCGGGAGGTCATCGCGCGACAGGCTTCCGGCTGCGACCTTCCCGAGGCGCGCAACAGCAAAGCCGGCCGCGAGCGCCGCGCCCATGAACAAGGCCGGCTGAGCCCGAGCAAAGGACTGAACCTCGCTCGCGAGCTGCCCCAGATCCTTGTCGCGGATCGTGCCCGCCAGCGTGTTCAGCTCCGCCGCACCGCGCCCAATGGCACTGGCAAGCCAGTCCTGCTGGCCCTCGAACTGCTGCCCGGAACGCTGAACCGTCCGCGCCAGCTGCTCGACATAATCAGCGGCAGTGCCTTTGCGAGCGTCCAGGGCGCCCGTGAGCTTCTGCTTGGCTTGACCGGCCACTGAAGAAGCCGCCTGCACGGCTTCACCTGTCGACGACGGCGTACCGCTCTGAGGTGAGAAGGTGACCGGAATCTCAGTCTGGACCTGATCCGGCGAGGGTAGAAGGTCAGCCGGTTGCGTAGCATCGAAAGGCGGTGACGCCAGACTTGGTCCTGGCTCGGATGGAAGCCCATGGGGCCGCGTTTGTGCAGCAGGGCCGCTGCCAATCTCCCGGTTATCGAAGTCTTCTGTCATGACCGTCTCTCTTTCTACAGCTCGGCTGTAAGCTCAGGGCCCTCTCGGCCCGGCATTGATCAAAGGTCCCGACGCTCACTTGGCCTGCTCCGCCCGAGATCCCGCCCGTGTCGTCGACGCGCGCTTTGGCGACGGGCTGCCGCGATTGCGCCAGTCAGTAGAAGGGCAGCTATAAGGCCGAGCATGATCGTGATCGCGGTCGGCATGGGCCATCTTTCTGAACGGCCGGGGAGCGCTGGCGACGCCATCACTCCCCGGCACCTTCTGTTCAGCCGCTTACCCGGGCGATACGCTGCCCGGGGACACAGCGGCTCCGCGTGGGCACTTGGCCTACGCGCAAGCCCGTTCAGTAATCGCGGCGGGTCGTACCACCGAGGATCCCGCGGTCATCGTCGTCGAGGTTCTCATCGCGAACGCCGCGCGTGGTACCAAGGTCGTCGACTTCCACATCGGTCCGACGGACAGTGTCGTCGATGTCGCGCGTTTCCTCGTCGGCAGTCTTGCGTACGACGACTTCCTCGACGACCCGCGCCTCCTTGGCGACCATCGCCTCCTCACCGCGGGCGGTCATCTCGACCGTACGCTCGCGGAACGCGTCACCATCGGCTGCAGAGAGGGGCTGGTCGACCGTCCGGCGCTCGACATCGACACGCTCGTTGCGCAGGCGGAGCTGCTCGTGGACGGGCGTTTCGGTCACGTAAGAGCGCACACGCACACCGCCGCGCTCGACTTCACGCTTGCCGACCTGGAGGCGCTCCTCGACGACCGGGATCGCTTCTTCCTCGACCGTGTTGCCGGTGCCCGTGCCGCGACCAATCAGGCTATCGCGATCGTTGGTGTCCCGGTCCGTCGAGGTACCAAAGGCGCCGGCTGTTGCACCCAGTCCGGTCGCGGCGCTGTCACCCTCGCCATAGTTCCAGCCCTGTGAGCGCCACTGCTGCGACCGGTCGTCGATGTCGATCGAGTTCGAGTCTTCGAGCACGCGAACCGCGTCATCGACCTGATGCTCCTCAACGTCCGCAGTCAGCAGCGCGCCGCCACGACGCACGCCTTCCTCATACGTATGGCGATCCTCGTCAGGCAGGAACGCGTTCTTGATCGAGTCCCAGACGCCGCGGTCCTGATGGTCCGAGTACGCGCCCTCCGAGCGAAAGCCCTGGCTCGACTGGTCGTGGACATGGACGTGGCTGGCATCGATGTTCGCCATGTGCAGCCGGTTCTTGGCCGCTTCGGCATCGGAACGGCTGTCGAACAATGCGGTGATGGTACGGGACATGGTGTTCTCTCCTGCTTAGATCTGGTGTTAGCGGCTGGTGACGACGAGCTCGGTGCGGCGGTTCTCCGCCTGGCCCGAGGCGGTCGCATTGCTGTCGACAGGATCGGACTCGCCGCCCGAGACGGTCTCGATACGCGAAGCGTTGATCCCTTGCGCGACAAGCGCCGCCTTGACGGCATCGGCCCGAGCCTTGCCGAGCGCGGTATTAGCTGGCGTGGAACCGCGGGCATCGGCGTAGCCGGCGATCCGCACATGGGCGTTGCCGTACTGCTTGAGCACCGCGGCAATTTGGTTGACCTCTGCCGCATCGGCGGGACGGACGTCGCTCTTCGCGGTATCGAAGTTCAGCTTCTCGAACTGAAAAGTGCGCGGCGTCGGCTCGGTCCCGGCAAGGAAGCCCCCGACAGCCGACGTACCGGCCAGCGCCTCAGCGGACCCTGCGTTGGGCGTTGCCGCGACGACTGCACCGGCGTTGTCGGCCGGGGCTGCTGCTGCGGTATCGTTGGTCACCACCGCTTGCGTGGTCGTGGTGGTCGTCTGATCATCCCGCCCGCAGCGGCTCAGCGCGAACAGCAGGGCGAGAATGCCGGCCAGCAGAGCCAGCCAGGCAAGCCAGTTCGGACCCTTTTTGTGGTGCTCGGGCCCGACATGGAGGTGGTTGGGCGGCGCGCCGTTGGTGCGCTTGTCGGGGTCAGCCATCAATGGTTCTCCTGTGGGGTGATCGGTTCGCGGTCGACCTCGACCTGCGTTCGCTTCAGCGTCGTCGGCACGGCGACCTCGGTCCGCTCGACCTGGCGATGCAGGTGGAGCTCCTCGACCAGGAACAGCCGCTTCTCGACGACCAGCCGCTCTTCGACGACTGGCACGATGGTCACGTCGCCCTCGGTCCGGATCGCAGGCACCTCGAAGATCTCGCGATCTACCGCCACCCGGACCACGTCGACACGCTCACGGCTCAGATGCTCGCGGACGACGACGTCCTGGTCCTCAGGGCGGGTGCGGACCGTTACGCGTTCGGTATCGACCACGCGCTTGCTGACGCGGGCCTGCTCCTCGATTATCGGGATACGTTGGATGTCGTCGGACATGACCAGCCTTGCAGTAGGCCGCCCCAACGTGACCGCGTTCAGATGTGTCCCGTTATTGCACAGGCGCAACGACATGCGCTTAGTACAAAGCTACTAGGCACGTTAGTCGTTGGGCCGCTTAGGCATTGGAACATCGGCAATGCCGGAGCGCTCATGGCACCATGACCGAGCCGCTCCCCCGTGTGCTGGCGAGCAGCACTTTGCGCCACCTCGAACAGTTAATTGGAGAACTTAGCGCTGGAGTCATCCTGATCGACCTGTCGGGCTCGATCATCTGGGCCAATGAGGCTGCGCTCACCATGCATGGCGTAGCAGGTGCGGATGAGCTCGGTGCGACGGCCGACGACTATGCTCAGCGTTTTGCGCTCCGTTTGCGCAATGGCCACCGACTGGCCAGCCGGGAATACCCGCTGATGCGGGTGTTGGCAGGCGAGAGCTTCCCCGACCTGGTGATTGAGGTGTCTCCCATCAGTGGTGGCGAGACGCGTTGGACCCATCACGTCCGGGATGTCGTCATGACCGGGGGCGACGAAGAGCCTGACTGCCTTGCACTCGTGATCCAGGACGTGTCGGACCAGTATGAGGCCGAGGCCCGGTTCGAAGCCATGTTCCAGGCCAATCCCGCACCGGCGCTGATCCTTCGCCTGTCAGATCAGCGCTTCGTGAAGGTCAACCAGGGCTTTCTCGAGATGACCGGTTACGCGCGCAATGTCGTTCTTGGTCGAAGCCTGTACGAGCTCGACGTCCTCCATAAAGCGGAGCGACTGGACTATGCCAAGCAGCGGCTCGCGGCCGGGCAGTCGATTCCGCAGATGGAAGCCGAGCTGCCGATCCCGGACGGTCACCACAAGCTCGTGATCATCGCCGGACAGCCAATCGAGATCGGCGACGACAAGTGCGTGCTCTTCACTTTTGCTGACCTGGAGCCCCGGCGAAAGGCTGAGCGGGCCCTGCGCGCCAGCGAGACCTACTTCTCCACCCTGTTCTCGATGGCGCCCGTGGCCATGGTGATCACGTCCCCCGATGGACACCGCACAGTGGATGCCAATGAGGCGTTCGCCCGTCTTCTCGGCAGAAGCGTAGGCAGCGCTGTCGGACGGGCTCCCGGCGATCCGGAGATCTGGGCCGATCCAAACGACCGGCTGGTCGTAGAAGGCGAGATCGATCGCTCGGGAGGAGTTCGCAACCGTGACATTCGTCTGGTCCACGCGGACGGCCGGCCCATCGACTGCCTGCTCTCGGCCGAGCGCATGGTGATCAAGGGCGAGCGCTGCACCTTGTGGCTGTTCCAGGACATCACCGAACGCCGGCACAGCGAGCTTGAGTTGGTCGATGCGATCGAGGCCGTGATGAAGGATGCGAGCTGGTTCAGCCGCTCAGTCATGGATAAGCTCGCCTGCCTTCGCAATCCGCGGACCGAACCGGCGCAGCCGGTCCAGGACCTATCGCCCCGCGAGCGTCAGGTATTGGAGCTGATTTGCGAGGGGCTGGACGACAAGGCAATCGCAGCCCGCCTCGATCTGTCGGGGAACACGGTGCGCAACCATATCGCGCGAGTTTACGGCAAAATCGGCGTCAATCGTCGCAACGCAGCGGTTCTTTGGGCGAAGGAGCGGGGCCTCGCATGAGGTGCGTGGGGGGCGACCAGTCGCCCAATCCGCAGGTCAGCGCTGTTGTCCTGTCCCGGTTGCCGCTCGAGGAAGCGAGCGCTGCTCTGCACAAATCATCAATGCTCAGATGCTCTTCGCGCTCCTTGGTTGAGCGCTGAGGTGCTGGCAGCCCGTTATCATCAGCTTGGGAGGCTAGCCGTAGTCGGGCAGCCTAGGTCCGGAAACGGCTAACGGTGCATACCTTCGAGTTGCTCCTCGCTTTGGTCGCTGCCTCCGTAGCATTGGCGTATCTCGCCCAGCGCCTTCGTGTGCCCTTGGCCGTGTCGCTCATCTTCGGCGGGATCGCGCTCGCCTTCGTGCCCGGCGTCGGCACGGTGGAGCTTGAGCCCGACCTGGTGCTGGCGTTGTTCTTGCCGCCACTCCTGCAGGTGAGCGCCTATCGCACGGACTGGCCAGCGTTCCGGTTCAACCTTCGTCCCATTCTGCTGCTGGCAGTTGGCGCCGTATTCTTCACCGCAGCAGCCGTTGCGGTCGTCAGCAAGCTGCTCGTGCCGGGTCTGCCCTGGTGGGCAGCAATTGCTCTTGGCGCGATCGTAGCGCCTCCCGACGCCGTTGCGGCCGCTGCGGTGCTGAAGCAGGTGAAGCTGCCCAAACGCATTGTTACCGTGCTCGAGGGCGAAAGCCTCATCAACGACGCATCGTCACTGGTCCTCTACCGCTTGGCAGTCGCAGCAACGCTGGCAGGCACCTTCAGCTTTGGTGAGGGTGTTCTGCAGTTCTTCGGGGCCGCTATCGGCGGAGCGCTCGCGGGCTGGATCGTTGGTCGCTTCGCTATCTGGGTGTTTGCGCGGATCGAGGACACTCTGCTCGACGTCACAGTTTCCCTGCTCGCGGGCTTCCTCGCCTACTTCCTGGCGGAGCAGGTCCATGTCTCGGGCGTGCTGGCGGCAGTGGCGTGTGGGCTTGTTCTCGGCCGGCAGCAGCATGCCGAGTTTACGGCGCAAACGCGGCTGGCCGTGGCGAATATCTGGGAGTTCGTGGAATTCCTGCTCACCGCCCTGATCTTCATCCTGATCGGCTTGCAGCTGCGCAGCATTATCGAACGGTTGGAGGGATATGATGCCACTCGCCTGGCGCTGCTTGGCTTAGCCGTGTCCGCCACTCTGATCGTCAGTCGCTTTGTCTGGGTCTTCCCCAGCATCTTGTTGCCTCGCGTCATATTCAGATCCGTGCGCGAGCGGGACCCGATGCCACCCTGGAGTTATCCGGCCGTCCTATCCTGGGCGGGGATGCGGGGTGTTGTCAGCCTGGCTGCGGCCCTAGCGCTGCCGGCTAAGTTTCCAGGGCGTGACATCATCGTGTTCCTGGCGTTCTGCGCGATCTTCGCTACGCTCGTCGTGCAGGGCACGACGCTAGGCTGGGCGATACGCCGGCTCGGTTTAGCCGAGGAAGAGGATGAAACCCTGCCCGAACCCGACACAGCGCAGGCGAGGGCAGAGCTGGCAGCAGCTTCGCTTGAGGCAGTTCAGGAGCATCTGGACGACGACGGGTCCGAACACGCCGAGGCCGCAGAGGAACTGGTGGAGGAATACAAGGCCCGTGCCGAACGGGCGAGCATCGAAGGTCAGGACATCGATAGCAAGACCGAGCAACTGGAGGCTCAACAGCGGCTTCGCCTCATTGCGATCGGGGCTGCCCGGGAGAAGCACAAGGAGCAAACCGACCAGATCGATGCCGACGCTCATCGCGCGCTGGGCGAGGAACTGGACTTGGAAGAACAGCAGATTCGCCGCGCGCTGGGCGAGGCCTGACACTAACCCTCATAGACGTGAAAAGGGCGCCGTAGCGCGGCTCAAGGTCGCTCGAAAAGAGGCGCCGACAGTGCCAATCCTCGGCACAGCTACTCTTGTCCGCCTTACGAGCGGCTGACGCTCGACGGGGCCGGGCAGCAGCAGCTCAGAAATGCGGAGAGCCGCGTCGAGAGGAGCTTAGAGCGGTTTTCGGCCGATCTGAATCGTTGATGATTCACAGAGGGCGGGTTTTCTGATTCAGCCTCCCTGCTGGCGAAGGAGGCCGGCAGGGATGGGTCGAGCCATGTCGCGTGATCTGCGGGACCGCGTGGTTGCTGCTGTAGATGGTGGGCTGTCGTGCCGAGCTGCGGCCGAACGGTTCGGGGTGAGCGCCGCGAGCGCGATCCGCTGGCGACAGCTCTCGCTTCAGCACGGTACGCCGGCCGCCAAGCCGCAGGGTGGCGATCGTCGCTCGGCCAAGATCGAGGATCATGCCGCCCTCATCCATGCCGCCATCGAGAAGCAGTCCGACATCACGCTGGACGAGTTGCGCATGATGCTGGCCGGGCACGGTGTGAGCACCAGCATCGCGACGCTGTGGCGGTTCTTCGCCCGCCACCGGATCACGCGCAAAAAAAGACGGCCCATGCGAGCGAGCAGAACCGCGCCGACATTGTAGCGCGGCGCTGGGCCTGGTTCGAGGGCCAGCTCGACCTCGATCCCGAGCGGCTGGTGTTTATCGACGAAACCTGGGCATCCACCAACATGGCCCGCCGCCATGGCCGGTGTCGACGAGGCAAGCGGCTCCGCGCCAGCGTGCCCCACGGACATTGGAAGACGACGACCTTCGTCGCCGGCCTACGCCGCACCGGCATGGTGGCGCCGATGGTGCTCGACGGGCCGATCAACCGTGACGCATTCCACGCCTATGTCGAGCAGGTGCTCGTCCCCGAGCTCAACCCCGGCGACGTCGTGATCATGGACAACCTGTCGAGCCACAAGGCGCCCGCCGTGCGCGAGATGATCGAGGCCGCTGGTGCCAGCCTGCTCTACCTCCCGCCTTACAGTCCCGATTTCAACCCGATCGAACAGGCCTTCTCCAAGCTCAAGGCGCACCTGCGCAAAGCTGCCGAGCGCACCATCCACGGCCTCTGGAACGCCATCGGCCGCATCATCGACCTCTACTCGCCCGCTGAATGCGCCAACTACTTCACCAACGCCGGCCACGATGCAGATTGATCGAAAACCGCTCTAGTTCTTTGGCACCTTCTCCTTACCCTCTCCGGGGTTGGAGGTGTTCACCAGTTCAGGCGAGCGCTTCGCGGGAAGTCGTTCTTCCTGGACCTCGGTGTCGATCCGCTTGGTACGTGTGAATGGCTCCAGCACCTGCCGCTTACCGGTCTCAACCGCGCGAGCGATCGCTTCCAGTACGCGGACGTCCGCATAGCCTTCTTCTGCGCCCGGCTCGGGATCGCGGCCATTGAGGATGCAGTCGGAAAAGTACTTCAATTCACCGCCGAAATGGTCGGTGTTCTTGAAGCTCTCGTGGCTCTGCTTCTCGCCAAGCGTGATGAACTGCTCGAGCGGCTTGCCATACATGAAGCCTGGATTGACTTCGACGCTGCCTTCCGTGCCGATCACCGTGTAGGAGTCGAGGGTGTTGCCGTAGTAAGACAGCACGAAATGAGCGAGCCGGTCGCCGGGAAAACGAAGCGTGACCGACACCGTGTCGTCGAAATCGCCCAGACCTGCCTGCGGGTGGCGGGTTCCGACCGCCGAGACGACCTCGGTCGGCTCGTCGCTGAAAATGTAGCGAGCGGCGTTGAGCGGGTAAGGACCCATGTCGAAGATCGGGCCGGCCAGCACGCCGTTCTTCGCTCGGTGGTTCTCAGGGTCGACCATCTGGGCGAAGGTGGAGTTGAGCGCGATCAGCTCGCCGAGCTGGCCCGAGCGGACGAGTTCTACGGTCGCCAGCGTCGCCGGTTCGAAGTGGAGGCGGTATGCCACCATCAGTTTGGCGCTGGACGCCTTTTCCGCTTCCATGATCGCGCGGCACTTTTCGCTGGAGACCTCCAGCGGCTTCTCCACAAGAACATGGACGCCGGCCTTCAGCGCGGGGATGGCGAACTCGGCATGCCGCCAATTCGGCGTAGCAAGATAGATCGCGTCGATCTTGCCGGAGCTTAGAAGCTCGTCAAACTGCTCGTAGCTATAGCAGTCGCTTACGCCGTATTGCTCGCCGACGCCGCGCGCCTTCTCAGGATCACCGGTGACGAAGGCCGCGATCTCAGAGTTGCCGGTGTGCTTGACGCCGGGCAGCATCGCTTCCTGCGTAATGTCGCCCAGTGCAACGAAAGCGTAGCGGACCTTGCGATCGGACCCGAGCCCGAGAGTGGAAGCGATGCTCATGATGACCTCACGTCTGCGATGATGGGCTAGAAAGCGCTGCTCAGGCGCCCAGTGGCGAGCGATCGTAATCCTGCAGCAGCGCCGCAACGTCGTGATACAGGGCGATCGCGCCTGCTTGCTCAAGCGCCTCGTCCGGGAACTTGCCCGAACGCAGCCCGATTGCAGCGATGCCGCACTTCTTCGCAGCCTCGATGTCATAAGGCGTGTCGCCCACGACGATCACTTCGTCGGCGGCAAGCGGCGCGATCTTCTTGAGCGCGGTAGCGAATATATCGGGCGCCGGCTTGGTGTTCTCGACATCGTCGGCACTGGTCGTTTCAGACACGATGTCGCGCGCATCGAGCAGGTCTAGGTAGTGGTCGAGCTCCGCCTTTGAGGCAGAAGAGGCGAGCACCACTTTCTGGCCTGCCTGTTGCACGCGTTGAAGAAGGTCGCGCGCCATCGGGAACGGCTTCACCTGGTTCAGGAACTTCGACTTGAACGCCTTGCCGTGCGCTTCGCCGAGCTTCTCCTGGCCTTCGTCGTCCGTGTCCGGCAGCAGGGTGGGAACCAGCATGTCCGTGCCCTTGCCGATCTGGTCGTGGATGACCTGCCGATCGAACTGGGCACCAATGCCTGCAAACGCCTCCTCCTAAGCCATAATGTGGAAGTCGTTGCTGTCCACAAGCGTGCCGTCGATGTCGAACAGGACAGCCTTGATGGCCATAAAGGTGCCTTTCGGGAAAGCGGAATGTATCGCTGGGCGCAGCTCTTGCCGGGTCGGCACGGTTGCCACAGTCACTGAGCGCGTGAGAAACACTGGAGTTCCGTAGCCATCAACCAGTGTCGATTCAGACACTTGGGTGCTCGCGGCCTTGCAGGAGCAGCGCGGGACGTCTCGCGACCCAGCGTCAGTGCTCAATCTGATGCGGCTTGCCGTTGTCGTCGACCGCTACGTAAGTGAACAGGCCATTGGTGACTTTATGGGGCTCGGCCCCGCTACGGTTTCGTGCCCATACCGCGACACGAACCTTGACCGAGGTTTGGCCCTGCTCCTCCAGCTCGCAGAAAACTGAGACGTCGTCACCGACCCGGACGGGTTCGAGAAATTCAACCCCGTCGATCCGAACGGTGACGACGCGCAGGCCCGAATGGCTGACAGCAAATGTGGCACCGGCCAGGTCCATTTGCGACAGAGTCCAGCCTCCGAAGATGTCACCGCTCGCATTGGCGTCGCGGGGCATCGCCACCGTACGTAGATGGGCACCCCCAGGCGTCTGTGGAAATTCATCGGCCATCAAGCTCTTCCGAAAGGATCGCTGGCGCCCCACGATTGTGGTACAAGAAACTGGCTCGCAAGCGGGGAAAGTCGGCCGTTGCTGACTACCCTGAATGATGAGTCTGCCGGAGGAGGGCAGCCAGCGACCTACCTCCGGCAGGATCACGCCTGGGTTATTGCTGGCTACCGGTGCCGCCGGCGCCGCCCGAGGTTCCGGTACTACCCGAATTTACGGAGCTGTCGGACATGCCCGACGAGCTGGACGATCCGCCGCTGGTCCTGCTTGCGCCACGTGACCGGGTGGCCGACTTGCCGTGGCTTTTCCTGGAGTGGGCGCTCGCCCCCGATCGCCGGCTGCTTGTCGCGCTCGCGCCGGATCCACCCGACCCACTGCTCATGCCGGTTGAGGATCCCGACTGTCCGCCAGATGACGTGCCACCGCTCGTTTGCGCCAGGGCACCCGCACTCAGTCCAAGAACTGCAGCTGAAGCCAGCATCAGTTTCACGATCTTCATGATCATTTCCTTCGCTTGTCTTTGAACAGAACGCCTCGCAGAAGGTTTAAGGCTTCGCTGCCGTGGTTCTTATTGCTCTAACTTACATTTAGTTCCTGCCCGCATGAATCATGTCACAAGTTAAGGCGCAGGTTGCGGCAGGGGATTACTGGTAGTGTTTAGACACAAGGACGAACGATCATGATTATCCCAGTTCGCGCCTTGATGAGCGCCGCGTGTTTTGCCTTTGCAGCGCCTGCATACGCACAGGACATCTCTACCGGTACGGCGCAGGAGGGCTCAACGACGGATCGCGCCCCGTCTGACGGCAGCGGCCTGTACGTTGCTGTTGGTGGCGGACTGGTCTTGAGCGAGCGGCTTCGCACGAACGCAGGCGTCTCGGCCAAGCTCGATGACGGCTTTCTGGGTTTGGCAGCAATCGGCGGTCGGGTCGGGCCATTCCGTGCTGAGCTTGAGGGAAGCTACCGTCGCGCCTCGGTCGACAGTGCCACTGGTTTCGGACTTCGTGCCCTCGGCACAGGCCGAGTGTCGGCGCTTAGCGGGATGGGCAATCTGTATCTTGAACCATCTCTCGGCCTCGGTGCGATACGTCCTTACTTTGGTGGCGGAGTGGGCGCGTCTCGTTTCCGAGCACGCGACGTCGGCGCGGTAGGCCTCCCTGTGAGCGCCCTTCCGCGGAGCCTTGGTACCGTTTCAGGCAGCAAAACCGTCTTTGCCTATCAGGCGATGGCGGGGCTGAGCGGTCCGGTAACGGATCGGGTGACAGCCTCCTTTGGCTACCGCTATTTCGCGACCCCGAGCGCTGATCTGAGTGCGCCGCTAGTCGGATCAGTTCGCGTGCGCGGGCTGCGGTCGCACGGCATCGAAGCCGGCCTGCGTTTCGGCTTCTAAAAGCGCCAGGCCTCTCGCGTCACATGCCGGCGTCAGCCGGCTAGCTCGTTGGGGCACGACTGTGTCGCCAATGTCCTAAGTTCTGCAACAGCGGTTGAACGAACCCGCTTGCCTCGTTGAGATGTATTGCAATTATGTGTTGCTCTAAGGCTCGCTTTCGAAGCACCTCCGCCACACGCAGATCAAGTACAGGTAGGGTCAAACGGACGTTTGCTGAACACGAAAAGGGAGAAATGGCTGGGTAATTGCCCGTCCGCTCCTGGCAGCAATATTGGTAAGCAGCCGCTCGGTTAAATGGCGGGGCAGAGAGCCAGAGGGGCGCATCCTTGATGAAGGGGGTGACCGCTCAGCTAAACAGCATCGATGTGACAAGGCGAGGGGCCGGCTGACAACGTTCGACGTGCTCATGCTCCGCTTTGCGAACGACAATCACCACTGACGACACGAGCTCCTTCTGGAGGAAGGTAGGATGCTAGCCGATCCGGCGCTACTGGATGCGGAAGCACACTTACGACGAGTGGAGTAACGGCACTAATTGTGGTCGCTGGGGCCATGCTGGGCTAGTCCGCTCCCCCCTCAACTAGGGTCAGGACTCATTGAGACAACTGTCGCGATCTGACTCAGGCTCCGCGAGGAGATCGGGATGAGCGACTTTTTGACTGACGGACGAGAAGGTGGCGCGCCGGGGGGGGGGGGGGCTGGCCCAGTGGCGTGCACGTCGGCTGCGATCTTCTGCGGCCTCCCTGCTTTCCGATATGGACAGCCTGACCGCCCCTTCCCCGGTCACGTGAGAATTTGAGTGCGGAACTAGCTGTCAGGCGTGCGCGGGCGGGAAATGCGCCTGCCCTACCCTGCGCCGCTTACCAGCCCACGCAGTTGCCTTGACGGAGCCGTCGCAGTTTACGCCTCGTCCGCCAACAAGAGCAGCAGCATACTCGCATTGCTGTGCGGCTTGGTCGTTTCCCGAACCTGGCTAAAACAGCTGCTTGCGAAGCTTGGTATGTTCACCGCCGCCACCGTCCCTCATTTGGAATGATGGTACCTCGCGTACCACTCCACGAACTTGGGAATACCGACCTCGATTGACGTTGTTGGAGCGTAGCTGTGCTCGGCCGCGATGGCCGAGATATCTGCATAAGTCGCGGGCACATCGCCAGGCTGCATGGGTTCGAGCCTGCGTATTGCCTTCTTACCGACAGCGTGCTCCAGAATGTCGATCACCCGCAGTAGCTGTTCAGGCCGACTATTGCCTATGTTGTAAACGCGGTGCGGCGGGTCCCTGCCGTTATCCATTGCAGGCGAGTCCGTAACGGCGACGATGCCCGAAACAATATCGTCAATATACGTAAAGTCGCGCTGCATGTCTCCATTGTTAAACAAGAGAATGGGCTGGCCACGAAGGATTGCCTCAGTGAAGAGCCAGAGCGCCATATCAGGCCGACCCCATGGGCCGTAGACAGTGAACAGCCGGAGACCAGTCAAGGGTAATCGATAAAGATGAGCGTACACGTTACCTATCAGTTCATCAGCCTTCTTGGTCGCAGCATAGAGCGAAACAGGGCTGTCGACGCGATCATGTTCTGAGAAGGGCTGCTTGACGTTTCCGCCGTAAACCGAGCTCGACGAAGCATAACTCATTGACTGCAAACCGCTCAGCCGCCGTGCGTATTCGAGCATATTAACCTGCCCGACCAGATTGGATTGCACGTAGGCTTGAGGGTTCGTCAAAGAATAGCGCACCCCTGCTTGTGCTGCGAGGTGGATTATATGCGTGACCGGGTGCCGGGCGAGTGACGCGTCGAGTGCGGCAGCGTCCGCAATATCGACGTTTGCGAAGGTGAATTCCGGATGCGTAAGCGCGGCCAACCGATCGCGCTTAAGCTGTACAGGGTAGTAATCGTTAAGATTGTCGATTCCGACCACGTGCTCGCCGCGGTCGAGCAAACGCTTAACTACCGCGGACCCGATAAAGCCGGCCGCGCCGGTGACCAGATACATCATAATTGACGCCCCCTTGCCGCCATGGTGCTCACACTCGCAGCCGAGATTCAATTCAGCAAGTTCGAAGCATCGTCGAAGGATCGAAAATTGAGGGCGTCATTTATTTCAGCGAGGAAGCTACTACGCGATGCTCTGTTACGTAGCCTTTTCGCGAGGAAAGAACTCATGTATCCGATTTCACGGTGTGATGGTGTGACCATTTCTACGCTTGCCAGAAGTCGAGGCCGACAATCGCAGGTGGCAACGAGCGATCTGGAATGCCGAGTTCGTCCCCGTCAGCTTACGCACCGCCACGGTATGCATTGCGTCCTTCCGGACCGTCAGCGGCGGTCCGCGCGCATGATCCCTGGGTTGCCGGCGAACCGGGTCACACCCATGGCACGCCCGACCCGTTCAATAGCGCGAAGCGGCGCAGCGCCTTTGCCTGCCCGGTGGAGCGCCATAGGCAGTAAGAATTCCCGGTCCACAGAGGTCACTAGAAAGCTACTTGCCGCAAAGGCCTGACGAAGTGTCGACGATCGGAAACTTCGATAGACGCGGGTGTCGCCCTCGATCCTTTTCTTCAAACCGAACGTCGCAAGCGACAGCATGTTCGAGCTTGCGAGTTCGGGGTAATCGATCACTACGCTGCGCGATGCGACCCGGCAAAGTTCGCCAAGGAAATTTTGCCAGTCCTCGACGTGCGCCATAGTGCGGATCGATACGACCGTGTCGAATGAGCGGTCCTCGAACGGAAGGCGGTCCAGCGGGCCGGTCGCGAAAGTGACCCCGGCGTTTCGCTTGTCCTGACTAAGCCGCGCGGCGCATTCCGGGGCGCTCCCCAGAACAGTAACCTGATGGCCGCAAGCTGCGAGCGGCCCACTTAACTGCCCATGCCCGCCGCCAACGTCCAAGATTGTGACAGGCCCTTGGTCCGCAAGTGCCTGCATCACAAGTTCTTCCTGCCGGGCTAAAAACATGCTGCCAGCGTTGCCCGCAAAGCGGCGCGCATAAGCATCGCTTGATGTTTCAATATCAGGCGCCGTATCGAGGTTCATCGTAACAACCCCTGTTCGCGGTACCACTCGACGGTGCGGCGGAACCCTTCGGCAAGGTCGGTTTGAGGGTCGTAGCCGAGCAGCTCGCGCGCATGGTCGATGGAGAAAGCGCGGTTGTGCTTGAAAAAGGTCAGTCGCCGCCGGTGTAGCGGCGGCTCCACCCCGATCCGATTGCAGAGCGCCTCACACAGCCGGGCTGCGACGTTCACCGCCGCATAAGGAACTTTGATCCGGGGCGGCGGCACGCCGAGCGCCGCCGCGGCAGTTCCGATGTATGCGCGTAACGGCATGTAGTTTGGACCTCCGATGATGAAGGTCTCCCCATCAATGCCGGGCGTCGTCATCGCCCGCACAAATCCGTCGGCCAAATCGTCTAGGTAGACCGGGTGGAAGTTGCTGCGTCCGGCGCCAATCTGGACGAACACACCCTTGGCAAGCATCCGAAACAATTTGAGCATGCGGGTGTCGCCTGGCCCATAGATGCCGCACGGTCTTATGATCACAATCTCGGTGGCTGTTCGGCCGACCTCGGCCCGGCAGAATGCTTCTGCCCGCATCTTGCTTTCCTGGTAGTTGTCGCGCGGATCGAGTGGCGCGTTTTCGTCGGAGGGCGTGAGCTCGACGGAGCCATGGACGCCGATGGTGGAGCAGTAGACGAACCGCTCAGCTCCGGCCTTCTGCGCCGCTCGGAGCAGGCGTTCCGTGCCGTGCAGGTTGACTTCAAGGAACGCCTCGGCTGGGCCGTCGTTGCGGTACATGGCCGCGATATGCATGACCCCCGCTGCACCCTCCGTCAAACGTGCAAGCGCTTGCTCGTCGGACAGGTTGCCGATCACCGTCTCGGCATGGGGCAGCGAATCCCAGGCGTCGTCACGCACGCGAAACAGCGCGCGAACGCGAAACCCGTCGGCCAGCAGGCGCCGTGCCAGCACGCCGCCGAGGGCGCCGCTCACCCCCGTAATCGCGACCAGGGCGGGCGGTTGCAGCCTATTCATCGACTTGGTCCCTTTGACGCGAAGGTTTGAAGAGAGCGCGGTTGACTGCCTCACCAGCGAGCGCGTGCGCGGTAGTGAGTTTGGTGCCGAGCAGCGTCCACAGGCCGCGCGGCCCGCCATGATCGCCATGGTGCAAGACCAGATCATGCGCGCGTAATGTTTTACCACCCCCGTCCACGTCGGGCAGCAGCCCGGCCCAAGTCTCGAGAATGGAGACACCCTTCAGCCATGGCGCTGCGGCGCAAAGGTCTTTCAAAAAGGCCTCGACCAGCGTTGGCGGCACAGTCACAACCGCACCACGACCGAGATCGGCCTCGATGGGCGCGTAGTAGGTCCCGGCGAGGAGTCGGCCGCCTCTATCGCGCAGGAAGTAGCTTCGGCCGCGGCCCGGTACGGGTGACACCGCCACTGCCTGTCCGCTCACTGCGGGCACATCAAGTAAGAGGTTAAAGGCCAGCGTACGCGCTGACAGCGCTGGAAGGTCGCGGTCGAGCCTCCGCGCAATGGACCGCGACGCCGCGCCGACGCAGAGCATTACTGTATTCGCGGCATAGCGCGTTTCGCGTTGCGCTCCCCGGACCACAACACCCCGCACTGCGCTCCCTACCAGATCGAGAGCAACCACTTCTTCATGCTCACGGACGACACCGCCCGCTTGCTCGATGCGGCCAGCTATATTGCGCATCAGCCCGAGCGGATCGTCGACCGCCAGTTCGGGCCAGACCGCGCCACCGACAAGGCCGGCCCGCGGAATTGGGTAGCCGCCCGCAACCTCGGCGGGCGTGACGAGGTGCGCCTTTCGTCCGAGCGTGACGAGCCCCGTGACCCTCGCCATCGCCCGCTCTAGCAAAAAGGCAGTTCGGAACAGTGAACGCGAACGAAAAGCGCCGCGGTACAGCGGCATGACACAGTCGATGGAACGGGTGTAGGCGGCGAACTCGCGCGCGAACCAGAGTTGCTCGCGTCGCGACCGGTGCCAGCGCCGCACGTCCAGCGATTGAAGGTAGCGGAGGCCGCCATGGACAATGCCCAGACTGGCATTGCTTGCGCCGCTCCCGAGAGCGTTACGTTCGAGCAGCAGCGGCCGACCGCCATGCCGGGCGATCTCCCATGCTACCATAAGACCTTGGATGCCGCCGCCAACGACGACGGCGTCAAACTCAGCCATTCTATTCTCCAAGCGGTCAAACGTCGTGTTCGGCCCGCCCAACTATTCGCCGAATTCGGTAGGTCGAGGTTGCCGGTAACCGCGTGAAAAGGACGACTTCGGCGATCAGCCCAACCGCTGCGACCTGCAGCCCCAGCACAATCAGCAGCACCGCCAGCAGCAGCGCCGGTCGGTCGCTCAGCGCGACGCCGTTAGCGCGCTGCAGGAGCAATACTATGCCTTGTAGAACGCCGATGAGGGTCAGAAAGATGCCGATTGCCCCAAACAGCCGGAACGGTTTTTGCAGAAACCGCATCAAGAACCCGACCGAGAGAATATCGAGAGTGTTGCGAGCATATGAACGCAGGTCATGCGACCGATAGCCTTGATCGTCAGCCGCCTGCGGAACTCTGACCTGCTCAACCTTGAAGCCGGCATGTTCCGCCAGAACTGGAAGAAAGCCGATCTGCTCCTGTAGCACGATTCGGTCGAGTACACCGCGCTTCATCACGCGCACTTGGCAACCGAGGTCGTCAAAACGCGATCCGGTAATCCGAGCCACATTGCGGAACGCGGCACCGCGGGCACGATTCCCCAACGCGTCACGCCGACGCTCGCGCGACGCTACCACCAGATCGGCATCAGCGAGTTTCTCTACCAATCCCGGCAGCGCACTTGGCACGACCTGCAGATATGGTGGCAAGAGTAGGATGTCCTCCGCCGCGGCGAGACGCACGCCTTCTCTCAGGCACGCCGCATTCCCGAACTGGCGCGGCAACTGGACGATCTTGATCTCGCCGCGAGCAGCGAGTGCGCCAAGCGCGGCAGCGTGGCTTCCTTGGGCAACGACAAAAATAAACTCGATCTCTCGCCTAAGCGGAGCCAGACCCCTACGATATATATCGAGTAGGGATTGTAAGTTTCCAACCCGCTGCTCGATACAGATAACCACGGACAAGTCGGGCCCAATTGGCGCTGCACCAACCACCTGTTCTTGCTGCGAGTTCATGATCCGCTTTCCCCTGCTGGAACACGCTTGGCCAGAAGCTTGGCAGCAATCCCTGCGTATTGACCCACACGTGGTTCCACCACTGATAACATGTAGGTCAGCGCAGCTAGCGCGGCCAAGTGGCCCGCAGCGCTAAGCAGCAGCACGCCGATCGACCAGAGGACCATTGCATTCCGAGGACCAGCCTCAACCAGGATGACAATCAGTACTCCGCTCGCAAATAAACTCGCGATCGGCCCAACGAGCCAAGTTTTGGGGCGCCGCGCATAGCGGAGCAGGAAGTGGATTGATATAATATCGAGTGCGACTTTGTAGATTCGCGAAAAGCCATACTTCGAGACGCCGAACTGGCGCGCATGGTGGCGCACCTGAACTTGCGCGACTTGCGCTCCTGCCAATTGGCTTAACGCGGGGATGAAGCGGTGCATCTCACCATGGAATGGCAGGCTTTGAATCAACTCGCGTCGGAAAGCCTTGAGCGAGCAGCCGCTGTCGCGCACTTGGACGCCTAGCACTTTGTTGATGATGCGGTTTGCGATCTTGGAAATAAAAACGCGTTTTCCTTCGTCTTGGCGTTTGCGCCGCCAGCCGGCCACCATATCGTTGCCTTGGTCGATCAGCGCGAGCAGTTCCGGGATATCACGCGGATCATTTTGCAGGTCGCCATCCATCGTGACGATCGCTTGGCCGCGCGCGGTGTGAATGCCCGCTGCCATCGCTGCGGTCTGCCCATAGTTGCGCTGGAACTCGACCACTCGCACTCGGCTGTCGCGCTCCGTCAATTCTATCGCGCGGCTGAGGGTCGCATCCTTGCTCCCGTCATCTACCAGAATGATCTCGTAGCTGCGGCTTCCCTCCGCGAGAGCATCAGTGAGGGCGCCATGAAGCAGCGCAACGTTATCTTCCTCGTTGTACAAAGGTACTACGACCGAGAAGTCGGGGGCGGGCCACTTCCTGTTTGCCGGTTGCTCCATCTTCACCCCAGTTGATCAGCTCGGGCGCTAGCCGTGACCATCGACAAACGCGGAAGGGCCGAATGCTCGTCGAGCAGCGTTGCGTAACCGGCGAGCAACCGACGTTGGAACGCGTCGGCCCCATATTCCTCCTCGGCGTAGCGTGCAGCCGCCACACCCAGCCGCTCGCGCAAGGCCCGGTCGGCGGCGAGCGCCGCGACCGCCCCGGCGAACGCTGCCGCACCTGGCGGCACCAGCAAGGCACGTGATTGATCCAGCACCTGCGTGTGCGACAGAATGTCAGTCGCGACAATTCCGCGCCCAGCCTGCATATAGGCGTAGATTTTCATCGGTGTGTTCACGCCCTTCAGCCGCGGCGAGCATAGAATATCTGCCTGCCGCAACAGCGCTGGCAAGTGCGCGAGCGGGGCCGGCCCAATCAAACTTACGCGTTCGCCCGCACGTACGGCTCGCGCCCGGGCCCGAGCCGCCTCGACATGGTCGGGTCGACCGCCGACAATGATCAAGTGACAGTCACAGCCGGGCGGCAGTTGCGCGAAGGCGTCGATCAGCAGGTCCGTGCCCTGGTAGGACTCAAGGTTGCCCACATACAGCGCGATAGATGTGGTCGCGCTGCCTACCACTGTGCGCAGGTCCAGCACCGGCCCAGCATTGGGGGAAGCGGCCGCAACGGGCGTGGCCACGTCGGGCAACAACTGAATGGTCTGACCCGGCGCCAATGCGCGGACCCGGTCGGCGATCGCGGCACACACCGGCATTACTAGATCGGCCCGCCGCATCGGCCACCGCTCGATCGCGGCGAACAACCGTCGCAGCGGTGCTAAGCGAGGCCACTTCTCGACGACCTGGTCGCCCATCAACGAATCCATGTCGTAAACAAGTTTGAACCGCCGAAAAGCCCGCGCGGCCAGGGCCGGGAACACCGACTCCTCCACAGCATGGATTACATCAAACCGCTTGCGCGAAAGCAGCCGGAAGGCGGTGGCCACTAGGAAGAGGTCGCACAGAATCTTGGCGGGCGATAGACCGATCGGCACCTCGCCCACGAAAGGCGGGCGCTTAACGCGGTGTAGCGTCAGTCCCGGCATGGCAATGTCCTCGCCGCCGTGGAGAACAACCAAGTCGACCTCGTGCCCCGCTTGGCATAGCGTCTCGACCGCGAAGCGCACAGCAATGGGGGTACCCCGCTCGACGAAGAAGGGCTGGGGCGCGAGGAACAGGACCTTCATGCGGCCAGGCGCTTGTTTTCGCGTCGCAGTGCCCATTGAAGGCCCGCCATCTCGACCAGCGATTGGCGCCGACCATAGGTTTCAAGGGCCGTTTCTGGCGATCGGAGCGCGGCGATTAACGAAGCGGCCGGGGCGATGGGGTTTAGTTTTACCGACACTATCTGCCCGAAAGTCCCGATACGATTGCTTTCCTTCGGAAGGGGCAGCGGATCGGTGCCACTCAGTACGCGCCGGCCAAGCCTGCGCGGATGGGACAGCAACGCCGACCTGAACGCCCGCGGACGGGCGGGAATGTCACCGACCATCACACCTCGATGCCGTTCGAGTGCCTTTACAACAAGCTTGCCTCGAGTCCCGACCCACTTACCCAGGCCCCAGGGTAAGATCGCCAACACGTCGCGCTCTTCAGCATCCCGAAGAACCGCTTCGAGCGGCAAACCGTCCGCAAGCTTGCGTCGTGTTCCGATCAACAACACCTCCACGCGCTCGGCGGTGACTACCTGACAGCCAGCGACCAGCAGCACAGGCCTGATGCCCAGCTGCGACATCAACGAGATCGCCTCTCCCGTTTCGCAGATCCCATGCGGGAGACCTGCGCTGTAGAGTGTTTCGAAGGTGTCGACGGCCTCACTGTCCGTCAAAAGAACCGCACCCACGTCGCTTCCCGCCGTGGCGAAATTGTCAGCCGCCACCCTCAAATTCATCGTCACGTCGCCGCGTAGATGAACATGGGCGTCAACGGCTACGCGCCGCCGGCCGCTTGTCCCAGATGGAGACGTAGCCTCAACTGTTTGGCCGGCCATAATATCAGCCAATGTCATACCAGTCTCAATTGAGGCGCGGACACCGAAAAAGTGTCTATCGATTGCCATCGAACATGTCGATTCCATTCTGGATTTCGACAAAAAGTTTCCGCCGGGCAGCCCTAACTTGAATCTAGAAAGGCTGGGGTTTTACAGCGGGTGCTGAAGGGCTTTGTCGCCGAGGCGCATAGCACGACGCCGATTACGTGGGTAAAAGAACGAATTGCCGGGTGATCGGGCGGGTGAAGGCATCGACAACGGTCCCCTCTGCATCTTCAGCTGCAAACATCTGAACTCGTCGCCGCTGGGTAGGCTGAAATCAAACCGCGATCCCAACTCTGCTCGACCACCTTTTAAGCGATATCTACTGACGACGCCCGCGACCACATCGCTGAGGATCCAAAGCTGTTACAGGCCAGAAACGTCCAGCTCTGCATCTCGGGCCGAACTCCCTAGTCGACGTGTATCATACAGGCCCGAGTAAGAACGTCGTGGCTGCGTCGCGAAACGGCTTGGCCGCCCCGGATGATCCTGCTGCGGGGTCATCGTCGATCTCGATGCAGTCGATTTTATCACCATTAAGTTCGCAATCGCCAAGGCTGTTTCTTGGCTGTCGGCACACTGACAAAATTGCACTTCGCGCCTTACCGCGGATAATTCAGACGATATAACCGAATGGAACGACCCGCGTAATGACCGAGGTCGACGGGCAAGCTCAGCCCCACGTCCCGGCGCCCCTTCAACGCAGCCAGCGTCGCGTCGTCGAAGCTCGTTCCCGAGTGGATGAAGGCGTCAGGCTTCAGTACTGGAACGCGTTCAACCTCATTACCCGATCCGCCAAGATACAACGCCGGCACGGCGGTGCCGAGTGCCAGCTCGGGCGCCCAATCGCCGGCCGCCGAGGCGCCGTGTGGAAGTTCCGACGCCATCGCCTGCGCAACCAGGTTACGCTCCCGAATGGGCCGTAAGACCAGATCGGCGACGGACGCGAGCCCCAGCGGTACGCTTAAAACCATCAGGAATGTCGCGAGCCCGCCTAGCACTCTGCCGTCCATCAACGCATGTCGACGGGACCAAGCGGCCGCCGCCAATGCCAAGGCAGTCAACAGGAGAAACTTGCGGTCAATTGACAGGGCCAAGCCGGGCAGGGCCCAGCCCCTCACAGCCGAGGCGATCAGCCAATAGACGCCGATCAGTATTGCAACACCGCCAATAGCGGTCGTGGCGAGCGCTACTGGCGTTCTCTCTCCATACCCGGGCCGGGCGGGCGAGCGGACGATCGCCAACCACTCGACCGGCAGCAGGATCGCGACCGGCAGTAGCGGAATCCAGTAACGCAGCGGATGGTAGCTGAACATACCGACGATCAATGGCCCGAGCAGAACCATTCCGACCAGCGCGGCACTATAGGAACTGTTCAGCAGCGCTCGCCGGCGAAAGACCAGAAGGTCGCCAGCACAAAGCATCGCTAGCGATAATGCAACGTTGCCACCCACAATCAATGGATTGTCGAGGGCGCTAATCACGGTCCCGACCGCCGAGACGTCCAGCCGCGATTGCCAGATGTGACGAGTGACCGACGCAAGCGCCAGCGCGATGACGAGCCCTAAGGCTAAGCCCAGTGCTGCCTTGCCTGAGACAGCGACCTGCCGGCCGGCGACCCACGCAACGCCAATGCCTAGCAGTCCTGGCCCGAAATAAAGCAGCGCCGACGCCTTGATGCTGAACGTTGCTGCGAGCGCCGCGAAACCTAGTGCAACTAACGCCGCCAGACCAGGGGGAGCTTGCCACCGGCGCAATGCAAAGAGCGGAACATAAAGAACGACAATGATGAATATCTCGAACAGCGCCAACCGCGAGTAAATGAACAGATTATAGTTGGCGGACAGTGCCATAGCGCCAAGAAGTGTGAGTTGCGGTCCGTATACCTTCCAAAGCAGCGCCATGAAGCCGGCCAGGAATAGACCGAAGCAGACTGCAGCGACCCACCGCGCCTGAGCGATCCCCTGCCCTCCGATCTTGAACGCCGTGAGAAATGAAAGCTGAGTGACTGGGCTTTGTTTCATCCATCCAGAGTAGCGGTCGGCGGAATTCCAGTGCTCGTTGCCAAACATCAGGAGATTTCGCGCTGCCAGGGTTTTATACCCCTCGTCGGCCCAGGTTGCCGCGCTCCGGTCGGGAATTGACGTCGGCACATCGCTATCTAGAGCGACCCAACGCAACAGCACGATCGCGGCCAATGCAACCAGGCACAACACCAGCATTGATGACCGCCGATTCAATGACGTGTTCATTCTTGCCGGCCCTTTCAGAATGCTGAAAAGCTGCCACATCGGTCCAGACCTGTCCAGCATGTTACTATCTGGCGCGTGCGGATAAGGCTTGGTAGGCGGAGGCAACGACCGGTCACACGACCGCGCGCGGAAGCGGACGGTCCGCGAACGGGGTAGATCGGTGGGCTCAAGAAAAGTTGAAGACGCGCCGGTCAAAACGAGCGGACACGCGTTCTCGACTGGTAAGTCAACGGTGCGAGCGGCTTCGGTTGGCGCGGGGCGGCAAGCGTTCTCTTTGGCTGCGCAGGCTTGGCGGCAGCCGACGATCGCGGCCACTGGCATGTTCGCAGCATCTGGCGCCGCTTTTGCGCTTGGCAATCTTATGCTCGCGCGCGTTCTGTCCATCGAGGAGTTCGGGCGCTTGGCGCTCGCGTTGGCGCTATTCAACATCACGACACTGATTGCGCCGGTCGGGATTGACCAAGCGGTCCTGCGCCACCCGATCGATCCCGGTCCGCGGCTGCTACTCTTTCTGCTGGGCACGGCGACGATGGCTGCGCTGGCGGTTGCCGCTGGGTCGCTGACGGCAGGTGGCTTGCGTCTAGATGAAGCAACGGCGCTCGCGGTTGCTATCATCGCCGGGTCGATAGTGATGCAAGTCGCTGCGGTGCTTCGGGCGGCGCAGCAACCTTTTCGGTCTATCGCCTACGCCACCGTCCTAAGCTGGTCCATCCTGCTGGTCGGGGCCGGCGCACTACTGGTTCCGGTCCGGCATTCGAGCACCGTGCTCTGGCTGCTCGCCATTGTTAATCTGGCGAGCGCGGCGATGGGTTGCCACCTTCTGCTCACCCGGCATCGCGTGCCTGAAAAACACAGGGTTGCAATAGATTGGCGCGAGGCAGTTTCGCTCCTCGGTATTGCGGCAGTGTCTACTATCTCGATCCAGCTCGAGCGTTTGGTGACCCCGATCGTCTTAGACTTGCGCGCGCTGGCGACCTTCAGCGTGCTCGCCTCCGTCGCAATCTTTCCCTTTCGGCTGGTAACTGCGGGGGCAGGCTTTGCTCTGACGCCGCGGCTCAAGGCCGCGACAAACCACCGTGAGCGATGGGCGCTGGTCCGCACTGAACTTCGCATCGTGATTCCGTTTTTGACCATTATGTCGGCGGGCATCATCGTCGCAGCACCGTGGCTAGTGCGCTTATTAACACGCGGATTATACGACATTACCGTGCCGCTAGTCGTCGCAGCTTGCATCAATGGCAGCGTCAAAGTGGTATTCGCCATCATCCGTGCCGTGCTGACGGGCTGCGGGACCGCGAAGCAGCTGAGCCATCTCAATCTCCTCAACATCGCCGGGCTGATCGCATCAATTGCCGGCGCCGCCATCGGAGGACGATACGGCCTTGTCGGCATTCTCCTAGGTGTAAGCGTCGGCAATTTGCTGGCGGTGATGCCAGCGTTCCGGCTGGCACGGCAGAGCCTCAGACGCAGCGTGTATCAAGGGCGGCCGAACACTCACGTCTGCTGATGAAGTGGATAACCAGCCTTGGCCGGGCAGCCCTGGTCATAGTCTACCGCCCGCCGGGTTCGGCAGCGGTGCCAACAGAGCGCTCTCTGCCCCGACGCTGCGGTCCACGTGCATGATGGGACACGCCCATCGCACTATGGCCGGGAGTCTCAGGTGATTACAAACCCTGTCGACCACGGATGACGCGAACCGCACTGCTAATCCCATTGCTGGCGGAGGCTACGGTGATCAGGGCTTCTCTTCGGATAGCGGCAAGCAAGCGCCAAGCCATTAGAGTTGGACCTCCTATCACAGTGGGCAGGCTCTTTCCTTGGGCGAAGCGTTGGCGGACATCCGGACGGGATGCTGCCGAACCATGGCGGCAACGGCGCCATCACTACGCCGACGTAGAGACGTGGCGCGACTACAGATCCAGCCGCGCGGCTTCCTAAGCTACTCGTCGTTCACCCAATCGGAGGCCTGCTCACATCCAAGATCGTGGCAAACTCCCATGCCGCGTTTTTAATCGATACTAGCATGGCCTACGTCGCTTCGAATGTGCGGCTGAATCGCAGAATGACGGAGCGCGCTGCTGACGGCGCGAGAGCCGTTACCTCGACGGCAACTGTCGCAATATACGCCAACGCTCATGCGAGAGATCTCACCCACTTTCGATGGGCAACATGGAAGTCGGACGGATCCAGGCAGGGATCGAAAGCTCGCCCTTGCCATCATGGGCGCGGACGAGACTGGTTTGCGGGCAACGGGTGCCCTAAGGTGAGGTGCACCGACAGCGTCAGGAATACGACCTGCTAAAAGGCGAGAACAGGAACGGCCTGCAAAGGCCCATCAAGCTGGCGATCAAAGTCGCCGTCTCTGTCCTGCTTATCCTGCTTGTGATGTCGCGCATCGATTTCACGCGCAGTCTGTCGCTTTTAGCGACCGCTAGTGTTTGGCTAATTTTTCTTGGGGGCTGCCTCATCTTCGTGCAAACCGCATTAAGCGCTGCGAAATGGCGTATACTTCTGAGCGGACAAGGATTTGCGGTACCCTATAGAAAACTCCTGAAAAGCTACTTCCTGGCGAACTTCGTTAATTTGTTTACACCGGGATTCGTCGGCGGGGATGCCTATAGGTCGGTTTCAGTCAGTGCCTACACTGGCGGGGTAAGTCGCTCGCTTTCGTCAGTGCTGGTCGACAGGATCACCGGCGTCGTCGCGCTCATAATGCTAGGTGCCGCCGGGCTCAGCCTTTATTTTGAACCAGCTCATCCATGGGCTTTGGGCTCATCAATTTTCGCAGTACTCGCGCTCGGCTACGGGTCCTTCGTCTTGCTAGGCCCAACGATCAATCGCCTGATCGCCGGCAGGACTGGAAGAGTCTTTGCTTTCGTCCACGATTTGGTTGCAGCACTTCAGCCTACCCAAAGTCTTTGGCTGGCTTTCGCCGTTGCACTTGTGTTCCAGTTCAACATAATCTTGATTGTTTGCATCTGGGGCGCTGGCCTTCATCTGTCAGCGACGGTCGGACAACTGTTCCTAATTGTTCCTGCTGTGTACATGATGGAGATTCTCCCGATAACCATAAGTGGGGTTGGTCTTCGCGAAGGCACCTATGCAGTGTTGTTCGCCACGTTCGGCCTGCCCGCTGAGCAAGGGGTCGCGTTGGGTGTGCTAACTAGCGTAATGCGCTACTTGGTTGGTGCGGTCGGGTCGCTGGCGTGGTTCATTCCCGACCCGGCCGACCCCGTTGCTCCTCCGGCCGCCAAAGCGACACGGGCCTGAAATCGGTGGCAATGAAGGGCCTGTTCGGCGGCGCGCGCTCGACGGCTCTGACGCTATGCCGTCCCGGACCTTGCTGAAATGTTGCTGCTTCGTTTAGAAGGGTGAGACTTGATCGACCTGTGTGCGCCAATCGAGTGCGTGTATGCAGGTTGTGCGTAGGTCAGCCTGTTTATCCGTCTGATAGGCAGGGCTAGGGGGGTTGTATGGGCAGCGTTGAAGTCGCCGAGATCCGCCAAGCGCTTAACGAGGCCGGGGTAGAAGACCTCGACGAAGTAGCCGATAACGAATCGCTCCTCGAAGGAGGACTGCTCGATTCTCTTAAGTTGATCGACGTTGTAGAGGAGCTGCAAGCGCGGTTTAAGGTTCGTATTAAGGCCAAGGATCTAACCCCGACCCACTTTGACAGCTTATCTTCCATGAAGGCTTTCCTCGATCAGCTTCTGATCGGAAGCGAGAAGTCTTGATAAGTAATGCTGACAAAGAGGAGACGCTGCCTAGCTGGCGTCGGTCGCTCCAACGTCATCTGATCCCGTCATTTCTGGCGACTGCCTTTTTCTATTTGCGCGACAAGGCCAAGGTGCATCCCTCTGCACGGGTTCAATTCGGCTCCAACATCAGATTCGGTGAGAGAACCGTTGTCAAAGCCGCCGCGATCATCCAGGCGAGCGGAGGTCGTGTCCTGATCGGCAGAGATTGTGCCGTCGGTAGCTTCAATCACATAATTGCTGGCGTTGCTGACGTTGTCATCGGTGATGATGTGCGCTTCGGCTCTAGCGTAGTCGCGATTGCCACCACGAGAGAGTACCGCCGTAAAGATCAGATCATTTCGAGTCAGGGATTTTCCGACAAGGGGATCAGGATCGGGAACGATGTGCTAATTGGCTCAGGTGCTATATTGCTCGACGGCTGCAATATCGGCGATGGAGCCGTCATCGGGGCAGGGAGCGTAGTGTCCGGCAAGGTACCCCCCTATGCCACCGTTTTTGGCGTCCCGGCCAAGGTCGTGTTCTACCGTGAGTGATGGTCAGCAAACCGTCGTAGGTGTTCTTCAGCACCGCGCCCATACCGGGGGCTCTCGACCGTTCATCGCTGACGGTGCGCGCTGGATCAATTATCAAGAGATGTGGCGGCTTGTTTGCCGCGGGCAACATGCCTTGGCAACGAGAGGAGTCCGGCCCGGCGACCGCGTTCTCATCGATTCCACGATATCACCCTCGCAGTTTGTAGCATCCTATCTTGCAGCTCATCTCAATGGAACGATCTCCGTTCCTCTAGGCGGGACCGGGTCTGCCGCAGCAGCGTACATTGCGGATGATACTGAAGCTGCGTTCGTGATCGCGAGAGATACCTATCCTCTGCTTTTTGACAGAGCGACAGGACTTGAGAACCTGGACCCAAAGCTTCCCTCGCCCGATCAGACCGCAGATATCCTTTATACTAGCGGTACTACAGGGCGCCCCAAAGGCGTCATGCTTAGCCATGCAGCCATCTACGCGTCAACTTCGGCGACCAATCGATTCATCGGGAACGGCGCTGACGACTATGAAATCGTGACGGTTCCACTTTCCCACTCATTTGGGCTGGGCCGCATTCGGGGTGTGCTTATGGCCGGCGGACGCCTTTCGGCCGTGAGCATGTCTCCGCCCGGGGAAGCAGTTACGGCGCTTGCGGATCCTGCCGTGACAGGAATGTCCTGCGTTCCAGCTGGGATCGCTATCCTCCAGCGCTGGGGGGAACAGGAGCTAGCTGCTGCAAGCGAACGACTCCGCTACATTGAACTCGGCAGCTCCCATATGTCGGCCGATCGCAAGCGCCTCCTGGCGGAGCTCCTGCCGGCCACGCGGATCATCATGCACTACGGCCTGACAGAAGCATCGAGGAGCTGTTTTCTTGACCTTCATGGCGAATCAGATCGGCTCACCAGCGTGGGTCGGGCAAGCCCGGGCGTCCAGCTGCGGATCATGGATCAAGACGACTCGCCGATCGCGGCATCAGGCGAAGGGGTCATCCATATTCATTCCCCCGCCGTTATGTCCGGCTACTGGCGCAACCCCGCCGCTACCGCGAGGGCCCTTTCACAAGACGGGTGGTTGCGGACTAGCGACGTTGGGCGGCTGGACGAACAAGGCTTTCTCACTTTGGTTGGTCGATTGGATGACCAAATCAATGTTGGTGGCAAGAAGGTTGATCCGGCGGCCGTCGAGGAAGCAGCTATAGCCTGTGAAGGCGTTGCTGATGCAGGTTGCGTCGGCATCTCCGATCCGGGTGATCTGGTCGGGCAGGTACCGGTTCTGTTCATCGTAGAAAGTGAAGGCGTAAACCTAGATCTGCCTTCCCTTCGACGACACCTTAAAGCGCGGCTAGAGGGTCACGAACGACCAACTCGCATACTTGTCGTGCGCACGTTACCGAAAACCGAAACCGGTAAGCTAAAACGCGCAGAGCTTCGGCTGCTGCTCTCATCTGAGCAAGCGACGAGCAATTAAGATTGACCTGACTGGTGCTGTCAAACGTAAAGCACCGAGGATCCGGAAGCCGGAATTTACGGCTCCTTTAGCTAGGTCCGGGCACGCCGTTCGTGCTGTCAGTGCTGCGGACTTGCTCGGCTCGGTTCTGGGAACACTGGCGTTTGCCTGCCGATCGGCCGGCAAACGGGGCAGAAACTCGCGTCAAAGGTGCCCGGTGCAGTTGCTTTGACAGCACCGTCCTGATCCTAGTCGGTGCCATGATGAAGGGAACGGGCGGGAGACAGTGATGTTCTACTTGGGCTTGCAGCGTCCTGCCTCTTCGGGGGGAGGGGCGGTGAAAGCTCGCAACGCCCTGCTCATCCACGGGTTGGCGGGGCGTTAAGGCTGCAGACTAGGAACAGACTTCAAAGGTCACGAGTTTAGTTGTGACCGGCGCGGCGACCCCTTCCCCCGCTGCTGCCGGGTTCGGAGCGCTCCGCTGCGTCCCCCCGCAGCGGAGCGTTCCATTTGAGCGAGCCTTGGCCCTGGCTCGGGCGTAACACGCCAGTCACAGGTGCGGCGGGCTTTTCGGGCACGCGCCGAGCTGATCTGATGGGTGACCGAGGAGCCCATAGATCTTGTCACGCATGGCATCGGCTCCTCCCTGGTGACGCCAGGCAATTGGACGAACCCAGCGTCTCAGCCGTTGATAGCAGGCCATACAGGAGAGCTGCCGTGTCCTGGACCGAGATCATCGCCGGTGTTGTGCTGGTTGTCCTGTTCTTCGGCCTGTTCAGGGGATCCTCGTCCAAGTCACCCCGGATCTGGAGCGGCGACACACCCGAAGAGCAGGGGCGCCGTAACACCCGCACCGACCTCAACTACCAGGGCTGGGAGCGCTCGCAGGGCAATCGGTTGGATAAGGGCTGGTAGCCTGGCCGAGGGACCGTAGCGATTCAGGGAAGGGCCAGACGCGACGCGCTTGAGTCAACTTTCCGCTATACAGTTGTTAGTTCGGCGAGCGCTTGGGCGCACGAGATGCGAACGACCTAGATGCCGCCCTGTGACCACGGAACGTCGCGCCCGAGCGATCGTCCTACCATCACAGATCGGAAATCCATCATGACTAAGAACAGCAAGCCGCTCCGGGTCGTCATCACGGGTGCCTCAAGCGGGATTGGTGCTGCAACAGCGGTAGCGTTTGCCAAACGTGGCGCGACGCTGGTCATCTCTGCCCGGGGCCAAGCGGGCCTCGACGATGTTGCGGCACGCTGCCGTGCGGTTGGTGGCAAAGCGCATGTGCGGACGGTTGACGCAACAGATGCGCCAGCTGTGGCGCGGCTAGCGGCAGAAGCGCGCGATCTGCTCGGCGGGATCGACCTTTGGTTCAGCAACGTTGGCGTGGGAGTAGTCGGCAAGTATGAGGACGTGCCAATTGCCGATCACGCCCAGGTGATCGCGAGCAATCTCGTCGGTCATATGAACGACGCCCACGCTGTGCTGCCCATCTTCCTCGCGCAGGATCACGGCACCTTTGTGAACATGATCTCGGTTGGTGGGTTCGTCGCTACTCCCTATGCAGCCGCTTACGCCGCTAGCAAGTTCGGGTTGCGCGGCTTTAGCGAGGCACTGCGAGGCGAACTGTCGAAGCATCCCCGCATCCACGTCTGCGACGTTTACCCGACCTTTGTTGATACGCCCGGGGTCGATCATGCGGCGAACTACTCCGGCGCGAAGCTGTCACTGCCGCCAGGGTCGCTGGCACCGGAAACGGTGGCGAAGGCAGTGGTGCGGCTGGCACGTCACCCGCGGAACACGGTCGCAATTGGCGCACCCGCGATCGTGCTCAAGCTTAGCCAGTTTCTGGCGCCAAACCTCGGTGCGGCGGTGATGAACGGGTTTATGGACGTGTGGTCAGATAAAGCCGAGCCCGGCGATGACAACACTGGCTCTCTCTATGAGCCCGCTACAACGCCGAGCGGCATTGACGGAGGACGCCGTCACCCGGAACGGCGCCGTAAGGCCGCGGTGGCCGTCGGCGGAGTGGCCGGCCTTGCGGTACTTGGCGCGTATCTGTGGCGCCGTAGAAAGTAGCGGGACTAGCGGGCTGCTGTAACTTGCGGAGGAGCGCCAAGCAGGGCGCTCCTCCGGATTGGTCAGGCGGCGAGCAGCTTGGCCGCCAGCTCGGTATGCTGCTGATCGGCTTGTTTCGCCTCATCGGACGATTGCTTCATTGCGCTCGCGGCATCGTCTAGGCCCAGCGACTTTAGGTAGCTGGCCATCGTTCCGAACGAGGCGATCCAGTAGTGCAGCGCGAGCTGTCCCGCAGCGATGATACCGAGATCACGTGATGTCTCATCAGGCGCCTGCTGACGGATGAGCCGGCTCACCTCATAGTGCGCTTCGAGGATCTTGTTGTCGCCTTGCTGCCCAGGGCCGGTCTGCTCCATCGCCCGGTCGATCTGGTCGGCCCATTTCTGCGACGTGCGATTGCCCTGCTCGAGCGCTGCCTTCAGGTCAGGGTGCTTCGCGTCATTGCTGATCTCGTCCGTAGCGCGAGCGGCAACGTCGCTGCCCGCCTTCATGGCGCTTAGCCCTTGCGAGACGAGCTCTTTCAGATTGTCGTCGGCCATGTTGGTTCTCCTGAGGGACGCCAACCTTGCAGGCCAGTCGTCGGGAACACTAAGCGGTAGGCAGGGTCGGACGTTCCCACAGTTCCGCAAGCGTTCTGACCTTTAAGGCAGCTGGCTAACTTAGAGTACTTCATCATGCGCGAGGGTTGTGCCACTCGTTTAGGATTTCGCTATTGCGGGTGATGATCTCGTTCGCCATGGAGGCGGAGATATCCTCTATGGTTTCTACCTTGCGTCCAACGATGCGGTAATGCGTATCGGCCGAAAGGCGGGTCATGTGCGCTCTCCCGCTTCGGTGGGCATCCTGCCCGTTCAACGGCTTTAAGCCGGCGCTTCTAGCCTCGTCAAAGAAGTAGCTGGTCAGGCTGTTGCGGGCTTCGCGGGGCACAACGAGGAATGAATCTGATCCCTGGCGCCGTGTTGGCGGCCGGTCTCCATGTTTTCCCCGACGGAACCATGATCCCACCAGTTACCATTGAAGAACCATTCCTTTTCCCTTGGGTCGAAGTGGATGCTGCGCACCTTCCACTCACGGACGCGTTTGGCGTCGCGGCCATAGCCGAAGCCATGATGGATCCAGCAATGGTGCTCGGTGCTATAGTAGATCTTGGATATACTGAAGGGTGCTGCGGCGTCGATCACGCGTGACATCCAGTACCCTTCGAACTTGGCGGGTTCATCAAGCCGCCTGCGAAGCCAACGGGAGCCACGCGCCACATGGGCGAAGCGATCGGCAAGGACATACAAAACCAGCACCAGTGCTGCCGCCCCTACTGAAATCCAGCTGCCCAGTTAGGGAACGATGTAGAAAGGGCGGACTTGAGGACTTCCGAAAGCGTGAGAAGCAGCGCAAGTGCGAATGCCTTGATAGCGTCGGTCATTCCTGCCCCCCGGAGTCGGCCAGATCCGGGCGGCACTATACCCGAGCAGATCTCGTACGCATCAGATTGCTGCGTCTGTGCTGCACATGAACTCTGGTCGCAGGCTCATCGACCCCGACTGCCCTCCGACCACTTCACATCTGGAAGACAAGCTCTCAATTGCAGTGGCGCTTCAACACGCCGTCGCCGGAACCACGAGCTTTAGTAGACTGCTTCTATAGTCTGTCGCAGGACGTCTGCTGACGCGAGTAGAGCAGATTGTTCGTCGGTAGTTAGCGCCGGCGTCAGGACGCGCAGAACGCCGCCCGCGCCGATCAGGCACGGAAGGCTAAGATAGATGCCGTCGATCCCGTACTGGCCCCGCAGCATGGTGGCGACCGGCAGGATCACTCGCTCATCTCGGTGGATCGCCTCACAAATACGGGTGATCGCCGTAGCCACGCCGAAGGAAGTGTATCCCTTGCCGTCGCTGATTGTGTAGCCCGCGCGCATGACATCGTGCGCGATCGCGGCGCGATCGAAGCCCTGCTCGCCAAGGTAGCCATCGAGGTCCATGCCGCCAATACGAACGGTCGAGTAGGCCATAACCTCGCTGTCGCCGTGCTCGCCTAGGACCAACGCTTCGACCGCACCCGGCGCGATTGCGAGTTGATCCGCGATGCGCTTCCTGAACCGGTTACTGTCCAGCAGCGTGCCCGTCCCGATCACGCGTTCAGGCGACAGGCCCGACGTTGCCTGCGCCACTTGGGTCATGGCATCAGCCGGGTTGGATGCCACGACCAGGATGCCGTTGAAGCCGGCGTCCATCGCTTGACGAACGCAGTCACGTACGATGACGGCGCTCTTGCCCGCAATCGCGGTACGAGGCTCGCCATCCTTGGTTGCCGCACCGGCAGTGATGACGAGAATACTGGCGTCACGGACGTCGGCATAGTCGCCCGCCCAGATCCGCACTGGTTGAGAGATAGCGTTGGCATCCGCAATGTCAGTGGCTTCGGCTGCCGCCCGCTCTGGAGCGTGGTCGATCAGCACGATCTCGGCGAACAACCCACGCAGCATGAGTGAATAGGCGGCAGTGGCACCGACGTTGCCGACTCCGACAATTGCAATACGGGACGATGTAGACATGGCCGGCCTTCCTGGATCCCGAGCGGGAAGCGCTAGCGACTAAAATGCTGCGCTCCGTACGTCGGCCGCTGCCTTCCATCGCAGAAGCACCCCCGCTGGGCTCATGCCCAGCGGGGGTGCAATCGTCAGCGGGACTTCTGGTAGAGCTTGTTCGCGATCTCGAACATCTCTTCAGGCGCATAATCGGGGGTGAAGGCGCAGGGCACGCCGGCAAGCTGCGCGATCTTGCCACCGTCGGGGATGCCGTCGACGACCTCGAGCTCACCTGGCGGGTCGCCCGGCAATGCGACCTCGTCGTTGCTCCAGATCCCGGAGATCTCCTTATAGTCGTCTGGGCTCCAGGTGTAGAGGCGCCGGTGCGAGCCCTCGTCCAGGTACTTCTGGCATTCGGGGATGCGGCTCAGATCAATGTTGGGCGTAGGCAGCATCTTCTTGATGTCGACGCCCGTGATCTTCTCCAGCGCCAGCGCATAGGCGTGCGCGTGGACCGAGCCGCGGACGAGGAGATAACCGCAGACCTCGCGGCCCGTCGGATCTGACACGGTCTCGTAGACCCGCAGCTTGTGCAGTCGTGCGCCGCATTCCAGGTGGAAGTTATGCAGCAGGTCGGTTACCACGTTGCCGGTCGTGGTGATAAAGTCCATGTTCCAGGACTGCCCATTCGAGTTCGCCGGCATCACGCCGCCACCATTGGACAGGAAGCTTGCGGCGTCGCGGATCTCTGCCATGCTCTCGAAGGGAGTCATGGAGATGTCGCCGCCATCGCCGGTGTCGTCGCCGTCCGGGCCATTGTTTAGCATGTTGACGCCGGCCGAGACGAGCTCGACATGGCCGAGCTCTTCAGCGGTGATCGACGCAACCAGGCTGTAGAACGGGCGCAGCTTGGATTTGGAGCGGAAGTTGAAGCTCTGAAACATGTAGTTGCCCAGCGTCGACATCTCACCGTATTTGCCGCCGAGTAGCTCTCGCAGAGCCGCACCAGCGTTCGGGTCCTGGGTCTTTGGCATGGGCAGGTCGGCCTGCAGCTTGTCGACGCGCATGAACATGGGACTTCTCCGAATAGGAGACAGTTCAACGGCTCGCGTCAACAATGGGTACCAGCCGGAGTGTACGAACCGAACGTTTCATGGCGTCCGTGCACCACCTCGCCCTTGAAGGTGATGCACCCATCCTTGGTCTCGACCGTTAGCAATGCTTCAAGGCAGGAGTTGAACTACATGGTCGAGACGTTCAGCAACGCCGTTTTGGCGTCCGCATCTGTCTCCGCCGTAGTTACGGCCGGACTGGCTCTGTGGTCACGTAAAGCCGCGGCTTGACATCGATCTGGTACCCTAGGCGACGTTGCCGGACGACTACCGACCTGTGCGGGTTGCTCGCGGGGCATCTACGCGTGCTCGTTGTCTAGCATCAATGGTCGGCCCAGGGAATGCGGCGGCCCTGCCTATCACGGCTTACGGCGAATAGACCAGATCACAGCCGAGGCACTGGTGAGCAGGGCGGCTAGGGCGAGAACCAAAGGCGCGTCCATGATGATCATAAGCGACTCCTCTTAGGCTCGCTTAAACAAAAGCCCTGCCTGTAGGACAGAACAAATTGAGAACGAATAGCGCTCTAAAGCTCAGGTTTGCCCGGTCGTCCGGCTCGGGTAACCTATCCTGGCAAGAGGAAGCAGAATTGCATGAACGCGAGTGAGTTTGCGAAGGGTGTCGCGGCTGCGACCGGCATGAGTGAAGCAGAGGCCAAGAAGGCGATCGCAGCAGTATTCGACCAGATTGTGGATGCAGCCTCGAAGGGTGAAAAAGTTTCCATCTCAGGGGTCGGCAAGTTCGCCGTCATGGACCGCCCCGAGCGCCAGGGTCGTAATCCCGGCACCGGCGAGGCAATCACGATTGCGGCGTCGAAAGGTGTGTCTTTCACGGCTGCTAAGGGCCTGAAGAACAAGCTCTAACCCAGTGCGCCGGCGATGTCGGTCGCCGGCGCACCGACGGCGGGAACACGCGATGAGCCAGGTTGAAAGCACAGATCAGCCCGCCCGTGCCGGCTCACGCTTCCCGTTCCGCGTTGTGGACTCCGCGCTGATCATCGCGTCGTTATTGCGGTCCTGAATTACGCAGGCTGGACATATCGTCAGGCTTATCTGAAGCGTTTCAGCATCGATCCAGCGAGCCTCGACAGCTCCAGCATCGCCATCGCCGTCGATGGGGCAGGCGCGATCGGAACCACTTTCTTCGCGTGGGTCGCGGCCAGCGTGTTTCTGCTCGTGTCGGGGCTATGCATGTGGGCGTTGGTCTGGTGGGTCGAGCGCCGACGAGGCAGTAGCGGTTCTCTCGCCGATCAAACGGCTGTCATGATGGGTCAAGCTGGCGGGATCGCATTTGCGCTCCTGTTTGTGATCTGGGGCGGGTCGATCGCGGGCAGATGGGCAGCAGAAGATCGCATCGCGAACGTTCAACGAGGGGAGGTCTGGACCTACCATCTGGAGCACGAGGTCATCCCCGGTGTTCTGATAGCGGAGGGGAGCAGTACCACGTGGCTGCTCACCAAGGCGGGCATACGCCCGATCCCGACGACGGATATTCGCCTCATCGCTGGGCCTTTGTTCGATCGGCTTGCCGCCAAGGGCACTACAACGTCACATCCTTAACCGGTCTCCGAAAGCAAAGGCTCACCGCCTTTGCGCAGCGTCAGAACTGTAGTGAGAGGATCGTAAGAAGCAGGAAGCTGTTCAGGCCGAGAACAACGATCAGGGCGACGCGAAACCCGTGCTTGCGGATCAGCAGGAACAGGATCGAGAGCAGGCCGACGAACCCCAATGCCGCAAACATGAACAGCTTGTCGAAAGCGCTGCTCATGGCGTTGCCGGCAGCATCTCCACCTACCGATGGTGAGTAAGCCTAGCCTTACCGGCCCCCAGCGTGCGGAGATCACCGCGAAGGCTGGGTCAGGACAAGGATCTCCGTCGCAGCTCGCCAGCCTCTTCCGGGTGTCGCGCTCACCAGTACAGCGCGTGCTTCGCGGACATCGTGCCCGTACGACCGCAAATTCTGCGGCGTCGATAACCGATGCGTCGAACGCAGAACCCAATGTAGCTGGTGTTCGGCCGGCCCCAGCTTAATTGTCGCCGCTCGCCACTGGTTTGTAACTATGGGGCGGAGAACATGGCATCTCCCGCCAGAAGGAAAATCAGTGCGCATCGGAGTTGTAGGTGCCGGCATGGCGGGCGTGTCCTGTGCGACCGCACTGGCCGAAGCGGGTCAGGATGTCGTTTTGTTCGATAAGGGTCGCGGCCCGGGTGGACGCATGTCAACCCGTCGGCTGGCCACGAGCCTAGGTGAAATCGGGTTTGATCACGGCGCACAGTATTTGACCGCGCGTGATCAGGCATTCGCGGCGCAGGTCAAATTATGGGCAGGGAGTGGCCACGTAGCGCCTTGGGCTGAGGCAGGCGACGATGCCTGGGTCGGTACTCCTGCGATGGATGCCCCCGTCCGCGACTTGGTATCTCGGCTCGACGTGCGCTGGGGACACCGGGCCGACAGGCTCGCAAGAACCGCCGACGGTTGGACTATGCATGGCGAGGGCATCAATGCCGTACCATGCGAAGTGGCGATCATTGCAGTGCCGGCTGAGCAGGTGGCGTCACTTGTCGGGGAGCATCGGCCAGATTGGGCTGAGCAGGCAAACGCGACGCGTTCCGAGCCGTGCTGGACAGTCATGGCGATCTATCAGTCACGCCTGCCCATTGTACCCGATCGCATGACCAATTTGGGGATCATCGCTTCCGCCGTTCGCAATTCTGCTAAGCCCGGCCGCGCCGCTGGCGAGGCATGGGTGTTGCAGGCGAGCGGATCCTGGTCGGCAGACCACATCGAGGATGAGCCCGAGGCGGTCGAGCGTGATGTCCTTCGAGACTTCGCGACATCGATGGGGCAGAATTTGCCTGCACCGATTGCATGCAGCGTTCACCGTTGGCGCTACGCGAAATCGGGACGTCTAGGGAAGGACGCCTTGTGGGACCGTTCACGCCGGCTCGGCATATGCGGTGATTGGCTGTTGGGCGGACGCGTTGAGGCGGCGTGGCTGTCCGGCATGCGATTGGCGCACGCAATCACTACAACATAGGCCGATCAGCTGGGCTGACGGGGACCGGTCCAGGCTCCGTCGAGCAAGGGGTGCCGAGCTTGTTCTCGCCTGCAGGAAACGGCGCAGCTTCAAGGCAGGTCAAAGCGAGCGCGGCAGCTGTACAGATCAGGCCTGGGTTCGTCCCTTCTGCAGCTGGTGCGCGAAGCGCCGGATAACGCCCCGCGGGGCGAAGCGGGTGGACTCGGCCAGCAGGAAATTCCTCATGCCGGATATCTTTACGGCTTGGTTCGCCTTCAGGGCTGCAAGCCCGTCGTGGATTACAGCGTCGGCGCTACCTGCAAAGCGCTCAAAAATCACTGATTGGCGCATCCCAGCAACTTGGGCAAACTCCGTGCGCGTCGGACCCGGGCAAAGCGCCGCGACGCAGACGCCGTGCACCTTCACCTCTTCATGCAACGCCTCGGAAAAGCTCAGAACGAACGCCTTGCTGGCCGAGTAGACCGCGAACATCGGCCCTGGCTGGAAGGCAGCGGTGGAGGCAACATTGAGTATGCCGCCTTTCCGGCGTGCAATCATATCCGGCAGAACGGCGTGCGCGAGGATTACCAGCGCGCGACAGTTGACATCGATGATGCGCCCCTGCCCCTCGGCATCGAGATCGGCGACCGCGCCTTGCAGGCCGAAGCCAGCGTTGTTGATGAGCGTATCGATCGTAAGTCCCGCCTCGGTTGCGCGCGCGATTAGTGCGGCGGGTGCCCCAGGCTCGGCCAGATCGGTTGCGAAGATATGGACGGTCACGTCATGTGTGCGGCGCAGGTCGGCGGCGAGCGCCTCTAGTCGGTCGACGCGGCGTGCCGTGAGGATCAGATCGTGCCCCTCTTTCGCTAAGGCCCGAGCAAAACCTTCTCCGAGGCCGGCTGAAGCGCCGGTAACTAGTGCAGTGGTCATGATCGGCCCTTCCGCCCAACCGGAAGCTGCGCCGGTCAGTTCAGGCCATTAGCAGTGCTGTTCGCCGTGGACCATTTTGAACAACCCGGACCAAAAACGCGGTGCCACTGCCGCAATCCTTCATTGCTCGCAATGATCGCGATTTGATATCGGGGGCTGCGTGCCCAAGTTCGGAGCCAGCCGCATTAGGATCAACGCTACCGTTGGCTTGAACAGGTCCGGTTTGACAGCAGAAGATTGAGCGAAGGCCAAGGCAGAGGTGGCCTAAGCGTCAGGTGCGACCCACGACAGCGATGAGGGGATCGCCGTGCGCGCCATCGGCGAGCACTCTGGCCTCCACCCGGTTAAAGCCCGCGCTGGCCAGATAGTGGCCGATCAGCGAGGCCTGTCCGCTCATGTCCAGCGACCGCCACACAGCGACAGCCTTGGTCGGGAAGCAACGGTTCGAATAGCTTGCTATGAACGTTGCGCCCGGCGCTAGCACGCGTCGCACTTCGGCGAACACGTCGTAGGGTCGTTGGAGATATTGTACCCCAACACAGCAGAGGACCGCGTCGAACGCTTCCGTGTCGAGCGGGAGCGCTGGATCGGTGTTGAGATCCTGAACGAACCAGCGATCGAGCCTCGGATTGGCGGCGAGCTCGTCAGCGTTCATGCCGTGCCCGAAAACCTTTGCGTAGGTACGCTCTTCGGGGAGATGGCTGACCCAGCTGGACATCAGATCGAGCACTCGAGCGTGATCTGGAATCATGTCGCGATAGAAGTTCGTCAGCGCAGCTATTGCTGATCCGTCAATGTGCGTGACCAGCCGCGCCGGTGCGTAGAAGGCCAGGTCGTCGCCGCGATCCTCTTTGTCGAAGGCGGCCTGGGGCAGGGCTGTGTCTTCGTTCAGTGTTGCCTCCCGATCAGCTCGCGGCAAGTTGGCTCGCGTGGTAGCCCTCTTGCCTAGTTTCACTTAGCACAACCGCAACAGTACAAAGCTGACATGCGCAAGAAGGGTTTGGCATTGCCGTTCCTCCGCGGGTCCGCTGCACTCACGTTAGAGGCTTTGACGCGTAAGCACTGATAGGCGCCGTCCTGCGAGGTCGATGCGACGAGGACCGTTAATGCTTCGCGAGAGGTGGTGGCAGTCGCCCGGCTCGACTTGGCGAACTCAGCTGCGGAGCCATTGTCTTGTTCGACGGTTGACCATGAATGTCGCCGCGCGCCGAGCCGGCCGAGGAACATCCATGCCAATGAAGCTAAAGCCGCTCTCCGAGCAGGTGATCGTCGTCACGGGCGCCACCAGTGGCAACGGGCTTGCCATCGCAGAGCAGGCGGCAAAAGCCGGTGCGGCTGTGGTCGCCGTTGCCCGAAACGCGGAAGCTCTGGATGCATTGCAGGCGCGGCTAAGCGCCGACGGTTCTCGGGTTGCGACCTGCGTTGCCGATGTAAGTGATATGGTTGCTGTCGAGCGGATCGCAGCCGTGGCGATCAAGGCGTTCGGCGGGTTCGACAGCTGGGTCAACAACGCGGGGACGGGCACGTACGGCACGCTCGAGCAGGTGCGGCTCGAGGACCACCGGCGCGTGTTCAACGTGAACTATTTCGGCACGCTGCACGGCTCGTTGGTGGCCGCCAGGCATCTACGCGGTCGCGGAGGGGCAATCATCAACGTTGGCTCCATTCTTGGCGATCGCGCAATCGTTCAGCAGGGTCCTTATTGCGCGACCAAGCACGCAGTGCAGGCCCTCACCGACACGCTACGCATGGAGCTCGAGCGTGAGCGCGCCGGCATCTCGGTCACGCTGGTTAAGCCAGGCGCGATCGACACGCCTTTTCCCGAGCACGCGCGCAACTTCATGGACACGCCCCCGCGCCTTCCGCCGCCACTCTATGTGCCCGAGGTCGTTGCTGACGCCGTGCTATTCGCCTGCATGCATCCAAAGCGCACACTTTACGCGGGTGGCGGCGGGCTATTGTCGTCAGCCTTTTCCCAAGCCGCTCCGCGCTTGGCCGATCTGGCCATGGAGATGGTGGGTAAGACTGTGCAGCAGAAGCCCGGGGATGCAGGTGACCCTACGCGGCGGGACAACCTTTACGAGCCGCGCACTGATGCAATGCGCGGCAGCCAACACGTCCGTGCCCGCCGATCCAGCATGGCGCTGCAATTACAAAAGCTGCCCACATCCGTGGTCACGCTTGGTGCCATCGGCATTTCCGCCCTGGCGCTAGTCGCACGGGCCACCGCGCAACGTAGGTAAGGCTTCGGATCCGCCCAGGTCAGTTTGGCGCTCAAGTAACTTGTTCTAAGTCAGATCATGGAGATGCTGAGTCTTGATCAAACTCTAGAGCTTTCCGAGACTACTTTGCTGCGCTTCGTCGGCGCATGTAGACTGAAGCAGCGCTGCCCAGTCATCAGGGGGATTGCCTTTGTCGAGCATACCCTTGAACACTGCGTAAGCGTCGGACTTGGAGCCGTAGGTTCGCAGGGTGGTCTCGTCATTTACCCAAGCGAAGATGATGACCATGGCGCGGCTGTCATATCGGAAGAACAGGCGGAAGCGCCCGTTGCCGAACGCTGCTCGCGGATAACCGACAAGTCCACGAACCGGTCGGGGCTGTTGAAAAAGACCGGGTGAGGCGATCACGCTTCTGACGGGTTCCCGCCGAAACGGATCGGAGCAGCGGCCATGATGGGCGAGCAG
>NZ_JACIJK010000017.1 GCF_014199305.1 Sphingomonas aerophila
GCGGCCGGCATTCTCGCCGCGGAGGCCTATCATGCCGGCCTGGTGCGGACCGTACTTTACGCCAAGGGCATCACCACCGCAGCGGTTGTCACCAACGTCGGCAAGATTTCGGACGCCCGTGACACGCTCGACAAGAACGGGGACTCCGACCAGGGAATCGCAGGCACAGGCGGTACGTCCAACATCGTGCCGGCCGACGAGTCCGCGATTGCCTACAGCCGCAACAGCCAGCAGGTGCACAACATTGTGTACCTCAACGCGACGGGTTCGAACGTCAACGGTGGTGGCTTCTTCCCGAACGGGACCAATAACCCCAATCCCGCGCTAAAGGTTGGTCTTTCCTAAAACGCCGCTTGCGAAAGCGGGTGATTGGCAGTGCCAGTCACCCGATGTGCATTGCTGATCTGATCCGCGAGTTCCTTCAGGAATAGTATGCGCCCTCTCGATTGGCAGCGTGAAGGCTCCATGGACCAGGCTCGTCGCCGCGCAATTATCGACGCGCTAGAACATTGCGATCAGAGTGTGACCAAGGCCGCCAAACGGCTCCGTATCGGCAGGTCTACTCTGTACAGGTTCATCAAAGACTTCGACATATCGGTCGCGCCGCGTTCCGTGCAGGATATCTGCACCAGCCAGCCGATTGAGAAGGTTCTTCCTACCAAAGTGGAGGTGAGCGAGAGCCAGGGTGGTCAGCAAAGCCGGCTTGTGCAGATCGACGGTCAGCTCTTCATCGTGCGTTATTTCAGGCAACAGGCCTGCGCAGAAGTCCGCAACACGCCGCCATGAGCCCACTCTGCATCTTTAACTAATTGGCAACCTCAGGCGGAACGGGAAACTTAGGACTGCACCGCCATGCCGCAGCGATCCAATCAGCCAGGGAGCAATTCGACCGAGAGCACGTCCGGTCCCGACATACAAGCGGACATCTTGCACTGCGCACGATCAAGGCGAGCTCGCTTCCGGAGGGAAAAGGCGTCGAGTGTCAATTCTTCGTCGCCGAACAGCACCAAATGACAGACCGAGCCGTCCTCGCCGACCGCTTCGATCCGATGTGATAGATGGACTGGCTTACCGGTCTTGATGTCCGCTGCGATAAGGTCGCGTGCACCGGCCCGCGCGGCTTCCAGGGCAAGATCTGCGTTGGGCCGCTCTGTGCCGTCGACGTCCATGTAGGCCTCATCGCCCTACCCATTCAGGAAGTATCGGGGCATTGTTATGCCAAACTCAGCAATGAGATCGCAGCTTCCCCATACGGCAACTCGGCGACGTTAATGATGGGCCATCCTTCAATTGCCGACCGATCTCGACAGCGCGAGCTGGCCGTCGGTGCTGCCCTAAATGATGCGATCCCGTCTTTCTCGCAGCAGGTCACGCTATTCTCGCCCGATGGGGCGGGTGTTTCTATCCCGATCTAGGCGGCTATTCGCAGTTTCGATATGGGGTTGCTGCAGCGACTGCCTCTGGTCCTGCTGAGCTTGAAGCGACGTTTCGTAAGGGTACTCTCCTACTGACGTCGAAGCAGGCGCATGGCATCAACGCTATCGCGGCGAGAACGCTTCTCGTGCACTAACTCTGCCGAGCTTTGACCAGGATGTATGGAAATTTCAGCGCTCAAGGTCGAGATCTGAAATCCCGCGCTTGGCGCAGCGCTAGATGGGGGTTCGGTCATTAGGGGTAGTGGCGCGTCCACAACTCCGATGCGCGCTCGGTCAAGAGGGATCGTCCGTTCCGGATCAACGTCGGCAAGTTCGGCACGACGTTTAGTAATGCTCGCAAGCGCCGGCACCTGACTATAGGCCAGTTTTGCGCGAGGCGCTTCCCGAGCGGGTGTGGCAAGTGGCTGTGATGTCAAAGCAGCCAATCGTTTTGTAAAAGGAGCAACTGACGTCTTCACCAGCTTACCGACAGGTTTAGCAGCGAGTTCCGTTGCCTGTGCTCCCGGTCCTGTCATCGCTACATGCGTCCCAAGTGCGAAGTTGTTTTCCCGCTCGGCTGGTATGCGATCGGATCCCCCGTTCAGGATCAACGCTGTCCCAACCGATATCGCCACAACGAGAGAGGCTGCAGACAGCACCGTTTTATTGCGCGACCGGCCAGGCCTTGATGTAACGGAAGTGACCTCGGTTGCGGCACGGAGACTGCCAACCGGCTCTAGAGTTAGCACCTCGGCGAGGGAACGATCGAGCTCCGCGTCGGCAAACCATCCGTGCTTGGTCACTCGTCAGTCCCGACCTGTTCTTGGCTGACACGCCCTGACGCCCTGGCCATGCTCTCGCGCCACAGAGCCTGATAGTTGGCTAGCTCATCGTGAGCGTTAGGCTCCAGGGCGGTGCTTAAAATCCAAGTTTTGCCGCTCTCTATGCCGAGCGCCGTCAGCCGCCCGGTGCGATAAGCGCCCGTATCGATTCCGATCCTGTTGTGGCGAATAACTGGGCCGCCCTCCACGACGGTGTGGCCATGGACCACAATCACGCCATGCGTAGAGTCGTCGTCCAAAAAGTCGCGCCTAATCCAGAGCAGGTCTTCGGACCGCTGTTTATGGATGGGAATCCCAGGCCTAATACCCGCGTGGACAAATAAGAATCCATCGTGAAAATGAGTGAGGGGCAGGCGTTCTAACCATCGGATCACATCCTCGCCGACGGCCTCGACTGCAAATCTAAGCGTTTCGGAAGTGACTAGCTCCTGGAGCAATGCTGGATCGACACCGAAACTGAGTAGTGTCTGTTCGCCCCCGAGGCTCAACCAGTGTTCAAATGTCTCGAGGTCGCCTCGAAGTGATCGCTCCATCATCTCTTCATGGTTGCCCTTCAACACCATGAAGCGATCGCTGACTTTTGTAAGTGCCATGCGGCCGCGGATCATTCTGGCGGAGTCGGGACCGCGATCGACGATGTCGCCTGAAAGAATGATCCTGGTGAATGCAGGCGGCAGCACGGCTTGATCTTGCCTTATCAGCTCGACTAAGTCTCGAAACAGATCAAACCGCCCATGAACGTCTCCGATCGCGTAAACGCGATCAACAGGCGTTAGCTCTCGTCGACCAGGACCCTTGCCAAGATGCGCGCCTAGGAACAAAGGCACCTCACCTTGCAGCCTTGCTTCCGAACGCTGCGGATAGCGCCAATCCCGCTGAGGCATCAGCTGCACCATTGGATAAGCCCGCCGTTGCGAAGCCCGTGATGCGCAGCGGAGCCCCTGGCACCCTAGTTGAGGCTCCCAAGAACAGTTCGTGCGCGTTGTTGATCAGCTTCGTTGCGGCACGTGAGTAGTGGTAGGAAGTCAGCAGGAAGCTGTTTGCCCCCACTTCGTAGGAAAGGCCGGCCGATGCGGCAGGACCATTCCGCAAATGGTACGCTTCCGTGTCGCCGAGAAACCGATACGTGAAAGAAGCGAACGGTGTAACACGCCCCAACGGAACCGAGAGGTCCGCTCCCACAGCGTAGTCTGTTTCTCCACTGGACAGGCCGCTGCTCCGGGTCGCGGTATTCAGTTTGGCGCGCCCTGATAGTTCGATCTCAAGCGGCAAAGACGCGGGTGCAATCGTGTAGGCAGCGCCAAGTGTGATGTCGCCGAAGCCCTTCGCGGTCTGTTTGCCGGGCGACGTATTCGGAGCGGCAAGCACCGGCGTGGCGTCGATACCGTTGAAGATCGTGGATCGGCTTCTGATCCGCATCCACGGCAGACTTGCCGAGAGCCGCCAATTGTCGAGGCGAACCCGCGCACTCACGGCGGTACTCCAGATCGACGTCTGAGAACCTGTACCGAAGTCACCCCCGGCATAGATCGCCCCGAGTGAGACGTCGGCCGTCGTATCGCTCCCGCTCATCCGCTCCATTGCTTGAGGCACACTGCTCGGCGATACCGTGGTCGTCGCGCTCGACGGTGAGATTGGAAAATCCCGCTCAGATGCAATCGTGTGTCGGAGGCCGCCGTCTGAACCTGCATCCCGCTCCTGGCAAATAGCCGAACCGGGCTGAATGCCAGAGAGGATGATGCTGGCAAATACTGCCGTAAATATTCTCATCCGCCGCTCCAGACATCGCATTAAACAAACGCCTGTGAAACCAAACAGGTCCAGGGGACTTCACGGCTTTGCTTATCGTGCAAGCTTCCTGCTTTTCATGTCTTCTTAGCAGAGAATGATACCGGTGTGGCAGGTGAGAGGTTTCCACGCCGTTGCTGGCCCAGCCCTACCTCCTGCTTCTCGGCATTATCGAGCTCATTCATCGCTGCACGATAGGAACGCTGGCCGTCGGTAGTCCAGCCACCTGACCATGAGCTTAGCCCACCAAGCTTGTAGCTTTCGCGTACCAGGCTGATCCGACGAGTAGCGCTGGCGCTTGTTGTCGGACAGGCAATTTGAGCGCACCATGAGAAATATCAGCGGCGGGGGAGGTCTAGTGTGGCGCTTACCCGCTTCGTCGAGCAACTGAGAAGGCTTGGCCCTCTTTCGGAAGCAGAAGAGCAGGCGCTGCGGTCACTGCCTGGACGGTACGTGGACGTTCCAGCAAATCTGGACTTCTCGGAGTCTATCTCTTCTAGCTCCGAACGTATCCTGGTTCTGGTCGAAGGATTGTTAGCCAGCTGCTACGACACTGAAGAGGGAGAGCGCCAGCTTACCGCTCTGCACGTCCCAGGCGATTTGTGTGACCTGAATTCCCTCGTCCTGGCGTCAAAGCCGATGTGCCTGACCGCATTAGCGCCGAGCAGGGTTTACGCCGTTGCCCGTGGTGCGTTCACAGACGCTATGCAGCGCCACCCGGGACTAATCGGAATACTCTGGCGCTACTCATCCAGCCGCGTATTGATCCTCAACGAACGAGTCGTGAGCCTCGGAAGCCGCGACGCTAGACAAAGCCTATGCCATTTATTCTGCGAGCTTGCGGTTCGCCAGGGCTTCTCGTCCGGAGGCGTGACCACCACGTACGCTCTGCCCATAAAACAGCATCAACTCGGCAGCGCGCTGGGCATCACCTATGTGCACGTGAATAGGACGCTCAGGGCGCTACGAGAGGAGGGGCTCGTGCATTTTCAGCATCAGATTGTCACGATTCCCAATTGGGATCGGCTCACGCGTCAAGCCGGCTTCGATCCCGGGTACTTGACCGGCTACCTGCAATAAGATCGGCAAAAGTGAGTTCCCCCTGCCCTGCTCGAGCTCCCAGCCTCGTTCTCGTTCTCGGCCTCGTTCCCCAGCACGGAGTGGACTTATACCTCGCGGTCATTCGGCCGGGATGACGGACGGAGCGGGCAGCGTCGGTCCGCGCGTCGAGCAGCCAATCTCAGTGTCGAGGCTCCCGAAAGTGGCAGGATCGGCCATTGGGAAGAGCTTGAGACGGCTGCGCAGGACGACCTGGTTGAGCGGCACTCGACCATTGCAGTAATTCATGGCCCGGTTGGCCGTTTGATCGAAGATGAAGGCGCTGTTCCGGCCGTCGGAAAGAGCGATCACCTTCCAGTATCCTGATGGCACCCGCTCAAGCTCTGGCCCCGCCGGAAGCGGCGCCATCAGCCGTTCGAACAGCGGTCCGGTGTAGACGTAGACTGCAGTGTTCAGCCGTTGGGCGAGCAGGCGTTCCTGCTCCTCCAAAGCATTCCATGGTCCTTGGTTCAGCGCCGAGGACTGGGGCGTGATGTTTGACAGAATATTGGTTTCGCTCGCGAACGGCGTGCCGGAAAAGGCGGCGAGCGGCGCCTGATGACCGCGGTCGACGTGGAGTGCCCGGTTGGCTCCGTCATAGGCATTCGGCATCAGCGTTTCGTCGGTCGAGAGCCAGGGATCGGCCTGCCACGCGCGCTCGCCTGATGGCCCGATCGACGCGGGCGTTACCCGGTATGCTACCCAGTCCGCGACCTTGGTCAAATCGTTCGAGGACAGGGTGTAGATCTCGCGTACGATTGTGTCGTTCGTCGAGGGCGCGCCGACAGGGCAGCCAAACAGGCAATGGAAGCTATGTAGCTCGCCATCGCCAGCCTTTGCGGCGGCCGCAGAGCCGAGCACGAGAATGAGGGCGAGAAAGCCTCCACCAAGCTTCATCGCAGGCTCTCCTGTTCTTAACCGTTCGCTGGGGACCAGCTTCTTACGACGCATCTCCGGTCGAACAAAGTGCTGTCCTATAGGAACATATTGTGAACAACAAGGCTCCGGATCACTTCCGGAGTCGGCCACCATGTTACCCTTCGACGCTCCCCAGCTGCTTGGTGTTGCAGCGGTCGTCACCAGCCTTGCCAACCTGATCACGGCGCTGGGCACGCTGAGACGTACTCGCTCGCGATCTGACGAGCCCGCAACACCTTCCTGGGCACCGCGCCACAATCCATTCGACTTGCGCTGACACCAGAGCAACAGCTGCTGGCGAGAGTCGGGACTAGCGAACGCGGTTTCGACCTGCCCTGCTGGTCACCAGCGGGGCTGCAGGTGGTGGGAGCAGCACCGGGCTGCTCTGACGAGGAGACCACCACGTGCCCAAGCTCAACGACACGCAATGCCTGCTCCTCTCAGCTGCCTCACAGCGGAGCACCGGCAGCCTCATGCCCCTGCCCGCCAGCCTTGCCGAAGGCAGCCGCGCGACCAAGGCCATCACCGCCCTGCTTGCCGAAGCGCTGGTTGAAGAGCGCGAGACATCGGTCGTCAGTGACGTGCACCGTACCGACGGTGACCTCAGCTTCGGCCTGTATGTGACGCCTGCGGGGCTGGCCGCCATCGGCGTGGAGGGTAGTGGTGACGATCAGGCGGGCGCTGGTGACACAGCGCCGCCGCTTAGCGCCTCCGCGCCGGCCGGCCCTCGCCAGAGCAAGACATCAGCGGTGCTGGCGCTGCTGGCCCGTGACGAGGGTGCGACCCTGCCCGAGCTGATCGACGCCACAGGCTGGCTACCGCACACCACCCGCGCTGCGCTGACGGGCTTGCGCAAGAAGGGCCACAGCATCGCGCGGAGCAAGCGTGAAGGCATCACCTGCTATCGCATCGCAGGCGTGGCATGATGGGCGCCAGCGTCGACCAGCAGCTCGGGTGCCTGGCGGCGATGTCCTCAGCTAGGCTGGGTGACCTCTGGGCTAAGCTCACCAACAGCCCCCGCCCGCGGATGAGCCCTGCCCTGCTGCGCCTGGCTCTGGCCTGGGAGATCCAGGCGAGAGCCACAGCCGGGCTGTCACGGAGCACCCAGCAGCGGCTCGACCAGCTTGCTGCGGCCAAGACCCGCACCAGTCCTGCCCGCCCCGGCATGCGGCTGGTCCGCAGCTGGAACGGTGTTGCCCATGTTGTGACCGTGGGCGAGGACGGCATCATCACCTGGTCCGGCAAGAGCTGGAACAGCCTCAGCGAGGTAGCGCGCGCGATCACCGGCACCCGCTGGTCGGGGCCGGCCTTTTTTGGGCTGAAGCGTAAGACAGCGGCGGCATGAGAACGCCACGTCCGCCCCAGGTGCGCTGTGCCGTGTACACCAGGAAGTCGAGCGAGGAAGGGCTCGAGCAGAGCTTCAACAGCCTCGATGCTCAACGTGAAGCCTGCTCGGCGTATATCCTCTCCCAGGCCAGCGACGGCTGGTGCGAGGTGGCCGACAAGTATGATGATGGCGGCCTCTCCGGCGGCACGCTCGAGCGCCCTGCCCTGCAACGGCTGCTCGGCGATGTCGCTGCGGGCAGGGTCGACATCATCGTCGTCTACAAGGTTGACCGCCTGACGCGCTCGCTGCTCGACTTTGCCAGGCTGGTCGAGGCGTTCGATACGGCGGGCACCAGCTTTGTCTCGGTCACCCAATCGTTCAACACCACCACCAGCATGGGGCGCCTCACCCTCAACATGCTGCTCAGCTTTGCCCAGTTCGAGCGCGAGGTCACCGCCGAGCGCATCCGTGACAAGATCGCCGCCTCCAAGGCGCGGGGCATGTGGATGGGTGGCATCTCACCGCTTGGCTACGAGCCCGACGGGCGCAGTCTCAAGATCGTCGACAACCACGCCGCGATTACGCGCACGGTGTTCACGCGCTACCTGGAGCTGGGCAATGTCCGCCGGCTGGCGGAAAGCCTCGAGCGTGACGGCGTGCTCTCCCCTGCCCGCACCACCCGCAGCGGCAAAACCATCGGTGGTGTGCCATTCACCCGCGGGCAGCTCTACCTGATGCTGAAGTGCCGGACCTTCCTTGGCGAGATCGCGCACAAGGATCAGGTCTACCCGGGGCTACACGATGCGATCATCGAGCGCGGCACCTGGGATGCGGTACAGGCGATGCTCGCCGCCAATCTCCAGGGCAGCCGCGAGGGACAACGCGGCTCAGAACCAAGCCTGCTCGCGGGCAAGCTTACCGACGACGCCGGCGTGCCGCTGGTGGCGACCCACGCCGTCGCACGCGGGCGACGCTATCGCTACTACACCAGCCAGGCTCTCCAGACCGGGACAGGCGATCAGGGCCTGCGCATCCCTGCTCGCGAGATCGAAACCGTGGTCACCCATGCGGTTGCAAAGTTCGTGGCCGACCCGCTTCAGCTCGCAAACGATGCGCACATCGCTATTCCGGCCGACGACTATGCCCGCCTCACCCGGCGAGCTGAGGAGCTCAGCGTTCGGCTGAAACGGCGTGAGTGGGGCATTACACGCCAGCTTGTTGCAGGCGTACGGGTCGAACGCGGGCGGATCTCGGTCGGGATGAGCACGGGCGAGCTTGCGGCAGCACTGGACGTCGCGCTCATCGCAGCCGTCCCAGCTACGGTCACGATCAGCTCGGACGTCCGCCTGACCCGCTCAGGACGCGCCATGCGGCTGATCCACACAAGCGCGGCGCAACCGCCTGCCGAGGTGAACCCCTCGCTCGTCCGGCTGCTCGCCGAAGCGCACCGCTACTGGCGCGAGCTGAGAAAAGGCGAGCAGAATGTGACCGAGCTCGCTCAGGCAGCTGGTGTTAGCCCCGCTTACCTCACCCGGGTACTCAGGCTCGCCTTTCTGTCGCCCACCATCGACGATGCCATCCTGAGCGGTAGGCAGCGGGCCGGCCTGGATGTGCAAACGCTCACCGCTGCCGATGCCGTACCGCCCAGCTGGCAAGAACAGGCGAGCAGCTTCCTTTGACGCAGCGAAGGTCACGACCGACCATTGAGGAGAGCGCAACGTTTGTCGGCCCGTAACATTGACCCGCCGTCGATCTTGGCTGATCGGCTTACCTCCATTTTGGAGGTAAACAATGGCCGACGGCACCCAGGACAGCATTGTTGAACTCGCGACCGAACTGACCATCGCGTGGCTGTCCAATCCCCACACTCGGGTGGGTGCTGACGAGGTGCCCGCTTTTCTCGCCCGCATGCATGGTGCCGTGACGGGCCTGGTCACGCCTGCTCCGCAGCCCGAGGCTCCAGAGGACGCTGAGGACACGCCCGCTGTGTCGGTGCGCAAGTCGCTTGCCTCCAAGGATCACATCCTCTCGATGATCGATGGCAAACCGTACAAGACGCTGCGCCGGCATCTCGCCGGCCATGGCCTCACCCCCGACCAGTATCGCGAGCGCTACAACCTCAGGCCCGACTACCCGATGGTCGCCGAGAACTACTCCGAAGCCCGCCGCGACATGGCCAAGAAGATCGGGCTTGGGCGCAAGCCGCGCGTCGCGGCTGAGCCGGCCCCGGCTGAAGCCACTCCGCCCGAGGCAGCCGCGCCCGCGGCAGCCCCGAAGCGTGGCCGCCGCAAGGCTGGCACCGCCGCTTCCTAAGCCAGCTCGGTCAGTCGCCCACCTGTGTACCTAAGTGCGGGTCGAGGCTCAGTGCAGCCGCGCCTCGAGGTGCTGAAGCTTGTCGGGATTGCGCATCACGTAGATAGCCTTGACCTTATCGGCTTCAATCAGAAGGGCGGTCGTCTGCAGTATGCCGTCAGGCTCACGGGTCACGAAGCCAGGTAGGCCGTTGATGTGAGCGTAGTGAACCAGAGTGCCGGACTTGTCGCGCATCAAGCGAGCGATAGCGGCGAAGGTACGTGTCACCTCGTTCAGCCCTACCATGACCCGACCCGCTGCCGGCCGCTTGCCGCCGCCATCAGAGTAAAGGCTGACATCGTCAGCTAACAGGCGGCCGAGTTGGCCAACCTCTCCGCCCCGTGATGCCGCGAAGAACGCCTTTGCGATCTCCAACCCGTGCGCCCGCTCGACCGGGAAGCGGGGCCTCTCGGCGCGAACGTGCTCGCGCGCGCGGCTGGCGAGCTGGCGGCACGCTGCGGGCTCGCGCCCAACGCTGTCAGCAATATCGTGGAAGCTCTCGCCGAAGACGTCGTGCAACAGGAATGCGGCGCGTTCGAGAGGCGAAAGCCGCTCGAGCGCCAACATCAGCGGCAGCGTAACATCCTCCACGGCGTCCTGCTCCACTACGGGATCAGGCAGCCAAGGACCGACATAATCCTCTCGCCGGACGCGGGCCGAGTTCAAATGGTCGAGACACAGTCTCGTCACCACCCTGCGGAGGAAAGCTGCCGGCACACGAACGTCCTGATGGTCGGCCGCGGACCAGCGAAGCCATGCTTCTTGAAGAACATCTTCGGCATCCGCCATCGATCCGAGCATCCGGTACGCCACTCGCAGCAGTTGCGGACGCGCCGATTCGAACGCCGCGGCGGCCCCGTTCATTATTTCCACCCCAGCTCGGGCGCGAACAGGTCGAAGCCGACGGCCAGCCTGTTCCAACCATTGATGATGATGATTGCCATGGTGAGCTTCACCTGTTCCTCGCTGGTGAACTGGGTCGCCAGGCTGTCGTATACGCTTTGCGGTGCTCGCTTGCTCGCCACCAAGGTCATGTGTTCGGTCCAGGCAAGGGCAGCTCGCTCCCGGTCAGTATAGCAAGGCGCCTCATGCCAAGCGGGCAGCACCGCAATCCTCTGCTCAGTCTCGCCAGCCTGTCGCGCCTCGAACGTGTGCATGTTGAGGCAGTTGGCGCATCCATTGATCTGCGAGGCACGGATCTTCACCAGTTCGAGCAGCGGCTTCTCGAGCCCACTGGCTGCAACCTGATCCGAGAAGCTCATCCACGCTTTCAGCAGGTTGGGAGAAGCAGCATAGGGGTTGATGCGGCCGGTCATGTGAGCAGTCCTTTCCGTGTGGGTCTGCAGACATGACGAGACAGCAAACGGCTATGTGACATGCCAGCTGAGTTTTTCGCTGCTTCCGGGCCGAGGGCCCTCATGATGCGACATAGGCCCTCGTTGCGGCGCCTTTTGGAAGATGCCGCTCGTTTAGCTGTTTGTCTAACCTTGACGGCGTTGTGCGTCGGTCCGACCTAAGCTCCTTACGGGAGACAAAATCATGGTCGAAGCGCAATGGAACGGGTCGCTGATTGCTAGCAGCGACAATACCGTCGTTGTCGAGGGCAATCACTACTTTCCTGCGGAAGCTGTCGACCCTGCGGTTCTCCGACCGAGCAGCACAACAACGGCCTGCCCGTGGAAGGGAACAGCGCACTACTATAGCCTAGTGGTGAACGGATCGGAGAACCGCGATGCGGCATGGTACTACCCCGATCCCAAGCCCAAAGCCGAGAACATCCGTGACCGCATCGCGTTCTGGAAAGGAGTGACGGTCGGCTAGAATCCAGAACCCGACACTCATCCATATCGCGGCACGCGCGAAACCTGACGTTGGTTCACGTTCTGCATGCTCCTTCTCTGCCGGTTCACCCCGCCGTTCAAGGGTTCACCGTCACGCGCCCGGTTTGGCCTCTCTCCTAAGCAGCGCGTCTTTGACGGTGTTGCCGGCCAGTCCACCGGCAGCGACCGAGACCACGACGTTGCCAACGAAGAACTCGGAAATGCCGACCACGCTGCCGAAGGCGACCAGAGTGGAGGCGGTGACCGGCAGCGTCGCAGCGGCTCTACCAAGGGCCATCTTCGCTTCGCGCCGGAGCGTCTGAAGCCGCCCAAGCACGCCTTCAAGCGGCAGGTCTGCCCGGGCAAGGTCGATCAATTCGCCCAGCGCCCGATGTAGGGCCTTTAGATGCGACAGCGCTTCTTCGCGATCCGGATCAACCGGGCCGCCGTTGCTCCTCAGCCGTTCCTCGTCCTCCAAGAGCCGGGCTACCGCCTCAAGGGCCACCGGCGCGAGCTTGCGCACCAGAGCGGCCCGCTCCTGCATGTCAGGACGGCCGGTCCAGCCCGACGACGCAATGGACTGCTCACCTTGCACCTTGGCGCGGAGCGGGCCGAATTGCGCTCGGACCATGTCCCGCCTCGCAGCTCGGTCTGGCGTCTCGCGTAAGTGCCGGACCAGAGCTTCAAGGCCAGGCTGGGCTGCCACGAACGCCGGAGCCATCGGCCTCAGGTCTGGCCGGGCCATCAGCGCCCTGCGCAGGGCCTTGTACCGGGCGTCTTCAGCCAGGTCCTGGACGCCATCACACGCGGCCAGGCACAGTGTCTGAAAGCGCTGCATAGCCTCCTCATCGGTCAGGCCTTCCGGCCAGCCACGAACCTCACCTGCTTTCCACGCCATCTGCATTCCGAGTCCACCTCCACAACGAGTCGCTCCCCTTTTGCACACCTGGCGGGCTGTAGGACATAACGAGAACACAGTAGTTCAGCGCCGCGACCGGTGGGCATGTGAGCCGGGCTGTGTGACTTGCAGTGGACACCCAAACCGCGCGATGTGCCGGCATGACGGATCAGCAGCATGCAACCCTTACCAGCGTTTTGCACCGGGCGCCCGAGTGGATCCGGCACGACCTGCTGGCCAAGGAGCCCGGCGTGAGACAACGTGCTGAGGAGGCCCTCGCCGCCATGATTGCGGCGGTCCTTCGGTCCGATACCGACGTTGGCAGAGCACCCCGCTGATGGACCATCCTTATCGCGCCGGTCAAGCGGATCGGCCTGACAGCACCAGAAGTGCGTGGTAGCCTGCGGACCATGTTCTCGCAGTTCTTGAGCGCCGCTTACCTGCCGTTCGCAATCTCTTTCGCAGTGATGATCGGTATTGGACTGATCGAGGCGATCGGATTGGGGCTGGGACACCTTGATCTGGATGGCGACATCGGGGCTGACGGACACAGCGGCTTGCTCGACTGGCTCGGATTGGGCGGCGAGCTACCGATACTCATCTGGCTTACATCGCTGCTGGGCTGCTTTACGTTGGCGGGTGTTGCCATCCAGCAGATTACAGAGGCACTGCATGGTACGCCGATAGCTTGGCCACTCGCCGCTAGCGGCGCGCTCGTCCTCGGCGGATTGTTCAACACGCTCGCGGCGAATGGCCTGGCCCAGATCATGCCCGGGTTCGAAACCACCGTGATCTCGACCGACGATCTGCTCAGGCAAAGGGCAACGATCCTGGAGGGCACCGCCCGTCGAGGCGCTCCCGCGCGCGCCAAGGTTGTTGATCGGCACGGCCAAGCGCACTTCATTCTTGTCGAACCGCACGATGACGCCGGGACGATCGCCTCGGGAGAGACCGTGCTGATTGTTCGACGCGACGGCGCGCGATTTTTTGCGCTGCCGGATACGAATACCCTTCTTCAATCGGTTTGATACAAGAGTGTTTGGGCTGACCGGGGGAGTCTTCACGTGCCTGCATCGCTTTTGAACGTCCTGATCTATGCGGGCATTGTCCTGCTCGCCTTTGTGGTGATCGGTATCATCCTGACACGGCTATACCGACGCGCGACCAAGGACGTGGCGCTGATCCGAACCGGCTTTGGTGGCGAAAAGGTGGTGTTGAACGGCGGCATCATGGTCATCCCGGTTCTCCACGAACTGATGCAGGTCCGCCTCACGACAGTGAAGCTGGAGGTGTCGCGCCTCAACAAGGACGCGCTCATCACGCTCGACAAACTACGTGTCGATGTCGTTGGGCTGTTCCACATCAAGGTGAAGCCTGACGCAGAGTCGATTGCCGCAGCGGCGCAAACGCTGGGTGATGCCGTCAACAGCCCGGAAGCGGTCAAGTCGCTACTGGACGGTAAGCTGGTTTCCGCATTGCGGTCGGTCGCTGCGACCATGACAATGGAGCATCTTCATGCCAACCGCGCTGACTTCATTCAGAAGGTGCAAGAGGCGCTGCTCACCGATCTCGACATGAACGGCTTTCATCTCGAGTCCGTTTCGATCACCCACTTCGACCAGACCGCGTTCGAGCATTTCAATGAGAATAACGCCTTCGACGCCGAGGGCCTGACGGTGCTCACCCGCACGATCGAAGAACGCAAGAAGACCCGGAACGACATCGTCGCCACCAATCGGGTTGCGATTGAACAGCGCAACCTGGAAGCCAACAACCAGTCGCTCGAGATTGCGCAGGCCGCAGAGCAGGCGCGGTTGACGCAGGAGCAGGCGTTGTCCGCCCGGCGCGCTGAGCAGGCGACAGCGATTGCCACTGCAACGGCGGAGCAGACCCGCCTCGCCGAGATTGCACGTATCACTGCGACACAGGCGCAGACCGTCGCGCAGACCGAGGCAGACAAGGTCATCAAGACCGCAACCATTGCTCGCGACGGCGCCATCCAGACCGCGACTATCGAGCGGGACCGCACCATCGAGATTGCCCGGATCACGACCGCCGTGCAGACTGCCCAGAAGTCCGAAGAGGAGTCGACCGCCGCGGCTGCCGCCAACGAGGCGCGTGCACTCGCGGTCCGCGCGGAGGAGAGCGTGGCTACTGCGAAGGCTACCGAAATTGCTAACCGCAACAAGAATGTGGCCGTGATCGCCGCCACCCAGCGCGCGCAGGAAGAGGCCGTCCAGATCACCGTTGCCGCCTCCGCGGAGAAGGAAGCTGCCGAGGCCCGCGCGAGCGCGCTCCGGACCGAGGCGATGGCCGAAGCCGATGCCGAGAAGGCCCGCGCAGAAGGCCGTGAGGCGGCGTTCAAGGTCGACGCGGCTGGTCAGGCCTCGCTCAACGAAGCTACCAACATCCTGAGCGAAGCTCAGACCGCCCTGCTGATCCGCAAGGCGATGCTGGACGCCCTGCCCGCCATCATCGCAGCCGCAGCCAAGCCTATGGAGAACATCGACAAGATCAGCATTCTCGACGCTCGCGGGCTTCACGGGGACGGAACGGGCGAGACTGCCGGCGGCGCAGGACAGACCAATCTCGCGGACGCGGCGGTTGCCGCCGCCATGCGCTATCGCGTTGGGGGCCCGCTCATTGATGGTTTGATGGCTGAACTCGGAATGGCGGGAGGATCGCTGAACGGCATTCTCGCTGGCAGCGGCCCGGCGGATGGCAAGGCACAGGATAGTCTCAAAACCTTTCAGGGAGCCTCGCCCAGCGTGCGCATGAAATATTCGAACGGCAGCGGCGATCAAACCAGCAACACGTCGGCGTGATGGAATCCAGATTTCGGTAAGCTGGGTCGCAGGTCAGATCGTGACTTGACCCGACTGCGGACGTTCAGGCGTGAGCGCGCTGCGTGAATCCGGACGTTTATTCATGTGCGCCGCTGTCGCATTAAGGCAGGCCACGGAGTTGCTGATTGGCAGCGAAAGCGTTCTGAAGGTGCTAGGCTTGAGTGGCTCACGAAGCATGGTGCAGGAGGGGCAAAGTGAAACGCTACAGCGGGAGCTGCCTGTGCAGGGAGTTGCGCATCTTTGCGTCGGGAGCACCAAATCGGGTGGGCCTCTGCCACTGTCTGGACTGCCGCAAGCACCACGGTGCGGCGTTCGGGGCCATGGCCATGTTCCCTCAAGACGTGGTGACGATCGAAGGCGAAGCACGCAACTATGCGGGCCGGTTCTTCTGTCCAAGGTGCGGTTCGTCGGTTTTCTCGCGCTCTGGGGATGAGATTGAGATTCATCTTGGCGCGCTCGACGCGCCTAACCTGCTAACGCCGACTTACGAGTGCTGGACGATACGTCGAGAAGCGTGGCTGCCACCCTTCTCGACTAAGCAGTACGACCGCGATCGCGATAGCCGGGACCCGTTTGAAGGCGTGAAGGACGGCTAACAATTCAGCTTGACCCAAACCCGGTCACTTACGCGCTCCTACACGCTTCCGGAAAGCGGTCGTTAGTTCAGGTGACATCCAATGGCGAGAACTGGGCCGTTCGCGGACAGGCAGCTTTCGGGTACCCAAAGTGAGGTAGCTGCCGTTCGATCTGGCAGGGTTCTCATGGCCAGAAGCGACCCATTCCTTGCCGTCCGCCAGCAATAAGTAGTTCCCGATAGCTGTCCTTCGTTCATCCTACTCTCAATGACGGCTGCTCGGGAACTAACTGCCTTGCGCATGAGACTGCATCGTTGAATGACAACTCGAGGCAAACGTCTAAGGAGAATTCAAGTTAAGGTACCAGCGGGTAGCCTTCCTGAAACGGGTAACAGCCATAGGCTCCGCGTTAGTGCTTCAAAGCAGCGCTCAGGTTACCGAGAACGCCGAGTTGTTGGAGGATCACTGATGCCGCGTTGTAGCAGTGGAAGGAGGTGACCTTGCCGTCCTTCAGGTGGAACACGTCGCAGCACGGCGCGTCCATCGTCTTGCCGGTCGGTGCGATGCTTCCCGCGGCGAGGTGCAGGTCGCCCTCGTGCGTGCCCTGAAGGGCGAGTTCGACGACCACGACGTCCCCGGTGACGTAGAACCGGTAGAGCTCCCGGTGCATGTCGGGGAATGCCGAGGCGTAGGCGTCGACGGTATCACCGATCTCCTTGCCGTAGAACTTCATGCCGGAGGGAACGTCGTAGAAATAGCCGCCCTCGGAGAACATCGAGACGAACTTCGCGGTGTCCTTGCTGCTCGCCTCGGCGACGGCATAGAGCGAGCGGATGATCTCTTCATTGGTGGGCATGATCGGGTCCTTCGTTGCGTTGATCGTCTCGTGAGCTGACCGTTCCAATAGGGCTGGCGGCGTTGCCGGAGGAATCAGCCGCGGGGATGCGGGGCTAGTCCGATCGTAAGGACTCCTCATACGATCGTATGGTGCGCGCACGCCGCCGCTGTCCCGCGCGCACCATCGTCAGTCGCGCTGCACCTGGAGAACGATACCGGGCGCTCCACCAGCCCCATCGGCGATGACCAGCCATCGCCGGGCGCCGTCCTCGCCGGCGACCACCTGTCGGATCGGACCTGCGGGTGCTGTCAGTTTAATGCGAACTCGTCTCCACAGGATGCAGTTCGCCTGACGAGCACGGTCGCTTAGCTCGCGAGGCTCTGCCACTCCGCCAACGCGGCAGAGCGTCGTTCCTTGTAGGTCAGGCGGTCGACGAGGTGGCGTTCGAGGCAGAAGTGATTGTGGACGTTGGCGTGGACGGAGGCGAACTTCTGGAGTGTCTTCATCTGCCGAAAGCGGAGCATTGCCCGCTCTCATCATCGGAACGGCAGGTGTGAGTTCTCCACCCGGTTGTTGGCCCAGCGACCCACCTCCTGCTTCTCAGCGTTGCCAAGCTCATTCATCGCTGCACGGTAGGAGCGTAGGCCATCAGTAGTGATCGCCTCAGGACTGCCATGGCGCCTGAGCGCCTTCTTCATGAAGGTAAGCGCGGCAGCCTTGTCGCGGCTCCTGGTGACATAGCTCTCCAGCACCTCACCCTCATGGTCGACCGCTCGCCACAGGTAGACCATCTCACCGTTCAGCTTCACGTACATCTCGTCCAGGTGCCATCGCCAGCGCCGGAAGCCTCGCATTCGGCTGACCCGCTGCCGGCGTATGTCGCCTGCGAACAGCGGTCCAAACCTGTTCCACCACAGCCGTACCGTTTCATGGCAGATGTCGATGCCACGCTCGAACAGCAGGTCCTCGACGTTCCGCAATGAGAGCGGGAAACGCACGTACATCAGCACCACCAGCCGGATCACCTCAGGTGATGAGTTGAAGTAACGGAACGGGCTCTCAGGCTTGCGTGGACGCGGCATGCGCCCGCCCTACCCCGTCCCGCTCCAGGACGGTGCACTTGGTTTGACGGAGCCCCAGCGAGAAAGGGTGCTCGTTTTGTAAACCGCGGCCACGGGCCGCATGCCGGTCTTCTCTGTTCGGGTACGGCCACCTAGTCTCGCCAGGCTGTCGCTGCGCGTGCGGAAGGTACCTGAGGAACATCCCCGACCACCCGCCCGTTATCACTTCGCCGGCGTGCCTGAAGGAGAGCCGGCGTTATGACCCAGGCAAGGCCAGCGGACGCGTCATCTGACGGCGGAAGAGGGTCGGCAGCGGCAGAATTGGCGCGCCAAGCTAGGTTTCTTGAGGCGAACCTGTCCTCGATCCCGGATTACGTCTACGCTTTCGATCGTGGACGGCGCTTCGTCTACGCCAACCCTGCCATGCTTGCGTTGTTCGGGCTGACCTCCCAGGAAATGCTTGGCAGGACGTTCACCGAACTGGATTATCCGCCTGATCTGGCCGCCCTGCTCAACAGTCAAATCGACCAGATTTTCGCCGATGGCTTAACCATAGAAGACGAGGTATTCTACCGGAGCACAACCGGTCACGCGGCCTATTTCGGCTATCTCTGGGGGCCGGTACGTGGCGATGACGGTTCGGTCGATCTGGTCGTCGGTGTCTCGCGCGACATTAGCGAGCGCCGGGCTCTCGAAGAGACACTGCGCAAGAGCGAAGCCCGACTGCGTGCCGCCACCGATCTGGTCGGTGTCGGCATTTACTCCTGGAATCCGGTAACGGACACGCTCGACTGGGACGAGCGGTTGCGCGCAATGTGGGGTCTATCGCCTGACGCGGTGGTCAACATCGACGTATACAAAGCAGGCATTCACCCAGACGACTTGCCCCGCGTGCGCTCCGCGATAGCAGCTTGCGTCGATCCGGACGGCGATGGTCACTATGCAATCGAATATCGAGTGATTGGGCGCGACGACGACGTCACGCGCCACATCGCCACATCAGGTCGCACAACGTTCGAGGGAGGGCACGCCGTCAGCTTCATCGGTGCCGCCATCGATATGACGGAACAGCGCACCACGGAGGCGGCTGTTCGCGCAAGTGAAGCGCAGTTTCGCAGCTTCGCCGAGAATAGCAGCAACCTGCTCTGGATCGCCGACACCACGACTGGCGCGATCATCTACCGCAGCGCTGCTTTTGAGCGCATCTGGGGCGAGCCGTGCGCCGAGGCGCCGATCAAGCTCGAAGCATGGATGGGGCATGTCCATCCCGACGATCGGCAAGCCGTCACCCGTGCGTTGGATTCCGTCAGGGCCGGCGAGGTCACTCAGTACGAGTATCGTATCGTACGACCGAAGGACGGCTGCGTCCGCTGGTTGCGAGATACGAGTTTTCCGATACGCGACGATCGCGCTGGTGTCACCCGCATCGGCGGCATCGCCGAGGACTTGACGCAACAGGACAGCCGACAAGTCTATGTCGTCAGCACCAGCGCGTCAGAGGCGCGGCAAATTGCGCGCTTGGTCCGCAGCATGGATTACGGCGCCCGAATTTTTGAAAGCGCTGACGCCTTTCTCGACATGGCCCCGGTCCTGTCCTCCGGGTGCGTCATAGTTGACCTTCGCAGGAGGCGAGATGACGGACTTTCTGTCCCCCGGGAACTTAAGGCAAGGTCTATCGGACTCCCGACCGTAGCACTGGACGGTCCGAATGCCGGGGCCGAAGCAGCCGTTGCGGCGATGAAAGCTGGCGCGGTTGACTATGTCATGTTCAGAGACGAGGCGGTGCTACTGGGCAAGCTGGGCGCTGCTCTAGCGGAATGCCAAGCGACAGCGCACCCGGCCACGAGAGACGAGGAAGTCAGTGCCCAGATCGCCCGGTTGACGTCGCGCGAGCGTGAGGTGCTCGTGGGCCTGGTCGACGGAGGCACCAACAAGATCATCGCGCAGGGGCTGGGAATAAGCCCCCGGACGGTCGAGCTGCACCGGGCCCAAGTCATGAACAAGTTGGGAGCAAGCAGTCTGACCGAAGTCGTTCAGATCGCCTTCTCGGCGGGGTTTGCGCCGGCCGGAGCTAGCGGAAGGGCACGGAAGGTTACCTAGGGTTTATCCATATGCCGCTATGATCGGCCGCGGGCGAGGACTCTGTCAGCTTATCAATGGCTGGGTTTATGACGCAACTTCAGACTGCAAGCACGTTCCCGGGGCCAACCCGACGGTCGCCGGTGCCTTGCACACGATCCAAACCAGAACTCGCCGGAGCCACAGCCGCACACGCTCGTCTCCTTGTTAGGACGCTCGCCGGACTTGGGGTCACCGATCAGAAGCTGGCGGATGAGCTCGCGCACTCCGTCGGAGGCATCTACCAGATCAACGGTGGGCAGAGACTTCCCGCGAGGTTACTTGCGACCAACGTGCACGTTCTCACTGAAGGCTGGGCATTTCGTTCGCAGATGCTGCCAAACGGCACCCGCCAAATTACAGACATCCTTGTCCCAGGTGACTTCTGTTCAACTTCCCTCTGCGACGAGGAGGCATTCTGCGCCGTCGAGGCTTGCGGGCCGGCACGCGTCGCGGTGCTGAACATGGGATTGCTTACGGAACAAGCTCGCACCCTGGTTGAACAACGCCGACGCGAGCAACAGGGGGACGTCGTACGTCGGCTCCGCAACCGACTTGTAAATCTAGGTCGCCGTAACGCTCGGGAGCGCTTGGTCTACTTTTGTGTGGAAACTCATTCCCGACTAGCAAACGTTCAAGTCATCGAGGGGAGTCATTCGCCTGGCCGTTCACTCAAGAGGACCTGGCCGACATTCTCGGGCTTACGTCAGTCCACATCAATCGCATACTCGGACGGCTGCGCCGCGAGAACCTGCTCGTCATTAAAAACCGGCAGGTCGCCATCGTTGATCTGCTCCATCTGCGTAGAACAAGCGGGTTCGATAGTACTAACCGCGGTGGCGTCGGCTGGAGCAATTAGGATCCGACAGGTGGTGTCAGAGCAATTGCATTGGTCGCGCTTGAGGTGAGTTCTTGCCCCGTATGCCTGCCCAAAGGCCGGCAAACGGCAGTGTTCCCAGAACCAAGCCGAGCAAGTCCGCAGCACTGACACCGAACGGCATGCCCGGACCTAGCTAAAGGAGCCGTAAATTCCGGCTTCCGGATCCCCGGTGCGTTACGTTTGACAGCACCGGACTGTCTCATGGCAGATGTCGATGTCGCGCTCGAACAGCAGGTCCTCGATATCCTGCAAGCTGAGCGGGAAACGCATATACATCATCACCACCAGCCTGATCACCTCGGGTGACGAGCTGAAGTAGAAGAACGGGCTTTCAGACTTGCGTGGGCGCGGCATGCCCCTGCCCTACCCCGCCCCGCTTACCAGCCGGTGCAAATGGATTGACAAAGACTGCTTATGACTTTGCTTCCAGAACTTGGATACGGGGATGGCCATGGTTGGAGCGCTCGACGCGACCTGATAGCGACAGCTTATGGAAGGTCGAGCGACGAGTGGCGACAGGGTGCAACGTGTCGTGATACTGGGCGGCGACACGGCAGGGTGGATGAGGGCTGCCGCGCTCGCGAAGACCTTTGGACAGCGGCTCTCGGTCACTTTACTGGAATCGGAGGTGGTGTCAAACGTAACGCACTAATGATTTGGAAGCTTAATATACGGGCTTCTTTAGCAAGGTCGGGGCATGCCATTCGTGCTGTCAGTGCTCCGGACTTGCTCGGCTTGGTTCTCGGTTTGCCTCCCGATGGACATGCAAACGGGGCAGAACCTCGCCTCATACGCGCCCAGTGCAGTTGCTTTGACAGCACCCCGCGCGCGTTTACCGCCTCTAGTCACTTGACCCTGGCAGCTGTTCAACATGGCTAGCCGTTCATCAGCCTAGACATGCCTCCGATCGGCGCTCCTACGGTCGGTCGTCAAGAACACCAACAAGATCTTCATTCCTCTGGTGCTATCTGGCCCGCCGAGGCTTGAGTAAACGGCCAGTCGAACGAGGTGGCCAGGGACGAAAGCAAGTTGACCGGTTCGGTCAAAGCACAAAGTTGTGCTATTTGCCTCGCTCCTTAACTTTCCTGTCGAGCACTCCAATGCCCTCGCTCGTTCCGTTCGACACGTGATCTGGGCCAGCAGAGAGCGCTTTCCAGCAGAGAGGTCGGGCCAACGACGAAACATCCTGGATAGTATGATGGTGCACGCTTTGAGGCTCGCGTGAGCGGGGCATAAAGTCGCCCTATCTGCCCGGTTTCTGTAGAGGCGACACACAAACCAATACCTCTGAATCATTGCCGTCGTTTAGGCGCCGTTAACTGCACCTGCGTGACACTCGTGAGCATAACAGCCGAGTTGGCGAGGGTAGGTGAGGCATGTCAGAGCGGTGGACTGCAGAGGAGGCGCACACATGGTTCGAGGCACAGCCGTGGCATGTGGGATGCAACTTCACCCCGTCGTACGCCATCAATCAGCTGGAGATGTGGCAGCCCGAGACCTTTGACCTGGCCATCATGGAGCGGGAACTCCGGCTAGCGTCGTCGATCGGTATGAACTCGGCTCGCGTCTACCTGCATGATCTGCTCTGGATGCAGGACGCGCAAGGGTTTCTCGAGCGGGTCGATCAATTCCTGAGCGTTGCAGACCAACAGGGCATTCGCATCATGCTCGTGTTGTTCGATTCGTGCTGGGATCCGGAGCCTTGTCTCGGCTTACAGCGCGCGCCTCGTGCGGGAGTGCACAATTCCGGCTGGGTGCAGTCACCGGGCGTACCGGTATTGCATGACCACGGGCAGCACGGGCGGCTTGAGGCATACGTAAGAGGTGTAGTCGAACGCTTTGCTGCCGACCCACGTGTGTTCGCCTGGGACATCTGGAACGAGCCGGATAACGGGCCTGAGGTGGCGCTCTGTGACCCCGCGCTGCTTAGCGCCAAGGCAGACCTGGTGGTGCCGCTTATGGTGGCGGCATTCGGTTGGGCACGCGAGTGCAAGCCGACGCAGCCGCTGACTAGCGGCATCTGGCTGGGTGACTGGTCGGCACCTGATCTTCTGAGCCCGATCCAGCGCGCGCAGACCAGCCATTCCGACATCATCTCGTTCCACAACTACGGTACCGCCGAGGATTTCGTAACCCGGGTCAGATGGCTGAGCGCCATGGGCCGTCCTCTACTCTGCACAGAGTTCATGGCGCGGCCCGCCGGTAGCACGTTTCAGGCAATCCTCCCGGCAGCACGGGAGCACCGTGTAGGCACCTTCTGCTGGGGCTTGGTTCGCGGCAAGACCCAGACGCACCTACCGTGGGATAACTGGTCTAGTCCCTTGCCTGAGGTCACCAAGGACGCGTGGTTCCACGACATCTTTGATGAGACCGGCACACCTTACGATGCTGCAGAAATCGAGTTCCTGCGAATGCTAAGCGCCGTTTGAGAGGAATGTTGGTCGGCAAGGTTCCTGTGACCTGCGTAACACTGACCGGCTTGATGAAGACGGATCGCCGAGCCCGCGGAGCTGTCGCAGTTTTCCGCGCATTCACGCACCCTGTTAAGCTGTGACACTGGCAGACAGTCGCTAGTAACCCCCTGGTGCCCGTGTATTAATTTCGTCGGGGGCCAAGATGATCAGTTCGGGAACGCACAGCAGTACGTTGGTGATCATGTCGATTGCCATTGCGACTTTCGCATCTTACACAGCGCTCGATCTCGCGGCCCGTATCCGCGCGTCCATTGGCTGGATCCGGCAGGTATGGCTGGGCACCGCGGCGGTGGCGATGGGCGGCGGGATTTGGGCCATGCACTTTGTCGCCATGCTCGCGTTCAGCATGCCGGGCATGGAGGTCGGGTACGACCTCGGCCTTACCCTGCTATCGCTGCTCATCGCTATTTGCGTGACCGGAATAGCGTTTGCCGTGATGGCGCGGTCTCACGGATCAGGAGGACGACTGCTTGCCGCCGGCCTGTTCATGGGCCTGGGCGTCATCGGCATGCACTACATGGGCATGGCCGCCATGCAAATGACCGCAGCGATCAGCTATGATCGGCTGTGGTTCAGCGCTTCCGTCCTGATTGCGATCGGTGCGGCCACTTCAGCGCTGTGGCTTGCGTCGCGCAACAGCGGACAGGCGGAGAAGGTCGTGGCGGCGCTCGTTATGGGCGGCGCAATCTCCGGAATGCACTTTGCCGGCATCAAAGCGGCCACCTTCACCGGCCTCGGCGTTAGGATGGAAGGTGGCCCTGAAAGCGTCGGCCAGACAGCTCTTGCGGTCGGTGTGTTTGCCGCGTCCTTTCTGGTTCTTCTTTTCTCCCTTGTTGCCGCGATGTTCGACCGCCGCTTTGCAGTGCTCGCCGAGCGCGAAGCCGTGGCTCTGCGCGCCAGCGAGGAGCGGTTCCGCTCACTATACCGGGGCACGCCGCTACCGCTCCATTCCCTCGACCAGGAGGGCAGGATCGAGCAGGTCAGCAATACGTGGCTGGAACTTATGGGTTACCAACGCGACGAAGTTGTCGGTCGACCGTTGATCAACTTCCTGATCGAAGAGTCAGCCCGTCAATTTCGCACAATAGACTGGCCGGCGCTGGTAACCCAGGACGCGCTGGAACCGCGCGAGTACCGTGTAGTCACAAAGGACGGAGCCTTCCTAGACGTCGTATCCGCGGCACGGATCGAGCGGGACGAGCACGGCACCTTCATGTACCTCGTCGGCGGCCTGACCGACGTTACCGAGCGCAAACGTGCGGAAGAAGCGCTCAGGCAGGCGCAGAAGATCGAGACCATCGGTCAGCTCACTGGCGGCGTGGCCCATGACTTCAACAACCTGCTCGCTGTTATCATGGGCAATTTGGACATCCTTCGAAGAAGACTGCCCGACGACCCCAAACTGATGCGTTTGGTCGAGAGCGCCCTTGAGGGCGTGCATCGCGGCGCATCCCTCACGCAACGTTTGCTCGCCTTTGCTCGCAGGCAGGACCTGCGTCCTGAGGCGGTCGACGTACCAGACCTCGTGCGCGGTATGACAGACATGCTGCAGCGCTCATTGGGGCCGCAGGTACGCGTGGAGACGCGGTTTCCGCGCAATCTACCGCCTGTCCACGCTGACGTTAACCAGCTCGAGATGGCGCTCCTCAACCTCGCCGTTAACGCCCGCGACGCCATGCCTGGCGGCGGAAAGCTCGACGTGAGCGCGGCTGCAGAAAGCCTGGGGCAGCCTAATATCGCTGGTCTGCCGAGTGGCCCTTATGTCCGAGTGACGCTCGCGGACTCGGGGGAGGGTATGGATGCAGCGACACTCGCACGGGCCACAGAGCCGTTCTTCACCACCAAGGGCATAGGAAAGGGGACTGGGTTGGGCCTGTCCATGGTTCATGGCCTTGCTGCCCAATCTGGCGGCCGGCTCATGATCCGTAGCCACGTCGGCCATGGCACCACGATCGACCTATACCTGCCGGCTACGGTCAAGGCAGCGGCTGCGCAGCGCCGGACAGTCGGTGACGTTTCAGTCGAAGCGGGGGAGGCTCTCGACATCCTCGTGGTCGATGATGATCCTTTGGTGCTCGCCAACACGGCCGCGATGCTGGAAGATATGGGTCACTCAGTCCGGCTTGCACGGTCAGGCGAGGATGCCCTGGATCAGCTTGCACGAGACTCGAACGTTGATCTAGTCGTGACCGATCAGCTCATGCCCGGCATGACGGGCTCGCAGCTTGCCCGGCAGATCAGGCTGGGGGCTGCTGACACCCCGGTGCTCATCGTCAGCGGGTTTGCCGAGTTGGAAGCCACGGAAGGCGGGCGCTTCCCACTTTTGCCGAAACCTTTTGATCGAGAGGCATTGGCGCGCGCCCTAAAAGACCTTCATCGCCCCGCAAACGTGGTGCCGTTACATCGTCGGAAACGGCAGGGGAAAGCATTCGGGCTGGAAGCGTAACAAGCGGCGCGAGACGCGATGCCGAGTTGCATTTAAGGTCTGGCCCTTGCGCGAGCTGCGCCTTCTCTCTTTTGATAACGTGCAAGCCCGGTCAAGGCGCAGAAACCCTGTCCTACCCTGAACCTGCAGTGCGAGTCAGGGACGATCGGCACGGTGAACGGCCGGTGGCTTACGGCGGCCAGAGTTGCCCCTTGAGCGCCCGAGGATGGGCGTTAGCGGACATCGCGACCGCGGCGGACATCCATCCGCCAAAGTCCGCGATGCCGACGCAAACTCTCGAGCTGTAACGCAGCCGCTAGAGACTGGACGTTTGCTCATTGAGAAGGGTGGCGACGGCTGTCACGAGCTGCGCTCCCGCAAATGGCTTGGGCAGCAAAACGCTCTTGGGAACGCCGTACGCCTGCCAGTCGGCAGCGCTGTCTCCAGTGACATATACAATCGCGATCTCGGGATGCAGCTCCCGAGCATGTCGAGCAACGTCCCAGCCCTTCAAGCCTTTCCCAAGTCGGATGTCTGTGACCACTCCAACAGGTGCAAAATCGGCTCCGTCCAGAAGGCTGATCGCCTCATCACCCTGACAAGCAACCCGAACTGAGAAGCCAGCGTCCTGTAGGGTATCTTCCAAGAATAGCTGGATCGCTGGTTCATCTTCCACGACCAGCAGGATTACCGACTCAAATTCCAAGTTTTACTCTCCCTTAGCCAGAACTAGCATCGCCTGCGTGCAAGGTCCGGGCCGGACCAACCACTTAGGAAGATATACTGGGCAACATAAGAGAGAAGCGCTGTCTGACCCAGGTTAGGCCATTGTAAAAAGTGAACTTCTATGGAATGCGCCGTATCAGGAACCCGGTGTTCGCGGACGACGCGACCATGGGGCATCTTCCCCTGCTGTAGTTGCAAAGGGCGCGCAAATGCCTGGTCTGTAAAGGCCAGCATGGGTGCCGGACCCACTCGATACCCGCTACCGCGGATGCGAAACGAGTGCCTTAGATTGATCGTCCAGATTCGGGAGCATAGCTGCCGTCGTGCTCGATCTGAATGATAGTCCGCTTACCGCCTTTGCCGCTCAAAAGCGGACCGGCGGCTCTCCACCCAAAGCCGGACAGTCCCAAAATACCATCCGTTGTGGGAACCTTCGAAAACATGATGCGAGCGCTGCGCAGCGCATCACAGCTGTCCCAAGGCGGGAACATGTTAACCGCAGGAAACGCGCGACTTTAACCTTTCGTCAACCGTAGCGCGGGTGGCGAGGAGCAAAGCCGCGATGGACATTGGACTAGGATCGCCGGGCATGTATCTGTTGCTGGCAGGCGGGCTAGCGACTGGTGCGGGCAAGGCGCTGGCGCGGCGCGACGTGCCGACCGCCTTGGCGCTTGGGATCGCCGCAGTGTTGAGTGGCCAGGCGGCGGGCCTGGCCGAGCACTTGCTGGCAGTGGCATGGACGGTGGTGGCGGTGGGGCTGATCGCCGCGGCGGGTAGCGCAGCGGTACGCTGGCTGACCGGGGCACGGGCGGGACTAGGCGCTGTTCTGGTTGTTACCTCCGGCATGATGGCCGCGATGGCCACGCATGGGGCAAGCATGGGGACGGACAACGCGCCGCTGACGATCGGGGTAGCCCTGCACCACAATGTAGCAACATTGATCGGCTTCTGGAGCGGCTCCGGCGGGTAATCGCCCACAAGCGACGTCGATCTGCTCACCCTACCGGACCGGGCAGCTAGGCAGGAGCGGAAGACAGAACGCCCACTCTCAGACATTCGTCACCTTCCCAAGCGCACCCACTAGCGGACGTCAGTCTCAACTATATGATGAGTGCAGTTTCGTGAGGTGACCGATGTACCGCCTCTTACTGCTGATGTGCGCGACTGCTGGCCTTATCTGTTCACCGCAGGCCGATGCCCAGAGAGGTATGGGTGTGGGGTGGAGCATAGGCGCTGCTGCCTCTGGATGGTACCTGCAGCGAGTTGCCGGAACGGGAGAGCGAATACAGCTGTCGTGTTCTCCCGTTTTGCACGGTCATTGGCTATACCATCTGGATGTGAAATCGAACCAAGCGAGTTCAGGCCATCGTGATGAGCGCGTAGAAATGTTGATCGATCGGTCACCCGAGACTTGGCATTATCAGCTTGCCGTGGATGGCCCGGGTTCCGCAGGCACTACTTTGAACAGATCCTCGTTCGTCGCGCTTCTTCAGCAACTGAACAGCCTAGCTTTGGGGGACGCTGTTTCTGTGCGCAGGCTCGGGTTCAGCATTGCCCCAAGAAATAGCGATCAGGAGACGACATTTGTCGAATTCAGAAAGCTATGCAGGCTCGACTTGCGGGGATGAACGGCAGCCATATGCCCTCCTCCAGCCGAAAGCTGCCTTTCTGCTTTCCCCCAAACCCGGACAGTCCCAGAATACCATCCCAATTGGGACGACAGCGCTCGCCCAATTGCAGACGTCGGCGCGATCGGACAATTTGCGCCAATGTATCAGTTCAACTCCATAGCTGGGCGGACCAGGCTTGGTACATCGATGGGGATCGGAATAGGCGCCCTCATCGCCGTTCCCGCAATCCTAGCAGCCATCATGTCTGGTGGCGCCGGACACGGCTCTTACATCGTGGCACGAGTGCTGTTCCCGTTCTCTATGCTTCTCACGCGACCTGAGGGAGAGATTGGGCCTGTCGCTATGTGCGCTGCATTGCTTCAGTTTCCGCTGTACGGTGCACTGGTCGGGCGGGCTGTGGCTCTGAAAACTGATCGAGCCGTCTTCTTTGCCGCAGCAGCGCACCTGGTTGCCGCTCTCGCCTGCTTCATGGGCCTGCTCCCCGACTTTTCGTAAAGGGCGAGTGTCTGCCTCGACCCGACCCCCGACAGTCCCAAATCACCATTCCAAACGGGACGGCTTCTTTGCCTGCGCGCCTTCAAAGCGGCCCTTCCGCTAGCGCCCATACCCGGCCACTCACGCAGGACAGCTGGCTGGCCTGTTTCGGACGTTTGTTCATCCGTCACTGCGTGAAGCAGACCTAGGCGTGCGCTTATCCGGGGAGTCGATCGGGCGAGAGCGCAAGCGGCTTCAGCCACTCTGGTGCTACGGGAAAGGTCTTCCACTCGCGCTTGAAAGGTGTGCGAACTTCCACCTGCACCGGATGAAAGTCCCGAACCCACCGTGCGGCGGACTCTAGTTGCGGCGCAAGCTCTGCCAGCGTGATGGTAGTGGTACCACACCACTTACCAGTTGCGTCAGTGAGAACGGCAGTGCGAATGGTCCCGTCCAACCATTGCGCAACAAGCAACTTGGCATGGTCCGCGATCACGGCCGCGTTCGCATCCGGTAGTCCATACGGGGCTGGGTTATGAGTTTCCCAGTATCCGAACGCTACGGTCAATTCTTGATCGGCGGAATAGAGCACAATCGGCTCCACCTCGCTCCCGTCGACGTGCGAGATCGTCAGCAAAAGGTAGCCGGGCTCCCAGCGGGTCCACTCACCCGTCCGGGCGATAGGCCAGTTGTGAAGGGCCGCGAAGACTTGCTCGGACCACTCGTCAATGGGCCCCGCCATCTCGCTCGGATAAGGAACTCCGGATTCCGCGGGATCGGTCATGCGGCATCATCGCCACAAGAACGGCCGTTTTCCACCCCTAGCTGCTCTAACCTGGCCGGACCATTGTCCACCCAAAGCCGGACAGTCCCGAAATAGCATCCCAATGGAGACGGCAGCTCTCGCCCCAATTGCGGACATCGCATCGGTCATTTACGCTCTGACTTATGAGAAAGGTCGGTCGTGAATTCGCTCTGTTCGCCGCCCTCCCGACTATCGCTGCGATGATCTGCGTCGTATGGCTGAACGGCGATCTCACGCAGGTAGAGGCTCTGGTGCCAGTGTACCTAGCGGCCCTGATCCTCGCCCTCGCACTTGTTACGATATACGTGACTGCCGTCCTATTCAGGACAATTCGGTGGCTAACGGCCAGCGTCCGCTAACCACCCAAACCCGGACACTGCGGGTACTGAGCGGGTACGGCGTCCATCTCCGCGATCGCAAGACACGCCTTTCCGCAGCCTTTGGCGAACATGGCGGTGGTATTGTCCGCCGCGATCTGACGACGGCTACCACTCAGTAGCGGACGTAACCGTAAGCCGGTATGCTTCGGATGTTGCCGGGAGGAGTCGCTCGTGAGCTATGACTTGGCTGTTTTTGACCCGACGTCTGCTCCTTCAGGTCGCGATGAGTTTCTTGCTTGGTTCGATAAGCAAGCAGAGTGGGCAGCGCCGCGCGACTACAATAGCCTGGACGGAACCTCGCCCGCTCTGCGCGACTGGTATCAGCTTATGATTCCGCAGTTCCCCGCGATGAACGGTCCGGATAGGTCGGATGCGTGGAATTCAAGAGTTTCCGATTACTGTATTGGGAGTGATGTCATTTACGTCGCGTTCGCGTCGTCGGTAGCTAAAGAGGCTTATACAGCGGTTCGGCGCGCTGCCGAACAAGCGGGAGTGGGGTTTCTCGACGCCAGTGGCGACGGTGAAGTCTGGCGTCCAATCTAGCGACCCGTACCGTGAGCCCGATCGTCGCACTTGCTGTCGCAGGCCCGTTTTCCACCCAAACCCGGACAGTCCCGAAATAGCATCCCAATTGAGACGGCAGCTCTCGCCCCAATTGCAGACATCGGCGCTATCGGACAATTTGCGCCGATGTATCAGTTCAACTTCATAGCCGGGCGGACCAGGCTTGGTACATCGATGGGGGCCGGAATAGGCGCCCTCATCGGCGCTCCCGCAATCCTAGCAGCCATCATGTCTGGTGGCGCCGGACACGGCTCTTACATCGCGGCACGAGTGCTGTTCCCGTTCTCTATGCTCCTCACGCGGCTTGAGGGAGAGATTGGGCCTGTCGCTATGTGCGCGGCATTGCTCCAGTTTCCGCTGTACGGTGCACTGGTCGGGCGGGCTGTGGCTCTGAAAATTGATCGAGTCGTCCTTTTTGCCGCAGCAGCGCACCTGGTTGCCGCTCTCGCCTGCTTCACGGGCCTGCTCCCCGACTTTTCGTAAAGGGCGAATGTTTGCTTCCACCCGACCCCCGACAGTCTCAAAACAGCATCCCAATCGGGACGACTGCCAGTGGGAAGCGCCCACTGGCAGTCGTTCAGCTTGCTCGAAACAAGCTGCCCGTCCAGATTTGTAGGCCAAGGGGACTGACATGTCGCTGCTCGGTGAGAATGCCGAAATTCTGAAACGAATTGACGAGGGTGGAAACGATCTTAGCCTTTCGCGGGAGGTGGATTTCAGCCACCTCTTTGCTGACCGGCTCTCGGCAGAGGCCTTCGCTTCGGATGTTGAGCATCTTGGGTTCAGAGCAGCCGTCGAAAAAGTTGATCGCGACGAGGGCCATTGGGACGTGACAGCATCCAAGGAGCTGGTGCCCTCAGCGGCAAACGTGACCGCAGCAGAGGAGCAGTTGCACGCGCTGGCGCAAGTGTATGGCGGCTATGCAGACGGATGGGGCTCCATGAACCCTTAAGGTGCGAACGTCCGCTTATCTCTTCCGCACTCCCGAAAGCCGCCATTCCGTTCTCCACCCAAACCCGGACAGTCCCGAAATAGCATCCCAAACGGGACAACCTGAACCGTCTCGATGACCCTTCCACTCGGGAAGGCACCGCGTCTGGATCACTAGACAGATAAAACCGCATCATTCAAGCTGATGCAGGTTGATCGAGGAGTAACGCCATGCGCTCTCTACTCGCAGTCGTTGCAGTGATGTCCTGTTATCAGCGGCAGCAGAAGCAAAACAGACTACACGAACGATTGTGTCGGACATCGAAATGTCCGAATGGACCCCGCCCTTAGACTTAGCGATCGACCTCGGTAGCGGCGAATACTCAATCAAGCCGCCTGCTACGCAATGGCCTTCGTCGCGTCCCAAGCCGGGTAATCGAAGCGGGAACGTCACTAGCTCGGACTTGGTTCGGGTGCGCAAGGCTTTTAACAGCGCCATCTCGACGGGCGTCGCCGATCGCAAGTGTGTAGCCGTGAATGGGCAGGGCTATGACGCAATCATCAGCAACGCTGGCGTTGCACGTATGACGCTATCGGTAGGCGGCAAGCAGACCACAACAGCCGCTACGTACGCTTGCTGGACGCCAGCAGCACATGCTCTTCATGAAGAGCTTGAGCGAACCTTCGGCCGTAAGAGTCCTACATGAAGCTGATGTAGGCCTTGCGTCCGCTTTCCCATTTCTCGATCCCAATCGGGACGCCCTGCCACCCAGACGGGCACGTTGAGGCGGGCGCAATCGGCTCAGACCCTCATCGAAAGCTGCTGATCGGGTTCCCGCGGCTAAAGATGTGTACGCTCACCCGTGACCGGACCCGAGTGGGCGGCCTAGCCCGCAAAGACGCGATCGCGCCCGGCACCCTTGGCTTGATAGAGCAACCGATCAGCGCGCTCGACCGCGGCCGCGAAGTCCTCGTCCTTGGCCAAGGCCGTAACGCCCGCCGAGAACGTAATGCGGCCGAGCGGTTGGTCGCTGTCGCGCAATTTGAACTGCCGGTTGCCCAGCTGGTTTTTGGCATGCTCCAAGAGCTCCGAACCCTTCTGGAGTTCGGACGACCCCATGATCAGGAACTCCTCTCCGCCCCAACGACCGACGATGCAGTCGGGCAGAGCCTCATTGAGCGAGGCGGCAACCGCTTTCAGCACCCGATCACCGACGGCGTGCCCATACCGGTCGTTGTACGTCTTGAAGGAGACGAGGTCGCACAGGGCCACGAATATGGCCCCGGGCTTCCGCTTCACGGCTGGCAACTGTGCTTGTATTCCCCGCCGGTTTGGAAGCCCGGTGAGCGCATCGCGCTCAGCATCTTCCCGCACGCTCTCAAGCTCCTCGCGCAGTTGCTCCACCTTGCCGCTGGTGGCTTTCAGCTCCTCTTCCGCGCGCTGGGACCGGGCAAGCGTCGCTATTACCAGCTCGGCCAAGGTCACCGTTTCAGCGTTCTCAATGTCCGGAAGGCAACCTTCCAGGTCACGGTTGAAGCCGCCGGTGAGCGCTGACGCTGATGTCGCGAGGTCAGCGAGGCGGAGTGCCTGGTGCCGGATAGCGGCGAATGCCGCGTCCCGGACCCCTGCGGGCTGTTCTGCTGCGGCGCGGTCTAAAAAGCGTGCGTAGATCTCGTCCGCGCGCGCCTGAGTGATCCTGACGCCCCCCTCGGTCAGCGCTGCGACCGCTCTCCCGATCGCGCTTCCCGGTGTCTCGTGGGCTGCGAACGCAATACGGTAGTTCTTGGGTGATGGCTCAAGCCGCTGATCGGCAAGGAAATCCAGAGCACTCTCGCTGATGTCCTTAGCAGTTCGCACGGTGATCCTTTGCCCGACTGGGCTGGCCTTGGCTAACAACCACTATGGGCGCACTTACCTTAGACTTCGTTTAAGCTGAGATGCACGCTGGATGGAGGTCAGGGTCAGTCGGCTGTTTGGGTGGGCGTCGTTAACCAACTGGCTAAGCGCCAAATTCACATCTGGCGGATAGCGCATCGACCCTGAAGAGGGGCGTGAGATGCGGAAGACAGTGACCTGTGCGTTGGCCGTGGCCATGCTCGTTTCGACGAGCAGTGCTGCGATGGCTCAGGCGCTGACCTGGCGTGTGTCGGAAGCGGCAGGCCCCGTCACAATCCTGCATGGCGGTGTTCCGCGCCCGGCGACCCGCGGCGCGACGCTAGCCGAAGGCGACGTGGTGCAGACCGCCACCGGCGCGCGAGCGGTGCTGGTCCATGATCGCGACTTCGTGACGGTAGCACCCAATAGCCGTGTGTCCGTGCCCGAGGCCGCGGCACAGGCGACCGGCCTGACCAAGCTGGTCCAGACGCTCGGCAATGCGGTTTACAAGATCCAGAAGCTGGGCGTGCCGCACTTCGGCGTGAACACCCCTTATCTGGCCGCGGTCGTGAAGGGCACGACCTTCTCGGTAACCGTGGACGCCAGCAGCAGCTCGCTCCAGGTGGTTGAGGGCGCGGTGGAAGTGGCAACGCTGGATGGCGGGGCGCGAGACCTGATCCTGCCGGGTGCCGTAGCCAGCATCTCGGCTACTGACATGTACCGGCTGCAGGTACAGGGCGACTCCAACCGCACCATCGACTCTCCCGCCAGATCTGCCACCCCGACATCGGCGCCGGTGCCTTCGGCAGCAGGAGCGCCGGCTGCCTCCGCACCCGCTTCATCACCGGACAGTGCGGTGTCGGGGTCCAAGGTCGTGGCGGTGCAGTCACCTGCGGACGTGGGCGGTGCGATGGCGGTCGCCAACGACGCGATCGACAACTCGCTGCCGATGATCGTCGAGACGATCTCGTCCAAGCCGACCGACCTTGGCGCGGTTACTGGCGGGCTGGTGAGCGGAACGCTCGCGTCTGCCGCTACGGTGGCCTCGACCGCGATGGATCGCGTGGAGCTGGCCGCAATCGCGAAGTCGCCTGTGCCTGTGCCGGCTCCGGCTTCACCCGCTTCAACGGCGGGAGCGCCTGCAGCAGACGCGCCAGCAGCGCCAGCCCCGGTGGTCGAGGCACCGGCTCCCGCTGCCCCGGCCCCGGCAACCGAGGTCCCGGCGTCGCCGGCACCGGTCGGAGAAACCTCTCCGTTGCCTGCACCGACGAACGACGCGGCAGCGCCGGACAAAGCCCCGGCCGACAAGGACAACGGCAAGGGCAACGACGACAAGGGTACTGGCCCGGGTAAGGACGCGCCCAAGCCCGACGCTGGCGATAAGCCCGGCCCGGGTAAGGATGCGAAGCCGGATGCGGGCGAGAAGCCCGGCCCGGACAAAGACGCCAAGCCTGACACAGGCGACAAGCCCGGCCCTGGCAAGGATGCCAAGCCCGACGCCGGTGACAAGCCTAACGCTGGTAAGGACACGAAGCCGGATGCGGGCGAGAAGCCCGGCCCGGACAAAGACGCCAAGCCTGACGCAGGCGACAAGCCCGGCCCTGGCAAGGATGCCAAGCCCGACGCCGGTGACAAGCCCGGCCCTGGCAAGGACACGAAGCCGGATGCGGGCGACAAGCCCGGCCCGGACAAAGACGCCAAGCCTGACGCTGGCGACAAGCCGGGCCCAGGCGAGGATGCCAAGCCCGACGCCGGTGACAAGCCCGGCCCTGGCAAGGACACGAAGCCGGATGCGGGCGACAAGCCCGGCCCGGACAAGGATGCGAAGCCTGACGCTGGCGACAAGCCCGGCCCGGACAAGGACGCGAAGCCTGACGCTGGTGACAAGCCCGATGCCGGCAAGGACGCGCCTAAGCCCGACGCTGGTGACAAGCCTGACGCTGGCAAGGACGCCAAGCCCGACGCTGGCGACAAGCCCGACGCCGGCAAGGACGCCAAGCCCGACGCTGGTGACAAGCCCGATGCCGGCAAGGACGCGAAGCCCGACGCCGGCGACAAGCCCGATGCCGGCAAGGACGCAAAGCCAGACGCCGGGGACAAACCCGGTTCAGGTCCGGAGCCGCATTGATCAGGTGAGATCGCGAAGCTGTCCAAGTGCATGCAAGCAAGGAGAGAACGCACGGCTGCGCGCATGATCAGGCAGGTACCGAGCGTTGATGAAGACAAAAGTGTCGTCGAGCCGAGCCGGGGGATGTGAAGTGAAACAGCAACCCGGAGGCGAGCGCGATCGAGGAGCGCGGCGATTGAAGCTTTTCTTGCCGGCCCAAATTGAGGTCGACGGGGTCGCTTCTCGGGCTCACTTGTTGAATGTATCGCTCTCCGGCGCCTTGGTGCACAGCAGTCAGGCCCCGGCCCCACGCACGGGCCTAAGCATAATCTGCGCCGGCCTTGCTCGCGCAGCACTGGTCCAATGGGCCGACAAGCAGCGTTTCGGCGTGACCTTCATGGTCGCCCTCAATGATCTGGAACTTCATAAGGTCCTGTCAGCTGGCGGCGCAAAGGCGGCCGCCAGCTGACCATGGCTGGAAAATGCAGGTGAATGGTAAGCCGACGGCGTTGCATTGCGAGCGGCAGCAACCCCCTCGGTTTTAGGCAACCAGCTACAATCGCCCGAGTCCCAAGACACCATCCCAATCGGGACTGCAGCTCTCGCCCACTTGCGCGCGTTCAGCCGAATGACAGTATGATCACATGAGCACCGCACGCCTACGTCTCAGCAAACCTTTAGCATGGGTGCTAGCTGCCTGCGTGATCCTCGGGTTCCCTGCGACAAGCTGGATCTACTGGCCCGCTGTGGGAGATGCCGGGGTGCTATCGCCCGAGGCTGACACGATCGTCATACCGATGATGAGCAGTATCTTCCTTGCTGTCGTCCTCCTGCCGGTCGTTTGCTCGATAACGTGGCTGTGCCTTCGTGGGAACGACGATGCCGGCAGCCTGCTGGCGTGGAACACAGCCCGGCCCACCCGAAGCGCCATGGTGACGCTCTGCTTCGCGATCCCTTTCACCGTTGGGCTCTCATCGTTGGTGGATGAGTTCACCGCGCCGCCTGGCTGGCACGGCCTTATGTGGCTGCCCTATACACTGGCGGCGATGTCTTGGCTGGGTGCGATGCGTGGGGCTGTGCTCTCAAAGCGGGATGACGGCTAACCACCAAAACCAGGACAGTCCCGAAATTCGATCCCAATCGGGACAACTTCCAGGCGAGCGACAATGTTAGCCGAGCCACGTTCTATCTGATCTAGACCGTGACTCGGTATCAGCGTCAGTGGATGCAATCGTGCTCAAGCAGCGGCACCGTCCTGAGGAGTTAGATATCGTCGGACTCCTCAGGACCACGGCTTAAACCTGGTCCTCGCCGGGACGCTGCACTCGGCAAGCACATACATGCAGCCCTCGTTGCAGAACTTAAAAGATGAGCAACAAGCCTCGCCTGGTTGGACCAGGAGCAGCCATAGCTTGGCTTCCTCAACCGCGGCTCAATACGCCTGTCGCGACAACGGGGCCGGTTGGAGCGCCAGTTGGTGATCCACCTGACGGCTCGATCGAGATGGCCAATGTCTCGCCCAGACCAGGGCCCGTACGAGGCCGCAAGGACAATTGAGTGGCTTGGCCGGTAGCGAGCAGACCCAAGGACCGCGGGACGCCGTCTGCGCCGATCCGCCAAAGCTCGGCCACGCGCCCGCGTGGTGTTTCGATCGCTGCAACCCGGATGATCCGGGAGCCGGGATCAACCACGGCCGCCACGGGCGCTACCTCCTGGTCCTTGGC
>NZ_JACIJK010000018.1 GCF_014199305.1 Sphingomonas aerophila
GACGGCCCAACTTGCGTCTTCGGGCATCTGTGTACCCCGGGCGATGGTCACCCGAAGGATATCGTCCGTCAGCGCGGTCACGCGCACGACATTGTTGCCCTGGCGCGTTTCCATCCCGCCGGCGCGCGCGGTGATGCCCGTCGCCTGCGCCGCGGCCGGTGCAATCACGGTCGGCGCTGCCAGCGCCAGCACGCCCGCAGCGGCCAACAGCCAAGTGCGATGTGTCATACAGCCTCCTCCTGCCGCCCGGACCTGGTGCGTTCCGGTGCTTATGTAACCGATTACCCCGTAAAGACAGGCGGGCGATCCGGTCCAGGATCAAGCCGTGTTCCAATGCGGGTGGCCCCGACAAGGTGAGGCACGGAAAGGCGCTCGCCTTATCGGTGATGGTCGCCCGGTTTGCGCTTCTCTGACCAGCGGCGTGGCGGGTTGCAACGGTGCCGTCCATCGTTTTCGGGGGCTTGGCGCCGGCCAGTCAGAAGGCCCGCTGCGCAGGTTACCTCACGCTTAACCAAGCCGCTCAACCTTATGCTTTATCTATGAATGTAGCTTGCCCTTCGATCCAGTGAGGGCATTTCATGACGCGGTATCTTCGCGGTTCGGCGAGCTTGGCTACGCTGACAATACTAAGTGCGTGCGGCAGCGGTGGCGGCGGCATCAACTCGTCGGGCTCCCAGGCTCCCGCTCAGGGAAGCGTGCCGATCGGTAATCCCCTGCCTTCCTCGCCAACACCTGCAGCCACACCGACGCCCGCGCCAACGCCGGCGCCGACGCCAGCTCCAACTTCCACGGGAACCGACCATTCGGCATCGGTGACGCCTCCGCCCGGGAAGCTGATCACGCCTGCGACCATGCAGCCGGCCCGTTCGGTCAACGATACCGTGCAGTTCCGCGAAAACTACGTTGCGAACGAGTTCGTCAACGCACTGTACGCTCTCGACTCCGGCTATACCGGGCAGGGCGTGACCGTTGGCGTGATGGATGACGGCGTTCTCGCCTCACTGCCGGCACTCCAGGGGCAGGTTTCCGACTTGTCCAAGGACTTCGGCTCGGAAACGCGGGGCGGCGTGACGACCAAGCGCGATGTGCTGGGCGACGCGACGTCCGACCACGGCACCGCCATCGCCGCGATCATTGCCGCGCGCCGGGACAGCGGCACCACCACGAGCATAGCGCCCGACGCGAAGATCGCGGTGCTGCGTACCTCCGACTATAATTACGACACGGCCACGGAGACGCTGACCCACGATGCCGAGGCGCTGAACTATGCAGCAAGCGCCGGCATCAAGGTGATCAACCGTTCGCTGTCGTCCCAGGGGTTCAACGTGTCGCTGCGCAACGCCGTCACCGCCTATGCCGGGACAGGCGGACTGCTCATCAACGCGGCGGGCAACAGTGGCGGCGCGAACCCGATCGACGCGGTGAACGTCGATGCCAGCAACCGCAACAGCTGGCTGTTCGTCGTCGCACTCGATCCGTCGTCTCAGTCCAGCTACGCCCTGGCGTCCTACTCCAACATGGCGGGGGCGATGGCGGACCGGACCGTGACCGGGGTCGGCACCAATGTCACCACCAGGATCGACGGCAGCGTATCTTCCTTCTCCGGTACCAGCTCGGCAACCGCGCAGGTGACGGGTCTGGCCGCGACCATCCTCAGCAAATGGCCGCAGCTGACCGGCCAGCAGGCGGGCGACGTGATCATCGCGACCGCGCGCGACATCGGCCCGCCGGGCGTGGACGCCATCTTTGGCGCCGGGCTGGTTGACGTGCAGGCGGCGCTGTCGCCGGTCGATCCCAAGCTGTCGAACGGCACGGCCCAGACCGCCGTGGCGCAAAGCGCGCTGGTGCTGCCCGCCGGGGTCGGATCAGGCTCGCTGCAGACGGCATTGTCGAACGTCACGGTGCTCGACAGCTTCGGCCGTGATTTCAGTGGCTCGCTCGCGGGCCTGATCGTGAAGCCAGACACGGTGAACCCCCGGTGGCTCAGGCGACGGCTGGCCCAGATGACGGGCGGCGGAGTCCGGGGCTTCAGCGCCGGGCCGATCAGCGCCAGCTTTGGCTATGCGAGCTATCTTCGCAGTCCCGATGGCAACGCCCGCGGCATCGTGACCAATGGCGATGTCGATGTGCAGGTCGGCAAGACCGGGCTCCATTTCGGCTTCAACGCACAGGATTCGCTGCAGAACGACGTGATGGGGCTCGCCCCATTCGCCGACGGGACGCTCGCTTATGCGCCGCAAGCCGGCAACAGCGTGAAGGTTGACCAGGCGACCCGCATCGGTCGTGTCGGCTTCAGCGTGTCGACGGGGCGCGAAGGCAGCACCAACGCCAGCGCCGCGACGCTGTCGCTTGACACTGGCCGTGCATCGCTGCGCGCATCCTGGATCGAGGAAAGCGGCTCGATCATGGGCTCCGTATCGTCGGGTGGGCTTGCGCTCGGCCGTGGTGCCCGCACCGGATTGATCGAGGCGCATTACACGCTGCCCCTCACGGGTGATTGGGGCGTCGAGGGCTATGGTTCGGTCGGTGTGACCCGCATCAAGCTCGATCCGTTGTCGATCGTCACCGGCGCATCCTCGCTGGTCGGAACGCGGGCGGGGCTCCAGTTCAGTGGTCCGGCGCTGGGCGGAAAGTTGAGCTTCGGCGTGTCGCAGCCGCTCACCATCGAGAGTGGCGAGGCTCGATTGACGCTCGGAACTGGCTACGACCTTGCCACCCGCTCGCTTCTCTACTCGTCGTCCAGCGCAAGCCTGGCGAGTGACCGGCGGCGCCTGCAGCTGACCACGGGCTTTGTCCGGGGCACTGCTCGATCGAGCTTGAGGCTGGGCGTGATGCGCGACATCACCGATCGGTCCAGCCGCGCGCTGGTCGGCTATTCCGCTTCGTTCTGATGCCGGTCTCGCCCCCTCCGGCTGGAGGGGGCGAGATACAGCTTAGAGGGCGAGCTTCAGGCCGATCGACCCACCCGTTGAGTGACCGGTCACCCCGCGGCCGCTGTCCAGGCTGAAGCGGTGCGTTGCCTCGCCATAAACCGCCAGACGGGGGCTGAGCGACCAGGTCAGGCCGCCGCCAGCATCCGCCCACAGGGCCGAGTTGAAGGTCGAGATCGCCGTGGTTGCCGCCGGGGTCACGAACAGCGTCCGGTCGGTCGTGCCGAACGACCGCCACAGGTTCGCCCGGAGGTAGGGCTGGAACGAGCCCGACGCGGTGTCGAACCGTCCCTTGGCGCGAAGGCCGACGCGGCCGGTCAACTGGCCCTGCCCGTGCTGGATCACCGTCGCATTGGTGATCGCGACATCGTTGATGCTGCTACCCTGTGCGATCAACTGGGCCTGCGGTTCGAGCGACCATGTGTTCGACAGCTTCACCGGATAGCCCATCTCCACCGAAGCGAGGATGCCCGTGCCCTTGATACCGATCCGGCTGCCATTCACGTTTCGCGCCGAACCATCGTACCAGCTCGCCTGGACGACCGTGTCGGCATAAAAGCCGTTATTGGCCATGTAGGTCCAGTACACGCCACCATAATAGGTGTGCGGATCGAGCCGGCCGACATTTTGGTCGAGCAGACCGCCCGCAAACCCGTTCACCCGGTAGTTGCCGTCGGTATATCCGCCATAGACGCCAACATCATGGTGCCCGCCCGCGCCGCCGAAGCGGAACAGATCCACCCCGAGCTGGAAGCCATAAAGGTGGCCATCCACGGTCGGCTGGGCGTCACCCTTCATGCGCAGATGCGCGTCGTCCGCGAGAGCGCGGCCCCAGAACCGACCCGGAACGGTGAAGTCCTGCACGACTTGCGCTCCTTCGTCACCCATGCGGCGATGATAGGTGCCAAGAAAACTGAGGTCCGCGTTGCGAAGCGTTCCCTACAACGCGCCCAGGAGAGCTACTTCGCCACGATAGGTCGTGGTGGGTGGCACTTCCGTCTGGCCGCTGCCGGGTTCCTGGCCGGTGCCGGGGTTCGTTCCGCCGGTACCAGGGTTCGTTCCGCCAGTTCCGGGGGTGGTACCGCCCGTGCCCGGGTTCGTACCAGTGCCGGGGCCGCCGGGAACTTCGGTCTGGCCCGAGCTGCCGGTGCGCAGGAACCAGCTCTGGCTCGTGCCATCAAGGCTGGATGCGTACAGGCGATACTGGAAGGCGCCAGCATCGACATGCTCGCCGGCCAGGGCGAACCCGTTGCCGGTGGTCAGCGCCGTGGTGGTGCCGCCATTGATCGCGCTCACCAGCTCGATGCCGTTGCCGGTCGTTTGTGCGCCAAGGCCGCCGGCATTGACGACCTGGATGGTCGTGGAACCGCTAACCGCGCCGCCGTCGATGATCAGCCGATCCGATGCCGCGCCATCACCGGCCAGCACGGTATCGAGGCGAAGCGTCCCGCCCTGGCCTACGTAATTGCCGCGCACCGTCAGCGTGTCGGTCGGTCCCGAGTTGCCGTTGGTAAGGTCGATCAGCCCCGCATTGACCAGCGTCGCCGTGCCACCGCCGGCAGCCGCCAGCACCGCCCCGCGCACGCCGTTCCCCGCAAAGAAGGTGGTGCCGCCAGCGACGGTGAAGGTGCCACCGGGCGCAAGCGTCAGGTCGCCATCGGAGGTGAGAGTCGAGCCGTTCGCCAGCGAAACGGCGTTCCATCCGGTCAGGCGGCGTGTGCCGGTGGATGTCGTGTTGTCGAACACCAGCCGGTCGTTGCTCGACGCGGTGCCGCCTCCCGCGATGGAGGTGATCCCGGCCATGTTCGTGTCGGTGAGCCCGCGGAACGTTGCGAGGTCGTCGCCCGCGCCGGTCGCCACTGCGCCGGCCAGCGTGCCGCCGCTCATCACGAAACTATCCGCGCCATCGCCGAGCGTCACCGCCCCCGTCACAGCGCCGGATGCAAGCGTGATCGCCTGTCCGTTGTTACCGCCAAGGATGGCCGTGCCTGCCGGCGAGACTGCGCTGATCGTGCCGTTGTTGGTGAAGGCCTGCGTGCCGCCACGGAGATCCGCCACGGGAGCAGTTGCACTCACAGACAGGAGGCCACCATTGTTGGTGATGCTGGCGGCAGGACCGCCGACCAGCGCCGATCCGCCCTGCGCGGTGGCCACCGTCACCTGCCCGTTCAGGACGGCGTTGCCGTTCGTGGCCAGGCGGATGCCTGTCGCGCCCGCACCCGTTGCCGCGATCGTGTAGCCGGTCCCGAAGGTGATATCGCCCGTGGTCGGGGCTCCACCGGCGTTGGCGAAGGTGAAACCGGTGCTGTTGGCGCCTGCCGCCGTCAGCGTCGCCGTAGATACAGGGTCAAGCGTTACGCCAGTACGGACTGCCGAGCCCGAGCCCGCAGCAATGATCGTCGTGCCGTTGAGCAGGATCGCGTTGCTGCCAGCCGCATTCTCAACGCCGTTGCCGCTGCCGGTGACAGTGATCGTTCCGCCGCCAAGCGTGACCGCTCCTGCGCCCGTGTCGACAAGCACGCCATGCGCCGTGCCGCCCGCCGTGATATTGCCGGCGCTGTTGAACGACGCCCCGTCGACGATGCGCACTGCCGCGATACCATCGCCTGCACCGACAGAGCCGGCACCGGTCGCCGTTGTACCGGCACCCGCGACCAGCAGGCCCGTACCCGACGCCATGACAATCGCGCCGTTGTTGGTGAAGGTCGCGCCGCCGCGTACGGACACGCCAGTGCCCGTGCCGGATACGGTGCCGCTATGCGTTGCCGTCGTGCCGGTGCCCGACAGGTCGATGCCGACGCTGTCCGCCGCCGCGATCCCGATCGCACCGCTATTGGTGACCTGCGCACCGCTTGTCGCCACGATGCCGCGCGCACCGGTGCCGGTCAGGCCGATCGCGCCCGCGTTGTTGAGGCGCGCCTGGTTCCGCACGACGTAGCCGGTAACCCCGCCGAAGGAGGAGCTAAGCGCCGCACTGCTCGCCAGCGACGTGCTCGCGAGTGGCGAGCCGACATTGGCGCCGTCGAGCCCATGGCCCTGGCCGTCCACGACCGCCGCCGTGGTGTTGACGCCCGAAAGTTGCACGTTGCTTGCCGTCCCGAGAGCGCCCGTTGCGCCGCCCTCGATCAGCAGGCCAACCGCCCCGTTGCCCGACACGTTGAGCCGGGCGCTGGTCGCGTTCACCGTGGTGGCCGTCGACGTTCCCGTCCCGACGATGCCAGTCGCATTGGCACCGGATACGTTGAACGTGGCGGTACCCACATTAGTCGCCGCGCCGCCTTCGACGCGGAGGCCCGTCGACGAAGCCGTGTCCACGTCGGTCGTCGCGCCGATGTTGATCGTCGATCCGGCGCCCAGCGCGTAGTATCCAATCTGGTTCGTGTTCCGGAAATCGATGGTGCCGGTTTCACCGACCGTTACCGTGCCGCCATTCCGGGCATGGACGCCGATTGCCCCAACACCCGACAAGATGACCGCGCCATCCTGCCTCGCCGAAGACACGTTGTTCGCGACAAAGATGCCGTAGTTCCGCAGCCGGTTAGCGGACAATCCACCGTTGACCAGGATCGTGCCCTGGTTGACGGCCAGACCCGAGCCGCCGCCCCGCAAGTTTTCGACATAGATGCCGGCACCGTTCACGCCACTAACGTCGATCACGCCGGTCGCGGCGTTCGTCGCGATGACATCGCCGGTGCGATTATACCCGTTGACCAGAATGCCCGCATTGCGGCCCGTTGGCGCAGTAAGGGCGGAGCTATCGATCCGGATTGTGCCGTTGTTGACTGCACTGCCGCCCTCGCCCCGGACGGTCAGGCCCGCCGCATTCTGACTGCGCGAACCGATGCTGATCGTGCCGTCATTGACGAGCGTGCCGCCGTCGACCGACGTCATGCCGTTCGCAAAGGCGGTGGAGGTCACGTCGGTGACACTCGCCAGGTCGGCAGGGCTCGCAACGAAGGTCGAACCGACGCGGATCGTGCCCCCGGCGCTGTTGGTCGCCGTACCGGTACCGATCGCAACCAGACCGGCGGCACCGCCATAGGAGCCAGCGTTGTCCGCGATCGCGCTTGCGCCACCGCCGATCAGGATCGTGCCGCTGTTCGCAACGCTTGCGCCCGTACGTGCCACGACGCCCAGATTGGTCTTGCCAAGGTAGCTTGCAGCGCCCGCAATGTCGCGGTTCGCCACGTTGATGACGCCCTGGTTGAGGACGCTCGCACCGTTCGACGCGTCGATCGCGGTGACCTGGGTCGAATAACCCGCGCCTTCGTTGACGCCGAACGTTACCGACCCGTCACTGCCCCGGCGCAACGTTTCGTAGCCGACCCCGACAACGCCCGTGCTTGTGTTGACGAAATTCGTTCCGTTGCCGGTCAGCCGCACTCCCGGCGCGCTCTGCACCTGGGCGATCGTACCGTTATTCTCGACCGAGGATCCGTTTTCGGCCAGGATCAGCGTGCCACCGCCTTCACCATTGCGATCGGCCACTGACAAGCCGACGAGCTGCGAGTCCGCGGTCAGGACCAGCCGCGAATCATTGAGCCGCATGAACAGCCGCTCGCTGGTGGTGGGCGGCGAGACGAGGGGCGCGATCTCTTGCTGGGCCACGACAACGCGCTGGGTGGTCGTTGTCGCTGCCGCCTTGATCAGGCTGTCATATTGCGTGGGCGTGATCTGCCCGGCCTGAAGCTGGCCGATCAGAGCGGTGTTGTACCGCTTCAAGCTGTCGAGATTGGTGACGCTGTCGCCGTTGCCGAATGCCACGCCGGAGAAGGTCGTGACAGGGACATCATAGGACTGCGACGCCGACTGGGAGAATCCGGCCAGATCGCGCCCGCTCATGGTGCCAGTGCGCGCATCGTAGGTCACGGTGCTGCCCGCGGTGACATTGTAGAGCGTCGAGCCGCTGTCGGCCGTCACAACGGCTTCATTGACCCGGTCGTAAACGCTTCCCGCCTTGTTGCCCGTGGCGATCGTCACCGTCGAAGCGGAAATGTCGGCCAGGCGCAGGTCGCCGTAAATTGGCGCTCCGGTGGTGCTGAAGTACCGAGTCGGCCGGTCTACCGAGTTGACCGCCTGAAGCGACGCGTTGTCATAGACGGTGGTGGTACGATTGGTGCCGCCAATAAGATCTGGGTAAGTAACGACGGTCTGCTTTGCCGCAAGATCAACGATAACTCGCCCGTCAATCGCGTCGTAGCCGGAGATCACCTTGCCTGATGCATTCTGCTGGGCAAAGGTCGATGAGGTGTTGCTTACCGGGCGCGCGCTCGTTCCGAGAAGACGGTAATCGCCCGTGATGGTACCGCTTGCGCCCTGTATCGTGACAATATCGGATCGCCCCGCAGCAGAACCGCCGCCGTTGTCAGCTGCTGGAGTATAGCTCGATTTGAGCGCCTGAGCCTGCGCAGTCGAAACACCTGCAAAGATGGCGATGACTGACGCCCCGCGCAGGAGCACGGTCTGCGCGGCCCGCGCATACGAAATCGGCTGATTCAATTTACTTCCCCCAACTATCGTTAATTCGATAGTAACCTAAGGGCCCTCGAACGCTGCAGAGTCGATTTGGATGCATCGGTTTGTAATCGGCTCATTCCGGGACTCGACGGGGCGTTTGCCCGACGGAGTGGGGCCGCCTGCTTCCGCAACCCCCGTCGGCCGCCCAGGCCTGAATTGGCATTCGCCATGGGTACGCACGGACTCGTGGTCTAATAACTTTGTGAGATAACAAATACTTAGCGCGCCTACTCAGCTCACGCCCGCCTCGACCATGGGGTCGAAAAAGATCTCGATGGGTGCCCGCAGCCAGGTCGCAGCGGCGAGCAACGGGGGATGATGAAGAGGTGGCGACTAAGTAAAAACCATGCCTCCGCAATGAAGATCACTTCGGACCTGTGGCCGCAGAGCCACAATATTGCTCAAGATTGTCACGCCGCGAATTGCGATCACGATCATCATAGGTTTGGAATAGGCGCGGCTATTCATCGGATCGGACCAAGCACAGGGCATCCTGTTCGCAGGCGTGCCGCACCCGGTGAATTGGCTGGCAGCGGTCGTGGTCACGTTCAAGAAAACGGCAGCCTCCATGCGAGGTCATTCACGACGCCAGGACGGCAACGGCGCCCCTCTCCCGCTACGGATTCTTAAATCTCGTTTGTTACCTTACGATCGCTCGAAAGAGACGTGATGGTATTGGAGTAGCTCGAGCGTACGGCACGTTACTGGCAAGGACCTGGTCGAGAGAAGGTCGGTTCCGAGTAGCGGCGTTCTCAGCGCTGACGATCTCTCCGCCTTCGGTGTCGGCCGTGATCGCCCTGACGCATGCCAGGCCGGTCTTCAGGCCGTTCTGAACGGCGCTGGTGTCGGCATCATGCATCGCGATCTCAGCGGGCGGATATTGTTCGTCAATGCCGCGTAGTGTCAGCTTGTTGGGCGATCCGCAGAAGAGCTACACGCCGCGCCTCCCGAGGATTGCCCGCACCCTGATTACGCGGAGCTCACCGCTTCGACCTATCGCGCGCAGTCGCTCAAGGCAGAACCGTACACAACAGAGCAGCGCTACATCCGGCCGGACGGTACAACGGTGTGCTGCTCGGTTCACATCTCCGTTGTGGTCGACGAAGACGGTGAGCCAGCATCAACGATCACAACCGCGTCCGATATCACAGCGCGCCAACGCGCCGAGCAGACCCTTCGCGAAAGTGAGGAGCACTACCGGCACACTGTGGAGCTAAGTCCGCAGATCGCGTGGATTGCCGATGCAGGCGGATCGATCCTGCAGGTCAGCTCCCGCTGGCACACCGTAACCGGCATCCCGCAGCGTGCGGCGCTGGGACAGCAATGGATTGAGGCGCTGCACCCCGATGATGTCGCGCCAACGCAAGCGCGATGGGAAGACTCGATTGCCACGCATCAGCCAGTGGACGTCAGCTACCGGCTACGTGGGCGAGACGGCCTTTACCGCTGGTTTCGGGCCCGGGCTGTTGCCCGGCTGAACGGGCAGGGCGAGGTAACGCGCTGGTACGGTTCACTCGAGGATATTCATGATCGGCGGGTCACCGAAGACGCCCTTCGCGACAGCGAGGAGCGTTTTCGCCTGGCAGCCCAAGCGGCCGGACTTGGTATCTGGGACTATGATGCAGTTTCGGGCAAGCGGGAATGGTCGGATGAATTCAAGGCGATGCTTGGCCTTGACCCAAGGATACAGCCGGATGTTCCAACCGCGCTAGGGCTCGTCATTCCCGCCGACCAGCCGTTGCTGCAAGCGTTGGTCACCGCGGCTCATGCGGGCGATACGACGACCCGGTTTGACGTAGCGCTGCGGATCCGGCGAGCAAATGACGGTGCAGAGCGATGCATGCAGACCGGTGGATGGCGCATGTACGCCTCGTCCGGCCGGCTAACGCTTGTGCTTGTCACCATCCGCGACGTGACGGAGGAGCGTACAGCCGAAGATCGGATCCGCTGGACCGCCAATCACGACGCGATGACGGGCGTTCCCAACCGCGCCTTTTTCACCGAACAGCTGAATACCGCGATCCGTGCAGCCCTGCCCGACACTGTGCTCGCGCTGATCCTATTGGACGTGGACCGCCTGAAGGAGATCAACGACACACACGGGCACGACGCCGGCGACATGCTGCTGCGCACCTTTGCCACACGGCTAAAAACAGCCTTTGGCGCAGAGGCGGTTATCGGCCGGCTCGGAGGCGATGAGTTCGGCCTTCTTCTGAAGGGGATGGAAGGGGACCGTTTGCACGCATGCGTCCATGATGCGCTGACCCTCATGGCGACCCCATTCGAGTATGAGGGGCAGACGCTGGACACTCAGGCTACCGCCGGCCTGGCGACCTATCCTGCGCATGGAACCACGTCCGACAATCTGCTGAAGGCGAGCGACATCGCCTTGTACGTCGGCAAGAACAGCCAGCGCGGCGCGCTGTCGATCTTTGAATCGACCATGCGTGCAGGGGTGCAAAAGCGCACTTCCACGCTCAACGTCGCCCGTACTGCAATACGCGACAATCGTATTGTCCCCTTTTACCAGCCCAAGGTCGAACTCGCGACCGGTCAGGTCGTGGGGTTCGAGGCATTGCTGCGCTGGCGCCACGACAGTCTTGGCATCCAGACGCCGGACACGATCTGCGCTGCGTTCGAGGATACCAATCTGGCAATCGCGCTGGGCGACCAGATGTATCGATCGGTAGCCCATGATCTTCGACGTTGGCTCGATATGGGGCTCGAGCCCGGCCGTGTTGCCATCAATCTTGCCCCGGCCGAGTTCCGGCACGGACATCTAATTGGCCGGGTCCTGGGTCCGTTCGAGCAGGCCGGCGTGCCGCTGGACCGCGTCGAGATCGAAATCACCGAAACCGTCCTGTTGGGGCGCGATACCGACAAGGTTGCGTCGATCCTTGTCGCATTCCGCGAAAGTGGAGCCCGGATCGCGCTTGATGATTTCGGCACCGGCTACGCATCACTGACCCATCTCAAGTCGTTTCCTGTCGACGTGATCAAGATCGACCAGAGCTTCGTGCGCAACCTGTGCGACGGGTCTGACGATGCGGCGATCGTGGACGCGATGGTCAGCTTGGCGGGCCGGCTCCGCATCGAGGTCGTTGCTGAAGGAGTTCAGGAGGCCGAACAAGCCGACTATCTGCAAAGAAGGGGCTGCGCTCTTGCGCAAGGGCATCTCTTCTCACCGGCGGTGCCGGCCGCGCGAGCCGAGGCTTTTCTAAAGCCGGGCGCCGCAGGGCTCGGGAGGGTGATTACTGGCTAAACGCCAAAGCTGCCGGTTTACGGACGCGTGTGCCGCCCGCTGCGAACCAGGCCCGGGATTCCGCCTACATGATATTCGCCCGTGTATTCGGCCGCCGGAGCCGGGCAGCAAGGCGCGAGGACCAGAGCACATGGAATGATCAACTCCCGCACCAAGGTTGGAGCGGCCTCTGTCGCCGACCATTATGACGAACTCGATCCGATCTATCGGGCGTTGTGGGGCGAGCATGTCCACCATGGTTTATGGAGTAACGCGCTCGAGGGCCCCGAACAGGCCGTGGAGGCGCTGTCCGACTATGTGGTCGACCTGCTCGACCCGGCACCGGGCTCGCAATTGGTCGATATCGGCTGCGGCTATGGTGCGGCCGCGCGGCGCATTGCGCGCCAGCGCTTGGTGGAAGTCACCGGCCTGACCCTATCGGCAGCACAGGCCACCCACTCGCCGCCACAGCCTGGGGTAAGGCTGACCGTCGGCGACTGGCTCGACAATGGACTGGCCGACCAGGCCTTTGACGCCGCCTACGCGATCGAGAGCAGTGAGCACATGGCCGACAAACCCCGTTTTTTCAGCGAGGCTGCCCGGGTGTTGAAACCAGGTGGCCGCCTCGTTGTGTGTGCCTGGCTCGCTGAAACAAACGCTTCACCCTGGAAGGTTCGGCATCTTCTGGAGCCGATCTGTCGCGAGGGGCGCCTCCCCTCAATGGGAACCCGCGAAGACTATGCGGGGTGGGCGGATGAAGCCGGCCTGCACCTTCTCGACTACAAGGATCTGTCCCGGCAGGTGGCACGTACCTGGACAATCTGCCTGGGGCGCCTTGTGCGCGCTCTTGTGACCGACGGCGATATCCGCACCCGCGTGCTGTCCGCGCGAAATCGCGTGTTCGCGTTTAGCCTTCCCCGCCTGATCCTAGCGTATCGATGTGGGGCGATCAGGTATGGCGTTTTTGCTTGGCAGAAGGCCTGAAACCGGGATCACCCACAGCGCGCGACAACGGCGCAGGCTGACCCCGCGGTGACCCTCAGCGGGGAGCAAGGCCGGACCCTGCCCCCCACCCGCCGAAGTTCAAGCAGCGTCAGGCGGAGACCGTCTCCCTCACCGACGCCGAAGCCGGCTCACTTGTCGCCTCCTGCAGGAAAGCGAGCAGATCGGCGTTGACCCGATCGGGATCGGTGATCGCGATGCCGTGGTTGCCGCCCGGGTAGACGATCAGCCGAGCGTTCGGGATGATCTCAACCGCACGCCGCCCGCCCGCATCGATCGGCACGATCTGATCGTCGTCGCCGTGGATCACCAACGTCGGGACGTCGATACGGCGAGCATCCTCCGTGTAGTCGAGCTGCCAGCTAAAGGACGTTTCATATTCCGCCAGCAGCCCGCCCTGCAGCCCCTGGTACCAGAACAGGTCCTTCATTCCTTGCGTTACCGTCGACCCCTCGCGGTTGGCGCTGAAGAAGGGCACGGCGACTTCTTTGAAGAACTGCGACCGGTTGGCGAGCGTGCCGGCCCTGATTTGGTCGATGCCCTCTATCGGGACGCCGGCCGGGTTGTCGGGCGCTTGCAGCATTCTGGGCACGATCGAGTCCAGCAGCACGACCTTGGCGACGCGAGCGATCCCGTGTCGGCCGATATAGCGCGCGACTTCACCGCCGCCGGTCGAGTGGCCGACCAGGACGACCTGCTCGAGATCGAGATGCTCGATCAGGCCCGCGAGATCGTCCGCCCATGTATCGACATCGTTACCGAAATCCGGTTGGTCGGATCGACCGTTCCCACGCCGGTCGTGCGCAATCGTGCGGTACCCGTGCGCGCGAAGGAACATCATCTGTCCCTCCCAGGCGTCACCGGTCAGCGGCCATCCATGGCTGAACACGACCGGTTGCCCCTTGCCCCAGTCGCGAAAGTAGATCTGTGTTCCGTCGCGCGTAGTGTGCATCGGCATTTCACGTCTCCTTGTAAGCGGTTCAAGCGAGTACGCGCCGTCGCGACGAGCCCGTCTGCGGCCACCGGCAAGGGCGCCAAAGGGGTGCAGATTCGGGTTCACTGGCGGCGCTGCGAGCTTTACCATGGGACCGGCCAATCACAGCCTCTGGTTGGACGCCAAGAACGGCAAGGTCGTGCCGACGTGCATTCGGAACGACCTCTCCCCGGCACGATCGCCTGCATTGATCGGGGCGATCGAGAGGCAGGGCGCCCCAGGCAAGCGGCCATCCGTTATCGAGCGCCGCTGCTGGGCAGCGCCACCAAATTGTCTGTCGGGTAATTACGGCCGCTGCGATACGACTGACAAACAAGGCGCCCTCTTTTCAGCTGCGGGCTGTTCCCTGAGAGTGGCAGCATCGTGGAGAGGTGCCGACGTGGCCGATCCAGTTGCTGCTCCTGTTGTGATCGTCGGCGGCGGCCCCGCCGGGATGATGGCGGGATTGCTGTTCGCCCGCGCTGGGGTACGAACAATCGTGCTCGAAAAGCATGCCGACTTCCTGCGCGATTTCCGTGGCGACACAGTGCATCCATCCACTCTGGACTTGTTTGACGAACTCGGCCTCCTTGAGCGCCTTCTCGCGCGCGAGCACGACAAGGTATCCGTGATCGGAGCGGTGATCGGCGGCAGCGAGTATCGGATCGCTGACTTTGGCCGGGTACCGGGTCCAGCCCGCTTCATAGCGATGATGCCGCAGTGGCATTTCCTGGATTTTGTAGCGGAAATCGGGCGTCAACTCCCCACCTTCTCCTTGCGCATGGAGGCAGAGGCGGTTGAGCTCTTCATAGGCGCCCGCCGCGTCGAAGGTGTGAGGCTGTCGAACGGTGAAACGCTGAACGCGAGGCTGGTGATCGCTGCGGACGGACGCAGTTCCCGGATGCGGACAGCGGCAGCTTTAACGCTACAGGATCTTGGCGCGCCAATCGACGTGCTCTGGTTCCGAGTGCCGAAAGTTCGGACGTCGGACAATCGTACCCAGGCCTATATCGACCAGGGCGAGATGATCGTGTTGATCGACCGCGGCGATTACTTCCAGTGCGCACGCGTCATCGAGAAGGGCGGCGCGAAGCGGGTGTACGCCGCCGGCGTCGACCGTTTTCGGGATGACGTGACTCGCGCAGCGCCGCCGCTGTCCGATCACATCGGCGTCATTGCCGATTGGAACGATGTGAAGCTTCTCACCGTGACGCTTGATCGGGTGACCCGCTGGCATCGACCCGGCTTTCTGGCGATTGGCGATGCCGCGCACGCCATGTCGCCGGTCGGCGGGGTCGGCATCAACCTCGCGATCCAGGATGCGGTGGCTGCGGCCAACATCCTGGCGGCCCCGATCGCAGCAGGTGCCGACCCCGACCCGCTCCTCGGCCGAGTGCGAACGCGCCGGCTGCCGGCGGTCCGGACGATTCAGGCCATCCAACGCGCCATCCACCAAAACGTCATTGGCGCGGCCATGCGCAACAAGGCCCCGCGGGCACCAGCGGTGGTCAAACTGCTCCAGGCAGTTCCTGCGCTTCAGGCCCTTCCCGCGCGATTGCTTGGGCTTGGCATCCGGCGCGAGCACATCCGCTCGCCAGACCGGGCCGCAACGTGAATGGTCAAGGCTGTTGACCGTTGCCGCTGTTCTTTGCTTTGTCTGTTCCGAAGAGCACTCCAAGACGTTGGATGAGGTCCGCCAGTTCGGTGAGAGCCCGCGCGATTCCGTTCGCTCGCTCCACCTCGTCGAGCGCCTCGGCCATCTCCTTCCACATCGCCCCTTTGTTTTCAGCCGAGCGCGCGATCTGAGCGCGATCATGCTCGCCCAGACCCGTCAGCGAATGCATGACGACGATGAACTCAAGCGCCCGCATACGCGCTTCCAACGAAATTGGCGGCTCATTCTCGGGCATGGCGCCCTCTCTTCATGCTATATAGGGGTGCCCAGCCCTGACGATGGTGATCGCCTTTTCGATCAGCGCCAGGTCGTCGTCATCTCCGCTTGGATCGACGAACCAGTTATAAGATCGTCCAGAGCGCGGCGGCAGGCGGAGAACGCGTCCGACCTTGCGACGCCAGTAGAAGGCGCTTCGCTGTGTCCGGCGTGCAATTGCCATCGCAATGAGGTTCCTTACCTCCTCAGCGGTGAGCAGCTCTGCGCGACTGGCCATCCTGGAAATTTGGCATGCGAAACCAGCCAGGCGATACCGGATATCCTGTGGGGGTGATTACCTAAAGCGCGGCGTTAGTGCCAAAATGGTCATCCTGGCCCCACCATATGGCTCGGCGACCTTCTTGCCAGTGCCAGCAATCGGCGTAGGCTCTGTTCGGGGGTAGATAAACATGAACACCGATCAGACAAAGTTGTGGTCGCCTGACGAGAATGACCAGCTACGCCGAATGGCAAGAGAGGGCTTTGCTGACCAACAAATTGCCGACGCGCTGCGCCGCCCGTGCAGCGCCGTCACTGCAAGGCGGGTGCTTTATGGCATAACTCCAGGGCACGGCACCTAGGTCGAGAATTGCATCGGCCGCGAACCGATGACTAGTTTCCACCCTTCGCAGGCGACACTACTTAGAATGTTTGCGGTACCACAGCACTGGTGCGCGTCTTTCAATGTGGACGTCCGCTCATCACAGATAAGATACGCCCGAAGGTACGAGGCGGTACCAGATAAGCGAGCCACCATTCTCGAAGAGCAGTTTGCCTGTTGGCGAGGTGATCGGAAACCCCCTCGCCAGGCCTGACCAGATTTGGGGTAAACCCGTCGCATCTGGTATTCCTAGGATTTCGGCGGAGATGAGTCCGCAGGCTTGCCCTTGGTCGACGGATTTGATGCGTTCAGCTTCGGCGGCTTCTCCGCTTTTGGCTTGCGCTTTTCTTTGCTCGACTTGACCTGACCCTTGGCCATGACACCCTCCTGTGCGGCTCCGCGAGCAAGAACGACTCATCTGACAAGAAGAGCCGTGCTTCCCCGGTGAGCCGATCAGCGTTCTTGTTTGCAGGGATGGCGAAGGCTGCCGCTGGCTATTGCGGGGCACCGCGCACTCGTATGTCCTCTGGGCTAACAAGCGCGTTCAAAGTCATGATCAGGGCCGAACCGGAAGCTCCTTGACCTACAGGAAAATTTGCCCGCAACCTGCGAGGTGGGGCGATAATCGGGGTGGCAAGTGGGGCATGAGTCTCCTGCAATACTGGAGCGTCTGAACGGCTGGAAAGCGATCGCCGCCTATTTCGGTCGCGACCGGACGACCGTGATGCGGTGGGCGCGTGAGCGAAATCTTCCGGTCCGGCGAATACCGGGCGGCAAGCAAGGTTCAATCTTCGCACTGAAGCATGAACTGGCACTCTGGGCCATGCACGACGACGAAGTCGCCTTGTCCACAACGCCAACAGTGGGTGCGGAACCAGCGGATCGCGGGGTCACCGATCCTGTTCGGTCACCGTCCCCTGGCGCCCGCAAGCAGCGTTACTGGGCATGGGTGATCGCAGCGCTGCTCGCCATTGCACTAGCTGGGCTGTTCGTGCTGATCACCAAGCAGCGGCTCGAGCATGACCGCCTCAGCAAAGGTCCTCACGCTGAAATTCCCGCTTTAGCCCTGCCCGGCAACCCCGCCGCTGCACGCGATTACATCGCTGCGCGGGATCGTTGGGCGCGCCGAACGCCACAGGACCTCAAGGCTGCGATCACGCTGTTCGAAGGAGTGATACGTCGCGAGCCCACATTCGCACCGGCCTTTGCAGGCCTGGCGGACGCATGGCTGATCAGTCGCGAATATGATGAGGTCAATGAGCCAACCGCGTACCGCCATGCTCGATATGTCGCTGAGCGGGCTTTGCGTTTGGACTCCAAGCTACCGGCAGCGCATCGCGCGCTCGGCTTCATTGACCATTGGTGGAACGGCAAAACACCAAGCGCCCTTGCGCATTTCCGTCGCGCACTCGAACTCAATGACGCCGACGCTCAAACGCACTTCTGGTACGCCAATGTGCTTGCCGACACGGGCGACGATACGGCCGCCCAGCGGGAGTACGACAAAGCTCGGCTTCTTGATCCTGGATCAATTGTGATCGAGGTAGAGCAGGCGTGCTCGCAGTGGCAGGCTGGCCGGGACCAGCTCGCGATCACTCAGCTTCGTGCGCTAGCGCGACGTTCGCCTGATGACGCGACCATCTACAACTGCCTGGCGTGGGCGGAGATCTCGCGCGGCAACATCCGCGGCTATGCGCAGATGCTCTCCAAACGGGCGCATCTTCGGGGCGAGAAACAGTTGCTCCAGGCTTCTGCCGCATTGGACGCGTCCGTTCGGCGCGATCCGAGTCAGGCCATCCACGTGCTGGTCGCGGAAGGACGGCGGGAGATTGCTTCTGGCGCGCGCCGATTTCGCGACACTCCAGCCTTTTTCGCATCGGCGATGGGAGACAGGGCCGCTCTCGTGCAGCTCATGACGGAAGCGGTCAGCCTCCACGAGCAATGGTATTCGATGCCCGTGACAAGGCGCATAGCGGCCCGCTGGAAGGGCGATTCAGAAGTGGAACGGCTGCTGGCGGCGCTGGTTCCCAAGCCGCCTGCCAACGCCAACTCTGGCTGATCCGGCCATTCGCCACAGCGTCGCCTCAATTTACCACACCCTCAATTATTGCCGGCACGGTATATCCAGAGTTGCTGGCACAGTGCCGGTGAGGGGGGACGGAACAGGCAACAGGCCAACGGTGAATGCTCTGATGGCCGCTGGCGTCAGTTGATGCACTGGCGCCGTGCCGACGCTGTCATTCGTCGTCGGCGTGCCTGCTCACCACCAACATTGCGTAATCGACCTTGTGGGGGGAGGTCTGGATTGGCGTTGGCACGTTTTGTCGTCCAGCTGGGGCGGCTCGGATCCCTGACAGAGGCCGAGAGAAAAGCATTGCTCAGCTTGCCAGGGCAGTATCGCGACATCCGTGCAAAAGAGGATGTCCCGGACCAGCCCCTTCCGGCGCTTGGACGAATGCTGGTACTGCAAGATGGCCTGATGGCCAGCTACCACGACAATATCGCGGGCGTACGCCACCTCACGGCCTTGCACGTCCCGGGTGACATGTGCGGCCTGAATACCATCGCTTGGAGTGCTGGGCCGACTTGCTTGACTGCGCTGACACGCAGCAGGATCTTCGCCATACCCTGCGGCCCGATGCTTGAGGCATTGCGCGCCCAACCAGGCCTCGCCACGACCTTCTGGCGTTATTCGTCCAGCCAGATGGCGATCCAGGCGGAGAAGGTCATCAGCCTGGGAAGCCGCGACGCCAAGCAACGCCTCGCGCACCTCATGTGCGAGCTCGCGGTCCGGCACGGCCTGCCTTTGGCAGAAAACGCCGCTACATTTCCGCTGCCATTGGCTCGGCACCAACTCGCGAGTGCTATTTGCGTCACCCCCATGCACTTGAGCAGGACCTTGGGCGCGCTTCGCACGGATGGGCTGCTGTTCTGGACGGATGGAACGATCACGCTCCCCAATCGAGATCGCCTCGCGCGACTGGCCGACTTCGACCCAGGCTACCTTGCCATGTACCTCCGGTAAGCCCCCGCTCTGCGCCATCAAGCCGCAAGCGTCGGGATTTGCGCTTCCGGCGCCGGCTCAGGCCAGTTCCGCCTCCTCATCGCCGGCCCGAACGCGGATGAGTTTCTGGAGGGCGTGCGACACCCTAACCTGACCTCGATACCACGTTCTTGAAGCACCTAAGAGTTAGAAACAGCGCCTTTCGATCAGCTGGTTGAGCAGGTCGGCGCTGCACCAGCGCATGCGGGAAGCGTGAGCTCGAAGCCGCTTAGAATCTGCCGCAATCCGGGACAATCTCCCCGCCCACCTTGTTGTACGGGTCAACCCCGGCCAATAGGCCCTGATCGGGGGTTAGCAATTCATGCGCAAGAGACCGGAAGGCACCTGCCTTACCTGGACGGCTGGCGTGGCATGGCCATCCTGGTCGTGCTCTGCGGCCATTTCTGGGGTGACGAGCATATCTGGTCAGGTTTGAGCACGTTGGCGTCGAGCTGTTCTTCGTGCTGTCCGGTCGGCTCATGGGCGAGATCCTGTTCGTGCAGAAGGCACCGTTGCCTCGGTTCTTCGCCAGGCGGTTCTCGCGAGTTTATCCTGCGTTGGCTTGATTCGTCTTGGTGACCACGCTGTCAAGCCAGGGGACGCAACTTGCCCATGGGACCACAGCGGCGATCCTCGCACTAACGTTCACCATCAATTATGGAATGGTGCTCACCCACCAAGTCGCTCTGCTTGATCACCTATGGTCGCTCTCCGTTGAGGAGCATGCGTATATGATCCTCGCGGGGTTGGCGCTTCTGACTGGTCGGCGATCAACGTCCGGCGCCTGGCTCATGGCGGCCATGGGGACCTTGGCGGCTGTGAACGCTGTCGTAAGCAGGGAATTGCTCGGCCAGACTCTTCAACAGACGCACTGGCGCACCGATGTGGCCGCTTGTGGAGTGTTTCTGTCAGCTTCGCTGTGGCTGGTATTCAGGCATCGCAAGGTCTGGCCATGGGCAGGTCCGATCTGCGCCGCGATAGCGGTCGCATGCAAGTTCGCGGACCACGAAGCAGTTCAGTTCGGCCTGAGTAATTTGGCGCTCGCTGTGGCGATCACCACCATAGACCGGGCACCAAAGCTGTTCCGGAGTGCGCTATCAGCCGGCTGGCTACGTCGGATCGGCCTCTACTCCTTCTCGATGTACCTGTGGCAACAGCCTTTCTACAAGATGTTCCGGGCGGGAGCGGCGCCCGCGCCAATATTGCTGTGCGGTGCAGCTATCTACGCGCTCTTGAGCTTCTACCTCGTAGAGAACCCATCACGGCGGGCGCTGAACCTTTTGTTTGATCGCTGGCTGAAGACCCGCAGTCCGCGCCTGAGCAGTCAAGGCCAGACGTGATGATTGCGCGCGTTGCAACGCGGTTGCGTATCGGTCCGGCGGCGCTTCATCGGTTCGTGGGTGTTCTCCCTTGGCGTTAATCGGAGCGGTTCAGCCCGGAACGGCCGGATCGCTGAAGGATTGATGGCGGGTCACGTGGACCGGACAGCTTGCGTGGCACGCCCTGCCGCCGCCTACCTCCCCCCTGGCGGCAGGGCGTTTCGGCAGTTTCCCTAACGTAGATTCTCTGGCGCTCGCGTACGAGTTGCAGACATTCAGCCGGTTGCGGCGACAGCCGGATTGCAGGGGTGGTCACGAAGTCAGGCAAGAACCTCGGCAATCTTCGGTTGGCCCGGATCGCGCCGCCGCGGTCCGCGGCGCCGGGCTCATCATCGGTGCCGGCACGGTTCGGACTGCCTGATCCCTCCCCTATTTCGTTCGTCGTTTATCACCGATGCCCATGCGGCTGCAGGTCGGTCAGCGCGAGCGAGTAGCCACGATCCTTGACCGTCATCACGGTGAGCTTGTGGACAGCAATTCCGTGAGGCTCGCCGCTAGATCCGCATTGCGAAACGGCTTGGTGAGGCGGGGCAGATCAGGCGCTATCCCTTCCACTTCGGCATAGCCCGATACCACCAGGACAGGGAGGCCCGGATTGAGCAGCCGAGCTTCCCGCGCAAGGTCCGCACCGCTCATCCCAGGCATCAAGTGATCAGTCACAAGCAGGTCAGGCGCCTCACCGGCCTTGAGCAGGTTCAGAGCTTCTTCGGCGGAACCAGCTTCGACGACATCGAAACCAAAATCGTTGAGCATGTCAGCCGTGCTCATCCGCACGAGTTCCTCGTCATCCACCAGAAGCGCGATCCCCCGCCCGATCGGCTTGTCTGTGCGATCGGGCGATTGCTCCTGATCCTCGATCGGCATCGCGCTGATTGGCAGCCAGAGCGTCACTGCCGTACCTTCGCCCGGCGCGCTGTCGATCGTCAGCCCGCCGCCAAGCTGTGCGGCGAGGCCATGCACCATCGACAGACCAAGTCCGGTGCCCTTACCGATACCTTTGGTTGAAAAGAACGGCTCCACAGCGCGCCTCAGCGTCGCCTCGTCCATCCCCGCTCCCGTATCGCGCACGCACAATCGGACATAATGCCCGCGCTTCAGCCCTGCGGCATCCTCCTTCCGGATCGCTTCACGCTGAGCTTCGATGGTGAGGAGGCCACCCTGTGGCATTGCGTCGCGGGCGTTTACCGCCAGGTTGAGAAGCGCCATTTCCAGTTGGTTCGCATCGGCGAGCGCGGGCGGCAGGTCGGCGTCAAGCGCGACACGCACGTCGATGTTCGGTCCGACAGTGGAACCGATCAGGCCCGCCATTTCGTCGACCAGCGTGGCCAGGTTTACCGCAGTTGATTGCAGCGGCTGGCGTCGGGCGAACGCTAGCAAGCGCTGGACCAACGTCTTGGCCCGTTCTGCGGATTGCAGCGCACCATCGATTAGGCGTCGCTCGCGCTCGGTGCCCACCCCCTTGCGCACCAGCATGTCGAGCGAGCCAATGATGGGGGTCAACAGATTGTTGAAATCATGTGCTACCCCGCCCGTAAGGCTGCCCATGGCCTCCATCTTTTGACTCTGGCGCAAGGCCGCCTGTGCCGCTTCCAGTTCGGCTTCACGCTCTTTCGCATGACTGAGGTCGCGGCCGACGGCGACGAAGTTCACGCCGTCAGGCTCCGGAGCCACCGTCCACTCGATCGGTTTCCAGCCTCCGTCCGCGGTGGCGATGCGATTCTCAAAACGGGTCGGCTGGCGGGTCTTGCCCATTTGTTCGATGGCGGCCAGCGTACTCGGCATGTCGTCGGGATGCATGAACGTCGCATAGCCCCGGGTGAGCAGTTGGCGCTCCTCCCAACCGAGCACCTGCGTCCATGCCGGGCTGACCGCCGACATCATGCCGCTATAGTCGGCACGCGCGAACATATCCTGCGACAGATTCCAGAGGCGGTCGCGCTCCGCGGAGCGCGCGGCGACTTGCGCCTCCAGCGTCTCGTTCAGCCTGCGCAAGGCAGCTTCGGCAAGCTTGCGATCGTGGATGTCGACGGACGCGCCGAACCACCGCACGATCGCACCACCACCGCCTTCACGATAAGGCTCGCCCCGTACGAGGAACCAGCGATATTCACCGTTGGCGGCGCGAATGCGATGCTCGATCAAGAAGGTGCTGCCGGTGCGCCGGGCCTCTTCGAATCTGGTTATCGTCGCCGCCCTGTCGTCGGGGTGCACGTGCTCTGCGGCGACCGCAGCAGCGGTTTCCGGGTAATAGGCCGATCCGGTGTAGTCGGACCAATGCCGATTGAAGAACTCGACACGGCCGTCCGCGTCGGTAATCCAGACGATCTGCGGCACCGCATCCGCCATCAGCCGGAACTTCGCCTCGCTCGCGCGCAGGGCCGTCTCGGCCTCCTTGCGGTCGTGAATGTCGATGGAACTGCCAACCCAGGTGGTGACGACACCGTCGCCATCCCGGATCGGCTCCGCGCGCGCTACATACCAGCGATACACCCCGTCGTGCTGGCGATACCGCACTTCAACTTCATAGCTGGTGCCGCCCGCCCGCGCTTGTGCCCATCGGTCCACCGTGGCTGCGACGTCGTCGGGATGCAGCACATCTGTCCAGCCATCGGGCACGGCCTGCTCCGCCGTCTGGCCCGTATAGGCATACCAGCGATCGTTGAAGTAGGTGAGTTCGCCGTCGGGCTTTGCGAACCACACGAACGCTGGGAGAGCGCCCGTCAATTTGCGTAAGCTTGCCTCGCTTTCCCGCTGCCGATCTTCAGTTTCCCGCCGCGCGTCGATGTCGATGACCGACCCTACATAGCCAAGATATGATCCATCCTCGCCGAAGCGAGGAGCCGCAGCGTCGAGTGTCCAGCGATAGCTGCCGTCGGCTCGGCGAAGGCGATACTCCGCCCGGAACGGCGATCTTGCTGCGTTCGCCTCGCGAAAGATCCGCTCCGCTTCGGCCTTGTCGTCGGGGTGGGTGGCATCGAGCCAGCCGAACCCTTCCGCTTTCTCGGGCATCTGCCCGGTAAACTCGTACCACCCGCGGTTGAGATAAGTGCAATAGCCGCTGGGGTCCGTTACCCACATCATTACCGGCGCATGATCGGCCATGTTGCGGAAGCGCGACTCGCTCTCCCGAAGGGCGCGCTCGGCCTGAATGCGCCCCGTTGTCTCCGTACATGCGCAGAACATGCCTGCGACGTCGCCATTCTCGTCGTGAACAGGCGAATAGGAGAAGGTGAACCAGGTCTCCTCGTCAAAGCCGTCACGGTGCATCAGCAGTGGCAAGTCCTGGCGGTACGACGCTTGCCCGGCCAAAGCAGCGGTAATCAGGGGATGAATGTCGTCCCAGATCTCCGTCCAGATGTCGTGAAAGCGCCGCCCGAGCGCGTCCGGGTGCTTGCTCGCCAGAATGGGCGCATAGGCATCATTGTAGAGGAACCCGAGCTCCGGCCCCCAGGCGACGAACATCGGAAACTTCGACGACATCATCAAACCGACGACCACCCGAAGCGAATGCGACCAGTGGTCGGGCGGCCCCAACGGAGACGTTGACCAATCTTGCGATCGCATCAGGGCGGCGACCTCTCCATTGCCATTAAGAAACCGGAGGTCACCAACTGAGGATTTCGAGTTCATGGTGCCTTATGCGTAGGAGAACCTGTGCCGCCAACCGCGAATGAACTTGCCGGATGATTTCCTGGTCGAGTGCGAACATGGGTCAATAATGTCACAACGACATCCAGTCTCGGCGGCCGGATGCCCAAACCGATCCTGGTTATTCACGACCTCCTCTTGATGCCATGACCAGCCGCCGGATCATGCAGGCGGATGGACGGCCCGTGGGAGCTTGGCAGCCGCTCGGAAACACTCACTCCCGGGGCCTTTTCGGCCTAGCAGCGGCTGGGAACTGCTGGGCGGGACGGCGGCTAGCTGGGTGCCCGGCTGTCCTGACCTACTTCTGCCCCCTTACTCAGGTTGTTTTTGCGAAGCGGCACTCCAACGAAGGTGACAGCCTGCGGCCGGCTGCTCGCGACATCAGCCGCTGTGCTGCTCAAACGGCCGTCGCACGTGACGCGAGCAGCCCTTCGTTCAGGCTGATGCCCAGTCCTGACCTGGTGGAAAGCAGCAGCTTGCCTCCCTGGATTGGCTCCGGCGGAACGGTAAGGTCGGCGCGCCATGGCACCTCGCCGAATGCATGCTCGAGTATGTCGAAGTTCGGCAACGTAGCCGCGACGTGTGCCGCAGCGACTCCGCCCACCGGGCTGGCCGGCCCGTGCGGTGACACACGCATCCCCGCCCCTTCGGCAATCGCCGCGATCTTCTTGAGCTCCAGCAGGCCTCCGCACGCCTTGATGTCAGGCATTGCGATATCGACCGCGCCCGAGCGGATGTAGTCGTAGAATCCAGAAACGTAGCGCACCGACTCGCCACCGGCAGTTGAAATAACGGTGCTTCGATTGATCGCGACCAGGTCCTCGATCGGCTCCGCAGGCGTAACCTCCTCGAGCCAGAAGAGATCGAGCGGCGCGAGGCGTTTCGCCAGCGCTTCGCCCTCGCTTCGCGTAAAGCGGCTATGTGCGTCGATCAGCAGTTTGTGGTGGGGGCCAATGGCCTGACGAACTGCGGCGGCACAGGCGACCCCCTGGTCGATCAAGGGCTGCACGGCAGTCCGCCGATCGAGGTTGGCGGGCATGGCATCAAACGGCGCAAGCTTGATTGCCGAGAAGCCTGCAGTGACCGCCTTTTCCGCCATGGCGGCGAACCCTGCGGGCGTTCGTGGGTCAGCGGACCTGTTTATGTTGGCGTACAAGTCGACTGACGGACGAAGCGCCTCGCCGAACAGCACATGCGTCGGCACGCCCAGCGCTTGGCCGGCAAGGTCCCACAGGCAATGCTCCAGCGCGCTGGCGGCGACGACAGCCGCGGCGCTGTCGCTCCCCGGAGATTTCCGAGCCGCTGCCCGGAAACGCTCCACCTCGAAGATACTTTCGCCCTGCAGCAAACTGAGCAGCTGCTTTAACGCGGCAACCGTGGCTGCGTCGTTTCCGCTGTGTGACGCGTCGCCATGGCCGACCAACCCATCCGATGTATGCAGACGCAGCACCAGCCAATCGCCGCGCCTGTTCACGGGCAGGCGGAACACCTCCAGCTTGGCTACCTCGTGGCCGCGCACCTGCCGCGCGATTGCTGGCAGCGAATAGGCCAGCGGCATGGCCATGGCACCTTTCAACAAGGACCGACGCTGCACGCTCAACTCCTGGCGATGGTGAAGCGGTGCGATGGTTGCAGCCCGGCGATGGCCGCAACCGGCTCGGGCGGTCGCCACCGAAACTGCTGCACGTCGATGCGGCCGGGATAGACGTCGACGATTGAGAAGCCGTTGCGCTCCTCCATGGCAGCCGTGTCATTGATGGTCAGCGCTGCAGGGTGGAACGGCTTTATGCCGCGGGCGCTGCTGGGGTAACCCTCGTTCCCCGTACCGATCGTGCCGGGAAGGATCGCGTGAATGGGGTTGGCACTCAGGTCCAGGTCGCCGCTTCGCGTGATGATCGACGCGGCGGATGCATGCATGTCGCCCGAGATGCTGACGGCGGCACGCGTGCGCTGACCAGACAGTGCGGCCGCCAAACGTTGATGCTGCGCAAACCAGCCCTTTTGCCAATAGCTCTTGTCGTTCGCGAAGGTGCTGCCGTCCGAAGGGCCGTCCGCATACCATTCGCCCAGCTTGCCCGCGGTCCAGCCAAACGGGTTCGAGGGCGCATGGATGTACTGCTGCGCGGTTGACCGGGCGAGGCGATCGACAAGGAAGGCCTCCGCCTCCGGGAACAGCACGCCGCCCTTGTCGCCCAGCGACCAACCTCGGCGGCAATCGAAAAGCGCAAGTTCCAGAAGCTTGCCGACCCGCACCGTTTCCACCGTGCCGCCCCGATATGCGTCGCCCAGGTCGGGGCGCCCGAGCGCGAAGGGATAGGCCATCGCCTCGGTCCGCTGTTGCAGGCCAAAGGTGAAGGGACGCGGCGGAAAAGTGTAGCCCCAAGGCCCTGCATTGTCGTTTTCGAAATAGTCGTGATCGTCGGTCACGAACACCAGCGGCACGGAAGCGAACCGGTCTTCATACACCCCGGCGATCTGGCGGCCGATGACGGTGTTCAGGGACTGCCTGTTCGTGTCGGAATCAAAGGCGCTATCTTCATCGATCCAGGCGACCTGACGATAACGCTCGGCCGTGGCGGCGCGGGTCGCCGCGTCGCGGCGGTACTTCAGCGCGGTCCACAAGTCCCAGTAGATATGGTCGCCGTTCGCGACGGCGAGATCGGGTGAGAAGGAAAGACCCCGGTCGAGAAGCGCACGCCGCGCGGCCAGCGGCAGGTAGCCGTAAGGCCGTCCTCCCTCGTCACCCCCCGCACAGGTGAAGAAAAGGATCCTGAAGTGGTCGGGCGCGGCATCGAGCGGCGGCAGCGTCTTCAGGGTCCACGCGTCGCGCAGCGGTCGGCCGCTCGCGTCCCGCAGTTCGAGCCGGTGCGCCGTTCCACCGCGCAACCCGCGCTGAACAAAGCCCCAGGCGTACCCGTCGACATCCTGGCGTGTCGCCGGAACAGGCCGCCCGTCAATCGTCAGGACGGGTGCCGCGGTCGGCGGCCGGTCCAGCAACACCTTCAGCGCCAGCGTGTCGTGTGTTGCCGAGGGAAGCAAAGCCCGGATCGGGCTTGCGTCCCGCGACCACGCGACCCCTCCCATCATGACCCCGCCCAAACCAAGCGCAGCCCCGCCGCGCAGGAAATCACGTCGTTCGTACATGTATTTGCCTCCCGAAATGGTTGCGGACGCGATCAGAAGATTGTGCGGAACGTGGCCCCGATCGTGCGCGGGTCGCCGACATTGCCCGTGACCAGGCCGTTGTTCGCGGCGCTGAGTGCCGTGAAGTATTGCTTGTCCGTCAGATTGCGGGCCCAGAAGGACAGGTCGAAACGCGAGTCCTGCAGGCGGAAGCCGATCCGCGCGTTGATTACGCCATAAGGGCGGATCAGCGTGTACGCAGAGTTGAGGCCGCTGGTGTCGTAGGATGACCGATGATTGAAATCGACCCGCCCGTAGATCTCGTCACCATTGACGCCCAGCGGCTCGGTCAGGTCTGCCGCAAGTGTGTAGGTGAACTTCGGCGCATTGGCGAGTTGCACGCCCGACAGGTCTTGAACCTCGCCAAGGTTACGGCGCTCGGGCGCGTTCTGGGCATTGGTGTAGCCCTGATACACCGCATCGACATAGGCGGCCGAGGCAGTCAGGTTCAGCGCCCGCGATGGCGTGACGATCAGGTCGGCCTCCACCCCGCGCGATCGCACCCCCGGTATGTTCGAGATGTAGCGCCTGAACGACGTGGTGTTGCCGATATACTCGGTAATGGCGGCCTGGTAGTTCTTGACGTCCGTCTGGAAGGCTGCGGCGTTGAGCGAAACGCGGCGCCGAAGGAACTGGCTCTTCAGTCCCACCTCATAGGCGTTGACCGTTTCCGGCTTAACCACGGGCGACACGCCGGTCGGCAGCGAACCAAGGCTGAGTCCCCCTGACTTGCTGCCGCGTGAGTAGGTGGCGTACAGCAGCACGTCCTCGATGGGATGGTATCCCGCGGTTACTTGCCCGGTCAGGGCGTCGCTGCTGGTATCCACCACGTAGCGGACCTGCGGATACACGCCATCGCGCAGGGCCTGGGCCGTGGCCCTCTCTGCCGTGGACAGTCCGTCAAGGCTGTTGCCGGTCACAGTGCGCTGATCGAACAGTCCGCTCTTGTCCTCGTGCGTGAACCGGAGTCCGCTTGTCAGCGCCAGCCGCTTGCTAACGTTCCAGGTCGCCTGACCGAAAGCCGCATAGCTTTTCGTTCGCGGTTCGATGGTGGAGTCTGACTCAAAGCCGGTGAACGCCAGGTTGGCGAGCGCTCGATTGGCGGTCGGGTTGTTCCACAGGGCATAGGCAGGGCCCAACTGGTACTGACCCAGGGCGTGGATCACCTGCCAGAAATAATAGGCGCCTATCGTGTAGTCGATCGTGTTCGACCCATTGGAGCCCAGCCTGATCTCTTGGCTGAACTGCCGCTGCCGGTTGGTGGTCCCGCCCCGAATGTTGATGCTGAGCGAAGTGTTGTCCTGGTCATTGAGCGGGTACCAGTCCCACCACCGATAGGCGCTGACCGACGTCAGCGTGGCGCTTCCCAGGTTCCAGTCGAGTTTCCCTGAAACGCCATAGCCCTTCATGTTCGCCTGCACGTCGGCATTGACGTCCACAACGCGGGCAAACGGATCTGCCGGATCATAGGGCAGCTTGTACCCGGCCCGTGCAACCCGATCGTTGAAGTTGTTCGAGATTGCCGCGCCGTTCTCGTAACGCGTGAACACACCAGCAATGCTGGACGCGCGCGAATACGCTGCCTGGCGTGAATAGTCGCCGATCAGGCGAACGGTCAGGTCCGGCGCCGGGGTGAGAAGCAGCTGCGCACGAACGGTACTCGCGTCATAGTTGTTGATCTTCCGGCCGTTGAACGCATTGCGAAGCAGTCCATCGGAATGGGTGTCCGACACAGTTATGCGGAACGCCGCGAGCCCGTCGATCAGCGGTCCCGATGCCGACGCGCGGGCCTGGTGATAGCCGCGCTCACCCAATGAGATCTCTGCACGCGCCTCGGGCTGAAAACTGGGTGCGCGGGTCGTGATGTTGATCGCGCCGGCCGTGGTGTTCTTGCCGAACAGCGTGCCCTGTGGGCCCCTCAGCACCTCTACCCGGTCTAGGTCGATCAGGTCGAACTGCGCCGCCCCGATCCGGCCGTAATAAACATCGTCCACATAGAAGCCGACGCCCACCTCCAGCCCGTCATTCTGGTCGGAGTTGGAGCCGAGGCCGCGGATGTTGGCAAAGGTGTTGCGTGCGTTGTTGCTGCGAATGGCAAGGCTGGGCGTCAGCTCTGCGATCTGCAGCAGGTTGGTGCGCCCGGTGCGTTCAATCGTGGCGCCGCTGACCACGCTGATAGCGATGGGAACGTCCTGCGCCCGCTCCTGTCGCCGGCGGGCGGTGACGATGACCTCTCCCTCGTCTTGCGGCGCGTCTGTTTTGGCCTGCGACGTGTCACTCCCGTCGGCACTGCCGGCCGCCGACGCTGGCGCCGCAGCCTCTGATTGAGCGAAGACCGGAGAGGCTGAAAGCGTCGCGTCAGCAACGCTGGCGAGAAGCAGCGCGATGCTGCGGGCGTGCGTCTTCAATGCTCAATTCCCCCTTTTGGATGAGCTTGCGGAAACCTGGTGCGGATGGGCCGGCTGCCGAGCGAAACGACAGCGGCCGAAAGCCGATTGCTAGATTAGAGGGCCAGGACGGCAGCAGCCCGGCTGACGCGCTTCGATGGTCGCGTGTAGGCGGATCTGCATGGGTCGCGCTCCTTTGCGGGGCTGCGGCACTGTGCCGAAGCTCGGGCCAACGGCCCCGCGTAATTCCTACTCACCTGATGGGGGATGTATATGCAAGATGAGCTAGTGTGCAGCAAAGCAAGGCTTCGCCGAGGTGAACGGACATCAGGGATGGGCTCGGCCAGCGGCAGGCGATGAGTTCGCGAAGGATCGGTTGGGAACAACGCGTCCCAGGAAGAGAACAGCCGGCACCCACAATGGGTTAGCGGGGCGATCGACGGCTAATTGGAGTCCGCCAAAGGCGCATCGAAATCTCGGAAGCGGTCAGAGCGTGCTAATCGGAATGGGTGGACCGACTAGATCCATGCCGAACTGAGCCAGAAGCGCAGCATCCGCCTTACTGCTGGCGTACTCGCCTGGTTCGATACCGCTTGTTTCTCGTTTAGCGAAAAAGGCCTCCATCTTTCCGGCAGGGGCGAAAGATATGAGCATCCTGCCTTTCTTCTCGCCTGAGAAAGCCCAAGCGTGGGGAATGCCGCGTGGGCCAAGTACGCAGTCACCCTGTTTTAGGACGACCCGGGCACGACCTATTTCAACGACGTATTGGCCTCCAGGCAGAAGAACAATTCATCCTCATGGTGGTGAACATGCCGGGACGGACCGCCTTTGCGTGTATTCGCCTGTTCGAGTACGAACAAGGCTCCATCGGTGTCACTCGTCAGCACCTTGTACGTGGTAGAGCTCAGGCCAATCGATCGCCGCTTACCCTCACGATCCTGCCCAGTCTTGATAGCCGAAATGGAATTTCGCGTGCCGGTATAAGCGGCGCCAAGTAATTGAGCTGGAACAAGCGCCAGGTTTGCTACGGACAGCAGGGAACGACGAAGCATTCCGTCCTCCTTTAATCACGCGGCGAGTCCAGCTCCCGGCCGATCAGCTAACATCCTTCATCATCGGCGTGAATGCGCCCCGATCACCTCCGTAAAGTACTGGGCAGTAAAGATGCTCTACGCTCCGCTGGCGCGCTGACGATCGAGCCAGACGCGGACCGCTGCAGCGTTGCCCTGCTTCGCCTGCACCTTTGGCGAGGTCATCGATCAAGCCACTTCGGCGGCCTTGCTTCAGCAACCACGCACGGAACGGCTCCATTGTGGGCACTTCCTGATCCTGTATCAACGGCCTTCGAAACGGGAGTGCGGTCACGCGTCCCGAGATGGGCGCACCAAGGAGGGTCCGCTTTGTGGACGCACCATGCAGGCTCGTGCAGGATGGTCCTGCCGATACCGTGCAAAGGAGTCGGAACGATGCTTCGGGCGAAGATGTCGATCGCGGCCAGCGTGTTGCTTGCCTCTTCCGCAGCGGCCCAGCAGACGTTGATGACGCCGCGAGATTTTAAGGCAACTCCCTCGCTCCCCGCAGATGCAGCATCCAGCTACGGCGCGGATGCCAATCAATATGGCGAGTTGCGACTTCCCACGAGTCCCGGACCTCACCCGGTTGTAGTGTTGGTGCATGGCGGCTGCTTCAGGGCCGCCTACGCGACGGTACGCGACCTGGCTCCGATCGGGGATGCGCTGAAGCAGCAGGGCATCGCCACCTGGAGCATCGAGTACCGCCGTCTCGGTCAGCCGGGCGGGGGCTGGCCTGGGACGTATCTGGATGTCGCCACCGCAGTTGACCACTTGCGCACGCTCGCGCGGCGCTATCGGCTAGATCTTAGACGCGTGGTGTTCGTGGGTCACTCCGCCGGAGGCCATCTTGCACTATGGGCGGCCGCCCGCGCCCGCGTGCCCGCGGAAAGCGCCATCGCAGCGCGTCGCCCGCTTCGACCATTGGGCGCCATCGACCTCGCCGGTCCGTTCGACCTGCGTGAGAACATCGCCAACTATTATCGCGAGTGCCGCGACCCCGTCATTACGCAAGTGATGGGTGGTACCCCCGAGCAGGTAGGTACCCGACCATTATTGGGCGGCATCGGCTGGCGCTCTCCTCCCCTTGCGAGTGCCCCATGTACTGATCTGGGGAGAGCATGAGGGCTTCATGCCACGACCGCTGGCGGCAGCGTACGTCAAGCGCGCCCGAGCCGCTGGTGATGACGTCGTCCTGCACGTAGTGCCGGGCGCCGGTCACTTCGAGATTGCCAGCCCGCACACCTCCGCCTGGCCCTTGTTGCTGGCTGAAATACAACGGCTCTTGCGCAGTTCGTGATCGTGACGTCACGTGAGTGCCTTTGTGCAGAAACGACCAGACGCCCCGTCTTTTAAAATGGCAGTCTTAGCTCCATGGCGCAGAAAGCGGACGAGCCGGGATGTTGGTTGATCCCGTTCACGTGACTAATCGTCTGGCTCTGTAACCTCCGGCCCCGGTTCACCGCCAAAGCTCGCGCTGTCAGCCTGACCGCTTGGACAGGGATAGTTGTTTTCACCCCTGTGTTGTCGCGCTCGCACCGACTGGCGTCCGCTCACCCGAAATAGGCGCCGGCTAGTTCACTGGCGATGTGCTCGGACCCCTCACCCTCTATGTTGGTCAGCACAATCACGGTCAGGTCGTCGTCTGGGTAGTACTCGAAAGCGCAGGAAAAGCCGGGCAGGTTGCCGCCGTGATCCCAAAGCCGGTGCCCGCGTCGCACCTCGACGAACGAGCCCAAACCGTAGCCGTGGCCGGCATCAGTAAACATCGCCGCCAGCGACGCTGCATTCACCAGCTTGCCGGCATGAAGAGCCACGTTCCAGCGCAGCAGGTCGTCCACAGTCGAACGTAAGCCACCCGCCGCATAGGCGGCCGAGGGGGTCATCAGTCGGGCGTTCTTTGCGATGCCGTCCACCAGCCAGTACCCGGAAGCCCGCCCCGGCACGATGTCCTCGGGATTGTCATAGGCTGTGTGGGTCAGGCCGGCCGGCCGCAGCAGATGATCACGCACGTAGTCGGGGTAGGACTGACCGGTGATCCGCTCGATCATCATGCCGAGCAGCGCATAGCCCGTGTTGCTGTAATGGAACTTGGCTCCCGGCGTGAACTCGAGTGGTTCGTTCCGCACCAGGCCGACAAGCTCGCCCGGGGTCAGGTTCAGGCGGGCGGGTCCACGGATGAAACCATTCACCTGAACATAGTCCGGAATACCGGAAGAGTGGTTCAGCAACTGGCGCACCGTGATGGCGGACCAGGCCGCTGGCAGTCCGTCCACATAACGTCGGATCGGGCTGTCCAGGCTCACCTTGCCGCCCTCCACCAGCGTCATCACGGCGGTCGCTGTGAAGGGTTTGGTGGTCGATCCGATCCGAAACACTGTCTCTGGCGTTGCCAACACGCCCTGCTCTCGGTCCGCCAGACCATAGCCTTGCCGCAGCAGCGTTTTGCCATGACGTGCGACGAGTACCACTCCGCTGAAGTTTCCGGCTCGCAAATGGCCTTTCAGAAGCGCGTCGGCCCGGCTGGCAAAACCGGTGCGGGGAGCTGCCTGTGCGGTGAGGGAGAGCATAACAGTAGCGAGTGCTGACAGTGCCAGCGCGATCTGACGGATGGACATGGTCCAACTCTAGCTTGGCTCCAAACCGATGCGCCATACCTTCAACTCACCTCGGCACAGAGCATGCAGACGGCCAGACGAGGAGGTTTCCAGCACGACCGTTTCCAAGCTCCGCCCCGCCGATCGCAAACGACCGGAGTTGGGGGAGTGCTGACCGCCCTGCACTCGCTGGCGGCGGATTTCGCCCGCGAACAGCGGGCCAAACCTGTTCCACTACAGCCGCACAGTTTGATGGCATATGTCGATGCCGCGCCCGAACAGCAGGCTTTCGACGTTGCGCAATGAGAGCGGGGAGCACACGTCCACTATCACCACCGGCCGCATTACCTCGGGTGACGATTGAAGTAGCAGGACGGACTGTGACACTTGCGTGAACGCGACACTGGCCCGCCCTAGCTTGTGCCGCTCCCGCCGGGTGGATTTGGTTCGACGGAGCCCTTCCCTACCCCGCCGTGCGGCTCTCTGCACCACGGAGACGATCCTGAAACGCGCAGGAACGGGCGTGTGCGTCGGCATCTTTGGAAGGATACCAGCAGTCGAGAGCAAGATGGCGGTGCTGTCAGTCTAATGCGAACGCGTCTCCACAGGATGCAGTTCGCCTGACGGGCGTGGCAGCTTAGCTCGCAGCGCTCTGCCACTCCGCCAGT
>NZ_JACIJK010000019.1 GCF_014199305.1 Sphingomonas aerophila
TTTGACAAGGCTCTTGGCGCGGGGTGGAGCAGCCCGGTAGCTCGTCAGGCTCATAACCTGAAGGTCACAGGTTCAAATCCTGTCCCCGCAACCAAATACACAACACCACAGTAGCCCCAGTCCCAACAGACCGGGGCTTTATCGCGTTCCAAACACCCCGCGCCGATACCGGATCCCGCGTCCGCAGCCTCAGCTAGTGGGTTGGAGCGTGGGGGACCCAGACTGGTGACCCGGCGGTTACGCCCGTCGTGGGTGCGTGAGACTACCGCTATGACCAGAGCGTAACCGGTTTGTCGCGTCAGTTGCGCCCTCGGCACTTACGAGACGTATCTTTAGGTCGGCGATGGGCCGGAGATAAGCCGCCCAGCAGCATGCCGGTAGATCGCTCATCTGGGGTCTCTGCCAAGTCCACCGAGGCTGCTTCCTATGCCCCGAGACCTGGAACGGCGTCACCATAGCTCTCGGCACGTGCTGACACTTTCGAAGCCCATGGTGGTTTTGGCAAACCGGCCGCGTACGATGATGAGCGTTACCCCGTCTGGCGCAGCCTTGGTGCGGACGATGCCCATGCTGCGGTGCTCGCGGTCGAGCTCGCGGGGTAGGTCCGCTGCGAAGTGCCCGATAAGATCGAATGCCGCACTGTATCGCTGACGCCCGCAGCCGCGCACCCGCCAGGTTTGTCGATGCGGATCGACGTGCTGCTGAACGTCTGCCGCTTCGCGGCCTGCACGCCCGGCGTCCGCAGGCGCCGACAGCTCGTCCGTCGCTGACGCCCCATATTATCGGCCCGGACGCCGATCCGGATGCTAGCGGGCTGCAGGAGAGCTTTGACATGGCCTAGTGAGCGCTACGGGCCTTGTCCGCGCTCATAGCGTACGGGCGATGACGCACAGGTTCGGCTCGCTGCGGATGAGGCCACCCGACTATCGAACCGAACCGCGGCTGTTTGCGAAAGCGGCGTGGTGCATTGGAGAGCTCGCCCGAGTGCGGCCGGATGAAGATGCGGCGTCTGAGTCATAGAGTATGGTCAAGAATGCTCTGCTGAGGACCACTTTGCCCGACAGGTTCGCCGGATCCCGCGGCGCGCGGCTGCCCGAATCTGGGCCGAGCACTTGACCGGTAATGGACGCTTAAGAAGAAGATCGTCACCCAACGCTGGTGAGCAGTCTCCTGATCGCGTTCGGGAGCGAAGAGGGCGTGAGGGCATGCTGCTTCAGGCAGCGAGGCAACCGTCAGACAGCATTAAACGGACTTACCCTGAAAGGCGCCGGGGTGCTGGCGCGATTGGGGCCACATCCAGCGTGGAAGGTTGACAGGCGCCGCGACACTCCGACGTCGTCCTAGAGCCTGAGGCTACTAATCGACCCGCTCGCGGGGTGCGTGGCTTTCGGCCTCCTTATCCGCAGCAAGCAGGACTGTATCGATCGGCATCGTGGGCGAGGGTCCGTCCTGCTATCTTGAGCAGCGATGGCGGCCACGCGTGATCAGGCCCGGTTACGCGTGATCTAGACGCTTCGACCGGGCGATCACAGTCGGCTCGTCACGTCGCCCCCGGATGGAACGCTGGCCAGCAACGTTCACCCCTGATCTGCCAGGATCTTTTGCAAAACACTTCAGTGTCGGGGCTCGCTAGCGGCAGCAATCGCGGATTTCGCCGCGAGAATGTAGGCGGAGGTGGTGCTCACCGTGTACTCGTTCTCATACCAGAGGAATGGCCAGTCGGTGCCCACTTCGGGGAAGTCGGGCTTTATCAGAATGACGCCTGGGACAAGCCCGCCGGGAATGAAGGAATAGTCGGCCCGGTTGTGGCCATAAGCGACGAGCTTCGACCGAGCGCCAACCGCCGACACGAGCGACAGGTTGTTGGCCGGGTGCCGGCCTAGAAGATAGTCGAGCGCCCGCAGCGTGTAATCCGCATCGATGATCGCGGGGAACGCCTTGTGCAGCATGTACATGGTCGAGCCGAAGGTCGCGACCTGATGCGACCCCGCCCAGGAACCCTCACCGATCGGCACGCCGAACGGGTTCTGCGCGAGGTCCCCGTCGATGCGAGCCTTGGCGGCACGGGTCATCTGCTCCAGCCGGGCACGATAATCCGCATCCATGAAGGGGATGACGCGCACCGCCGGTGCCGCAGCCTGGTCAAAGTCGCTGGCGATCACGGGCAGCAACGCCTTCATGCGCGCGACATATAGCGGGTCGCCACCCGTCGTGATCAGCAGTTCGGCCGTGGCGGACACGTCCGCGACCTCGGCATTGCCGGACGCAAATCCAGCGCCCCGGCCGACCTTCTTGAGGTGCAAGCGCGTGCGCTGGTTATTCCAGATCACCTTTGCCGCAGCCAGCGCATCGCGAGCCATCGAAGGATCCAGCGTCTTCAGCGCCCGGCTGGCACCTGCCAGCGCGCCCACCATGTCGAGGTCGGTCGCCGGCTGATCCGTTGTGAATGCCCAACGATCGTCCGGTGCGCCTGACCGATCGCCTTGGACCTGATTGGGGCCGAGCTTCGCGTCGTAAAGACGCCCGTCCGTCTGGGATCCTGCATCGCCCAGATGCGTGTATTGCTTCAAGGTCGGGTCGACGATCCCGTCGATCGCGTGCCCGAACACCTTGTATTGGGCTAGCAACTGCAAGGTGCCGTGGCGGATCTGCTGGAGTGCATCCTCCACCCCATCGGGCTTGCGGATCTCCACCTGCTTGGCAGCTTCATCGACACTGGTTTCGTCCCAGTCAGCCCCGAACAGCTCGCGCGTCCAGACCAGGTTGCGGATCACCCAGCTGTTATCGGACGTCTGGATGTCATAGTCGCCCGCATCCTGCCATCCGCCGACGGCCAGCCCGGCGATATGCTGACCTGGCTTGAACGGTGAATCCAGATCGGCCCCTGTGTTATAGGCATCGAAGTGGGCGAGGTTCGCAGGCGCCTGCCGCGCGTCATCGAGATGGGATGGGGCCTGCCACACGCGATATTGTTCTCGCACGCCGACATGATCCATCTGCGCCGCCAGGAAGGTATCGAGGGAAGGTTGCCAGATCTGGCCATAGGCACCCGCGTCGATCCGGAAAGGATTCGTCGTCTGGCCCGCATAGCGGACCGCGTAGATGCCAGGTTCCCGCACCCGCGAGAAATCAAACGCGGCGTAATTGTACCGCTTCCAACGCCCGCGTGGTTGAACCGCAGCCCGCAGCGCGGACCGCTCACCCCGGGTGCTAAACTGGACCAGCTCGGCCTGTGCCGGGCCTTTGAAATTCGGATCGAGCTCGATCAGCGCGATCTTGCTCCGTCCCAACGTATAGCCGGCCTGATTGAATGAGATCACGGGCGGGCGAACCCAGTCCTTGATGCGGTTCGGCCGCACATGCCACACGACCGCGTTCTTCTGCGCGCCAGCCGCAATCATGGAGCGCACCACGAACCAGCCATTTTGCGCGCGGTTGCGGGCGTCATACAGTGCCAGCGGCGCGCCATCCGATTGTATGGTGATCCGCGTCATCGGGTCTTCGGGCGCGAGCGTCAGTGTCGTGCCGCCCGTCGCAAGCGGCTGGGGATCGCCCGATCCGTCCTTCACCATCGGCCCACCAGGATGCCGCGGAAAAAGCCCCGGCGTATCGCCCAAGACGAAGCTTTTGCCGAAATAGGCAGTTGGCAGGAAGTCGAGGTTGAAACCGGCCTTGCCCGCCAGGCTTGAGGGCAGTGGCTGGTCCAAGTCCACGACCACGCGAAAGCCGTCCTCCTCCGGAGTGACCCGGACCTGATAGGAAAGGTTCGGCGTCTTGAAGGCAGAGCGGACCACGACCTCGTTCGGTGTCGAACCCTTTGCGCGGCTGACGAACAGCGGCACTGGATCCCATTGCTCTGGCGTCGGGTTAAGGCGCACCGCGCCATCCGTGGCCACGCGCATCCCATGCATCACCAGCTGGATGCCGGCATTCTTCTCGTCGAAGAAGATCGGGCTGAACTGGTTCTGGTCGATGATGACGCTGAGGCCGCGTCCTTCCAACGTCTGATCGGGGCCTACCGTTAGGGTCTGGGTAGCTGCACCCGCCGCCAGGCTAGAAAGGCAGACGGTGGCTAAAAGCCGAAGGGGGAAGCTTGCCATCGTCAGTCTTCTCCAGATCTTGTGTGTTGCGCTCGGATCAACGCTCAGTTGCCGTTGCACAGTAGGGCAGTGGATTGGTTGCCTGATCACGAACGCGTATGAGGCTTGGCACGGTGTGGCAGCCGGTGATGGGTAAGCTGTTCCTGGTTGAGCCTTGTTTGTTGTTGATGGCGACCATCGTTGAAGCCCTGCGGCTACCGGAAGACCTCATTGGAGGTCACCTGATCGCACCCTAGCTCCCGCCTGCGTTCCACTTTTCTTGATGATCTGGCGTGCTTCGACCGGCCAGGCCGCGCCATCTACCTTGATGTTTCCGGTCGCGCGATTGTTGAGGTAATCGCTCCAATCACCATTGAGCCGGCCAGAATTATACCAGTTCCCAGTCGCGACATTGTCCATCGCGGTGCGGCGCGGGGCGATGTGTGCTTGCGAGTTGAGGTTGAGCCAGACACCGCCGATGCGATCGATGACGTTGTTGCGCACCGTCAGGTAACGTGATCCTTCGTCGAGGTAGATGGCTATGCCGCCCGAACCCGCGACGTCGGACACGTAATTCTCCGCGATCAGCCCCCCAGGGTCGGCGGACAGGTGGTAGATGGCGCCTCCGTCGGGGAACCATTGCTTTACTCGCGATACTCGATTGCCGACGATCACCGTGTCACGCAGCGTCGTGGGCGTGTCATAGACGACGTTGCCTGGCTGGTCGTAGTAGCCGCGCTGCCCGCGCCAATATTCGGCGCTACCGCCCGGATCGTTCGCGCCCCATCCCCAGCCGACGTCGATGCCGTCATAGGGGGTGTCAGAAACGTCGTTGTTCATGATCAGCGTGCCCGACGCGTAGGTCACCAGGATCGCCGACTGCTCCTTGTAGTCGTGCGACACGCCGCTGATCCGGTTGTCGCGGATCACGATGTCGCGCAGACCCATTTCAGGGCGGGAAGGGTGATGAGCATCCGGCTCGATCCCGCCCACCATGATGGCGCCTCCGGCCAGATCGGTGAACTCGTTCGCCGTCACCTCGATCGCGGCGGTACCCAGACCGATCCCGCCCTCATTTGCCTCGGCGTTGTTGCCGATGCCGAGCGCGACCTGCCCCAGTTGTGAGAAGCTGTTGTCGTCGAACACGACCCGCGTTGCGGCGGCAACCTGTACGGCAGCAGGCTGCTGACGCCAGTGGTTGCGCTGCCGCTCGAAAGCCGGGCAACCCCAGCTGCAATCCCGGATCGGATCCGCGGGGTAATCGGTCAGTTCGCCGGCGAGGTAGGAACCGCTTTGCTGGCTGGCATAGCCCTGCTGTCCCGAAGGCTGACGCCAGCTGGTATGGCGAAAGCTCAGATACCGAAACTGCAGATCTCTCACGGGGCGGTCATAGCTGCCGCTGAGCGACATCAGCTGTTCCAGCAGCGGCAGAACGACTTCCGGGTGGGTCATGTCCTCACCCGGCCGGGGCTTGTAGTAAAGGCGGCTCGCCTTGGGGTCGGCGAACCACTGGCCTGCATCACGCAGGAACGCGAGTGAGTTTACTAGGAAAAGACGTGCGACATCCGAGGAGATTGGTCTCGCGATGGTGTCATAGCCGACGAGGTTGTTGCGCCACCCAGGCTGCTGCATCACGATTCGGTCACCATCGACGTGGTCGATCATGGCGTGGCGGTGGGTGAACCAGCTCATCCCTTCCACTTCGATGCGGTCCTGGCCGGGTAACAAGGCGAGCGGCCGCCAGGCCGGGTCTGTTATCTGAAGGCCCCAAGGATGAAAGGTAACTGCCGCGCGCGGGATCTCTATTGCCGCACGAGGGGCGAGAGCGCCATTGACGGTTAATTGTCGGGGGTCTGCTCCCGCAGGGATGGTGGCTACCCAGATCCCGCGTGCCGCGTCGGCCAGTTTCCAGCCCGACACGGGCACGCCGCCTGATAACACGGGACGAGTCCGACCCGTGCCCTCCCAACGAACGGCGAAGCCATTCTGCCCGCCATCGGCAGCGGTGAAGCGCAGGGGTGCGGACAGGCGGTAGACTCCATCTGCCAGCCGCACGGTCACGTCATGGTCGGCGTTCCAGCGGCGCACCGCCTGTTGCGCGCGAGCGAGGCTGGCGAAAGGACGCTCTGTCGATCCATCGCCCTGATCCGATCCGGAAGGGGAGACGTGAAGGACGACTGCCACGGGCGCCGGGCGGTTCGGTATGACGACTTTGTGCTGGCGCTCCGTCTGATCTCGCGACGGAACGATGGGAAAGCTGGGCTGAGAAGGTAGTTGTGCCCATGCCGGGGTGGCGGCGACGGTCAGGAGCACCAGGAACAGTCGCGCAATTGCCATGATCGTGAATTTCCACAGGACCGGTCGGTCGCGACGGTCTGGAGTACCTGAAACCTGCTCCCACCATCGGGCCACGCCACGCGCAAGCTCATCCAACCGGGTGGGGAGCAACGTGTTTGGCAGTTCCGTCGGATCGAAGCTGTTGTCCATTCAGATACGTGGCAAACCGAGATCGACGACCTTGCGGATGAGATCGCGGTGGCGGGGCAGTCCGGTCAGCATGCGTTGCGTCTGCGCGGCGTTTTCGCGCATCGCGCGCCCGGCCATGATCGCATCAGCGTCGTTGGTGCCGGCCGGAACGGCTGTCGAATAGCCCATCCCATAAAGGACGTACTGATAGCTCGCGGCGGGGAACACCTCCTCGGCACGGTCGAACTCGTCCAGCGTCCAGGGCGCGTGATAACGCCACAGTTCCATCAGCCCGCGGAGGCGGTCGGGCATTGTTTCGGGCCGCTGATTGTCTCGCCAAAACTCGCTGTCGGTGCGCCGGGTCAACGCATAGTGCAGTTTCAGGAAGTCGATGATGCGGCCCCAACGATATGATGTCGTTTCGTTGAAGCGGCGCGCGACGACGTCCATCACCTCGCGGCAGGCCGGCATCTGTTCGGCAATCAGCTTTGCCGACAGTTCGATCAGCACGATGGCTGACGCTTCCAGGGGCTCCAGAAAGCCCGCCGCAAGTCCGACAGCGACGCAATTACGCTTCCAGAACGTCTCACGATGGCCGGCGCGGATCGACAGGCGACGCACAGGCAGGTCGCTGCCCGCTGGGCCCAGATACGCCCGCAGCTCACGTTCCGCGTCGTCAGCACTGATATGCGCGCTGGAGAACACATGGCCGACGCCGCGCCGTGTCGGCAGGCCGATGTCCCAGATCCACCCTGCCGACTGCGCGGTGGAGATCGTGTGGCTGGCGATCGGAGCGTCCGGATCGGGGTAGGAGATCTGGACGGCGAGTGCCGTGTCGCAGAACAGCGTGTCGGCGCAGTTCTTGAACGGCACGTCCAGCGCCTTTCCGATCAACAGGGCGTGAAACCCCGTGCAATCGACGAACAGGTCGCCTGCAATCTCGCCAGCCTCCCGCGTGGAAACCGAAGCGATGTCACCATTCTGATCCAGCACCGCTTCGGTCACGTTGGCCAGCACATGGCGGACGCCGAGTTGCTCCGTGCAATGCTTTCGCAGAAAGGTGGACAGCTTGCCGGCATCCAAGTGGTAGGCGTAGTTTGCCAGCGCGTCGTATTCGGGCGTTGCGATCGTCTTGGGTGCCAGGCCCGCGTCGCAGATGCGGCCCTGTGGTGTCACAGCGTCGCAGAAACTCTCATCCGACTGGCTCAACCAATGCTGCGCCAGGTTCACCTGGCCAAAGCTCTGCGGCAGCATCAGCGGGTGGTAGTAGCCGTCGTCGGCCTTGCCGGTCGTCCAGCGGTTGAAGCGGGCGCCTTGCTTGAATGAGGCTTCGCATTCGCGGAACAGATCTGTTTCGGAAATGCCCATGCGACGCAGCGTGGTGCGCAGAGTCGGCCAGGTCCCCTCACCAACGCCGATGATCGGGACGTCGGGTGACTCGACCAGCGTGACCGTGAAGCCATGCGGCTGGCGGCTCTTGTGCTTCGCGGCGATCACGCCGGCGGTCAGCCAGCCTGCCGTTCCGCCGCCGACTACAACAACGTTTCTGATCGGACGCATGAGGAGAAGGCATCCAAAAAAGCCGGGGCTGTCAACCGATGATCGACAGCCCCGTCAGGGGGACATCAGAAGCGGTACCGCGCACCGAGCGTGAAGCGGCGACCATAGTCGAACACGTCGAGCAGCTGGTTCTTGAACCGGCCATGCGTGCTCTGCTTGTTGTTATTGACGTTCAGCACCTCGCCGAACACGCTCACATGGTCGGTGATGTCCCAGCTGGAGCTGAGATCGACCTGGAAGCTTGAGTTGACGAAGGTCGGCTCTGCTCCGAACGAGCCGGTGTTCTGGTTCTGACCGAAGCCCGACAGATATTCGTCGCGCCAGTTCAATGCGCCGCGGATCTGGAATCCGTTCTTGTCGTAGAAGCCCACGAAATTTGCCGAGTTGGCAAGGCCCGTCACCGCAAAGCCGCTCTGCGAGATGTCGGTGTTGTCATACGGCTTGTTGGTGTCGACGAACGTGGCGTTGGCCTGGAAGCCGAAGCCGCTGTCGCCGAACACCTGCTGCCAGGCGAGTTCCACGCCGCGCACGGTCGCATCGGGTCCGTTGACCTGTTGCGATACGGCGAAGACTGCGGGCTGGCCCGTGGTGGGATCGACGACATTGTTGATCGTCTGTCGTGTGACGCCCCCGACAATGAAGTTGCTGACGTTCTTCAGGAAGAAATCGACGGCGAAGTAGGAGTTGCGGCGATAATACCACTCGGCCGCGACATCGAAGTTGTCTGCGAGGTAGGGCTGCAGGTTCGGGTTGCCGCCGCTTGCCGACAGCGCGTTGACGCGCTGGCCGTTGCCGACATTCAGTACCGGCGTCAGCAGGTTGAGGCCCGGACGGGTCAGCGTGCGCGATGCGTCAAAGCGCAACTGCAGCTTGTCCGTGACCTCAAGCCGGGCATCGACGCTTGGCAACAGATAGGAATAGTTGCTCTTGGTCGTGACCGGCTGCGTGGGCGAGAAGCTGAGCGACAGAAGCGTCGGGTCTGCCGCGCTGCGCGTGATGCCGGTGGGCACGCGGCCCTGGCCGATCGAGCGCAGGTTGGTGTTCTCGTTGCGGACACCCGCGTTGAAGTGGAACGGCATGCCCGCAATGTCCGCGTCGAAATTGACGCGCAGGAACAACGCCCAGGTCTTCTCATTCACCGTCAGGACGCTGCCGGGATCGGTTTGCTGGTCAAAGGCGCCGGTGAACCCGTTGACGCCGCCACCATAGTTGAATGCCGGAATGTTGGTCGTCTGCGGATTGCCGAGGCTGGTCAGGAACTGCTGGTACGCGACCGGGCTGTAGATCAGCACAGACGGCGGCAGGCTGCCCTTGAAGCCAGAGATGAAGTTGTTGAGGCCGATGTTGCCCGTCACCAGACTGCCCGGTAGCGGTGCATAGCCCGATGTGCGGCCGGACGGTGCACCGTAACCGGCATAGGCCTGCCAGTAATTGTTGGTGAAGGTGCTGGAATTCTTGAACTTGAACGTGTCGTCGTAATACTGGCCACCTGCCTTGATCGTCAGGTTATCCTGCTTCCAGGTCGCAAGCGCCCGGAACTGCTTCAGCACATCCGTATTCTGCTGCGTCTGATTGACGGTCACGTGCGACCCGATCAGCGCCGGATCCGCCCAGCGGCCCTGGTTGCCCGCCGGACCGAAAGTGGTCAGCGAGGGGAAGCCCTTGTTGCTGTCCTGGTCGATCGTGATGCCCAGCGTCGTACCCAGATCGCCGCCGTAACCGATGTCGCCATTGCGGCTGCCGACCACGTTGCCAGGGTTGAGCCAGCTCTTGGCATACGCGCCGTCCGCCTCGAAGGTGAGGTTCTCGGTCGCATCGAACTTGACGTTCAGGCCGGTCTGGTTGGTCTGAAGAACCTGCTTGTTCTCCGCCGACGTGAAGTCGGTGGGCGAACCGGCCTGGGTGAAGCTGATTGTCTGGCCGTTGTCGTCCAGCTTCACGTTGCGCAGGTCGCTCTGGTTGAACCAGATACCGAACCCGTAAACGGCCGTGCTGATCGTCTGGCGCGAATAGTTGTTGTCGAGCGTGACCATCAGCTCGTCTGAAGGGTGCCACTGGAGCGCGATGCGGCCGTCAACACGCTCGTCCGCGACACGCTGCTGCTCAGCGCCGTATTGCTGCGGGAACCAGCCCACGACAGTCTTGTTGGCGGGGGCGAGTTGATCCGCGGTGCAGGCCGGGGTCAACTGGCACGGCGCATAGAAGCCGCCCGGCCAACCCGACACATAAACCCGGTTCGTGTCGGTGTCCCGGCGCGTGTAGATGAAGTCCGACAGGATCCCGAGCGTTTCGTCGGCGAAGGTGTCGCTGACCAGGATGCCTGCGGTCGGTACGATCTTGCCCGCGCGGTCCTGGATCGATCCGGACGCGGTTGCGGCAAGGCGGAAGCCGGGGTGATCGAACGGCTTGGGGAAAGCGATGTCGACGGTTGCACCGATCGAGCTGGACGCCAGCGAGACGTCCGGTGTCTTGAGCACGCTCAACTGGCCGATGAAGTCGACGCCCACGGTCGAAAAGTCGATCTGGCGTCCGCCGGTGCCGGTCGAGATGCGGCGGCCATCGTACAGCGTCGTGTTGAAGTCGCCACCAAAGCCGCGAACGGTGATGCCAGTCGGCTCGCCGCGCGAACCCGAACGCTGGATGGACACGCCGGGCAGGCGTTGCAGCGAGGCCGCGACGTTGGAATCAGGGAACTTGCCGATATCCTCGGCAGAGATCGCGTCGACGACGCCGGGCGATGTCCGCTTAATGTCGAGGTTGCGCTGCAGCGACCCGCGAAGGCCACGAACGACGACGTCGTCAGTCTGGGGGGCGTTCCCCAGTGCCTGGTCGGGAGCGGCGGACGCGTCCTGCGGCGTGCCAGCCTGCTCGGCCGAAAGATTGTTGGCCTGCGTCGGCACGGCCGGCTGAACGGGCCCAGGATTGCCGGTCTGATTCTGCAGGCTGCCCGTGTCCTGCGCCATCGCAGGAGCGGCCAGCATCAACGGCAGGCCGGATACGCCAATCAGCAAGGCCCGCTTGATAGCGGTACCACTGATGGTCGGAAAAATTGAAATGCCGTTCATGCCCTCTCCCCTTTGCATCAAGGAGCCGCTGCGGATAATCCCGCGCGGCTGTCCCATCATTCGCCCGTCGGCTCGTCCATCATGACGGATCGGCCGCGGTGCTTATCGTTGCTGCAGGGAAGCTATCTGCCCCTCAACGTTGAATCAAGTCTTTTGTAGGTCTATTGCAGTGCAACGCGGAACCGCTGGCTCGTCGCCTTCCGTCGATGGCAGGGCTATGGTGCGCGTAACGAACAGGGGGGATGACCATTGGCTCAATGGGAAGTGCTGAGTGTGGGGCGGCATCGCGGGCTGCGCTTTGATCCGGCCGCACGGGTGCCCCGCCAGTTCGCCCAGATCGTCGCGAGCGAGTTCGCCCCGGCAGCGCTCGACCACCCCATTCTTTTCACGAAGCGCGCGGATACCGGCGCTTTCTACGCAGGGGCTTTGCTGTCGCTGGTTGCCGGAGAGAGCCCCTTGGCGGGCACGTTCCGGCCCGCGGACGTGGAGCGTGAGGGCTTCTTTGTTGATGCGGAGCGGATCGTGATCGACCGCGCCCATCCTCAGTTCGGCGCGGCGGAAGGTGAGCCGTTGTTTGACCCGGAGGGTTCGCCATCACCGTCGCTGCGACATGTGCAACGAGCACTGGCGCGACTCGATGCGGGCTTGGCAACCACGGACCAGCTGGTCCAAAGGCTCCTCCAAGTAGGAGTAATCGAACCGATCGATATCAGCCTCAGCTTCGACTCGGGCGAGAAGCTTGTGCTGCAGGACCTGTATACGGTCAGCCTGGACGCGCTTCGCGACCTGTCGGATCAGGATGCCCTCGCGCTGCTGCGCGAGGGGGATCTGCAGCTTTGCTATATTCAGGCCCAGTCCGTTGGGCACATCCGCCGCATGGCGCAGCGGCGGAACGATCAACTGGCAGCAGCGCCGGTGTGACAAGCTTGCGCGAGATCTCGGGCGACAGCCTTTCCGACCCGCAGGCATTCCGGCAGGACGTGATGCTGGACTGTCGCCCCGTGGTTCTACGCGGCGTGGCAAAGGCGTGGCCCCTGGTTGCCGCCACCCGCGGCGGTAACCTCGCCGAATATCTCCTGCAATTCGACAGCGGGCGCGAAGCGGAGATGTTCGTCGGCGCCCCGGCGATCAGGGGCCGTTATCATTATGGTGAGGACCTGGCCGGGTTCAATTTCGAGCGCCGTCAACTTGGCTTCGGCGCGGCGTTGGCGGCGATGCTCGCCCGCGGCGAGGATCGCGATGCGCCGTCCATGTATATGGGCTCGCTCTCGACCGACACCTATCTGCCGGGCTTTGCCGAGCAGAACAGGATGCCGCTCGTACCCGAAACTGTTCGGCCCCGGATATGGATGGGTACCGAGTCACAGGTCGCGTGCCACCATGACACGGCCGACAACGTCGCCTGTGTTGCCGCCGGCCATCGCCGCTTCACCCTGTTCGCACCGGAAGCGATCGGCGACCTGTACGTTGGCCCAATCGATCACACCATGGCGGGCCAGCCGGTCAGCCTGGCAGTCGGCAGCGAGCGAGGTGACCCGCGCTTTCCTCGGTTCGAGCGAGTGCGCAACGAAGCGTTGGTGGTTGAGCTCGGGCCCGGCGACGCGGTCTACATACCAAAGCTGTGGTGGCATCAGGTAGAGGCGCTGGATCCGTTCAACATCCTGGTGAACTATTGGTGGGACGGCTTTGCGAGCGGCCCCGACCAGCCGAACACTGCGATGATGCTCGCGATGATCGCTATTGCCGAGCGGCCCGCGGGTGAGCGTGCTGCCTGGGCTGCCTTCTTCGACCATTACGTATTCCGGCCGGAGCGGCACCCGCTGGAACACCTGCCCGCTGAACGGCATGGCATCCTGGGTCCTTTGGTGGCCGGAAACTACGGGCGCATCAGATCCGTGGTCATGCGACTGCTGCGGGGCGGGTGAGCGAGCGTCCCGCCACCTTCTCTCGCGGCAGTATCATGCCCATGCGGGTCGCGAACCGCTCCGACCCGCGCGGAATGCTGGTGCCGGGCTGACCCTATCCGACGCTGACCTGGAAAGCGTCAGGCGCCATGATGCCGGTCCTGCCTAGCGGAACGCCGTTAAGATCTCGTGGCGACAGTCGATAGGTCAACGTTTCCGCTCCCCTGGGGCAACGCCCTCCGCTGCAGGCCATTTCATGCAACTGACGGAGCGCTACGGCACAGCTTTGCGGCTTCCTTGCCCGGCCCGTCGCCGATGCTGCGCGGGTCCGGTGCTGACCCGTGCCGCGTTCCTCGCGCCGCCATTCAAGGGCTGCTCCCCTCCTAAGCGAACTGATGTCGTGCTGACCGATGGATCGGCGTGGCGGGTCACGGGATGTTCTTGCGCTCCAGCGTCAGTCGCTTGTCGGAACAATAGCCGCACGTTGCACCGGTGAAGCGCGCCGCCGCGCCGGGACGGTGTTTCAGCTGCCAGTCCAGCCACGCCGTCACGACCTCTGCACCGACCCCTCCATGAGGCTGCATGTAAGTGCCCCCGTGCCCGACCGGGATGTTGACCATGGCGGCAGGAAGTCTGGACAGTCGGCGGAAGTCGTCGGATCCGTTCGCAAAAGCTATGTCGGCGGGGCCGCCCAGCACATACAAGACCGAGCCGTGCAGCTGACCAAGGATCGACTTGTCGGACTTGATGCCACTGATCGGACTGGCGCCGTCGTTAAAGAAGCCGCTGTTCATGATCACGGCAGTCCGCACTCTTGGATCAGGAGCGACGGACAGGGCCTGTAACCCGCCGCAGCTCCAGCCCGATACCGCGACCTGATCGGTGGCGATGCGGCCCGCTAATGGGCTGCCGGCACGCGTATTCTCTCGTTGGGCCCAGTCGATGGCGTCCGACAACAATCGGGTTTCGGTTTGAGCGCTAAGTTTGCCGGCGGGGGCGGAAGTGGCTGACGCAGCTGTGGCTTTGGGCACCGTACCGGAAGCGATCACCAGATAGCCGTGTGACGCGATCTCCAGCAGGTGATTGCGCGAACTGGTGCCGTCGGCGCTGCATCCACCATTGCCGAAAACATAGATGCCGAGCTTCTCGGATCCTGTCCTGGGAAGGTTGGCGGGCCGATACACGACATGATCGGGCAGGTCCGCACGTTCTTCGAACAGGGCAGGGTAGGGGCCGCTTCCGCGCTCGACCGGCGTCGCAGCCAGCGCTGCCGTCCCCACGATCGCCACCGCTATGCCGAAACAAACGCGCATGATCCCCATCCTGTTGATTATTGAATTGTCGTACTGTTGACCAATCGATGTGGCGCTGTCTAGTTTGCTTCAAAGAACACCGCAGCGTCCCGGCGCTGGCGGAATGAAGGGGGAGAACAGGCGATGGTACGTGGGCCTCATGGACTGCGGCAGGCGTGGCTGGGCGCAACGCTGCTTGCGCTCGGCTTGTCGGGCATGGCGCTGGCCCAGGCACAGCCGTCCGTCCCGCCACTCGCCGACTTCTTTGCCCCGGTCACGCCGGGCGCACGCGCCGTGGACACCGACGGCTTCATCCAGCGCTGGCTGTTGCTGGAGCCGATCAACAAGCCCAACCGCAGCAATGCCGTTTTCACCGGCACCTATGTCCGGCAGGCTTTGACCACGCGCTACTTCCCTGGCCAGTTCACCGCGCTGCCACGTGACGGGCAGGTGGTGAAAGCGTCGGAGCCGCTCCGGTGGCACGCGTTCGATTCCAAGCTGTTCGACGTCAAGCTGTTCAATTTCGCCCAGGCGCTCGGGAAACCGAAATACGGCGTGATCTTCTGGGCGACGACCGTGGTGAATAGCCCGCGCGAGATGAAGAATGTGCGGCTCGCGGTGGGGTCCAATTCAGCCTCGATGTGGTGGCTGAACGGGGCGGAGGCGGCGGCGCTGTTCGACGACCGCCGCATGGTGATGGACGATGTCCTGTCCGACCGACTGACCTTGAAGAAGGGGCGGAACATCCTGCGCGGCGCGGTGATCAACGGTCCCGGGCTCAGCGATTTCTGCGTCCGCTTCGTGGACGAGGCCGGTCGCCCGATCCGCGACATCACCACCGACGTGAAGTGAGCGACGCCGCCATGTGTGCTGGAGCGACCATGAAGCACCTAACCACCGCCGCACTCGGTATCTGCCTTGCTGCGGCCACGCCCGCGGCAGCCCAACTCGCAGGCGAGGTATTCATCCACGACCCGTCGACCATTACCGAATCCGATGGCAAATGGTACACCTTCGGCACCCGGGGCGGCGGGCTGGTGTCGGAGGACGGCTGGACCTGGGCCGGCGGGCCGGTCCGCCCGGGCGGCGGCGTCGCGCCCGATGTAATCAAGATCGGTGACCGCTACCTCGTCGCCTATGCGGTGGGCGGGGGCGGCATGTCGGGCGGGCATGCAAGCCAGGTCAAGATCATGTGGACCAAGTCGCTCGATCCCAAGTCGCGCGATTTCGGCTACCATGACGTGGGCGTGGTTGCGTCGAGCAACGGCGTGGAGAACCTCGATGCGATCGATCCTGCATTCCTGCTGGTCGATGGCCGCCTGTGGCTCAGCTATGGGACATATTTTGGTTCGATCCAGGTCATTGAACTGGATCCTGCAACTGGCCTGCGTGTCGCGGGCAATCAGCCGGTCGATGTCGCCATCGACATGGAGGCGACCGCGATGATGTACCGGGACGGCTGGTACTATCTTCTCGGCACACATGGCACGTGCTGCGACGGGCCGAACTCCACCTATAACATCCGCGTCGGCCGCTCGCGCAGCGTCCTCGGGCCATATCTCGACAATATGGGCCAGCCGCTGCTGAAGGGTGGTGGGAAGCTCGTGGCGGGCGCTCGCGGTCGTGGGCTAGGGCCGGGGCATTTCGGGCACATCGACCTCGGCAGCGGGCTGGAGAAATTCTCTATGCATTATGAGGCGGACATGGACCGCAGCGGGCGCAGCGTGCTCGCGATCGCGCCACTCCTGTGGCGCGATGGCTGGCCGGTGTCGGGGAGCAACATTACGCCCGGCACCTATGAACTGCAGTCCGAGCGAAGCGGCAACGCGCTCCAAACCAAGGTGGATTTCGTCCGCATAGCTTTCGATCCCCGGCGCAGCTTCATGGCGAAGCCGACGGATCCGGTCTCGCCCATCCCCGATCAGAAGCTGCCGGATGTGCAAGCGACTTGGCCGTCAGGTCCAGCACGGGTTGAACTCGCTGCATTCATGGTGCGTCCGGACCAGCTCTGGACTGTGACCCCGGCGCCTGAGGCAGGCGGGTACTTTGGCGCGCCGTTTTACAAAATCACGATTGCCGGAACGGATCGCGCGCTCGCGGCGACCTCGTCGGGCGAAGTGGAGGCGTCGGCCGCTTATTCCGGGGCGGCTGCCCAACTGTGGCGGATCGATCAGCTGACGGACGGCACCTACCGGATCACGCCCCGCACGAAGGTCGCGGGGATTGAGGATGTGGCGCTTGTGGCAATCGGGACCAGCACGGTCACGCTTGCCCGGTTCGACCCGCGGACCGACGCGGGCCGATGGCGGTTCATGACGCCCTGATGCGCATGGGCCGGCGCTGGCCCAGGTTGTGCAACTCCAGCCTGACAATGCGCCGGTTCATCCAGGGCAACACGAGTGACGCTCATCGCAGGCGCATGAATGCATCCAGGGCACTGCGCGTGGTATCCGCAAAGCGGTCATAGATTGCCCGCGCGAGCTGGGCGATCCCTGACTGCCGATCCCGTCCACCCCGGGCGAAAATCGCCAGCGCGACGCGGTTGCCGTCGGGCATGGTGACAATGCCAACGTCATTGGTGATGCCATCGAGCGTACCCGTCTTGTCCTCCACTCGGGTGCCAATGGGAAGGAGCGCACGGATGCGGCGGGTTCCGGTCGAGCAGCGGCTCATCAACCCAAACAGCAAAGCGCGACTTCCGTCCGTGAGAACGTCGTCGTTGTTTAGCTTGTACAACAGCGTAACCATCGCGTTGGGAGTGGCAACGTCCTTGAAATCGGCCAGGTGGCCGCGATCGCGAAGCAACTGCGCGATGGTCCGGTCCACCCTGATTCCGGTGATCCCGTGCGACAGGAGCCACTGCTGGAGAGCGATCGGGCCACCAATGACAGAGAGTAGCTGATCAGCGGCGGTGTTATCGCTGCGCACGATCATCAGCTCCATGAGCTTTGCGGCCGAGCGGCCCGCAACAACGTCGTCGAGACTGCGGCGGCCCTGGTCGACCTCGGCGAGGTAGGTGGCTGCAATCGCGACCTTGACCGTGCTTGCCATGGGGAAAGCGGTGTCGCCGTTTACCGCTACGCTGGAACCGCTGCGGAGGTCGAGCGCCGCAATGCCGTACTCGCCGGGACGCCCTGCAACCAGCATACTCAGCTCTCGCTCGAGCCCTACAAGCTCCGGAGAGCTCGCGCGCGCTGGTGACGGGCTGATCCAGCTGGCGGCGAAACAGGAAATGAGCAGGCCGGCGGCCAGATGAACGCGCATCAACAATCCTCAGGCGTTGTCGTGCAGTGACCAGCTCATGATAACCCGAAAGGCTGAACGCACCATGATGGAAGCGTACACAGGGGTCACGACGCCTCTGTCGGCGCAGCGGAAGGGGAGGGCGGTGCCACGATGTCCTCAGTCCAGTTGACCGACGCGCTGCTGCCCTACCGGTCTGCTTTCAGCTGGGCATAGTCGATCGTGACCCGTCCCGCGGCACGCCCGGCCAGCCTGCGCGCGGTTTCGACGTCGGCCGCGCGGGCAAGTGCTACCCCCATGCGGCGGTAGGGCCGCGTCGCGGGTTTGCCGAACAGGCGAACGTCGACTTCTCCTTGCTCGGTCGACAGCGCATCGGCGAGACCCTCGAATGCAAACGTCGTTGCCTCCCGGTCGGCCAGAATCACGGCCGACGCCGCCGGGCCGAGCAGGCGTGGTTCCGGCACAGGCAGGCCCAGGATGGCGCGGGCGTGCAGGTCGAACTCGCTTAACGTCTGCGAGATCAGCGTCACCATACCGGTATCGTGCGGACGCGGCGACAGTTCGGAGAAGATCACCTCGTCGCCGCGAACAAAGAACTCGACCCCGAACAGCCCATAGCCGCCAAGGTCGTCCACCACGCGCCGGGCCATGTCCTGCGCCTGGCTGAGCGCGTGTTGTGACATCGCCACGGGCTGCCATGATTCCTGATAGTCGCCGCGTTCCTGCCGATGGCCGATGGGCGGGCAGAAGCGCACGCCGTCACGGGTGCGGACGGTGAGAAGCGTGATCTCGTAGTCGAATGCGATGAACTGTTCGACGATGACACGGCGGCGGTCGCCGCGCATGTTGGCGACCGCATAGTCCCAGGCACGCTCGACATCCTCGGCGGCGGTGACCGTGCTCTGCCCCTTGCCGGAGGACGACATCACCGGCTTGACCACGCAGGGGAAGCCGGTGTGCGAAGCGGCCGCCTGCGCCTCCGCCAGGTTTTCGGCATAGCGGTAGCGCGAGGTGGTTAGCCCCAGCTCGACCGCGGCGACGTCGCGTATCCGGTCGCGGTTCATCGTCAGCTGCGTCGCGCGGGCGGAAGGGACCACGGTAAAGCCCCGCGCCTCCGCCTCGGCCAGTACCTCCGTTCGGATCGCCTCGACCTCCGGCACGATGAAGTCGGGGCGGTGCCGCTCGATCGCGGCGCGGAGCAGGTCCGCGTCGAGCATGGAGAACACCTCCGCGCTATCGGCCACCTGCATTGCGGGGGCGCCGGCATAGCTGTCACACGCGATCACATAGGCCCCAAGGCGCTTGGCCGAGATCGTGAACTCGCGGCCGAGTTCTCCGGAGCCGAGCAGCAAGATTGTCGCGGTGAACGGCATGTTGGGCCTCTCCTAAACGTCCGGTGCTCTTAGCCGGCAGCGCTGCGGTGTCGAGCCGCAGCGCGAGGTGAGTTGCCCGGCGGCCAGTTTCCTGCTGCGCGACCGAGGTGGGTCACGGTCCGGGAGAAGTGAGTCAACTGGCCGTGTCTCGCTGCCCGCTCGGAGCCCAGGGCGAGGCTAATCCGGATCGCCGAATCGGTCGGTTCGTTTGCATGAACAAGGTGCTCACCACGGCTGACATCGAGCTTCGCTGGCGAGGTGCCCAATCTCGTTTCCGCCGATCAGCCTGGCCGCGGGGCTCCCTGCTCAAGAAAGGCGAGGCGCGCGCGCAGTTCATCCAGCATCCTGTGCATGCCTGGATCTATTCGATTGGCTGGGACTGCCGAACGCACAGCTTCTGCAAGCGGTGCAGCGAGCGCCGATAATGCCGCCAGGTCGGATTTTGAAAAGCGGGATCGATCCTCGCGAGGTCGGATGACGAGCCAGCCAGCCAGGCCGTCCTGATCTTCGAGGTGAAGGACGTGGCCATGAGCGGCATCGTTTTCCGTCGCAGGCGCGGGCGCTTCTCCGGTGCGGGCCGGCTCTCGGTTCGCGACGAGGGTCCGTCCGTTGGGAGTTCGTGCAAGTACAGCCCCTCCAGGTGCGTGCAGGGCGCGGAGCGCTACGTCGAGCGCTCGGGTCGCAACCTCAGCGCCGTCGCAGTGCCCGCGCCAAACCGACAAACGGTCTGGTAGTTGCTCGAGATCCAGGCTCGTCGGGTTGAACTTGCGCTTGCACCAGCGGACAACCACGGCCTGCGTGGGCGCGAACACGCAGGCGACCAAGGCCGCGCCGAGAGCAAGTGCCAGTGCGTCGTGTTCTTTCCCGAGCACATAGGCAACGACGAGCTTGGCGACGTCGGACAGCACAGCCCACAACAGCCCGATGGAGGTTGTGATCAGCGCGAGGGCCACCGAGCGGCTGATAACGCGATCGACGTCCCACAGACGATACCGGATCAACGAAATGAGCAGGCCGAGCGGAAGGATCGCAAAGCTTAGGTTGAAAAGACAAACGGTGGTCAATGCCCAGATCGCTTGCTTGTTTGCTGGCCACTCGTCGTAAGGTGTCAGCGACATGGCAAGCGACAGTCCTGCAAGCATGAAGCCGGCGGCGAAACCTAGCGCGGCCCATTTAATCTGTTGCCTCTCGCGCCCTGAGCTGAGCTTACGATAGCGTAGGACCTGCGCCCCCAGGAGTATGAGAGGAATGCCGATGGCGATCGTCAGCGACAGCCAATCCGCGATATAGTCCGACGCCAGCAGAAGGCCGAAAACGGGCGCTGCGGCCAGCGACCAGCGCAACGGCGACGGCGTGAACCGACAATCCGGGAATGCTGCAAGGGCGATCACCAGCAGCGTCCACCATGTGCCAGCCAGCGCATTGACCATGAAACCCGCGCCCATTGCCATCCACAATGGCAAAACCGGGTCGACACACGCCGCTGTCACGAGAAAGCCGAGCCCGAACAACATCGCCTCCGGATCGTCAGGGCGCCGGATCAGAAGTACGCAGCTCGATCCAAGAAGCGAAAGCGAGCACAGGAACGTAGAGAACAGCCGCAGGCTCATCCGCAGGTCGATCGAAAGCGGTACTGGCGGGTTTAACAACGGAGCGCGGGACGATCGGCTGATCGACACAGCGACTCTTTGGCCGTTCGGATTACGGAGCCGAAGCTTCACTCGATCGCCGTCTGCCTTCATCACCGCACTCGTGAGCGAAAGAAGTGACGCGTCCGGCGCAAACTCCTGCCCGCCGATCTGCTCTATTCGTGCCGCAGCAGCTACACCGGCTTGCGCGATGTCGGCGCGCAAGGGCCGGGCGACGGCGTGGTCTTGATCGTCATACTCGATCGCCAGACCTATGGCCCGCATCGCCGGCCTGATCCGGTATGCATCAAACAAGGCGAAAGCCAAGCCGGCCAGCTGAAGGGCGATCACCAGGGTCAGTAGGGCCGCCCAAATCACGCGTACTCTGCGCGCCACAGTCTTTGTCGGACAAGGAAGCGTGTCGGGCAGCCTGAAGCGGCGACCCACGGTCACAATCGACGCCATCCAGCTCGCCCCCGAAACCCTGACCAGAGAAGCTAACACGAGAGGTGGGAGCGCTGAAGCAGCAGGTCCTAGGCAAAACTAGGTAAGAGATTCAATCAGTGCGGGTTTCGATCGAGCAGTTCCCGTGAAAGGAGCGCAGCCGACCCATCAACGCGAGACTGCCCGAACGGCTGCAACTCATTCGAGGGCCTGAACACCGGCCCGGGAAGCCCACCTCCCTCCGCGGGCTTAAGGGCACGCATGGCCAGACCGTCGTGGACCTACTGGCATAGCCCTGCGTTTCAGTGCTCCCAATTGGGAGAGGAGATACAATGAAGCACCCCATCACGACCGCTCTGGTCGGCGCCGCCCTGTGCGCAACGGGCGCATTGGCGCAATCGCATCAGCAAGGTTCGCACAATCCAGCACTGAAGGACGGAGGCCCGCATCGGGTTTCATCGCCTGCCCACGGTGCAAACTCGTTCACCGAAGACCAGGCTCACGGTCGCCTGAGGAAGGCCGGCTTCTCGCGCGTGTCGAACCTGAGGAAGGACAACCACGGCGTTTGGCGCGGCGTGGCGTATCGCGGCCGGAGCAAGGTCCGCGTCGGCGTAGACTACAAGGGTAACGTGGTTCGCTGACCTCCTCTCTTCCCAAGGACAAATCCAATGACCCAGACGATCACACGCCTGTTCGACAATTATTCGGACGCCAAGGCAGCAGTTCAGAAACTTGAAGCGCTCGGCATCCCGCACTCCGACTTGAGCATCGTAGCCAGCAACGCCGATGGTGCTCACGGCGAACATCACCATGGCCACGATCACGACGGAGTGAACGACGATGGCGACGTAAGCCGTGGCACCTCGACGGGTGCCGTCCTTGGTGGCGCGGGGGGGCTGCTCGCGGGTCTTGGCCTGCTCGCAATTCCGGGGCTCGGCCCCATCGTTGCAGCTGGTTGGCTCGCCGCGACGGCCGCCGGTGCCGGTTTGGGCGCGCTGGGCGGAGCGGCGACGGGCACGATCGTCGGCGCGCTGAAGGAAGCCGGTCACACGGAGGACGAAGCTCACGTCTACTCGGAAGGCGTGCGCCGCGGCGGCACCCTGCTGAGTGCGCGTGTGCCCGACGAGCTTGCTGCCCAGGCGGAGACAGTGCTCCACAGCCACAACTCCGTCGACGCCGCCACTCGTGGTGCCGCCTACCGCAGTCAGGGCTGGACCAGCTTCGACGAGAACGCGCCCGCATACGACCGCGAGCAGGTCGTCGCTGAGCGCACCCGCTACGTGGGCGCAGGCAGCGAGACAGTGCCAAGGACCGGCAGCAGCTTCTGAATTCGTGGGGCAGCGTCGTTCAGGCGCTGCCCCTGCCAGCATCTGAGTGAACAGCCACTGCGTATCCACGTCCCGGAACGGCGGTGATGGTGGAACCGCACGCCAGCGATCTTATCGATTGTCTTGGGAGCGGCCGTGCTGTGCGGCGGAGCGACGCACGGTCATCTCGACGATACGGAACGCGCTGCTGGTCGCGGCGGGGCGTCATCGCCGGCAGGAACAATACCCGCGACCCCGACCGGCAATTCGTGTTTCAGGAGCTTTCTCGGCGCGCAATATTGCACATTCTCGTCCCTAGAGCGCCAATGGTTCGTCCAGCAGCTCCGGTTGACGCGTGGAAAGCTCGTATTTGCAACGCTCTCCCTGTCCCACACGCGTGTTCATGCGAAGCAGGCCTTCAACTGGCTGGATCGAGCATGGAAGCGCCGGCAGGTAAATCATCCTGTGGCACCAACCGCATTCATTGCCGCCTGTCCCGTCTGGCGCAGTCGCCCACGGCAGGTACTCGCCCCCATCAGCCATCTGCATCCCCTCAGTGCACGTTCTCGTGCTTGCGCAGGAACATACGCATGAAAGGGGCAAAGGTCGCAAGAACCGCGATCGAACCGTTGGGAGGCGGCTGTTCACCGATGCTGCCGATGCCTGCCTGTCGCTCGTTCAACCGCCGCAGCGGTCGACACCTGGCCCGGCGCATTCTCATGTCTAAGTGGGTTCGACCCTCAACAATTCGTTGATGCCCGCCGCGAGCGTCTCCAACTTGTACGGCTTCCTAAGAATAGGAAATTCGCGCTGATCTTTGGGTATGAACTGCTTGCTGCTGTAGCCGCTCGCGAGGAGAACGGGGATGTTCCGATCTGACGCCCTGATCCTCTTGGCCAGCTCCAGACCACTGATCCCGGGCATCACGATATCCGAGAATACCAGATCGATTTCATGCTCTTTCAGCACCTCGAGCGCCTCGTTTCCGGTCGACGATTCCATCACCTTGCAGCCCAGATCGTCTAACAGCTGACGAGCAAAGTAGCGGACATGCTCGCTGTCCTCGACAACGAGGACCCGCAGCCCTTCAGGAACCTTGGTCCCTGCATCGGAGGCTGTTTGCTTCTTGCGCTGTTTGGCGGTTCGAGGAAGCCAAAGCTCGACCAGGGTGCCCACCCCAGGCTCGGAGCTGATCGAGGCCGTGCCGCCGGATTGTACGGCGTATCCGTGGATCTGGGAAAGGCCGAGGCCAGTGCCCTTGCCCGTCGGTTTGGTAGTAAAGAACGGTTCAAAGACACGCTTCAGCGTCTCAGGCGGAATTCCCTCTCCCGTGTCGCGGATTGACAGAAGTGCGCCATCGACGTCCGCGCGAACGGCATTTCTGGTCGAGATCGTGATCTTCCCGCCAGTTGGCATTGCGTCCCGGGCATTCAGCACCGCGTTGACCAGCGCCGCCTCTAGGCCTGCCGAGTCGATCTCGACGAGCCAAAGCGCGGGTGCGAGATCGAGCTGGAGTTCGTAGAGACTCCCAAGCGTACGCTGCAGCATCTCGCCCGAGGCATCCAGTCGGACGCTCAGGTCTATGACCTCAGGCTCGAGCGGTTGGCGCCGAGCGAACGCCAGTAGCTGCGACGTAAGACTTGCGGCCCGCTCAGCCGTTTCCAGCATGACGCTCAGATACCGGGTGCGTTTGTCGAGCGGCAGGTCCGGCTGTTTGAGCATGAAGTCCGCAGAGCCTTGCATGACCGTCATCAGATTGTTGAAGTCGTGCGCGATTCCGCCTGCCAGCTCACCGAGTGCCTGGAGCTTCTGTGACTGAAGAAGCGCTTCTTGCGTATGGCGGAGGTCTTGTTCCGCCTGCTTTCTGTCGCTGACGTCACGGGTGATCTTTGCGAAGCCGATATGGTCGCCGGCTTCGTTGTAGATCGGATCGATGACGACGTGAGCCCAGAATAGCGAGCCATCCTTCCTCACTCGCTGGGCTTCTGCCTCGAACTTGCCGGCTTCCAAGGAGGTCACCAGTGCACCGTGCGGGGCGCCTCGCGAACGATCTTCATCGGTATAGAAGATCGAGAAGTGCTGCCCCAGTACTTCGCTCTCGTTGTAACCCTTGATCGCCTGCGCGCCGGAGTTCCAGCTCGTGATCCGCCCATCCGTATCGAGCATGTAGATCGCGTAATCATGGACACCCTGAACCAGCAATTTAAGCTGCAGGGCGCTGTCGTAGTTCGCCTGCTCCAGGCGCCGTTTCTCAGTGATGTCGCGCGTGATCTTCGCGAACCCGAGCAACGTGCCATCGGCATCGTAGATGGCGTCAACAACGACGTGGGCGAGAAACTTTTCCCCGTCCTTGCGCAGCCGCCAGCCCTCCATTTCGAAACGCTTCTGCTCAGCGGCGATTTCGAGGATGCGCGCTGGGAGCCCCTTGATGCGATCCTCGGGGAGGAAGAACTTGGAGAAGTGCTCGCCGACGATCTCGTCAGCCTCGTAGCCCTTGAACCGGCGCGCACCAGCGTTCCAGGTCGTAACATGCCCCTGGGGATCCAGCATGTAGAGAGCATAATCAGTGACGGCATCGACCAGGAGTTGGAATGTCTCGGCCGCAGGCTGTTTTCTGTCTTCAGATGAATGCAAAGCCTGATCCCGTGTTAGCCCCCCGGCTCAACACCATAGACCAAAGTCCATATCCTAACTCCACGGATCGGCAACAGATTTCGGAGTGGCGCAGCCGACAAGCAGCTTTCCCAGCCTAAAATCCGGCCTCGATCGCCAGACGTAACGCGTCGGCGGCATTAGCCACGCCCAGGCGCCTCACGAGAGCGCTCCGATGCATTTTGATCGTTTTTTCCGTCAGCCCCATTTCTTCCCCGATCTGACGGTTCCGCAATCCACGCGCCATCAGCCGAAGGACATTGCGCTGTTGACCCGTAAGCTGACCTACCCGCTCCGCTGCGGAGGCGCGCGCATTCACGGCATGTTGAGGGTCGACCTCCATCTGACTGCCGACGAAATGAGTTACCTCTCCATCTTCGCCATGGATCGGGGCGATCATGACCGCGTTGACGAACGTGCTGCCGTCTTTGCGATAGTTGACCATCTCGACCACTACGGGCGTTCCGGTCGCAACGGCTCGGCTGAGAACGGCGGAATGAGCAGGTGAGGTTTCCGGTCCGGCAAGAATTCTGCAATTGACGCCGAGCAGTTCCGCTTCCGTATATCCGGTCATCTGCTCGAACTGCTGGTTTGCAGCGATGATCGGGTTGTCCTCGGCTCGGGCGTCTGTGACGACCGAAGCAATGGGCGAAAGCCTGATGGACCGAACAAGCTCTCGCTCCTCGTTGCCGCGCGTCGTCAAAGTACTTTCACCCGTCGTGATTCGGGCCGGTTATTAACACGACGATTCGGACGGGCTACCCGGAAGCGGGAAGCGACTGCTTGCGGTGCTCGGATCCCTAGCGATGCGCGACACACGGTGGTGAGTCACGCTGGATTGCTTCTACGCGGCGGTGACGGTGACGCTCACGTCCATCGCCTCGAAATCTTCTGCGGCGCCGATGTAGTTACCTGAAATAGGCATGATCTGGCCGTTGCAACGCCCAACGGCGACCGGCACCAACTGCGCGGCGCCGAGGCGCTGGTGGGTGGGATCGAATGCGACCCAACCGGCGCCGGGCAGATAGACTTCTGCCCAGGCATGAGTGGAGCCCGCGTCGTCCTGCGAAGTTTCGGGGTCGTACAGATAGCCAGACACAGCCCGGGCGGCGAAGCCCAGGTGCCGCACCGCGTCGATGAACAACGCGGCGATGTCTCGGCATGAGCCGCTCGCGAGCGCGAGCGTTTCGGTCGGGGTTTGCGTGCCTTGCTCGTCGCGGGTGCGATACGCCACCACGGGAAGAATGCCGGTGTTCAAGTCCTTGAGCAGCGACAGCGTATCGGCAGGTGTCGAGAAGACGAAGGCTCTCGCCCAATCGGCCACTGTCCCGTCGGAGTCTGGACGCTCGGGACGAAGGAATCCGCCAAGATCGATCTCTTCCGCATCCGTATAGCGGAAGGGGTAGCTGTGTGCGCGCACCGCGATTGGAAAGACGGGCCAGGCAGGCGCGCACTGCTCAACAGTGGAGCAGCTCTCGATGACCAGCTCGGCGGCTGGACGTGCAAAGGTAGCTGTCGCGACGACGTTGCCGAACACGTCCTGGCTCCATGCGAGTTGCGCCTCAGGCGTGCAATGAAGCGTAGTTTCCACGACCCGCAGGTCGTGGCTGGCCCGCGGGAA
>NZ_JACIJK010000020.1 GCF_014199305.1 Sphingomonas aerophila
CTTTGACAAGGCTCTTGGCGCGGGGTGGAGCAGCCCGGTAGCTCGTCAGGCTCATAACCTGAAGGTCACAGGTTCAAATCCTGTCCCCGCAACCAACGGTGTCACAACAGGCCCGTCTCTCACGAGACGGGCCTGTTGTGCGTTTGGCGTGCATGCTTCTTCCGCAAATGCCAGCATCCGGTACAGGTCACCATGCAGCTGGATGGGACGGCGCTTGCCGCCACGCGCGCTGCCGGGCTGCACTACGATCTTCTCGATGAGCGGGCGGATGACCTGCCGGGCGCTCCCGCCATCGTCCGATGCGAGGTGTGCGTCGAGCTCGGCGATCGCGCGCGTGTACAGGCTCTCGTAGTTCGCTGGCAACCGCACGACCTGCGACGCTGGCGTTGCAACGATGATCTCCTCCAGTCGGCTTTCTTCGGCTTCCAGGTTCTTCACCCGCGTCGTCAACGCGCGTGGGGCGTCTTCGTCCTCCTCGATCCGGGTGACGAGGTTAGCGATACGGGCGCGGGTCTCCGCCAGCTCGTGTTCGGCCTGCGCGCGCTCGGCGTTCCCAGCCTGCGCCGCGGCGGCGAGTTCCTGCTGGAGGAGCGCCGTGAAGCGCTTGATGAGCGCCGGGGTCAGCAGCCGCTCACGGATGCCCGCCAGCGTGCGGGCTTCCAGTTCAGTGGTGGTGATCGAGCCGTTGTCGCATGTCCCCGTGCGGTGACCCTTGCAGCGCCACCGCCCGGCGCCGGTGGCCAGGAACGGGGCGCCGCACGCGCCGCAGGTCACCAGTCCGGACAGGAGGTGGGCAGGACGCTTCGCGCCGCTCAGCGGATTGCCGGTCAGCTTGAACTTCGCGTCGCGCGCGGTGCGTGCTTCCGCTTGCCGTACCTTCACCGCATCCCACAGCGGCTGGTCGATGATGCGCAGTTGCGGCTCGTCACGGATGATCCACTCCGCCTCGGCGTTGAGGCGCGGGCGGCGCGAGAAACCGCGGCGCTCGTTGGGCACCTCGACCCAGGTGCGGCGGTTGAAGATCCGGCGACCGATGTAGAGCCCGTTGTTGAGGATGCCCTCGCCGAGCGTCACGTCGCCCGACAGTGTCGAGGGGTTCCAGACGCCGGCATTGTACTTGCCGCGCTCACGGGCGCGCGGGGAGGGGATGCCTTCGGCGTTGAGGGCTTTGCAAATCCGCTTCAGGCTCCACCCACCCGCGTACAGGCGGAAAATGCGACGAACGAGTTCGGCCTGCTCGTCGTCGATCGCGAGCTGGTCGATTTTGGGTCCATGCGCATCCTCGTCGGTAATTACGCGGCGGTAGCCGAGCACGCGACCGCCGGTCGCGCCGCCGCGCGTCGCCTTGCCGCGCAGGCCCCGCCTGGTCGTATAGGCGATGCGCATCCGCTGTTGCTCGCCGATGATGCCCTTGAACGCCAGCACGAGATCATCGACCTTGCCCGCCACTACCGTATGCACCGCCACCTGATGCAGGCGGAACAGCTTGACCATGTAATGGAGATGCTCGGCGTCACGGCTCAGCCGATCGACATCCTCGATGATGAGGTGGCGGACCTTACCGCTCGTGATAAGCTCAAGAATCTGCTGTAGGCCAGGGCGCTCCATTGTCGCACCGGTGATGCCATCGTCGCCGTGGAAGGCGATGACATCCAGCCCGCAACGCTCGGCATAGCTCTGCGCGAACAGCTGCTGGTCGTCGACCGACGACGTCCGCTCGTCGGGGTCGTCGAAGCTCTTGCGGCCATAGGCGACGGCGGCGTGGGTCATCGGGCAGCACCTTGCAGCGGGCGGAGACTCAAGAGTGCGAATCCGTCTGCGCGGAATCAAGCCGTGGTTGCGCTGGCTCCGTCGCCATATCGGCCTCCGCCTCCAGCAGCAGCGCACGCGCGAGCCGCTTTGCCAGCAGGAGCAGCAGGGCCTCGTCGACCGCCGTCAGAAACACGCGCGGTTCGTCGGTGCTGCTATCATACGAGGCGGCGAGATCGGCCATGACGGCCTTGTAGGATGGGCCGAAAGGGCCACTTGCAAAAACCCGACATCGGGCTGTTCAGCTATTTTCGTGGCGTGTAGATGTGGCGCTGTGCCCCAGCCGGATCGCCCCAGCCGCATGCTTTTGCCGCGAGGCGCGGTCCGGCTGCGTGCTGATCTCGGCGACTTCCTGAAACGTCACCGCCAAGGCAAGCTCGAGGGCGAACCGTTTGGCACCCAAGCGCACGTAGCGGCACGGGCAGGGATCACGCGACAGACCCTGTCGGATATCGAGCGTGGTGCCGCCTGGCCGGGGCCTGCTACACTCGACGCCTTGCTCGACATTCTCGGTCTTGGGTGGGAGCATGTCGCGCATCCCGTCTTGAGCGGCGTCGACCAGCGCTATTTCGTTAACGACATGCCGGGGGGAGGGCGGCTAGCCGGCATCCCGCCCGAGCAGGCGTCCCGACGCCACCGAACCTTCCTCGAAGGCGATCGAGGCGATCAAATCATTGTGCTGGGCGAGCGGATCAGGTTCGCGCGAGAGCAAAAGGGGATGACGCTGGTGGAAGCGGCGCAGGCCGCTGGCATTTCTGCCGCGCTGCTCTCACGCCTCGAGCGGGCGCAGCTTCGGCGGTCCAATGTGTTCGCCTTCAATCCCGCATCTAAGCGAGGTGACCCGCCGGTGTTGGTGATCTGCAATCCGTGGATCGCGTTGCTTTGTGACGGCGGAGATTACGAGGGAGACTGAATGGTCCGCGGCGCAGGGCGAGGTCCGGTTGACGGGCCACCGGGAGCAGCCGGTCCGCTTTTGGGTGGGGAGCGGACTGTCCGCTTTCGGGATGGCTGCTGGCGAAAGGCGACACTGCGGGGCGGCGCTGCTCTTCCCAAAAAGGATTGCCGATCGGGGAGATCGTCAGGAGTCGCGATTGCCACATTTCAACGGCGAGAAATAATCTAGTCAGGCCTGTGATGAACCGCTCCCGCCTGCGAACAACCCCATGAACGATGAAGGGGTCGCAATCGATGAGGGGCGGGGGGATCAGAAACGGCGAGCCGTTTGCGGGACTGATCCGCGACCATGCCGGCATCGTCCGCAAGGTCGCAGCCGCTTATGCCCGCGACCCTCACGATCGTGCCGACCTGATGCAAGACATACTCGCTAACCTGTGGGCGGCGTGGCCACGCTATGACGCCGCGCGGCCTTTTCCGACATGGATGTATCGCGTGGCGCTCAACGTTGCGTTGTCGCGTGTACGCTCAGTTTATCGAGAGCGGCGGGTCATGACCCCGCTTACCAGTGACCATGACGCCGTGGCTGCGACAGACCCGGACCACGAAGCAAATCAAGCGCTCGAAGCACTGCACGCGACGCTGGCTCGCTTCGACCCGCTTAATCGGGCAGTTCTGCTGCTCTACCTCGACGAGCGCAGCCATCGCGAGATCGGTGAGATCGTCGGCATCGGTGAGAGTGCCGTTGGCACCCGCATAGACCGTATTAAACAGAAACTCCGGAGGGAGCTGGCATGACGGAGGAGCTGATCATGGATGCCGACTCGCTGAAGGCTGCAATGGCGGCACTTGGAGATCGGAACGGCGTGCTGGCCCTTCCCGGCACGATTGCCGCGCGCAAGGCCAGCCACCGCGTCGACGCGCTCAGCAGGTGGCAGATCGTCCAGATCGGTGCCGGCATCGTCATCGCGCTGGCGGGAGGAACGGTCTGGAGCGACCTACTGGCACAACCGGGCCTTCTGTTCGCCAGCGGGCTTCTTATCAACCTCCTCGGGGTAGGCATGATCGCCCTCGGAGTAGCCGGTCTCACTCATGCGCAACAGATCGACGTGGCCGCCCCGATCATCGAGACCGAAGGACACATGGCCCGGCTGCACCGGATCAAGCTCGTATCGGGCTGGGTGCTGGGCGCGAGCTGGTGGGTGCTGTGGCTACCATGCATGGCCGTGGCCGTCCGGCTGCTGTGGGGCGCGGACATGCTCGCTCCGATCGGAACCAGTGCGTGGCTCATCACGACTTTGGTGAGCGGTGTAGTCGGATGGGCCGGAACGTGGGGGCTGCGCCGCTGGGCTTTCCGGAACGGACGAGTGCACCTCGCCACGCGGATAGATGACATGATGACCGGGCGCGCCTTTCGCGAGGCGCAGCGACGCCTCAAAGAGGTTGCTCGCTTCGCGGCGGACTAGCGTCGGTTTTTCCCCGAAGCGGAACGCTCAACGGGACGGCGACCCCACCCAACCGCGCGAACATTGGGCAGGGCACCCTCGTTCCCGAGTCTTCTGCTCGGAGACGGAGAGACGGAAAACCCGGCTGAATGAATGGCTACCTTCGATCACTCGGATCAGTCGCTTGAGCGTCCAGGTTTGGGCGTGAACGGACCTGACAACCAGGCGGACATTCGATCCGCCATGGTCGCGAAAGCTGACGCAAATACGTGGCCGTCAGAGGCAAGATTGGACCAGATACCCGTTTGATACCCGCTCTGCTCAGGCTTTGCGAGCGGACGAAGGTACGCCGGCTCTCTACCGCTGATTACGGGCCGCCTGAATAGAGCGCAACGCCATCTGCTCCATTCCGTCCGTCACAGCTCTTCTCCATTGGGCACTGTTGGAAGCTGGCGGTGCGTATCCGGCTTCCTTGGTGACCAGGGCGTCACGTTCCGCCGAGTACTGGGCGATCTCTGGCTCGCAGATTTCAACCGCTTTCCTCGCGGCGATCTGGGGCTCGTGGCCTGATGCGCTGAGCTTATTAGCCGCTGTGATGACACATCGGGCAACGTCTGCCGCGGTAGCAGCAGGCGCAAGGGCAGTAGCGGCGGTCGCAAATAGCAACGTTGTAAGCATCAGCACCTCCGAGCTTCGGGGTCTCGCTGCACTACCCGACGCCGTTCGAAACACAACCATCTGGCCGCGTTGGGGGATGGCGAGCGAGCGAGCGCGACGGAGAACCCCTCCGCCGAGGTTTACCTTACACCTTGAAAAGGGGCCGACAAAGTATCTCAGCAGAGCGCCCGTACCCGCGCGATACCCTGCGCGTGCACAAAATAGATCAGCTCCTGGTCCGGATCGGGATTTCAACCTGAGGTCTCATCGTCTGCAATCGCCCAGCATAGGATCGCACAATTCGATTGTAGAGGTTGTTCGAACCCCGCTCAGCAATCGTAACGATAAGGGCGTATTGGACCGCCTCTCCTCGCGGGGCAGCCTGTCCGTTCGCCCGAGCTAGATGCTCTATATCGAACACGGGCTGGTCCAGTGTCGACGGCCGGTACGAGTGGGAGGCCTTGAGGGTGGCTTCCCAGCGCTGGGCGTCATCTCGAAGTGTCTGCTCCGTCTCAAACAAAGCCGATTTCCCAAAGAATGCTTTGCTCTGGTGAGCAGCCCGCTCTTTGGTCACTCCTTTGAAAGTGGTATAGCCCGGATGTCCGGTTGTTTTCGGTCGAAAGGTGATACCCACACCTGTGCGTGTATAATTGATCGCGTCTTCAGGATCCACGGCCGTGGCTGTAACGAAGGTGGCGCGGAGAGTTACGGTCCCGCCAAAGCCATCAGTTGGCACCGGCAGAAGGAAACGGCGATAGCGGGCCGGTTCTAGAACCCCTTGGTACACGACTGTGGCCTCGCCGGGAAGGCAAGTAGCCACGTCATCAAGTTGGGAGGGTACACGTCCCCAGCCAACATCGAGCTGCGAATGCTCGTCGCAGGCTGCGTGATGGACTAACAGAGCCTTCACCGCCAACGGCGAGAGCTGCGAGCCGAAAAGGGCTTTTAGGCCCAAGCCGAGCCGCGCTGCAGCAGGTGCTGCAAAACTGGTCCCAGTCACGCCTCGAGCAATTCCGATCGCATCGGCTGTAAAGAACGGCTCGTCTTCCGAGCCTCCAAAAGCCAGAATGTCAGGCTTGACTAAGCCAGGGCTTCGTCCTGGGCCTCGCGCGCTGTATCCCGCTCGAGCCCAACTCTCGCCAGATTGATCCGCAGCGCCGACTGCCAGAACATTGACGCCGTCCGAGGCAGGCTGGATCCTACAAAGGCCGGTATCAACGTCCATCGAGCCGTTGTTCCCAGCGGCAGAGATGATTAGCGTTTTTCCCGAAGCCGCAAATTGGTCGAGGCGCGATGTCCACACGTGAACGTCATCATCGAATAACGCCTCATCGGGACCGATCGACAGGCTCACGACTTCATACGTGTTCTGCTCAAGAACATCCATGATCCGATCGAGCGTAGTCATCAGCTCAAAATCGTCACCATCTTCGTCAAGCACTCGCCAGTGGTCCACTGCAGCGTACGGAGTCGGCGGCAACTCACCTTCGGCTAGGGGCCCATATAGTAGAGCGCTAGTCACCTGAAGGCCGTGCCGAAGCCCTGCGGGCGTAGGGGCAGTCACGCCAGGCGCCTCTCTGCCGACAACGCACGAAGGGAACGGGTGCTCAGCAGGAAGGCCACCATCGAAGATGGCGACCCGCAATTCTGTGTCGACCGGGTCTTCATCAACAAACCGCACCGGGAAGGTCTCCGCAGTGGGGCTCGCCCGCATTTCACCGTCTCGGAACGATAGCTGAGCCATTCGGCGGACAGCTCTTAAGAAGGTGAATTGCGCCATTTCCACAATTGCCTGCCTCGGGGCATGAAACCCAAGAAATGCTAGACCACCAACCTGCTGGCGCCGGCTGAAATCAGCATCAATCCCCAGATCACGGCACCACTGGTAAAACCCACGAAGGACATCGTCGCCCCACACCTCGGATGAGTCGGCGTGCAGAACAATCTCGAGCGGTGGCATGCTTTCATCGCCCGATATCCGGCCGACACGTTCAAGCCCAAGAGGCTTCAGATGCTCGATCTTTCGAAAATCATCATGAACACCTCCCTCGCCGGCTGCGCGTACCAACCGTCCGAAGGAGGCTAATCGCTTCCGGTTGCCGGCAATGAACAGTTCCGGCGCGACGAGTGGCTCGGTTGGTGCCTCCTTCTGAGTCCATTTCTGCGGGAGAACGCGCTGCTCTCGGCTGCCGACCTGACGCAAACCAAGCTCATTTAACAACCGGGTCGGATGATAGGTCTTCGCCAGATAGCTCGGATGCAACGTCAGCGAGATCACTGCTTCGCCGTTCGGGCATGCCAAGTCGGGCAAGGCCTCTATGGCTTCGCTCACCTTCTCAAGTTCAGGCTGCAATCTCGCTAGCGCTTCATCGAAGCTATACGGATGCGCTTTTTCTCCGCCACCAGATGCGAGCTTGATCGGCTGCACTAGAGTCTCACCACGGCCGATAAGGTAATTGATCGGATCAACCACTGTTCGATTCCTCTGCTGATCGCGCCCGGCGAATTGTATCTCTGGAAAGCCCCGTCAAATCTGAGATTTGTCGCTGAGACAGACCCGCAAGCTCAAGATTAACGCTGACCTTTTTTAGATCCACTTTGGAGAGGTTCTTGAGTTCACCCTCAATGCTCTGGACAAGTCGGTCAGGCAGCGACTGCTTTGTCAGCAGGGAGTGACGTCGGATATTGCGTAGATGGCGAGCCACATCGCTGAACGATCTCCCTTCGTACAAACTGGCAAGCGCTGTCTGCCAAGCGGGCCCTAAGTCATCGCCGACTTCACGGCTGATCAGATCCCTTATCTGCGAGGCGACTGGAATCGGGAACTCAATGACGAGATCAAATCTGCGCCACACGGCCGGGTCAAGAAGCTCGCCATGATTGGTAGCGGCGACCAGAAGGCTTTTCGAGGGCCAAAGGTCTATCTCCTGCAGAATGACAGTCACAAGCCTCTTCAGCTCTCCGACTTCCGAGTCGTCGTTTCGTCTTTTTGCTACTGAGTCGAATTCGTCGAGTAGAAGGACGCAGTCCTGTGACTTCGCATAATCGAGAACATTTTTCAGATTGGCGCCGGTCTTCCCAAGGAAGCTACTCATAACGCTAGCTAAGTCTAACGTGATAAGTGGTTTATTTAGCCTCTGAGCGATCCAATGGGCTGTTAACGTCTTTCCCACACCAGGTGGGCCGGTAAACAACAGAGTTCGCGATGGCTCAAGGCCAGCACTCAACAAGTCTTGGACGTGCTCACGCTCCAACAAAACTTGCTCAATCTGCTCGGCCACCGACGCCGTCAACAATGGCCCGTGAGGCACGGTGGGAACAGGCTCGACCCGAAGCAGGTCAAGGCGGCTTTCAGCATCCACCGGAATAAGGCGCGAGCCCGCTGACCGAGTTGCCGCCTCGTCCGCTCGCGCACTTGCCGCGGCCGTCACCAAAGCACGCAGTTGATCTGCGACTTCCGAGTTAGTCTTAGCTACCGAGCGGGCGACCCGGCGCACGTAGCCCTCCACTTCTCGCTGCTCACCCCCGAGGGCAATGCGTGCCAAGTGGACTAGTTCTGACAGAAAGTTGGTTTTATCGTCCGTGCTCACAATCACCCCGTGCCGTACAAGGCGCATTCTGCCCCGTTTCCGAGCCGTATAGAGTGGACTAGTTTGTTCGGCAACCAGTCCGTTCTAGTCCACCCGCAAATTTTGGGGGTTGCTTTTCGGCTGGCTGCTGCTCCAAATGGGCTCGTCCAAGGTCGTCCCTTGGGCGTCACGGGCCAGGATAAACTGGCTAGGAGAAGTACGATGAAGATTGGACGCAATGCGCGGACCGGTCGCTTCGCTACGGTCCCGACGGCACGCCGGAACGCCTCCACCTACGTGGTGGAGACGATCAAGCGGCCGGGAGCGACGAAGCCACCGAAGAAGCGCTAAGGTATGGATCTGCCGCGTTAGTGGCAGCATCTCGGAGCCGGTTCAGCTTGGCGGTTCGAGCCGGCTCCGTTTCAGTAGCGATGCGGCGAGGTCAGGGCAAGCACACCGAGTTGAACAGCGGCGGATCACCCCTCCGCCATGGTTGCCGAAAGGCGTGGGAAACGGGGCTCCACCACGGCCAGGTTGGGCGCCGTACCCACCTGATACCCGCAATGTCCGACTCTGGGTGGTTTGCCGACAGGCCGCTTTCGTGATGTCGATGCCTATAGTGGACGCTCTCTAGTTCGCTATAGTCGGAACATGGACGACGCGCTCGCCGCGATAACTGAACTTTTGCATGATGATCACGGCATCCCGGTAGCTCGGCTCAGCCCTACGGCCAGGATCAGCCATGATTTAGGCATAGATGGCGATGACGCATCCGACCTGTTCCAGCGGCTTCATGAGCGCTTCGGAACGGACTTCTCGGCGCTCAATGAGCAATGGACGGAGTTCTTCCACAACGAAGGCGGCTCGCTGCGAGGGTTCCTCTTGAGTCTCGCATCAATGATCCCGTCAACAGCGCTGGCGGTGTGGACCGCCATATACTTCGATCTCTCGACCCACATGGGAGGGCTACTCGGCGTGTTGGCGTTCTTCGGATTTCGGCTTTGCGCTGGCTGGCTGTTTCCAGCCAAGCCGAAGCGCCATCTTACGATCGAAGGGCTGTCGCAGGTAGTCCAAAAAGGGGCTTGGCCTACGGACGCCACGAAGGTCCGCTGACAGCGATCCGTTATACAGGACGGTAAGGCCGCAATTGGGCGACTCCCGCCCAATCAAAACAGTCCGGAGGCGCCGGTCACAAGCTTCTCGATGGCGCTCCCGCCCACAACGAAGCAAAGAATGCCAGCGGCGAACCAGAGCGCGGCCTGCTTACTGCGTCGAGCGATCAGGACAAGAGAAGCCGGAATGCCTATCAACACTGCAACGGCTGCGACCAGATCCAATATGCTGATGGGCATGCAGGAGTCTACTGCTCGGCTGGCTCACGTTGCAACGCCGACCTGCTAAGGCCGTGAATGTTAGTCGGCTTTCCGGGTTTTGCCTAATTGCCCGGACTGGCTGATAGTCTGCGAAAGCAGTCATCGGAACAGAGCGGGCCAGCCTACCCGGTTCGGTGAGGTGGGCAAGCGGATGCCCGCTTTCGGTGGCTTGCAGTCCGTCCGCTTTAAACGGGTAACTGCCGATAGGTGCCTTACGGTACGTTGCCGCCGAACCCTGGACGGTTCCACTTATGCAGCTAAGGGGGATATTGGGCAGCCTAGCCGCTTGCTTTCGAAGTAGCAGTGTCCTCGATCAGCCAGGCTAGTGCGCTCGACGGAGACGCTCAATGAGACCATCAAGCTGCTGGGTGGCTGCCCTTCTTTGCGGAGGTCTGACGCAGATCAGCTGTTCGCAAGCCGAGACGCCCGTATACACACAGATTGTTGGTACGATGAACATTCAGGCGAAACTTCAAGGGAAGGCTTTCGAATACGCCTCTTTGTCTGAGGACGGAGCCTATAGCCAGACTACTATCATCGCGTTTAGACCGGACGGCTCTTTCCTTATCACTGCTCCAATGGATGCAAGCGAAGGAACCTATAGCTTTACTCGGGATGGGTTTTGCTTGAGCAAGGGAAGGTCCGGCACTTTTTGCTACCTGCTCTTCACCGTTGCCTCAACAGGCGCGCTGTTCTTTGCACCTGACAGGAAGCAACCTCCTAACCTACTGAGGCCGGTCAGATAGGTATTGATCGGTAGATCCATATTCCTGGCAACCGATACAAGTTTGACGCTAGAATACGCTGAATGAGTGGCTGCTTTCGGTAGTTCCGCTTGGCTACCCAGACGGCCATGATTGGGCGAGAGCGGAAGGGCCGCTTTGGTGGCGCCAGGCGAAGGATCGTCCCAATTGGGATGCTGTTTTGGGACGGTCCGGGTTGGAGTGGGAGGCGGAAGGGCAGCTTACGGCTATCATGTCCTTCTCGTAGACTCAGGGTCAGCATAGCGCTCTCCTGCAGCCGTTCTGAGCTTGAAGGTGCCAGCTTATCCGATGTGAATCGGACCATCAGATGATAGCTTGCCAGAAAACCCACCATGCCCAAAGGAGATGCCGCAAAGGCTGAGAGAGGGAATTCTTAAGGCGTCTTCAGCTCTGTCAGAGAAGTAGAGCTTGCCTTCTTCTTTTCCGGCGTCCCTAATCAGAACGTTGCAAACATGTTGCGCCTTCAAGGCACGGATCGACAATATGGCTTGGCCGTAGGTACCTTCTGGTTCCAAGCTAACAAACCCGAATGGGCTCTTCTCAGGGTCGAGAAGTGGGCTCACGTCCCACTTTCCGGCACGGAGCCTAGCGGCGCGCTTTGCTTTGGGAAGGATTAGTTCGAAAAAGTCGAGGCCGACGTGCGTGATCGTTGCATTGGGTGCAATCATCTCTTCGTAGAACCAAAAGCTATCAACGATGATCAACGCTAGCGCAGCTCCACACAAAGCAAGGCGTCGCTGGATCATGCTATTCATAGTCTGGTGCCTCGCACCTGCTTGTCACTTCGGCAACTAGGCTTAGCCAACGAACGTCCGCATCGCGATCAGCCCCACAGGTCGTAAACAACACGGATTGGTCGCTTCCGGCCGCGCTAGAAGTCCCGATTGGGATGCTATTTTGGGATAGCGGGCGAGACGTCGAGAGTGACGAGAATCGTCCTGCTCAGGCAAACGACGGTCGAGTTTCAGGACGGACCTTTTCGATGATCCGTAGCGTATGGTCGCGCGTTCAGGTCAGATGATCCGCCGAATTATCTACGTCAGCAGGTCGCTGATCGGCGCCGAGCCAGAGGGAATGGCTGCCATTCTCTCATCGTCGATCAGATGGAACACCGAGGTCGACGTAACCGGAATGCTATGGGCAGATGGTTCGAGCTTCGCACAGGTCATCGAAGGCAACTCCGACGCGGTCGGACTGACAATGGACCGTATCCGGACCGATCGGAGGCATACCGACATCGAGCTATTGTTTGATCGCGAGGTCTTGTCCCGGCAGTTTGGAACCTGGTCGATGCGCCTGGTAGGTGATGATGAGGCAAGTACCCATGGCACCGCCTTTCTGGTGGGCTTTGCGCGAGGCGAGCGCACGAAAGCCGCTCAGCGCTTGCACGAAATCGCTCTGGCAATTGGTGGATGAGGGACCGCTGAAACGAGAGGCTCCGCGTTACCTGGGCACTAGCCCAGCAAGGGCCTCGGCCAGCTCTGCGCCGCGGAAGGGCTTTGTTAGGCGTGGGATGCCCGGAGCGATACCTTCCACCTCTGCGTAGCCAGAGACGATGAGTGCTGGCAGGTCGGGGAGCGTTTCCCGAAGCGCCCCGATCAGGTCTACCCCGGTCATGCCGGGCATGAGGTGGTCGGTGACGAGCAGGTCAGGGACCATCCCCTTTGCGACAAGATCTATCGCCGCCTCGCCGGATATCGCCTGCTGTACGTGGTAGCCCAGCTCCTCCAGCATGTCGGCTGCACTCGCCCGGACCACGTCCTCATCGTCGACCAGCAAAACCAACCCGCTCTTCTGACCCAGATCAGCCGCTATACCTGTAGGCTCCTGCAGGTCGACCGAGACTGCACTTAGCAGCAACCAGAGCTCGACATTGGTGCCGAGGCCCGGCCGACTTTGGATGGTGAGCGCACCGCCGAGTTGCGCGGCCAGCCCATGTGCCATCGACAATCCGAGCCCTGTTCCCTTGCCGATGCCCTTCGTCGAGAAGAAGGGCTCGATCGCACGTGCGAGCGTTTCGTCATCCATACCTTCGCCTGTGTCGGCGACGGACAGTCGAACATAGTGCCCGACCTTGAGATTGCTGGTTGAAGCGCGGACGCTCTGGCGTGTCGCGCTGATCCTGAGCGTGCCGCCATCCGGCATGGCATCACGAGCGTTTACGCCAAGGTTGAGAAGGGCCATCTCAAGCTGGTTCGGGTCGGCTTTGGCAGGCGGAAGGTCGTCGGCCACGTCCACGACCACACGCACCTGAGGTCCGGTTGTGCTGGCAAGCAGATCGGCCATGCTTCTAACAAGCTCGCCGACATCGACCGCGACAGGTTTGAGCGGTTGTCGACGGGCAAAGGCGAGCAGGCGCTGGACCAGCGTCCTGGCCCGATCAGCCGCCTGGATGGCACCCGCGATCAGTCGCTGCTCCCGCTCACCGCCCACGCCTTTGCGCTGCAGCAGGTCGAGCGAGCCAACGATAGGGGTGAGAAGATTGTTGAAGTCGTGCGCGACGCCGCCCGTCAGGCTGCCCATGGCCTCCATCTTCTGGCTTTGCCGCAAGGCTTCCTGCGCCTGCTCTAGCTCCTCGGCAGCCTCCCTCTCCGCGGTCACGTTACGGCCAACCGCGTAGAAAGCGTCACCTTCGGGGACGAGCGTCCACGAGATCCAGCGCCAGGAGCCATCGGCATGGCGCAGGCGGCTCTCGAAGCGCTCCACGGTCTCGCCATTGACCAAGCTGTCGAACATCGCCCGGACCCCTGGCAGGTCATCGGGATGAACCTGATCACGGGAGCGAAGGTCGATCAGCGTTGCCGCATCGTACCCGAGGGTAGCGGTCCAGGCCGGGTTAATGGCCCTGAGCTGCCCATCGAAACCGATGATGGCCAGTAGCTCCCGGCTCATCTCCCAAACACGATTGCGCTCGGCTGTCCGCTCGCTGACCTCATGCTCCAGCCGCTCGGCCATGTTGCGGAAGCGGGCCTCGCTTTCCTGCAAAGCCGCCTCAGAGGCTGAAAGGCGAGCAATGACCGCCTGCTGGTCATAGGCAAGCTGCTGACTGATGCCAGCTTCGCCGCGCAGCCGAACGAGTTCCGTGATCTCTTCCACCCGGTGGATGATCAAGGTCACGCTGCCCTGGTCGTCCAGCACCGGCGTATTGAGCGGGCTCCACCAACGCTCGGTGAACTGACCGTCGGCATCCCGCAGGTCATACCGCTGCACCGCCATCTTGTCGGCCTGACCGGTCGCGATCACGCGCTGGAATGAGGCGGTCAGATTTCTGACCCCGCTTGCTTCTGGGTCGCTTGGATCGTCGGGAAACAGGTCGAACAGGCGCTGGCCAACCTGCTCTTCTCGCGAACCGCCTGTGACTGCCAGCCGGGCATCGTTGACGGCGACAATGGTCCAGTCGGGAGGCGCTACGACGAGAAATGCAGTCGGCGAGGTATCGAAAAGAGAACGAAAATCTACATTCAGTCGACCAAGATCATCACGAACGGGCATGAAGCCAGACGTCCTTCCGTCAGCGGACAAGCGCCTGTCCCAAGGAAGGAGCCGCACCGCTGCGTGGCCCTAGCACTCGCGACGCTATCAACCAGCATGAGAATACGCGCATTGCGGGCGAACTTACCGCACCACAGGACGCTGCCTCGTAGGGCTCGCCTCACTTCAAATTGGCAACTCGCGGGAGCATCGAGAGAGGCGACGTAGTTACCCACTAGTCTAGGAAGATCAGATCGCCGAGTAGAGTCGTGCCGGCAACACATTAACCTGTGTTGCGAGCGGCGGTTGCTAAGTCACTATGATTTGCTGCGGCACGTCAGAAAGGCGGTGTCCTCGCGTATAGTCAGGAACCGCAATGGGAGCAGTGGAAGACCGGGCGTTGTCAGCCTTTGTCCGACGGCTCAGGCTGCATTCGGACCTGAACGAAGAAGAGCAGAAAGCGGTGCTCGCGCTTCCTGGTCTGGCCCGCGGCGTCGCGCGGAACCGGGAGATCGTGAGGCCGGGCAATGTAACCACCAAGTCTTACCTTGTAGCCGACGGACTCCTTGTGCGTTTCGATCGTCTACAGGACGGCAGGAAAGCCAACACCGCCCTGCATATCGCGGGCGACGTGTGTGACCTTCATTCCGTTGTGTCCCCCATGGCGGGCTCTGGCGTCGCTGCGATCACAGACGCCGTTGTCGTGGACCTGCCTCATAACGCGCTCAAGGAAATTGCGGTCACGTTTCCGGCCATCGCCCTGGCATTCTGGCGCGACACGGCGGCTGATGCTGCGGCCCTGAAAGCATGGGCTGTAAGGCTTGGCCGCATGAACGCGACCGCTAGGATCGCCCATCTTTTCTGCGAGATGGGCTACCGAATGGAGGAGGCACAGCTCGGCTCGCGACACTCCTACGATCTGCCCGTCAACCAGGAGCAACTCGCCGACACCGTAGGGCTCACACCGGTACACACCAATCGGGTGCTCAAGGCCCTGCGCAAGGCTGGTATCGCCGATCTCAGAGCCCGTCACGTCCACGTGCTGGACCTGGACCTGCTCATGTCGGTCGGCGAGTTCGAGCCCCCGGTGACCCTGGCTACTTTGCGAGAAGCCAGGTCCAGATAGACCCGTATCTTCGGCAGCGGTCAGTTGGTTGGCCGCAAGCGACGATGCAGGTAGTTTTCGTCGAACCCTGCAATGTTGACGAGCTTGGCCGGGTCCATGATCGTGACGCTGCCCCGGCTGAGCCCCATCGCGCCTGTTAACCGCAGAACCTTGAGCACCCGATTAATGTGCACCGACGTCATCCCGAGCGCGTCGGCAAGGACGAGCTGCGAGAGCGGCAGCGCGAATTCATCGTCGTGGGTCAGGCCGATACTGCGGGCTCGCAGATATAATTCGCAGATGAGGTGGGCCACGCGCTCGGTCGAGGTGCGTCGTCCCATGCTGACGATCCACGCCCGCATAATCCCCTCATCGACCAGCTGAGCTGTGTACATTGCCCGAGCGATGTTGGGATGCTTATCCATCATGGCCTGCATGTCGGCTCGCGCCACCCGGGCAACGTGTGCGGGCGTGAGAGCCTGGATACTGTGGTCCATCTCAGCCAGGAGCTTGATATTAAGATCGCAGGCATCCCCGGGCATCAGGAACGCCATAATCTGGCGTGTGCCGTTGGGCAGGATCTTGTAGCGGCAGAGCCACCCTTCCAGCACCACGAACATCGGGCCAGTCTCGTCACCCTCGCGGATCAGATCTTTTCGTGCTGCATAGCGATGCGACTTCGCTGTGGCGGCTTCAAGCGCGGCGACATCGCTGGCTGTCAGATCGGCCAAGCCGCTCATTTTTTCGACAAAACGGTTGACCATGGCGGGGTTCTATCGTTGATCAGCAACCAAGAACATTGCTACCCGACATTGCCCAATGTTGTTGTAGGTTGTGGGAACGTGACCCCGAACGCTGTACGGCTATCTGCATCGTCGACATGTCCATTCAGGCGCCGGCGGCTGAGAGTTCAGGAACTCTCGCCTGTACGAGAGGCGCATCATGCCAGACAATGACAACAGCTGGCGGACGGCAACGTCGCCCATGCCTGACGCGCACGGCCATGCTGCGCTGCTGCTGGTCGAAAGCCTGATCCACGGGCTGATCGAGCGATCGGTCATCAGCGTCGACGACGCGATGGAAATTGTCGAAACCGCGAACAGCGTCCAGGTCGACCTTGCCGAAGCGGCTGACGGGGATGGCGCGCCGATGTGGCATGGTCACACGCTACTCACTGCCATCGAGCGGTCCTTGAGCTATGATAGTGAGGACGGTGAGGACAGCCCGACGCCGCTTCGCCCGGTGCCCTGAGGCAGGAAGCGCCTAATTTCACCTTTGTCTGCGGTCCCACAAAAGCGGCTAGGTGCGGGACCCACCATGGCCTATGTTGGTTAACTAACGACGGCCACAGGAAAAGATCATGTGCCATGTCCTGATCATCGAGGATGAGCCCATGATCGCCATGCTGCTGCAGGACCTCCTGGAGGAAGCTGGAGCCACCTCCTTCGCGTTTGCCGCAACCGAACAGGATGCCGTGGCCCTGGCGGTAGAACACCCACCTCGGGTGATCACCTCCGACATCCAGCTTCTGGAGGGGACGGGGCCACGCGCAGTCGCTGAGATCAAATCGCGGCTGGGAGGCATCCCGACCGTGTTCATCACCGCCAACCCTGATGCCTGCGACCAATGTCGTTCGCCCGATGCCCTCCTGACCAAGCCGATTAACTCAGACCAGGCAGTGAGGGCCTTTGAGGCTGCGATCTCGCACGGCTAGCGTCTGTGGCTACCACGCTCCCGGCGGGCAGGGCTGACGCGCCGATTGCGGCTGTCACGAGCGTGAAGACCAACGCTCGGTTCGGGTCGGTCACCTCGACCCGCAGCTCGCCCTTGGGTGAGGCAAGCTCGGGCCGTTCGCGAAAGACCTCGCTGACAAAGCGCACCGCCTCAGCTCTGGCATCATCGAGGCTGAGAAACTCGGTCCCTTGCAGGTCTACCGGGTACGAATCATCCGCGAGATTGAAGAAGTAGCGCTGCATTGGCTGGCTCCTGACGAGAAGAGCACGCTCTGTGTTTAGGCTGTCGAGGCGCGTGGCAGTGATCGACGGCAACGCTGGTCTAGCCCGGATCGCGCACCTGATTTTGAACGCTGGTTAATGTTCAAACGCTATTTCTGTTTTGAGCAATCTGGCGGGTCCTACTTGCTCAGCCCCTGTTCCATGTGAGGCGACGAGCGCGGTCGCCGTATCGTCTACGGTGTTTTTTGGTGAGGGCATCGGCAGGCCAAGCGCTTGCCGCGATCTCGGTTTCGAGCCAACCGGCTCTATAACAATCGACATTGCTTATTGTTGATTTGCTGCCAAGCTGACCTGCAAGATCCGATAGCGATCAGGAAACACGCGATGGACGCTAGCTCTCTGCTGTGGGGCGGGAACGACCTGCTGGCGATCCTTCCGGAAGCCACACTGAACCGAATGGCACCGCGCTGCTCGCGCGTTACGCTGCAGAAGGGCGAGGTGATCAGCGAGGCGGATCAGCCCATCGCCAGTGTGCTCTTCATCGAAAGTGGCGTCGCTTCGATTTTCAAGCCCGGGCCTAACTACAGCACCGAGATTGCCCTTGCTGGACCGGAGAGCTTTTGCGGCACTCCGATCGTGCTCGAAAGCGAGAGTTGGCCCTACCGCATCATCGTTCAGGCGGACCAGCTCACGGGAGTACAGATCGGGGCAAGCGCCCTGCGTCAGATCCTTGCCCAGGATGCCGAGCTTCGGCGCGTACTGCTTCGGGCCGTTCAGGTGAAACTGGTCCAGGTTTCGGAGGGCCTGATCAGCAACACAAGGCAGCGGCTCAGCCAGCGACTGGCCAGGTGGCTGCTGATGTACCGCGATCGCATGCGATCTGACCGGCTTCCGCTTACCCATGAGTACATGGCCACCATGGTAGGTGTTCAGCGGAGCGGCGTGACCGCGGCCTTGCACGAGATGGAAGGGGACGGCCTGATCTCCGCCCGGCGCGGGCTTATCACGATACTAAGCCTTCCGGCGCTGATGGCGCTTGCAGCCGGTGGATACGGCGTCGCAGAACGCCACCAGGCGAGGCTGACGACTGTCAGGCCGGTTACCTCTCCGGCTGTTCGCGGCACCGGCATGCCGGGAGCCGGTACCTTGCGAATACAATGAGCGAGGTAGGACCTGCCCGCCTAGGCGGCTTCTTCGCGTTTGTTGAAGGGTGTCACGCGGGAAAGCGTCGCCATCGTTCTGCCATCGACTGCCCTTTCACACCGAGAGACCTCCACCTTCGCAACTCGTGGCTTCGAGGTTTCAGTAAAGGACGCGGAGAACTGGCAGACTAAGGCTGCCAAGCTTCAGCATCAGCTTGCCTGATCTTCGAAATAATCATGTGCGAGCACCCGGGCAGCGTTGATGTCGCCAATCGCATGATCGTGGCTAAGCCTGCCTTTGTCCGCATAGGCATAAAGCGCGATTGCAGCGTTGATCCGTCCGAACCTGGCGCCAGCGGCTCCAGCCCGTGTATAGAAATCCAGACCGACCCTCTTCCACGTCTTTGCGCGTAAACGCAGGCGATGATCTTTTCCGACCCTGAGGCCTGCCTCACTTGGATACCAAAACATAAGTTACGCATCATTCCGAACAGGGCCACTACAAATTAAGCGCACGTTGTAGAGCGTGTTCGGTTGCGGGAGCATCAGATGACCCGATTTTACCTCCACGTGTTCAATAGCTCTCGGGCTTTCGACACTGAAGGATGTGAACTGCCCGACCTGGAGACCGCCACGCTAAATGCCGTTCAGGGTGCACGAGAGCTGATCGCCGAAGACATCCTGGCTGGTCGGCCCATCTCACAACGGCATCGCATCGAGATCACGGGAGAGGATGGACGATTGCTCCATGAGGTGTGTTTCGGTGACGTGATGCAGCTGCAACCCTGACGAGGCGCTTCGCCCGATATTCGCCTAACCGTAAGATGACGTCCGCTCGACCAATACGTAGTATGTGCCTGGCCGCGAAAGCCGGCGCGGTTGCTTTCTTCAAGTATCGAGGCCGTGGTGCTTTCGCCGCGATGGATCGCAGCACGGACATTCGCAACCAAGCCCGCGCTCGCCTAAAGATTGTTTAAAGGCGCTTACCCGAAGGACACTGACCTGCCTCTCTCAACGCCGAAGGCCCATGAATGGCAGCCCGAACATCTCCGTCTGGCTGTCACGGCAGCGGGCGTCGCGTTGTGGGCATGGAACGTCGACACTGACCTGTTCACCATGGACGGGCAGGGTTTTGAGCTCTGGGGTATGCCGTGGCGCGACACGGTCACCTTCGAAGAGCTATCCGCCCATATCCATCCCGCCGACCGCGACCGCGTGCGATCGGCGTTTGCGGCAACACGTGCTGTTCTCGGGCGCTACGAGACCGACTTCCGCATTATGTTTGGCGACGAGGTGCGCTGGATTGCAGCCCGCGGGCAGGGAGAGGATGTCGGCATTGTCGGGCGTACCATGTTCGGCATCTTCCTGGACGTCACAGGACGTAAGCGGGCCGAGGAAGGAAATGAGCTTCTCGCCGGCGAGATGAGCCACCGGGTCAAGAACCTGCTTACAATCGCGGCCGGGCTGACCGCAATCACGTCACGGGCCACGGCCAGCACACAGGACATGGCACTTGAACTCACGGAGAGGCTCACTGCACTCGGGCGCGCCCATGATCTGGTTCGGCCGCTCCCAAACGGCCAAGGCGACGCAACCCTGCTCGGTGACCTGCTGTCCGTCCTTCTCGCGCCCTACGACGACATGGGTGCCTTCAAAGGAAGGATCCGCGTCGCTGTAGAACGTATGGGGGTCGGTGAGGCCGCAGCGACGGGCCTTGCCCTAACAATTCACGAGCTGGCAACGAACTCGATGAAGTATGGCGCGCTCTCTATCGGCACCGGAACGTTGGACGTGTCCAGCGCCGCAGAAGAGAACGAGGTGGTCCTTACCTGGCTGGAACGAGGTGGGCCGATTGTAGAGGCCCCTGACAAACAAGAGGGCTTCGGGAGCAAGCTTGTCCGCCGAAGCGTCGCTGGCCAGCTTGGTGGCTCGATCGACTATGATTGGTCAAAGGAAGGACTGATCGTGACCCTCCGCATGAACCGTGACCGGCTAGCGTCATAACGGGGGGATCGGGTCCTTCGGAGAACCGGGCGCTGCAGCAACGACGGAATGGGGGCGCATCTCTACCTTCATGACGCCGCTCTCCAGCCGCGGAACCTGGCGTACAGTTCAGGCGCGTCCTCAAGGCTAGCCGGATGGGTAGGCGGAGTGCTTTGTTCCCGCCCTGTCAGCCCCCGAGAGGACGCGACTTCTGATCATCGTGCAGGTGGCTGTCGTCGCCTTCGATTTCCGTGCTCGCGTCATCTTCGCCACCCGCACCGGACGACAGCTCGTTCTCCGGTGCATCGTTAATCTGCTCGTTGGCTTCCTTGATCGTCATGACCGGTCCTTCGCGCGCCTATGGCAGGCGTATAAGGACAACGGTTAACTGCCAGGTTCGGGTACGCCCGTGTCGCTCACTTGCTGGCGGTCGAGGTGCCCATCGCCGCTTGCGGCGAAGCTGCATTACCCTGTCGACGCCCGCAACTGTGCGAGAGTTGCCGTCCCACAAGGGAAGGCAATCGAGGTGGTGAAATGCTGTCCCGATTGAGATGGAGACTGTTCAAAAACTCGACGTGAGTGGCGATCAGCGCACGTTGTCGGTAATCATGTGTCGCAGGGGATCGTCCTCGCAAAACCAATTACCATCGGCGCAAGGTGCGCGCACTTATACCACCTTGGTGAAAGCGCGCTTGGGGTTTGCACGGTCTCGATGGTGATCTGGGAAAGCTCGCCAGTTAAGTGCGAAGCGGCTCTCCAGCAGCAGCTAAAGGCTGATGCCCCGCTTGTTCATCTCCTCGGCCGCGATCCCTGATATGGTCGAACCTGCTACGCCGGCAAATATGTCTGCAAGGTCGAGAAGGTCCTCATCGGGCAGCGCAGCAACCTCTGCATAGAATGTCGCAACGTGCTTAAGGGCACGCGCGCCTTGGTCGGCGCGACGCTTGGTCCGGGTAGTCAGCATCATTCGCTGATAGCATCCCAGCTCCCTGAACGGCAGTCCGATCAGCAGAGGCGTGTTCCCATTGCGGATGCTGTTTCGGGACTGAACACCTAAATCAGCATACGCCCGCCCCAAACGGCTGCGATTACATAAAAGAGCAGAGCTCCCAGCAAGAATGCCGTCCGTGAAAGTCCGGACGCTGTTGAGCCTAGTTTAGCGAGCGCCCAAGTGTGAAGGCCACCTATGGCCAAGGCGAGCCACGCTGCGACAAGCGCGGCAGCGGCAACTTGCGTGCGCCAGCCTCGCCCGGAGGCGCCAACCCAGAGGAGGCCCGCATAAGCCAAAATTGATCCAGGAATAAGTAGGCCGATGTAAAGTGCCGAGGTTCCGTTTAGCCGCCGTGACAATCCCTTATCCCCGCTCACCCATCCAAGATTTTCAGCGATCCCGCGAATGGAAGCGGAACGCCAGCCTCGAATGCTAAGACTGTGCACGAGCTGCCGTCCCAATTGGGATGCTATTTCGGGACTGTTCGACGTTGGATGGAAGGCTGACCTAAGCGCGCCCTTGCGACAGGATCGTGGACATCTCCTTTAAGCCCTCAGGCGCGAACTCCCAGAAGGGCGACATATTGCCCGGCCAGCGCCGCTGCATCTCGGCCAGCAATGGGGCCGCGTCCGGAGCAGACAATCGGAGTAGCCACGGCCGTATCGGTATCGCAGCCCGCGCCGCTCCACAGAGCACACTTTCCGCATCCATTCCTATGTAGCCCACGTCCGCTTCGGCCAGATCACCTTCGAGTGCCTGGTCAAACCACGCACCGACGAAGCTTTCGATCGTACGCTGCTCATCCAGTGCCCATGAGCGCCACTCGGCGAGAGCGAGCTTGCCCAGCACGATCTCGGGGTCGTTGGCATTCCCCGGATCAGAGACTGATACGTCGAGGATGCGAGGCAGCAGGTAACGGAAGTCCGCCTTGTCTCCAATGGTCAGGAACGCGCCAGACACGTAGCGCCAGAGCGCCTGCCCTGCGATTTGGCGCAGCGGTGTTGTGAGCAGGACATCGGTCCCGCGCGTCGAAATGCAGCATGGGCAGCCTTCAATCGCGGATGGCGGTGGGGCCTCGAATGTGCGGTACAGCTCTTCAACCGCTTCGCGAACACGCTGACCCGCTAGAGAGGACACTTGGTTAGTCACCTTCGCAGGGTGACGGTCTGAGCTTGCTGACGCAACGTCACGGATCGGACGAATGTCTGAAATTTGGCGGAGAACTGCCGTCCCGATTGGGATGGTGTTCTGGGACCGCTTGGATTGGCGTGGAGCCGCCCGGCGTCTTTTCAACGGATTCGACCGCTTGCGGGCATTGCCCCTACGTCTATTGTCGTGGGTATGAGGCGCACAAACCAGGTCGCTTTCAGCCTTATTCTTGCCGCCGCTCTATCCTCCGCGGCCACTCTCCCGGTCTGGGGAATGGGTGTTGCGGTGTTCCTCGATACCGATCGAGCCGTGCTTTCGTCGCAACCTTCTCCCAACGGACGTCGGATTGCTCAAGTCGAAAAGCTGATCGTTGGCGGTGTACCTTCCATTATGGTGACGGTGCGCCCTTCATGGATGCCGGACTGGTACCTCCCGACGTGCGTAGCTGCCTCTCACTATCTCGAAGCGAACGCCTCAATCGCGTGGGTCTCATCAGAGACGCTCACCGTTACTTCGAGCGCCAGCTCACGATTTTGGAACCTCGGGAAAGCCCCATTTCACAGTCGACCATGTTCGAACCTCTCCGTCGCGATTGTGAATAGGTGACTGCTTCCAGGCAGCGCCAAAGCGCGTGGGAATGGCTCAATCTGGGCGGAACCAGACATCATGACCGGCGCCTGGCGCTTGGCATAAAGCGGGCGAATACGAACAAGGTCAGAATTGTAACCGCTGCAGCTACTTGCCTGTCGTGACCTCCGAAAAGACCCCAACCCGCTACGTCACTGGCAAACGAAACTAGCAGCGCGATCAGCAAGGCGCCCGCGACCACCCGCTGTTTAACGCTCGGCTTCTCGGGAACCCACTCGTACTCGCCGTTGCTCACCGGAGTTGATGTGCCAGCATCGTGATTAGCGAGCAATGACCACAGTTGGGCGCTAGCTTAAGGGCCGCTTCGAAAGCGGGCCGGAACGAAGCCGTCCCGATTGGGATGCTATTTTGGGACCGGCCGGGTGTGGGTAGACAGCAGTCGTTGAGCCTCAATCGACGACCCGCCTAAACGACTTCACACGTTGCTAGCAATCCAGCTTGATTAGCAGCCACTCGTTGTCGATCGGGAACATGCTGCCGTCGTTGCCCAACACGTAAATCATGTCCGTTCCAGCCCACTTGTCAGTGGGGGTAGGCGGCCCAAGCAGTGCTTCAACTTGGCTCCGCGCCATACCTTTCAAAGGATGGCGATGAAGAAAGTCGGGGAACATGTCGGCGCGAACGCGGCCGTCGAGATCGGCGCTTTGCCAGCGTGTCTGATCGAAGGTCGTGCTTGAGGAACAACCGGCAATTAGCAGGGCAGCTAACAAGACGGCGCGCATGGCCATTGCGTAACGCTGGGCTGCAACCTCCGCAACAAACGAGAGCTGCCGTCCCGATTGGGATGCTATTTTAGGACTGTCCGGCTTTGGGCGGAAAGCGGATTGGCCGGTAACGACGCTGGTGGCCTTGGATCAAGACGGCCCCGAACGTCACGAACCCGCAGATTAGCGCCATGAACAAACCGCCGACGAAGATAGACAAACCGACCTGTCCGTCGCCATGAGGGTCAGTACGCATGTACCACCAGGTAAAGGCCGCCTTGCTTAGGTAGTAGCCGACCGGGAGAGCGACGAAACCCAGCAAGTAGGCGAGGGCAAGTCGTTTCCACGTCATGCGATAAGCTTGGCCTTCTTAACGAACGTCCGCAATCAAGAAGTGCTCTGCGGTCCGGGAACGCCGGACCGTGGGCGAGAGCGAACACCGCGCGACAGTTGCCACGAGTGCGAAACGAAGCTCAGCTCATCCAAAAACTTATTGCTCCTGCTGTTCCCGCGATGCTGCCAACGGCGTAGGTCAGGATGGTGAACCAGAACCAAATCGGCTCCTCTCGGCGATTGATAGGCGGACGGTGCAATCCCCGGGCCGGCACTTGTCCGTTTGAGATACTGAATCCGATCAACCCCGCACAGACGATTGCGACAATGACGCCCAAGGTGCCGGCAAACTCCATTGCCAATTATTAGAGGCGCGCGATGGTGACGGCAATTAGGCGCTAGCAAACGTCGCAACCGCGGCGGATCATCCCTCCGAAGAGCAGGGGAATGGGCGCGCGTGCGCGTATCGGATTGGGCGCGATGCCCATGTGATACCCTCAACAGCCGCAATCGACTTAGTCACCATGGGTGGGAGCGGCAGTCCCACAAAGGAAGGTTCGGCGAGACAGCCGCCTAGCTAGGGTAGGGCCCCTCGGCCCTCAGCGAGGCCGTTTTCCCAAAATCTGTTCCCGATTGCTTTTTCTCGAAATTGGGAAGGAGAGATGGAGTTTCGGGACAGCCGTCGTGTTTCGAAACTCCTAAGTTCTGCAACGACCACGTCAGAGTGGAAGCGCCATCCCCGGCCTCATAAGCGACAGCCGGCATCATCACCTCTCCGTAGCGGACTTTGTTGAGCAGGTGCGTCATCGAGCCAACCCACGGGCGAAGTGGCCAACCAGCTTACTCGTTCCTGGCGTGGAACGGATCACCGACCTTAGCCTGACTTGAGCAAAGGTTGCGACGTAGCCTATGTCCCGATGAGAATGAGTACGACCCAGGTCAAAACCTTGGCCGACATTGCGGCAATTGCGGGTGTTACGCCGGCAACCGTGTCGCGTGCCTTGTCCGGCCAGGCGAGCGTAAGCCAGGTCACTCGCCGCAAGGTTCTGCAAATCGCGCAGGACCATGGGTTCCAGATAAACCAGACCGCCCGCAATCTCCGCACCGGCAGGACGCAGTCCATCGGGGTAGTAATTCCACTGGGTCACGAGAGCGCGCAACGAGTCTCGGATCCCTTCTACACCGCGCTGATCGGCAACCTGATGGACGGGCTCGCCCGGCGCGATCACGCCATGTTGCTTTCCGCAGTGACGCCGCACGACCCAAACTGGCTCGCCAACCTGTCGCGAAGCGGGCGCGTGGATGGGATCGTGGTGCTGTGCCAGTCCGACCAGGAAGCGGTGCTTCACCATGTCGGCCGCAGCTATAAGCCGCTGGTCGTCTGGGGTGAGGCTAGCGGCGCTGGGCTGGATTATTGCTGTGTGGGCACTGACAACAGGCTGGGCGGGCAGCTTGCGACCGAGCACCTTCTGCATTCAGGCAAACGCCGCATCGCCTTCGCCGGTATGACGGACATTCCCGAGTTGGCCGCCCGCTACGACGGTTATCTCCAAGCCCATGCGAATATGGGCGTCGAGCCTGGTCCGCACATCCCCGTTCCGCTTGCCTTTGATCCGCGTTCTCCGTCCTTGCATCAGGCGCTCGTCGCCGTACCAGATATTGATGCAGTGGTTTCCGCGTCCGATGTGATCGCACTCGGAGTAATCCGGGCGCTGACCAACGAGGGGCGGCGCGTACCCGACGAGGTGTCCGTGGTAGGTTATGACGATGTCAGCCTGGCTGCTAATGCGATGCCGGCGCTGACCACTATCCGGCAGGATCTTACCTTGGCGGCAGACACTATTCTGGATCTCCTATTCCGACGCATCTCGGGTGAGATCACAGCATCTGCGCAAATACCGTTGGAATTAGTGCGGCGTCAGTCAGCCTAAAAAGCCGCCTTCCGCGCCGGCGTCATTGACCGGGTCGCGCGCCTGCCGCTACAGAGTAATCGATTACATTCATCGTATCGGGCCGAAACAGGTTCGAGCGACAGGAGGAGGCTGTATGGCACATCGGACTTGGTTGTTGGGCGCTGCGGGCGTGCTGGCGCTGGCAGCGCCGACCGTGATTGCACCGGCCGCGGCGCAGGCGACGGGCATCATCGCGCGCGCCGGCGGGATGGAAACGCGCCAGGGCGACAATGTCGTGCGCGTGACCGCGCTGACGGACGATATCCTTCGGGTGACCATCGCCCGGGGTACACAGATGCCCGAAGACGCAAGTTGGGCCGTC
>NZ_JACIJK010000021.1 GCF_014199305.1 Sphingomonas aerophila
TCGATAGATCCGGCGAGCATCGGTGGCCGAATGATGATTGACCGTGATCCCGTTTGTGGGACGCGGGATTTCACTCCGACGTCAAGCACAAAGGCGCTTCTCTGCCCCTCACCGACGTGTAACCAGGAAGCGGAACAGTGGCTGATGGTGGAACGCCGCTGATCCACCTTGCACCTTCCGAACGCAACCCATGCCTTTCGTTTAACCGGACTTCAATCAAGCGTACTGCATGATGCGCTGATGTCCGCCACGTTCGCCTTCGCTGTCGATCCTGTTCGTAGCTTCGTTCGGATATCGATGAGCGGCTTCTTCACGGAGGCAGACATCCTGCGCTTCTCGCACGCGCAGGAAGAAGCGTACCTTGCTCTGAGATGTGCGCCAAACCAGCATGTTACTATGGTCGACATGCGAGCGATGCATATCCAAGCTAAGGAGAGTGTCGCAGCGTTCCAGGTCCGCTTAAGTGATCCAAGAGTTGCTTCCCGGAAGATCGCGTTCGTTGTGTCCAAGTCGCTCGCACGGATGCAGATAAAGAGAGCGACTGACGGGCTTAATGCTCAGCTGTTCTCAACCGAGGGTGAGGCAGAGGCGTGGTTATTTGATGGTTCGGCTGAGACCGTGTATGTCGAAGACGCCGGCCTTGGTAGGAGGCACGCGATCACGAGGGCCCCTGGGCGCTTTCAGTAACCCAATTGAAAGAACGCGCGGCCAATACCAATCATGCGGCAAAGACGGTTGCGACGTCTGCACTAAGCGCTACTTGTTGCTGTTTAGGCCTTTAGTCCCGCCAATCGGGATACCACTTAATCGTGGAGCTTATTAAGCGCTCAGCTACTGAGGCCGCTCGAAGAGGCGAGCGCTCTTAGCTTCGCAGCTGCAACGAGGTGAGCCAGCTGGACGTCCCACCAAACATTCCAATTGGACAGCTGCGGCTGTCTCGATCGTCCTTCCATTCGGGACGCCCGTAATTGCCCTGTCTACCTTCCAAGACAAACATCCGGTGGACTGGCGAAGCGGAAAAGATCAGCGTGGAACATGACGGGCACATCAGGACGATGGAAGATTTAGGAGTACTGTATGGTGCCGTGGCTCCTCAATCCGCCATCAAGAAGGCGGACCACGTTCACCCGGTCTATCGCCCCTTCATTGAGGCCGCGCCCTTCGTCGTTATCGCAACGGCGGGGGCGAGCGGACTGGACGCACCCCCCGCGGCGATCCAGCAGCCTTCGTTCACATCGAACACGCAAGAACATGAATTTTACCCGATCGGCGCGGGACCAACCGGCCGACAGTTTACGCAACATTCTCACGGACCCGCGCGTGGCGTACTGTTCATGGTGCCGGAGCAACGAGACATTACGGGTGAACGGCATAGCCGAGATACTGGAAAGCCCGGATCATCTCGCCCGCTTCGCCGTAGCCGGGCAGCCGCCCAAGTCGATCCTGCGCATCACCGCGAACACCGTCTTCTTCCAGTGCAGCCGCGCCGTCATCCGCGCCGGACTGTGAAAGCAGGAGAGCATGGTTGCGCGGAACGATCTGCCCAGCGCGGGGGCTATTCTGCGAACGCTGTCGCAAGCCGCGATCGACGGCGAAGCCTATGATCGAGCGTTGCCGCAGCGTATTGCCGACACCCTATACTGACGCTGGCACGCTTATTGGGATCGTCCGAAAACCCCAAGCGCGCTTTGGCCAAGGCAAGATAAAGGCGAGAGGCTTACGCCGGGCATAATTGGATTCCGCGACGGCAAGGCTTTGCGACACATGATTGCCGACGATGTGCGCTGATGACCACTGCATCGAGTTTTCGGAAAGTCTCTATCCCAATCGAGCCTATGCCGGCCATCCCGATGTTTTCTCTTTTTTCTTAAATGGGGAAAGGCGGCGGAAAGCCCTTTTTAAACAAAGCGGGCGTCTACATCGTGGCTCTGGTGAGCAGGGCGACGGCAGCGAACCACCAAGTTCAAATTCGCTTGATCATTGGCGCGCTCAGCGTCTCTCGGAACGACATTGCAATTCGCGATGTTTCTGGAGCCGAGCGGCCGGCCTGGACCTATCCCTTGCAAGCGGCGGGCTGACAAGGTCGAGATGTATCGGTGATTGAACAAGCAATGCCACGGACTCCGAAACTTCCTTCCATCGCGCTTACGGTCTCCTTGCTGCTGCTGCTCGTGGCGCTCATTAGCATTGGCCGGACTCTCGACGGTGTCGGGCGTTCAGCCGTGCTGGTCGAGCGCGGCCACCGAACGATCGAGGCTTACGGTTCGTTGCTATCGACGGTGAAGGACGCCGAAACCGGCCAGCGCGGTTACCTGCTCACCGGTCGAGTGATCTATCTTCAGCCCTACGAGACGGCCAACAAGAGCTTGGGCAATCAGCTGGCCAACCTGCGAGGACTCGCGGCGGGCGACCCAGATCAGACACGGAAACTGTCACAGGTTACAAGCGCTCTTACGGATAAGACCAAGGAGCTTGCTCGCACGGTCGAATTGGCGCGCGCCGGTGATCGGGCCGGAGCGCTCGCAGTCGTCGAGACCAACGCAGGCAAGGTCCGCATGGATCGTTTACGCAGGTTAGTGGGCGAGCTCGTGTCCGAGCAGCGTAGCGCCCTAGCCCAGCGCCGGGCGAATTTCGACGCTGCACAGCGGCGCGCCCTTCTAAGCGCCATGGCTGCGGCGATTGCGGCCGTTGCAGCTGCGCTCACCGCGGCTTGGGCGTTGTTCCGCAGCGGCAGAAGAACCGAGCGCCGGCTGGCGGCTTCAGAAGCTGAGCTATCCCATCGGGTCGCAGAGCTCGCAGCCATCTACGACTCCGCGCCGGTCGGGCTGTCGTACGCCGACCGAGATCTTCGCTACGTCACTGTGAATGAGAGACTTGCGGCAATCAACGGACGGTCAGTTGATGCTCATCTGGGGCGTACAGTTGGGCAGGTTGCCCCGGATATCGCGGAGGAAGTGGAGTCCATCTACCGCCGGGTGATCGAGACAGGTGAGCCGGCACTAGATGTTGACATCCGTTCCAAGGCTTCAACGGGCGATGGAGATGCACGCGACTATGTGGCCAATTACTGGCCAGTACGAGACGCTGCGGGCGCAATCATCGGCGTGAATGTCGCGATCATCGACATCACCGATCGCAAAGCTGCAGAAGCGGCGCTCGCCGCGTCTGAAGCTCGACTACGGGCCGTTTACGAAGCCGTACCCGTCGGGATTGTGACCGCTGACCTACCCTCCGGCCGGATCACGGGCGGCAACTCGTTTACAGGCGAGATCACGGGCCATCCAATCCTGCTCTCGCCGGACATCGGCGGCTATGACGAATGGGTGAGCTACCATCCCGATGGCTCAAGGGTCGCCGGTCACGAGTACCCGCTGGCCCGCATGGCCCTGCTTGGTGAGGAAGCTCCGGAAATTGAGGTGCTTTATGACCGTGGTGGCACGCGGCGCTGGACCCGTATCATGGGCCGTCCCGTGCGCGACGAAGCCGGCTCGACGGTAGGCGGCGTCGTAGTGCTGGTAGATGTAGACGAGCTCCGCCGGGCCCGGGAAACACTTGAGCAGGAAGTCGCAGCGCGCACCGCCGATCTCGCGACGGCGAACACACAGCTCGAAGCTTTTGCCTACACCGTTTCTCACGACCTTCGAGCGCCGCTCCGCGGGATGGAAGGCTTTGCACGCATCTTGCTCGACGACTTTGCCGAAGCATTGGGTGACAAAGGCCGTCGCTATGCCGGACGTATTGTAGCTGCGGCCGAGCGGATGGAAGGTCTTATATCCGACCTCCTGACGTTTAGCCGATTGCAACGGGTCGAAGTTTCGCTTCGTTCGATCGATCCCAGCGGCATCATCCACTCCGCCATTGAGGACGTACGAGGTGCTCCAGGTGGAGCGGATGCCTTGATCGAAGTCGAAGAGCCCTTGCCGTCGGTTCTCGCTGAGCCGGTCGTGCTCGGCCACGTTCTTGCCAACTTACTCGGGAACGGGGTCAAGTTCCGGCGGGAGGGCGCGCCGGCGCGCGTTCGTATCTGGGGAGAGCGCAACGACGAGCGTGTGCGGTTGTGGGTCGAGGATGAAGGCATCGGGGTCGACCAGGAACATGCAGAACGCATTTTCGGTGCGTTCGAACGGCTGCATGGCCAGGAGGCTTATCCGGGCACTGGAATTGGCCTTGCGATTGTTCGTGCCGGAGCCGAGCGAATGGGCGGGACGGTAGGTTTAGACATAACAGCGGAACGGGGCGCGCGCTTCTGGTTGGAGTTGCGCGCTGGCTCTGCGCCGCATAGCGAGGGTGCGGGCGTGGGTTAAACGCGGGGGTCGGCATGCACCAGTTGAGCACGGTACTCCTCGTCGAGGACAATGATGACGATGCGGAGCTGATCGCTTACGCGTTTGAAAAGGCAGGTATCGCCAACCCGCTTGTTCGATTGGCCGACGGTGAGGCGGCGGTCGCCTACGCTCGGGGGACTGGCGTATACGCCGATCGCGACCGTCACCCGGTTCCAGCGCTCATCCTACTCGACTTGAAGCTCCCGCGACGTTCCGGCTTTGAAGTGTTAGCGGAGGTTCGCGCGAACCCGTCGACCCAACATACCCCAGTTGTGGTGCTGACCTCCTCCGGTCAGCAGCCCGACATTGAACGCGCTTATCAGCTTTGCGCCAATTCCTATCTTGTGAAGCCGGTCAATCGCGATGCGTTGCTCGATATGGTGAAAGCCCTGGATGCGTACTGGGTTAGGCTGAACCGGACCGTCTCGGCGTGATGGAATTTCAGTCATCCACCATGCGCGTCTTCACCGTCGACGACACGCCTGACGACCGTGCTTTGGTGCGGCGAGAGGTCGAAGCACTGTTTCCGGGTTGCCAGGTCATCGAGGCAGGTTCGCGCAATGAATTTGAGGCAGGACTTGCCGAGGACTCCTTCGACCTGGTCGTAACCGATCTCGAGCTGAAGTGGGGTAATGGACGCGAGGTGCTTGAACGCAGCCGCACTGAATGGCCCAATTGCCCAGTAGTGATGTTCACCGACTCCGGCGACGAGACGACTGCGGTGGAGCTCATGAAGGCCGGTTTGGACGACTACGTCGTCAAATCAGCCCGCCAGCTACCTCGGCTTCGAGTATCTTTACGGCTTGCGGTCGAGAACGCTCGCACCCGAACAGCGCTCACCGAACGGGAGCGTCAGCTGGCGGCCGCGTTAGAACACGAGCAAACGATCGTGCGCGAGCTTCATCATCGGGTGAAGAACAACCTTCAGACCATCAGCAGCCTGCTCCAGTTCCGCGCAATGATCAGCGGTGGAGAAGTAGCAAGAGAGCTAGAAGAGGTTGCTGGTCGGATGCATGCCTTGAGCGCGGTGCAGGCCCGCATCTATGAGACCGGTGCGCTCGACCGAGTAGATTTTGCAGCCGCGCTAGGAGACATGGCGCAGGAAATGGCCAAGATCCACGCCGACCGAGGGCTTAAGCTGCGGTGCGAATTTGAGGGATCCCTCGAACTGGATGTTGCCCGCGCGATGCCGCTTAGCCTTCTCTGCTACGAAGCCATTCTCAATGCACTCAAGCACGCTTGGCCTCGGGAGCGGGCGGGCGAACTGACAGTCACCCTCCGAGCGGACGTTAAGCCGCACCGTATTGTCATTCGCGACGACGGGCAGGGATTCGAAAAGGGCGAGGTCGCTCGCGGTATGGGCAGTCGGCTGATGGCCAGACTTGGCAAAGAAGCCGGCGTTGAACTGTTCACTGTCTCAGCGCTGGGCAAAGGTACTTCTGTTGAGCTTCTCCTGCCGTGATCGGGCATGACGGGGAGGGACCTGCCCTCAACGCATCTCCTTCGGTCCTGGTGGTGGAAGACGAAGCAGTTATTCGCGGCATGCTGGCGTTCTGGTTCGAAGATGAAGGCTTCGACGTCCACGAAGCGGACAGCGCTGATCAAGCAGTAGCACTATTCGAGGCGGGACTTTCGGTCCAGTCGGTCGTCACTGACGTTCGTATGCCCGGGCAGCTGGACGGACTTGGGCTCGCGGCGTGGATGCGTGAGCATCGGCCAGATGTGCCGATCGTGATCACTTCAGGCCATGTGGTGGCATCGGAAGCAACCACGATCAATCCGGCCGTTGTAGCCGTCATAACCAAACCGTACAGGCCATCCGAAGTGGCGGCTTGCATTCCAGGGCATTTCGGGACTTCTATCGATGTCGGAGAAGTCTAAGAGAAAATGTACAACTCTAAGCCGTCGGCGCTGGACTTACTCGTGAACACGCCGAAAGCTGCGTCACCTCTTCACGACTTCAGATCCTGAGCCAGGACGCGGGCGACTAGGCCTCCTTCGGTATCCTGCGCATTAGCTGCAATCAGCAATCTCGTTCGAAGGCGGCCAGGACGATACGGTGCAGCTTGCGGGCTGAGGGAGTGTGCTGGGCGGCTGCAAAGCCGAGGAGGAATGCCGTTTCGGCGATGCTCTCGGCTCTGGCATCCGAAAGCACCATCGCCCATTATTCAAACATTCGCTGAACGACCGGGCGGTCGAGCACGACCTCGATCTCGGTATGCCGTCGATCGACCCGGATGCGGTTCATCGTTTCAGCGACGGCCTGGGACTCGCCTTCAAGAACCTGGGCGAAGCTCGATCCATCTGACCACAGCATCCCGGTGATACCCTGCCTCTGATTAAGGGTAGCCGAGCGATCAACGATGGCATCGAGCGCACCAGGGTCGGTCCCAACAAGGGACCGGCTTATGAAGATCAAGCGGTGCATTGCTACTGAGCGGTGAACGTGGCGAGTGGTGGTTCCACGATCGGAGCAGGCGTTGAAATAAGGGCGGAATACAAGCCGACACTGGCGTGAGAAACAGATGCGCCTCGACGTAAGTATTCCGGCCGCTGGACCTGATCGGGCTACCGGGGAGCTAGCGCCGAAAGGCGGCCACGGAGCGGCCGTCGTTGTCATCCTGAATGACCGCGAACGCCTGGGCGAACGGGAGGGAGTGCACGATCTGCCCATCCTCATCCTCCACGTCGATGCGAAAGCGTAGATCAAGTAGGCCCGTCTTGATGTCGGCACTTAAGACGTCCCGGGCAGCACCCAGTGTCTTCTGCCTGGCTGCCGAGAGGTCAGGCAGTTCGACCCCGTCAGGGTCGATGATCGAGTGAACATGATCGCGGAGATGGAAAAAGAAACGCTGCACAGGTTTGCTCCTGTTGGGCGGGAGCATAACCAGCTCTCAGGCGCCAGCGCCCCTAACAGGCTGACGTTGCCGGCTTCTTACCGGCCCGCGGTCGCTTCGTCCTTCAACTGGATTTGCTTAAGGCCTCCTCGCAGAAATGCTGGCCCTCAGGAGGCAACCCGTCCTACGGCGCTGCACTCTGCTGTCCGAGATGAAGGTAGAGTGGGTCGAACCCGGCCTCGTTCTTCAGAGCCGTCCAATACGTAAATTTGTAAAACCGGCCGTTCCGCCGGATCAGCCCGTCGTCCTCCATAGACCCCAGGGTGCGGTTCACGTGCACCGCTGTCATGCCGGTCGCGTCATCCCAATGGGACAGCTTAGGCCATTTCGATCCACTCTCCCAATCGGGACAGCCTTTCAGGAGCCGTGCTGCCCCTCCGTGGACCTGTTGGTGTCAACCTTCGATCCGGAGAAACCGTGCGGCATTGTCGTGCAGGATGAGCCTCTTCTGATACTCGGTCAGGAAGGGCGCTTTCCGGATACGGTCGATGGCTATTCCGATCGCATCCGGCCAAACCATGTTGTCCGAGCCGAACATGATCCGCTTCCCCATGCCGGCGTCGACCAGTCTCTGAAGGTACGGGTAGAATTGCTTGTCGGGGTACGCCCAGTCGAGCACGGCGATGTCGACGTAGAGTTGTGGATGGGCGAACATCATCGCGATCATGGCGTCGGCAAACGGCCAGCCAGCGTGTGCCGCATAGATGCGCAGCTTGGGATGTCGGGTCAGTACGGCTTCCAGGCGGATGGGATCGCCGGCCGCGACTCGGTAAGCTGGTGTCGCGAAATAAGCGGTTCCGGGCGGTCCCGGCCCGACATGAATACCTACCGGTATGTCGTTCGCCTCAGCATAGGCGAAGTACGGTTCCATCCGGGGGTCGTCGGGCGCGATGCCGGCATACTGGGTGGTGATCTCGCTTAGCGCATGCACCTTGCCCTCGGCCCGAAGCCGGCGAAGCGTGTCGATGGAGGGAAGCTTGCCGCTGCTGCCGAAGCCGACACTCGGCAATATGTGGCCATCGCCATGCTGCCGGTAGTCCTCGACAGTTGAAGCACTGCCCCCTGCAAGCGCCAGGACATTGTAGTGCCTCAACTGGGCAACGCCCCGATCGCGCAGCGTAGTGGCGTCTATCGGAGATGAGAGGATGTTCGAGCAGACTGGATGAACGGTGAACCAGTCAATATAGGCGTCGATCTGCTTGCCCGGATCGCGCGGTGCCCACTCGGGATAGGGGGCGCAGGCCTTCCCACCTGGCGGTCCTTCATCATCTGGACGATCAGCATGAAAGTGCATGTCGATCACGTCGAAGCGTGCCTGGGCCTGGGCATTCGACGCCGCCAGCCCAAGAAGAATTGCACATGCCCCGCTCACTATGCGCGAAGACCTATAGTCAAGGATCATGTACTGCCCCCACAGTGCCGCTGTTGTATGCCACAGCTATGCAAATTGGAGAAGCGAGTGCCATCCCTGATGGCTAAAGGTGGCAGGGCTTTCCAATTCCGGCCCCAATCGGGACGACAGCTCTCGCCAAGAAGCGGCTACTCGGCGCGCCCGGCCGCTCCCCAGAACCGGACGTCCTTCAAAACTACGCTTATTCGGCATGTCGGGGGAGACTTCTCCCTACATTGCGGCCGTGTCGCGCGAATGGAATAGGTGGAGCCTTACCCCGGGGAGGGTTCGAGATGAGGTGGTGGGCATCTGCATCACTTGCTGCTTTTGCTGTCGGGGCCAGCGCACAGACCTGGCCTTTTCCCGACGACATTCCGCATCCCGCCCCTGTCAGCGTCGGGTTGGCGGGATCGCCTGAACCGGACGTAACACGCTTCCTCCTTGCGCAGGGGCCGAGCGAAGCGAGCCTGTCGCCCGACGGTACGCAGCTCCTTTATGTGTCTTCGATTACAGGCAAACCCCAGCTGTGGGTTGCGCCAACCGCAGGCGGCGCCCCACGTCAGCTCACGTTCGGCCTTGGCGTTGAGAGCGGGGCCTGGAGCCCCGATGGACGTCTGATTGTCTACGGTGCTGATCGTGGCGGCAACGAGCGCTACGGGTTCTACTCGATAACCCCGGACGGCATGCGAGAGACCGAGGTGGTCCCCCAGTCGCCCGCGTTCACGGTGTTGGGCGACTTCGTGCTGGGCGGCCGTGCCATTGCATATGCAACCGCAGCACGGGACGGGCGCAACTTCGATACCTGGGTGGCTCCTATCTCCGGAGGCAGCGCCCGGGAAGCACTTCGCGGCCGGATGGGACTTTACCCGGCGCTTGCGAACCCGACCGGGACGGCGCTCGCCATGGTCGAGGCCCGCGGTGAGGACGGACGTGACCTGAGCCTCCTTGATCTTGCAAGTGGCAAGGAGCGAGTGCTCAGCCGCCCGGCGGCACCGGCGATGAATGCACCGATGGCCTGGTCACCGGACGGGCGCTATCTTTACAATCTCACCAACGACGGGCGTGAGTACATCGCGCTTGCCAAGCTCGACACGACAACCGGAGAGAGCAGGTTCGTCGAACAAGACGCTGCGGATCTGGTCGGTGCGGCCCTTAGCTTCGATGGCCGGTACCTTGCCTGGCTGACCGACAAGGGCGGCTTCCACCGACTGCACGCGCGTGACCTGCGTAGCGGGCGAACGTTGAAGGTTCAAACCCTACCGCCTGGCACCTTGCGTATCTCCTTCGCCCGGCGGGCACCCGTGCTCGCCGTCAGCGTGGATGGCCCGGGCACTCCTGGCGAGGTGTGGAGCTGGGACATGGTGACGGGTGACACACATCAGTTGGTCGCACCCAGCACTGCGGGGGTGGACCTGAAGACGCTGGTAGTGCCGACCGTAGTGCACTTCACCGCCCGTGATGGCGTGCCGCTTTCTGGCCTGCTCTATCGTCCGGCACGGACCGACCGGCCCACACCCGTATTCCTGCGCCTTCACGGCGGCCCGTCGAGCCACGCGCTCGCGAACTGGAAGCCGGATGTGCAGTATCTGGTCGCGCGCGGCATCGCCGTGCTGGATTTCAACTACCGCGGCTCGACCGGCGCGGGGAAGAAGCTCGCGCACCTTAACGACAAGCGGCTCCGGCCAAACGAAATCGGCGACCTTCTCGACGCGGTCGCTTGGATCAAGCAGCAGCCGGGGCTCGACGGCAGCCGGGTCGCTGTGGGCGGCGCGTCCTATGGTGGCTATTTGACCAATGCGGTTGTGGGCAAGCATCCGGGCGTGTTCGTCGCAGCCATAAGTGAGGTGGGCGTCGCCGACTGGCCACGTAACCTGCGCAACGCTTCGCCTCGCCTGAAAGCGTCTGATCGGCTGGAGTATGGCGACATCGACGACCCATCCGATCAGGCCTTCTTCGCCTCGATCTCACCCATGAAGGACGCGGCGCGTGTCCGTACCCCCATGCTGATCCAGAGCGGTGCGAACGACCCCAGAAACGGTGCCGAAGAGCTCGACGCCTATGTCGCAGCGATCCGGAAAGCCGGCGGCAAGGTGCAATACCGTCGCTATGAGAATGAAGGTCACGTCATGCGTGACCTGGTCGACATCGCTGACATGGAACGTGCCAAGGCGAGGTTCCTGGAGGAACAGTTTCGGGCGGCTCGGCCGAGAAGCTAAGCCGACCGGCGTTGCATTAGGTCGGTTAAATCCAGCGATTCGGGACGTCGTGAGGTCCTGCCTGCCTTACCAAAGCTAACCACCGACACGCCGCTCTTGTGTTCTGCCGCGACATCGAGAGACTGGCGGGTCATGGTTAGAATTCATCGCGCGACCAGCATCATCGTGGCGGCCGTTTTGGCCAATTGGGCCGGGCGGAGCCAAGCGGCCGACCCGCCGCCATTTGCCCCGTCTCGGGAGCTGGTGATTTTGCGTCATGCGACCCTTCTCGACGGCCTACATGATGAGCCCCGTTCCGACATGGACATCGTCGTGCAGGGCGAACGCATAAAGCAGGTGGTCCGCGATGCGGATCTCGACGCGGGCACTCTGCGCGCAGCGCGAGCCATCGATCTTCGCGGACGCTTTGTGATCCCAGGGATGATCGACGCGCACGTGCACCTCGCGACGCCGCCCAATCGCCGACAGGCAGAGGCGATCTTGCGGCGCGACATCTACGGGGGTGTGACCGCGGTCCGCGATATGGCCGACGATCTGCGCGCCGTGGGCGATCTGGCGCGGGCTAGCCTAGTGGGCGAGATCGCCGCACCGGACATCTACTATGCCGCGCTGATGGCTGGCCCAGCCTTCTTCACAGACGAGCGAACCAGCCAGACGTCCGCCGGGGGCAAGCCCGGATACGTCCCCTGGATGCAGGCGGTGACCGACCGCACTGACACCGCACTGGCCGTTGCGCAGGCGCGCGGAACTTACGCCACAGCGATCAAGCTCTACGGCGATATGACTCCGGATGTTGCCGCGCGCATCACCAAGGAGGCGCACCGACAGCAGATGAAGGTGTGGGCTCATGCGACGCTCTATCCCGCCAAGCCGTCGGAGGTTGTGGCTGCCGGTGTAGATACTGTCTCGCACGCCTGCCTTCTGGTTCGCGAGCCGATGACACGCGTCCTCAGCTGGGCGGAACCACGCACGCCTGTGGACATGACCGGGTTCAGAGGCGGGTCGAACGCCGCGCTTGCCCGGCTGTTCGCTGAGATGAAGCAGCGGGGCACAATCCTTGATGCGACGATCTGGGCCTATAGCGCGGATACAGCGGGCTCGACGACGATGCCCCCATTGCCGCCCGGGAGCTGCGACGACACGATCGGTGGTGCAATCACCGGCCAGGCCTATCGTGCAGGCGTGTTGATCGACGCTGGCACGGACAATCTTGCTGACTATCGCGATCCGTGGCCTGATCTTCTTCACGAGTTCGCCGCCATGTCGAAAGCAGCGGGCATGCCGAACACAGCCATTCTCCGGGCTGCAACGTTGGTCGCAGCGCGCGCAGCAGGTCAGGAAGCTGACATGGGCAGCGTCGAGGCAGGCAAGCTTGCAAACCTGGTCGTGCTCACACGCAATCCGCTCCTGGAGCTAGACAATCTGAAGACGGTGCTCATGACGATGAAGCGAGGGCGGATGCTCGAGCGAACGGCTTTCATTCCGCTTACAAAGGAGGACATCACCGACCGCTAGTTCTGCCCTACGCCGGAAGGCGCCGGCAAGGCTCGCGGGCAGGCGAGCGCTCTCCGTCGAACCCGGCCGTTGTAAGCCGCTACTCGCATCGCCTTGGCGTCGCGGCTCGGCGCCAAAGCGGGCGGGCAACTATCCATCCGGGCTAAGCCGTTCCCCAACCGCATGCGGAACTCCCGGAGGGACACAGCCGGAAGCGTCCGATGGCGGCTAGGTTCGTGACGAACCAGACGACGAAAGTGGCCACGCCAGCGAGAACAAGCGCGAGCACAACCCGCACGACGAGCGGATCAGCCGGAGCGGTGTCCTGAGACCATGGAGCGGTAAGAACCCTGGGAGGGGCGACGAAGGCTGCGGCCGCGCCGACGACGCGGACCCAGTCAAGTGCGATCCACCGCTGGGCCATGACGATCGATTGCGCGTCCGTGATGGTGTCTTTGGGCGAGCCGGTGCCATGATAGTAGAGCGCGGCATTCATGGCCAGAACGCGACCACAGTGAATATCAGCAGGAGCAGAATACCGGTCGAAAGTAAGCAGAGAAGCCACACAGGCCGTGCCCTGTTGGGGATGCGGCCAGGCAAGGTCACATTTAGACGGCGGTTCAGCGCTAATCGGCGAACTGGCCCGCCACGCGAGTGATCCTAATTACGGCAATACGCCGCCCTGCGAAGCGCAGCAGCCTGCCTTACGTGGTCTTGGGCCAGAACGTCGTAGAATGTCGTTCGACCCAGCAAACGTCGAAGAATAGGTCTGGAGTTTGCCGGCAAACCAACTCAATCTCTCGCTATCTTCGCCGAAAACAAAGCAGAAAGAGGATCATGAACCGTCGCGATGTCATCCGAGGTGGGCTCGCGCTCGGCGCGGGCGCCGCCGTAACGCCCCGGGTCGCGGTTGCAGCCGCTGAAGACCGTACTTTCCCCAACGACTTTCGTTGGGGTTGCGCAACGGCATCATACCAAATCGAGGGCGCGGCCAGCGAAGACGGACGCGGCAGAACTAATTGGGATGTATTCTCTCATACCCCCGGCAAGGTTGCGAACGGGGACACGGGCGACGTCGCGTGCGACAGCTACCATCGTCACGCAGAAGATACGGCGTTGCTGAAAGGGCTGGGAGCGAACAGCTATCGCTTTTCCGTCGCCTGGTCGCGCATCTTCCCGGAGGGGCGCGGGCGTCCAAACCAGAAGGGGGTGGATCACTACAACCGGGTGATTGATGAGCTCCTGGCCGCTGGCGTCGAGCCTTACGTTACGCTGTTCCATTGGGACCTGCCCGCGGCTCTTCCGGGCGGCTGGCAGAACCGCGATACCGCGCTCGCCTTCGCTGATTACGCGGGTTTCATGGCCGGCAAGCTGTCCGACCGGGTGCGCAGCTTCATGACGGTGAACGAGCTGCGCTGCTTTACTGACCTCGGTCACCTTCAGGGCATTCACGCGCCCGGCCTGAAACTCGCCCCGGCGCAAGCGAACCAAGTCCGCCACCATGGCGTGCTGGCCCATGGCCTTGGTGTGCAGGCGATCCGGGCGGGCGGGCGCGCTGGCACCCAAGTCGGTCTTGCCGACAATCCGACAGTGTTCGCTCCCGTGATCGAGACGCCGGAGCATGTGAGCGCCGCACGTAAGGCCTTCCGCGATCGCAACGGCATGTTCCTGACGGCGGTCATGGAAGGGCGCTACATCGATTCGTACCTGGCGGAGGCAGGCGCCGACGCGCCCACGGTCAAATTCGGAGACATGGCCGCCATCGGCAGCCCGCTCGATTTCGTAGCGCTCAACATCTACGCGCCCGAATGGGTACGCGCCGACGCAGGGCCGAGCGGGTACGCCGTGGTGCCCCATATCGGCTCCTCTCCACGCATGGCCTCGCCCTGGTTGGTGGTCGGGCCTGAGGCCGCGTACTGGGGTGTCCGTCATGTGGGCGACCTGTGGCAGCCGGGAACGCTCTACATCTCTGAAAATGGGGCGTCAGCTGACGATCCGATGACGGACGGCCGCGTCGACGACGCCGATCGTGTCATGTACCTGCGCAACTATCTCGGGCAGTTCCATCGCGCCATTGCGGAAGGCTATCCGCTACACGGCTATTTCCTCTGGAGCCTGCTGGACAATTTCGAATGGGCGGACGGCTATGGGAAGCGGTTCGGCATCCACCATGTCGACTTTGCTACGCAAAAGCGAACGCCCAAGCTGAGCGCGGCCTGGTACCGTGAAGTGATACGCCAAAACCGTCTGGTCTGAGCAGCATAGAAATAAAGCGAGCTGGTGGGCGGAAGGGTAGCCTCGGGGGGCAGCGCTCGGTTGCACTGGACGTGCGGACGCCGTCGATCGTTGCGGCGTTCGGATGAAAGAGGCAACAGGAGTGCGCGTTTGGACGGGCCGGCTTGGCACCTCTCCGCCAGCGCCGTAGACCTTTATGGAAACATCCCCATAAGCGAGCTAACCTTCATGCTGATCACCGTTCGCGACAACAACGTCGACCAAGCCCTGCGGGCGCTCAAGAAGAAGATGCAGCGTGAGGGCATCTATCGCGAGATGAGGCTGCGCAAGCATTATGAGAAGCCGTCTGTGAAGCGCGCTCGCGAGCGTGCAGCCGCGATCAGCCGGGCACGCAAGGCCGACCGCAAACGCGCCGAACGAGACCAGTGACTTCGGCCGCCATCGGGACCCGCGTCGTTGAGGTGGGCACGCTCACCCGAGATGGCGGTGCCTTCTACCTGCGTCGCGACCTTGGCGGGCGTTACCAGCTCGAGCTGCAGCGAACGCCGGTCGATCTGGTTGAGAAGCGTGTCCGGATCATCGGCACGCTGGTGGGATCCGATCTCGTCAGCGCCGATGGAGTGGCGCCCGAATAGCAAGCTGCGGCTCAGTTCATCCGGCAACTGACCGCACACTCGATTCAACTCGACTCATGATCGTTGCCGTCACAGTCGGTCCCGGCATGATGTCGATATGGAACATTGCATCGCGCACGCCTGCGGTCACGAGCAGGCCCACTATATTCCCGGCTCCCCAGCTCAGCAGGACCGCAAAGCGCGCTGGCTACGCACAACCAAATGCCGGACCTGCTTTGTCGACGACAAGCGCTCAGAGGAAGCCGAAGCCGCAGCGCGGAACGCTACCGCCATCGCGCATCTCGGCCTGCCAGAGCTCGTCGGCAGCGACCGGCAGGTCTCCTGGGCGACAACAATCCGTATGAAGCGCCTTGCCGCGATCTTGGCAACGTCCAGCATCAATGGTGCGGACAGTCACCAGGCGTGCATAGCCGTGACGGACGCCAAGTGGTGGATCGACCATCGTGACCTCACCGACATCGACCTCATCGCGAAAGGAAGGCTGCACGTGAACGCGCCAGACGCGACCATTGCCGGTGCCGCGCTGACGCGCATGGCAACGATCGCCTGACACGCACCACCGACAGGGACGGGCGACCGCCTGCCGGCTAAGTTTGGCCTTGGCCGTCCACTTTGCCGGTTGGCATGAAGCGGTAAACTGTCCCGCGTGAGATCCCGAGCTGACGAGCAATGTGAGAGGGCCTGGCTCCTTCACTCGCCAGCTTGCGCACCCCTTCGGGGTCTATCCGCGCCTTGCCGCCCTTGTAGACGCCCCTTGCCTTCGCGGCAGCAATGCCTTCTGCCTGGCGCTCCTGGCGCAGATTAGTCTCGAACTCGGCAAAGACACCGAGCATGTCGAGGAAGGCCTTGCCAGCAGCTGTGCCGGTATCGATCGGCTGTTCGGTCGCTTTGAGTGCGACCCCCCTGCCCTTCAACTCATGCACGATGTCCTGCAGGTCCTTCATGGACCGAGCGAGCCGGTCGATCCGGGTCACCACCAACGTGTCGCCCTCGCGCAGGAAGTCGAGCAGAATCTGGAGCTCGGTTCGCGCACCCCGCTCCGTGCCCGATTTCTTCTCGGACCGGACCGTCTGACATCCGGCGCTTCGCAACGCCGCTTCCTGGATGCCGAGGTCCTGATCGGTGGTCGACACGCGTGCATAACCAAAAAGCGCCATTGCAGCCCCGTTTTGTCCAGTCAGGCTCTAGACCGTGCACAACGAGTGTTCAATAGCCCTGCAAACAGCCCTGATTGCACAGCTATGCTGTTCCAGCCGCTATGTCCGATCACGGTACACCCAGATCGACGGGGTCGATCTGCCGTGAGATCACCCGCTGCTATCCTCGGCATTGAGCCATTCACGAGAGTGTGACATATCATGCGGAAATGCCACAACAGGACAGAGGCTCGGATGGCTACGCAATCCATGGACATCAAGGTGGCGAGCAACGGTCGCATGATCCTGCCGTCCTCCGTCCGCAAGGCGATGGGCTTGCACGGCGACGCTAAGGTCATCCTGACGATCGAAAACGATCAGGTGCGCCTGTCGCCGATCGGTCATGGCGTGTCCCGTGCAAAGGCCCTTTACAGGGAGCACGCCAAGCATGCCCGAACGACAGACCAGTTCCTGAGTGATCGCGCGGACGAGGCGGCTCAAGACGGCGTAACGCCCCAGGAGGACGGCAAGTGACGTCTGCCGTTCTGGACGCGTCTGCTGTTTTGGCTCTCGTCCGCGATGAGCCCGGTGCCGACAAGGTGGAAGCTCATATTGGACGCGCCGCGATGTCGGCCGTCAATCTGCAGGAGGTCGTGAAAGAGCTTTTGCTGAGCGGGCTCGACGAGCCCACCATCCGTGACCTGCTTGGCGAGCTACGCCTCGACGTCCGGTCGCACGATGCTGACGCAGCATACGCTGCCGCAGCATTGCACGCGCAGACGCGAGAGTTTGGGCGTGGTCTTGGCGACCGCTCTTGCCTGGCTTTAGCGATCCAGCTCGGCGTGCCCGCCCTGACCGCCGATCGAGAGTGGAAGAAGGTGAAAGCCAAGAACCTGAAGGTGGAGCATATCCGCTGAGCGTACGGGCCGCAGCCCGGTTCTCACTGGACCAGCTCTCAAGGTCCCTTCCTTTGAGGTCTGCCTAGGCTATCGGTGCATTATGGAACTCCATGGGTCGATCCTCGAAAATCTGCACAATGCTTTGGCAAGCGCTCGCCGGCTGCGCGGCCATCCCGTGTACCAGGACACGCTGACGTACTGGCGTGACCTGGTGCAGGAAGCCCGGCGCCTGCGGCAAGACCCTGCATGCACTCAATCGGAAGCGATTGGCGCTGCTATCGCCAGCCTCGAAGGCGAGTTGGCTGAACGTAACAACAGCCGGCACGCGACGTAGATTGGGTCGTGGCAAAACTCGGGCTAAGTAGAACATGCCCCGCGCTTCTCGCTTCAAGGCTGGCCAGTGGCGATCCTACGAAACCCATCACAGCGCAGCTTCGCAAATCGCGTAACCGAACGCAGGCAACGAGATTGCCACACTTCCAGGTGCTACGGCCGTCGCCGCGCATGCCCCGGCCAATGTATCGAAAGAACGGGACCCAAGCTCCACCTGGACGTTGCGCGTGATCGGCTCGGCCGACGTGTTGAAAGCAAGAAGGATTTCCCGCCCCGTCGCTGGGTCGAAGCGAGATACGGCAAGCAATCCGGGCTGTTCCTCCCGTGCCCGCAGCACTTCCCGGCCACGGGTCAGGGCCGGGTGCGACAGCCGAATGCGGGACAGGGTGGAGATTTGCCGAAACAGCGGATTGTTCTGCCCAAAGTGCGCGAGCGCAGTGGTTGTCTTGGTGCCGAGCAAGCGGTTGTCGTTATACTGAGGCACCTTGCTCGCGAACATGTCCTCGCGCGAGTCCTGGTCGCCGCCGTCTCCGACAAAGCCTTGCTCGTCGCCCGAGTAGATGGTGGGCACCCCGCGGAGCGTGAGCAGCACGGCGTTGGCTAGCATCACGCGGCTCATCACTTCCGCATCGCTGGCCTGGGGATAGTTGCGGCGCACCTCGGTTGCGAACCGGCCGTCGTCGTGGTTGCCCGTAAAGGTCGGCAACTGCATCGCCGTTTCGAAGCCGCCCTCATACAGCGCATCGCCGTTCAACAGCGTCTCGAACTGGTCGGTGCCCTTGCTGCCAGCAATCGTCTGCACGACCGCCTCACGGAACGCGAAGTCGAGCACTGCCGGGAGGTGGTCCACACGCGTGAACCGGGCGAGCCCGCCTGCGTCCACGTCATGCAGCGCGACCTCGCCGAAGATGTGGAAGTTCGGAATGCCGCGTGCTCGGGCCCGCTGCCGGATGGCGGGCACGAAGGCCTGCCAGAACTCCGGGTTCACATGGCGCGCGGTGTCGATGCGGAATCCATCCACCCCGAACCGGTCTATCCAGCCGCCGAGTATATCGATCATCCCCGCCAAGACCCGAGGGTTCTCCGTCATGATGTCGTCCAGCCCCGAGAAGTCGCCCTTGGTCGAACTCTCGTTTCGAAACGTCGTGTTTCCACGATTGTGGTACACAGTCACGTCGTTGAGCCAGGCAGGCTGCTTGATCGCCTTCTCCGCGTCCGGGACGAAAGGCGTGTAGGCATAGTCCGGGCGGGTCAGCCGCGCGAAGTTCTCGGTCGTCTGTACCGTGTCACCCGCAAAGCCGTTGTTGATCGCCTTGCCCTGAGGTCCTCCGCGGCGCTGATAGGGGTAGTCGGCGACTGAGCGGTAGGGGCACTCGCGACCCTGGCACTCGCGATACTCGATCACGTCGGCCGTGTGGTTGACGACGATGTCCATATAGACCTTCATGCCGCGGGCGTGCGCCGCGTCGACTAGGTCCTTGAAATCGGCATCCGTACCCAGATGCGGGTCGACATGGTTGAAATCGGTGATCCAATAGCCGTGATAGCCGGCCGACTGATGCCCGGGCGGTCCCTGCACCGCCTTGTTCTTGAAGATCGGCGCCACCCAAATTGCAGTCGCGCCCAACGCCTGCACATAGTCGAGCCGGTTGCGGAGGCCCTTCAAATCGCCGCCATGATAGAAGCCTTTCGAGGTCGGATCGAATCCCGTCACCTCGGGCCCGCCGGTCAGCCCTCCGCGATCGTTGCTCGGGTCGCCGTTCTCGAACCGGTCCGGCAGCAGGAAGTAGATTACCTCGTCCTGAGGCAGGCGGTCGCGATAGCTACCGGGCCCGGTTGGCGCGGTCTGCGCGGCGGCGGGGATGGCCAGAATAGCGGCGCAGGCAAGCAGGGCGGCGCGGATCATGAAAGGTCCCTCGTCTCTGTTCGGAGGAATTGTTCGTGGCTCGGCATGCGGCCGACCACGGCGCTGACATGGCGGCGCTGAGCATCGAGGAAGCTCGCCAAGTCTTCGGCGGAGGGCGCATCCGCAAGCGGGTGATAGGAAGCCGGTAGCACGCCCTGGCCGAGCATCACCTGCAGCCAGCCGACCTCCGTGAACAACTCGTCTCCCTCGCGCACGATCCGGCCATGGGCTCGGAACAGGTCGAGCTTGGCGGCGAGCTGGTCGGGCAATGGAACGGCGCGGCAGGCCTGCCAGAAAGGTTCGGCACGCGCGTTCGCATGATAGTGCAACACCAGGAAATCGCGAATACTAGCCCATTCGCGCGCCGTTTCCCGGTTGAAGGCGTCGCGGTCCGCTGGTGCGATCCGCTCCCCTGGCCAGAACTGGAGCAAGCGGGCGATGCCTGACTGGACCAGGTGCAAGCTGGTCGACTCCAGCGGCTCCAAGAAACCGCTCGCGAGGCCCAGCGCGACGCAGTTACCCGCCCAGGCATCGGTCCGACGGCCAGTGGTGAACCGTAGCAGCCGGGGCTCGGCAAGCGCTGGCGCGTCCAGGCCGCGCAGCAGCTCTGCGGTCGCGGCATCCTCGTTCAGGTACGCGCTGCAGAAGACCAGCCCATTGCCCGTACGGTGACGCAGCGGAATGCGCCATTGCCAGCCCGCGGTCCTCGCCGTCGCACGAGTCAAAGGAAGGATCGGCCGGATCGCTTCGCTCGGCACGGCCAACGCCCGATCGCATGGCAGCCAGCGCGACCAGTCGTCGAACGGAACGCCCATCGCCTCGCCGACCAACAGGCCACGAAAGCCGCTGCAATCGATGAAGAAGTCGCCTGCGATCTGGCGGCCGTCATTCAGGACCAGCGCCGTCACATCGCCGCTGAGCGGATCGCGGGTGACGGTCGCCACTTCGCCCTCGACCCGCGTGACGCGGCGTGCTTCGGCCTGGCCCCGTAGAAGTCCTGCGTACAGCCCGGCGTCGAATTGGTAGGCCCAGGTAAGGCCGGTCGGCAGCTCCGGCCGCCCTGGGTCGGGGGCGAAGCGCCCAGCTTTGGCGGCAGCGGCGGCAACGCTATAGTCCCACAGCGAGCCAGTCTGCTGTCGCAGCCAATAATGGTGGAAAGGCAACAGCCCTAGGCCGCGTCCGATTGCGCCGAACGCGTGGGTGTAGCGACTGTCGGGCCCGGTCCAGCCAACGAACTCGATGCCGAGCTTTATGGTACCCTGGGTGGTGGCAAGGAACGCGCCTTCCTCGACACCCAAGCTAGAATTGAACAGGCGGATCTGCGGGATCGTCGCCTCGCCGACGCCCACAGTTCCGATATCGTCGGACTCGACCAGCGTAACCCGGCTAGTCGCGGGGAGGAAGCGCGACAGGGCAGCCGCGGCCATCCAGCCGGCACTGCCTCCACCCAAGATCACCACGTGGCGCAAAGGCGGCCTTCCGTGAAAAGGGAGCGCCGGCCGCGGAAACGGCCGGCGCTCCAGGGGGCTCAGAACTTGTAGTTGAAGCCCGCCAGGAAGCGGCGGCCGTAGGACTGGTAGTCGATCACCTGATCACGAGCGGTGCCGTTGATCGTCACGAACGGCTCATCGGTCAGGTTCTGGCCCTGGATGTAAACCGACAAGCCCTTGAGCAAGCCGTCCCGGAAATCGTAGCCGATCTGGCCGTCCACGATCATTTCGTCGATCGCACGCCGCCGCACACGTGCCGCGCCGAACCCCGACAGCTCGCCGATGAAGGTCGAGCGATAGCGAACCGAGCCGCGGAGGTTCAGACCCCACTTCTCGAAGAACGCCGTGCCATTCGCGACCCAGCGCGAGTAGCCGGGGATATCCTCGGCCGCACCACCCGGCGTCGGCACGATCTCTGTCTTCGTATACGAACCGCCACCGGTCAGGCCGAAACCGTCCAGGATCGGGGTGATCTGTCCGAGCGGAAGCGTCCCGGCCACCTCGACACCGTAGATGGAGCCGCCCTGCCCGTTGATCGGCTGAGTGTTGCGACCCAAGGTCGGCGTGCCCACAGGCGCGCCCGTCGGCAGCGGATACCCGCTGAAGTCGTACGGCACCTCGAGATTGTACACGAAGCTCTTGAGGTCCTTGTAGTACCCCTGGACCGCGAGATACCCGCGGTTCCCGAAGTACTTCTCGATCGTCGCATCGAAGGAGTTGGAGCGGATCGGGCGCAAATAGGGGTTACCCCCGTTGCCGGTGATGATTCCCTCGCCCGTGCTGTAACTGTATCCATTAGCGGCGCGCATGTCGTCCATGCGGGGCCGCTGCATCTGACGTGCGGCCGCAACGCGGAACACCCAGTCACTGGCCAGGCGCAACGACAAGTTCATTGATGGCAGAACATCGACATAGGTGTCACCGCGCGTGATTCGGTTGAAGCTGGCGCCGTTGTAGACCAGGCCTGACGACTTCTGCTCGGTGAACACCGCCTGCACGCCGAAATTGCCGGTGAGTTCGGCGGTGCCGATCGGCTGGCGGATGTTGCCCTGCAGGTAGGTGGTCATGATGTCCTCATCCACCCGGAAGGCGGAGGAGATCACGTCGTTTGAGAGGTTCTGGACGCGCGAGTAAACGCCGCCGTCGAGCAGCTCGCGCGGATCGTAGCTCAGGATCGGTCCCAGGCCGAGATAGGCGACGTTCGTTGGCTTGAGGCGATACTGATCCGGCAGGGCCTGCGACAAGGCGCCGTTCTGCAGCACCAGGTAATACTGCGTCGGGGTCAGGGTCTTGTAATGGTCGGTGTAGTTCATGCCGAAGCGCACGGACGACAACGGGAAATCCTGGATCTCCTTTTCGACCTCGACCCGGTACTGGTGAATGTCGTCCACCACGGCACGATCATTGTAGTAGCCGGCCTGCCGCGTAGCGCCGCCCCAGCCCAATGGATCCGTAAGCTGGATCAGGTTCGGATCGGAGTAGTCCAGCCCGTGCGTGAACGTCGTGCCGGTTGTGCCGCTCTGGAAGCCGATCGTGTCTGTGGCGCCGACATTGGGACCGTAGCCCGTGCCACTATACGTTTCGAGCACGATCTCCGAACGCTCGGTGCGCGACAAGGATATGTCGAGTTGGGCGTTCCAGCCATCCTCGCCCTCGTACTTGGTGTTGTAGCCGAACGAGTACAGCTTGGCCTTGCGATCAAAGGCGTCGTTGCGGACAACGCCTTCGACGTTGTTGAACGTACCCGACGTCACGAGGCCATTCTCGATGACCGGGTTGGTCAAAGGCGACTTGGGAACGGAGACTCCGCTAGTTGTCACCGTGCCAGCAAAGCTTAGCGGCAGTTCGATGCCACGAGAGATCTGCTCGTCGGAGAAGTCGGAGTAGAAGCCGTCGACCGTGACAGTGATGGCGTCCACCGGACGCCACTCCACCGTGCCCTGGACGCCAAGGCGCTTCAGCTCAGTGGAGGTCACGTACGACTTGGAGCCGCCGATAACGGGCGTCCCAGGAGCCGCCGCGTTGCCCGTGTCGAAGCCCCAGGCATTGTACTGCTGGATCTGGTACGGCTCTTTCAGATACGCTGCGGACAGCGCAACGCCCAAAGTCTTGTTGAAGAACTGATCAACATAGGTCCCGCTGACGCGGTAGCCCTTGTCGTTCGATCCCGCGTTCAGCTTGCCAATATCGGCATAGGTGCCACGCGCGCCGATGGCGACCACCTTGCGGCCATACTCAAGCGGGCGGATCGTACGCAGGTCAACCGTGCCGGACAGGCCCTGGCCGACCAGTGATGCATCGGCGGTCTTGTAGACCACCACCTGATTGACGACTTCCGAAGGATACTGGTCGTATTCGACGGCACGATTGTCGCCTGTCGAGGTCTGCTCGCGACCGTTGAGGAGCGTGGTCGAGAAATCCGGTGAAAAGCCGCGGATTGAGATCTGGTTCGAGCGCCCGCTGACCCGCTGCGACGTGACACCGGGCAGGCGAGCGATCGACTCCGCAATCGACGCGTCGGGGAGCTTGCCGATGTCTTCGGCTGACACGGACTCAACGACCTGCTCGCGAGACTTCTTTTCAGCCACGGCACTTTGCAGCGCGGCCCGGAAGCCGGTCACGACCACCTCGTCGCCCCCGGACTCCTGCGCGTCCGCTGCTGGCGCGCCCTGGGCTGCCTGATCGCCGGTCACGGCCGCGTTAGCGTCGCGCTGCTCCGGGGCGCTCGCCGCCTCGTTCGGGTTAGCGGCGCTGGTCGAGCTGGTTGCCGGATCAGGCACATTGCTTGACGCTTGGCCGGCCTGCGCAGCCGCGGGCACCGCCCAAAGAGAGGCGCCCAGCACCAAGGCCATTGCGGATACGCCGGACGCGGCGCGCGATGCCCGGCCATAGCCGAACACCTTGGAATTGTTGATCGTGACCACCCTTCAGCTCCTCTCAACACCCCCCGGCTTTCCGGAGCGGCGTTTATGCAATCGATTACATGCAAACGATTGCATTTTGTATCCGAGCAAGCAAGTAGTCCATCACAATTGTCCGAATCTGTTGCTTGGCAGCAACAAGCGCACCGGATTCGCCGGTGCGCCTGCCGACGTCAGCGGCTGATCGTGAAGCGCGATGGGCGCGGCTGGTCAGCGACCGTGAAGCTGACGGTTTCCGAGCCGACGTCCGTGTTGCTGGCCACGGCGCCGGTACCACGCGCGACGCGGGCCGCGCCCTGCCAGCCATGGATGGTGACAGCGACCTGCTTCCACCAAGGCTTGTAGCTGCCCTGCCGCTTGTCGAAGCTGATCTCCAGCCCCGTCGCCGTCAGCTGGCATCGGATCGCCTGCCGCATGTAGCCGCCGCGCGTGAAGGCCATCGAGTGGCCGTCATCGGCGTAAAGGTCGCCCGCGCAGTTCTCGCCAGGGTAGATGTCGAGATGCAATGGTCCCTGCGGCGTTTCGGCAGTGCTCTGAACCACTGCCTGGCGCGGCAGGATGGTGCCCGCGCGGACAAATACGGGAAGATAGTCTAGCCGCGGCGTTTCCCGCACGGTGTCGCCCTGTGTGGTCTGCTCGCCCGTGGCCTGGGTCGCGGACTGGATTTGCCCTTCCGTTGTTGCTTGCGCTGTGCCCGCGCGCTTGCCGGTCCAATAATCGTACCACCCGCCCGCCGGCAGGCACACGTCATAGGCCTGGGGTGACTCCATGCGCGGCGGCGGCGCGACCAGCAGCGAGCGGCCGAGCGTGAAGGTCGACGACTGGTCGCACGACATG
>NZ_JACIJK010000022.1 GCF_014199305.1 Sphingomonas aerophila
GCCTGCACCTCGCCGCGACGAGCGTTCATGCCCGCAAGCCCGATCGGCGCGAGCGCCACCGGCAGCGCCATCTTGCGCCCGAACAGCTCGGTGGACGGGTCCAGCGTGCCGATGTCGCGCAGCACCCGCTGGCGCAGTTGCACCTCGCGCAGGTCGGACAGGTTCCGGCCCAGCGTCGTCTCGCTGTACGATCCCCCGTCGATATACTCGAACAGGAACGGCGGAAGGCGTCGGCGCGCCAGTTCGCGGAAGTCTTCGGTCGAGGCGACGATGCTCATGACGGGGCTCGCTTACAGAGATTTCACCGGGACGCCATCGCCCACCCACATCGCCGCGTGCGCCTTCGGTCGCTCGCCCGTGGTGAGCAACGCCATGCCGAGGAAAGAACCTCAACGGAGCAGCCGCCTGGAACGTTGGCGCGAGTGACGCGGTTAACGAGCAAGCGTCTGCGATTGCGACACAAGGATCCCGCCATGCCTCACTTCGCCCCTCCCGGTCCGCTTGGCTTCGGGGGCGCTCCGCTTGGCAATATGTTCGAGGAGGTGGACGATGCGACCGCAGAGGCGGCGCTTGCCGCTGCCTGGGACACCGGCGTCCGCTATTTCGACACCGCTCCCCATTATGGCAGCGGGCTGTCGGAGCACCGTTTCGGCACCATATTGCGGCGCTACCCCCGCGAGGATTTCGTCCTCTCGACCAAGGTCGGCCGCCTGCTCCGCCCCGATGCCAGCCGGCCGGACAACCCTCCCTTCAAGAACGGCCTGCCTTTCAGGGTGGAGATCGACTATTCCTATGACGCAACGGTCCGCTCGGTTGAGGATAGCTGCCAGCGGCTGGGCCTCGCGCAGATCGACATCGCCTTCGTCCATGACCTGGCCGCCGATCACCTGGGCGAGGAATGGACCGAGCAGTTCGAGCTCGCACGCACCGGGGCGCTCCGCGCGCTGACCGACCTGCGCGACCAAGGCGTGATCAAGGGGTGGGGGCTGGGGGTGAACCTGACCGAGCCGTGCATCCGGGCGCTGGAAGAAGCCGACCCGGACGTGTTCCTGCTCGCCGGACGCTACAGCCTGCTCGACCAGCCTGCACTCGACCAGCTCTTTCCCATGTGCGCGGAGCGGGGTGTCCGTGTTGTCGTGGGCGGCCCCTACAATTCCGGCCTGCTCGCAGGGGGTCGCAACTTCGACTACCAGGAAGCACCGCCCGAGATGGTCGCCAAGCGCGACAAGATCCTGGCGATCTGTGAACGACATGGCGCGGACATTCGCGCGGCGGCACTTCAGTTCTGCGCCGCGCACCCGGTGGTCGCCGCCATCATCCCTGGCGCGAAGAGAGCGGAGAAGGTTGAGGACAATGCCCGACTGATGACCGCCACTGTCCCTGCCGCGGTGTGGCAGGAACTGCGCGACGCTTCGCTGATTTCGGCTGATGCGCCGGTCCCGAACTAAGGACGGATCATGGCAAATCACCCAGCCATCGCGTCGGGGCGCGTCGCAGTTGTTACCGGCGGCGCAAGCGGCATAGGCTTGGCCGCAGCCGAGCGGTTCGGCGCGGCTGGAATGACGTTGCTGCTCGCCGACATCGACGACGAAGCACTCGGCCTTGCCGCCGACCGTCTCCGGAACGCGGGAGCGCCGGTTACGACGGTTCGCCTGGACGTCAGCAGCCCTGCCGAACTCGCGCGTCTGAAGGGATCGGCCGATGCGCTTGGTCCAGTGTCGCTGTTGATGAACAATGCGGGGCGCGAGGGCGGCGGCGGTATCCTCGCCGGCGCTGACATCTGGGAGCGCACGATCGCGACCAACCTGATGGGCGCGGTTTATGGCGTGCAGCAGTTTCTGCCAGCGATGCTGAAAGCGGACTGGCCATGCGCAATCGTCAATACCGGGTCCAAGCAAGGCATCACCCTGCCCCCCGGCGACACGGCCTACAATGTCAGCAAGGCAGGCCTGAAGGCGTTCACCGAAAGTTTGGCGCATGAACTGCTACCCACCGGCGGCAGGGTAAGCGCGCACCTGCTAATCCCCGGCTTCACCTTTACCGGTTTTACGAGGCGGCGCGGAGCGATGGAGCAGCCAACGGCGGCCTGGAGCGCTGGCCAGGTCGCCGACTTCATGCTGGACGGAATGGCGCGCGGCGACTTCTACATTCTGTGCCCGGACAACGACGTCACCCGCACGATGGACGAACGCCGTATCGCCTGGGCGGCGGGCGACATCATCCATAACCGCCCTGCCCTGTCGCGCTGGCATCCCGATTACGCGCAGGACTTCGCACAATTCATGGAGAAATCATCGTGAAAGTCGGCTTTGTCGGGTTGGGTCAGATGGGCAGCGCCATGGCGGCCAACCTGATCAAGGCGGGCCACGAGGTCACGGTGTGGAACCGCTCGCCCGACAAGACAGCCGCATTGGCCGAGCAGGGTGCAACTATGGCCCAACGCCCGGTCGACGCCGCCCAGGGCGACGTCGTGATGACCATGCTCGCCGATGATCGCGCAGTGGAGGCGGTGGTATTCGGGGACGGCGGGATCGGCCAGGGATCTGCGCTGCACATCGGCCATAGCACAATCAGCGTGGCGCTGGCCGATCGGCTTGCCGGGAGTTCCGGTCCCGGCGGCTATGTTTCCGCACCTGTTTTCGGCCGCCCGCCAGCGGCCGCCGCAGGCAAGCTGTTCGTCGTTGCAGCCGGAGAAAGCGCAGCAATCGACCGAGGCGAGCCACTGTTCACGGCAATCGGCCAGCGCCTGTTTCGGGTCGGGGACCGCCCCGCGTCGGCTAACCTCGTCAAGCTCAGCGGAAACTTCATGATCATGGCTGCGGTGGAAGCGATGGCGGAGGCAATGACGCTTGCCGAAAAGGGCGGTGTTGACCGGCGGACATTACTCGAAGTCCTGACAGGCACGCTGTTCAACGCGCCCATCCATCAGACATACGGCGAGATCCTGGTCGAGGATCGCTTTCGACCGGCTGGCTTCACCGCCCCGCTCGGCCTGAAGGACATGACGCTGGCCGACGCGGCCGCGACCGCCTATGGCGCGCCGATGCCGCTGCTGGGCATCGTCCGCGACCACCTGCGCAGCGTCATCGCCACGGAAGGTGAGGACATCGACTGGGCGGGCGTTGCGCTGGCCGTCAGGCGGGGCGCAAGCGTCTGAACCGGGTGCGATCGTAACACCCCCGCAACCGGTACAGCCCCGCCCCATGGCTAAGAGAAAACGCTTCCTGACCGCGACGATGCCGGACGGCTATGTGAAGACGATCGGCCCGACATCGGCACCGTTGACTCACTATTGGCGAATCGTCGCCTATCTGAGCGATGGCCAGACCGAGGTGTTCTGGGGCCACGCGAAGTCGCTGAAAGAGGCAAGTGGCAAGAAGGCAGCGGCGCAGGATGCCGCACGGCAGCGGGGTTGGAAGCGGTATAGCTTTGAAACGGTCGAGCTGACCGAGAGCTTCAGCTAGGTCCCCACAGGGCCGTGGCAATCGCGGCAATGCCGGCACAGACGCGATCCGTCTGCGCCGGCGTTGGGCTACAGGTTGGCGCCGCCGCTGACCTCAATTGATCGCCCGTCCACCCAGCGCGATTGATCGGACGCCAGGAACAATACCGCATCGGCGATGTCGTCGGGCCGGCCGATACGCTTCAGAGCTTGAAGGGCCTTGATGTAGTCGCGGCCTTCCTCGGTCCCAAGGAACACCTGTGCCATGTCCGTGTCGATCGCACCCGGAGCGATCGCGTTCACCCGGATGCCGCGAGGTCCAAGTTCCTTCGCCAGGTTGCGGGTCAGCACTTCAACCGCGCCCTTGGTGGCCGAATAGATCGACGTTCCGTCAAAGGCCGCGCGGGCGACGACCGAGGACAGGAACACGACGCTGCTCCCTTCGCTCAGAAGCGGCAGGAGTTGCTGTACCAGGAAGAACGGAGCGCGCACGTTCACGGCGAAGTGGCGATCAAAGGACTCAACCGTCTGGTCTTCGATGGTGGCCAGATCGGCGATGCCGGCATTCAGCACCAGCGCGTGCAGTTGGTTGATGCCGAGCTCTCGAACCGCTGCCGCAAGCTGGTGTGCGCCGTCAGGGGCGGACAGGTCTGCCCCGAGCGCGTCCGCTGCGCCGCCCTTGGCACGAATGTCGCGAACCAGCTCGTCAGCCGCATCTCGGCTGGAGCTATAATGGACGAGGACGCGGGCGCCCCGCTCGGCAAGGCGCGCGGCCGATGCGCGTCCGAGGCCACGCGAAGCACCAGTCACAAGAGCGACGCTGCCGTTCAAATCTGTCATTACGGGTCTCCATTGAGGAGACTGCGAAATAGGCGGCGGGCCTGATCCCCCAATCAGCGCTTTCTATACCGGTTGGTACGAAAACTTTCGCTTGCACGATATCAGCCACTTAGGGGCGCCGAACTGCCCCAACCGTTGGCGATTGCCGCTCGAATTTCATGATGAAAGCTGGCGCACCCGACATGACTATAACTCGCTGACCGTCGCTGTTCGCCGTTGTCCGCCTGCACCGAGATGTTCCCGATTAATTCACGTTCCGCGTTCCGCAGTCAGTCGTCCGCTCCCGTTGAACGCCGGTGGCGTTGCTCTGACCCATCACAACGAGAACATCGAGATCGGCAATCGCGCTCGTAGGAGAAGGAGAAGGCGAAGGAGAAGGCGAAGGAGAAGGCGTGGGCGCGGCCAAGACTGGCGCTGCGCTTGGGGCTGCCGTTGCCACTTGCACTGACCCGGTCTTGTCCGTTGTGCCGCCACCGCAACCCGCGAGCGAGCACAAAGCAAGCCCCACCCCAAACCGATTTACCCGCACGTAGGTTTTGCCCCCGCCCCCGCGGAACGGCCACTATCGCAAGAGTTGCTTAGCCTGGCTTAATTATCTGGCCCCGGCTGCGCGCCTGATGTCCCATGGTGCGACGGCAGCCTGCCTCTCAGGATGTCGGTCGACCCACGCCTGCCCGTTCCGATCGCGACGAGACGAGTGCTGTAGCCGGCATGACCGGCTCGCAACGGAGCGGCCCCCGCCGCTCGGGCCTCGGCGCAATTGCGAAAAGCCGTACCCGGACCTGCGCCGGATAGCGGAGCGCGGGCGACCAGACCCAAAACGGGCGAGCCAGCGCTGCGGTGACAGTGATAACCGCCGTTCTTCCGGTCGCGGTGGCAGCCATTCTTGTCCAGGCCGCCTGAATGAGCGTGGGCTGACGACATAGGCGAGATCGCCATAAGGGCACCAACTATAATTGGCAGCGAAAATACTCTCATGACGGCAAAGGGCAGCTTACCACGCTGGGAGCGTACGGCTAGTTCATTGCCTCCAGATTGATGGTAACAAGCTCCTTGACTGCGAAAGACTTCTGAGGTGATCTCTCGCGCGTCTTGGCTGGGGGCAGCTGAGTCGGAACGGCGGTGTTGTCTGTCTGACATCCCGCAAAGGGGGCATGCTTGACTAAGAAGGCTATCCTAGCGTGTGCTCTTGCGTGCGCTGCGTTGAGCGCGCACGCGAAAGATCGTGACGCGCCTAACATGCTCACCAATGGCATGGTGAACTTGACTGTGAAGGTTGGCGAAACAAGCCAAGCTCAGCTGCTGGAGACGTTCGGCGCTCCGAACATCACTACAATAGACGGCAACGGCCAGGAAGTCTGGGTCTACGATCGTCAAGCGACGGTTGATAGCTCTTCTTCTTCCGGTTTCTCGATCGGCATGCTGCTCGGTGCAGGCGGTGATGGCATCGCAGGCGGCAGTGGGCTTGGGTTTGGCAAGCGTAAGTCACGCACCGAGAGTTCGAGCCGAACCATGACACTGATCATCAAGTTCGATGCCCGAAAGGTCGTTAGCGACTTCAAGAGCCGTAGCAGCTCGTTCTAATAACAGGGGGAAGGTATGAAGAAGTTTGTTGTTGCGGCCTTGATCGCAGCGTCTCTGCCCGGTGTTGCTGTTGCAAAGAAGAAGCAGGTGAGCAGCCTTGAGCTTCAGCAGATCCAATCCCGTGAGTTCGAGACCTCCAAGGACGTCGCGTTTGCCGCGGTCATGACGGTGCTTCAGGACTCCGGTTACCGGATCGGTTCTGCCGACCGAGACACCGGTCTGATCACCGGCGCCGCGTCAAGCAAGACGCACATGACGTGGATGCCCTTCGTTGGGATCGGAAAATCGAAGAAGACGCCGGTTGTCTCGGCCTACATTGAAGACAGGGGCCCGGCTTCAGCGCGAGTTCGACTGAACTTCGTCATGACCAAGAACAGCGCCAATCAGTTTGGCGGCTCGGCCGACGAGGAACCAATCGTTGAACCGACTGTGTACCAGGACGCGTTCGAGAAGGTAGGCAAGGAGCTGTTCGTCAGGCAGGCTCTGAAGACTGCACCTGCACCTGTTCCGGGAAGCGCTGTCGTCCCCACGCCGGTAGCTGCGCCTGTCGCGGCAGTTCCGGTTGTCCCGGTAGCCTCACCTGCCGCGGTGAACACGGTTCACTGACGACCGTGGCCGGCATGTGGATCAAGCATGCCGGCCCTATGACGGAACGACGCGCGTCCGGCTCTGCAGGTTTCAAACTGAGAATAAAGGCCTGTCGCGCCGCCTGCAGCACTAGTCGGGATCACGCCGGCTCGACGTCCGGCGATCCGCATTTGGCGTAATAACCGTTAGCGTGCCAGCATTCGCCTCTGGCAATCATCAAAGGCACGCACGCGATAGAGCTAATCTAAAGCAAGTTGCAGTCACGCTCGGGACGGGTGCGTCACTCGCCTTCATAGCTGCTTCATTCAATCTAGGTTATCTCGCCAGGCATGTTCGAGCGGTTCAATGCCTTTTCCTGTGCCGTGTCCGAGCGAACGGTCGCGATCTTCGCCGACAGCAGGATGGTCGTGCTGTTCGTCGCTCTCTCGATAGCCAGCGCGGTTTTCACGATCGCGGCCCGCACTGAGCTAGCGCTGACGCTCTTCCTTTCCATTCTTGCCCTCGCGATCACCTCCGCGATCCTTTACGTTGGTGAAACTCGTGAGGCAGTCGCGCGCCGTCGCGACGAGGCGATGCACGCTAAGCTCGATAGCCTTCTGCGTGGCGTTGAGGATGCTGACGACCGTCTTGCGGGAAGCGAACAACGGCTTGAGCAGGCCCTAGATCGCGGCCAAGCTCCAGCAGCTGATTGAGGCTGCAGCGGCATGAAGCTGCGCCGCCCCTCCGTGCTAGAGATCGAGGCTGGGCTGGTCGGCCTGCTGATCGCCTTCGGAGTCCTGTTCACCCTCGCCGATTACGGCCCGTGGATCTTGCGCCTGCTGCCCTGACATCAATTGCGACGGAAATGGCCGGGGGTGCGCCACCGCCTGGTCGAACGAGCACGTCAGCCAGCTTTCCTCATCTTCCTCGTCCAGCAGCACTGGCATGGCTTTCGGATGGATCGGCGCAACCAGCGGGTTGGGCTCGGTTGTCAGGAACGCGAACACCGGGCCACTCTCCGTTGGCCGCCACACGCCTGCAAAGCTGACGATGGGTCGGCTGGGCACGTCGAACCAAAACAGCGGGCGCCTACCGGCGGGACCCGGGCCATACTCGCTGAAGCTGGTGAACGGGACGAGGCAGCGCCGCTCGGGGTTGGCCATGGCCGTCTTCCAAAATGGCGAGGTGTAGTTCGGCACATTCGTGACTTTGGTGTCGAGCAGCACCGGCTTTCCCGTTGCCTTGTCGATCTTCTTACCGGGCACTTTGCGCGGAAACCCCCATGCCATGGTGTCGAGCTGCAGCCCTGCCGAGCCTTGGCGCACAACCCACGCCGGGCGGTCGGGAAACAGCTCGGGCGGCGGTAACGTCGCGTCCTCCGGGTAGATCGGCTCGACCCCATACCGGGCGGCAAGCTCGGCCTGCTTGGCAGTCATGCGGAAGCGGTTGCACATGAAAGCAGGGTACCGTTCGGGAAGCCGGTTACAACTGCCATAGCGACGGCCGGAGACGTCCCCCTTCAGGACGCGCATGGATCGCTAGCACCCGGCCATCGCCCCTGCCCTGCCGCGTCTCGGTTCGGGACGATCCATTAGTTTGAACTGGAACTCAGGCCACGAGCGCAAGTTACTTCAAGACTCGGTGTTCTGTTCGGACCTTTGCGACGCCGAGCGCCTTCCGCCCTGCTCAGAGCGCTCTCAAGCATCGAGCAGGGCGGACCTATGCTGATGTGGGGCGCAATGCGGCGCGGCTTAGGCCTTCACAAAGGTGACAATAGGCCGGTGGCTCATGGCCATGTCGCGCCCACCCCGGCCGTCACACGTTCTCGATCGACGTCCCGTCCTGCGCCGGAAATGCACGTCGCCGGTCACGTAGCGGCTCGATCTCTTCGGCGCGGTCGCCATTATGTTTGGCTGCAGGCGGTGGCCAGCTGCCCGTAGCTTCACGCTGACGCTCTCAAAACAGCTAACCTTCCGACTTCGCGGCATGCGGCGTCGTGCTGACCGGCCCATCTCAAGACCAGATTTGGCGCTCGGCGCCTTTAGAAGCCGAAGCGCAGGCCGGCTTCAATGCCGTGTGATCTGAGTCCCCGAACACGGACCGACCCGACGAGTGGCGCACTCAGATCAGCGCTTGGGGTCGCGAAATAGCGATAGCCGAACGACGCCGTGACGTGGTCCGTGACAGGACCGCTCAGCCCTGCCATTGCCTGATAGGCGAAGACGGTTTTGCTGCCGGATACGGTGCCAATACTCAGGGGGAGCGCGCTCACCGGAAGACCGACGGCGCCAACATCTCGGGCCCGAAAACGAGACACACCCACGCCGCCACCGAGGTAAGGGCGTATTGCACCGAGGCCGAGAGACGGTTCAAGGTACAAGTTGGCCATCCCACTCAAGGCCGACACACGGCCTCTGCCAACTGCACGAAGTCCAAAGCCAGTGGCGCTGTTGATCGAGGCGCGACGGTAGCTCCCTTCCAGCTCACCACGGAACGGCCCGACCCGCCCGCCTATCGCGGCAAGCCCCATAAAGCCGTCGTCGAGCTTGGCAGAGACACCTGCATTCGTGCGAAGACGCTCGCTCAGAACCAAGCCACCACCCACGGCAACGTAGATGCCGCTGCCCTCGGATGGGGCGGCGTCCGCCGCGGAACGATCATCTGATGTGCCGGTCGACGTGGCCTGGGCGTATGCGGGCATTGCAGACGCGAGACACAACACACCCAACAAGGCGCGAACTGAGTTTCTTATGATTGGCGTTCCTTGTCTAAGCTGCGCAAGCAGTAACGAACCGCATCACGTCGCGCCTTAACCTAAGTCGCCGCAAATTACTGATGTACGTCAACGAGAGATATGCAGCGGCATGGAAGTAATATGTTCTTCCCGAAGCGTTCAGGTCGAACTCAAGCGAGGGAATCATCCATGATCATCGTAAAAGCTATGCTTGCTGCCGCAGCCGTTATTGGAATGACCGCTGGTGTCGTAGCTCAAACAAGTGGCGGCACGTCATCGGGCGGGCAGTCGGGATCCTCCACTGGCATGAGCAGCGGGTCGGGCGGATCGGGCGCGAGCGCAACGAGCAGCCGGCACTCGGGCGCAAGGAAGCACTCGACCAAGAGCCGCGGGAAGTCTGCCACACGATCGGGCGGTTCGAACGGAACCAGCGGCGGCTCATCCAGCTCTTCGGGAATGTCCGGCGGCTCCAGCAGCTCCGGCTCTTCTGGCACAGGAACCTCGGGCGGCACTGGCGGGACGAGCGGCAGCCAGCAATAAGCCAAGAGTGATGCGTGCCGGAGGCACATCGCTGGCTGCGGTGCCTCCGGTGGGCACCAGTGCACGCCTGCCCGCGCTTTGATGCGTGAAAAGAACCGATGCTGTGCTTCTTCAATCTTGCGGGCGCCGTCTACGACCCTGACGTGGTGGGGCTCGAGCTGCCGACGCTTGAAGCCGCCCGCCTTGAAGCCGCGCGCTACATTGGCGAGTTGATCCGCTTCAAACCGGACCTGGTGTGGGCTGGTGAAGAAGTCCGCGTCGAGGTGACGGACGAACGCCAGCTGGTGCTGTTCACCATCGCGGTCTTCGGTGTCGATGCGCCAGCACTTCCGGCAGAGCCGCCGAGCTTCAGGCCGGTGCCGCAGGTCTGAACCTGTCGCGCGTGAGAGCGAGGCAGTTAAAGGTCAGCCCGATCTCCCGGACGTGCCTTGCCCAGGTCCTTTCCACGCGCACGATACCGGGCAAGCCGCCTGGCAGCGCTCAACCCGCCAAGAGCCAGCAATAGCACGATTAGAATGCAGACGATTGTGAAGGATGTAGGCATCTACGATCTCATTGCAGTCCAGGTGGAAGAGACACCTGACCTGTGGGGGCGTCGTTGTCGCTGTATAGATTGGCGCCAGCCGCCGGGTGACTTCCGGCGTTTCCGAGCCGTCCGTCCAAGGCTTCCCGCTTTCCACGTAGGTCTGCTCTGGGTCCGCCATGGTGCGTTCTGTCAGCGAACGCCGTTCGGATCAGTTTACCGACGCTGCGGCCGCGTCTCGCAGCAGCCGAAACCTAGCTAGGCGCCGGTCCGCCAAGTCGCTGTGAAGATCACGGGACGCTCGGCTGGCTGCGTGGGTTGCCCGTGTCCGCTCCTGGAAGCAACGGCCGGCATGGTACTCGATCTCGTCTGGCATAGTCTCACCGCATTGAGCGGGGGCCTTCCAGATACCCCCGGGCGCTGACCTGCTCTTGCGATGTCGGCGATGCGTCTTCTTACACGACTTTAGCTCCACGGCGCTTGATGCAGATTGACCGCATGCGAGCGAGCGTGGCCATTTCCGTGGCTGAACACTATATTATCACGTGAAGCCTGCTGGCCGTCAGCCGTAGGCTGTGCACTTGGTCAGTACGTCCTGCGGAGCAACTGCGGTGACCTTGGTTGGCCGAGATCGGGGTCGAGGGAAAACCGGGATCGGCTTCTACGGTTTGCCTGCGCGAAGGCCGATTGAGAGCGGCCAGCATGAAAATCATCAACGCATATCAACATTTCTCGATCGCAATGGGCGTACCTTACCTCTTCGCACAGCAAGGGGACCTACCATGGACGACCCTGAACTAGCCTACTACCGGGCCCGCGAAGCAAAGGCGCGCCAGCAAGCCGCGCTAGCAACGAATCCTGAGATCAGGGTGATCCACCTGCGGCTGGCTGAGGGCTACGGGAAAAAGGTGCAGATGCTAACGCGTCCACACCCCGTTTTGCGCGCAGTCTGAATGACCTCCGCGCGAAGCGACGCCGCCAGCGCCGGGACGAGTGCGCGGTAGAAACATCGAAGTACAGCGGCTTCTGCCGGCAATCTTGCCACGCTTTGGAATGAGAGCCTATCAATCGTGCGAAGCCTTAACCTCGTTGAAGATTCTCCCGCTGGTGAGCCTACGCCGTCATAATGGTGGGCAAGCAAGCAACGGTGGAACGAGCATACGAAATTGCTCGATATGGTAGCTGCCAGTCGGTTGCTGAATTGAAACGCCAGCTAGAAACCGAGCGTTATCCGTCCGTGGGCGTCTACCTGTCCGGTCCGTCAACGGCCCTCGAATTGCAGGACCTAATTGACGCTCGCTTGATGAGGGCCTGAAGATTGCAAGCTGCCGAGGTTTGTAGACTAAGCGATGTTTGCGTCCAGCCATACTCAATTAAAGCTCTATCCACCATCCAGGTTATTGCTTGTGCTTGGTGAACGCCTACCACGGAGACCATGTCTCCGCTCCCTGCTGCCCTTGAACGACTGCGCCGCTATCGGGCCACGCTGGAGGTTGGCGAGGTTATCAACGCTGGTGTCGGCCTTACCGCTGACGATCTCAGTATCGTGATTGAAGCGCTTGAGGCTGCTGAAAGCACGATCCCTAAGATCAACACGGCGAGCATGAGTGAGTTTGTCGGCCGCGGATATCAGAATGAGTGATCATGAGAGAGCTGTGCAGCCCAATACTGGATGGCGCAGACAGCGATAAACTCGGAGCTGGTTATCGGTCACTTTGCGGAGCTACGTCGTGCATAACCTGAGCGCTACTGAGCGGGCCCTTCAACTGGCAAAGTCAGGAACCGAGCGATCGGTTGAAGACATCCGCCGTACGCTGAAGAAGGAAGGTTGCGACGGAGTTGACGCTTATCTGTATAGTGAAAGCTTTAGGAAACAGCTTAAGACAGCAATTGACGAGCGCCTCGGAAAAGCTCCAATCTGATGTTCCGCGACCCTGATTTTAATGGCGGCGAACGCGTGTGGGGCCGCAACGGATCACCTGGCAGCCGGCGTGGCTCTCGGGGCCGCTTTCGGCCTCGTGTTAGCACGGTTGCGGGTGCCGGCTTGACGGAGCTTCCGGCCTGACATGAACCAGTGCCAGTACCTACGGCGCAGGCGTTACCCTGAGCGGCCCTTGTGGCCAAGCGAAAGCCGAAGGAGCAGCTCCCGTACCCGTACGAGACTCTGCGGGACACGCTGAAGTGTTGGGTATTCGTAGTTCGGATAAGGTCTGCCGCCCATTTCAGGCCACCCGCCAGAATATGTTCACGATAACATTGGACAGTACGCAATTTTCGGGGGACGTTGTTGCCCGGGGGAATCGCGATGCCAACGGGCGATAAGCACCAAGAGGTGCAGGTTCACGAAGCAGGCAGGGCTGCGGCAGGCGAGAACCTGCGGCGAGCTCACCCGCTAGCTGGTGACGGCACCTTCGGCAGCTTTTTGCGATTGCTAGAAGCGATCGAGCCCAGTCAGGCGAGTGAATATGTGCGCGACCCGATCGGCCGCCTTTAGATCTCGACCGGGAAGTCCGGGGCGCCGCGCAGCCGCCTGATCTCTGCGAAGGACAGCATGCGCTTTGCGTCCACGTCAATGAACAAGATTGCTTCGCGCGCGGAATGGACTGCCTCGGCCTCGATTGCCGCGCGCACCATCGCCTCCAGCGATCCGCTGTTTAGGTGAGATACTGCCTGTTCTTCGGAGGGCGCACCTTGCCCATCCCGCCGGCACCATAGGATCGCGGGTTTTTTCCAGAACTCGTTCATATTGATCTCGTAGTCTGCGTCGCGTCATCTCGTAGGCGGCCGTACTTTGGTTAACTAGCCCAAAGTTGAACCTAGATTAGATTACCCACAGGATTGCGACCAACGGTTCGACGTAACTCGCTAAGGCTGGCTGCCCAACACAGCGTGCGCGAACGAAACGCTCGACCTTTCGCTCTGGGAGGGCATCTAGCGTTCGCGAACTATCGCGGAGCATCTCATCGAGATCTGACATGCCTACCAGTGCAGCGAAGATCCTTTTTGGATCTGAATTGTGAATTTCGAACGAGCATGAGAGGCACTCCGTATGGACGCCAGCGAGCTCAAGCACGGGGGTAACGATCTTCTCTTGATCACGCCTGCGCCTAGTCTGGCACGCATGGCGCCGCATTGCCGGCGTGTCACCTGTTAAAGGGAGAAGTGATCAGCGAGGCCGATCAACCGATAGCTGCCGCATTGTTCATCGAAAGCGGGGTGGCGTCGATCGTCAAACCTGGCGAGCAGTACGGCACGGCTATCGGGATTGCGGGCCCCGAAGGGTTCTGCGGAACGCCCCTCGTACTCGGCGGCGAGTATTGGCCGTACAGCACGATCGTCCAAGCAGACCGGGTGACTGGCATCATGATCGAGGCGAGCAGCTTTCGGCAGCTTGTCGCCGAAGACGCGGACCTCCGCAGCGTCCTGTTGCGCTCGATCCAGGTGAAGATGGTGCAACTCGCCGAAGGACTGATCAGCAACGGACAGCAGCGATTATTGCCGCGGCTAGCGCGCTGGCTTCTCATGTACCGCGACCGTGTTGGGTCAGACCAGCTTGCGGTCACGCACGAATACATCGCCGTAATGGTCGGAACCCGTCGGAGCGGCGTCACAGCGGCGCTCCATGAACTCGAGGGAGCCGGCCTGATTCGCTCTTCACGCGGACTTGCGACGATTTTGAACGCTGACGCGCTGCTCGCCCTCGCGGCTGGCGGTTACGGCGTGACGGAGAAGGAGCATGCGAGGCTAATCGAACCCGAAATTTATGTTTGATCACTGGCGGACAGAAAGGCGCGAGTAGGTCGCGCAGTCATGTGGACGGCGATTCTGGAGCGCGAAGAAGTTGCTTTTTGCAGAGTGGATAGCCGCCTCCCATCAGTCGTTAGGGTCGAAGGTCGACAAGATCGCCAAAGCGCACCGTCGAAAGGTGCTCGCCCTCTGTATCTGTAATCTCGATCCGGTGCTGCCGGCACACTGGCTCGCCAGCCAAAATGCTTGCCGCGATCAGCTCTCGCGCGCCCTGAACAGCCTCTCGTAGCGCCAGCTCCAAGTTGGGTAGCTCCCATCCTTCTCTGTCGAGGGCATGGAGATCACTAAGGACGTGGAGATGGTAGCGCGGCATATTTCTGCTCCTGCAGACGGGGCAGCGACAAGTAATACACAGTAACGTACCCGCCGAAACAGATAACCTTCATACCCGGCGGCAGAACGTCTGCCTTTCGTATCGTGCGGCGGCCAAGCTGTGCCGAAGTGGGTCCGCCGGCACCGACGACCTCGATCAGCCCACAGCTATTCCCCTGCGCCTGTGTATACCGTCTAACCTTCGCCCAGCACCCGGCCGATAACAGGTCGGAGCACGGGCGAGGGTACAGGAGAGGACAGCGATGGAACGTGTCGCGCCAGCTATCTTGATCTGCGTTGCAGCCCTGTTCGTTGACTGGTGGATCTTACTACGAGTGATCCGGCCGCGCAGCTGACTTCATTGCGGGATGACAGCGTCGCCCGAGGCCGAGTCCCGTCGTTCCTTGACGCTCCAACCCTGATGCCCGGGAAGTAACCTGACGCGTCCCTCAGTGCGTCTCACCAAGCGACTGAAGCGTCCAGGGCAGCTCCTCACCCGCAGCGAGCTTGGCGGCGATGCCGTTGCTGGCGGTCAACACGTGACGGCGACATAGGTCTGCTGTGTCGCGCCTGTCCTTGGGCGTATGATCCTCGCCTGACGCGGCGACCAGCATGGCAATGGCGTCGCACATGCCGGTGAGCGCCATCTGTAACTCGACCATGCTCTCTTCCGAGCCGCCTGCCCTGCCGGCCTTAACTACCGCGTTCAGGACGTTGATCATGACGCGGGCACGATAGGCTTGGGGCGTGTCGGCGCTAAGTTCTGGCGGGAGCATGGCTTAAGTTCGCAGAAGGCCGGCGGGCCGGCAACCATCGGCCCTAATCGGCTGGCAAAGGGAACGGTTAGCTCTGGATGCAAACCGCCGAAACGCTGCTGATCATCAGCATGGCTTTTGCTCGCAAGCAGCAGCATCGAATGCGAAGTATCGGCGGCCAGTGAGCATATGGGGCGTGTGTTCCCGCCACCACGCAGCGGCGGGTGGATCATGGTCGGCTAGCTGATCGATCGCCGCCTTGGCGTTCACGAGGTACCCGCTCACGAGGAACGTCTTACCAGAGAGAACCGCCCATATTTGGGAAAGCCGGCAGCGTGGCCCCGTAAGCACGCCCAACCCTCGCCACTCACGCTGGCGCTGCGAGGCTAATGGTAATGTCAATCCGGTCCATGCGTCTCTGACCCACTCCGGAGCTTCTCCAATGGGTCGCCGCACGATCCTGATGTTCATCGCGCAATGCTGTCACGCTGAACAAACGTCCGCAACGCAGAACGGAGGGCGGCGGCAATTACCCCGATCTTTGGCCGTTCGCGGACATGGCCGCGTGGGTATTGCTGGGCTATCGGGACGACGCCGACCCTAGAGGAGACGCCGACAAGCTGAGGCCGAGCACGACCAGAGCGGAGCATCTTTTCGCTGCGATCGGATCTGAATGTCTGATTGTGGGGGAAAGCGGAATGGCAGCTCTTGCAACCAAAACGTCGGTAAGGGCCATCTCGCTGCGTTAGCCTAGTCCCGGAAAGCATTGATCCCGGGAATGAGGAAGTTGGCGGAATTGCGGACAACCAGGGTCCTAGCTACGCTCAGCTGATGAGGAATGGGCCCGGCTTTGCTGTCTTGCTGACGTTGGCGGCGCTGACCTACTTTTGCACACGAAGCCCGATCAAGTCAGTTCAGACGTCGGAATGCTGGAGAACAGACGCTTTCAGAGTGCGTATAGCCGGACAGGTTCTGACACTTCCAAAAACCGTCAAACCTGAGCTTAAATACCTGAACAGAGCAGAGTTGGCTTACGTCGAACTTCCCCAACAGCGGTTTTCTATGTGCCAGCGCAAGACTGCTGTCCCGCTAGATGTTCGGTTCGTTGAGATCAAGTCATTACGGCTTGTCGATGAGGAGGGGACTGAGCGTAGTGCATCTGCCTATCTCAGCGCACTCTCCACTCAGAAATCGCAAATGCACTTCCGGTCGATCACTTGGCCCTCCACCCGCGCAGCGTTGGTCACCGACGGAGCACGCATCTCTTGTTCCGATCCACCTGCCGCAAGGGCCACGAAGGTTTGCGAGCTTTCCCCAATATATCTGGGAAACATGGAGATCGCGCTTTTCATATCGGGACCCGGCCAGAGCCAAGAGACAGCAAAGGCCATGCTGAAACCTTTCGACGATCAGCTTTATCAATGGCTTCATTCTTAACGAACGTCCGTGATCGGGAGACCGGATTGCAAGCCTAGACGTCGAGGTGTGGGCGTGAGCGGCCGCCCCACAAACGATCGGGGCTGTTGGAATAGGTTGGACGTCGCGCCGCCTGGCCGTCTCGAAAGTCACGACGTTTCGGCGAGACCCGTGGGCAGGACTCGAATCCGCCAAACAAGCTCTCTGTCGAGACTTGCCCACGCCGACCGTGTCAGGGTCCGTCAATAGGATAGCCGGCCCGCGAACGCCCGCAACTGGTGGAAAGCGGTCGTTTACGCCGAGTAGAACGCTTCAATAATCTGTTGTTCGGACAGCCCCTGCTGCCGCGCCCACAATATGAGATATTCGGCAAGATGCCAGTCCACGGCCTCATCCGGCCTGACGAGGCAGTTGGAGAGCCGGAGGCCGCTTTGCTGATCGACCGCGAGAGGGTGCATCGCTGCCCACATCTCCTGCGCGACCTCGGCACCGCGTGAGCTTTGCTCGCCTCGATCGAAGGTGTCCAACGCTCTCCGTTGGATCTCCGCCTGCAATTGCATATGTCGGTGAAGGGCTCGAACCACCTTGTGGGTCGTCGGCCTAATTGCCCCCGCGTCAATCTCCGCGATGATCGTGTCCGCGTCCAGCGAGCCATCAGCCATATCGTATCGGATAGGCTAAAGTGGAACGGCAGCAAATGGGCGATTGTGTTGAAGAAGTCGGGGTTGGTTCCGAGCCGAGGCTATCGCTGAATGGGCACGGCGCAGCTTCGACCCGGTCAGGCGGGTAGCGG
>NZ_JACIJK010000023.1 GCF_014199305.1 Sphingomonas aerophila
GCCGCTACCCGCCTGACCGGGTCGAAGCTGCGCCGTGCCCATTCAGCGATAGCCTCGGCTCGGAACCAACCCCGACTTCTTCAACACAATCGCCCGATTACGGCTGTCAACGCAACAGGTCACGCTTGCCGAGTTGGGTGTGCGTTCAGGCCTGCTGCAGCCACTCATCAAAGGCAGAGACGGTCCGAAGTTTGTTGTTCGAGAACACGCCTAGGTAGGACAATCGCGTGACTCCGTAGTGGGCAGGCTCCGGATATCCGCAGCTGTCGCCAGCCGCTTCCTTCTCAGTAATCTCAGCAAAGAAGCGCTCACGGCGAAGCGTGAATTGGTAGAGCGCGACGCCGCGACCACCTTTCAAGAGGTTCACGTCCGAGAGCCGGAGCGGGGCACGATCGGGTGTGCCGGCCGAGCTGGTCCATGCTCGTAGCAGCTCGCCGTTCTCCATCGTTTTACGGTTTGGGTAGTCGAGAATGGGCTCGGTGACGTCTGGGTCGAAGTTGATCGACAGCTCGCCGGCACGGGTCGCCAGCACCTCGTCCGATAAGCCAGGAGCATCGTTGATCAATCTGACCAGCTCACCGAGTGAGCGGCGGCATGCCGCGTCCGAAAAGCTTTCTGGTCGCCGCCTGGCCACCAGCGAGCACGCCTCCGAAATCGCTGGAGAGCCTATCGTGATCGCCGCGGTTCCAGCGAAGATGGCACGTCGAGTAAGCGTCATGTCGTTATACCTGCCAGTCGATCAGCATAGCGTAGCTGCGCAGGAACTTGTAACAAGCATCGTCCGCAAGGTGCTGTACCCCAAGGCAGAGTGTCTGAACGCGCTGCCCGCTTCCTCCTCCGTCAGCTCCTCCGGCCAGCTGCCATGCTCTCCAGCTTTGCGCTTCGTATGCGTATCGAGTCTGTCTGCACGACGAGTCGGCTCTCGGTGCACAAGCGGGAGGCTGTGGGACCTAGAAAAGAACTCGCGCGCACAGTAACCCTCGAGGCGGGTCTCAGCAACTCTCAGAGCTCCCCCGGTTATCTGGAAGCACGCAACATCGTGCCGGACCAGGGCTGCGCCAAACTCGGTCAGTCTGAACCCGCAGGCATTCTCTCACCCTGTGAATTGTCACATGGAGGCGTCATCCATAGCTGGATCCCGACGTGCTCCGCCGTTGGCTAACTTACCCTCAACCGGCAGGATGGCATGATCGATGGTCTGCCCGTACAGCGCCGCTTCGCCTGCCAACCTGCATCGGGTGGCGCAGCATCGATGTCGCCATCGACACTCGTCGTCGTTCACGTGTTCTCGGTGATCCCGTGAGCAACGACGTCTGGTCGAGCCTTGTCAGGGGGGTGCTCGCTTTTGGGCATTCCCGTTCCGCCGATATGGTCGGCACTACATTCAAGGATAGTGGCAGCTTCCTCGAGTCGCTGTTCGACGGGACCAGCGGCACGACCAAGGACGCAATCGGCCGCATCAAGACTGACGTCAAAGACCTGACCCCCATTGGCAAGGCATTGGCGGAGGCGCTGAAGCCGAAATTCGAAGCGGCCAAGACCGCAGTCACCAATGTAGCCAGCGAGCTCGGGACAGATCCGTTCACGCCTGAAGCCGCCGGGCGCGCGGCGACCGAACTCGCCTTCGTCCTGATCGCGTTCGACGAGGCTCTGGACATCCTAGCCGAGAAGATCGCGGAGCGTGAGGAAAAGCCGGACAAGAAACAGGAAGTTCTGGACGCGATCGGCGGCATCACCGACCCCTGGAAGGCTCCGTTCAAATCTCTCGGCGCTGACACGGTCGAGAGCTTCGACGCGGTCTGTCAGGCTATCCTGGGCGTCGAAAACGCGCATGAAGACGTAGCCGAGGCGCTGGTCTGGAGCCGTCCTGACAAGAAGCTGGGCCTCAAGTTCCTCAGCCAGGGACCAAGGTCAATAGGCGCGCTCAGCTTTGATGGCGGCTATCTTGAGGCGTTTCTCGACTACAAGGCATCGGCGAAAGTCGGCATTGAACTACACACCAAGCTGGCAGCCGGACTACGATCCGACAAGCTGCTGGAAAAGATCATGCCCGGCCAGGGCAAGACGGCGGAAACAGACCAGGTCGGCATCACCCTCGACACCGCGGACGGCCTGACTTTCGGCGCGGGCAAGGACAAGAAGCTGGTCCTTCCGGCGCGTTTCGCGTTTCCGGGCGTGGAATTGCGCGAGTTCTCCTTGGTGCAGCCTGAAAAGGACAACAAGGACAGCCAGAACCGCATCGACATCATGACGACGATCGCGGGCAAGCTGGGCGACGCTTTCGCGATTGTAGTGGAAGGGGGCGGGCTGTCGCTGCGCTGGGTGGACGGCGCGGCGCCGACGGTCGAGCCCAAGATCCCGGCCGGCATGGGTGTGCGCATCCGAACCGGCGTGGTCAACGGCGGTGGGTACCTGCGCTATTCGGAAGAGACGAAGGAGTTCGGCGGGGTCTTCGACCTGCAGTTCGCGAAATTCGGGATCACCGCCATCGGGCTGCTCGGCACCGATCCCGTCAGCTTCGTGATCGTTATCGGCGTTCACTTCATGCCCCGGATCGAGCTGGGCTTCGGGTTCACGCTGAACGGGCTCGGCGGCATCCTGGCAATCGAGCGCGCCGTGAACACGGAGGTGTTGCGCGACGGACTGAAGAGCGACATCGTCGGACAGCTGCTTTTCCCGTCCGACCCGGTCGCCGCCGCCCCCACCATCCTCGACCAGCTCGGCAAGGTATTCCCGTTCCGCAGCGGCGGGTTCGTGATCGGGCCAATCGCAGAGATCGGGTGGGGTTCCCAGGCCGGGTTCGTGAAGGCCAGGCTTGGCGTGGTGCTGAGCCTGCCCGATCCAAAGGTGGTCATCCTTGGCGCGATCGAGATCGGCGTACCTTCTGCCGATGTGAAGCCGGACAAGCGGATCATAGACATCCACGCCAATCTGCTGGGCGAGATCACGCCCGATTACTTTTTGCTGAAAGTGTCGATCGCCAATTCCCGGCTGTTCACCCTGACGCTGTCGGGCGACATTGCCATCTTCATCAAATGGGCCGGCGAGGGCGCGTTCGCCCTGTCCGTCGGCGGCTTTTTCCCGAAATACGAAGCGCCAAAGGAGATCGGAAAGCTCGACCGGCTTTCCATCACGCTGAAACCGCCGGCCGACTGGATCAAGATCACGGTCGAGGCCTATGTCGCGGTCACCTCCAACTCGATCCAGTTCGGCGGCAAGGTCGACCTGAAGGCTGATGTGGGGGTCGCCTCCGCCCATGCCTGGATCCAGCTCGACGCGCTGTTCCAGTGGGCACCCTATTTCCACTTCGTCGTCATCCTGGATGTCGGGATCGAGGTAAAGGCTTTTGGCGCCACCATCGCGGGCGTGCATTTCCACGGCGAGTTGTCCGGCGATCAGCCCTGGAGGCTGGAGGGAACGGCATCGGTCGAGATCCTGTGGTGGGACGTTGACGTCGATATCGGCCCGCTGACCTGGGGTGAGCCGCGGCCGACCAACGCACCGGTGGTGGACAGCGTCGACACGGTTGCACAGGCGCTCCGAGCCGACGCCGCCTGGACTCCGGTTCTGCCCGCCGATGCCTTGCAGCTCGTCCGGTTCACCGAAACCGAAGGCGTGCGCCTGTTCCATCCGCTTGGCAGGCTGGAAGTGAAACAGGCCCGCGTACCCCTGGAGGTGCAGATCGACCGGATCGGGTCGAGCCCGGTGACCAGCAATCGCGTGTTCCTGGCGCCGCCGAAAATTGGCGCGGACGAAGCTGCTGCCGTGTCCATCGTGCAGGATCGCTTCTCCCCCGGCCACTTCCTTGCCTTGACCGACGACCAGCAGATGGCGCGGCCGGATTTCGAGATGATGCCGGCGGGCATGGTTCTGGCTGCGTCCGCCCGGCCGGTCTTCACCGCCGACGTGCATGCCGCCAATGCCTGGAACACGGTCTATCCGAACCGTCCCGAGCGGGCCGAAACAGGCCTGCAATCCTGGAAGATCGCTGGTTTGAGCAAGACGCTGCTCAATCTGTCTGCGGTCGCAAGGGCGCGCCGGGTCAGCGGCAATCCCTACCTCGCCACCCCCAACCTCGCGGTCGCGCCCGGCGTCGCCGAGCCGGTGCTGGCCGAGCCGGGCCTGGTCACTGTCATCAACCGCGACACCCTGGCCCCAGTCGCCGCGGCCGAGATCAACATCGGGCCCACGCGTGCGGCCGAATTCATGCGCGGTCTTAGCGGCGTCAGCACTCTTGCAACCGGATTGGCGGCATGACCGAGTCCCTCAGTATCGCCAGGAACTTCGTCGCGGATGCCCGCTTCGACCAGGTTGCGCTGTTCAAGCCCGAGGACGTCGTCCTCGAAAGCTACAACTTCGTGCCGTTCGTACGAAACGGTCTGGCCGGCGCCATTGTCGGCACGCCCCCGGGCGGCAGCACTCGGGCGATCGTGAAAGTTTCCTTCGACGTCTCCGGGTCCGGTGTGCCTTCGCAATCTGTGGAGCGCGAGCTGACGCTCTACGGTCCTGGGGACGTGGTCGGGATCGATCCCGGCCAGATCATTCGCCGGGAACCCGCGCCGGGCAGCGACAAGTCCGAAGATACCTTCATGGCGCAGATCGAGTTCGACCGGCCCGACCTGCCCTGGATGTTCAGCCCACTCGGGCCCGACGGCAATCGGCTTGAACCCTGGCTGGCGCTGGTCGTGTGCGAGCGCGCTCGTTCGGACATCCTGCCGCCGGCCTCGCCCGACCTTCCGCACATATTGTCGACTGAGCTGGGCGAGCTGCAATCGCTGGAGGACAATGCCTATTTCGCCCACGCACAAATCGTGGGTGGGCCGAAGGAGGCGATTGCTGCCAATCCCGCAGTGGCGGACCGGCTTTCAGAGGAACATGCGCTCGCGAATCTGTCCCGACTGGTGTGCCCACGCAACCTGGAGGCGCGCAAGGGCTACAGGGCAGTGCTGGTCCCCGCCTTCAATTGCGGTGTAAAGGCCGGGCTGGGCCTGTCTGGGGGCACGCTGGAGCCGGCGTGGCTGCGAGCGCCCGATGCCGCCGACGCGCAAAGCCGCGTGCAGGTCCCCGCCTATGCAACCTGGGACTTCGACACGGGGCCGCAGGGCGATTTCAAGCTGTTGGCCGAACGATTGCAGCCGATCCGGGCTCCCTGGCAGATCGGCCGTCGGCTGATCGACGGCAGCCAGCCAAGCGGCGGCATAGAAGGTCCTGCAGCCGGGACGCCCGGTGCGCTCCAGGTGCTGCGCTGTGCGCTTCTTTCGCCTGCAGAGCCCCCCCCGGATGCGCCGCCTGAACAAGATGGCTGGCCGGCTCCGACCCGCGACGCGCTGCGCATGCGTGTCGACGCGGCCAACGCCGATGCCCCGCTGCTGCCGCGCGTAGGTCCGCGCCTGTATGCCCGCTTCCAGGCGGCGCGCAACGCCATCGGCCCGGTGTTCGGGACGCCGCCGGCCGACACGGCCGCGGCCGAAAAGTCCTGGTTCAACCAGCTGAACACCGACCCGCTGGCGCGCATCGTCGCCGGGCTCGGCACCCGAGTGATCCAGAAGGACCAGGAACAGCTGATGCAGGCCGCATGGGCCCAGGTCAGCGAGATCAACAAGCTGAACCACCAGATCCAGCAGCACCAGTTCGCCAAGGTCCTGAATGAGTCGCACATGCGCCGTCGAGTGGCCGTGCTCCGACTGGACGAAGTGACCCGCCTCACCCGCCCCGTTCATGAGCGGATCCGGATCGCCGCTCGGCCGGAAAGCCTGTGGAAGCAGGTCGACGACAGCCGCACCGCGGGCAGCAGCCTCAGCCTTGCGGCACGACGCGTCACCAGCCAGTCGGCACCCGCAATGCGCAAGGCGATCGCCAAGCGGGACCTGGCGGAGGTGCCCAGCTTCGTCGCCGATGCGGCGGGCTTCCGCGATCAGCGGCGGGCCTATGCCAATCCTGACGGCATCAGCGGCTTCGGGGCCAAGGGGCTGGATGTGCTGGGCCCCGAGCTGGTTGGGCGTGTACTCGGCGTGGCACCCGATGCAGCATTCGCGACGCTCAAGGATCGGGTGCAGCCGCTAGCGGCCGGCACCGGCATCGCCCGCCTGTCCGGCGGGGTTGCGGACTGGGGAGTCCAGGCGGACAGGCCCGTGGGCGGACTGTATGCGGATTACCTGACCAAGCAGATCGACGATCGCGTGCCAGCGCCGGACGACAGCGCTGGCGTCCTGCGCGCCGAATTGGCCGGTGCGGCCCTTGCCGGGCTGGCACAGGTCAATGCCCCCGAGTTCAGCCAGGCCAGCGCTGCCCCGATCGGCCGGCTTGCAGCTGCAATGCCCGCAGCCGTGATCCGCCGCGAGGCCCTTACTCCCATCCAGCCCAGCGTGCGCGTTGTCTCCGCGGCGGCGATGCGTACGGTCGCAAGTCGCTCGTCCCTTGGCTCCACGCCGATCCGCGACGCGCTGGATCGCACCGGCACGACCGTACTCAGCCCCCGCGGACCCATCGTCGTGCGCCCTGGCCCCGATGTTGCACCTGCCGCCCCGGCGGTGACGTCGATCACCCGGTTCGACACGCCCTTGTCCCGCGAGGTGACCCGCACCGTATCGGACCTGGCCGCGGCAAAGGTCGGCGACCTGGCGCGCAGCTTCGATGCAACCGTCAACGGCATGGCCCTGCCGCCCGCGCGCGACACATCAGCCATCCCAGCACTGACGCTTTCGACCGCCGACATCGCGGAGGCGCTGGCTCCGACACGGACCATGACCGCCTACCTGAAGGGGCGCATCCGCCGGTGGCCTCATCTGGTTCCGGCCGATTGGTTCGACGACCTGCGCATCGATCCGGTCATGGCCGCGCCCGTGTTTCCACGCCCGATGTACGAAGCGTTGGACAGCTACGACCGCGAATGGCTCGTCCCCGGCCTGGGCACAATCGCGGAGCCAGAGTTCGTCACGCTGCTTCAGGCTAACCCTACCTTCTGCGAAACCTTTCTGACCGGCCTGTCGGACGAGATGGGTCGCGAGCTGTTGTGGCGGAACTATCCGACCGACCAGCGCGGGACCTATTTCAAACGTTTCTGGGATGCCGAGCAGGACGAGCTGATCCGTCCGATCCACCGATTCGGGGGTGGAGTGCTTGGTTCCCACATCAGCCTGGGCGGGACGGCCGAGCCGAACTTCACTCCGATCGTCTTGGTGATCCGTGGCGCGATCGTACGTCGCTATCCGCAGATGATCGTCGCCAGCGTTGTCGCCGAGGACGACAGTTTCCCGCCCCGCTTCCTGGAAAACAGCGAGGCGGAGGTCCTCTTCCAGGCACATCTGCAACCCGATTACCTGCTGGTCGGCTTCAAGCTGTCGATCGAGCAGGTCGACAAGCGGCGCTGGTTCCTGCTTGCCGAGCATCCCACCGCTCCTCGCTTCGGCATGGCAGCAGCGCTCAGCGGCAACCCGAGGTCGGAGGAGTCGCCATTGCAGCAAGGCGAGCTCGACTGGAATGACCTGACCGAATTGGTCGGCGGCGTGCCCACGCTGGATCGCGGACGGTTTCTGGCGCCGCACGCGCGAACCCTGGCCATTCGAGACGAAGGTAGCGTGCCGGAGGTGCAGCAATGGCCGGGCTCCTCAGCCGTGGTCGCCCGCACCTTGTTGCGCGATCCCGTTCGCGCCGCCTTCCAGGGTACGGACCTTTTCTCTCAACAGAACCCGGGATCGCCCCATGCCTGAGCCCGACGACCTGATCGGCGACGTGCATCGGTCCGCCGGAACCCTGCGCGGCCAGATCGCCGGCAAGGACCAGGAAATCGCGCGCCTGACCACCGATCTTCGCGCCGCGCGCGCATCAACGGATGGCGGAGATCGCGCGGCAACACTCGCCGCTCAGATTGAGGCCGCGCGTCGGGACCGCCGCGTTCTCGATGCAGATCACGCGGTGCTCGTCGACCGGCTCGCCCAGCGGGACAGCTGCGATGCACCCGCCGACGTGCCGCTGCTGCTGCTTCCCGTCCGGATCGAAACCCGCTTTGATGATACGGGTACGAACCTGCGCATCCGGGTCTATCCCGACGAGATCCATGTCGACCGGCTGGATCGCGGCTTGTCCCCCGAGGAGGCTGCAGCCGGACAGGCATATTGGAATGCCCTGTGGGCGGCGGGCGGCGCTGCGGCGGCGCAAGCGGCACAAGCGGGCGCGTGGAAGCTGCTTCTGGAAGCCACAGGCGCCTCGCGGTCGCATTGGGTGGCGCGCGCCATGACGCCTGCAAACATGGCGGACCTTGGAACCGGCGCACCGGCTTTCCCCACGCCTGGCCCGCGCGGCAGCGGAGCAGGGCTGGCCCGCCTTCTTCCCGACCGGTTTGTCGCGATCGCGGATCAGGGTGGCACCCGATCACGCGCGTTCGGATCGGCAATCCCGCCCGAAGTGCGGATCGGCCTGTTGTCCCAGGACGAGGAGGCGATGGTCGAGCAGGACGGGCTGAAGATCCTTCCAGGGACCGAGTGGTTGGCCGATTATGACGCAGCCGCGTCGATGGGGCTCGCCCTCACCCTGCCCCTTGCACGCCCGGGCAAGGTGGACCGTCTGGTCGTCGCGGGCGTGATGCGCAGCCGCGACCCGGCCGAGGCGGCCGCCGACCTGTCCCAACTGCTCGATGCCCACTGGTCGAGCGATGGGTTCGCCTTCCTGCCGCAGGGAACGCCCACGAACAACACTGAGTCCGCACGGGCCGCCTGGCAACGGCGGGTCGAGAAAACGCCGCCTCCGATCGCTGGAACGTCCCCAGTCCCCGACAGCAATGCTGCTGTGCTTGCCCGCACGTTGGGCATCGAGGCGGGATGGCTGGGTGCGACCGATCACGGCGGCGAGCGCGAACAGGCGGATGCTGCAGCGATGAACACCGCGCTATGGCCCGCGACCCTGGGCCAGTTCCTGGAGTCCGTGGACAAGGGTAGCGCGGCAATCTCGCCGCTCGTGATCGATGCGGTTCGCGAGTTCCATCGCGATCATGTGCGCGGGCGCGGGCCGATTCCCGGCATTCGGATCGGCAGTCAGCCCTACGGGATCCTGCCGGCGTGGACCATGGCCAGCCAATGGGTTGACGATCAGGCGGATTGGTTCGGCAGCCAGCTCACCGGCTTCCTCCGCCGGCTTCGCCCCAATTGGATGGCTGCCACCGACGAGTTGGCCCATGTCGGCTCAGGGGCGGATCTGCGTACCACCATGGACCGGGTGCTCGGCCAGGCGGCGATCTCCTACGGTGTGCGAGCGCGGCGGTGCCTGCCGGGCTCGACGATGGACCAGTTCGCACTCGTCTCCGACAAGGCCAAGGGAGCCGTCGATATCGAGCGCCTGCTGACCCGGATGCTGGAGGAGGCAATCGGCCAGTTCAGCTACGCCAAGCTTGGCCAAACCCTGGACGACAAGGCGCGGGCAGTGTTGCTGCCCTATGCCGACGACCTGCGCGACCCCGCCTTCCTTGCCGCACTGCTGGCCAGCGGCGCAGGCGGCAATATTTCCAGCGTGTTCCAGGCGCTGGTTTCGATCGCGCATTCCCGGCTCGGCACAAGGCGGCGGCCGGGACGCGATTTCCTGGACTATGTGAGCACCGCGCCGAATCTGGAGCCCGCCCTGCGCAGCGACGTGGGGGCGTTTCTGGCGCAGCCGGACAACGCCGACCTTGCTACCACGACGCGGCTGCTTGCCGCACTTCCCGGCGGCAGGGACCCCGCCATGCGCCCTGCCGCGCGCAGCTTTGCCATGAACGACATGCAGGAGCCCTCTTTCACCGCGCATTTCGATAATGTCAGCACCGCCGACTCGCGTGATTTCCTGGGCGTACTGGTTGCGGATGAGGTGCTGCGCGGCCAGCGGCTTGCGGCCGAGTTCCGCGAGGCCCTCGATCACCTGTCCCGAGACGTGGGCGATCCCAAAAATCAGGCCCGGCACGTGCTCGTGGCAGAGGGACTGGATCTCCTGTCGCACCGCCTGGATGCCTGGTTCACGGGGGCCGTGTCGCGGCGGCTCACCAGCCAGCGTGCCGCCAAGCCCAACGGGCTCTCCATCGGTGCCTTCGCCTATGTCGAGCAATTGAGCCCCGAACGACGTCAGGCATCGCCGGGCGGCTACATCCTGGCCCCGTCACTCGCCCATGCAACGACCGCAGGCATTCTGCGCGCGGCCCATCTCAGCCATCGGACCACTGCGGGCGAGCGCAATCCCTATGCGATCGGGCTTTCTTCTGCCCGCGTGCGCGACGCGCTGCACCTGATTGATGGGATCCGGCAGGGGCAGCCACTCGGCGCGTTGCTCGGTTACCGGATCGAGCGGGCGCTTCAGGATCAGGAGCTAGGCTATCTTGTCCTGAACCTGCGTTCGTTGGCGCCCCTTACGCAGGGTCGGCTCAGCGATCGCGGGGAAGATGTCGACCCGCAAGCGCAGGAAGCAATCGCGGCCGCCAACGTCACTGACGGGCTTCGGCTGGTGGAAATTTGGCAAGGCGGAACCGGGGCGCAAACGATCAAGGACAAGCTCGCCCGAAGGCCCGACAACAACCCGTATCTGCCCGCCGACGCGGACTGGCCGCCAATGACCGATGCAATCTTTTCCAAGATCGAGGATGCTATTCGTGGGCTGGAGAGCAGCGTCGACACGGTCGCCGACCTGTTGCTGGCCGAGAGCGTCCACCAGCTCGCCCAGGGTAATCTGCCGCGCGCGTCGGCAACCATGGATGCAGCGGGGCGCGGCGACGTGGCGCCACCCGAGCCGGACGTGGTCAGTTCGCTGCGCGGGGGCCAGCCCGTGTCTCACAGTCTGATCATCATCGGCCGGGACGGCGGCTGGAATCCTGCCGCGCCCCGCGCGCGGGTGGCTCCCGGCCTTGAAGGGTGGGCGGCCGAGCGGCTGGGTGATCCGGCGCGCATCGTGATAGGCTTTGCCGAGAACGGCGAGCCGATCCGCCTGGCGACCGGCTCGATCGCCGCCCTCGATCTCGTGGCGCTAAGCGACGACTCTGATTCCGTGGTGCGACGCTGCATCGGAATCGCTCCGTTTGACCCCGCCGCCCCTGCCGACCCGCGCCTGCCCGCTGGCACGGTCGCTCTCACCGACATGCTGGTTCTGGCAGAAAGCATGGGGCGACTGCTCAAAGGCGCACGGGTCGCCGGCGGCGGCGACTTCGGCCTGCCCGGCGCACCCTCGCCCTATGCACCGGACCCTGCGGCGCTTGCCGATTTGGCCACACGACTGGACGAGGCCGTTTCGCTCCTTGCCCGGCAGCGCGACGCACTGGTTTCGCTGCTTGCAGTTCCCGCGGTGGGAGTTGCGAACCTTTCCGCCGCGCTGGTGGCGCTTACCGACTTCGGCATCGCCACGCCCAGCGTCTCGCGCGAGCAACTAGGCGAGACCGCCCTGCTCGCCGCGGCGGAGGCGAAACGGCGGTTGGCCGCGCATGCAAGCGTGATCGCCTCGCCATCCGATCCGGAAGAGCTGCTCACGCGGCGCGCACAGGCGCTGTTCGGCCCCGACTTCGCGTTGCCGATCCCGCAGGTCGCGAATGGCAAGCCGACACTGGAAGTCACGTTGGATCCGGTGCGACCTGCTTCCATTCGCCGCTATCTGAGCGACATCGCGACCGTGCGGCCGCAGGTACAGGCGTTCAGCGACCACCTGCTGCTGTGCGACAGCCTGGCCGGGAAGCCCCGGCTGGCGGTGATGCAGATGGGGGGCGCGCCCGGGCGGTGGGCCGCGGAAGCGCTGCCCGACGACATGCATACGCCGGACGCGCCGGTTATCTCCATCATCGCGGACGCGCCCGAGGCGCCCCCCGCCACCCTGTCAGGGCTGGTGATCGATAATTGGAACGAAACCTTTCCGCGCCGCGTCGTGAAGGGGACGGGCGGGGACGCAAAGGTCACGCTGGAGACCACTGCCGCCCTCGCGATTCACGCCAACGCGCCGAACGTCCAGCCCGCCCAGACCATGCTGTCGGCGTCTCGCCCGATGGAGCGCGTTGGAGCGACGACCGCGTGTTCGACTTGGTAACGGAGACGATGGACATGGCGCGAATGCGGCTGGTCACGCTGGAAACGGTGCCACTCGCCGCCCGCATCCTGCCGGCCATCTACACCCAGTCCTGGTCGCTTCAGGGCGTCAGGACAGTGGACTGGTCGAAGTTCGACGACCTTTTCCTGAAGTCCGCTGCGGCCGATGCACCCCTGAAGGCATTTGCCATGGTCGAGGAGGGCTGAGCCATGTGCGCCGATATTGCCAGGGAGGGCGTCGCGGCTTTCCTGGACCGCACGCCCGTGTCGGCGATCCGCTTTCCCATACTCGCGCCCCCCGCCTGGACCCGGCTCGAACCGCAAAGCCTCAGCGGGGAGCCGGCCCAAGCCTTGACGGCACGCGTCCACGATCCGTTGTGGCTGCTGGCCCGACAATGGCAATTCGGTGAGTTCGACGGAGAGGACGCAGGCACGCCCGTGGCGGTGGAGCTGACCGGGACGGCCCGGCGCTTCACCGCCTTCGCCCCCGAAGGACAGCCGGCCCGCACCATGACCGAGCGCGACCTGATCGAGCCGGAGGTGGAAGCTGAACCCTTCACGGGTGCAACCCTGCGCGATCGAGCAGAGGGCGGCGCGCTGTTGGCGGCCATGCTGGAAGATGCGGGAGCCTCTGTTCGTTCGGCCCTGGCGACCGCTTGCCCGCTCGCCGTGCCGGATGATGGCGGGATCGCGGCACCCGTGCCTGCTATGTGGCGACTGCTCGCCCGAGGAGGGATCGACGGATCTGCTGCTGCAAAACAGGTCGAGGACGGCAGCTTCGCCGCATCCTGGGCCGCGGGCACTGGCGAACTGGCTTTACAGGCCGCGCGGGACTGGCTGGAATGGTACCGCGCCAATGTCCAGCCCAGCGTCGGCCTCGGAGACTGCTGGCGGCAGGCACGCCTGGAGTATGACTTCTCCGTTCGCGCTGGTGCGCCCGAAGACCGCCGGGTCTGCCGCGCGGTCGCGCATGATGGCGGCCCGGTCGACTGGTACAGCTTCGACCACGAGCCCGGCGATAGCGTTGCAGTCGAGGGCGAGGCGCCCGGCACTGCACCGGAACCGATCGACTCGACGGTTCACGCCACGCGCTTGCGTTATGCGGGAATGCCAGCAAGCCGGCTCCGGCGGTTTGAGGACGGACAGGTCAATTTCGGCATGGTCGAGGTCCAGCCTCACGACCTGGCCCGCCTCGCCTTTCTGGACTTTGCCACCGTGCATGCCGACGACTGGCTGATAGCGCCGCTGGATGTGCCGCGGGGGGCGGTGGTGGAAATGACCAGCGTCCAGTACCGCACCACCTTCAACGAGCGCTTCTCTGTGGAGCAGGGGAACACCGGCGTGCAGGACTTCGAGCTCTTCACCCTGGATGGTTCGTCTGGCGAGGCGTTGCGCGGGCTCCTGGTTCCGCCCGGCGGGCGTACCGCAATGGAGGGTGCACCGGTCGAGGAAGTTGTGTTTGCTCGCGACGAAACCGCGAACATGGTTTGGGCCATCGAGAACCGCGTGCAGGGCCCGACTGGCGACCCACGCGACCGTACGCTCGAACCTAGGCCTGCCGACGAGTTCGTCACACCCGAAGCTGCTGACCTGACCTACAGGCTGGAAACGGTGCCGCCCGGCTGGTGGATCCCTTTAGTTCCGGTCGCCAATGGCAGGAGTGGCGGGTTCCACCTTCGAAAAGGAAGCTTCACCGACGCGGATGCCTCTCTCGGGCGGATCCTTGCGCCTCTCCCGCTCGACATGTTCGAGGAAGAGGTTCCGCGCGAAGGCGTCGTGGTTCGTCGCGTCCCATCGCTGATGCGCGACAACAAGGGGCATCTACGCCGCTGGACTGCGCGGCGCGTATCCGTGGCGCACGGCGGTGCGAGCGCGGGCTTCACATCGGACAGTGCGTTACGACGGTAACAACGCGGCCGAACAGCCTGTTGATCTATTCGGGACCGACGAAGGTGTAGCCGGCCCAGAAGCCAGGATGGCTTGGGCCGCTGCCGTCCGGATCGTTGATCATGACATTCTGAGCGGATCGAAGCGCTGGATCCTGCCCACCCCTCTCGGGTCTCCCCGCATACGCTGGGTAATCAGCCCAGTCCCTTGGGTGTCGGCGCGCCAATTGGTGGAAGGCAACGTCCGCGCGCCTGCGAGGAAGCATCGCAAGACCAGTCGGGTGAGCGCGTACCAGTCGGGTGAGCGGGTCCGCTTTCCGGCAAATGTTGTACTCATGCCGGACGATGGCAGTCGCGCAAACCAGTTGCGTGGCGAGTTGGCATCGATGCTTGAGCTATGGGCCCGCGCAGACATGCAAAACGCCCCCGAGGAACACTCCTCGGGGGCGCTGCAATTGATCTGGTTGCGGGGACAGGATTTGAACCTGTGACCTTCAGGTTATGAGCCTGACGAGCTACCGGGCTGCTCCACCCCGCGCCAAGAGCCTTGTCAAAG
>NZ_JACIJK010000024.1 GCF_014199305.1 Sphingomonas aerophila
CGCGCCAGCGCTTCCGTGTCTTCGACCATCGACTCCAGCGTGGCTTCGTCACCATCGGAGTTGGTCGAGACAACATGAAGCGACATGGTGGTGGCGTCGACCCTCTTCGCGGAGGGGCGCTGGTCGGTCATCAGGCGGAAACGCAAGCTCTGCAGTTCGCCACGGAGCTGCCAGTTCACAAAGGTGGTGAACTGCGCTTTCTCGGGGTCATAGGCCTGGATAGCGCGATGCACGCAGATCGCGCAGCACTGCTCGGCGTCCTCCCAGTAAGTGGCAAGGCCGTACTGGCGGATGAAGTGGCGGATGCGCGGACCGATGAGCTTCAGGATGTGGGCGAAGGCCTTGTCCGCGTTGGCGTGCTGACGAGCTGTCTGACGAATGTCGCCCGTGGGCGTGTTCTCGATCACAACAGCAACAGCGGCTTCCAACGCAACAGTGGTCTTCGACATCTTCTGGTTCCCCAACCAGCGAAGCGGAGCAGTCCGCCCAACTCTGATGGGGTTGTCTTGACGTCCAATGGTTAACGAGGTGACACAGATTCGGTGCGTAGCGTCGGGCAGCTTCTAAGCAGCTGCCCTGCACACTCCTTTGGAGATCCGGAGAGCGTGCAAGTTAAGAAGAGTCACAGTGGTCACAGCGGCGCGGCTTGCCTCTGTCACACCGTTGCTGTTCGAAATGTGCACAAGGCCGGCAACCAGGTCCGCATCCCTAAGCTCTAGATCGGGCACGCGCTGAATGTCTGCGACCTGGATGGTCACGATGTCGGCAACTTCGTCCACCAGGAAGCCGGCATACTGCCCCGCTATATCGAGCACGAGCACGCAAGAACGTCCGTGGATCGAGGTAGTCTGCCCGACCAGGCGGTGACCCAGATCCATAACCGGGACGACGGTGCCCCGCAGATTGATCACGCCACGAACATCGTCGGCTGCGCCCGGGATCGGGGTCGGGATTTCCCATTCTCGAATCTCGATGAGAGATAGAATGTCGATCCCGAACAGCTGCGTGCCGACTTTGAAAGCAATGATCTTCTGTTCAGAGGCGCCGGTTTCGTGGGTATTGGTCATGTGCTAGCCTCTTGGTCTGGCGTGCGGGAGCCAGCCTGTCGCCTGCTGGCTCCCGCTGCGGATCAGAAGTCGTTCCAATCATCGCTACCTGGCCGGGTGAGGGCAGGGATTGCAGCTGCGGGAAGCGGCTTGACCGGCGACATGTACGAGCTGCTTTTCGCGTCGTGCTTCGGCTTCAACGCTTCCACATGCGAGCTGCCCGGGCGGCCGTGGTTGCGAGCATCTACCTTGAAGCGCGCCGCCTGTTCGGCCAACGCTTGAACTTCTGAGGTGAGGTTACGAGCAGCAGCCGAGGTTTCCTCGACCATGGCGGCGTTCTGCTGCGTTGACTGGTCCATTGTGCTGATCGCGGTGGCAATCTGAGTAATAGCCGACGACTGCGCCTGGTTGTCCGCAGCCATTGCTCCGAGCAGTTGGTGTACCTGCGTGACGTCGCCCGTGATCGCCGACAGTGCAGCGTCCACATTCTGAACGGCCTCCACAGCACTGACCACGTCCGTCTGGGTTGCAGTAAGCTGCTCCCGCGCACGCTTGGCTTCCTCTTCCGAGCGCATGGCGAGCGCGCCAACAAGGTCGGCGACCACCGCAAAGCCCCGGCCGGCTTCACCGGCGCGGCCAGCCTCCACGGCAGCGTTCATCGCCAACACGCGCGTCTGGAAGGCGATCTTGTCGAGACCCTCGATGACGCTGTCGATGCCCTTGGCGCTCTCGGCAACCCGGCCCATTGCCTGGACTGCCTGGTCCGCCCGGCCTCGTCCTTTCGTAACCGTAGCGATCGCTCCATCGGCCCGCGTTACAGTTTCAGCCGCAGACACTGCAGAAGTTCTCAAGCGTTCGTCGATCTGAGCAATGGCTGCCGAGGTCTCCTCGAGCGAGGCTGCATTGCCCTCGGTACGGCGCGCCAAGTCTTCAGACGCCTGGGCGATTTCGCCAGAGCCGGTGCGGATCGAGGCGGTGCTCGCCCCGACAGAGGCAATCAGCTCACGAAGAGCGTTAAGCGCTTCGTTGAAATTGGTTTTCAGGCCTGCATAGCTTTCAGGGAAGTCAACGTTGATCGAGGCAGTAAGATCGCCTGCCGCGAGCGAGTCCAGGTGGTGAGAGACAGTAGCGACTACCATCCTTTGCTGCTCATCGGCTCTCTTCTTCTCAGCCGCGGCCACTTCTTGGGCCTGTGCTGCCTCACGGAACACCTGCACGGCTTTGGCCATCGACCCGACCTCGTCTCGTCGGTCCGCACCGGGAACGTCGACCTTGTTGTTGCCTTTAGCGAGCTCCCGCATCGCGTCCTGAAGCCGGGCGAGCGGGGCAGTGATCGTCGCACGGATGGCAAAGATCCCAGCCGCTACGCCCGCGAGCGCCGCAAGAACGCCAACGATCAGCGACGTTCTAGCGCTTGCCGCGGTCTGCGCGCTCAGATCCGCTGACTCTTGCTGGGCATCGGCAATGGCCTTGTTGTTCAAAGGCACGAGGGTCGCGCCCATGGCCCCAAGTGCATCATCAGCCCCGGCCATGCCGCGCGTGGCTGCAGCGTTGTCGTTGCCCAATCCCAGCGTGATTGCGTTCGACGTTACCTCGTGCACCCGGTCCAGATTTGCCTCGATGTCCTTAAGCTGCGCGTCGAGATCAGGCCGAAGCTGATGCGCCTCGATCAGCAGCTCCTTAGCTGACTGGTAGGCCTTCGCTTCGTCCTTCGGAGTGCGCTGGGCAGTCTCAGTGGCGCCGTCATAAGTAATCGCTTTGTAGCCGGCGTAGACCATCTCTGTGCCCAGGCGCTGGACGCGCGCGAGCTTGGTCGTGCTCGGCAGCTTATGATCCACTAGCTCGCTGTAGCTGCTGTCTACGGCTTTGAGAGTGCTGTTGCCGTAGATCACGACGCCGACGCAGACCAACGCCAGCATCGATAATAGTGCAACGATCTTCGTTACGATCTTCAAGTTCACGAAATGCGCCACGCTGGCACTCCCCCGTCACATAATCCACCAGCCACTCGCAGTTGCCCGATCAACGCGGTCTTGCGCGGTCACGACTGCTACGAAGCGGCACTCAATCGAATTATAGGGGAGAGATGGGAGGCGCGGGCGCCCTGCGACCTCCAAGTTTGTTCAGATAGGACGACCCTTGGCCCAGTCTTTATAGTGCAGAACGAGCCAACCGTTGCGACGGCCAGCTTCTTACTAGAGTTCGCCATTCACGGGCGCTCGCCCGGTGTCGTAGTCGGCCATAGATCCAGGCTGAATAACAGCCGCCAAAACGCTCTATCGTGTGAGATGTAGAGGCAATGTAGCCGGTCTACTTAGCGCCACTACGGGACTGCCTGGTAAAGGGCGGTCTGCTCCAGAACGAGTTCGACGCGGCGCACAAGCTCGGCTGGATCGAACGGCTTCACCAGATAGTCATTCGCGCCCGCAACAAGTGCATCGTCCCGCGGGTCGTCGCCTGCCCTGGCCGTCAGCATGATGATGGGCGTGAGGTAGAGATCGGGCAGGCGGCGCAGCGCGCGCAGGATCTCCATGCCCTGCATACCCGGCAGCTTCTGGTCCAGAAGGATGAGCTCGGGCTTTTTGAACACGATGGTCTCGAAGGCGAGGGTGCCGTGGGGAACGATCCCGATCAGGTGTCCCGCCTGGGTCAAGATCTCCTGAACAACCTCGCCCACCAAGAGATCATCCTCGACGTAGATGATCCGCGCCATCAGGCCCTCGCCAGCATCTGCTCGACGCGGAAGACCAGCTCGTCCGGATCGAAGGGTTTGCGCAGGTAATCATCCGCACCTGCATACCGAGCGAGCTCCTCATCACGCTCACCCCGACGTCCGGTCAGCATCATGACCGGCAAGCTGGCAAACTCCTGCATCTTGCGTAGCTCCTGCACCAGCAACACGCCTGACATGCCCGGCATGTTGCAATCGAGAATGACCGCATGCGGGCGGCGGGCCCTGATGATCCTGAACGCTTCAATGCCATCGGTGACGAGCCCAGCGCCATGACCGGCGCTGATCAGGGCGTCACGGGCGATCTCGCCGACGATCTCGTCGTCGTCTGCAATGATGATACGGGCCATAGACAATCTCTTGTTACGTAAGAGGCAGGTGGGAGAGCCAAGAAGATGCCCCCAGCAGCCGGAGCGACTTTACGAACGCTCGCCTCAACAAGCCATTAACCAAGTGCATCGGCGGGGCGGGCCCGGCCGACCGAGACCCGACGCCCCGCCGGCCCCATCCTTGTTCTATAATGGGAGCGTCAGTCGGCAGGATGTATCATGCTACGCTCAGTATCGAGCCCTAAAATAATTATAATCGCTTGCACTATTCTGCTCGTCGCGGCCGGTTCGCTGACTGCTACGCTCTTCGTCGCGCAAAAGAACGCGGAGAGATGGGTCGCTCACACCCTAAGGGTGGAAGACGAGCTGAGTCACGCCCGGATCCTGATGCTCAAGGCCGAGGTTTTCAAAAGGGGCTACGTTTTAGGTGGGCCGCCTGAGTTCCGGCTGCGCGCGCTCGCGTTGCAGCAGAAAGCAGGGCCAGCGCTTGCCCACATTCGTGAGTTAACTCTCGACAACCATTATCAGCAGCAGAACATCCGAGAGATTCAGCAGCTATATGTCAGGCGGTCAGCAATTACGCGCGAAATCCTGACGCAAGCTGCTCGTGGGAACCGGGCGAAAGCCACTCAAATTGCGCTAAGTCCAGCAAATACTGCTCTGCACGAGCGTTGGGATCGCCTGGCTGAGGCTGCAGACGCTGCAGAGCGGAAGCTGCTCGCAGACCGCCAGATTGCTGCCGGAAGGCTTGAGCGGCCAATGGAATTGGCCATCGCAAGCTCTGCTTTAATCTTTTTATTCCTGGTCTGCATATTCGTAACGGAGCGACGTCGCCGGTTGAACCAACTCGCGGCTCTGAATGCTCAACTAGAGGAGGATATCAGTCGGAGATCTCAGCTAGAGTTGGACTTGTTAGAAGCGCGCAACAACGCAGAAGCCGCCGCTAAGGGTAAGGCGAACTTCCTCGCCAACATGAGCCATGAGATACGCACACCTATGAACGGTGTGCTCGGATTTACGGACTTAATGTTGAGCGGTCGGCTCGAACCTGATCAACGGCGCCATGCTCAGATGATCGCCGACTCTGGAAGGGCAATGATGCGCCTTCTCAACGATATTCTTGACCTGTCCAAGATCGAGGCAGGCCAAATGCAGAACGCCCCGGAGCACGTCGACTTACGACACAAGATCAACAATTGTGTTAAACTGTTAAGGCCAGCGGCTGCACAGAAAAACCTGGAGCTGCACTGCGTTCTTGATCACAGTGTTCCGCAATTTGCGGTTCTGGACGGCCTGCGCCTGCGACAGATTATTCTCAACCTCGTCGGGAACGCAGTGAAGTTTACGCAGGAAGGCTCGGTAACCGTGGCCGCCAAGCTTGAGATCAATGGTGCAACCAGCGTGCTTCAGATCCAAGTTGCCGATACCGGCATCGGCATTTCCCCAGAAAGCCAGGCCGCCATCTTCCAGGAGTTCGTCCAGGCCGAGGGCAACACTGCTGCGCGCTTTGGCGGCACCGGCCTTGGGCTGTCAATCAGCAAGAAGCTCGCTGAAATGATGCTCGGCACGCTTCTGTTCGAAAGCCAGCTGGGTAGTGGCACGACCTTCACGCTCAGAGTGCCCGTGATACCCGCGGTGGCTCTCCCGAGCGTTGAAGCAGGGCCCGAAGACATGCGCGCAGCGCCTCTCGACAAAGTCCACGTGTTGTTGGCGGAGGACCACGATGTGAACCAGGAGCTAATGCAGGCCATGCTCGCCCATCTTGGCCACACCGTAACGATCGTTTCCGATGGCGCTAAGGCCTTCGAGGCGGTGACAGAAGGAGGTGAGAGCGGGCGGAACTTTGATCTGGTCCTCATGGACATGCAGATGCCGGTCATGGACGGCATCGCCGCTACACGGGCCATTCGCGAAGCCGGCCTAACCGCGGAGAAGCTTCCAATCATCGCGCTAACGGCTAACGCATATGCGGATGATGTCGCCAACTGCCTGTCTGCGGGCATGCAAGCTCATATCGCGAAGCCGGTTCAACTTCAGCAGCTTGGAAGCGTCATCAGGACGTGGACAACGAAGCGTGCGACACCGACGCCGCATGCGCACTCTTTCATCAGTCCGGCCCTGCAGGCCAAGTACGTTTCAAGAAAGCGCGACGTGCGCGAATTCGCTGAAGGAGTGCTCGCTAGAGGCACCTTCGACGAAGACACTATCGAGCAGATGCGGTCATTCCTTCACAAGCTCGCTGGCTCGGCGGGAATGTTTCAGGAGGCCGACCTGGGCCTTAAGGCGCAGGAGCTTGAGCTCGCATTGTCGGACGTGAACGTAGAGGCTCGGCCCGACATCATCAGAGAGGTCCTAGCGATGCCACTCGCCGCCTGAGGTACGGCAACCTCCCTGGGTGTGCTCTAATTGAGTTGAGATAGCAGCACCGACGTATCAAGGCAGGTAAAAGGGCGAGTCAGGCGCAGACACGTCGCGTGCTTTACACAATAGCCGGGGACCGGCAAAATTCACACGGTCGGAGCTTGCGACGGTGACTTGGATCGGCGCGGATAGCGGCCGGTCGACTTGCCGGCTCGGCCAGTTTTACCGCCGTTCGGTAAAGTGACGTTTACCCTATCCTGCTATCGCGGTCTCTTGTCACCCTTACGGGTATAGCGTGCCGGAGCGACCGTTGAACGCCCTGAACCCACAGGCAGAAAAGGCTGTGACCGGACTGCTTGAGCTCACGCTCAAGCACATGACAGGCGGCATTCTCATTGTGGACGAGAACGAGGCCGTTGAGGTGGTCAATGACCAGGCCTGCGAGCTATTCAACATCCCGCGTGGCAGCCTGGTGGTCGGGGATACTCTATCCAAGTTCCTGACGATCGTTGGCGAGGGTGTCGGCTGGGAGCCGGAGCGCACCGCACGGGTGATCCACAATCATCGCCTCTGGAAGAGTGAA
>NZ_JACIJK010000025.1 GCF_014199305.1 Sphingomonas aerophila
TCGCGGTCGACCTCACCTACAACCTCGTGCGCCAGGCATACCGCCTCGACCAGGTCACGCCACCCCCCGCACCCCTCGCCGCGGCAGCGGAGTGATGGGCGTGAACCGGCGGGACGTCCTGCTCGGCGGTGTCTGCGCGGGTGTAGCTGCCGGCGCGGTTCGGGCCGCTCCGAAGCAGCCGAGTTCGCTTGCAACTTTAGGCGCAGCCAAGGGGATCCGCTTTGGCAGCACGGTCGGGCTCAGGAACTTCGAGGATCCGGCATATCGCGCCCTGAACGCGCGCGAATGCGCGTTGATCGTACCGGAAACGGAGATGAAGTGGGTTGCACTACGGCCCGATGCGAAGCGATTCGACTTCACCGCCGCGGACCGGATCGTCGCCTGGAGCCGCGCCAACAGCCTTGGCGTGCGCGGACACACGCTACTCTGGCACGCCGACCGCTGGACGCCGGATTGGCTCAAGGCGCATGACTTTGGCCCCCGTCCCAGGAGCGAGGCGGAGCGGCTGCTGACCCAGCATGTCAGCACGGTAGCTTCTCGCTATGCATCGGTCGTCGACAGCTTCGACGTGGTGAACGAGGCGATCAATCCGGATACCGGGCTGATTAACGAAACAGCACTCTCCAAGCCGCTCGGCGGGGAGCGGACGATCGACATCGCGTTCCAGACCGCGCGCATAGCCGCTACGAAAGCGCAGCTGGTATATAACGACTTCATGAGCTGGGCGGCCGACAACGAGCGTCATCGCACCGCCATTCTGCGCCTGCTGGAAGGCATGAAAAAGCGTGGTGTCCCTGTCGATGCGTTGGGCGTGCAGAGCCACCTCGGCAGCAAGTTCTCCGACACGCCGACCGGCCTCGGCCAGATCGACGAGGCCGCGTGGCGGCGCTTTCTGGACGAGGTAACGGGGATGGGGCTGGACCTGTTGGTCACCGAGCTGGACGTTCATGACAACCCGCTGCCGACCGAGATTGGGTCCAGGGATGCGCAGGTGGCAGCCCATACCCGGGCATATCTGGACCTGATGCTGTCATATCCGCAGACCCGCACCGTGATGTGCTGGGGCCTGAGCGACAGATATAGCTGGCTAAACGACTTCCGACCCCGCCCGGACAAGTTGCCGAAGCGCCCCCTGCCCTTTGACGCGGAGTTCCGGCCCAAGCCTATGCGTGAGGCGATCGCGGCCGCCTTCACGGCAGCCGCACCGCGCCCGCCACGGCGAGCTTAGAAGGTCATCGTCGCGACGTCGTTGATCGCCCGGTCCGGCACGGCGCGGCTGCCGGTGTGGCGGAATGCGCGCACATCGCGAAGCTGGAAGGCCGGCGCTCCGGCGGGAACCCGAACCCGCGCGACGTCCACGTCGGCGACGTCGGCCAAGACGAAGGCAGCGCGGGGATCGGACTGCGCCAACGCGACCTCCACGTTGCTGATCGTCAACCCGCGCACATGTCGCGCAAAGATGCCGGTCGCCGGCAAGTCACCGAACATGGGTGCTTCCGGATAGGCCAATTCGTTCTCCGGCGGAAGCAGCGCCGCCATTGCAGCGGGCGCTCCGCCCACGTGATGCAGGAACATGTCCGACAGGGTCAGGTCCTCGATCGGGTGATCCGCCAACCCTGCGATCACGGAAGGCAGTTGGTTCGCGCCCGAACTGGTCACGTTCCGGATCGAAATTCGTTTCATGGAGCCGACTGCCCGGCCAGCGGGTCCGCGCATCCGCCGTCCAAGCCGCAAGAATATCGGCGCGTTGATCACACCCCGCATGGTGATGTTGCTCACGACCACGTCCTCCACCACGCCGCCGTCTACGGTCTGGAACGCTAGCCCGCGGCTGTCCTGGAAGATGCAATTGGTAACCGCGATGTTGCGAAAGCCACCGTTCGTTTCCGTCCCGAACTTGATCCGCCCGTGGATCAGCGGCGCAAACTCCGGCGGCATTGGCCTCCAGCTGCCGTCGAGTACCGAGCCCACCTGATAGTTGCCAGCAACGAGGCAATTGGAAATGGCGACGTTCTCCGTCACGCGTGCCTCACCCAGCGCATAGCTGCTCTTGGGGCAGATCGCGTCGTCATAGGGCGCGTTCACCGTGCAGTTGCTCACGCGCACGTTGCGGCAGCAGTCTATGTCGAAGCCGTCGCGGTTGGTATCGCACAGAACATTGTCGATCGTCAGATTATCGACCCCGGTCGCAAGGATCGCGAACCAGCCGCCTTCCAGCATGCGGACATCGCGGATGGTCACGTTGCGGCAGTTCTTGAGTGCAATCGCCTTGTTGCCGGTGCCGGGACCGCTCGGATCTTTCAGCCAATCGTCCTTGCCGTCACCACGGCCAAGACCGCGGCCCCAGATCAGGCCCTGCCCTTCGATCGCGATGTCGTGCAGCCCGTCGCCCAGGATCAGGCTGTTGTGCCAATGGCTGTGGCCGAAGTCCTGAAACATGTCGAAGGGATTGGGTTCGGCCAGATCGTAGCCACCACGGCCGTCCGTCGGCGGAGGGGCTGCCAGGATCGTCGCGCCATTGCCTAGGTGCAGCGTGACGCGACTTTCCAGGTGTATGGTGTAGCAGGCATAGGTGCCGGCCGGGAACCAGACGGTCCCACCTCCACGCTTTGCGACGTGACGAATCGCGCGGTCGATGGCAGGCGAGTCGATATGCGTTCCGTTGCCTTTCGCCCCGAAGTGGCGAACGTCCACGACCGCTCGACTGCCAAGAGCCAAAGCAGCGGAGGGGTGCACTCCTGCCAGTCCCACAAGCGCCGCCGGCGCCCCGACGAGCAGCGAACGGCGATCAAGCAACATGGATGTCCTTCAGGAAAAAGGCGGGACCGCACCGGACGGCACGGCCCCGTAAGGGGGGGCTCAGAACTTAACGGTCGCGCCGAGGAAGAACTCCGTCCCGATCACGTCATAGGTAGCGGAGAAGGTGTTGGCGTTCGGACCTTGGGTCGTGATCGGCGGGTTCTTGTTGAAGATGTTGTTGGCGCCGCCGAACAGCTGCGCGTTCTTCAGGATGTCGAGGCTGAAAGACAGGTCGAAATAGTTCCGGTCGCCGAGCTTGGGATAAGCGATGCTCGACAGGGCTGGCGTGGCGGCCGATCCCTGGCGCGCGGGGATGATGTACCGGTCGGTCGTGACCGGGCCGATATAGCGATGGCGCAGGGAAAGGCTGAGGTCGCCGATGTTCCAGGTGGCGCGCGAGGTACCCCGCCAGACCGGCAATGGCTGGCCGCAGGTCGGACCGAACGAGCCCGCGCACTTGTTCTGGATGTTCGGGAAAGCCGCCACCGGCGTCGACGTGAACTCGTCCAGCCAGGTGAAATTGGAGCCGAGGTCGAGCGTGCTGTTCTCGGCGAGGCCCGGAAGGCCGAAGCCGAGGTTCACGCGATAGCGAGCCGCAAAATCGATGCCAGACGTCTTCAGGCGGCCCGTGTTGGCGTTGCGGACCTGAAGCGCGAACGGGTCGTTGATCTCACCCGTGGACGGATTACGCCGCACGGCCTGGCAGAACTCGCTGTTGATGTCCTGGATGACATTATAGCAAAGGTTGAGCGTGTTCTGCGCACCGCCACCCAGGGCTGCAACGGCGCCCTCCAGGCTGATGTTGAAATAGTCGACGCTGAGGTACAACCGCGGTGCGAAACGCGGGGTGATCACCGCGCCCAGAGTGTAGGTGTCCGAGCTTTCCTCGCTCAGGTTCGGATTGCCGCCGAAGTCAGCCGGGAAGATGTTGTTGGGCTGAACACTGGCGCCGAACACCTGTGACGCGGGCACGCCGGTCGCGATGCAGAGCTGGCGCGCGACGTCGGTCTGCTGCGATGCGGGCCCACGGTTGGAGCATGGATCATTGGTGACGCCGACCACGCGGCTCGTGCCGCCGTAGAGCTCCGATACGTTGGGCGCCCGGATCGCGCGCTGGTACTGGCCGCGGAAGGCGAGGTCGCGGCTGACCCGCCAGTCCGCGCCGCCAAGATAGGTCCAGACCCCGCCCACGCCCGACAGATCGTACTTGGAATAGCGGAACGCCCCGTTCGCGACGAGGCTTTCGATAAATGGCGTGTCGTGGATCAGGGGAACGCGGATCTCGCCGAACACCTCCTTGACCGATACGTCGCCAGCGGTGGGCAGGCCGGGATTGAAGCCGACAACGTCGCCGGATGCGAGGAACGAGTCCGGCGTGAAGCGCGCGCTCGTCTTGCGCCATTCATAGCCATAGGAGAAGCCGACCGGGCCGGCAGGCAGCTTGAACAGGTTGCCGGTGATGGATCCCTGCGCGACCTGTTGGGTAGCGATGGTCGAGTTGGTGGCGCTGATCCGGATGGCGGAAGCACAGGCGTCGGTGATGTTCGCGCCGAAGATGTTGCACACCGGCGCCGCGCCGTTGACCGACAGCAACGACGCCTGCACGCGGCTGCGTGACAGGGCGTTGCGCAGCAGCAACGTGTCTTCGCTGCGCGCATAGGTGTAGTAGATGTCGTATTTCAGGTCGGTAAGAAAATTGTCCGACACCTGGCCCAGGTCGCCGCGGAAGCCGAACGCGCCCCGGAACACGTTGCGGCGTTCGGTGGCGAGGCGCGGGCCGACCTCGACATAGCGCCGACCCGCAGTCAGCAGTGCCAACCCGTCAGCTGGCGCGTTGGTGTAGCTCGCGGTTCCTGCCGTTACCATAGCGCGGCCGGTTTCGGCCAGGTCGAGCTGACGCAAGACGCCCTGAAGCTCTGGCGTCAGATACGGGTTGTTGACGTTGAACAGCGTCGGCGCGCCGACGTTGGTCGGGGCCAGTCGAGCGTCCACCACATTGTTGCTGAAGTGCAGCTCTGTGTAGCCAGTGATGTGATCGTTGAAGTCGTAGTGGCCGAAGGTGTTTATCATCCAACGCTCTTGCGGCTGGATCAGGTAATTGCCGGGACCCAGGTTGAAATCGTCCTGAGGCGTCAGAGCAGGGCGTGCTGCGTTGCCTGCGCCGTTGAAAGTAAAGCCGCGCGAGCCGAGTCCGCCAAGCCCCGCCGCCGTGTAAGCCGCGTTCAGGGCAGCGTTGGCTCCACCAAAGGACGGAATGCCCGAAAAGCGGCCATTGGGAATATCGCCGCTGCCGCCGGCCACGAAGCCTGGTTCGCCACCACCCGCGACGCAGCCCTGTCCGGCGGGCGGGGTGAACGGCGTGCCTGCACTCGTAGCGCTACCCGTTCCCGGCGCGACGCAGCCGTCGTTCAGTGACAGGAAGGCGAAGCTACCGCGATCGCCGCGCGTGATCGCGCCGCGCTTCAGGTAGTTGCCCGACACGACCACGTTACCCCGGTTGTCGGCGAAGTTGCCGCCCACCGTCAGGTCGAAATTATAGACCGGGGTACCCGTCGGCCGGTCCATGTTTAGCTGAGCGCGGCCCTCGACACCCTCGAAATCGTCGCGGATGATGAAGTTCACGACGCCGGTAATCGCATCGGAACCGTACACCGCTGATGAGCCACCCGTCACGATTTCCGTGCGCGCGACCAGGGTGGACGGGATCGTGTTCAGGTCGGTAACCTGCTCGGGGCCGTAGATGGCGAAGCGGCGGCCGTTGACGAGCACCAGGTTGCGATTTGCGCCAAAGCCACGGAGATTGACGTCCGCAAAGCCGCCGGGAACGGTGTTAGATGTGGCGCTACCCAGCTGGGAGCCGACCGCCTGGGGCAGCTGCGCGAGCGTGCGCTCCACGTTCACGTTGCCGGAAAGCTTGATATCCTCCTGGTTCACGACGTTGACGGGGGTCGAGGCGTCGAAGCCGGTGCGAGCGATGCGAGAGCCGGTGACCACGACGTCTGGGGTCGACGCCTGATCGTTCACCGTGCCGGTTTGACCGACGGCGGCACCGGTCGCGTCAACGACACCATCGGGTTGATCGCCGGGATTGGATGGCGTGGCGGACGGCAGTTGTTGCTGAGTGCCCGCCGGAGGGGTCTGGTCGGCGCTGGCGGAAGGAGCGCCGGCGGTCGGGAGGGGAGCGGTCTGCGCGGCAAGCGGGCCCGCAGCCAGGGCTGCCAACATTGTGCCGCCCAGGAATGCGACGCGACGACGGTGAACACGGTCCTTCATGCAATCCTCCCTTGTCGGCGATCCACAGCCCTGAGGCACGCGGTCGTCGTTGATCCCCGGCGGTTGATCCGCCTTCGACCCTGCTTACCCACTCAGCAATCAGAGTCTCATATTGTGGGACTGGCTTTTACAAGTTGGAACGTTGCTCGTCAATGGGCTTCACGACCGGACGAGGATGTCCGGTTTGATCGCGCTGACGTTGGTGCAGCCGGTCAGCGCCATGGCGACGCGCATCTCCGCTTCGACCAGCTCCAGCATGCGCCGGACCCCTGCCTCGCCCCCGGCGGCCAGGGCATAGGCCCAGGCACGGCCGAGCAGCACGCCCTTGGCGCCGAGCGCGAGCATCCGCACCACGTCCAGGCCGGTGCGTACGCCGCCATCGGCCAGCACCGTCAGCCGGTCCCCCACGGCTTCGGCAATGGCGGGAAGCGCCCGGGCGGTGGAGGGGACGCCGTCGAGCTGGCGCCCACCATGGTTCGACACCACCAGACCGTCGGCGCCCAGCGCAGCAGCCTCGCGCGCGTCCTCCACGTCGAGCACGCCCTTCAGGATCAACGGCCCCGTCCAGTCGGCGCGCACCGCTTCCAGGTCCCGCCAGGTAACCGTGGGGTCGAAGTTGTTGCGCATCCAGGCGAAGAAATCCTCCAGCCCGCTGTTGTTGCCGAGCACGGGGGCGAC
>NZ_JACIJK010000027.1 GCF_014199305.1 Sphingomonas aerophila
GGCGGCGTCAGCGTAGACGAAGGCAGAGCCAACGGCCGCTGCGCCCAATGCCGCGGTGAAGAAGGCACGACGGTCCTGGCGTCGGCGTGCTCTTGAGTCGAAGGTCTCGATCAAGCCGTCCTGCTGCGTCGTCACTTGGCGCCTCCCATGAGCCCGCGAGGGGTAGGATGGTGTTTTGCGTGCGGGCGTCTAAGCTACGTGGGCTGGGAGGCTCCGGATGCAGCGGCTGACAAAATATAATGGCCGGATCCGTTGCGAGGCTTCGGCCGCGCTTTGACCGCCGGATCGCAGCAGGAGCGCGAGGCGCTGTTGGCGGCCTTGCTGGCAACTGGTCTCGGCAACCGTCGCGCCTTTCAGGAGGTGTATCAGATGACCTCGGCGAAGCTGTTTGGCATCTGCCTTCGTATCTGTGGCGAGCGGCAGACGGCGGAGGATGTGCTGCAGGAGATTTATCTCACCATCTGGCGGCGTGCGCCGAGCTTTGAGCCCTCACGCGGCAGTCCGGTCGCGTGGTTGGCCACGATCGCCCGCAACCGTGCACTCGATTGGCGGCGGGCGAACCACAGGCCAGCTCTTGAGACCCTGCCAGATCACATTGGGAGGTCTGCGGGCGAACCGGCCGATACCGCGCTACTCGCTGACCAGAGCCTGCTCGAGGAGGAAGTGGACACACGTTTGCGGGACTGCATGGAGGAGCTCGACGGCCGGCCCCGCGCGGCTATTCGCGCCGCTTTCCTAGACGGGCTGACGTACAGTGAGCTGGCCAGACGCGAAGCCGTGCCGCTAGCGACCATGAAGAGCACTATCCGGCGCGCGCTGCTCCGGCTTCGGGATTGTCTGAGCGATGACGCCTGAGGAACGCATCGACGCCGCTGAGCTCGCGCTCGGCCTGCTCGAGGGTGAAGAGCGTGTCACTGCGCTCGAACGGGTGCTCGCTGAACCTGAGTTTGCGGCTGAGCTCGCCTGGTGGCGATCGCGGCTGGAAGTACTGCACGCCGAGTATGGGCCTACAGAGCCATCTGCGGCCCTTGCCGGCCGCATCGAGGCTAGAATCGACGCTGAAGCCGGCGTAACGGCTGCGACGAGAAATGCACGGCGTTGGCCTTGGCTGGTCGGAGGGCTTGCAGGCGGCGCCCTCGCAGCCTCGCTGGCAGCATTGGTGCTGACACAAACCACCCCCGCGCCAACGCCCGTTCCCAGCGGGCATCAGGTCGAGGGTCCTCTACTGGTTGCAGCGTTGGTGCCCGCCAAGGGTCAGGTAGTAGCGCCCGTAGCGGCCGTGGTTGATCATGGCTCCGGTATCATCCGGGTAGCAGCGCTTGCGACACCACGCGGGCGAGTGGCCGAGCTTTGGCGGATCGGCGCAGACGGCGTCCCGCGGTCCCTGGGGCTGCTCGCTGTCGGCGGAGCCACTCGATTAACCTTGCGGCCGCGTACGGGCCCTGATTTGGGCGATACACTGGCCATCTCGGTCGAGCCGTCAGGTGGATCACCGACCGGCGCTCCAACCGGGCCCGTTGTTGCCACAGGTGTGTTGAGCCGCGGTTGAGGAAAGCCAAGCTCTCGCTGCCCTGGTCCGACCAGGCGAGGCTTGCCGCTAGTTTAAAGAACTGATCGTGAGCGGTCTGGCGCTTCCGAGCGATATCACGCCTAAACATCTCATATCGCAGCTGACGGTTCGATCAGCCGAAGATACTCGGCTTCCGCTTGCCCGTAGGTCTCGCAGGTGAGCGCGACTAACGCGGCTCTATCTCGAATCACCAATTTCCCACGATGACCACGAATGCTGCCATTGCCCTCCAGTTGGTGCAGAGCCTCTGTGACGCTGGCGCGGCGCACACCCAGCATGATACTGAGCTCCTCGTGGGTGATAGTCAGCTCATCGCTGTCGAGGCGATCGTGGTAGAGTAGCAGCCATCGCGCCGTCCGCCGTTCGATCGAGTGGATCAAGTTGGACACGAGTGTGCGCGACATCTGCGTCACGAACGCCGACGCGTACCGGACAAGGAAGTTGCCAAGTCCCGGGCTCACCGCGACGGCTTTCTTCAAGCGCGAAGCATCAATCTGAAGAGCTGTTCCGTCCCGCCCTCGTGCCATCACCTCGTGCGGCCAGCGATCGTTGCCCATCAACAAGGGCCAGCCAACGAAGCCCTCTCGACCCAGAAGCCCGACCGCGATCTTTCGACCGTCGTCGAGCACGTCGAGAAATCCCGCGACGCCCGACTCCGGAAAACAGACGGTCTCGATCGCACTTCCTGCTTCGGCCAGTTGGTCGCCACTGATGACAGGGACACGACGCAGATGCGGCCGGAGAAGGTCGAAGTCTGCCGGATGCATGCGTTGGATGAGCCAGTTGCCAGCATCGTTCTGCTCGACCGCATGTGGATCCTGACCAGTGAACGAATGCTCTGCGGCAACGGCTATATGCTGATCGCTCATGTCTTGATCCTATGGCGGCTTGCTCGCCAGAAGCCAGCATCGCGCACAGTGCGTGTTGGAGCGCACGGTACCGTACAGAAACAATCGGCGGGGCAGGCGCTTTTCCCTTCGACACATTCAGGGGAACATCCATGTCGAAGTTGGGTCACCGAGCGACGTTGTTGCTGGCTACTGCGTCTCTCGCCTCCGGGGTTGCGGTGGCCCAGTCGGCAAACTCGCCCAATGCGGCGCCCCCGCCGCCTCCGCCCGCTGTGGCGGCCCAGCCCGCTCAGCCCGCGCCCGACATGCAGGCCGTGCTCACCGCGGTGCAGTCGTTGGGGTTAAAGCCCATCGAGCAGCTCTCACCACTCCGGGCTCGGCTTCAGCCGACCGCGGCTGATGGCGCTCGCACGGTGATGCGCAACAAGGGCATGTCCAGCGCGCCGGATCCCGACGTGACCACCCGCGATCTGCCCTACGGATCGGACCCGATGCAGTTCGCCCGCATATACAAGCCCACGGCAGCACCGGCCAATGCCAAGCTGCCCGTCGTCGTCTATTATCACGGGGGCGGGTGGGTCATCGCCGATGTCAATGTTTATGATGCAACGCCGCGCCTGATTGCCAAGCAGTTGAACGCGATCGTGGTCTCGGTCGAATACCGTCACGCACCCGAGTTCAAGTTCCCGGCGCAACATGATGACGCCGCCACGGCCTATCGCTGGACGTTGGCGAATGCCGCATCCTGGGGTGGGGACACCAAAAAGCTGGCGCTTGCCGGTGAGAGCGCGGGCGGCAACCTGGCGTTGGCGACCGCGATCTATGCGCGCGACAACAAGCTGGCACAGCCGCTCGCGATCCTGTCGGTCTACCCGATCGCGAACAGCGACATGAGCCTGCCGTCGAAGCAGGACTCGTTCAACGCCAAGCCGCTGAACACGCCGATGCTGAAGTGGTTCGGCCATTACTACTCCAAGAGTATGGCCGACATGCAGGATCCGCGACTAAACCTGGTCCGGGCCAATTTGCGCGGGCTGCCGCCGATCACGATCGTCAACGCCCAGATCGATCCGCTCCGTTCGGATGGCGAGACATTAGCGGCCGCCCTCCGTTCTGCTGGCGTCTCGGTCGAGCAGCGCACGTTTCCGGGCGTCACGCACGAGTTCTTCGGCTTGGGCAAGGTCGTTCGCGGTGCCTACGACGCCGAGAACTACGCCATCGGCCGGGTCAAGACCGCGTTCGCCCGCTGAGCGCGCCGCCCCCTCAACGGAGTTAGACTATGACCAAGCTGTTGATCCTTGCCCCTCTCACGCTGTTCGCCACCCCGGTCGCGGCGCAGGTGATGAATCCCACCGAATACGTCACCACGGCGGGTGCCAGCGACCTGTACGAGCGCACCTCCAGCCAGGTGGTCCTCGAAACCACGACCGACCCGCGCGTGCGCTCCTTCGCACAGATGATGATCGAGCATCACACGAAGAGCACCGCCGACGTGAAGGCCGCGGCCGCCAAGGCTCGGGTGCCCGCGCCTGAGCCGACGCTCAACTCGCTTCAGGACGAGCTCGTGTCCGAGCTTCGCACCGAGCAGGGTGCGGCGCGCGACGCTGCCTATATCGCCCAGCAGAAGGAATCGCACCAGCAGGCGCTCAACGTGCAAAAGGCCTATGCGGCCGAGGGCACCGTGCCTGCGCTGAAGGCCGCGGCCAGGAAGATCGTGCCGGTCGTGCAGAGCCACATCGCGATGCTGATGCAGATGTGATCCTCGGGGCGGCTCGCGAGCCGCCCCCGTTTTTTCCCCCGCCACTTGTTAATCCGGAGCACCCATGACCGCCACGCCCGTCCGCTACAGCCCAGCCGTCGAGAAACCGATCGAGCAGGAGGAACAGGTGCACCGCGACCTGATCGACACGATGCGATCGATCACGGAAACGACCTCCAAGGACTATGGCCACGCCGTCCGCAGCGTTCATGCCAAGGCGCATGGCATTCTTGCGGGTGATTTGACGATTTCGACAGACCTGCCGCCAGAGCTGGCCCAAGGTCTGTTCGCGACGGCGGGCACGCACAAGGTTGTAATGCGGTTCTCCACCAATCCTGGTGACATTCTCGACGACTCAGTGTCGGCGCCGCGCGGCCTCGCGCTCAAGATCTTGGACGTCGCGGGCGAGAGGCTGCCGGACTCGGCGGACGAGACCACCCAGAACTTCATCCTGGTCAATGCGCCTGCGTTTGCAGCGCCCGACGCCAATGCCTTTCTCGGCAGCCTGAAGCAGCTCGCTGCGACGACGAACAAGGCCGAGTGGGCGAAGAAGCTGTTGTCAGCGACGCTGCGCGGGGTCGAGACGGCGATCGAGGCGGTCGGCGGAAAGAGCGCGATGATCTCCAACATGAGCGGGACACCGATCACTCATCCGCTGGGCGACATCTACTACAGCCAGGTGCCTTTCCGGTACGGCGACTACGTCGCCAAGCTGGCGCTGGTGCCGACCTCGCCCAACCTGACCGCATTGACCGGTGATCGCGTCGACACCAGCGATCGTCCCGACGCCTTGCGCGAGGTCATTCGCGAGACGATCATCGAACAGGGCGGCACTTGGGAACTGCGCGTCCAGCTCAACACGGATCTCGACGCGATGCCCGTCGAGGACGCGTCGGTGGAGTGGGACGAGAAGGTCAGTCCGTACCGCACCGTCGGTCGGATCGTAGTCGAGCCGCAGCTCTCGCTCGGCACCGAGCTGGCTGGTGAGGTCGATGAGCAGACCTTCTTCAGCCCTTGGCACGGCCTTGCCGCGCACCAGCCTCTTGGCTCCGTCAATCGCGCGCGCCGGCAGGCTTATGAAATGTCAGCCGAGTTCAGGGCGAAGTTCAACGGTTGCCCGATGCACGACTGGAAGTAGAGCCAGCTTGGAGAGGGGCCCCGTCAAACCAAATGCACCAGCTGGCAATCGGGCAGGGTAGGGCGGGCGCATGCTTCGCCCACGCAAGCCTGAGAGCCCGTTCCGCTACTTCAACTCGTCACCCGAGGTGATCCGGCTGGTGGTGATGATGTACGTGCGCTTCCCGCTCTCCTTGCGGAATGTCGAAGACCTGCTGTTCGAGCGCGGCATCGACATCTGTCATGAGACGGTACGGCTGTGGTGGAACAGGTTCGGCCCGCTGTTCGCAGGCGATATCCGCCGCCAGCGGATGAGCCGGATGCGAGGCTTCCGGCACTGGCGATGGCACCTGGACGAGATGTACGTGAAGCTGAACGGCGAGATGGTCTACCTGTGGCGAGCGGTCGA
>NZ_JACIJK010000028.1 GCF_014199305.1 Sphingomonas aerophila
TCACTCCGCTGCCGCGGCGAGGGGTGCGGGGGGTGGCGTGACCTGGTCGAGGCGGTATGCCTGGCGCACGAGGTTGTAGGTGAGGTCGACCGCGAGTTCCTGGGCATCGGCCATCGACAGCCGGTGCTCGGCGACCAGCCGGGCGAGGAAGCCGCAGTCGATGCGGCGGGACACGTCGTGGCGGGCGGGGATGGACAGGAACGCGCGGGTGTCGTCGTTGAAGCCGACGGTGTTGTAGAAGCCCGCCGTTTCGGTGGTCATCTCGCGGAAGCGGCGCATCCCCTCCGGACTGTCGTGGAACCACCAGGCGGGGCCGAGCTTCAGGCAGGGATAATGGCCGGCGAGCGGCGCCAGCTCGCGGGCGTAGGCGGTCTCGTCGAGGGTGAACAGGATCACCGACAGTTCGGCCGAGGTGCCGAACCGGTCGAGCATCGGTTTGAGCGCATGGACATAGTCGGTACGGGTCGGGATGTCGGCGCCCTTGTCGCGGCCATGGCTCAGGAACAGGCCCCGGTTGTGGTTACGGAAGCTGCCGGGGTGGATCTGCATCACCAGCCCGTCATCCACGCTCATGCCCGCCATCTCGGTCAGCATCTGGGCGCGGAACAGCTCGGCGTCGGCGGGTGACACGTCGCCGCGCATGACCCGGTCGAACAAGGCTTCGGCGTCCACCGCTGACAGGTTGGCGGTCGCGGCGGTCGGATGGCCATGGTCGGTCGAGGTGGCGCCCATCTCGGCAAAATAGGCGCGGCGCTTGCGGTGCGCGGCAAGGTAGCCCCGCCAGCTGGTCACATCCTCACCCGTCAGGTTCGCGAATGCGTCCAGCGCCGACCGGAACTGTTCGTGCTCGGGGTCGATCACCGCGTCGGGGCGATAGGCGGTGACGACGCGCCCGCTCCAGCCCGACTGCCGGATCGCCTCGTGGTGGTCGAGCCGCTCATGCGCGCCGTCGGTGGTGGCGATCAGCTCGATGTTGAAGCGCTCGAACAGGGCACGCGGGCGAAAGGCCGGGGTCGCCAGCGCTTCCCCGATCCGGTCAAAGATCAGGTCCGCGCTGTCCGGGTCGAGGGCGACCTCGATGCCGAACACCACCGCGAGCACATGGTCGAGCCAGATGCGCGACGGCGTGCCGCGAAACAGCTTCTGGTGGCTGGCGAACACGCGCCATGCCTCGCGCGGGTCGGTCGCGGGCGGGCCGTTCCGGTCGGCAACGCCGAGCGAGGCGAGGCTGACGCCCTGGCTGTAGAGCATCCGGTAGAGATAATGGTCGGGCGCCAGCAGCAGTTCGGTGGCGTTGGTCCAGGGCCGGTCCTCGGCGAACCAGGCAGGGTCGGTGTGCCCGTGCGGGCTGACAATGGGCAGGTGCTCGACCGAGGCGAACAGGTCGCGCGCGACCGTGCGGGTGCCGGAATCGGCGGGGAGCAGGCGGTCGGGGTGGAGGTGCAGGGGAACCATGGGAAACTCCGTGGATCAGGCCAGCGCGTCGCGGACACGCCCGGAAACGATCGGGCCGAGTGCCCGCACAACAGCGTCGCGGAACGGGGCGCTGCTGGCGAGCGCGGGCGAAAACACCGCGTCGAGCGACAGCATCGCTTGCGCAAGCGATGCCGCGTCGCCCGCAGAACCGGCCCGCGCCAGCAACTCGTCGGCGAGCGGGTCGGTGACAGTCTCGCCCCGTGCCGCGCGCTCGCGCAGGAAGCCGATCCAGCCGGCGACCGCGACCCCGATCCGGTCGACCGGGCGGCCCGCCGCGACCTGCTCCGCTGCCGTGTCGAGCAGGCGGTAGGGGAGCTTCTTGGACCCGTCCCAGGCGATCTGGGCCAATTGGTGCCGGATCGCCGGATTGCGGAACCGCTCGAACACGGAGGCGGCATAGGCGCCGGGGTCCAGCCCCGCCGTGCCGCGTAGCGTCGGCAGCACCTCGTCGCGGACCAGCGCCTGGACAAACGCCGACAGGCCCGGGTCGCCCATCGCGTCCGAGACGCTGTGGTGGCCAAGCAGCAGCCCCAGATAGGCGAGCGTCGAGTGCGACCCGTTCAGCACCCGCAGCTTGGCCTGCTCCCAGGCGGCGACATCGGCGGTCAGCGTCACGCCCGCGCCCGAAAGGTCCGGCGAGCCGGGCAGTGCCACGTCCTCCAGCACCCATTGCACGAACGCCTCGCGCTGGACGGCAGCGGCGTCCTCGACGCCCAGCGCTTCTGCCGCGCGGGCGAGATGCGCCGCATCGGTGGCTGGCGTGATCGAGTCCACCATGGAGTTGGGGAACGCGACCGCCGCCGCGATCCACTCGGCCAGTGCCTGGTCACGGGTCGCGGCCAGGGCGACGGTCGCCGCCCGCAGCTTCGCACCGTTGCCGGCCATGTTGTCGCAGCACAGCACCGCAAAGGGCGCCGTGCCCGCCGACGCCCGC
>NZ_JACIJK010000029.1 GCF_014199305.1 Sphingomonas aerophila
CGCAAGGGGCGGCCTTCGATCGCGCCTGAGCTGCTGATCCGCATGGCGCTGATCGGTCGCCTGTACGGCATCACGTCTGAGCGCCGCTTGTGCGAGCAGGTCCGGTTCAACCTGGCCTATCGCTGGTTTTGCCGGTTGCCGCTCGACGCGCGGGTGCCGCACCACTCGACGTTCAGCAAGAACCGGCATGGCCGCTTCCGTGACGCCGGCATCTTCCGCGTTCTGTTCGAGCAAACGGTGCGACGCTGCGCCAAGGCGGGACTGATCACCTGTAAGGATGCCGCGATCGACGCCTCGTTCGTGGCGGCCGATGCGAGCTGGCAGTGCAAGATGCGGGAAACGGACATGACGCTGCCGCGGCTGTCCCGCCCGGTACGGGAATGGCTGGCCGACCGGGCGAATGCCCAGCCACGAGAGCAAGGCGCGGCGCCTAGTGCACCGGTCGAAGTATCACGCACAGATCCGTCGTCGGCCTGGTCGGCGCGCACAGCGCGAGGCCGGTTCGGCTATGCCTTCAATGTGCTGATCGACACGCCGGGAGGGGTGGCGGTTGACGTAGAAGCTAGCCCCGCACGCTTCTCGGCCGAAGTAGATGCAGGGCGGACGATGCTGGCGCGCGCAAGCGACCGGTTCGGCTACCGACCCAAGCGGATTGCAGCCGACACAGCCTATGGCAGCGCCGGGTTTCTCGCGTTCGTCACTGATCGCGGGGTCATTCCGCATATCCCTGTGCTGGAGCGATCCGAACAGACCAAGGGCAAGTTCCCTCACGAGGCTTTCCGGTACGAGCGCGAGCAGGACCGGTATATCTGTCCCACCGGCAACGTGCTTGCATATCGTGGCGCCAATCGCCGCGCTCAGAATTTGAGATACACTGCCAGCCCGCTCGATTGCCGCACCTGTCACCTGAAGCGAAAGTGTACCGGAGGGAGCAGCCGATCAGTGACGCACAGCCAGTTTGAGGACGTGCGCGAGCTGGTACGTGGCGAGATGCAGACGCCGCTTTTCAAACGCTCGATGCGGCTGCGCCGGGGCGTGGAGCGCGTGTTCGCTGACGCCAAGGGCAAGCGCGGCCTAACCCGCCTGCATCTTCGCGGCCTGCGCGGTGCGGAAGAAGAGTTCCTGTTAGGCGCGACAATTGCCAACCTCGTGCTGCTGGCCCGTCCCGATAATCTGCCCGTACGGAAGCGCAGACCTCCGCCAGTTCCTGAACGGATCAACCGCATGGCCCGGATCAGCCGAGGGCGGTTCGAGCAATCCTATTACGCGACGATGTTTTGACGCCGGATCAGGCGGGTTCGCGCTCGGTCGCCGGGAAGTGACGGTAGAATGTCGAGCGGCCGACTTGCAGCAGCTTTGCCACCTTCGCGGGGCTGTCGCCTGCCGCCAGAAGCTTGCGGGCGGTGTCGAGCATGTCGGGCGTCATTACCGACTTGCGGCCTCCGCCAGTCCCGCCCTTCGCGCGTGCCGCAACCAGGCCGGCAACGGTTCGCTCTTTTATCAGCTCACGCTCCATTTCCGCGACCGAAGCGAGAATATGGAACAGCAGTCGACCCGATGGCGTGGCAGTGTCGAAGCCGTCGGTCAGTGACCGAAAATCAACTTTGCGGGCCGACAGGTCGGCCGCCAGTTCGATCAGGCCCTGGATGGAGCGGCCAAGCCGATCGAGCTTCCAGATCAC
>NZ_JACIJK010000030.1 GCF_014199305.1 Sphingomonas aerophila
GACCGTCCACCCATGGCTCGACACGCGGCGTGTCCTTGGCCGAGTGGTCGCGAAACACAGGGTAGAAGGCCCCGATTTCGAACCAGCGGGTCAGCAGGTCGGGGCTGGGTCCGCCCGCGAAGCCTGACACGTCCGCGCCGGAATAGGAAAAGCCCGACAGGCCAAGGTTGATGATCTGGTGAATCGAGAGCTTCAGATGCTCCCAGGTCGCCGAATTGTCGCCCGTCCAGGTCGCCGAATAACGCTGCCCACCCGCATAGGACGCGCGAGTCATCACATACGCGCGCTCGTTCGGGTTCAGGCGCCGCAGCCCGTCATAGGTCGCGCGGGTATTCTGCATCCCATACACATTGTGCATCTCAAGATGGCTGGCGCTGCGCGGTGCGAAGTCATCGCTGGCGATCCGGTGGACATTGTCCAGCGGCATCGTCTTGGTCGGCGTGTTAAAGATCGCCGGCTCGTTCATGTCATTCCAGGCGCCAGCCACGCCGTCTGCAATCTGCTCACGGAACAGCCCGCCCCACCAGTCGCGCGTCCTGGCCGTGGTGAAATCGGGGAACACGGACGGCCCGGGCCAGACTGGCGCCACGTACACGGAGCCGTCCGGGCGCTTCACGAAGTGATCGCCGGCCGCGCCCGTATCATAGGGCTTGTAGTTCTCGCCAGGTGCGCTCGCGACATGAAGGTCGGTAATCGTGATCACCTTGAACCCGTCCCGCCCCATGTCGGACACCAGCCCCTTCAGGTCGGGGAAGGTCTGCTTGTTCACGGTGAAAGGCCGGTTGCGGTCCTGGAAGTCGATATCCAGCCACAGCACATCGGTTGGCACCTTCTCGGTACGCAGGCGTGCCGCCACCTGCCGCAGTTCGTCCGCGCTCATGTAGCTGTAGCGCGATTGCTGGTAGCCGAGCGCCCAGCGCGACGTCAGCGGCGCCTTCCCCGTCAGGTCGGTATAGCGGCGGACGACCTGCGCCATCGACGGGCCGTTGATCACGTAATAGTCGATCGGTCCGTCCGGCCCGCCGAACGCGATCACGCCATCCTCATGGTGCCCGAAGTCGAACCAGGTGCGCCAGGTGTTGTCGAGGAGGATGCCATAACTGCCGCCGTCGCCTCCCGTCCCGATAAAGAACGGGATCGACTTGTAGATCGGGTCATCGCTGGGCGAATATCCGAATGCATCGGTGTTCCAGTCAACAAAGCTCTTGCCGCGGCGGTCCATCCCGCCGGTCTTGTCGCCGAGTCCGAAGATATGCTCCGACTGGGGCAGCATCTTGCGAAGCGTGAACTCCGACCCGCTGGTCCGGACCGGCTCTGCCGCGTCGGCGGAAATCACCTTGCCGGCGAGATCGGTGATGACCAGCCGTTCGCCATCGAGGCGAACTCGCATCGTGCGGGTCGAAAAGCCGGTTGCGTCTGGGGTGACCGATGCACGCTTCGCCCGTAATTCTGCCGGGACGGCCCAACTTGCGTCTTCGGGCATCTGTGTACCCCGGGCGATGGTCACCCGAAGGATATCGTCCGTCAGCGCGGTCACGCGCACGACATTGT
>NZ_JACIJK010000031.1 GCF_014199305.1 Sphingomonas aerophila
AGGTACTCGAGGTTGAGCGCCAGATTGAGGATGTCGGGGTCGGTGATGGCCGTGGGCGTTGGGGTCGGCGATGGAGACGGTGTCGGCGATGGCGCCGGGCTTGGGTCGTCGTCGTCATTGAAGCAGCCTGCGAGCATCGTGCTGGCGCCGATGACGAGGGTGCTCCCGCCCGCGACCTTGAGGAACTGGCGTCGTGCTGCGCGGCGGACGTCTGAGGCCGCGAGAATATCGAGAGCCTTGCGAGGATCGATCATGATGGTCATCCCTGATGAACGGAGAGAGGTGGTCGGGTCGCGTGAGCTTGGATCAGGTTGTGGACTTGATGCTGCCGTTCACCCCATTCGGAAAGAAGCCGCCCATCGTTGCCGCACCAGGCGTCAGGTAGACGATGTTGAGCACCTGTCCGGTCGTCCGGCTGAACGCGAGGCCGTTGCTGTTCAGGGGTACGATGTTCGACATGATCGCATCACCGGTGCCCGAGGGTCCAATTCCCTGATCGGCATCAGGACCGATACCCCGGATCTTGTCCTCTGCGGGTGCGCCATCGAGGCTGTCGCGCGCGGCTGAGATCTTCTCGGTCGCATCGACTAGAGCCTGGATGCCCTTTGCATAAAGGGTCGTTCGCACAATGGCGGCGTGATAGGCTTCGACGGCCAGAATGCCGGCAGCTGCCTCCAGGAAGGTCTTGTCGGTCACCAGCGGCGCTGCGCCTTTGTACGCCGTGACGCCCACATCCTCGAAGATGAACGCGCCGAGCAAAAAGTTGTTGGGCGAGGAGTAAGGGTTGAACGTCTCGGACGCCCCGACGACACCGGCTGCGCGCGCAGCCGCAGTGAACGCACCGTTCGCATCGCCGGAAATGTTGATGTTTGGCATGCCAACCGCTGCGGTCTTCAGCGCACCCCGCAAGAAGGCGACATGCGCCATCTCGTCCGCAGCGATCTCCTTGGCATAGGCGCCAACCAGGGGATCGCTGCTGAAGTCCACCAGCTGGCCGCCGACGACCGTTCCGCCCGCTGTACCGGACCCGCTTGCCGTCATGTTAGCCGGCAAGCCCGCTCCGTTCACGGCGTACAGGTAGAATTGGGCCTCGAGGTACTCGAGGTTGAGCGCGAAGTTGAGAACATCGACATCAACATTGGCCGACTGAGCCTTGGCGGCGTCAGCGTAGACGAAGGCAGAGCCAACGGCCGCTGCGCCCAATGCCGCGGTGAAGAAGGCACGACGGTCCTGGCGTCGGCGTGCTCTTG
>NZ_JACIJK010000032.1 GCF_014199305.1 Sphingomonas aerophila
GGGCGATTGTGTTGAAGAAGTCGGGGTTGGTTCCGAGCCGAGGCTATCGCTGAATGGGCACGGCGCAGCTTCGACCCGGTCAGGCGGGTAGCGGCGGTGCGGTCAGCGGGATGAGCTTGGCCATTTTGCGGAGGTTCTGGGCGGTAGCTGCCAAGAGGAACTCGTCTTTGGCGCCGTTTGGACCTCGCAGGCGCAGTCGGTCTAGCTTCAGGATGCGTTTGAGGTGCGCGAACAGCATTTCGACCTTCTTTCGCTGGCGTCGCGAGGTCACGTAGGCGTCGGTTGTTGCGATATCGCGCGCCAGGTCGCGAGCGCCTTCGTGAATGGACCGCAGGACCTTACGATGAGGGCCGTTAGGGCAGCATCGAGGCCGTAGGTCGCAGGCATCGCACGCCGCCTTGCGGGCGCGGTACCTATAAAGGCCATCGGCCGGCAGCTCTTCCTTTGCAGCACGTCCTTTATGCCAGTAGCGGCGCAACTCCTCGTCGGCCGGACAGGTGTAGACGTCGCGCTCGATGTCATAGCGGAAGTCGGCGCGCTCAAAGGTGCCGTCGCGGCGCAACGATTTGTCGAATACCGGAATGTGCGGGTGGATGTCGCGTTCGTGGACGAGCCAGGCGAGCATCTCGGCCGAGCCGTAGCCGGTATCCGCCGCCAGTCGCTCGGGCCAGACGCCAAACCGCTCCTGGGTCCGTTCAATCATGCGTTTGCACGCGGTGACCTCGGCCTGCCGGACCGCAGTGCTCGCCTCCACGTCCATGATGACGGCGTGGTCGAGGTCGATAAGGTAGTTGGTCGAATAGGCATAATAGGCCTGCCCGCCATGCGCGCAGGTCCAACGTGACGCGGGGTCGGCCGGCGCCAGGAACTTCGGCACCACGGGTGTGGCCGCCCCGAACGCAGCATCGTCAAGGACGGCGAAGTACTCACTCACAGCACGACTATCGGCATCGTGCGGCAGGCCCTCGCTGCCTGGTCCACCGGTCTGACGGTTGGCATCGGCCCGGATCAGGCTGGCGTCGACCGCAAACCCTTCGCCACCGACCAACCCCTCCGCCATGCAGCGCTCAACCGT